>NZ_BOOH01000024.1 GCF_016863135.1 Planobispora longispora
GAGCCGGTAGCCGCCGACGACGGCCGCTGCGCCCTTCCGGAGAGGCGGGCGGGATTATCCGGCGGCAGGTCTTCCCATTGACCGGGCATGTGGGCGCATAGTGGGTGAAAGGGCAATCGATCCCCACACGGAGGCCCCGTGTTCGAGCGTTTCACCGACCGTGCCCGTCGCGTCGTGGTCCTGGCCCAGGAGGAGGCCCGCAGGCTCAAACACGACTACATCGGCACCGAGCACCTCCTGCTCGGCCTGATCGGCGAGGAGGACGGCATCGCCGCCCGGGCGCTGCAGAGCTTCGAGATCAGCCTGGAGGACGTGCGCCGCGACGTCGAGGAGATCATCGGTCAGGGGTCGACCACGCCGTCCGACCACATCCCGTTCACCCCGCGCGCCAAGAAGGTGCTGGAGCTGTCGCTGCGGGAGGCCCTCCACCTGCACCACGACTACATCGGCACCGAGCACATCCTGCTCGGGCTGGTCCGCGAGGAGGAGGGCGTCGCGGCCCAGGTGCTCACCAGGCAGGGGGTGGAGCTGGAGGCCGTACGGGCCCAGGTGATCGACCTGCTCCGGAGCTGGCGCCGGGAGCGGCCCGGGAGCGGGCAGGAACCGTTCCTGCCCCCGGGGATGTCGTTCGCCAGGGGGGCGTCGCTCGCCGCGCGGCTGGATCAGATCCAGGAGAGCCTGGACCGGATCGAGCGGCGCCTGGACGCCATGGGCGCCCCGCCGGATCCGGGCGCGCCGCGCGAGGAGGAGCCTCCGGAGAAGGACTGACATGCGCGGAGATCCCTGAGGAAGAAGCGGAGTCCCCCGGCGAGGGCTCCGGGCGGGGACTCCGGGAAGGGCCCGCCCGGAGCCCCCGCCGGGGAAAGCGCTCCGCCGATCCGGGAACCCCTGAGCTCTCCCGGATCGGCGGAGCCGGTGATGGGTCAGCTCGGGGACGCCGCCGCCATCACGCCTATCGCCAGCCTGGCTTCCACCACGCCGGGGTCCTCGGTGTAGCCCAGCGTCGCGCCGAGCGAGAGCAGCAGCCTGCGCATGCGCGCGTTGTCCGAGAGCAGGGTCGCCCTCACCTCGGCGAAGCCCAGGTCGCGGGCCTCGGTGAGGATCATCCTGGCCAGCGCCGTGCCCAGTCCCCTGCCCTGCCAGCGGTCCTCGACCAGGAAGGCCATCTCGGCGATCCCGGGGTCGGGGGTGAACATCAGGTTGGCCAGCGCGATCACCTGGCCGTCGGACCCGGCGACCAGGGAGTGGCCGCGGGTGCGGTCGCAGAGCCGGTCGAAGACGCGGTCCGGCAGCGCGGGCATCGAGGTGAAGTAGCGGAAGCGGCGGGTCTCGGGCGAGCAGCGGTCGTGCAGGTCGCGCAGGGCCTCACGGTAGAGCCGGGTGAGCGGTCTGACCTGGGTCTCGGTGCCGTCCGCCAGCTTGACCACGCGCTCGGCGGAGCCGGCCGGGTCGGCCGGGGGCTGCGCCAGCCGGACGAACGAGGCGGCCCGGGCGGCCTCGGTCAGGGTGAAGGGCAGCTCGGCGCGGCGCAGCCGGATCGCCCGGCGGGGGGCGACGGGCACGGTCAGCAGGGTCGGGTCGGGCAGGTCGCTCATGTCGGAACCGTAGACCCAGCGGGCGTCGTCGGTGCGCAGCAGCTCCTTCAGGAGTTCGGGCAGCCGCCAGGGCGCGGTCCGCAGCCGGGAGGCGAGCAGCAGGACCCGGGTGGGCTCGTCGGTCAGCTCGTGCGCGGTGGCGGGGACGACCCGCACCCGGCGCCCGCCCGCCGCCTCCAGCGCCTCGCGTACGGCCTCCGGCCCGGCCGGGATCTCCGCGACGAACTCGTCCACGGTGCCGTCGGTGTCCGGCTGGACGCTCAGGCCGAGGATGTTGCCGCCCTTGTCCGCGAGCGCGGCGGCCAGCGAGGCCAGCCGTCCCGGTCGCTCGTCCACCGTCGTACGAATCCTGAGAAACCCCATCAGAACGCTCCCTCCGTCACGGACAAGCCTGCCGGGGGGCTGTTACGGCGCCGCTACGTGAGGGTGAGGTCGCCGTTACGTCCGCGAAGATCACTCATGACGCGGTTGTACAACGGTTTTCGTAGGACGCTATGGCCGAATTGACGGATATAGCAGGATATGGGGCCATGAGCACGCGCGTTCCCCTGTCTGACGGATTCGTTAACGGAGACGTCTCCTTCTGGTTCCGGTCGTCCGGCCTCCCCCCGGCGGGCGCCCCCCTCGACGGCGATCTCGAGGCCGACGTGGTGATCGTCGGCGCCGGGTACACCGGCCTGTGGACCGCGTACTACCTGAAGAAGGCCTCCCCCGCCCTGCGCGTCGTGGTGCTGGAGAAGGAGTTCGCCGGATACGGCGCGTCCGGGCGCAACGGCGGCTGGCTGGTCGGCGAGCTGGCCGGGACCCCCGAGCGCTACGCGAAGAGCCACGGCGTGGAGCCGGCCAAGCGCTTCCAGCGGGTGATGTTCGAGGCGATCGACGAGGTCGTCGCCGTCGCGGCGGAGGAGGGGATCGACGCCGACCTCGTCAAGGGCGGCGTCACCACGGTCGCCACCAACGCCGCCCAGGACCGGCGGCTGCGCGGGGTGCTGTCCCACGCCCGCCACTGGGGCTGGACCGAGGACGACGTGCGGCTGCTGGAGCCGGCCGAGCGGGAGGAGCGCCTGCGGGTCAGCGGGGCGGTGAACGCGATCTGGAGCCCGCACTGCGCCCGGGTCCAGCCGGCCAAGCTGGTGCGCGGGCTGGCGGAGGCCGTGCGGGAGCTGGGCGTGGAGATCTACGAGCGGACCCCGGTCACCGAGATCGCCCCGCGCACGGCGCGCACGCCGTACGGAACGGTCGGCGCCAAGCACGTCATCCGCGCCACCGAGGGCTTCACCGCCGGGCTGCGGCAGTACCACCGCGCCTGGCTCCCGATGAACAGCTCCATGATCGTCACCGAGCCGCTGGGCGGGCTGTGGGACGCCATCGGCTGGGAGGGCTGCGAGCTGCTGGGCGACATGGCCCACTACTACATGTACGCCCAGCGGACCGCCGACGGCCGCATCGCCTTCGGCGGGCGCGGCAAGCCCTACCTGTACGGCTCCCGCGTGGACGACCGGGGCCGCACGCACGAGTGGACGATCGAGGCGCTGTGGGACCTGCTGACCGGGATGTTCCCGGCGGTCAGGGAGTCCCGGGTCGCGCACGCGTGGTCCGGGGTGCTGGGCGTGCCGCGTGACTGGTGCGCGACCGTACACCTGGACCCCGCCACCGGGATCGGCTGGGCGGGCGGCTACACCGGCCACGGGGTGACCACCGCCAACCTCGCCGGCCGCACCCTGCGCGACCTGATCCTGGGCGAGGAGACCGAGCTGACCTCGCTGCCCTGGGTCGGCCGGAGAGTGCGCAACTGGGAGGTCGAGCCGCTGCGCTGGATCGGCGTGCACGCCATGTACGACCTGTACCGCCGGGCCGACGCCCGGGAGAAGGACGGGCTCGGCCGCACCTCGGTGCTGGCCCGGCTGGCCGACTCCATCACCGGCCGCTGATCAGATATCGGACAATGGAGATTATGACCATGGGCATGACGGACCTGCTGTTCCGCGGCGGGCGGGCGTTCCTGGCCGCCGGCGCCTTCGCCGAGGCGGTGCTGGTCCGCGACGGCCGGATCGCCGCCGCCGGCGCCGAGGCCGACGTGGCGCGGCTGGCGGCCCGCGGGTGCGAGACCGTGGACCTGGAGGGCGGCCTGCTGATCCCGGGCATCACCGACGCCCACATGCATCCGGTCCAGGCCGGGCTGGAGCGGGCCAAGTGCGACCTGTCGGAGGTCTACGGCCTGGACGCCTACCTGGCGGAGATCCACGAGTACGCGGCCGCCCATCCCGACCACGAGTGGATCGACGGCGGCGGCTGGGACATGTCGGCCTTCCCCGGCGGCCTCCCGCACCGCTCGCAGCTCGACTCGCTCGACCGGCCGGTCTACCTGATCCAGCGCGACCACCACGCCGCCTGGGTCAACAGCCGGGCCCTGGAGATCGCCGGGATCACCCGGGACACCCCGGACCCCGCCGACGGCCGGATCGAGCGCGACGCCGACGGCTCCCCGAGCGGGGTGCTGCACGAGGGCGCGATGGACCTGGTGGGCCTGCTCACCCCGCGCCCGACCGAGCGGGACCTGATGGACGCGCTGATGGACGCCCAGCGGCACCTGTTCTCCCTCGGCATCACCGGCTGGCAGGACGCCATCGTCGGCTCCTACGCGGGCTCGGACGACCAGCTGCCCACCTACGTCGCGGCGGCGGCCTCGGGCAGGCTCAAGGCCCGGGTCGTCGGCGCGCTCTGGTGGGACCGGGCGCGCGGCGCCGAGCAGATCCCCGAGCTGATCGAGCGCCGCAAGTCGGCCGACGGGCTGGAGACCTTCCGCGCCACCTCGGTGAAGATCATGCAGGACGGCATCACCGAGAACTTCACCGCCGCGGTGATCGAGCCCTACTGCCGCTGCGGCGGGACCGGACTGTCCTACGTGGACCCGCAGCTTCTGAAGGAGTACGTCGCCGAGCTCGACCGGCACGGCTTCCAGGTGCACTTCCACGCCATCGGCGAGCGGGCCGTCCGAGAGGTGCTCGACAGCCTGGAGGGCTCCGACCCCGCCAACCGGCACCACGTCGCGCACCTGCAGATCGTCGAGCCGTCCGACGTGCCGCGCTTCGCCCGGCTCGGGGTGACCGCCAACCTGCAGCCGCTGTGGGCCACCCACCACGCCCAGATGGACGAGCTGACCATCCCGTTCCTGGGCGAGGAGCGCTCGGCCTGGCAGTACCCGTTCGCGGACCTGCTGCGGGCGGGCGCCCGGTTCTGCGCGGGCAGCGACTGGCCGGTGTCGAACGCCGACCCGATCCAGGGCATGCACGTCGCGGTCAACCGCACCGAGCCGGGCGGTTCGGTGCACGCGGACTATCCGACGGCCCAGACGCCGTTCCTGCCGGGGCAGCGCCTGGACCTGGACACGGCGCTGACGGCCTACACCGCCGGCTCGGCCTGGATCAACCACGACGACGAGGCGGGCGCCATCGCCGTCGGCAACCGCGCCGACCTCGTCGTCCTCGACCGCGACCCGTTCACCGAGCCGCAGGCCGACATCTGGCGGACGAAGGTGACCATGACCTTCGTCGGCGGGGAGCAGGTCTACCGGATGTGACGGAGCCGTCCACCGAACGTGACGGCGAACCCTCAGATGATCTCTTCTTCCGCCGAAATCTTAGGCCGACGGAAGAGAGGTCCTCATGCACAACATTCGCACGCGGCTGGTGGCGAGCGTTCTAACGGTCGTCGTGCTCGCCATCGCCGTGCTGTTCGCCATCGTGACGGTGGAGAGCGGCGACCTGTCACGGCGGCAGGCCGAGAAATACGCCGAGGAACTGGCGCGCCGGGAGGCCGGTGAGGTGGCACGCCTGATCGACGGCGCCGCGCACGCCGCGCACGCGCTGGCCGGAGTGATGGCGTCGTTGAAGTCGGCCGGCCGCACCGACCGCGCGGCGGTGAGCAACCTGGTGCGCGACACCCTGGCCAGGCACCCGGAGTTCGTCGGCATGTCCACCGGCTGGGAGCCCGGAGCCTTCGACGGCCGCGACGCCGCCTTCCGCGGGAGCGCGCAGAGCGACGCCACCGGCCGGTTCATCCCCTACTGGTATCGCGACGGCGGGGAGCTGAAGGTCGCCGCGCTCACCGACTACGAGACGCCCGGCGCCGGCGACTGGTACCTGGTGCCCCGGGAAACCGGCAAGGACCTGGTCGTGGAGCCCTACGTCTACCCGGTCAACGGCGAGGACGTGCTGATGACCACCGCCACCGCCCCGATCATGGTGGACGGCGCGTTCCACGGCGTGGTCACCGTCGACCTGGCCCTGGCCGACCTGCGCACCGCCCTGCTGGCCGAGAAGCCGTACGGCACCGGATACCTGGCCCTGGTCACCGCGGCCGGTTCGGTGCTGGCGCACCCGAAGCAGGACCTGCTCGGCAAGCCGCTGCCCGGGGCGCTGGCCGCGGACATGAAGAAGGTGCTGGAGGGCAAGGACACGCTCCGCACCACCAGGCACGACGAGCAGTTCGGGGAGGAGGCCACCGCGGTGGTCACCCCGGTCACGCTGGCGACCGGCGACACCTGGGCGCTGGCCGTCAGCGTGCCGGAGGGCACGATCGCCGCGGAGTCCGACGGGGTGCGGCGCACGGTGCTGCTGGCCGCCCTCGCCGCCTGCCTGGCCGCCGGTGCGGTGGTCTGGTTCCTGGGCACCGGTCTGACCCGGCCCATCGTACGGCTGCGCGACCGGCTGGCGGAGATCGCCGACGGCGACAGCGATCTCACCCAGCGGGTGGACGAGGCGCGACGGGACGAGATCGGCGCCCTGGGGGCCGCGTTCAACCGCTTCACCGCCAAGATCGCTGATATGGTGCGGCAGATCGACGACAAGGCCGAGGGGGTGACGGCGTCCGCGCGCTCCCTGTCCATGATCAGCAACGAGCTGCGCGACGGCGCCGAGCGCACCGCCGGCCGTACCGAGGCCGTGTCCGGGGCCGCGACCAAGGTGTCGGCGAACATCGAGACGGTCGCCGCCGGCGCCGAGGAGATGGACGCCTCGATCCGCGAGATCGCCTACAGCACCACCGAGGCGGCGCAGGTCGGCACGCGGGCCGCGGAGGTCGCGCAGTCCACCACCGAGACCATCGCGAAGCTGGGGGACTCCTCCACCGAGATCGGCGCGGTGGTCAAGACGATCAACAGCATCGCCGAGCAGACCAACCTGCTGGCCCTGAACGCCACCATCGAGGCGGCCCGGGCCGGCGACGCCGGCAAGGGCTTCGCCGTGGTCGCCTCCGAGGTCAAGGACCTGGCCCAGGAGACGGCCAAGGCCACCGAGGACATCACCAGCCGGGTCAGGGCCATTCAGGACGACACCGATGCCGCCATCGCGGCGATCCACGAGATCGTGCAGGTGGTGGACCGGGTCAACGGCCTGCAGACGACCATCGCCGGCGCCGTGGAGGAGCAGAGCGCCACCACCAGGGAGATGAGCCGCAACGTCGCGGAGGCGGCCGCCGGCTCCGCCGACATCGCGTACACGATCGGCGAGGTCACCGGGGCGGTGCAGGCCACCACCGCCGGCAGCGGCGCGACCGAGCAGGCCGCCCGGGAGCTGTCCGTCCTGGCGGGCGAGCTCAAGTCGCTGGTGGGACGCTTCCGGTTCTGACCCTGAGTCCCCCTCCCCGGTCCGCTTCATCCCCGGGGAGGGGGACTCATCTGGAAATCTCCCGGCCGGGAGCGCGGATCCGCGGGGACGGACCCGGCCCGCCCGGCTCAGCCGCGCCGCCTCCTGCGCCTCTTGACGGTCATCCGCACGATCGCGCGGGCGGTGAGCAGCAGGATGACGCCCACGATCTGGCCGCCCAGGACGATCCGGTTGACGTCGACCGCGGGCTGCCAGCGGACGTCGCCGTCCTTGATGACGAACACCCCGGCCGGGGTCGCGCTGAGGCCGTACCCTCCGCCGGCCCCCTCCCCGGCCTTCTCGCCCTCCTGCTTGCCCCTGCCGCCGCCCCCGCCGCTGGCGATCTTGGCGACCGGTACGACCGTCACTCCCTCACGGGTGATCGGCTCGCCGAAGACGCGGCTGACGGTGGCGTTGTCCTTCGCCTGATCGATCACATCCATGATGTCCATCGTGACTCCCTCGGTGTCTCCGGCATGGCATCCCCCGACGGCTCCACGCTAGCCAACGGTTCACCCGCCGGACAGACGCGTCCGGCGCGCCGGATCGGACAGGCGGGCCGGTCCGCCGGATCGGGCAGGCGGGCAGGCGGGCCGGGACGGCGGGTCAGGAGGCCACGACCAGCGCCTGCGGGGCGGCCTGCTTCATCCGGGCGCCCAGCCACTCCATCTGCGCGGCGGTCTCGCCCTCGCAGCGGCGGACGACCTCGAGGAGCCCGGTGTCCCTGGCTCCCTGCGCGGCCTGCCCGATCAGCGTCCAGGCCATGTCGCACTCGGCGGCCATGAGGTACAGGTCGTGCAGGTCGCGCAGGAGGCCGACGGGGCCGGAGCGGGTTCCGGAGAAGAGGGTCGAGTGCAGCCGCTCGGGCTCGTCCACGGCCTCCTCCGAGTAGCGCTGGACGAACGGCTCCAGAAGCCGGGCGTGCTCGGTGCACTGCACGGCCAGCCGCTCGCAGATGTGGTGGATGTCGGGCTCGTCGTCATGAGCCCGTCCCACCTCGCAGAAAGCGCCGGCCAGCTCGTTCTGCGAGCGGTGCAGCAGCCCCAGGTAGTGGGCCAGGTGCATGGTCAGTCCTCCTCGAACCACCGTGACGTCTCGAACTTCTCCGGCGAACCGGACCGGTCCCGGGGCCGGTCCCCGGTCCCGGCCGTTCCCGAATACTCCCCGGCCCCGGACCCGGCCCACTCCGTGTGCTCGTCCGCCTCGGTCCACTCCCGCGCCTCGGCCTCCGGCCCGCCGGCCGTGACGGGCACCCGCGGGTCGTGCGGGGAGGCGGCGCCGGTGGTGGGCGCGGCGGAGAGCACGCCCAGGGCGTCGGCCGCCTTGCTCACCCGGACCGCCGCGACCTTGTAGTACGGCTGCTTGGACACCGGGTCCCAGCCGGTGGCGGTCAGCTCGTTGGCGGCGCGCGGAACCCCGTCGCCGGGGCCGGAGTCCCCGCGGTCCCAGTAGCCGTAGTGGAACGGGACGAACACCACCCCCGGCCGGGTCCCGCACACCCGCGCCCGGGCCTCCAGCGTCCCCCGGGGCGACTCGACGCGCACCACGTCGCCCTCGGCCACGCCCAGCGCGGAGGCGTCGCCCGGGCTGAGCTCCACCCACGGGTCCGGCGCGGCGGCGTTCAACTGGGCGGCCCGGCCGGTCTTGGTGCGGGTGTGGAAGTGGTAGACGGTGCGGCCGGTGGTCAGCAGCATCGGGTGGTCCCCGCCCGCGGTCTCGGGCGGCGGCTCGTACGGCGCCGCGTGCAGGAAGGCCCGCCCCCGGGGCTCCTTGGCGCGGTACCGCTCCTCGGTGTGCTCGGCGCCGGTGAGCAGGTCCTGGCCGTAGGTCTCGCAGTAGTCCGGGTCGGTGTTGAACCGTCCCCCGGCGTACAGGCGCTCGGTCCCGTGCCGCGCCCCCGGCGCGCAGGGCCACTGGACGCCTCCGCCGCGCAGCATGCCGTACGTGATGCCGGTGTAGTCGCACGGGCGCCCCGCCGAGCAGGCCTTCCACGCCTCGAACGCCGACTCCGGGTCGTGCCACTTGATCAGCGGCGCCCCGTCCTTGTCGCGGAAGTCCATCCGGCGCGCGTAGTCGAGGAAGATGTCCAGGTCGGAGCGGGCCTCCCCGGGCGGATCGACCGCCTTCCCGGAGAGGTGGACCGTGCGGTCGGCGTTGGTGAACGTCCCCTCCTTCTCCCCCCAGGTGGCGGCGGGCAGGACCACGTCGGCCAGCCGGGCCGTCTCGGTCAGGAAGATGTCCTGGACGACCACGAACAGGTCCTCCCCGGCCAGGATGCGGCGGATCCGGGCCAGGTCGGGCAGGGAGACCGCCGGGTTGGTCGCCGAGATCCACAGCAGCTTGACCGAGCCCTGCTCGGCGTAGCGGAAGATCTGCATGGCGTGGGTCGGCGGCGCCCAGTGCGGGATGACCGAGGGCTCGACGTTCCACAGCCCGGCCAGCTCGCGGATGTGTTCGGGGTTGTTCCAGTTGCGCATGCCCGGCAGGTCGCCGTCGGCCCCGGCCTCGCGGGTGTTCTGCGCGGTGGGCTGGCCGTTCATCTGCAGCACGCCCGCGCCCGGGCGGCCGAGCATGCCGCGCAGCAGGTGGATGTTGTTGACCTGGCAGGCCGCGGCGGTCGCCTGGTGCGACTGGTAGAACCCCTGGAGCACGGTCGAGAGCAGGCGCTCCGAGGACCCGATGATCTCCGCGGCCCGCTCGATCGCGCTCGCGGGCACGTCGCAGATCTCCGCGGCCCACCGGGGCGTGCGGTCCGCCACGACCTTCCGGAGCTCCTCGAACCCGATCGTGCGGGCCCGGACGTACCTCTCGTCGTACCAGCCCTCGTCGATCAGCACGTGGATCAGGGCGTTCATCAGCGCCAGGTTCGTGCCGGGCCGTACGGCCAGGTGCACGTCGGCCTCCCGCGCGACCGGCGTCTCCCGCGGATCGACGACGATCATCGCCGGGGGCCGCGGCCCGTGGCGGCGGTCGAGCATCCGCGCCCACAGCACCGTCTGCGTCTCGGCCACGTTGTGCCCCCACAGCGCGATCGCGTCGCAGTGGTCGACGTCGGCGTAGGAGCCGGGCTGCCCGTCGGTGCCGAAGCTCAGTTTGAGCGCGGCGGCGGACGTCGCCGTGCACAGGCGCGTGTTGCCGTCCATGTGGGGCGTGCCGATGCCCGCCTTGCCGATCACGCCGAGCGTGTAGCACTCCTCCAGGAACAGCTGGCCGCTGGTGTAGAACGCGAGGTTCCCCCACCCTCCCGGGCCGTCGAGCAGCGCCTTCGAGCGCGACACGATCAGGTCCATCGCGGTGTCCCAGTCGGTCTCGGCCAGCTCGCCGCCGCAGCCGCGGATCAGGGGGCGGGTCAGCCGGTCGGGGCTGGCGTTGGCCTGCCAGCCGTACAGGTCCTTGGGGCCGAGCCGCCCGTGGTTGACGCGGTCGTCGGCCCGGCCGCGCACGCCCACGATGCGGCCGCCGGAGACCGCGATGTCCATCGCGTCGCCGTTGGAGTGCAGGATCGAGGCGGACGGCACCCACGCGTCGACGTCGTCCTCGGTGACCCCCTCGGCCAGGAAGGCGTCCACCCGGACCGGCCAGGGGCTGCGCCGGCCGAAGTCGCCGGGCAGGAAGTCCTTGAGGCGGCCGGGCAGGGCCGCGGCGAGCCGTTCCACGGTCGCGGGCGGGCCGTACGGCGTGCGGCTCCCCCACGGGTCGGCGATCCGGTCGGACATGTCGGCTGCTCCTTCCCGGCGGACGTGCCCGCGTGCTCCCCGCCGGGCGTACGGCGCCGCCCGGCGGCCTACCCTGCCGCGATTCCTTCACACACCTCCGGCGGATAGGTGGCAGCGAGGCGGGCGTGCGGGCCGCCGGGAACGGCTGACGGGAGATCGCACGGTGTGCCGCACGAGGCTGAGCCCCGTGCGGCATCACATCATTTCTCTCAGCACATCGGTAACCACTCTCTGCAATAATGACTGCATCCCTGTGAAGCAGGAAACACGCCGATATCTGCTCATCTCAGCTCGGTTGCGAGCTCCCCCGGAGAGAGGCCAGATGGAATTCGCCGTGGCACTGCTCGGAGTGCTCGGCGCGGTCGCGGGCATCGTCCAGGCGGTGGTGGCCGTCACCGAAAGAGCGGACCGCAAACGCCGCACCGCGGCTCCGGACGGCTCCGCCGGTGGTCAGGCCCCCGCCCCGGCATCGCGCGATGGCCGTGCCGCCACGGTGAGTTCTCCGTCCCTCCGCGAACCGCCGCGTGACCACGACGCGTTCGCCGTGGCCTGGCGTTCCGCTCTGGCCTACCTGCTCGGCCTCCCCGGAGGCCTGATCCTTCGCAGAAGCGCGCACCCTCAGGTGCGCTTCCACGCGGCGCAGTCGATTCTGCTCGACATCGTCGCCGTCCTGTATCTCTGCGTCACCATCCTCCCCGCGGGGATCTACGCGTCCCTCCGCTACCCCCGGGCCGACATCCCGCCGGACGACATCGTGATGTGGACCTGGGCTCTCACCGCGGTGGTAGCGCCTCCCCTCGTCCACGTCGTGCTGGCGTTCCTCGTGGTGATCGGCCGCCACCCCCGCCTCCCCGTGCTCTGGAGGGTCGCCTCGGCCAGCAGTGACCGGCGAGCCTCCTCCGAGGCCGTACCCGCCTCCCCTTCCCCGCAGCCGCCGGACATGCGGTCCCGGCCGGTCCGGCGGGCGGAGGCGCCCGCCGCCCTCCCGTCCCCCGAGGAGTTCGACCGGGTCTGGCGGCGGATCACCGAGCACGCCGGTGAGGAGTTCCGGCAGGTACGCGGCGGTGTGTTCCGGTTCTCTGTGGAGCGCGACAGGGTGTCGCCCGACCGCACCACGGTCTCCATCCCCCGCGCCCACTTCGCCCGCGCGTGGAGCATGATGCCGCTGAAGGGGCCCGGCGAGATCAGCCGGGACGTCATGGGACCGTCCTACGTCTACGCCATCCTCACCGACCCGCGCATCCACCCCGGCGCGACCGCGCGCGACCGGAGGATGAGAACCCGGATCATCCGGGAACAGCCCTTCGACGCCCGCCTCCACAACAGCCCGCTCGCCTCCCGGGGAAGGTGTTCCTGGCACGGGGCGACCTGCGAGGAAGAGGTCGTGGCCAGCGTCCTGACCCGGGACGGAGGAGGCGACACCTGGCACGCGGTCTGCGATCGCGCACTGCGCTCGCTGCGAGCGGGCTGACCCCCGCCGGTGGCCGCCGTACATGCCGCCCTCGCCGGGTTCTCTATCGCCCCGGCGATGGCACCGGCTCCGAGAGCCCGGGTCAGGCGTCCTCGACGCGGACGTCGACGGCGGCGGCGTCCGGTTCCAGGAAACGCAGAAGCTCCTCGCCCTCCTCGCGCAGCGCGGAGACCGCCTCCCGCGGGAGCGTCTCGAAGGCGGCCATGCGCAGGACGGCGGTCTTGCGCTTGAGCTCCGTCTGCCAGGTGCCGCGCACGCGGCCGTCCCAGAGGAACGTGGCGCGCACCCGCAGGTTCTTGGTGGTGACCTGCCCGCGGTGCTCCTCGTCCAGCAGGCGGGCGCGGTCGGCGTGCGCGAGGACGAGGTTGTCGAAGTCGGGCAGGAACCGCGCGGGGGCGGGGACGTCCTCGTCCGGGCGCGGGGCGTCGGGCAGGTCGAACAGCTCCCGGCCCTTCTCGTCGCGGAAGACGGCCAGCTTCGGGCGCAGGCCGTCCAGCACGGCGCGCAGCCCTTTCAGGCCCGACCAGGTCTGCGCGTCGGCGGCGGTGGCCGGGCCGTACGCCGCCAGATAGCGCAGCACCAGTTCCTCCACCGGATCGCCCGGAGCCGCCTGGCGGGTCCGCCCCTCCAGCCGGCTCTCCGCCAGGGTGAAGTCCGCCGCCTGCGGGAAGGACCAGCGGTCCTCGGTCGGGACCATGACCAGCGGCAGCCGGGTCCGTACGGCGTAGCCCAGCGCGCGGTCGTCGGCCTGCGGGAACTTCTCCTGGAGCAGGGCGCGCAGCGTGGTGAAGTCGCGCGGCCCCTCCGTGAGGATCTCGCGGGCGACCGGCAGGAGCGCCTCCAGGTCCAGCCCGGCGGTCAGCCGGCTCCGCCCGTTCAGCGCCGCGGCGAGCACCGGGTCCAGCGCGGGGCGGAACCTCGCGTAGTCGGCCGCGCTCACCAGGTGCAGGGTGGCCCGCATCATCGTGGCCCGGACGACGTCCCGCCCGTGGAGCGCCCGGTGCAGGTCCTCCCTGCGGAAGCCGTCGACCCGCGTCCACAACCCGGCGAAGGGGTGTCTGGCCTCCTGCGCCTGCATGCCGCCGAGCCGTTCCACCGCCGTCGTGACGTCGCTCTTCTCCCGCGCGAGCAGCATCTGCCGGGCCAGCGTCGCGCGGTTGAGCCGCCGTGCCGTCAAGGTCTCCATGGACTCATCATGGCGACCGTACCTGACAACCGATGGCAGGTACGGCCGCGGCACCGCCGGCCCACCACCCGCACGGACAGGCCGTTCTCCGCCCGGCGCCCCGGGCCGCATCCGTTCCCCGGACCAAGGCCGTCCGGGCGCGTCACCCCGCCGAGGACCATCCAGGAGGCGTAGATTGCCCGGTATGAGCAACACCTGGGATCCCCAGGCGCAGGGCGTGCTGCGCCTGCCGTCGGGCCGCCTCATCCGGGGGCGCGGCCTGGCGCGGCCCCTGCCGGACGGCCCCGAGCCCGAGTTCGCCCTCTACCTGCTCGGCCATCCGCCGCAGGCCGTCACCTGGACGGCCCGCTGGGTCCGGTGGCCGGACTTCCGCCTCCCGGCGGACCGGGCCGACGCGACCGCCGCGCTGCGCGAGGCGTGGCGGCGGGCCGGGAGCGAACGGGTCGAGGTCGCCTGCGCGGGAGGGAAGGGCCGCACCGGCACGGCGCTGGCGTGCCTGGCGATCCTCGACGGCGTCCCCGCCGGCGAGGCCGTGCGCTACGTCCGGGAGCGCTACGACCGCCGGGCGGTGGAGACCCCGTGGCAGAGCCGGTACGTACGCCGCTTCCCGCCCGACTGACCCGCCCCTCCCCGCAGGACTCCCAGGGAGATCAATAGCTGTAGTGGACCGGTCGTCCCACGGGTCGGACGGGTATGCCGGGCCGCGTCTTGAGGCGACCGTCGGCTAAATGTACTTTCAGTCCAATAAGAGTCGTCCGCGCGGCCGAGCTGGCCCTCACGGCGGGACTCGTCGGCCACGCCGCGGCGACGCCGTACCAGCAGGCGCACTGGGCGTACGCGCTCGTCGAACTCGAGGACGAGTGCAGGCATTCGCGGATGTTCGCCCGGATGATCGGCACTTACGGGCTCCGGCCGCGGCCGCCGCTCTGGTGGCAGCGGCTGGGCGTCCGGATCGCCGCGATGCTCGACGACCCGCTGAGGCTGTTCGCCGCGGCGCTGGTGGTGGTGGAGCTCACCGACGCCTTCCAGCGCGTGGCGATGACGGACGAGACGATCCACCCGATCACACGGCAGATCTCCCGCATCCACGTGATCGAGGAGGCCCGGCGCATCAAGTACGCCCGCGAGGAGCTGAAGCGCCAGGTGGTCCACCGGTCGGCGGTGCGCCGGCGCGTCGGCGGAGCCATGATGGCCCGCCTGACACGGACCCTGCTGGACACCATGATCCGCCCGGACCGCTACCGGGCCGTGGGCCTGGATCCGGAGTTCGCCCGGCGGACCGCCCTGCGCAGCCCGCACCGCCGGCAGGTCGAGCGGTGGGCGCTCGCCAAGTGCGTCCGCTTCTTCCACGAGGTGGGAATGGCGGACGGCCGGGCGCGGGCGGCGTGGGTCAAGGTCGGCCCGCTCCCGGACGAACTCGCACGGGGAGACCGGTGACAGGCGGCGAATAATATTCAACCTTTTGGTTGTACATAGGAGGGCCACCCTCTATCCTCAACCATATGGTTGAGGATAGAGGGGCGCTGGACGACGTGTTCCACGCCCTGTCCCATGACGCGCGGCGCAGCATGTTGCGTCGCCTCGCCGGCGGCGAGCTCTCGGTCGGCGAACTGGCCGCACCGCTGCACATGTCCCTGGCCGCGGCGTCCAAGCACGTGAGGGTCCTCGAACAGGCCGGGCTGGTGCAGCGCACCGTCACCGGGCGGCGGCACGTGTGCCGGCTGCGGCCCCGCCCGCTGTCCGACGCGATGGCCTGGCTCCGCTTCTACGAGGGGTTCTGGGACGCCCGGCTCGACGCCCTGGAACACGTCCTCGGCCCACCGCACCCGTCCGCCAGTGAGGAGACACCATGACGTCCGAGCTCGCCGTTTTCCCCGCCGTACGGCGCGAGCGGATCCTTCCCGCGCCCGTGCACGCGGTCTACCGGGCCTGGCTGGATCCCGCGATCCTGCGGCGGTGGCTGGCGCCCGGCTCTCCGGAGCGCGCGCACGCGGAGGTGGACGAGCGCGCAGGCGGCCGGTACCGCATCCGGCAGACCGACTCCGACCAGCCCGTGGGCGGTTTCGACGCGGAGCTGCTCGAACTCGTGCCGGACCGACGCATCGTCTGGCGCTGGGGGTTCATCGGTCCCGACCGGGACGCCGGTCCGGTGTTCGACTCCCTGCTGACCGTCACCCTCGACGAGACCCCCGCGGGCGGGACTCGCCTGCTCCTCGTGCACGAACGGCTCGACGCCCTGGCCGTCGCGCTGCCCCACGTCGCCGAGCAGGTCGGCGCCGGCTGGGACGGCGTCCTCGGCCGGCTCACGGAGGTGATCTGACCGTGACGACCGACCCGCGTCCCGCCACCGCCGTGCTCAGCGCTCTCATCGGGCGGGTCCGCGACGACCAGCTCGCCGTGCCCACGCCCTGCGGCGGCATCACCGTCGGCGAGCTGCTCGACCACATCGACAGCCTCTGCGCCGCGTTCACCGCGGCCGCCGTCAAGACTCCCCTGGAGGGAGGCGGCCGCGCCCCGGTGCCGGACGCGTCCCGGCTGGGCGATGACTGGCGCCGCCGCATCCCGGCCCGCCTCGACGAGCTCGCCCGGGCGTGGCGGGCGGAGTCGGCGTGGACCGGCACCACCGAGGTCGGCGGCAACGAGCTCCCCGCCGACGTCGCCGGTGCGGCCGCGCTCGACGAGGTCATCGTGCACGGCTGGGATCTGGCCGTCGCGACCGGGCAGCCCTACCCGGGCGCCGACCCGGCCCTGACCGAGACGCTGACCGAGGCCCTGACCACCGCGTACCGATGGGTCGGCGCCGTCGCCGCCCAGAACCCGGACGGCAGCCCCGGCCTGTTCGGGCCGCCGGTGCCCGTTCCCGGCGACGCGCCCCTGCTGGAGCGGCTGCTCGGTCTCACCGGCCGCGACCCCCGCTGGACGGGCGCGTCCTGACCGGCCGGGGCGCGATGGAACGGAATGTCACGCCTCAGATATGAGGGCGGTGGATCGCATCGTCACCCCGATGGACCGTCCGCGGGCCACCCGGACGGTTCACATCCCCCACCGCGATGCGTTCCCCGCCCTCGGCGCGGAGGCCGGCGGCGCCGGCCGGGTCAATAGTGCTTGACGACCCCCACCCCGAGGGGGAAGCCGGGGCCCTCCACCTGTCCGGCCGGGGGTGTGCGGTACCCGGCCGCGAAGGCGGAGTCGAAGACCGCCGGGCCGAGCCGGTCGCGCAGTGCCGCGGGCAGTCCGGGGTCGGGGACGAGGTCGTCCCCGGTCGCGGGATCGAGCCGTTCGGCGGCGCCGAGCAGGGCGGCGGCGCGCTCGAAGTGGCCGGTCGCGTGGTCGGCCCCGGCGAGCAGGCGCAGGCCGAGCGCGATGATGCGCACGTCCCCGAGGCCGATGGCGATCCGGGTGCCCTCGGCGAAGTGCCGCCGCGCGCTCGCGTGCTCGCCGTCGGAGAGCGCGGCGCGGCCCATGCCGAGCAGGCAGCGGACCGCGCAGCGCAGGTCGCCGATCCGCCGGAACTCGGCGAGCAGCCCGCCGAAGCGGGTCTGCACGGTCGCGTGCTCTCCGCTGTGCCGGCCGACGGCGGCGGTCGCGTGCTCCGCACCGTGCCGGCCGATGGTGGCGGTCGTGTGCTCTCCGCCCTGCTGGTCGAGGGTGGCCTGGTAGAGCTCGGCGTGCAGCCGTTCGTGGTTGTTGCCGCTGCCGCGGGCCAGCCGCGTGGACTCGGCCAGCCAGCCGGGCACCTCCTCCAGGCGGGTCCGGCCCTCGATCGCCCGGATCGCCATCTGGTTGAGGCAGTTGGCGCGTTTGACGTGGTCGCCGAGGCGGCCGAACAGTTCGGCGGCGTGCGCCAGCGGGGCCAGGCCGGTCCGGGCGTCCGTGACGGTCCCGTAGTTGGACAGCGCCAGGGCGTGGTGCCAGTCGTCGCCCAGCCGCGCGAAGAGCTCGACCGCCCGGACCAGGTGCTCGGACGAGTCCGCGCGCTGCTTGCCGTACTGCTTCGTCCAGCCGAGGGTGAGCAGGGCGAGCGCCCGGTCGTGGTCGGTGCCGCCGGCCGCCATCCGATGCGCGTGCTCGGCGAACTCCCGCGCCCGTTCCGCGTCCTGGTAGCACAGCACGACGGCGCAGGTGATCGCGGCCCGGAAGCCCAGGTCGCCGTCCGGCAGGGGCCGCTTGAGCAGGATGTCCAGCCAGTCGAACAGCTCGCCGTTGCAGCCGACGACCTCCCACGCCGTGCCGAAGCCGGCGATGAACTCCCAGGCGGCCGTGGTGTCGTCCAGGCCGAGCGCCCAGCGCAACGCGACTCTCAGGTCCGCCGAATGGTGCTCGATCCAGCGGAGCGCGGCGACCTGGTCCCGGCCGCGCAGGTCCGGCACGCCGGCCACGGCGCGGCGCAGGTGGTGGCGGGCATGCTGCTCGCGCGCCGTCTCCGCGGCGCCGCGCGCGAGCAGCCTCCGGTGCGCGAACTGCCGGACGCTGTCCAGCAGGCGGTATTCGGTGGTCCCGTCCCGGCGGCGGGAGGAGATCAGCGACCGGTCCAGCAGGCGCGAGAAGATCCGGAGCAGGTCGGCCGAGTCCAGCGGCGGATGGGAGAGCACCTGTGCCGCGGTGTCGTAGTCGAACCCGCCGGGGAACACCGAGCAGCGTTCCAGCAGCAGTTTCTCGTCCTCGGCCAGCAGCTCGTAACTCCAGGTGAGAGCCTCCTCCAGGGTACGGTGCCGGTTCGGTGAGCCCCGCGCCCCGTCGGTCAGCAGGGCGAAGCGGTCGTCCAGCCGGGTCAGCAGCTCGTCCGGGGTGAAGAACCGGATCCGGGCGGCGGCGAGTTCGATCGCCAGCGGCAGGCCGTCCAGCCGGTCGCAGATCATCGCGACCTGCCGGGCGTTGGCGGCGGTGATCTCGAACCCCGGCGAGGCCGCGGCGGCGCGGTCGGCGAACAGCCGGCCGGCGCCGGAGCCCAGCACCGCGGCCGGGTCGTCGATTTCGGCGGGCAGCGGCAGCGGCGGGATCTCGTAGACGACCTCCCCCGCCAGGTGCAGCGCCCCGTGGCTGGTGGCCAGCACGTGCAGGTGGTCGGTGGTGGCCAGCAGATCGGCCAGGAGCGCCGCGACCGGGGCCGTCACGTGCTCGCAGTTGTCCACCACGAGCCAGTGGCGGCCGTCGGCGAGGGTCTCGCGGATCAGGGCGCGCAGCCGGTGTTCCTCCCCGGCTATGCCCAGGGAGTCGGCGAACGCGCGCTCCACGGGGTCTCCGGGGGTCAGCGGGGCGAGATCGATCAGGACGGCCGGGGGCAGCGTGGTCACCGCGTGGGCCAGGTGCAGGGCCAGGCGGGTCTTGCCGGTGCCGGCGGGGCCGGTCAGCGTCACCATCCGGTGCGCGTCGAGCAGCCGGCGCAGGTCGCCGATCTCCCCGGCCCGGCCCACGAACGACGACAGCGGCCTGGGCAGGACGCCGCGGGGCTCGCGGCCGGCGCGGAAGCGGGTCGCCGCGTCGATCAGGGCCAGCCGGTTGCTCCCGCCGAGCTTGCGCAGCAGGGACGAGACGTGGCTCTCCACGGTCCGTTCCGACAGCCGCAGCCTGGCGGCGATCTCCTGGTTCTGCAGGCGGTCACCCACGAGCCACAGGATCTCCACCTCGCGCGGCGTCACGCCGGACTCCCGGAGATCGGGGAAGACGTCCGCACCCATGAACCCGAGTATGTCTCCATCCGGGCGGATGTTCACTGTCCAACACTGAGTGGGTTTTCCGTACTGAGCACGGATGTGAGGTCTGCGATGTACGCGATGAAATAACGGCATTCATCGCCCAGCCCTTCACGCGCCGGCATCCCCTGCCCAGAGGAGACCGGTGACGCGCGAGCGCTTGGCACGTTCCACGGATCCATCGAAACGGGAGCAAGGAGAGAGACATGGCAGGCAAGGCTGTCATCAGTTTGACCACCGGACTGGAGGACCCCGAGCGGGTCACGGTGGCGTTCCTGGTCGCGGTCGGCGCGGCCGAGCAGGGCCGACCGACGTTGATGTTCCTCACCAAGGAGGCCACCCGCCTGGCCCTGGAGGGGGTCGCGACCGGCGTCGCGTGCGACGGCTGCCCGCCGCTGGCGGACCTGCTGGCGCGGTACGCCAAGGCGGGCGGGAGCTACATGGTCTGCCCCATCTGCTTCGACTCCCGCAAGCTCGACAAGAGCGGGCTGATCGAGGGCGCGGAGCTGGCCGGCACCGTCCCGATGTGGCAGTGGATCGGCGACGAGGGCGCCACGACCTTCAGTTACTGACGCCGTTAAGCGACCGTCAAGTCAGCGCATACCGGGGCGTCGCATCGTTGGACACCGCGGCCGGGCGGGGGACCAGGACCCGGCGCGGCTGGGGGGATCTCGTGAATGTCGCGTACCACCTGGAAGAACGCCCGGACGCCCACGGGGATGTCGAGTCATCCCTCACGGCGGCCGAGCGCGCCCTGCACGCCGAGGGCGACCTGCAGACCGCCCGATGGTGGTTCGATCTGGCCTACAGCGCGGCCGAGCGGCTGGACGACGGTCCGGCGATGGCCCGGGCCGCCCTGGGGCTGGGCGGGGTGTGGGTGCAGGAGCACCGCACCGCCGCGGAGGCCGCCATGGTGCGGGCGCGCCAGCGCCGCGCCCTGGCGGCCGTCGACCCGGCCGGCCCTCTGGCCGTACGGCTGCGCGCCAGGCTCTGCGCCGAGGAGGACTACCGCCGCGGCACGCACGGCACCGTCCTGCGGGCGCTGGCCGAGGCGAGGGAGAGCGGTGACGCGGTGGCGACGGCCGAGGCGCTCAGCCTGGCCCACCACTGCCTGATGGATCCGCGGTACCGGGAGCTCCGGCTGGAGCTGGCCCAGGAGCTGATCGGCCAGGCCTCCTGGACCGGCCGCCGGAGCGACGTGCTCATGGGGCTGCTGTGGCGCAGCGTCGATCTGTTCCTGGCCGCCGACGCGCACGCCGAACGGTCCCTGCACGAACTGCGCGACCTGCTGGCGGTGGAGGACCATCTGGCGGTCGGGTTCGTGGTGAGCGCGATCGAGGTCATGCTCGCCGTCCGCGCGGGGCGGTTCGCCCACGCCGAGGCGCTGGCGGCCTCCTGCGCCGAGCGGGGTCACGCCGCCGGCGATGACGACGCCGTCGGATGGTACGGCGCCCAGATCGCCGTGATCCGCTGGTACCAGGGCCGCATCGGCGAACTCGTCCCGGCCCTGGAGAAGCTGGTGCGGACGCCCGCGCTGGGCTCGGCCGACTACGCGTACTTCGCGGTCCTGGCGGTGGCCGCCGCCACCGCCGGAGACCAGCACCTGGCCCGCGGGATGCTGGCCCGGCTGCGCGGAGCCGGGCTGGCGGAGCTGCCCCGCGGCAGGAGCTGGCTGGCGGCGATGCACGGCGTGGTGGAGGCGTCCCATCTGCTCGACGACGCCGGCACCGCCGCTCAGGCGTACGACCTGCTCGTGCCGTTCGCCCATCTCCCGATGATCGCCAGCCTGGGGGTGGCGTGCTTCGGCTCCACCCACCTGACCCTGGGCACGGCCGCACTCACCGCCGGCCGGATCGACACGGCTGTGGAGCACCTCGGGCAGGCCGTCGACGGCAACCTCGCGCTCGGTCACTGGCCGGCCGTGGTCCTGTCCCGCCTGCGGCTGGGCCACGCGCTGACGCTGCGCGGCGGGGCGCACGGCGAGGCGGCGCGGGCGGAGCTGGCCCTGGCCGAGCAGGAGGCCGCCAGGCTGGGCATGGCGCTGCCCGCGTGGACGGCGCCGCACACGGCACGGCGCAGCGGCGGGCCGGTGGCCGTGGCGTGCCGCCGCCACGGCCGCCAGTGGCGGCTGGAGCTGGCCGGCCGGAGCGCCCTGGTCGACGACAGCGTGGGCATGCGGCACCTGGCGGTTCTGATCGCCAATCCGGGCCGGGAGATCCGCGCCGTCGACCTGGTGACGGGCCCGTCCCTCCCCGACGAGGGGGTCTCCGGCGACGAGGCCGTCTCGGCCCAGCCGCTCCTGGACGACCAGGCCAGGCGCGCCTACCAGGAACGGCTGTCCCAGCTGGAGGCGGAGATCGAGGAGTTCGAGTCACTCGACGACGCCCAGCGCGCCGCCGCCTCCCGCGCCGAGCGTGACTGGCTGCTCGCCGAGCTGGCCGCCGCCACCGGCCTGGGCGGGCGCGCGCGCCGGTTCAGCGACAGCGAGGAGCGCGCCAGGATCGCCGTGGGCAAGGCCGTCCGGCGCGCCCTGGCCCGCGTCACCGCGTCCAGTCCCGTGATCGGCGAGGAGCTGCGCGCCACCGTCCACACCGGCCTGCGCTGCTCCTACCACCCCCGCTGACCTCCCCGTACGGCCCGCGCACCCGGGGAGTTCCACGCGTCCGCCCGGGATGGAACGGGATGTCACGCCTTCCGGTCGAGGCGCCGTCATCGAAGACGGCGCCCGGACCGAGGCGGACCCGGTGACCCCCGGGCCCTCGTTCCCGTTCCCGCCCGGCGGCTTCCGCCCTCCGGGCCGACCTTCCGTTCCAGGAGGAGCTCGATGCACCGTCCGATCCGCACCCTGCTCGCCGCGGCCGTCGCCGTCGGCGCCGCGGTCCCCGCCGGCGTCGCCGCCGCCGCCCTCGCACTCCCCGCCGCCAACGCCTCCGTGGGCACGGTCACCGCCGAGCCCGCGCCCGACGTCACCGTCACCCACGACCCCGCGCACTACCCGTGGGGGCCGTACTCCGCCAAGCACGACCGGGCCAAGGCGCGGGGCACTGTCCAGCTCGAAGAGGCCAAGAACGGCTCATACAAGATCAGGGTGAAGGGAGAGCTCTGGGACCTGGACCACCACCCCCGCAAGTGCGCCTATGTCGAGTTCAAGGTCCAGCGCATCGGCGCTCCCCATGGCAAGTGGTATGACGCCCGTTCCTACAAGTGGTGCCACTACGGCAAGCACCCCAAGGAGTTCGCCTTCTGGAAGACCGATGTGAGCGCCGTGAAGGTCCGGGTGAGCCAGATCGGCAAGCATGGCCACCACGTGTTCAACAAGGGTGAGTGGCACTCCATCCCCGAGGCCTGACGGCCGGTCCCCGTGACCTGACGGCCGACCGGTCCCCCGCCGCCCGCGCCCGCCGGAGGGCGGGGCGGCGGCCCGGCCGAACGGGAGGTCACGGCCTTCCTCTAGAGTGCTTCCGTCCCCTGCACGCGACTGTGGCGCCGGGCCCGGCGGCGCGTGCCGATCCCCCGCGCGCGGGCCCGAGCGAGGAGCGACCGTGACCGACCTGGCGTCCACGTCCCTGCCCACCCCCCTGCAGCGGGAGATCGCCCGGGATCTCCAGGTGAGCGCGTCCTTCGACGCGCGGCAGGAGATCGAGCGGCGGGTGGCCTTCCTCGCCGGGCAGCTGACGTCCACGGGCCTGCGCTCGCTGGTGCTGGGCATCAGCGGCGGCGTGGACTCCATGACCGCGGGACGGCTGTGCCAGCTCGCGGTCGAGCGGGTCCGCGCCGCCGGGCGGGAGGCGACGTTCTTCGCGATGCGGCTGCCGTACGGCGTGCAGGCCGACGAGGGGGACGCGCAGCTGGCGCTGGAGTTCATCCGGCCCGACCGGGTCCTGACCGTCGATGTGCAGCCCGCCAGTGACGCCGCGCTGGAGGCGCTGCTGGCCGGCGGCCTGGTCTTCCGCGACGCGCACCACCAGGACTTCACGCACGGCAACGTCAAGGCCCGGCAGCGCATGATCGCCCAGTTCGCGGTGGCGGGCGCGAACGAGGGTTTGGTCGTGGGCACCGACCACGCCGCCGAGGCGGTCTCCGGCTTCTTCACCAAGTTCGGCGACGGCGCGGCCGACGTGGTCCCGCTCACCGGCCTCACCAAGCGGCGCGTGCGGGCCGTGGCGGAGGCTCTGGGCGCGCCGTCCGCGCTGGTTCACAAGACCCCGACCGCGGACCTGGAGACGCTCAACCCGGGCAGGCCCGACGAGGAGGCCCTCGGCGTCACCTACGACGACATCGACGACTTCCTGGAAGGCGAGCCGGTCGGCGAGGCCGCCTTCGCGGCAATCGTCGGCCGCTACCGGCTCACCGAGCACAAGCGGCAGCCGCCGATCGCCCCCTGAGCCGATCCCGTCAGCCGGTCGGGGGAGGCGGAGACGACCGCCTCCCCGCAAGCCGGTCCCGCCGGCCGGTCGGGGGAGGCGGAGACGACCGCCGCCCGGGACGGGAGGGGTCCGCTAGGCGTCCGCCGGGCCGCCGAACGAGCCGTGCCGGCCGGCTCCGGCGGTGAAACGGGCCGCACCGGCGATCGCGTCGGCCGCCAGTGAGACCCGGCCGTGCCGGAACTCCGCGGCCAGCGCCTCCGGCTCGTCCAGGCCGTGCTGGTCCAGGACCGAGGCCCGGTCGCGGCGCATGCAGGTCTGCGGGAACGCGGCCAGCCCCGCGGCCAGGTCGCGGGCCGCCTCCACCGCCCGCCCGGCCGGGACGACCCGGTTCGCCAGCCCCATCCGCAGCGCCTCGGCCGCGTCCACCGGGCGGCCGGTGAGGATCATGTCCATCGCGTGGCTCTGGCCGATGAGGCGCGGGAGCCGTACGGTGCCTCCGTCGATCAGCGGGACGCCCCACCGGCGGCAGAACACCCCGAAGACGGCGGTCTCGTCGGCGACCCTCAGGTCCGCCCAGACGGCGAGTTCGAGGCCGCCCGCCACGGCGTGCCCGCTGATCGCGGCGATCACCGGCTTGGACAGCCGCATCCGGGTCGGGCCCATCGGGCCGTCGCCGTCCGGTTCGGCGCGGTTGCCATCTTCAGTGCCCAGCGCCCGCAGGTCGGCGCCCGCGCAGAACGTCCCGCCCTCGCCGTACAGGACCGCGACGGAGGCGTCCGGATCGGCGTCGAAGGCGCGGAAGGCCTCGGCGAGCGCCCGCGCGGTCGGGCCGTCCACGGCGTTGCGGCGCTCCGGCCGGTTGATCCCGATCAGAGTGACCGGCCCCTCCCGGCGCACCACGACCGTCGCCCGTCCGGTCATCGGCGTCCCTCCCGTCCGGTACGGCCGCCGCCCGGAGCGCCGGCTCGGCAGGAGCCTATCGGCGGCGGACGACGGCGATCACCCCCGCACGCGAACAGCGATCATGAGACGGAACGGCGGACCGCCCCCGGGTGTCACGGCCGCCTGGTAGAACCGACCTGCTGATCGATCACTCGGAAAGGACGATCATGACGGAGTCCCCCTCCCCGGCCGTGCCGTACGGCTCCCGCGTCCGGGGCTGCCTGCTCGGCGGCGCCGTCGGCGACGCCCTCGGCAATCCGGTCGAGTTCATGTCGCTGGGCGCGATCCGCTCGCGGTTCGGGCCGTCGGGGCTCACGGAGATGGTCGAGACCGAGATCACCGACGACACCCAGATGACGCTGTTCACCGCCGAGGGCCTGATCCGCGCCCGGCTGCACGGCGGCGACGCCCTGACCGCCGTGCGCGACGCCTACCTGCGCTGGCTCGACACCCAGGAGCACCGGGCGCCGCTCCCCGAGGGCGGCGGTTTCCGCACCGGGGAGTTGCGCACCCAGCGGTGGCTGTACGCCCGCCGCGCGCCCGGAAACGCCTGCCTGTCCGGCCTGCGCTCCGGAATCGTGCCCGCCCCGCCCGGGTTCCCCCTGGACCACGGGCCCGTCAACCCCCGGTCCAAGGGCTGCGGCACGGTGATGCGCTCGGCCCCGTTCGGCCTCCTCCCGGACATGCGGGACCCGGGCACGGGGAACGGCGACGGGACGGCCCCGGAGCCCGGATCGGCCGGCGACCCCGCCACCCTGGCCGCCGCCGCCGCCCGCATCACCCACGGCCACCCCACCGCCGCCGTCTCCTCCGGCGCGCTGGCGTGCCTCATCGGCCGGCTCGTCCGGGGCGACTCCCTGACCCGGGCCGTCACGATGACCGAGGGATGGTTGTCCGCCTTCGACGGCCAGGACGCCGAGCACCGGGAGACCGGCCTGGCGCTGCGCACCGCCCGGCGACTCGCCGCGAAGGGCGATCCCACCCCGGAGAAGGTCGAGAGCCTGGGCGGCGCCTGGGTCGCCGAGGAGGCCCTGGCCATCGCCGTCTACTGCGCCCTGGCCGAGCCCGACCCCCGCCGGGCCCTGCTGCTGGCGGTCAACCACTCCGGCGACGCCGACTCCACCGGCGCGATCTGCGGGAACATCCTCGGCGCGGCGTACGGCGAGCACGCCCTGCCCGCCGGCTGGGCGCACGCGGTCGAGGGCCGCGACGCCATCCTCCAGGTCGCCGACGACTTCGTCACGGCCTTCACCGGCGCCTCCGCCCCGGCCGGCGACCTCGTCGTCCGCTACCCGTCGTAGCGCGACCGTCAGCGCCCTGACCAGGATCTCCGTACGGCAAGCCTGGTCAGGACGCGTTTTCGCCTCTCGACGCCTTCTGCTGGTTTCCAGGGTTTGTCGCCCGCATGTGCCCTGGATGTGCCCTGCGATCTTCCTTCCGAGCGAGATCAGCTTCAGCGGTGAGCGCCTACTCCAGCGGTCTTCAGCTCATCGGCCGGCCAAGTGAAGGTCACCTTCGAAACTCCACGCGACTACGCTTCCCGTCTCGAAGACGAACTCCGCCCCCACGCCCTGGTCGGGGTCCTCGGCATCGAACTCCTCGACCACGCGTACAAGCCGCTCCCCGACATGCCGCGCGGAGGAAACCTCCACGGAAGCGGGAACGATGTCGACGCGGCTACCGAGTTCCGGCATCGTGTAGCTCTCCCCAGGCTCGTCCGGCGCGATGTGAAACGTCCAGTCAGCGGCGACACGGACCACGACGGTCACCGTCTCCAGGCGGAGCCATAGGTGCAGGAGCTCGGGGGTATCTGTCCCATGGACGAACAGGGCCGCAGCGACCGCCATCAGGCGCTGATGCTCCAAGCTTGGAAGACTCACCGCTCCATCATTCTCACGCTGTCCTAGCACGGCTCCAGCGACCTGAAGGACCAGCGGCCCTCGCCCCTCGTAGATCTGGGTGATCTCCGGCCCCTGCCCCGGTCACCTGCAAAAACCGCTCGATCATGCCGCCGAGCAGGGGTTACCTCTGTGGTCGCCTCGCGTCGCTTCTCACTGTTTTCGGCGCCCTCACGGAACAGCGACGGAACACGGTGCCTTACTGGCCGGCCGGCCACTTACGCGGGCATCGCGCTCTACGAGGCTGCAGATGGCGCCGCCTGACATCGGGTCGCCAGGCACTTCTCATCATGACCCACCTGCGCAACGGCGACACCTTCGCCTGCTCGGCCAGTGGATTCGGCATCGGCACCACCACTGCCTGGCGCTACGTCCGCGAAGCCGTCGACCTCCTCGCCTCGCTCGCCGACAACCTGCAGTCCGCCGTCAACCGCGCCGCCAGGCTGGCCTACGCCGTTCTGGACGGGACCCTCATCCCCACCGACCGGCCGGCAGACGGGAAGCCGTACCACTCCGGCAAGCATCACCGGCACGGCGTCAACGTGCAGGTCCTGGCTGACCCGGCAGGTCGGCTGGTGTGGGCCTCGCCGGCGCTGTCCGGGGCCACCCACGACCTGACCGCAGCCCGCACCGTCGCTCTCGTCGACGCGCTGACCGAGATCAGCATCAAGACCTTCGCCGACAAGGGTTACCAGGGGGCCGGGGCACCATTCGCACCCCTTCAAGCGGCATCGGCACCGTCCACGCCTGTCACGCAACCAGAAGTCGGTCAACCGGGCCCATGCCCGCATCCGCGCCATCGGCGAACGAGCCGTCGCCACGCTCCAGACGTGGGAGGTCCTGGCCCGTCTACGGTGCTGTCCCCACCGCGCGACCAGGATCGTCCAGGCGATCCTCGTCCTTCAGACTGTCCAAGACGGCCGCCAGCCAGGATGAAAACACTCATTGAGGATGTCCCAGCACCACACCAGCGGCGCACCGCCGAGCTGCCAATGCGTCGAGATGATCAGACCCCGGTACTGCCACCAACGGAAACTCTTCGCCTCGCCCGTGCGACCCCGGCAGTGTGCAGCGCATAAAACAGGTGCGCGCGCCCACCAGGACGAAAGCAGACCGCCCCGGCCACGATCACTCGCCCGGTGCTCCGGCCGCGCACGACCACCACCGGCCGCGCCCCACGCGGGGCGCCGGTACGTGCTTTCGGCGACCTCAGCCCCTGGCCTGTTTCTTCGGCGAAGCAGATCTAGGCGCTCAGGTCCGCCGCGATGGCTTTGCCCGCGGCCGCTCCTTCTCCTGCCATACCCCGATGACCTCCTCATCGCGTTCGACGGCTCGCCGCAGCGGTATCTGAGCCGACCAGCCGTGCCGCCTGAGCAGCTTGGCTACGCCCTGGACGGTGTAGCCGAGGTGGAACATCCGGCCGATCACCGTCTTGATGCGGCTCAGCGTCCAGTGCTGGTCATCGGCAACGCCATGAGCCAGCGTCCCGCGCTTGAGTTCAGCCTCCCGCTTGGCCCAGGATTGCGCCGACAGCCATTCTCGGGAGACCGGGCCGGCCGAGCGCAGCGCCTGCTCACCGCCCTGTTGTAGCAGGCGCGCCGGCGCCGTACCGAACGCGCGGTGACCCGTAACTCTTGCGCGATGAGCATGGTGTTCTCGCCGCGCGCGAAGCACTCAGCGGCCTGCAGTCGCACCTGCTCGCGTCGTTCTTGCTCGACGGGGGTGCACCCGCCCCGTTGCGCGTATCGCATGTCTCGGCAGTACAGCCGGAAGCGCCAGGCGTCACGACCCTGCGGACTCTACGAGTTCAACCGGAGTCACCTGACGAGAACATCCCATGAGGTTACCTAGAGTCATTTCGAAAGCCGTCACGATCACCTCCGTGGCCATCGTCGCACTGGCATCCTCAACCGCCTCTTCCAGTGCCGACACGTGGCCCTTCAACGGTTTGCAGCCAGATGGCGGAAACCACATCTATTGCTATGCGGGAACCGTTCCATCCACTCTCCAGGACAATATGCAGTCAGCAATTAATTACCTGTACTCCGCAACCAATACCGTGACTCAGCTGCACTCCTCATGCAACCTCAGCGGCTCCGGTCAGACGGACATGGTCTGGATGAATTATGTACTGGGCAGCGGCCAGTACGGCGGCACCAGATGTGACGTCTGGTGGGATGACCCCTATGCCGACCGCTGCGACAGATTCCGCGCGGTTGTCGACAAGAACTTCATCGACTCGGCGACGTCCAACCGCGAGAACCAGTACACCAAGACCGCCTGTCACGAACTCGGCCACACGGTTGGCCTGGCTCACTACGACCCCATGCTGCCTGCTCCCGCAGAAGGTCACGACTGCATGCGCAGCGGCCTATGGGCCGACGGTTCCGCATGGACGCGGACGTACAACAGCCACCACATCGACCATATCAACGCCTGGTTCTAGGCTCAGATAACCCTTCAGACCGAGGAGTGTCGGGTGCCCATATCGAAGCCACGTATCACGCTATGCCTGACCGTTGCCGCCCTTGCAATCGCTGGTTGCGGTGCATCGACGTCCGTCACCCACACGGACAACAAACCAACATCGGCCCAGGCCATCCGCACACCGGGCCAAAAAATCGATGTATCCGTTCTCCGGGCAACACATTTCGACTCCGACCACAAGGGATCACCCGAGGAGCTGGTCAAGGCGCGTGACCACGCCGTGATCGCAGTCGGAAGGGTGGAAGGCTTCGAACAGGGCCGCGATATATACGCCATGGAAAACGATCCTTATCCCGAGAAGCGCATCGTGATGCACGTGAAGGTGGAGGAATCGATAAAGAATCACGGCCTCGTCAAGGATGACCGCGTCTATGTTGATTTGGACCAAGGAGGGGTCTACCACGATGGGACTCCTCGCACGTCCCTTGAGGACTTCCGTAAGGCCATCCCGGCAGGCACAAAGGTGATGCTGTTCTTGTTCGAAGACCGGCGTACAGCGTTCCGCATCGACGGAGAACGGAACGGTCTGCCCGACGGCGGCCGCCTGACGGTTCCCGATCCGCAGGGCATCATCTTCGAGACCGGTAACCAACTGCTCGGGGGACAGGAGGACCTCGACGCCCGGTGGCAGCGGCTCGACAGCATCGACGCCGTCGCCGAACGAGTCCGCAAAACCGTAACGGAAGACTGACCCCGAGGTCCGCAACAGCGAGCCCCTGCGACGTAATCGGCTAAGGGCCGTCCCTCATTCGGCGAAACCGGGTCGCAGGCGGATGAAGTTATGTGCCCCACCCGTTTCGTGGACTTCAACAGCGCGCATTCCATACCGAGAGCCGCAGTGGACGCCGCGGAGGAACGAGGGTGCCCCGCGTCCAGGACTGCAGCCATCTCACCATCCGAGAATGCATCGGCCTCGCCCATCAGATCCTGCGAATTCAGGTAGAGCACGAACTGACGGATCAGGGGGTGAGGACCAGGCGGACGGGGTTGCCCTCCTTGCGCTCCAGGCGTTCCACGGCGACGGCGGCCTCGGCCAGGGGCAGAGTGCCGCTGATGGAGCCGCCGAGGTCCAGGCGGTGGTGGCGGGCGAGCTCGACGAGCTGGATGACGTGCTCGGGAGCGGAACCGTAGTGGCCGAGGATCTGCTGGCCGAAGTAGGAGAACGGGATGCTCTGGGCGATCGTCAGCGGGGCGGGGGTCAGGCCGACCAGCACGAGCCGCCCGCCCGCGGCCAGGCAGGAGACGGCCTGTTCCCGCACGGCGGCCACCCCGGCCATGTCGAAGGCCAGGTCCAGGCCCCGGCCGCCGGTGGCGGACAGGACGCGGTCCCTCAGGTCGGGCGCGGCGGCGTCCAGGGCGAGGTCGGCGCCGAGGGCGAGGGCGCGCTCGCGGGCGGCCCCGATCGGATCGACCGCGATGATCGGGGCTGCTCCGACCAGGCGGAGCAGCTGGACGGCGTGCGCCCCCAGCCCGCCCACGCCCCAGACCCCGACCGGCCGCGCGGGCGCCGCCCCGCCGGTGGCGACGATCGCGGCCCACGGGGTGGAGACGGCGTCGGGGATGATCGCCGCCTGCTCGAACGGCAGGCCGTCGGGGACGGCCACGAGGGTGTGGTGGGTGGCCAGGGCGTACTCCGCCCAGCCTCCGTCGTAGTCGACCCCGCGGGTGCGGACCTGCCGGCACGCTCCGACGAGGCGCACGCAGTCGGCGCACCGCCCGCACCGCTCCCCCGCCTGCAGGAGCACGCGCTGCCCGGCCGTCCAGCCGGCCGGGACGTCCGGGCCGAAGGCGTCGATGACGCCGGAGACCTCGTGGCCGAGGGTGACCTTGTCCGAGGAGAGGAAGAGGGGGTTCAGGCTGCCGTCGATCAGGTGGACGTCCGACAGGCACACGCCGGCCGCCTTCACCTTGATCCTGACCTGCCCCGGTCCGGGCTCGGGGACGGGCACTTCCTCGACGGCGAAGGTCTTGTTCCGGACGTCGAGCCGTCCGGCCAGCATGGTTGCGGTCATGAGGTCTTCCCTACGGGTAAGTGGTGTCGCACGGCCACGCGATCTCCGGTGAAGATACGCCGCCCACGCCTCCCTCACCCGGTGGACCCGCCGGGCGCGGCGGCATCAGTCTTCAGCGCCGGGACGGCGGCGCTCATGCCGGGCGGGCGTGGGTCTCCAGCGCCGGGACGGCAGTGCTCACGCAGGGTAGGCGTGGGTCTCGGCGGCCTTGACCGACGCCCACACCTGCCGGCCCGGGCTGAGGTCGAGCTCGGCCACGGCGGCGGGGGTGACGTCGGCGACGACCGGGAGGGGGCCCCGCAGGTGGACTCGGACGTTGTCGCCGTGACGCTCGACGCCCTCGATCGCGCCCTGCCACAGGTTGCGGGGGCTGCCGTCGGGACGGCTGCGGTACAGCGCGACCGCCGCGGGCGAGAAGGCGACGAACGCCGGGCCGTCGATCGGCTCGGCGGTGTGCATCAGCAGCTCGCCGACCTTGACCCGGGTCCCCTCGGCCGCACCCCGGTACAGGTTGAGCCCGACCAGGCGGGCGACGTAGTCGGTGCGCGGGCGGCGGGCGATCTCGGCCGGGCTGCCCTGCTGCACGACGGCCCCGTTCTCGATGACGACCAGGCGGTCGGCCAGGACCATGGCCTCCAGCGGGTCGTGGGTGACCAGGATCGTGGCGCCGTCGAAGTCGGCCAGATGGCGGCGGAGCCGGGAACGGGTCTCCAGGCGGGTGTGGGCGTCCAGGGCGGCCAGCGGCTCGTCCAGCAGGAGCAGGCGCGGCCGTACGGCCAGCGCCCGGGCCAGCGCGACGCGCTGGGCCTGCCCGCCGGACAGCTGCCGGGGTTTGGCGGAGGCGCGTTCGGCCAGGCCGACGCGCGCCAGCAGTTCGGCGGCGGCGCGGCGGGCCTCCGCCTTGGAGGCGCCCTGGCAGCGGGGGCCGAAGGCGACGTTGTCCAGCGCGGACAGGTGCGGGAACAGCAGGTAGTCCTGGAAGACCACGCCGATCGGCCGGTTCTCGGGCGGCAGGGTGTGCAGGAGGCGGCCGTCGAGGGTGATCTGCCCGTCGGACAGGGCGATCAGCCCGGCCAGGGCGCGCAGCGCGGTGGTCTTGCCCGCGCCGTTGGGCCCCAGCAGCGCGACCACCTCCCCGGCGCCCGCCTGAAGATCGATGTCGAGGCGGAAGGCGGGACGGTCCACGACGAGACGGGCGCTCAGGATCACCGGCGGGTTCACGCGCCGCCCACCCACCTCTCCCGCAGGCTGGCCAGGATGATCACCGAGACGGCCAGCAGCACCAGGCTGAGCACGACGGCGGCCTCCGGTTCGGTCTCCAGCGCCAGGTAGACCGCCAGCGGCATGGTCTGGGTGGTGCCGGGGAAGTTGCCGGCGAAGGTGATGGTGGCGCCGAACTCCCCCAGGGCCCGCGCCCAGCACAGCACCGCCCCCGCCAGCACGCCCGGGGTGATCAGCGGCAGGGTCACCCGCCGGAACACCGTCCAGCGGGAGGCGCCCAGCGTGGCCGCGGCCTCCTCGAAACGCCGGTCGGCGCCGCGCAGCGCGCCCTCGACGCTGATCACCAGGAACGGCATCGCCACGAACGCCTCGGCGATGACGACCCCGGCGGTGGTGAAGGGCAGGGTGACGCCGAAAGTCTGATCCAGCCAGGAGCCGACCAGCCCGCGCCGGCCCAGCACCAGCAGCAGCGCCACGCCGCCGACCACCGGCGGCAGCACCAGGGGGACGGTGACCAGGGCCCGCAGCAGGCGCCGGCCGGGGAAGGCGGTGCGGGCCAGCAGCCAGGCCAGCGGCACCCCCAGCAGCAGGCAGATGGCGGTGGCGACGGTGGCGGTGACCAGCGAGAGCCGCAGCGCCTGGAGCACCTGGGGTTCGGCCAGCCGCGCCGGCAGGGTGGACCAGGGGGCGCGGATCAGCAGCCCGGCCAGCGGCAGCACCAGGAACACCAGCCCGAGCACGGCCGGGACCACCAGCGGCCGGGGCAGCCGGCCGGACACGCCGCCCGGTTCCCGGCCGCGGGTGCGACCGGGAACCGGGGCGTTGGAGGTCCTCACCGGTCAGGGGACCTGGAAGCCGGCTCTGGTCAGCACGTCCTTGCCCCGGGCCGAGAGCACCAGGTCGACGAACTGCCGGGCCGTGGACCCGGCCGGGGCCCCGGTCAGCGCGGCGATCGGGTAGTCGTTGATCGCCTGGTCGGCCTCGGGGAAGTCGATGCCGGTCACCTTGCCGCCGGAGGCGATCACGTCGGTGGCGTAGACGAGCGCGGCGTCGACCTCGCCGAGCTCGACCTTGGTCAGGGTGGCCTTGACGTCCTGCTCCAAGGTGACAGGGGTGACCTTCAGCCCGGCCGCCTCCAGCGCCTTGACGGCCGCGGCGCCGCACGGCACCTGCGCGGCGCACAGCGCCACCTTCACCTTCGCGTCCGCCAGGTCCTCGAGCTCGCCGACTTCGGCGGGGTTGCCGGCCGGCACGGCGATCTGCAGCTTGTTGCGCGCGAAGGTGGCCGGCGCGCCCGCCAGGGCGGCGTCGGTGACGGTCTTCATGGTGGCCGGGCTGGCCGCGGCGAACACGTCCGCCGGGGCGCCCTGGACGATCTGCTGGGCCAGGGTGGCGCTGGAGCCGAAGTTGAACTCCACCGTGACGCCGGGATGGGCGTCCTTGAACGTCTTGCCGAGCTCGGTGAAGGCCCCGGTCAGCGAGGCCGCGGCGAACACCGTCAGCTTCTGCGCGTTCCCGCCGGCCGCCGGGGCGGACGCGGTGGAGGCGGCGCCCGGTTCGCCGGCGCCGCACCCGGGCACGAGGGCGAGCAGGACGGGCAGGGCGAGGGCCCAGCGGAGCAGACGCCTGGACATCGAAGGGGACTCCTTGTCAGTTTCCGGCCGCGTGTTCGAGGCCGGGGGTCTCCACGACGACGTTGGTGGACTTGACCACCGCGACGGCCACCACGCCGGGCTCCAGACCGAGTTCGTCGGCCGCCTGGCGGCTCATCAGCGACACCACCCGGAACGGCCCGGCGGCGATCTCCACCTGCGCCATCACCGCGTCCCGGATCACCTCGGTCACGATCCCGCGAAAACGGTTGCGCGCGGAGGAGCGCCCGGCGCCGTTCTCCGGCGTCCCGGTCTGGGAGCGGGCGAAGGCGGCCAGGTCGGCGCCGTCGACGCGCCGGTGGCCGTGCTCATCGCGCTCGGCCGTCAGCCGGCCCGCGTCCACCCACCGGCGCACGGTGTCGGCGCTGACCCCGAGCAGCGCGGCGGCCTCGCTGATCCGGAATGTCGTCACAAGTCCTCACCATACCCTCCGCACATTCGATGTGTAGCATCCGGATACCGACGCAGTAGCGATGCGATCCGTAGCAATGCCCTCGCATCCGCGAGATCGGGTCCGGCCCGTGGAACCTGCCTCCCTCCGCGGCCAGGCTATGGAGGGTTGACGGTTCCGCCGTCGATATCCGGGCAGGAAGCGAGGGACCAGACCGTGTCCGTACATACGGTACGGACACGGACACAACAGATAAGGGGGCGGTCCATGCCTCTCATCGACCGAGAATGCGTCCGGAAGCTGCTGGATTCATCGGACCCCGACGCCACCCTGGTGTTCGTCCGGGGAGACTGCCTGGTCATGCCGGAGCGGGAGATCGACGACGCCCACCGAGGGCTGGTCGTCATGAGCCGCAAGGACCTGACCAGGGTTCTTCCGGAGGGCGGCACGATCACCGAGCAGCAGCTCGACATGCTGGCCGACCGGCTCGACAACATCGTCCGGGATCTGGGCGCCTGACCGGAGTCACCGGGATCCGGGCGCGCCGGACGGCGGCGGGCCCGGATCCGCGGTCAGGCCCTGGATCTGAGCGGGGCCGGGACCTCAGCGGGTCCGGGGCGGAGATCGGGGCCCGGACCGGGGTGCGGCCCGGGTCTGGAGGGGGTCCGGGGCGCGGCGGTCAGTCCTGCGCCATCATCCTGACGAACTCCTCGAAGGAGAACCGCCCGTCGCCGTCGGCGTCGGCGTCCTGGCGCAGCGAGCCGATCGCCTCGGCCGGGAGGTCCGGGAAGTGCCGGACGAGTTCCTTCTCCGTGATGAAGCCGTCGCCGTCGCCGTCGATGGCGGTGAACGCCGTCCGCAGCTCGGCCAGCCGCTCCTCCGACATGTGCCCTGCCTTCCGTAGTCCGAGTCAGCAGACAACCTACGGGATTCCCGGAGAGGCGACGACTCCGGCCGCTCCCGCGACGGCCACGAACGATTGTGCGGTGCACAACGATGCTTCGCGAACATGACAACGGGCCCCGGTTCCCCCTACGTTGACCGGCGTGTTCGACGTGCTCATCCACGGCGGCCGGGTGATCGACGGCACCGGCGCCGCGCCGTACCCCGCCGACGTCGGTGTCCGTGACGGCCGCGTCGAGGCGGTCGGCGACCTGTCCTCCGCCGGCGCCCCCGGCGCGGTCCGCGTCGACGCCGCCGGCAGGCTGGTGGTCCCCGGCTTCATCGACACCCACGTGCACGGCGACGCCACCGTGCTGGACCCGGAGGTCCAGCTGGCGGCCCTGCGGCAGGGCGTCACCACGTTCGTGCTCGGGCAGGACGGCCTCTCCTTCGCGCCGTCCTCCCCTCGGACCCTGCGCTTCGTCACCCGCTACTTCGCCGCGATCAACGGCGCCCACCCGGCGCTGGACGGCGGCCCGGTGAGCGTGGCGGAGCTGCTGGCCTCCTACGACCGGACCACCGCCCTCAACACCGTCTACCTGGTCCCGCACGGCACGGTCCGGCACGCCGCCGCGGCCGACCCGGGCGCGATGCTGCGCATGGTGGAGCGGGGCCTCGCCGAGGGCGCGGCCGGACTGTCCAGCGGCCTGGAGTACATCCCCGGCCGGTACGGCGACGCCGCCGAGCTGGCCGCGCTGTGCGCGCCCGTCGCCGCGGCCGGCCTGCCGTACGTCACCCACATGCGCGGCTACGAGGAGGCGGCGGCCGCCGGCCTGGCCGAGGCCCGGCTGATCGCCGAGAGGTCCGGGGTGGCGCTGCACGTCTCGCACTACCACGGTCCCGGGGCGGAGCTGGCGGGGATGATCGACGACGCCCTCACGGCGGGCCTGGACGTCACCTTCGACAGCTACCCGTACCTCAGCGGGTTCAGCATCCTGGCGATGGTGGCCCTCCCCCGTGACCTGGACGACCCCGATCTCGACCGCATCGTGGAACGCCTGCACGATCCGGAGGTGCGGCGCCGCCTGGCCCGCGAGGCCGACCCCACCCTCTGGCACCGCGCCGTGCTGGCGCACGTCCCCGGCGCCGGGCTGGCCTGGGCCGAGGGCCGGAGCATCGCCGAGGCCGCGGCCGAGGCCGGGCGGGAGCCCGCCGCGTTCTGCGCGGACCTGCTGATCGCGACCGGCCTGGCCGCGAGCTGCGTGTTCGCCCAGCCGCCGGGCAACGACGACGCCTCCATGCGCCTGCTGCTGCGTCACCCGGCCCAGCTGGGCGGATCCGACGGCATCCACATCGGCGGCCACCCGCATCCCCGGGCCTTCGGGGCGTTCGCCCGCTTCCTCGGCCGCCACGTCCGCGAACTGGGCGACTGGACCTGGCAGGAGGCGGTCGCGCACCTGGCCTCCGGCCCCGCCCGCCGCTTCGGCCTGGCCGACCGGGGCGGGATCCGGCCCGGCATGGCCGCCGACCTGGTCGTGATCGACCCGGACCGGGTGACCGACACCGCCGACTACTCCCGGCCGCGCGTCCTGGCCGAGGGGATCGACGACGTGCTGGTCGGCGGCGTCCCGGTGCTGGCGGGCGGCGCCCTGACCGGCGCGCGGCCCGGGCGTCCCCTGAGGCCGCGATGAGCGCCCCAGGCTCCGGCTCCGATTCCGGCTCCAGCCCCGTTCCCGCCTCCGGTCCCGGTCCCGGTCCCGGTTCCGGCTCTGGTCCTGGTCCCGGTTCCGGCTCTGGTCCCGGTCCCGGTTCCGGCTCTGGTCCCGGTCCCGGTCCCGGTTCCGGCTCCGGCTCCGGCTCCGGGCGCAACCAGTCGGCCTCGCTCCGCCGGGCGCTGTCCGTGCTGGAGTACGTGCGCGACCACACGAGCACCGGGCAGGGACTGTCGCTGTCCCGGCTCGCCGGGGCGCTCGGCCTGTCCAAGAGCACCGTGCTGCGGCTGGCCGCCCCGCTCGTCGAGACCGGGCTGCTGGACCGCGACCGCAGGACCGGCGCCTACCGGCTCGGGCACGGCGCGCTCCGCCTCGGCCAGGCCTACCTGTCCACGCTCGACCTGCGTTCCGTGGCCGCGGAGGAGACCCGCGAGCTGATGCGCGAGGTCGACGAGACCGTGCACCTGGTCGTCTACGAGCCGCCGTACGTCGTCTACATCGACAAGGTCGAGAACGAGGGCAAAGTGCGCATGGCCTCCCGCATCGGCAGCCGGGGGCGCCTGTACTGCACCGCCGTCGGCAAGGCGATCCTCGCCTGGCAGCCGGAAGCGGTCGTGGAGGAGGCCGTGGCCGCCGGGATGCCGGCCCTCACCCGCCACACGATCACCGATCCGGTACGGCTCCGCACCGAGCTGGCCCGGATCCGGCAGCGCGGCTACGCGGTGGACGACCGCGAGAACGAGCCCGAGGTCCGCTGCGTGGCCGCGCCCATCTTCAACCACGACGACGCCGCGACGGCCGCCGTCTCCGTCTCGGGCCTGACCTCGAGGATCACCGCCGCCCGGGTGCGCGACCTGGGACCGCTGGTGGCGCGGGCCGCCCTGCGCATATCCAGGAAGCTGGGGTCGTCACGATGACGGCTCTCCCGGCCTCCCAGCATCCCCTCGCCTCCCAGCGTCCCCTTCGACCCCCTCGCCTCTCCTCACCCTCACCTCCCGGCGCCCCCTTGCCTCCCGGCCTTTTCCCGTCTTCTCCGCCCCCGGCGTCTTTCCCGTCCCTCCCGACAGAACCGGAGCCCGCCCGATGACCGACCTGGTGACGCTCGGCGAGACCATGGCCCTGTTCACCGCGCGGCGCGTCGGCGCGCTCCGGCACGCCCGCGACTTCGACCTCGGCGTGGGCGGCGCGGAGTCGAACGTGGCGATCGGCGTCACCCGCCTGGGTCTGCGGGCCGCCTGGATCGGCAGGGTGGGGGCCGACGAGTTCGGCGAGCTGGTCCGCTCCACCCTGGCCGGGGAGCACGTGGACGTCTCCCGGGCCGTCGTCGACCCGGACGCGCCCACCGGCCTGATGGTCAAGGGCCGGCGCACCGCCGACCTGGTGGACGTGCGCTACTACCGGTCGGCGAGCGCCGGCTCCCGGCTCCGCCCCGCGGACCTGGACCCCGAGCTGATCCGCTCGGCCCGGGTCCTGCACGTCACCGGGATCACCCCCGCGCTCTCGGCCACCGCGCTGGAGGCGGTCCGCGCGGCGGTGGCCGAGGCGCGGGCCGCCGGGGTCCCCGTCTCGATGGACGTCAACTACCGTCGCGCCCTGTGGCCGCCCGACCGGGCGGCCGCCGTGCTGAATGAGATCGTCAGAAGCTGTGACGTGCTGTTCGTCACCGAGGCGGAGGGGCGCATGCTCGTCGAGGGCGTCGCCCCCGCCGCGCCGGCCGCGGGCGACGGCCCCGGCGTCCCGGCCGCGGGCGGCAGCCTCGCCGACGTGGCCGCGGCGGGTGACCCCGCGGGGCTGGCTTCGGCCCTGGCCGCTCTGGGCCCCCGCCACGTGCTCGTCAAGCTGGGGGCGCGGGGCGCGGTGGAACTCTCGGCGGGCGAGGTACGGCACGGCGCGCCCTACCGGGTCACCGAGCTGGACCCGGTCGGCGCCGGGGACGCCTTCGCCGCCGGCTGGCTGGCCGGCTGGCTGACCGGGGCGGACCCGGAACGGCGGCTGGACACGGCCTGCGCCGCCGGGGCGTTCGCGGTGACCGCCGGCGGGGACTGGGAGAGCCTCCCCCTGCGGGCGGACCTGGAGTCCCTGGCCCTCGGCGGCACGGGCGACGCGGTGCGCCGCTAGCCGTACCCGCCGCTACCCGTACCCGCCGCCGGCCGTACCGCACCTGCCTCTAGCCGTACCGCACCCACCGCTACCCGTACCCGCCTCCGGCCGTGTCGCCTCCGGTGCCCGGCGGCCGAACCACGCGGACATCGCCGGCCCGACCGCCGGAGCACCGATGCGGCAGCGCCCCCGATACGGAAAGGACCCCCGTGACGATCACGGGGGTCCTTTTCCGCGTTGCGGCCGTACCGGCCCCGGCGGGGCCGTACGGGCCTCAGTAGATCGGGCGCGAAGAAGAGCGCAGCCGCTCCAGGGCCTCGGCCAGGATCTGCGCGCCGTCCTTGTCGCTGCGGCGCTCCTTCACGTAGGCCAGGTGCGTCTTGTAGGGCTCGTTGCGCGGAGGCGCGGGCGGGTTGGCCTGGTCCTGACCGGCCGGGAGACCGCAGCGCGGGCAGTCCCAGAACTCGGGGACGGCCGCGTCGCTGGCGAAGCTGGGGCGCGTCTCATGCATGTTCGCGCACCAGAACGGGACCCTCACACGGGGAGCCGCCTCGCCACGCTCAGCCTCTCCCATCGGGCCGGCGCCGACGCGGCTGCCACGGATCGCGTTGCCACTACCCACGGATGAACTCCTCGCTCGATGGCCCCGCCGCTCGGGATACGGGGGGCTTAACCACTGTCACGCTTCCGGCGGACCCGGATCGGGGCCTAGGGCTTAAGGAGCAGGCCCAGGGCGATGATGCACACGAACCAGACCACCCCGGTGATGATGGTGAGCCGGTCAAGGTTGCGCTCCACCACGGAGGAACCACCGAACGACGACGAGAAACCACCACCGAACAGATCCGACAGACCGCCGCCTTTGCCCTTGTGGAGCAGGACGAGCAGGATCATCAGCATGCTCGACAGAATGAGGGCGATGGAGATTCCGATTGTCACCGTTGGACCTGTTTCCTTGTTGCGCGACCCGCGTCCGGGCGCGACCCCTTATGTACGACTCTACGACGCCGTATGACGTGACGATTCAAACTTGCTCTAAGAGGGTACGACCTGTTGTCAAGTCGTACCCTCCGAACGGCTCGGTCAGCCGGTCATCTCGCCGAACCGGCAGATCTTGACGAACTCTCCCGGGTCGAGGCTCGCGCCACCGACCAGGGCCCCGTCGACGTCTTCCTGGGCCATGATGCCGGCGATGTTGTCCGACTTGACCGAGCCACCGTAAAGGATACGGACCTTGGCGGCCACCTCGCCGTCGTACAGCTCGGCGAGCCGGGCCCGAAGCGCCCCGCAGACCTCCTGGGCGTCGGCCGGGGTCGCCACCTCGCCGGTGCCGATCGCCCAGACCGGCTCGTAGGCCAGGACGATCGAGGCGGCCTGCTCGGCCGGGACGTCGCGGAGCGCCCCGTCGAGCTGCGCGACGCTGTGCGCCACGTGACCGCCGGACTGGCGGACCTCCAGGCCCTCCCCCACGCACAGGATCGGCGTGAGCGAGTGCCGGTAGGCGGCCTTCACCTTCGCGTTGACCAGCGCGTCGTCCTCGCGGTGGTACTGCCGCCGCTCGGAGTGGCCGATCGTGACGAAGGCGCACCCGAGCTTGGCGAGCATGGCGCCGGAGATCTCCCCGGTGTACGCGCCGCCGTCGAAGGGCGACAGGTCCTGCGCGCCGTACACGATCCGCAGCTTGTCGCCGTCCACCAGCGTCTGCACGCTGCGCAGGTCGGTGTACGGCGGCAGCACGGCGACCTCGACCTTGTCGAAGTCCTTGTCGTTCAGCCCGAACGCCAGCTTCTGGACGGTGGCGATGGCCTCGAGGTGGTTGAGGTTCATCTTCCAGTTGCCGGCGATGAGGGGTTTGCGCCCTGCGGTCATCTGCTATGCCTCCAGCGCGGCGAGTCCGGGCAGCGTCTTGCCCTCCAGGTATTCGAGGCTGGCCCCGCCACCGGTGGAGATGTGCGAGAACCCGTCCTCGGGGAGGCCGAGCCGGCGCACGGCCGCGGCCGAGTCGCCACCGCCGACGACGGTGAACGCCTCAGCCCGGATCAACGCCTCGGCGACCGCGCGGGTTCCCCCGGAGAACGCCTCGAACTCGAAGACGCCCATCGGGCCGTTCCAGAACACGGTCTTGGCGTCGGCCAGCTTGCCCGCGAACAGCTCGCGGCTGCGCGGGCCGATGTCCAGGCCCTGCCGGTCGGCCGGGATCGCGGTGGCGTCGACCACCTCGTACTCGGCGTCCTCGGCGAACTCGACGGCCGCCAGCACGTCGACCGGGAGGACGAGCTCCACGCCACGCTCGTCGGCCTCGCGCAGGAAGCCGCGCACCTGGTCGAGCTGGTCCTCCTGGAGCAGCGACTGCCCCACCTCGAAGCCCTGGGCCGCCAGGAAGGTGTAGGCCATGCCGCCGCCGATGAGCAGCCGGTCGACCTTGGTGAGCAGGTTGGCGATGACGCCGAGCTTGTCGGAGACCTTCGCGCCGCCGAGCACCACGACGTACGGCCGGGCGGGGTCCTCGGTCAGGCGCTTGAGCACCTCGACCTCGGTGACGATCAGCCCGCCGGCCGCGTGCGGCAGGATCTGCGGCACGTCGTAGACGCTGGCGTGCTTGCGGTGCACCGCGCCGAAGCCGTCGCCGGCGTAGAGCTCGGCGAGCGAGGCCAGCCTGCGCGCGAACTCCCCGCGCAGGACGTCGTCCTTGGACTCCTCGCCGGCCTCGAAGCGCAGGTTCTCCAGCAGGGCCACCTGGCCGTCTCCCAGGCCCGCCACGACGGACTGGGCCGAGTCGCCGACCACGTCACCGGCGAAGGCGACGTCGGTCTCCAGGAGCTCGCTCAGGCGGCGCGCCACCGGGGCCAGGGAGTACTTCGGGTTCACCGAGCCCTTCGGGCGGCCGAGGTGAGCGCAGACGATCACTTTCGCGCCGCGCCCGGCCAGGTCCCTGATGGTGGGCAGCGAGGCGCGGATGCGGCCGTCGTCGGTGATGACGTCCCCCTCCAGGGGGACGTTCAGGTCGGCGCGCACGAGCACGCGCCGGCCCTTCACGTCGAGCTGGGACAGGTCCTTCATCAGAGGTTGGCACCCACGAGCTCGATGAGGTCGCCCAGGCGGTTGGAGTAGCCCCACTCGTTGTCGTACCAGCCGACGACCTTGACCTGGTTGCCGATCACCTTGGTCAGGGGGGCGTCGAAGATGCAGGAGGCCGGGTCGGTGACGATGTCGGCCGAGACGATCGGGTCCTCGTTGTAGCTGAGGAAGCCCTTGAGCGGGCCCTCGGCGGCGGCCTTGAGCGCGGCGTTGACCTCCTCGACGGTGGTCTCGCGGCCGACCTCGACGGTCAGGTCGGTGGCCGAGCCGGTGGGGATCGGCACGCGCAGCGCGTAGCCGTCCAGCTTGCCCTTGAGCTCCGGCAGGACCAGGCCGATCGCCTTGGCGGCGCCGGTGGAGGTCGGGACGATGTTCAGCGCGGCGGCGCGGGCGCGGCGCAGGTCGTTGTGCGGGGCGTCCTGCAGGTTCTGGTCCTGCGTGTAGGCGTGGATGGTGGTCATCAGACCCTTGGTGATGCCGAAGGTGTCGTTGATGACCTTGGCCATCGGGGCCAGGCAGTTGGTGGTGCAGGAGGCGTTGGAGATCACCGTGTGGTTGGCCGGGTCGTACTGGTCATGGTTGACGCCCATGACGATCGTGACGTCCTCGTTCTTGGCCGGGGCCGAGATGATGACCTTCTTGGCGCCGTTCTCGGCGTGGACGCGGGCCTTGTTGGCGTCGGTGAAGAAACCGGTGGACTCCACGACGACGTCCACGCCCAGGTCGCCCCAGGGCAGCTTGGCGGGGTCGCGCTCGGCGAAGGCCTTGATCGCCTTGCCGTCCACGATGATCTCGTCGGCGGTGCTCTTCACCTCGTACGGCAGGCGGCCGAGGATGCTGTCGTACTTGAGCAGGTGGGCGAGCGTGGCGTTGTCGGTCAGGTCGTTGACCGCAACGATCTCGATGTCCTTGCCGCTGGCAGCGACCGCGCGCCAGAAGTTGCGGCCGATGCGGCCGAATCCGTTGACGCCTACGCGGATGCTCACGGTGCCGATCTCCTCGTACGTCGGTGCGCCGGCCGGATGGACCGGCGTCTTGGGCGGGCTGATACCTCATCACGAACACTAGCGGAACCCGATTGGTTTAGACCATTGGCGGTCCCCCCTTTGCCTGACCCCGCATTTCACACAAATTCCGAGTTATCGCCGGACTTTTCGAGTAAAGTCCCGCACTCGTCACAGTAAGCACCTCGACCGCACAGGAACCCGCGATGACAGACATGACCCCCCAACCCCGTAGCGGCCTGGTGCCCGGCATCGTCGTCGGACTCCTCGCCGCCGTCCTGGGCGCCGCCGCCTACGGCGCCTTCATCACCGTCACCGAGCTCGAACTGGGCCTCATCGCCATCGGCGTCGGCATCCTCGTCGGCCTGGCCATGATGGCCGTCAAACCGACCAGCCCGGTACTGCCCGCACTGGCCGCCGTTTTCTCCCTCGCCGGCGCGGCCCTGGGCACCTTCCTCGGCGGCGTCGGCTCGGTGGTGAAGGCCACCGGCGGCACGCTGTCCTACGGCCAGGCCGTGAGCCTGGTCGCCGACATCTTCCCCACCGCCATCGAGGAAGACCCCAAGACCCTGCTGTTCTGGGCCCTCGCCGGCGCGGCCGGCTTCGCCTTCGTGAACAAGCGAGTCAAGGCCGCCCGCCAGGCCTTCGCCGCGCCCTCCTACCCGCAGCAGAAGGGCGTGACGCCCGTGGACAACTTCAAGCCCCACAACCAGGGATAGGCGGTACGGCAGCCGCCCGCCTCCGCCCGGACCGCACAGAGCGGGAGGCCGGGCGCGGGCCGCGGCCCATGACACACGAGAGCCGCGGGGCGCGGGACTTCTGAAGTCCCGGACCCCGCGGCTCTTGTCGCGTTCGCCGTGCCGCCATCGCGTTCGCCGTGCCGCTACGGGGCCGGGCCGTCCCTCACGGAGACCAAGCCGGGCCGTTCCTCACGGGGCGAGCATGTCCACCGTGAGGTTCGCCTCGGTGTTGGGGATGCCGATGTCCTGGGCCCGCTTGTCGGCCATGGCCAGCAGGCGGCGGATCCGCCCGGCGATGGCGTCCTTGGTCAGCGGCGGGTCGGCGAGCTGGCCGAGCTCCTCCAGTGAGGCCTGCTTGTGCTCCACGCGGAGCCGTCCGGCGACCACCAGGTGATCGGGGGCCTCGTCGCCGAGGATCTCCAGGGCGCGCTGGACCCGGGCGCCGGCGGCGACCGCGGCGCGGGCCGAGCGGCGGAGGTTGGCGTCGTCGAAGTTGGCCAGGCGGTTGGCGGTGGCGCGCACCTCGCGGCGCATGCGGCGCTCCTCCCAGGCCAGCACGCTGTCGTGGGCGCCCAGCCGGGTCAGCAGCGCGCTGATCGCGTCGCCGTCGCGGACCACGACCCGGTCGACGCCGCGCACCTCGCGGGCCTTGGCGTGGATCTTCAGGCGCCGGGCGGACCCGACGAGCGCGAGCGCCGCCTCCGGCCCCGGACAGGTGATCTCCAGCGACATGGACCGGCCGGGCTCGGTCAGGGACCCGTGCGCGAGGAACGCGCCCCGCCAGGCGGCCTCGGCGTCGCAGGTGGCGCCCGCGACGACCTGGCGCGGCAGGCCCCGGACCGGGCGGCCGTGGTTGTCGATCAGGCCGGTCTGGCGCGCCAGGGCCTCCCCGTCGCGGTAGACCCGCACCAGGTAGCGGGAGCCTTTGCGCAGCCCCGCCGGGGCGAGGACGAGCACCTCGGCCCTGTGCCCGAACACCTCACCGATGTCCTTGATGAGCCGGCGCGCCGTGACGTTGGTGTCCAGCTCCGCCTCGATGACGATCCGCCCGCCCACCAGGTGCAGCCCGCTCGCGAACCGCAGCAGCGTCGAGACCTCGGCCTTGCGGCAGCAAGGCTTCAGAACCGGGAGCCTGCTCAGCTCGTCCTTCACCACACCTGTCATCGCCATGCGCGTTCGTCCTCCCCCATGTGAACCCGTGCGGCCCGGAATACACCAGGCTCACAGAAGTTTCTCGCACTCGCGAGCCGCACCGGCCAGGATCACCGCTTCTCATGGAAAATCTCGTTCAGGACCGAGGCAAGACGACGTGGGTCGTGCCTCGGAGAGCCGTCCGGGACCGCGACGTCGGCCAGGACGAGCCGGCCGCCCAGTCCGACCGCGGTCTTCTCCAGCCCGTCGGGGTCGTCGACCACCCCGGTGTCGGCCAGCACCACGTCGATCGCCAGATCGGGCGCGTGCTGCCAGAGCACCTCCAGGTGCTGCTGGGGGGAGAAGTCGTCGGTCTCCCCCGCCTGGGGCGCCAGGTTCAGCGTGACCAGCCGCCGGGCGCGGGTGGTGTGCAGGGCCTCGGCGAGCTCGGGCACCTTCAGGTGCGGCAGCACGCTCGTGAACCACGACCCGGGGCCGAAGACGACCCACTCGGCGTCCAGGACCGCCTGGACCGCCTCGGGGCAGGCCGGGGGATTCTCCGGGACGAGCGAGATGGCCTGGACCCGGCCCGGGGTGAGGGCGCAGGCCACCTGACCGCGCACGGTGCTCACCTCGCCGTCCAGCTCCACCTCGGCGGCGATGTCGAGCGGGACCGAGGACATCGGCAGCACCCGGCCGTGCGCGCCGAGCAGCCGCCCCAGCCAGTCGAGCCCCGCGACGGTGCCGCCGAGCTTCTCCCACAGCGCCACGATGAGCAGGTTGCCGACCGCGTGACCGTGCAGCTCGCCCTCGCTGCGGAAACGGTGCTGGACGACCTCGCTCCAGGTCCGGCCCCACTCGTCGTCACCGCACAGCGCGGCCAGCGCCATGCGCAGGTCACCGGGGGGCACCACGCCCAGCTCGCGGCGGAGCCGCCCGCTCGACCCTCCGTCGTCGGCCACGGTGACCACCGCCGTCAGCTCGCAGGTGACCCGCCGCAACGCGGTCAGCGAGGCGTACAGCCCGTGCCCGCCGCCGAGCGCGACGACTCTGGGCCCCTCGCCCGGCTGCTCGGGCAGGACGGCTCCGGACCCGTCACCCGTCTGTGCGCCGACGCCGGCCCGGCCGCCGGCCGCCGGCTCCCGCCCCGGGCCCATGCCCCCGGGTCTCCCACCCGGCTGCCCCGGACCTCCGCCGGCGCCTCTCTCTCCGCGCTTCGCCCCGCTCACCCCCGCTCACCCCGCTCTCTTCGCCCCGCTCACTCCCGGCCCACATCACGGTGGCTGACCTGCACGTCCATGCCGCCCCTGTCACGCAGGCGGGCGGCGATCTGCTCGGTCATGGCCACGCTGCGGTGCTTGCCGCCCGTGCATCCGACGGCGAGCGTGGCGTACCCCTTGCCCTCACGGGTGTATCCGGCGGCGATGATGCCGAGCACCTCCTCGTAGGCGTCGAGAAGCTCCTTGGCGCCCGTCTGGTTGAGGACGTAGTCCCGCACGGGGGCGTCGAGGCCGTTCATCGGGCGCAGCTCCGGGACCCAGTGCGGGTTGGGCAGGAACCGGCAGTCGACGACCAGGTCGGCGTCGACGGGCAGGCCGTACTTGAAGCCGAAGGAGACCACGTTGACCCGCAGACCCGGGCGGTTCTCCCCGCCGAAGAAGGCGACGATCTTGCCGCGGAGCTCGTGGACGTTCAGGTTGGAGGTGTCGATGACCAGGTCGGCGTTGGCCCGGACCTCGCGCAGGATGCCGCGCTCGCGAGCGATGCCGTCGACCAGGCGGCCGTCACCCTGCAACGGGTGGGGACGGCGGACGTTCTCGAACCTGCGGACCAGCTCCTCGTCGCTGGCCTCCAGGAACACGACCCGTACGGCGACGCCCCGCCCGTCCAGCTCCTCGATCGCGGCGTTGAGATCGGTGGTGAAGGCCAGACTGCGCACGTCGACCACCGCGGCGACCTTGTCCGCGGCGAGCTTGACCCGCCCGGCCTCCTCCGCCATGGCGAACAGCAGCCCCGGCGGCAGGTTGTCGATGACGAACCAGCCCAGATCCTCCAGAGCCTTGGCCGCCGTGCTCCGCCCCGCACCGGACATGCCGGTGACGACAACGAACGCCGGCTCTCTCCCGCTCACGCCGCCTCCTCCGTCGGCCGCGTCCGCGACGCTACCGTGCCCATGGCCCGCTCGCTCCGCTCGCTCACGCTGGGTTCTCCCCCTTCAACGCCGACACGATCGTCTCGGCCGTCGCGGGGCCGATCCCGGGAACCTGGCAGATCTCGGCCGCGGTCGCCTCACGCAGCCGCTTCACCGATCCGAAATGCTTGATCAGAGCCTGCCTCCGAGCCGGACCGAGCCCGGGCACGTCGTCCAGGGCACTCTCCCGCACGCTCTTGGAGCGTTTGGAACGATGGTAGGCGATCGCGAAGCGATGCGCTTCGTCACGGACCCGCTGCAGGAGGTAAAGGGCCTCGCTGGAGCGGGGAAGGATGACCGGGAGGTCCTCGCCGGGCAGCCACACCTCCTCCAGCCGCTTGGCCAGTCCGCAGACCGCGACGTCGTCCACGCCCAGCTCGTCCAGGGCCCGCTGGGCGGCCGCCGCCTGGGCCGGGCCGCCGTCCACGACGACCAGGTGGGGCGGGTAGGCGAACTTGCGCGGCCGGCCCGTCTCCGGGTCGATGCCCGGCGACGAGGGCTCGGCGGCGACGTCGCCCCCGGCTCCCTCTCCGGCGTCCTCCTCGAACGCCACGGGCCCCGCGCCGCCTCCGGGACCGGCAGAGCCCACGGAGCCCGCGGAACCCAGGACCTCTCCATCGCCCCCCTCGGGCCCGGAGGACTCCGCGGGCCCGGCGCCCGCCTCCGCGAGCTCCGCGGCCTCCCCGAGCTCCGCGAGCTCCCCGGTGGCCACGCGCTCCTCCAGGTAGCGCTTGAACCGGCGGGAGATCACCTCGTGGATGGACGCGACGTCGCCCTCGACGGAGCGGACGGAGAACCTGCGGTATTCGCTCTTGCGGGCCAGGCCGTCCTCGAACACCACCATCGACGCCACCACGTTGGTGCCCTGCAGGTGGGAGACGTCGTAGCACTCGATGCGGAGCGGCGCCTGGTCCAGGTCCAGCGCGTCGGCGAGCTCCTGCAGCGCCTTGCTCCGCGCGGTCAGGTCGCTGGACCGCTTGAGCTTGTGCTGGGCCAGGGACTCCTTGGCGTTGCGCTCGACGGTCTCCATCAGCGACCGCTTGTCGCCCCGCTGCGGCACGCGGATCTCCACCCGGGATCCGCGCTGCTCGCCGAGGAGCTCGGCGACGGCGTCCGCGTCGGGCGGGAGCACCGGCACCAGAACCTCCCTGGGCAACGTCTCGGGGGTGGCCTCGCCGTACATCTGCAGCAGGAAGTGCTCGACCAGCGCGGCGGGACCGGTCTCCTCGATCTTGTCGACCACCCAGCCCTGCTGCCCCCGGATCCGCCCGCCGCGCACGTAGAAGACCTGGACGGCCGCCTCCAGGGGGTCCTCCGCCAGCGCGATGACGTCGCAGTCGGTGTTGTCGCCCAGCACCACGGCCTGCTTCTCCAGCGCCCGCCGCAACGCCTCGATGTCGTCGCGGAGCCGGGCCGCCCGTTCGTATTCCTGCTCGGCGGCGGCCTGGCGCATCTCGCCCTCCAGCCGCTTGATGAACCGGCCGGTGTTGCCCGCCATGAAGTCGCAGAAGTCCTCGGCGAGCGCGCGATGCCCGGCCGCGGTGACACGGGAGACGCACGGCGCCGAGCACTTGTCGATGTAGCCCAGCAGGCAGGGCCGCCCGATCTGCGCGGCCCGCCGGAACACCCCGGACGAGCAGCTCCTGATCGGGAACACCCGCAGCAGCAGGTCGACGGTCTCCCTGATCGCCCAGGCGTGCGAGTAGGGTCCGAAGTAGCGGGTGCCCTCGCGCTTGGCGCCGCGCAGCACCTGCACACGGGGGAACTCCTCCCCCATGGTCACCGCGAGGTAGGGGTAGGACTTGTCGTCGCGGTATTTGACGTTGAACCGCGGGTCGTACTCCTTGATCCAGGAGTATTCGAGCTGGAGCGCCTCGACCTCGGTGCCGACGACCGTCCAGTCGACGGCCGCGGCGGTCGTGAGCATGGTCTGGGTGCGCGGGTGCAGCCCCGCGAAGTCGGCGAAGTAGGAGTTGAGCCGCTGGCGCAGGCTCTTGGCCTTGCCGACATAGATGACCCGGCCCTCGGGGTCTTTGAACCGATAGACGCCGGGAGATTCGGGGATCGACCCCGGACTCGGCCGGAAGCTCGCCGGACCGCCTGCAGATCTCGCCACGGTGAAAGCCTATCGGCCCTCGCCGACAGATCCCGGCCTCGCGTCCGCGCCCCGTGACCCGGACGGCGCCGCACATCCCGGGGCCGCGCCTGCGTCCCCGATCCGCGTCCCCGGCATACGCCCCGGCCCGTGTCTCCGCCCGCGCGCCGGCGGGCC
>NZ_BOOH01000025.1 GCF_016863135.1 Planobispora longispora
GGGCCGCCGTACCCGCCGCGGGCCCCTCATCCCCGGCGAGCACGGCGGCCCGCGGCCTCAGGCCAGAGTGATCGACTCGCCGTCGACCTTGATGGCCTTCTCCTCAAGGGGCTTGTTGGCCGGGCCGTTGGCGACGGACCCGTCGGCGATGTTGAACTTGCTGCCGTGGCAGGGGCAGTTGATGGTGCCGCCCTCGACGGCGTCGACGTCACACCCCTGGTGGGTGCAGACGGAGGTGAAGCACTTGAACTCCCCGGCCTTCGGCTGGGTCACCACGACCTTCTCGGCCTTGAAGACCTTGCCCTCACCCACGGGGATGTCGCTGGTCTTGGCCAGGGCGTCGGCCGCGGAGTCACCGTTGCCGGACCCCGAGCCGGTCTCGGGCGCGGACGAGGGGGCGGGATCGGCCGGAGCGGTCGTCTCCTCCGCCGTCGGCTGGCCGTACCCCGAGCAGGCGGTCAGCACGGCGGTGAGCCCCACACCTCCCGCACCGAGCATCACCGCACGCCGTGTCGTCGTCTCTGACATGGTCACCCTCCCAGGAGCTTCTTTCTGTTCGGTACGGCTCGCGTCCCGATGACGGTTCAGCATGCCGCACCCGACGTCAGAAGACTGTGAAGATTTACGTCTTCGACCCACTTTCGCCCGGACCCGGAGCACATCGGGACCGGGCCTTGAAACCGCGCTGGACTTCCCCGGCCTTCCTCACTCGAAGCCGCGCCGAACTTCCCGGGCTCTCCTCAGAGGAGGACGATTCCGTCGCCCTCGACCTTCAGCGGGAATTCCACCAGCGGCGCCTCCGCCGGCCCCTTGAGGCACTTGCCGGAGACGGCGTCGAACTCGCTGCCGTGGCAGGGGCAGCGGATGACCCCCTCGGCCGGGCGGCTGACCGCGCAGCCACGGTGCGGACAGCTGGCGCTGAACGCCTTGAACACCCCCGAGGTCGGCTGGGCGATCACGATCTTCCACTGGTGGATCACCTTGCCACCGCCCACCGGCACGTCGGCGACCTTGGCGATGACCTGACCCTTGACCCCGGGGGGAACGGCGGCCGGAGCCCGCTCCCCCGTGCCGCACCCGGCCAGTGCCGTACCGCATGCCACGACCCCCGCGGCGCCGATCACGTTCCTTCTCGTGGGCATGGTGAAACCGTCACTGCTGCTGCTCATCGCGGCCCTTCTCGCAATGTCCCCCGTGAAACCGGGCTCGGCGTCAAGAGTATTGACGGTGGAGCCCGGTCCCGAATCCGGGCGCTCGCCCGGGCGGGCGGGGCCGTCCCGGCGGCGCGGGCGGGAACGGGCGCCGCTCCCGCCCCGCGCCGGGAGCCGCGTCAGGCTCCAAGGATCTTGCGCAGGAAGCGGCCGGTGTGGCTGGCCTCGACCAGCGCGACCTCCTCGGGCGTGCCGGTGGCGACCACGGTGCCGCCCCGGGAACCGCCCTCGGGACCCATGTCGATGATCCAGTCGGCGGTCTTGATCACATCGAGGTTGTGCTCGATGACGATGACCGTGTTCCCGCCGTCCACGAGCTTGCCGAGCACGCCCAGCAGGCGCCGGATGTCCTCGAAGTGCAGGCCGGTGGTCGGCTCGTCCAGGACGTAGATCGTCCGGCCGGTGGAGCGGCGCTGCAGCTCCGAGGCGAGCTTGACGCGCTGGGCCTCACCGCCGGACAGGGTCGTGGCGGGCTGGCCGAGCCGGACGTAGCCCAGGCCGACGTCGTTGAGCGTCTTGAGGTAGCGCTTGATCGAGGGGATGGCGTCGAAGAAGTCGAGCGCCTCCTCGATCGGCATGTCGAGCACCTCGGAGATCGTCTTGCCCTTGTAGTGGACCTCCAGGGTCTCCCGGTTGTAGCGCGCGCCGTGGCAGACCTCGCACGGCACGTACACGTCGGGCAGGAAGTTCATCTCGATCTTGATGGTGCCGTCGCCGGAGCACGCCTCGCAGCGGCCGCCCTTGACGTTGAAGCTGAAGCGGCCCTTGGCGTAGCCGCGGACCTTCGCCTCGGTGGTCTGCGCGAACAGGTCGCGGACCTTGTCGAAGACGCCGGTGTAGGTCGCCGGGTTCGAGCGGGGCGTGCGGCCGATGGGCGACTGGTCGACGTGCACGACCTTGTCGACCAGGTCGATGCCGTTGATGCGCGAGTGCCGGCCGGGGACGGTGCGCGCGCCGTTGAGCTCCTTGGCCAGGGAGTTGTAGAGGATGTCGTTGACCAGGGTGGACTTGCCGGACCCGGAGACGCCGGTGACCGCGGTGAACACCCCGAGGGGGAACTCGACGTCCACGCCCTTGAGGTTGTGCTCGCGGGCGCCCTTGACCGTGATCTGCCGCTTGCGGTCGCGCTTGCGGCGTTCGGCGGGGATCGCGATGGTCTTGCGCCCGGACAGGTAGGCGCCGGTCATCGACTCCTCGCAGGCCAGCAGCTCCGGGACCGTGCCGGAGACGACGACCTGGCCGCCGTGCTCGCCCGCGCCGGGGCCGATGTCGACCACCCAGTCGGCGGCGGCGATGGTGTCCTCGTCGTGCTCGACCACGATGAGCGTGTTGCCCATGTCACGCAGCCGGATCAGCGTCTCCAGCAGCCGCTGGTTGTCGCGCTGATGCAGGCCGATGGAGGGCTCGTCGAGCACGTAGAGCACGCCGACCAGGCCGGACCCGATCTGGGTGGCCAGCCGGATGCGCTGCGCCTCGCCGCCCGCGAGGGTGCCCGCCGCGCGGTCCATGGTCAGGTAGTCGAGGCCGACGTCGAGCAGGAAGCCCATCCGGGCGTTGATCTCCTTGACCACCCGCTCGGCGATCTGCATGTCGCGGTCGGACAGCTTCAGCCCGGCCAGGAACATCGCGCACTCGCCGATCGACATGGACGAGACCGCGGCGATGGAGCGCCCGTCCACCGTGACGGCCAGCGAGACCGGCTTGAGCCTGGCCCCCTCGCAGGCCGGGCAGGGGATCTCCCGCATGTAGCCTTCGAACTTCTCCCGCATGCCGTCGCTCTCGGACTCGGCGTGCCGGCGCTGCACCCAGGGGATCACCCCCTCGAAGGTGGTGTAGTAGGAGCGCTGACGGCCGTAGCGGTTGCTGTAGCGGACGTGCACCTGCTCGTCGTGGCCGTGCAGCAGCGCCTTCTGCGCCTTCTTCGGCAGCCGCTCCCAGGGGGTGTCGAGGTTGAACCCCATGGCCTTGCCGAGCGCCTCCAGCAGGCGCTCGAAGTAGTCGCTGGTGTGCCCGCCCGACCAGGGGGTCAGGGCGCCCTCCCCCAGGGTCGCCTCCGGGTCGGGCACGACCAGTTCCGGGTCGACCTCCATCCGGGTGCCCAGACCGGTGCACTCCGGGCAGGCGCCGAAGGGAGAGTTGAAGGAGAACGAGCGCGGCTCCAGCTCCTCGAACGACAGGTCGTCGTAGGGGCAGTAGAGGTGCTCGGAGTAGAAGCGCTCGCGGTTCGGGTCGTCCTCGGGGAGGTCGACGAACTCCAGCGTGATCGTGCCGCCCGACAGCTGCAGGGCGGTCTCCACCGAGCCGGTCAGGCGGCTGCGCGCGCTCTCCTTGACCGCGAGCCGGTCGACGATGACCTCGATGTCGTGCTTCTCGTACTTCTTCAGCTTCGGCGGGTCGTCCAGCCGGACCACCACGCCGTCGACCCGGGCGCGGGCGTACCCCTTGGCCTGCAGCTGCCCGAACAGCTCGGTGTATTCGCCCTTGCGCCCGCGGATCACCGGGGCGAGCACCTGGAAGCGGGTGCCCTCCTCCAGCTCCATGACCCGGTCGACGATCTGCTCGGGGCTCTGCCGGGCGATCGCGCGGCCGCACTGCGGGCAGTGCGGCTTGCCGATGCGCGCCCACAGCAGTCGCAGGTAGTCGTAGACCTCGGTGATCGTTCCGACGGTCGACCGGGGGTTGCGGCTGGTCGATTTCTGGTCGATCGACACCGCGGGCGACAGGCCCTCGATGAAGTCGACGTCGGGCTTGTCCATCTGCCCGAGGAACTGCCGCGCGTAGGCGGAGAGGGATTCGACATAGCGCCGCTGGCCCTCGGCGAAGATGGTGTCGAAGGCCAGACTGGACTTGCCCGATCCGGACAGTCCGGTGAAGACGATCAGCGAGTCTCGCGGCAGCTCCAGCGAGACGTCCTTGAGATTGTGTTCACGTGCGCCACGCACGATGAGACGGTCAGCCACAGCAGTCCCGACGTCGGTTTAGAGGGTTGGAAGCGGTCGCGGGAAGACTAGCGACGGGGTCCGACAATTTCGCGGAGCTCGCAGAGCTCGCGGAGTGCCGTCCGCAGACGGATCTCTCCATCTCCCCCCGAGGACGGCGTTTCCCACCTCCTCCAGAGTACGGCCTCCCCCGGACCCGGCGGGTCGCTTCCCACCGGTATGGGTCCCCTCGACGGGTCGCTTCCCACCGGTATGGGCCCCTCGGCGGCCCGCCGGGGGACAGATCCACCGGGGCAGATCCGCCGGGCACCCCGCCCGCCGCGCGCCCCGCCCCCTCCGGGTGAACTTCCCCGTTCCTTCCTCCCGGGCTCCGCAACGCCCGAACTTCCCTCTCTCCACCCTGGTACGGCCTCCGCCGCGATGGTGAAGTGTGGGAATGGATGTCCTAGACGCGTTCCAGTCCGAACTCGCCGCCTCGACCGACCGCCTCGTCGCCACCGTGGCCCGGCTGTCCGACGCCGACCTGACGGCGCCCTCCCGGCTGCCCGGCTGGACCCGGGGCCACCTGATCACCCACATCGCCCGCAACGCCGACAGCCTGGTCAACCTCACGGAATGGGCCAGGACGGGGGTCGAGAGGCCGCAGTACCCCAGCGTGGAGAGCCGCGACGCCGACATCGCGGCGGGAGCCGTACGGCCCGCCAAGGAGCAACTCGCCGACCTGGAGGAGAGCGCGGCCCGGCTCGCGACGGCCTTCCGCGACCTGCCCCCGCGGGCGTGGTCGGCGATGGTCGGCGGGATGCGGCCTCCCCCGCACCCCGCCTGGTACCTGCTGGTCCGGCGGCTGCGCGAGACCGAGTTCCACCACGTGGACCTCGACGCCGGGTACGACTGCTCCGCCTGGTCGGACGCCTTCGTCCGGCGCGAACTGCACGACGTGATGGTCTGCTGGCCCCGCGAGCCGAGCCCGATCAGCGAGATCGTGGTGGAGGAGGTCAAGGACGACCACAAGCACCGCCAGGTCTGGCGCGGTCTCGGCTCCGGGCCCGTGGTCCAGGGGGACGCGCGGACGCTGCTGGCCTGGCTGACCGGGCGCTCGGCCGGGGCGGGCCTTAGGGTGATGCGGGAGGGGGCCACGGGCAACGAACCAGCCGCCGGGCCGCTGCCCGCGCCGCCGCCGTGGCTGATCATGACCGCCGCCCCCGGCCTTCCCGCGACACCTCCGGAGGAGTATCCATGACCTATACCGGCGACGTGCAGGTCGGCGGCCCCGCCGACGTGCGCGAGCTGCCCGCCGTGACGATCTCGAAGCTGGCGGTCGGGCCGTTCGACAACAACGCCTACCTGGTCCGGTGCAACGACACCGGCGACGGGCTGCTGATCGACGCCGCCGCCGAGGCCGACCGGCTGCTGGAGCTCATCGGCGGCATGCCGATCGGCAGGATCGTCACGACCCACCAGCACGGCGACCACTGGCAGGCCCTGGAGGAGGTCGCGCGGGCCACCGGCGCCCTGGTGATCGCCCATCCGCTGGACGCCCCGGCGCTGCCCGTCCCGGTCGGCCTGACGGTCGAGCACGGCGACAAGGTGACCGTCGGCGTGGTCGACCTGGAGGTCATCCACCTGCGCGGGCACACGCCCGGCTCCATCGCCCTGCACTACAACGGCCACCTGTTCACCGGTGACTCGCTCTTCCCCGGCGGGGTCGGCAACACCAACAAGGACCCCGAGCGCTTCGCGCAGCTCTTCGCGGACGTGTCCGAGCGGATCTTCGACCGCTTCCCCGACGAGACCTGGGTCTACCCGGGCCACGGCAAGGACACCACGCTCGGCGCCGAGCGCCCGTCCCTGCCGGAGTGGCGGGAGCGCGGCTGGTAGGGACCCGGCCCCCGGACACGCGATCGGCCCGGCCGGATCACTCTCCGGCCGGGCCGATCCCGTCTGTTCGGGAGCGCGTCAGCCGATGCTCTCGGATTCCTTGCGCTCCTTGCGCTTCTCGTGCTTGAACATCAGGACGCGCAGCGGGATCGCGGCCACGATCGCCACCTGCATGACGGCGCCCACCTTGATGAGCCTGTCGCCCCCGGCCAGGCCGGCGGCCCAGATGGTCAGGCAGGCGACGTTGATCATCATCCAGGCGAGTACGGCGGCCGCCAGGTTGCCCTTGGGCTTGGGGTACTCGATCCGGCTGACCATCAGGTAGGCGACGCCGAAGATGGGGACCATGGCCCCGACCGACGGCGGGAACAGCAGGACGATCGAGACCACGGTCATGGCGCCCATCGGGATGGGCAGGCCCATGAAGTCGCCGCTCTTGGTCTTCACGCAGGCGAAGCGCGCAAGCCGGATGACCCCGGCCAGCAGCACCGACGCCGCCGCGATCATCACCAGGACGAACGGCACCCTCGGGTTGAAGCCCGCCCAGATGACGACCATGAACGCGGGGGCGAAGCCGAAGCTGATCACGTCCGCGAGGTTGTCGAGCTCCGCGCCCATCGCCGAGGCGCGGAACTTGCGGGCCACCAGGCCGTCGAACAGGTCGCAGGTCGCGCCGAGCAGCAGCAGCACCACCGCGGTGCCGAAGAACCGCGGGTCGGCCGAGAACTTGCCGGTCTGCTGGAGCGAGGTGATGGCCGACCAGGCCAGGACGCAGACCGCGAGGAAGCCGCAGAGCGCGTTGCCCAGGGACAGGGAGTCGGCGGCCGAGAGCCGGAACGCCTTGCCGACGGGCCCCCGGGGCTCGTCGTCCGCCTCGTCTATCGGCCAGCCCGCGTCAGCCGTGGTCAAGGCCGGTCACCCCCGCGACGGTCTTCTGCCCGACGGACACCGCGGGGGCGATGCCTTCCGGCAGGTAGACGTCCACCCGCGAGCCGAACCGGATCAGCCCGATGCGCTCGGCCCTGGTCACCTTGGCGCCCGCCCGCAGGTAGGGCACGATGCGGCGGGCGACCGCGCCCGCGATCTGGACGAGCTCGATGTCGCCGAGCGCGGTGTCCAGGTGCCACACGACCCGCTCGTTCAGGTCGCTGTCCTTGTTGAAGGCCGGCACGAAACCCCCGGGGACGTGCTCCACCGAGGTGACCGTGCCGGCCAGCGGCGCGCGGTTGACGTGCACGTTGAGCGGGCTCATGAAGATCGCCACTCGGGTGCGGCCGTCCGGCCACGGGTCGATGCTCTGCACCACGCCGTCGGCGGGCGACAGGATCCGCGCGTCGCCCGGCGTGCGCTCGGGATCGCGGAAGAACCAGAGCATGGCGCCGGTGAGCGCGGTCAGCGGGACCGCCGCCAGCGCCCAGCGCGGGTCGCGGCGGCTGAGCAACGAGGTGGCGGCGGTCGCGGCCACCGTCGGCAACAGCCACGGGGAGACGCCACGCGCCAGTCGGACGCGGCCTGGCCGATGGCTTGCTGAATCGTGGGACACAGGGAACCTTTTGTGATGTCTTGCGGCTATAGACCGGTATGTCTACCCGCTCTGGGGGAGGATGCTACCGACCTCTCTGCCCTTTTACGGCGCAACGAGACAAGCAAAGCGCCTCCCCCGCCAATCCGCTAGCCCTGCTTGGCCTCCGCGGAGGTGGTGATTTCGTTGCCTTTGCGGGTGTCACGCCGGGACTTGACGAGGCTCGCCACAGTGGTGATCACCATGGTGACGCCGATGACGGACAGCGACACGGAGATCGGGATCTCGGGCGCCCAGGAGACGTGGCTGGAGTGCAGCGCCTCGAGGATCAGCTTGACCCCGATGAAACCGAGGATGAAGGCCAGGCCGTAGCTGAGGTAGACCAGGCGCTGCAGCAGGCCGCCCAGCAGGAAGTACAGCTGGCGCAGGCCCATCAGCGCGAACGCGTTGGCGGTGAAGACGATGAACGCGTCGGTGGTGAGACCGAAGATCGCCGGGATCGAGTCGAGCGCGAACAGCAGGTCGGTGGTGCCGATGGCGATCATGACGATCAGCATCGGGGTGACGAAGCGCTTGCCGTTGATCTTGACGGTGACCTTGGAGCCCACGTAGTCGTCGGTGTGCGGCAGCGTCCGGCGGGCCCAGCGCAGGAGCGCGTTCTCCGGGACGTCCTCCTCCTGGCCGTGCTGGCGGACCAGCCCCACGGCGGTGTAGATCAGGAAGATGCCGAAGATGTAGAACATCCAGCTGAAGTTCGCCAGGGCGGCGGCGCCGACGGCGATGAAGATGCCGCGCATGACCAGGGCCATCAGGATGCCGATCAGCAGGACCTTGTGCTGGTAGATCCTGGGCACCGCGAAGCGGGTCATGATGATGTAGAAGACGAAGAGGTTGTCGACGCTCAGGCTGTATTCCGTGATGTAGCCGGCGAAGAACTCACCCGCCGAGGTCGCCCCCGCGGTCGCCCAGAGCACGCCGCCGAAGATCACTGCGAGCGTGACGTAGAAGCCGACCCAGAAGCTGGCCTGCCGCATCGAGAACTCACGGGGCTCGCCCCGATCGACGATCCACAGGTCGAAGGCGAGGATCAGGAGCAGCCCGACGATGACGGCGGCCCATGCCCAGGCAGGTATGATCATGATGTGACAACCCTCCGGCGCGCATGACTGAATGCCGGAGGTCTCTCCCGCCCAGCGAAGATCGCGCGCGCGGACCGGCAGCCCCGGGGGCCTCGTGGATCGAGGCGGCACCGTGATGACGAGACTGTCGCGAAGGGATACTCCCCCCCTAACCAAGCCAGTATAGGGATCGAGCTTGGCTGCGCCTAATTCAACCCACCGGGACACCAGCTTGTTCCCAGTCTCCGCCGGGTGCCGTAAAACTCTATAAAACCATCCAAATCAGATTTATCTGCAGGCCAGTGCCCCACCGGGTCTGCCCTGCCGGCGTCAGGTCCGCGGGTGATCGCTAGTGTCGCGTCCATGGACGATGTCGTGAGCGGTACGGAAGCCGGCCGCGTCGCCGCCGGGCCGGGAGACGGATCCGGGCGATCCGTCGTGTTGATGTGCGGCATCGCCGGTTCGAGCAATTGTCAAATTCTGTGGATCGTGGGTGACTCATAGGGCTCGGAGCCATCGATCGAGGGCTGCGAAGTCTTCGTCGGCGAGTCCCTGGTATGACTCCACGTGGTGAAGGAGCGCCCGACCGCTATGGTGTGCGGCGACCCACTCCCTATCGGCGTCGGTGATCTCGTCGTCGACCCACGCGAACGGGCGCCCGCCCGCCCAGTTCACCAGAGCCCGGGTCTTCCAGCACAGTCCGAACCATCGGTCCTCACGTTCATGCTGGTCGGTGGGCTCCGGCCACTTCACGACGGGCAGTCGCGGCAGCCCGATGCGGGGTGCGATCTCGGCGTTGGCCTCCTCTTCCCAGGTGGTCGCCCAGACGAGTTCGCAGGGCAGCGCTGTCAGTCGGTTCCCCAGCTCGGAGGTGAGCCGTGCCAAGCGCGAGTCCGGTGTCGTACCCCGCGGTGTGCGGTGCGGGTCCTCTCCGAAGGGGAGAAGCGGCCCGTCGACGTCGAGGAAGAGCAGCGGCCGTTCGGTATGACCGGTCATGCTGCGCTGGCCTCGTCACGTTCGATGAGGACGCCACGTTCGAAGTGGGCTCCGGCACGCACGAGAGCCACCAGGTGAGGGGCGTTGATCGAGCGCCAGCGGGCCTGGGCCGACTCGATCAGCTTGAACGCCATGGCCAGCCCGGCCGCACGCGACCCCGGCCCCTTGGTGACCTTGGTGCGGTGCCGGACCGTGGCGAACGTCGACTCGATCGGGTTGGTCGTGCGCAGGTGGATCCAGTGCTCGGCCGGGAAGTCGTAGAACGCCAGCAGTTCGTCGGCGTCGTCCGTGACCTTGGCCACCGCCTTGGGATACTTGGCGCCGTAAGCGGCCTGGAACGCCGCCACCGCCGCCTCGGCGTGCTCCTTGTGCTCGGCGTTCCCGATTTCGGCCAGCGCCTTCTTCGCTCCCGGGTGCGCGGACTTCGGCAGCGCCCCGAGCACGTTGGCGATCTTGTGAAACCAGCACCTCTGGGCTCGGGTCTGCGGAAACACCTCACTCAGCGCACCCCAGAACCCCAGCGCCCCGTCGGCGACCGCGAGCACCGGAGCGCACATGCCGCGGCGTTTGGCATCGCGCAGCAGGTCCGCCCAGGACTCGGTGGATTCGCGGTAACCGTCGGCCAGCGCGACGAACTCCTTGCGGCCGTCGGCACGTACGCCGATCATCACCAGCAGGCACAGGCGCTGCTCCTCCAGGCGGACGTTGACGTGGATGCCGTCGGCCCACACATACACGTAGTCCACGCCCGACAGGTCCCGGGCGGCGAAGGTACGTTGCTCGGCCTTCCACTGCTCGGTCAGCTTCGTGATCACTGATGCCGACAGCCCCGACGTCGAGCCGAGGAACTGCCCGAGCGCGGCGGTGAAGTCGCCGGAGGACAGGCCGTGCAGGTACAGCAGCGGCAGCACCTCGCTGACCTTGGGCGTCTTGCGGCACCACGGCGGCAGGATCGATGAGGAGAACCGCTGGCGCTCGCCGGTGACCGGATCGGTGCGCTTGTCGTTGACGCGCGGGGCGCGGACCTCGATCGCTCCGGCCGCGGTCAGGATCTCGCGCGGGGCGTGGGAGCCGTTGCGCACCACCAGGCGGCGGCCGGCTTCGTCGCGTTCGTCGGCGAAAGCGGAGATGTAGGCGTCCACCTCGGCCTGCAGGGCGGCGGCCAGCATACGGCGGGCGCCCTCGCGGACGAGCTGGTCGATCAACGCGGCCGAGCCGGGCACCGGGTTGCCATCGTCGGAGGGGAGATCAGGGACTACGGTAAGCGGCACGGGTGTGCCTTCCCGACCGACGCGGCAACGTCGGCCTTATCTCGAAACCTTCATCGGGTGATCCGGGAAGGTACACCCCTTCCCGGCGATCCACAGGTTTCGATCATTGCTCGCCGGTTCGGGCAAGACGACCTACGCGCAGGCGCTGGAACGGCGCGGCTACGTGCGGCTGTCGATCGACGAGGCGATCTGGGAGCGGTTCGGCCAGGACGGCGCGCGTTTCGATCCGCAGGAGTACGAGGATCACAAAGCCGCCGCCGAGGAGGCGTTACGGCACGAGCTGGTGCGCTTGATGCGGGAGGGCCGGGCCGTGGTCCTGGACTACAGCTTCTGGCAGCGCGCGAGACGCGACCGGTACAAGTCCTTGATCGAAAGCCACGGATACCGGTGGGAACTCGTCTACCTCAAGGCGGACCCGGAAACGCTGCGCCGGCGGCTCGCCGTGCGCAACGCGCTGGAGGGGCCGAACCACGTCACGGTGTCCGATGATCTCCTGCGGAGGTATCTGGCCGGTTTCGAGGAGCCGATCGGGGAAGGTGAGCGCACGATCGTGCAGCGGTGAGCCGGGTCCCGCCGTCCGGGTCCCGCCGTCCGGGTCACGATCCGGCCAGGTCGCGATCCGCCCGAGTCGCGATCCGGGTCGCGATCCGCTGAGCCTTTCCGGTCGCAGGGCCGGGAAGCCTATTCGAGCCCGGCGTAGACCGCCAGGACGGCCTCCAGCGCCTCCTGCTCCCCGGGCAGTTCCCCGCCCCGCCGCTCGGCCTCCCGCGTCAGCTGCCGGGCGAACCCGTCGTCGGTGAGGATCCTGCGGACCGCGCCGCTCATGGCGGCGGTGTCGCCGTACGGCACCAGCACCCCGCCCCGGCCCACCATCGGCGGGATCCCCCCGACGGCGGTGGCCACGACCGGCGTCCCGGCGCGCAGCGCCTCCTGCACGCTCAGCGGCTGCCCCTCCCAGCGGCTCGGCACCACCAGCGCCCGCGCCACCCGGAGCAGATCGCCGACGTCCCGCCGGTCGCCCAGCAGCCGCACCGGCAGCCGCTCCGCGTCGATCCGCCGCTGCAGTTCCCCCCGCAACGGCCCGTCGCCCGCGACGAGGAACAGCGCCCGCCCCTCCGGGAGAGCGGCCCCGCCCTGCCCGGCCGCGTTCTCCCCGGCGTCAGTGCCCGCCGCGGAGCTCGGGGCGAAGGAGGCCGCCACGTCGAGGAGGGCTTCCAGGCCCTTCTGCTGGGCGAGCCGGGCCACCGTCAGGAGGATCGGCCGATCACCGCCACCGGACTCCGCGGCCCCGGCGAGCCCCGTGAACTCCGCGCGGATCTCCTCCGGGCTCCGCCCCGACACGACCGCTTCGGGCGCGGGGACGACGGCGGCCTCGACGTGCCGGGCGCCCAGGACGGTCATCCGGTCGCCGAGGTCCGGCGAGACGACCAGGACCCGGTCGGCGCGGCGGGCGACGATCCGCTCCAGGACCCCGTAGATCGCGCCGACGGCTCCCCCGGCCGTGGCGGCGTTGTGCAGCGTCACCACCAGCCCGGTGCGGGTCCCGGTCAGGGAGAGGGCCGCCAGCGCCCCGGCCCGCAGCCCGTGCGCGTGTACGGCGTCCGCCCCGCGCAGCCCCCGCAGTTCCCGCACCGCCCGCAGGTCGCCGCCCGGGCGCGGCCGGTCCGAGATGGGGACCGGGACGAACCGGGCGCCGAGCCGGGTGAAGCCGAAAGTCTCCTCGGTGCTCGGCGGTCCGGCCACCACCACGCGGCGCCCGCGCCGCACGAGCCCGGCGGCCAGCATGGCCACGTGCCGCCCGACCCCGCCCGCGCTGGTCCCCAGCACGAGTGCCACCTTCGATCCCGCTCCGGACATCCGCGCTTCCTTTCCCGCCCCTGACAAGCCCACCTCCGACACGCCCACCTCTTACACGCCCGCCTCCGGCAGGCTCACCTCTGACGCCCGCGTCGCAGCAGCGCGCGGGCGTCCGGTCCGTCGATCACCGCGGCCACCGCCGCGAACGCCACAGCCCCCGCCAGCGCGGCGCCCGCCCCGACCGGCACGCACATCCACTTCGACACGTCGCCGAACGCCGTCGCGACGGCCAGCCCGGCCCCGTAGGCGGCGGCTCCACCGGCCGCGGAGGCGAGCAGCGCCCGCCAGGCCCCCGCGAGGGCCTGGCGTCCCCGGGCCCTCAGCACCGCCAGGGCCAGCAGGATGCCGCCCACGGTCATCCCGGCCGTGCTGCCCAGCGCCAGCCGTCCCACCACGTCTCCCGGCCCCTCGGCGGCGTGCGCGAGCACGACCTGCGCGCCCAGCGCCACACCCCATCCCGCCACGGAGGTCAGGGCCGCCGAGCGCCCCCGGCCGCAGGCGTACAGAACCCGGGCGAGGTGCGTCATCAGCGCGTATCCGATCAGTCCCGGCGCGAACAGCGTGACGCCCGCGGCCATCTCCGCGGGGATCCCGCCCTCGGTGCCCTCCAGGAACACGCGCGAGACGGGCATGGCGACCGCCGCCATCACCCCCGCCGCCAATCCCATGGCCAGCAGGGTCACCCGCGTGGTCGAGGCGGCCAGGCCGTCGAAGCCCTCCCGGTCGCCTTCGGCGGCGCGGGTGGACAGCGTGGGGAAGGAGCTGGTCGTGATCGGGACCGCGAGCACCGCGTAGGGCAGCTGGTACAGCGCCCAGGCGTAGGTGTAGAAGCCGATCCGCCCCTCTCCCCCGAGGTCGTTGGTGAGCCCGACCACCGCGGTCAGCGTGATCTGCTGGGCGACGAGGACGGCCAGGCCGGCCGTGGCGAGCCGCCGGGCCCGGGCCCCCGCCCCCGGCGGGAAGGACAGCGACGGCCGCAGCCGGAGCCGGAGCCGGGCCACCGGGCCGATCACGGTCACGACCATGGCGGCGGCCGCGACCGTCGCCCCGAGGGACAGGATCAGCTCCCCTGCCGTGGTCAGCTCGCCCAGATCTCCGGCGGCCTCCCCGTTGACCGTCTCGAAGGCCAGGTGGGAGACGATGATCAGCAGGCTGGAGACCAGCGGCGCCAGGGCCGGGCCCAGGAACCTGCGGTGCGCCTGGAGCACGCCGTACAGGACCACGGCCAGCCCGAAGAAGATCATCCGAGGGGCGAAGACGATCAGCATGTCCGCCCCGGCCCCGATCACCTGGGAGACGTCGCAGCGATCCGTCGTTCCGGCCCCGCCGACATCGCCCACGAGCAACGCGACGATCGGCCCGGCGAACACCGCGATCAGCAGGGTCAGCGGCACCAGGACCAGCATCGCCCAAGTGAGCAGCGCCGAGGTGATCCGGCCGGCCTCGGCCCTCGCCTCCGGGTCGTCGTCGGACCGCGCGGCCGCCGAGGCCAGCACCGGGACCGCCATCCCGGCCAGCGCGCCCCCCGCGACCAGTTCGAAGACGATGTTCGGGACGTAGTTGGCGGTGTTGTAGACGGTGCTCAGGCAGTCGTTGGCGACGGTCTGCGACTGGACGTAGTACCTGCCGAAGCCGACGAGCCGGGCCGCGACGGTCACGATCCCGATGAGGAGCGCCGCTCCCGCGACCCCCTGACCGATCTTTCTGATCATCGGGGGGCGGGCGCCTGCTCCACGGGGCGACGGCCGAGCATGTCGATCCGGTTGAGCACGCGGTTGCCCGCGATGACCCGGGTGAAGCTGATCTTCTCGGAGGCGGCGGTCAGCGCGACCACCGTGCCGAGCACCGCCAGGCGGCCGGGGCGGCCGAGGGAGACGGCGGCGGCCAGGCCGAGCAGCGCGCCCAGCGCGTTGGCCCCGGCGTCGCCGAGCATCGCCCGCTCGCCCAGGTCCTCGGGCAGGAGGGCCGCCGCCGCGCCGAGGGTCCCGGCGGTCACCGCCGCCGCGACGGGCGTGTCCTTGAGGACCGAGGCGGCCAGCAGCGGCGCCCCGCCGAGCAGGCCGACCTTGATCGCGCGACCGGGGCGCAGGTCGAAGAGGTTGGCCAGGTTCGCGCTCCCGGCGACCAGCGCGCCGTTGACCAGGGTGTCGGCCGGGCCGCGCGAGGTCAGGGCGGCGGCGGCCAGGCCGGTCGCGCCGATGCCGAGGATCTTCACGGCGCCGCTGGTGACCTCGCCCTTGGACAGGGCGCCCAGGTGGCCCCGGAACCCCTTGGAGGTCGTCACGCCGTACAGGTCGTCGTAGGCGCCGAGGGCCCCGCTGCCCGCCACGGCCAGCAGGGCGGCCGCGCGCGTCCCGGCGGGCAGGCCGGGGGCCGCCGCGACCGCGGCGGCCGCGCCGGCGACGAGGGCCGGGCCCTCGATCAGGGTGATCGGCTCGCCCCGGTGGTTGGTCCGGCTCCACGTCTCGGCGTCGCCGACCGGCGGCCTGCGGGTGAACGCGGCGTAGGCGGCGCGGGCGGCCACCGCGCCGAGCGCGGCGCCGGCGAGAGCGCTGAGAAGGGCGCGACGGGCCATCGGAATCACCCTCCAGAGGTGGCCGTGGACGGCGCGGACGGATTGGCCGTCGGCGTCGGGGACGGGGTGGCCTCCGGCGACGGCGGGCTCGGCTCGAAGGCCGGGGCGCCGGGGCCGGTGCCGTACTGACCGGTGCTCCCGGACAGCTGCTCCCGCAGAGCGTAGACCACCACGACCCGGCCCGCGGGGATATCGGCGGTGTCCACCCCGGAGACCTTCTCCCCGGCCGCGCCCTCGCGGAGCGCGGTGACGACGCCGCCGACCGCGGCCGAGGACCGGGGACCGGCCAGCACCGTGCCCCGGGAGCCCTCGTCCAGGCCGAGCGCGAGCGAGACGAGCGCGCCCGCCTGGGTCGCGGCGGTCTCCCCGGTGTACGGCTGCTCGGGGGCGATCACCACGGCCGTTCCCGCCCTGGCGATGTGCCCCGGCTCGGCGGGCTCGCCCGCGGTCCCCACGGTCACGCCGAGCAGATCCGCGCGCTGGAAGGCGTCGATGACCCCGCCGGCGGCCGGGTTCTCCTTGCCCGCCTGGTCGGGGGCCACGGTCACGAGCGCGCTGGCGAGCACCGCGGCGGCCTTGTCGTAGGGGGTGTCCTCGGCGGGGAAGACCAGGCCGGCGGGCTTGATCCCGGTCGCCAGCTGGTCGATCAGGACGGACTGGACGGGGTCCAGGTATTTCTCGGTGAGGGTGACCTGGGCGGTCACGGTCGCCCCGGACTGCTCGATCAGCTGCCGGACGGCCTCGGTCATGCCCGTCGCGGCGCCGGGGGTCTCCACGATCACGACGGTCTCCCCGGCCAGGTCGCCCCGGACGAGCTCGGCGGCGTGGGCGTTGAGGAAGGACTCATGGCCCGTCTTCTCCTTGCGCAGGACGTCGTTCTCGGCGCGGAGCTCGCCGTTGTCGTCGCGGAGCGCGTTGGCGACCGCCTCGGTGGCCTGCAGCGTCGGCTCCTCGAGCAGGGTCGTGCCCAGCACGATGCCGACCGAGAGCGCGACGAAGATCGCGATGATGGAGACGAGGTGATAACGGAAATCGATCACGAGAAGAGTCCGACCAACCAGAAGATGAAGGCGTTCCAGGCGTCACCCAGCCAGATGCTGCCCACCGGGGTGGAGAAGGCCGCCACTCCCATGGTGACCAGCGCGGTGACGACGAGCAGGAGCAGGGACGAGGTCGAGATCCGGCTGCGGTAGAGCCGGCTGACGCCCTTGGCGTCGATGAGCTTGCTGCCCACCCGCAGGCGGGTCAGGAGGGTGCTGGCCATGCCCGAGCGGCCCTTGTCGAGGAACTCCTCCAGGGTCCAGTGCGTGCCGACCGCGACGATCAGCTCGGCGCCCCTGTCGTCGGCCAGCAGCATCGCGATGTCCTCGCTCGTGCCGGTCGCGGGGAAGACCACCGCGCCGAGCCCGAGCTGCTCCACCCGCTCCAGTCCCGGCGCGCGGCCGTCCCGGTAGGCGTGCACGACCAGCTCGGCGCCGCAGGTCAGCGCCTTGGTGGAGACCGAGTCGAAGTCGCCCACGATCACATCGGGCGTGTAGCCGGCCTCCAGCAGGGCGTCGGCGCCGCCGTCCACCCCGATCATGACCGGGCGGTACTCCCGGATGTAGGGGCGCAGGGCCGCGATGTCCTCCTTGTAGTGGTAGCCGCGCACCACGATGAGGACGTGCCGCCCCTCCATGGAGGTGCTGATGTCGGGCACACCGACCCCGTCGATGAGCAGGTCGCTCTCGCGCCGGACGTACTCCATCGTGTTGAGGGCGAACGCCTCGATCTGCACCGCCAGCCCGGCGCGGGCCTCGGCCATGGCGGCCCCGACGGACTCGGCCGTCTGCGCCTCGCCCTTGCCGATGATCTCGTCGCCGAGGTAGACGACGCCCTCGTGCAGGCGGACCAGGTCGCCGTCCCGGACGCGCTCGAACAGCTCGGGGGTGGCGTTGTCGACGAACGGCACACCGGCCTCGACGACGATCTGCGGCCCCAGGTTGGGGTAACGGCCGCTGATGCCCGCGGCGACGTTGACCACGCCCGCCGCGCCGCACGCGACAAGCGCCTCCGCGCTCACCCGGTCGACGTCGACGTGATCGATGATCGCGATCTCTCCGGGCTTGAGGCGCTTGGTCAGCCTCTTGGTCCGCCGGTCGATCCTCGCCACTGCCGTCACCCCGGGAAGGTCGTCGACCTTCCTGCGGCGGAGGTAACCCGTGAGCCTGCGGTGAAGCTCGTCAGTCGGCACCTTCATCATGACCATCCTGCCAGAGGAAACGAGCAGGTGAGCCAAGTACCCGGCGGTGTGTCAACCTCGTCACAGTAGATCATCATCTGATCGGGCCGCACCGGAGCACGCCCGCGGGCGTTCATGCCTTGTCGGCGGCGGCTATCGCGAGGAGCTCCTCGGCGTGCGCCCGGCCGAGCTCGGAGTCTTCCAAACCGGCCAGCATCCGGGAGAGTTCGCGGGTCCGGGCATCCCTGTCGAGGGCGACCACGCCGCTGCGCACGACGCTGCCGTCGCTGTCCTTCTCCACCACGAGATGCTGGTCGGCGAAGGCCGCGACCTGGGGCAGATGAGTGACGACAATCACTTGCGCGGTGCGGGCCAGACGGGCCAGCCGCCGCCCGATCTCGACCGCGGCCTTGCCGCCGACACCCGCGTCGACCTCGTCGAACACGAACGTCGGCACCGGGTCGGCGCCGGCGAACACCACCTCGATGGCGAGCATGACGCGGCTCAGCTCACCCCCGGAGGCGCCCTTGTTCAGCGGCAGCGGCGGCGAGGCGGGGTGCGGGGACATGCGCAGCTCGACCTCGTCCACACCGTGCGGGCCGAACTCGGCGGCCCGGGTGAGGACGACCGCGACGCGGGCGTGCGGCATGGCCAGGGCGGTGAGCTCCTCGGTGACGACCTGGCCGAACCGCTCGGCCGCGGCCGTGCGGACCCTCGTCAGCTCGGCGGCCAGCTCGGTGAGGCGGCCGGTGAGCTCCTCGTGCTCGCGGGCGAGGTCGGCGATCCGGTCGTCGTCGCCCTCCAGCTCGGTCAGGCGCGTCGCGGCCCGCTCGGCCCAGCCGAGCACCGCCGTGCTGTCCTCGCCGTACTTGCGGATGAGGTGGGTGAGCACGGACCGGCGCTCCTGCACGGCCGCCAGGCGCGCCGGATCGGCCTCCACCGACTCGGCGTAGGCGGCCAGCTCGGTGGCGACGTCGGACAGGAGGTAGCCGGCCTCGGCGAGCCGGTCGGCGATCCCGGCCAGTGCGGGGTCGACGTCGCGGACCGCCTCGACGGCGGAGCGGGCCTGCCCGACCAGGGAGACGGCGTCCTGGATCTGCTCGCCGGCCATCGGGTCGCCGAGCAGCGCCGCGTGGGCGGTCTCCGCCGCGCCCCTGAGCGTGTCGGCGTGGGAGAGGCGCTCCTCCTCCTCGCGGAGGGAGACGTCCTCGCCGGGCTTGGGGTCGGTCTTCTCGATCTCTTCGAGCCCGAACTTGAGCAGGTCGGCCTCCTGGGCGCGCTCCCTGGCCCGGGTGGTCAGCTCGGTCAGCTGCTCGGCGATCTGCCGGTGGCGTCTGTAGGCCTGCTCGTAGGCGCGCAGCGGCTTGACCAGGTCGTCGCCCGCGTAGCGGTCCAGGGCCGCGCGCTGGCGGCCCGGCTGGAGCAGCCGCTGCTGGTCCATCTGGCCGTGCACGGCCACCAGGTCGTCGGCGAGGTAGGTCAGCGTGCCCACCGGGACGCTCCGCCCGCCCAGCCAGGCCCGGCTGCGGCCCTCGGAGGAGACGGTGCGCGAGATGATCAGCTGGCCGTCCTCCAGCACCCCGCCGGCGTCCTCGACCTGCTGGGCCACCCGGCCGTCCCGATCGATCACGAGCGTGCCCTCGACGGTGGCCCGATCGGCGCCGGGACGGACCCGGGCGGGGTCGGCCCGGCCGCCGAACAGCAGCCCCAGACCGGTCACCACCATGGTCTTGCCCGCGCCGGTCTCACCCGTGACCACGGTGAATCCCGGTGATAGCTCCAGGACCGCCTCGTCGATGACGCCGAGCCCCTGGATGCGGACCTCCTCGACCCTTGGTCGCACGGGTCCCTCCTGTCACATTGAATCCACCCGAACACCAGTGCGGTGCGCGGGCACGATCCTACGCGCTCGAAGCCGGGACCGCCCGGACAGATTACGACCGCCCCGGGCCATCCCGCCCTCGGACGGGACCATCAGACTACGGCCGCATCCGGCCGCGCCATCCCTGAACGGGGAGATCGAATTTGGCCACCAGCCGGTCGGTGAACGGCGCCCCGGTGTCCTCCACGCCGTGCAGCCGCGCGAGCCGTACCGGCAGCTCTCCCCTGCGGACCTCGACCCGCGCGCCCGCGGGCAGATCGAATCGGCGGCGGCCGTCGCACCACAGCACCGCGCCCGCCGTCTGGGGCTGGATCTCCAGTGCCAGCGCGGACCGGGGCGAGACCACCAGCGGCCGGGCGAACAGCGCGTGCGCGCTGATCGGCACCAGCAGCAGGGCCTCCACCTCGGGCCAGACCACGGGCCCGCCCGCGGAGAACGCGTAGGCGGTGGAGCCGGTCGGCGTGGCGCAGATGACCCCGTCGCAGCCCCAGCGCGACAGCGGGCGCCCGTCGATCTCGGCGACCACCTCCAGCATGCGCTCGCGCTTCTCCACGGTCGCCTCGTTGAGCGCCCACGTGTCGGCCAGCAGCTGCCCGTTGAGGCGGGCGGTGACCTCGACGGTCATCCGCTCCTCGACGTCGTAGCGGCCCTCCACCACACAGTCGACCGCGGCCGCCAGGTCCTCCACCTCCGCCTCGGCCAGGAAACCGACGTGCCCGAGGTTGACGCCGAGCAGCGGGACGCCGGCCGGCCGGGCCAGCTCCGCGGCGCGCAGCAGGCTGCCGTCGCCGCCGAGCACGATCATCATCTCGGCGTCCTGCACGGCGGCCAGGCCGGCGGGCACCACGCGGGCCCCCTCGCACGCCACGGCCTCCGCCTCCGCGCTGAGCACCCGCACGCTCACGCCCGCGTCCACGAGGCGGCTGATCACCAGCCGGGCGCTGTCGACTGCCGCCTTGCGCCCGGTGTGGGCGGTGACCAGCATGGTGCGACTGGTTGTCATGTTCCACTCTTTCGGGGGATCGCCACTACTGGGGGCCTTCGGCCACCGCGCGCCCGATCTCGGCCGCGACGTCCGGGACCGGCGGGGCGCCCTCTCCCTTGCCCAGCCAGATCACGTACTCGACGTTGCCCGACGGGCCCGGCAGGGGGCTCGCGGTGACACCCCGCACGGTCAGGCCGAGCGAATGCGCGGCCTCTGCCACATCCTGCACCGCTTCCGCGCGCAACGCGGGGTCCCTGACCACCCCGCCCGCGCCGACCCGCTCCCTGCCGACCTCGAACTGCGGCTTGACCAGCATCGCGAAGTCGGCCTCCGGGGCCGCGCAGGCGATCAGGGCCGGCAGCACGAGCCGCAGCGAGATGAACGACAGGTCACCGACGATCAGCGTGGGAGGCTCGCCGACCATGTCGGGGGTCAGATCCCTGACGTTGACCCGCTCCATGACCGTGACCCGCTCGTCGGTCCGCAGCGACCAGGCGAGCTGGCCGTACCCGACGTCGACGGCGAGCACGTGCGCCGCGCCGTTGCGCAGCAGCACGTCGGTGAAGCCCCCGGTGGAGGCCCCGGCGTCCAGGCAGCGCCGCTCCTTGACGGCGAGCCCCTTCGGGCCGAACGCCTCCAGGGCGCCGATGAGTTTGTGCGCTCCCCGCGAGACGTAGTCGGGGCCCTCCGCCGCCTCGGCGACCGTGATCGCCGAGGCGGTGTCGACCTGGGTGGCGGCCTTGGAGGCCGTCCGCCCGCCGACGGCGACCCGCCCCGCCCCGATGAGCTGTGCGGCGTGCTCACGGGAACGGGCCAGCTTCCGGCGGACGAGCTCGCTGTCGAGACGCGCCCGGCGGCTCACCGCGGCGGGTCCGGGACGTCCGAGACGCCGTCCGCCCTGTCGTCGGCTGCGGCGAGAGCCTGCTCCAGCCCGGCGAACACCTCCTCGAACACGCCCACGTGCGCCGCGACGGGCAGCTCGCCCAGCACGGCCAGGCCGCCCAGCGCCGCGTCCACCCGCTCGTCGCCGGTCCCTTCCGGCAGGTCCGTCATGCGCCCCCTCCGGAGGTGCTCGTCGTCTTTCTGGTCTTCGTCGTGGTGCCCCGGGCACGCGGCGTGCGAGCCGTCCCGCCCGCGGGCTCCTTGACCGTATCGGAAGCGCCGGCCCGCGTCGTCCCGGCGGCCACGGCGAGCGCCTCACCGGCCTTCCCCGCGCCCTTCGCCGTCTTCCCCGCTCCGCCCTGGGCGGCCGTCTTCCCCGTTCCGGCGCCCGCGGCGCTCCCCGTGGCCGTCTTCCTCGTCCGGGTCGCCGTGGCCGCCTTCGCGGTGACGGGCTTCTCCGCGGCCGCCTTCGCGGTGGTCGCCGCGGCGGTCTTCTTGGTCGCGGCGCTCTTCGCCGCGACGGCCCTCCCTCCGGCCGCCTTCGCGGTGGTCGCCGTGACGGTCGCCGCCGCCCCCGACCCCAGGGCGTCCTCGACGGCCTGCTTCGCCGCGCTGGTCACCGGAGAGGTCTCCAGGGCGTTCTTCCCGGCGGGTGTCGTGGCGGCGGCGCGGCTCCGTGCGGCCGTCGCCTTCGTGGCCGTCGCCTTCGTGGCCGCCGTCTTCGTGGCAGCGGCCTTTCCGCCGGGAGCGGCCTTCCCTCCCGTCGTACGGCTCCGCGTCGTCGCCGTCCTGCCCGCCGGAGCGCTCGTGGCAGCGGACCGGGACGGCCGTGCGACCGTCGCGGCGGTCTTCACGGGGGCGGCGGCCTCGGCCACGGGCGCCTTCCCCTCCGTGGCGGCCTTGATCTTCGACGCTGTCCCGGCCGTGGTCCCCGTGGTCGCGGATCCGGTCGCGGCCTTGGACGCGCCGTTCCCGGACGCCGTGGTTCTGGATGCCGTGGTTCTGGATGCGGCGGCCTCGGACCTGGACGCAGTCGCCTTCTCGGCCTCGCCGAGTTTGGCCTCCAGCTCCGCGATCCGCTTCCTGAGCCCGTCGAGGTCTTCGGCGCGGACCAGGTCGAGTACGCCGAGCAGGCGGTCGACCTCGCTCCTGACCACCTCGTTGAGCTGGTCGCGGTTGGCCTTGCCCGTCGCGACGAGTTCCTTGGCCAGCTTGTCGACCTGGCCCGACATCTGGAACAGGCCCGCCTCCCCCGAGGCGATCAGATCGCGAACTATCACGCGGGCCTTGCTCGTTGTCATCTCCGTAAGGCCGGTGGCTCCCTGGACATACCCCCGCAGTGCTTCGAACACCATGGCAGCAGCCTCCTTTCCAGCACACCCCCGCGTGCTGGATCGCGCATTGTGTCTATGTGGAACGCTACCGTCCGTAGATAAAGGAATTCGGACCGGTCCGGAATGAAAGGAGCGCCGCTCGATGGCGACCGTCGACGAGTGCCGGGTGGCACTGCGGAAACTCGGCGAACAGTTCGACGAGGTTGACCAGGAGAGCCGTGCCAAGCACGTGGTCGAACGCTCCATCAGCTGCCATGTCAGCGACCTCGGAGTGACCTTCTACGGCCGCATCCACCACGGCGGTCTCGGGCCTTTCACCGAAGACCCGCCGGCCGACGGCGCGCCCGCCGACGTGAAATTGACCCTCGCCGGCGACGATCTGGTCGCCCTGGTCAACGGGGAGCTCGACATGGGGCGCGCGGTGTTCGGCGGCCGCGTCAAGGTCGACGCCAGCATCGGAGACCTCTTCCGCCTGCGCAAGCTCCTTTGACCCGCTCCCGGCGCCGAAGAGCCTGGGCCCCGCCGGGTGTGCCCGGACAGCGGGGCCTACGCTCCCGGCCCGTCCTGCACCGCGGCCCGTCCGGTCATCGCGGCCCGTCCTGCGCCGCGGCCCTCCGGGTCACCGTGCCCTCCTGCCCGGCAGGTCCCCCAGGACGGACGACTCCAGGACGGCCTTCACCGCGCCCTCGTCGGCCGCTCCGTCACCGGCGCCCTCCCATGCCGCGGCGCAGGCGGCCCTGAGACCGTCGACGGGGTCCCGGGCTCCGTCTCCCCGCGCGTCGAGGGCGAGACCCTCACCGGCCGTCCAGCGGGCGCTCCATCCCCCGCAGAGCCACTCCTCCCCGTCACGGTGCGGATGCGAGTACGGCCGGTGCAGGGCGGACAGGTCGGCGGCGATGTAGGTGGGCCGGTGCCGGGGGCCGGCCGTCAGGAGGCCGAGCGGGCCCGCCACCCCGGTGAGGACCAGCAGGCTGTCCACCCCGGCGTTGGCCGCCCCCTCGATGTCGGTGTCGAGCCGGTCGCCGACCACCAGGGGCCGCCGCGCGCAGGTGCGCAGGATCGACTCACGGTGGAGCGGCGGCTCCGGCTTACCCGCGACGATCGGCTCCACGCCGGTCGCGGTGGCGATCACCCGCGTCATGGCGCCGTTGCCGGGAAGCTCTCCCCGGCCGGTCGGCATGGTCGAGTCACCGTTCGCCGCGACGAACAGGGCGCCCCGCCGTACGGCCAGTGCGCCCTCCGACAGGAGGCTGTAGGAGAGGTCGGGGGCGATGCCCTGCGCCACCGCCACCGGTTCGTCGAGCGCGGTGCTGACCGGGCGCAGCCCCTGGGCCCTCAACGCGCCGCGCAGTCCCATGCCCCCGACGACCAGAACCGCCGCCCCCGGCCCGAACCGCTCGGCGATCAGCCGTGCGGCCGCCTGGGCGGAGGTGACGACGTCCTCGGGGGTCGCGGGGGCGCCGAGCCCGCTGAGATGCTGCGCGATGGCTCCGGGGGTGCGGGAGGCGTTGTTGGTGACGTAGGCGAGCCGTACGCCGCGGTCCTTCGCCTGCCGCAACGCCTCAGGAGCGCCCGGTACGGCGTTGCGGCCGAGGTACACCACCCCGTCCAGGTCCAGCAGGAGGGTGTCGTAGCCGTCGACCAGCGTCTTTGCGTGCACCCGCTCATTCCTTGACGTCTTTGCCGCGGATGGGCCCGGGGGCTCCGACCCGGCGGATGGTGATCGGCGTTTCACGGACCGCCCGGCGATGAGACCTCCACGCCCCGCCCCCGGCGGACCGGCGGCGGGTTCACGTGGCCGCCGTGAACGTCAAGACCCTATCAAGGGGCGGACCGGCGCTCTGGACAGGCCCGATACCGGGGACGGACCGGCCCCGCGGACGGGATCGGGCGTTCGCGGCCTCCGACCGGCCGTCGGAGGAGCGGCCGTCAGAGGAACCTCTCCCGGCGCGGCGGGAGACGGGGTGCCAGAAGACGACATGATTGGGGGCGGAGTGCCAGGAGGTCGTGACAGGTCGTCGCAGGCGGCGTCACTCCGCGGGGGGTTTCCATTCGTTCCAGAGCCCCTCCGGGTCGTCCTTGCGGGCCTGGAGCGTGGCGCGGACGCTCTTCAGCGCCGAGACGTAATCCCGCTGGTCGGGCCGCATCGCGACAGCGATGGCGAGCGGTTCCTGGGCCGCCTCCATGTCTCCGGTCCGCCACAGGGAAAGGCCCAGCCCGAAATAGGCGTAATCTTCGGTCGGATTGGTGTTGACGATCCAGCGGAAGCTGTCGGCGGCGTCGGCGTACTGGCGAGAGTTGAACTGCGCACGGGCCAGCGCCTCGCGAATGCTCCGCGACTCGGGCTCGGCATCGGCGGCGCGCTCCAGCAGCGCGGCGGCGGCGGCGGGGCTCCCCTCCGACAGCAGCTTCATCCCGCGCTGGAACCAGTCGTAGACTCCCCCCGCCGGCGTGCCTTCCTCAGGACCGGGGGAATCAGACGCCTGATCACGTCCTTGGACCATTATGTGAGGCCTCCTTCATCGACAGACGGAAAATCTGACCGATCCCCTGACCGACCTGGCAGTGCCGCATCCGCGGGGCAACACCCGGGCGTTTCGGGCCTTTATGGAAACATGCCCTCTATGGCGGATCCTGAACTGCCGATGCCTGACGGACTGGTGCTACGCGCGTTCCGCGGCGTGCGATTCGCCGTCGACGACCTGGCCGAGGTGACCTCTCCTCCCTATGACCTCATCGGCGAGACCGGCATCAGGGACCTGCTCGACACCCACCCCAACAACGTGGTCAGGCTGATCCTTCCGGGGAGCGACGGCCATCGGTACGCCGAGGCCCGCGAGACCTTGCGCGCCTGGCTCTCCTCGGGGGTCCTGGTCGCCGACGGCACTCCCGCGGTGTACGTCTACGAGCAGAGCGGCCCGGGAATCCTGCAGCGCGGGCTCATCGGCGACGTGGGCCTGGTCTCCCCCGGCCGGGGGACGATCCTGCCGCACGAGGACGTCATGCCCGGCCCCGTGGCGGACCGTCTGGCGCTCATGCGCACCACCGAGGCGAACCTGGAGCCCATCTTCCTCCTCTACGAGGGCCGGGGCGGTGCCGCCACGCGCCTCGTCGACGAGGTCGCCGACAGCCGGCCGCCGCTGGCCGAGGCCCGGACCCACGACGGGATCAGACACCGCCTGTGGGCCGTCACCGATCCCGCCGAGCTCGCCGCCCTCAACGCGGATCTCCGCCCACGCCAGGCCCTCATCGCCGACGGCCACCACCGCTACGCCACCTACCTCGCGCTGCAGGCCGAACACCACGCCACCGCCCGCCATGCCGGAACCCCCGGCACGACCGGTGGGGACTCCGACAGGACCCGCCCAGGCTCCGGACCGGTAGGCGGAAACTCTGCCGCGGCCTCGGCGCCTGGCACCGGACCGTGGGACTTCGGCCTGGCCCTCCTCGTGGACTCCGACTCGTATCCTCCGGATCTGAAGGCCATTCACCGGGTCATTCCGAACCTGCCCCTCCACGAGGCGGTGGGCAGGGCCAAGCACTCCTGGCAGATCCACGAGCACGCGGGCCTGACCGAAGGACTCACCGCGCTGCGGGAAGCCCCCGAGCCGGCATTTCTGCTCACGGACGGAGACATCGCATATCTGATCACCGATCCTGTCCCGGATCAGGTGGAGCGGGCGATGCCCACCGACCGATCGGCCCGGTGGTGCGCGTTGAACACCTCCGTTCTCGCGGAGTTCCTGCTGCCCGAGGTGTGGGGTATGCGTGACGACGAACACTCGGTGCGCATCGTGCACCATGACTCCTGGGCCGCAGCGCGCCTCGCCCGGGACACCGGGGGCACCGCCGTGCTGATGAACCCGCTCGCGGTCGATGACGTGCTCGCGGTCGCGGCCCAGGGAGAGCGGGTGCCGCGCAAGTCCACCTCGTTCGGGCCCAAGCCTCGGACTGGTCTGCTCATGCGCCTGCTCACCCTCGAGTGACGCCCCCGATGGACGGCACCGGCGAGTCGCCGGCCTCCTCCCCCGGGAATGCCCGCTCCTCCGGGAGAAGAGGCCGGCCGCAGCCGGCACGGAGATCCGGATCGCCGAAGAAGGCGAGGTCTGTGCCGGAAGCCGGGTCGGCATCGGGAGCCGGACGGGTGGAGGAGACCGGATCCGTACGGGAACCCGGACCGGTGGAGGAGACCGGATCGGTGGAGGAGACCAGAGGAATGTCTCCGGGTGGGGGATCTGGAACGGCACCGGCCGCCGCAGGGTCTTCGGACCCTGTCGCCGGTTCGGACCCCGCATCCGCCTCTGAGGGGCGTTGGGCGGGGAACGTGCTCAGAAGAGAACGGAGCGGCCGCGGAGAGGCGGGGGCCGGGACCGCGGGCGCGGCTGAATCCGTGGAAGGTTCGCCGTCTCCGGTGAGCACGGTCGTGACACGGCGTTCGAGGCGCTTCACGGAGCGGACCTCCACCTCGTAGCCGGACGCCTTCGAGCCCTGGCTCCCCCACCACCTGCGGCGCAGGGAGCCCACCACCTCGACCACATCATCGGGGAGCCACTCCGCGACGCTCTGGACGACTCCCGGCTCGAACGACACGCACGGGATGGTGTCCACCCGGGCGCCGCGACCGCGCTGCTGTCGCCGGACGATCAGCCGCCAGCTGCCGAAACGGGTGCCGCTCTGCAATGTCTTGATCTGCACCAGGTCAGGCAGGCGGCCCGCCAGAACGACCTCGTTGCGATCCATTGAATCCTCCTTCGATCTCTGCTGATCGAAGATGACTCTTTACGATGTGAGCTGTGCCGGAATGGCTCGAACGCCGTTCTGGGGACTCCGCTTCCAACCCTGAGGTGGCCTGTGGACAACATCACCGCTCTTGGCGGAGACGTCTATGAGATCGACACGCGGATGGCCGGGTTCTCCGGCATCACAGCGGGATATCTGATCTTGGGGGACCGTCCCTGCCTGGTGGAGACGGGCACATCCACCTCGGCCCCCGTGGTCCGGGACGCCCTGACCTCGCTGGGAGTCGGTCCCCGCGACCTCGCCACGGTCGTCGTCACCCACATCCACCTCGACCATGCCGGAGGAGTCGGGGACATCGCCGGCTTCTACCCGGAGGCGGAGATCGTGGTGCACGAGAAGGGCGCCCGGCATCTCGCCGACCCGTCACGGCTGATGGCCAGCGCCCGGATGGTCTGGGGCGACCGGCTGGACACGTTGTTCGGCGAGCTGTCTCCGACGGAAGCCTCACGGATCCGTGCACTCGGCGACACGGGAGCCATCGACCTCGGCAACGGGCGGACGCTGAGCAGCCACTACTCCCCCGGCCACGCCAAGCACCACGTGGGATTGGTCGACTCCGGCACGGGTGATCTCTACGTCGGCGACGCCGCCGGCGTCTACCTGCCGCAGACCGGCGACCTGCGCCCCGCCACGCCGCCCCCGGACTTCGATCTGCGCACCGCGCTGGACTCGATCTCCCTGTTCGAGGCCCTGGGACCGCAGCGGCTGCTGTTCAGTCACTACGGACCGGTCACAGACGTCCAGGAGACGCTGGAACGCTCGGCCGAGGAACTGCGCGTCTGGGTCGACCTGACCAGGCAGGCCCGTTCGGAGGGCCTGGATCTGGACCACGCGGTGGCCATGGTCAGGGATCGCACGCGAGAGCGGTACGCGGCGCTGAAAGCCGACGAGGCGACCGCCGAGCAGTTCGAGCTGCTCAGCGGCGCACCGTCGAACGTGGCCGGGATCATGCACTGGCTGGACCGCGTCCAGCCCTGAGAGGCGTGATCCGTCCCGGGCTGACCGGCCGGTCAGCCCGGGACGGATCAGAACCTACTTGTCGTTCTTGCCGGTGTCCGAGTCGTCGGCCTCATCGGCCTCATCGTCGGCGTCATCGGCGTCGTCGAGGATGTCGCCGAAGTTCGGCTCGATGAAGGCGGGACCGACACCGGTCTCCGCCCTCTCCGGCCTGCCCTCGTCACCTCTGTCCTCCGTACGGCTGGACGCGGCGGCGTGAGGACCGTCCTCCTCGTCCTCGCCGGCGGCCGGCTCCCCGATCTCCTCATCGTCGAGATCGTCATCGACGTCGTCGATCTCATCGATCTCGTCGTCCTCGTCGTCCTCGTCGAGGTCGTCCTCATCGAGGTCATCGTCGAGGTCGGCCTCGATCTCGTTCTCGGAGACCGGTCCGCCGCTCTCGTCGCCAGGCGCGTCCTCGAGGCCGGCGTCGCCGTCCGACTCGTCTTCGAAATCCTCTTCGAGATCTTCGATGACCGTACCGGTCAGCTCCGCGTACCGCTCGGCCGCGGCGGTCTCGCCGTCCTCGTCGAAGGTCATCGCCCGGCCGAACCACTCGACGGCCGCGCCTTCGTGGCCCGCATCGGCGAGAGCGTCGGCGTAGGCGAACGCCAGCCGCGCCGACCACGGCTGCGGGCGGGGGTCGCGCAGCTCCGCCAGGCGCTGAAGGGTGACGACCGCGGCGTCCTTCTGACCGAGATCCCGGCGAGCACCGGACTCCACGATCGCCAGCTCGATCTTGCCCTCCCGGTCGAGACGCTCGGCCTCCTTGGACCGGACCAGGTCGAGAGCCCGCTCCGGACGGCCGAGACCGCGCTCGCAGTCCGCCATGATCGGCAGGAACTCGTCCGATCCCGTTATCCGGCGAGCCGTGCGCAGGTCGCTGAGGGCTTCGGCGAAATGCTCGGCGTAGTAGGCGGCGATGCCGACGGCCTCGCGCACCACGCCGATCCTCGGGGCCAGGCCTCGGGCGACCTTGGCGTGCTCGTAGGCCGCCTCGGGCTCCCCCGCGCTGAGGGCCCGCTCAGCCGCCACGAGATGGCGGGAGATCAGGTCCGCGAGGTCGAGCGGGAGCGAACGCAGCTCGTCACGGATCTCCTTGTCGAGCTCCTCCGCCTCGATGTCGGGAGCGAGCTGAGGCATGTTCTCGCGCTCACGTGCCGACGCCTCGTCATCGCGGCCGCCCGGCTGGTCCTCGCGGCCGTAGCGGGTACGGGAGCCGCCCTCGCTCCGGAAGCCTCCGGGACGGTCCCCTGAGGGGCGGCCGCCCGGACGGTCGTCACGGCTGAACGGACGACGCTCGCCACCGCGGTCGTCACGACCCCGGAAGCCCCCGCCCGGACGGTCGTCCCGATTGCGGAACCCGCCGCCCTGACGGTCGTCCCGGTCGCGGAAACCGTACTGGCTGCGGACCTGGTCACGGTCGCCGTAGGAGCGACGCTCCCCACCGCGCTCGTCACGGTCACCGTAGGAAGGGCGCTCGCCGCCACGATCGTCACGGC
>NZ_BOOH01000026.1 GCF_016863135.1 Planobispora longispora
TGTGAGGTTTCCAAGCAAGGTGGTTCTGAAGAATCTCGCCGTGATATCTCACGGTGTGATGGACTAGAGAAGCTCCACTTCCCTCGAAAGGCGTGCTACCAGGGGAACGGAACGCCGCCATGACTATGGATCAAGAGCGAGTGCGACAGGTACTTGAGACTGTTTTCGCACGTCAGGACGTGGAAGGCGTGTGCAAGCGTCGTGATCTCGGAGGGGTGATCCGCCTCCTCACCAAGTACGGCATCACTCAAGGACAGATCGCGAATCTCACCGGAATCCCCCAGGGGCGCATCAGCGAGTACAAGAGCGGCAAGCGCATCCCGACCGCGAAGCATACGTTTGAGGCGTTCGCTGATGGTTTGGGTATGCCTGGCCACCTGCGTAGCGCCCTGGGTCTTGCTGCCAGAACCGAAGTGAACGGCACTCTGATGGTCGATGGGGGTATACACATCCCCGGAGACACATTTGATCTCCAGGTGCTGGCAGAAGCCGTCGGGAAGAGGAGCGATGTCGTGAAACGGCGCGAAATGCTGGCGATGGTCGCGAAGGTCGGCGCAAGCGCGGCAGTAATACAGACTGAGGCATGGGAGCGGGTAGCCCATGCACTGAGTAAGCCGTCTTCTCTTGATGAATCAATAGTCCGAGAGATGGAGGCTCGCTCAGCCGGGTTCCATAGGCTGGAGGAAATAATCCCGGCTGCAGTCCTCTTCAAGGGACTGACCGTACATCTAAGAGAGCTCGGGACACTCCTCAGTGGAATTCCCGCGAACGCATCAGATGAACTCCGCACGAGGTTCGTCGCGGTGGCCGGGGAAAGCAGCGTGCTCGCGGGATGGGCAGCGAGCGATATGGGGAATGCGGCAGCAGCACGCAACTACTACGAGACGGCAGAGCGAGCGGCGAAAGAAGCGGAGGATCCTGCGATCCTTGCATGCTCGCTCGGCTATCGCAGCTATGCTCCCAGCGTTAAGGGGGCGCACGGTCGTTCTCGCGCACTTCTCTCCAGTGCGCTTGAAGCCCTGTCGGGCCGCTCCGAGTCTCCCGGAACCCTGTCGTGGATCGCAGCTCGGCATGCGGAAGAAAGTGCTGCCCTTGGAGACAAGGCCGTCGCGCTTAACTCTTGGGCACGTGCTGACGATGCATACAGCATGACCGACACCGAAGAGGACAGAGTCTGGACGAGATTCCTCGACCAGAACCGCTTCGACTCCTACCGAATATCTACATATGCGAATATCGGCAGGCTCGACGAGGCACAGGAGGCAGCAAGCGCTCTGCTGGCCCGGCTGGGGCACCCAGACCGGAAGAAGGCCGTAATCATCCTCGAAGGGATCGCGGTAGCCCACCTCTCGCAAGGCTCCGTACAGGAAGCGTGCAAGCTCGCACGCGAAGGACTCTCCCTCGTGCGAGAGACCGAGTTCCTTATGTGGCTACCTAAGTTCGAGGCGATCGGTCAAGGATTGACTAGGTGGCGCGCTCAGCCGCCCGTCCGTGCGTACCTAGAAGACCTCGCAACGACTAAGCGCCACTTCGCTTCGTCTCTTCGCTGACCCAGCTCAGATACTCCCGGCTTCCTGCAACTATCGGAGTTGCGATGATCTCGGGGGTATCGTAGGAGTGGTTCGCCTTGATGTGTTCCTCTAGTGCGGGGAACATATCGGCCGTCGTCTTAATGAGAAGCTGCCACTCCTGAGCTGTCTCCAGCTTTCCGTCCCACCAGTAAATGGAACGAATCGGCCCTACGATCTGGACACACGCGGCAAGTCGCGCCTGCGTAATGCTCCGCGCTAGACTTTCGCTAACTTCCAAACTATCAACAGTTGTTAGGACTTGCATGTATTCCATACCTCCCCCTCTCTGGGTTGCAGGATACCAAAGATTGCTTTATTTAGGCTAGAGGTGACAATTGTGTGGACCTTGCAGTAGGGTCTATGGAAATGTAATCTTTGATTGAACCTCGACGAGTCGATTTTGAGCTTTACTGTCCTTTAGTTTGCCAACTCCCCAAGTTGACTCCTCTAAATCTGAGGGTATGGGAGTAGAAGCGCTTCTACTCTCATCTGGAATATTTCGAAAAGGAAGTTGTTATTCCCAAATTTCTCCTCTTTTCCACCGATCACCCTTGGGGATGTATGATGTAGCGTTGACAATGGAGCTCGTTCGGAAAGGAACTCCGTCATTATTAATGACGGTCACGCCCGTCTGGCCCGCCGCAGCCCAGCTCAGATCTAACTCCCAGAGGCAATCGCATTTGTTGGCGGTAGCTAGAACCAGGAAGACTTCGGGTTCGGTATCGGAAACCTTGTAAGGAAATACTATTGGCTTGTTGTCCCCCTCTTCCCCGTTGAAATAATCTAGCGTGGGAGGTGTTCTGTCAAGGTTGACCTCAAATGCCCGTGATACGATAGGCCCGGCGCCGCGCGGGGGTATCACAACTCCTGACGGTACGGGAGGGCGTCGTTCTAAAATCCGTGCACGTAAATTTGTGATAACAACAGGCTTTGATTCCTTTCCTTGAATGGTAATGGATATATCCGTAAATGGGCCATCGATGGCGCCATGTGCCTGCGCCCATCGATCCAGATCGATTGGATCCATATCGATTATATTTTCTGGCGGACTCCCGAGATCTGCTACATCCATTTCAGGGAATAGATAGGCGGAGGAGCGCATAGTAAATCGACGGGATTGGATGAAATCCTGAGATATGGCAACCGTGATGGGATCTTCATTTATCAGCTTCTTTTGAATGGTTGCGATAAGTGATGAAATGGCGCCAGTTGTCATATTGGTGATTGTTGCGGCAAGGGCTGCTACTAGAAGACCGATAAGCCACTTGCGGAGCGTTGAGAGTTTTGTTTCTCGTATCTTCCTCGCCCGGCGATTCGCCAGCGGTCTCCCTGTCTTTTTCCTCGGTCTACGCATCAGTTCCTATCCTTTAAGGTTCCACAAGGGCGTAGCGGTCCTATCTTGCAGCGCGGTAGTCGGCATGTCGATTCTCCGCAGAGTTGACATGTTAAACTTCAGACACACCTGTCTCGCATGATGACAATAGAAGACTTGTTCCTGTCCACTCTAATGCACGTAGTAGCTCTTTCTTGCATGTTGAATATTTGCATGCTTGTATCTCATATAAATGTATGGACAAAATCTCTGTACATTGCTCTCTCTGGGAGTGCTTCTGAATCTGAAGGCTTGACTGTTAATTTGATCAGGCCTCTGGCCTGCGGAAACAAGTTTCCTTCGTGTGGTGTCCGCCTTTGATCGTCGGTTGCTCTCCTCTTTCGTTGAGAGGGCCGCGACCTAGGGGTTTCCCTAGGTCGATTCCTGATGCCCCATGCAACATCTCTCTTTAAGCTGATCCTTTGACTCCCATACAAAGGAGGCGCAATGGCCATCACGGGTGTACAGAACGTGACAAACGTCCGGGGTAGTGGGGTTCAGTTCATTAACACCGAAAACTCGGGCAACAACCGCATCATCTCTCCTCAGCAAACAGTGAACGTAGGTAACTGCTGGGTTCCCTGGGCACGAAATGAAAACGAGCTGATCGGTCACAGTCTCCTCATTATCGACACCACCACTGACCAAGTTCTCTGGTATATATGGCAGCGGTGGGCGCCAGACGGAGATTTCGTCCGCGCGTCCCAGAAGGGCTGGGAAGATCCTGGAACGCCCATCCCTGGGGAGTCGACACCTGGCCACTCAATCAATCTCTGGATCGCAGAGAACGAGATTAGAGCGGATCGAGTCTGAGGCGTCTAGCGATATCCGGTTACCATGACTACTAGTTACGGTCGTCATTCCGGTCATCGTGTAGGAAGTGCCTGACGAGGACGGGAGCGTTCCTCGGAAAACCGCCCGTCATTGTCTTCAGGGGATACTCGTTGATCATGGGGTTCCCCGCCCGCTCCGGGGAGGAGTCACGGGAGCCAATTTTGGGAGCCACCACCCTGCGGCTCCCTCAGACTCCCCGCGTCCTCCCCGGAGTGTTCTGTAAGGTGAGAGGCGCCCGATCGACTCAGATCGACGTGGTCAGACTTGCCTGTTTACCTTCGCATCGAAGGGGTCAGGGGTTCGAATCCCCTCATCTCCACCAGGTCAGAGGCCGCTTCCGAGAGATCGGGAGCGGCCTTCTGCGTTGCTGAGCGACCGACTGGGTGACTACGCCCGCTACTCGGGGTCGCGACCGGAGATCGCCATCACGGCGGAGGTCAGGATGCAGCCCAGTCCGACGGCGGAATTGGCGATCAGAAAGGGAACAGCGTCGTTGTCGACACCGCTGGCAACCGCTCCGCATCCTCCCAGGAGAAGAACGGCCCACCCGATGGTCAGCGGGAACATGTGAGATCGATTCTGAGGTTTCACTGATCATCCTCCGCGGGGGTAGGCCAGCCGGACGATGATGTCACGGCGTGAATCAGTCAGGGAACGACTGGTCCACGGCCTCTGCTCCCTCCAGAAGCGCGGGCCGGAGTTGCTTGCGGTAGACGGTTTCGGTGACGCTGGTGTTGCGGTGGCCGACCGGGCGGGAGATGTTCTCCAGCGGGATTCCGGGGTCGGACAGCAGTGAGACGGAGCTGTGGCGCATCTCGCGGGGTGTCCACTTCTTCTCGTTCAGGCCGGCCTTCTTGAGCACGGCCCGGAACGAGCGCCAGACCATGATGGACGGCGGGGCGCCGTCGAGGTCATGGGGCCAGGTGAGCGGTCTCAGCTCCTCCGTACGGGCTCCCAGCGGCAGCGACAGCACGATGTAGGCGTGCGGCGCCGTACCCTCGGACGCCTTGAGTACGGCTTCCGCCTGCTCCCAGGGGGGAGGCACTTGGATGGACGGCCCGCCTTGCCCTTGGGGATCTCACACAGCAGCACCGCGTTCCGCTTCACCTCGTCGCGAGCCTGTGCGCGGGAGTTCGTTCCGAACGAGAGAGCTGGTCAGCCGAGACGGGGTACGGCAGCGCAGACGAAGTCTCGGCGCATGCGGTCCAGGTCGCGGCTGAACTCGGACTGAACTGCTATGACCCTCAGCGGGATCGGCTTCGAACCTAGGCGCCGCACCGGGCCGTGGCCGTACTCCGAAACGAGGGTGCGGGGAACCGGGGTGCTCACACTCATTCCGGGAGCGGCCGACCACGAGACCCGAGGGAGTGGCATGGTTCCGACCGCCGCCAGGAGGTCGATGGGAACTCACGGTCGGCCTGCCCGATGGCGAGCCCGACCCATCGGCCGGTGACGTCGTTGACGGGGACGACGCGGGAGACGAGTCAGGCCGGGTAGCGGCGTCGTAGGTCAGGGAAGGACTCGGCCGGGCTCCAGCAGCTCACGCAGCGCGGCGGGGGACTGGACGCCGGGGACCGGCCGGGCGCCGTCGATCACCAGGGAGGGGACTCCGGTGACACCGCACTCGATCGCGCGGCGCCGGTCCGCCCGTACGGCATCGGCGTAGCCGTCACCGGCGAGGACGGCGTGCACCTCGTCATCCGCCAGACCGGTCTCGCCGCCCAGGAGCCGCAGAACCTGCGGGTCGGCCACGTTCAGACCTTCGGTGTGATAGGCACGCAGCAGGCGTTCCATCATCTGGTCTCCCCGACCGCGATCGGCCGCCAGATGGCACAACCGGTGCGCGTCGAAAGTGTTCACCGGCCGGGCCAGGTGCAGGTTGAGCTCCAGTCCTTCGGCGGCGCCCAACGATCGGATCCGCGTGACACGGGCCGCAGCCTGATCACCCCACCATCCGGTCATGGCTTCGGCGGCCGTCGGCCCGGGAGTCCGGCCTTCGCCGGGCGCGAGCTCGTAGCTGCGCCACACGAGCTGCACCCTGTCACGATCGGTGACCGTCTCCAGCGCCGCCGCCAGACGTCTTTTGCCGATGTAGCACCAGGGGCACAGCACGTCGGCGTAGATCTCGACCTTCATGAACGTCCTCTCCTCGATGAACCGCCGCCGACGGTGGCACTTCACCTCGATGGCGTGGATGAGCGGGGTCTCCACCCGGCCCGCCGGGAGACGGTCCTCCGGGCGAGACGCAGGTGCGGTCAGGAGCCGGGGCGTTGCGGTCCGGGACCGACCTCGCGGACGACGGTGTAGGTGGGCGCACCGCTCATACGCGCTTCGGCCCTCCCTGACAGACCCTCCAGGGCCGCGCGGATGGCGGCCATCCGTCCCTCGGTGTCCGAGGTCTCCACGAAGTCGCGGTAGTCCCTTTCGCTGGCCCAGTGCACGATGTTGTACACGCGGGTGCCGTCGGTGCTCACATGGAAGCGGGCCGAGCGGTAGCCGGGGTAGAAACGCACCCACCGCTCCTGGATCTCCGCGAAGGCCTCCACGAGCTCATGCTGCGTGTCGAAGCCGTCGACGGTGTAGTCGATGATCGAATAGAACCCGGGATCAGGACTCACGTGATGCTCCTCATGATCGGTTGCGGGGTACACGGCCCAGTGGCCCATCCTGCGACCTCGACCATGGTTGAGATCAAGCCTGAACAGCTGGAGTTGGCGGCGAGCCAGACGGGTCCCCAGCGGATGGGCGGGGCACCGTGCAGGAGGGCGGGGAGGATCGTCCTGTCGTCCGCGGCGCCGTGCGGGGTCCGGTCGGACCGCATGATCGCGTGTTGATCCGGTCGTTGCCATACGGGATCGTTTACTCCCGGAAATGTGATGGGAGACATCACGCGCCGGCGACGTGGATCGGCGGCAGTGATGAGCGACCGGAACGGGATCGGCCGGTGGGCCCGTCGTAGGAACTGTCCAGGCGGAACCGTACGGGCGGGACACCGCGGACCGGCGGCCGCGGCGAACGGAGAGACGCATGTCGTTCCAGGCGTACTTGGACAACATCGAGGACAAGACCGGCCTCACCCCGCGTGAGTTCATCGCGCTGGCTGAGGAACGCGGTTTCGACGCCCCGTCCACGAAAGCGGGTGTGATCATTGACTGGCTGAAGCAGGACTACGGCCTCGGGCGGGGACACGCGATGGCGCTGGTGCATGTGATCAAGAAGGGGCCGAAGATCGACGCCAAGCACGTCGGCGGCTCCGGATCCCACCGCGACGAGTCCGACACGCTCTGGCTGGACGGAAAGCAGAACCGGCCCTGACGCGGCCGGCCACCGCCGATCGCGTCGAGTCGGGCGCGGGTCGGGCTGAGGTTCGTCCGACCGTCACCGTCGATCACCAGTCGTCGGTGATGAGGTGCTCGGGCGGGGCCGTGATCCTGACGGGGGTTCCCCATCCTCGGTTCCCTCGGACGTTCCGCCGTCGGCGCCGGCCGCACCGCGAGAGGCGACCAGTTTGAGGAAGCCCGGGTTGATCCCGTTGATCAGGTCCTCTCCCCGGATGACTCCGGCCAGGTTCCGCCCGTAGCTCCATTTCCCCACCGTCGACGGCGACTTCCGGACGTACTCGCCGTCCTCGGACCGCACGTAGGCCTGTGGGGAGAACTCCCGGCCGATGCTGATCGCCCGGGACCGGCCTGTCCCCTCCGGCTGCTGGGTGATCTCCGTGGTGTCGGCGGCGTACACGCCTGAAGCCCTGAAGCGGTAAGCGCCGGACGCCTTCATGTCCCAGGTCGCCGGACGCCGTCATGTCTGTCTCAGGTGGCCGGAGGCCCGCGCAGGGTGACCAATTGAGTGAGTGTGCGTTCCTGGTCAGCGCGGCCAACGGTCGTTGATCGCTACGGCGATCGCCGTCAGATGGAATCCCAGGCCGATGCCTATGATCGCGATCACGGAGGGGACGTCGTTCGCCCCGGCGTCTCCGAAGAAGGCGATGAAGAGGGCGAAGACGAGGATGAGCCATCCGACGCCCAAGGGGAGCAGGTACAGGTTGCGGTGACGTTGCATGGGCGGTCCTTGCGGCGAGGCTCACAAGAGCTAGATCGTTTTACCGCCTCAGATCCTCCCGTGAAGAGGAGTCCTCCGGGAAGATCTGGTCCGTTGCCGCAGCTCCCTCCAGGGGCATCGGGCAGGGACGGCTGCCGTCCCTGCCGCAGGCCTTGTCCGGCGGGGGGTGCTACCAGCGTTCCACGAGGTGCTCGCGGTCGGACGGCGGGTCGTACGGATCCGGCCAGTAGTCGACGACCCGGCTGATCAGCCCTTCGCCGGAGAGCTCGAACCACACGCACGCGTCCTGATGCTCGTCGCCGACACGCGCGTCGATCCACGCCGCGGCGTGGCGGCCGTCGGCGACGACACGCCGCGCCTGCAGGTGCCAGTCGCCGGGATAGTCCATGTTGAACCGGAGAAAGGCCGACTTCCCGCGGATCCGCTCCCGGGTCTGCGGCATCTCGTACACCACGTCCTCGGCGAGCAGGGCGCCGAAGCGCTCCCAGTCACGCCGTTCGGCGCTGTCGATGTAGGCGTGTACGGCACGCCGGCTTTCGGAGGTCTCGTCCATGCGCCGGACGTTACATCCGGGCACCGACACCCGGCCTCCTCCGAACGGCTTCGGATGGACGGGTCACCGGCGCCGGTAGGTGAGGCGCCGCAGCGCGGTCTCGGCGGGTCCTCTCCGTCCGCCGGGGGCCATCAGCGCGGCGAGCACCACCGTGACCAGCCAGGTCACCACGGCGATGCCGGACGCCGCGGCGTCGCCGGCACGCGTGCCGAGCCCTCCGGCGTACGGCGCGAACAGCGCCACGAAGATCACTGACTGGAGGAGGTAGCAGGTCAGCGACCACTGACCGCACGCGGCGAGGGCTCGGACGATCACACCGGGAGAACCGTGCCTCATCCGGCCGGCGATGAGCCCGATGATCGCCGCGTACGCGAGTCCGCCGGCGATGCCCGTCACGCTGTGCAGCGCGTACGCCGGCACGGCCACCATGTCCGACGGCGTCCAGAGCCGGGTGTCGATCAGCATCAGCGGCGCTCCGCCGGCGACGGCCAGTCCCGTGCCCAGGACCGCGACGCGGGAGAGCAGGTCCCGGTGCGGCGCGGGGTCCTCCAGCACGCGGCGGCGGGCCGCCCAGATCCCGAGCAGGAAGGCCGGCGCCACGCTGGCGGCGAAGTAGGTGGGCGTCATCCCGGACCAGCCGATCAGCCGCATCACCGTCGCCTCGATCGGGTCCGCCATGGCGGCGGGCGTGTCGCCCTTGGGGGCGGAGACGGTGAGCAGCCCGAAGCCGGACAGCACCACGACGTGCAGCACGAGTCCGACGGCGGCGGCTCGCAGCACGGCCCTGTCCTCGCGCCGGATGAACCCGACGAGCACGAGCCCGATCAGCCCGTACGCCCCGAGGATGTCGCCGAAGAACAGCAGCAGCGCGTGAAAGAACCCGAACGCCAGCAGCCACAGGCTCCGGCGGCGCAGCACCTTGCGCACCTGGGGCCAGCTCCCGCCCGTGGCGAGTTGCCGGTCGGCGAGCTGCACCAGGCCGTAGCCGAACAGGGCGGCGAACATGGGCAGCGCGCGCCCGTCCACCAGCAGGATCTGGACCCCGGCGACCAGCCGGTCGAGGACGCCGCCGTCGAGAGCGTAGCCGCGGAAGCCCGTCTCGTGGCCCGACAGGTACATGTGCGCGTGCGCCAGCGCGATGAGCAGCAGCATCAGCCCGCGCGCGAGGTCGGGTGCGAGCGCGCGCTGGGCGACGGGGGTGGCTCCGTGAGCGGGAGCCGGTGGGGCGATGGACATGGCTGTCCCCTCAGAATTAGATACAGGAATGTAGCTAATTCTGAGACTAGGATACATTTGTGTATCTAATCAAGGGGGTGTGGTGGTGAGCGATCGCGGCGCCCGGACGCGCCGGCGCGGTGAAGAGCTGATCAGGGCCATTCACGACGCCGTGCTGGAAGAGGTGGTGGAGGTCGGCGTGGGACGGCTGACCATGGACGGCATCGGCCGGCGTGCGGCGACACCCCGCACCACGCTGTACCGCCGCTGGTCGGATCCGATCGAGGTGCTCCTCGACGCGCTCTACCACCAGCACCCGGTCGAGGAGCCGGCCCCCGGGGCCGACGACCTGCGCGGCGACCTCATCCGGGCCCTGCGCCTCATGGTCGAGTGGGCCCTCAGTCCGGCGGGCCGCGCCGTCGCCGCGATCCTCACCGACCCCAAGAGCGCCGCGCTGATGTCCGAGGCGCTGTTCGAGCGGGTCTTCGCCAGTCGCGGCGGCACGTTCACCCGGACCGTGCTGCGGCACTACGCCGACCGGGGCCGCTTCCCGGCGGAGCTGCTCACCCCTGTCGTGGCCGACATCGGCGAGGCCCTCGTCACCAAGCGCCTGATCGACACCGGGGCGCCGCCCGCCGACGAGGACCTCGCGGCGATCGTCGACCAGGCGATCCTGCCCGCGATCGGGCTCGGCCCGCGAGCGCCCCGGGCGTGAGCTCGGGGAACGGCGCCCTTCCGTAGGCGAACCGGCTCCGGGGGTGGACTGGAGGGCGGGCGGATCGAGGGGCTCGTCGCAATGAACGCCTCTATTGGATAGCGGAACTATCTAAAATTGGATACCATCGCTATCTAAGGAGAGTGAGTTCTATGACCGTGATCGTTCTTGTCGTGGCCACACTGGCCTTCCGTCTGTCGGGTGCGGTATTCGGCCTGGCCCGATTCGCCGCCTGGCGGGTGAGCGCCGCACACGGCCTGGCGTGCATGCTCGTGATGACGGCGAGCGCCCACTTCGTCCCGTCGGACGTGACCTTCATGCCGAACCACGCCGACCTGGTGGCCATGGTCCCGCCGTTCGTCCCGTTCCCCGCGCTCGTGGTCTACCTGACCGGTGTCCTGGAACTGGCCGGGGCGGTGGGACTCGTGATCCCGGCCACCCGGCGGGCGGCCGGAGTCTGCCTGGCGGCGCTGTTCGTGCTCATGCTTCCGGCCAACATCCACTCCGCGCTGGCCGGGGTGGCCTTCGCGGGAGAGGCGGCGTCGCCGCTGTGGCAGCGCATCCCCGAGCAGGTCCTCTACATCGGCGTGGCGCTCTGGGCGGCAGGCGTCATGGGGACGCGTGCGGGCCGTACGGCCCCCGCGAGCGGCGCGTTTCCCGCGCGTTGAGAGGGGATGCCCGGCGATGTGCCTTCCGGGCCCGGGGAGTTCGCGGCCGGAGAGTCCCTCCGGCCGCGACCGGCGCCGGTCTGCTGTTCCGGAGCTTCACGGGCCGGGCCTCAGTCCGGGCGGGCCGTCTCGAGGAACGCGACGCAGCGGCCCAGCAGGGAGATCAGGGTCTCCCGCTCCTCCTCGCTGAACTCGGCGGCGAGTCCTCGCTCGATGCGCACCGCGCGGGCGTCCCCGTCGGCCAGCACCCGCCCGCCCTTCTCGGTGAGCCGGGTCTCCAGGATGTTCTTGTGCCACTGGTGCGGGGTGCGCTCGATCAGGCCGTTCTCCTGGAGGTTCTTGAGCACGGTGGTCATGGTCGGCGGGGTGACGGCGCATGCCCGGGCGAGCGCGGCGGCTGAGATGCCGGGATTCTGTGACAGATACAGCAGCGCCGCGTACTGCGACACCGTCAGGTGAGCCGGTTTCAGCGCGGCGTGCTTGGCCGCGTTGAGCGCCTGCTCGGCGCGCTTGAGGTGGGAGCCCAGGCGCTCCGGGATCGGCATCGACGTCATCCCCGAATGGTAACGGCGTAGAAGGTTTGTACGTTGACCTCTATTAGAGTTCTAACTATGATTAGCATCCAATCAGATCATAGATAGCTAACTTTGTTGAATGATCGAGTGGAGAAGCGCCGTGCCCCGAACCCGCCAGTCCGTCGTCATGGTGACCGCGGCTCTCGCCGCCGCCCTGTCCTGCCCCCCGCCCGCCCAAGCCGCCCAAGCCGCCCCAGCCGTCCGAAGCACTCAGGCCGAAAGCACCCAGGCCGCCCTGACCGCCCCGGCCGGTCCGTTCGCGCCGGCCGGTCAGGGGACGCGCCCCCGGATCTCCACGGCGTACGAGCTGCCGGGTGAGCGGGTCTACCCCGAGGGCATCGCCGCCGACCCGCGTACCGGCGACCTCTACGCCGGATCGTTCGCCGACGGCACGATCTTCAAGATGACCCCGGGACGGCGTGCGGCCCAGGTCTTCCTGCCGCCGGGCGCGGACGGTCGCCGTACCGCCAACGGGCTGAAGGCGGACCGGTCCGGACGGCTCTGGGTGACCGACTCCAGCACCGGAGTCTCCGTCTACGACACGCGCAGCCGCCGTCTGCTGGCGCGCTTCGAGGTCCCGGGGCAGGGGGCGCGCTTCGTCAACGATCTCGCCATCACCCCGGACGGCAGCGCCTACCTGACCGACAGCGTCCGTGCCGTGGTCTACCGCGTCACCCCGGAACAGCTGGCCGAGGCCGGCGACGAGCCCGTGGCGCTCACCCCCCGTTTCGACCTGAGCGGCGTCCTCGACGCGCACGCGCCCGGCGCCTTCACCCTGAACGGGATCGTCGCCGATCCGTCCGGACGCCACCTGCTGACCGTGGACATGACCGGCGGCGACCTCTACCGCCTCGACCCCGTCTCGGGGGCGGTCCGCCGGGTCGCCCTGCACGGCGGCGACATGCTCCACGCCGACGGGCTGGAACTGCAGAAGGGCAGGCTCTGGGTGGTCCACAACACCGCCGACGCCATCAGCCGGTGGCGGCTGTCCGAGGACGGCTCATCGGCCCGGGCGGAGCGGAAGGTGACCGACGAGGCGCTGCAGCTCCCGACGACGCTGGTGCGCGTCCGCGGGACGCTCTACGTGGTCCGCTCGCAGTTCGACAAGGGCGGTCCGCTGGGCGAGGGCACCCCGCGCACGCCCTTCACGGTCGCCGCCGTGCGCGGTCTCTGAGTCCTCGGTGAGCGGGCGGTCCCGGGGAACGGCCTCCCGGGACCGGCGGCTGGGCGGGCGGATGGGGACATCCGGTGGACAACGATGGGGACATCCGGTGGACAACACAGTCGGATGGCGATTTTCTCGGTACTTGCGGAGACCCGGGTGGACCATCGCCGGCACCCGTCCGCTGCCCGTCCGTCCGCTGCCCGTCCGTCCGCTGTCCGCTGTCCGCCGCCCGCCGCCCGCCGCCCGCCGCCCGCCGCCCGCCGCCCGCCGCCCGCCGCCCAAGACAAGGATTCCGCATGAGCCTCACCGCCCGACAGCTCAACCGGGCCACGCTCGACCGGCAACTGCTCCTGCGCCGCGAACCGCTGAACGTGGCCGATGCCGTCCGCCGCATCGTCGCGGTGCAGGCGCAGGAGGCCGCGTCACCGTACATCGCCCTGTGGAACCGGATCACCGCCTTCGACCCGGCGGACCTCGACGCCGCGTTCGCCGACCGCGCGGTGGTCAAGGCGTCGCTGATGCGCATCACACTGCACGCCGTACACGCCGAGGACTATCCGAAGTTCCACAACGCGATGTGGCGCACCCTGCGGGCCGCGCGGCTGGGCGACTCCCGTTTCACCTCGAGCGGGCTGTCCGTCGCCGACGCCGACGCGCTCCTGCCCCACCTCGCGGAGTTCACGGTCCGCCCGCGCACCGTCACCGAGGTCGAAGGCCTGCTCGCGGCCCGGCTCGGTGAGCGCAAGCGGGGCGCGTGGTGGGCGCTGCGGACCTTCGCGCCCCTGCACCACGCGCCGACCGGCGGGCCGTGGTCGTTCACGAGGCCGTCGTCGTTCGTCGCCGCCCCGGCCAAGCCCGACCCCGACGGCGAGGACGAGTCCGCGCGGTGGCTGGCCCTGCGGTATCTGCAGGGGTTCGGCCCCGCCTCGGTGCGTGACTTCGCGCAGTTCACCATGCTCAGGCGGCCGGTGGCGGCGCAGGCGCTGAAAGCCCTGGGCGGCGGGGTCGAGGAGCTGGAAGGCCCGGACGGGGAGGTGCTGTTCGACGTGGCCGGGGCGTCGATCCCGGCCGGGGACGCCGTCGCGCCGCCGCGGCTGCTGCCCATGTGGGACAGCACTCTGCTCGCCTACTCCGATCGCAGCCGCGTCGTCCCGCCGGACTACCGCCCGCTGATCACCCGGCGCAACGGCGACGTCCTGCCGACCCTGCTCGTCGACGGCTACGTCGCCGGGGTGTGGCGCCCGGTCGAGGGAGGCGTCGAGGCGACGGCCTTCCACCGGCTGGACGAGGAGACGTGGGAGGGACTCGCGGCCGAGGCGGGCGCGCTGGTGACGTTCCTGGCGGGACGGGAGCCGGCCGTCTACCGCCGCTACGCCCACTGGTGGGCCAAGCAGATGCCGAGCGCCGAGGTCAGGGTGCTCCCGGGCTGATCATCTCCTGGTCGCGGATCCGTCCGGGGCCTGCCTGTCCAGGATCGCGTCCAGCGCCCGCCGGGAGCTCCGGAGCTGGGCGATCGTCTCGGTGACGCGGGCGCGCTCGCGCCGTACGTCCTCGATGAAGGCGGGGCAGGCGGCCGCCGCGATCAGCTCCTCGTCGTCGTGGACGCAGCGCAGGAGCCGGGCGATGACCGCGGTCGGCAGGCCGGCGGCGAGCAGGGCGCGGATGTGGCGCACCGTCGCGACGTCCGCCCGGGCGTACTCCCGGTAGCCGTTGGCGAGCCGGACGGGTCTGAGCAGGCCCTGCTCCTCGTAGTAACGCAGCAGCCGCCGGTTCACCCCGGTCTCGAGAGCCAGGTCGCCGATCCGCATGCGGCTCCTCCTTGACCTTCACATCGGTGTGACGCCTTACGGTCGCCAGTATCACCGATCAAGAGAAGCGAGGGGACGCCGATGTCCGGAGCAGTGATCATTGGGGCGGGCCCGGGGATCGGGCAGGCGGTGGCCAGGCGGTTCGCCCGGGAGGGGATGCCGATCACCCTGGTCGCCCGGAGCGACCGCACGCTGCGGGCGGCGGCGGAAGCGGTCGCGCCCAGCGGTGTGCCCGTGGTCGCGTTCGCGGCCGACGGCGCCGACCGGGAGGCGTTGCGCGCGGCGCTGGACGGGGCGGCCGCCGAGCACGGCCTGCCGGACGTCGTCGTGTACAACGCCGCGATCATCCAGGCCGACGCGCCGGGCGAGCTGTCGGTGCGCGGCCACCTGGAGGCGTGGGCGGTCAACGTGGTCGGCGCGCTCAACGCGGCCGCCCACGTCGCGCCCGCCATGGCCGCCCGCGGCAGCGGGACGTTCCTCGTCACCGGCGGCATGCCGGAGCCGGAGCCGCGGTACGTGAGCCTCTCGCTGGGCAAGGCGGGGGTCAGGACCCTGGTCGAGCTGCTCGACCGGGAGTACGGGCCGTCCGGGGTGCACGTGGCGAGCGTGACCGTGGCCGGCCCGGTCGCTCCCGGGACCGGCTTCGACCCCGACGACATCGCCGAACACTACTGGCGGCTGCACACCCAGCCGCGGCACCGGTGGGAGCGGGAGGCGCTGCACGCGGGCTCAGGCGCGTTCCTGCCGGGGCAGGATCACCTCGCGCAGGATGAGCAGGGCCGCGGCGGCCAGCGGGATGCCCAGCAGCGCGCCCACCACGCCGAGCAGCGCGCCGCCGAGTAGCGCGCTGACCACCGTGACCAGCGGCGGGACCTCCACCGAGCTCAGCATCACCTTCGGGGCGATCAGATAGTTCTCGATCTGCTGGTAGATGGTGAAGAAGACGATGCAGACGATGCCGACCGTGGGGGAGACGAAGAACCCGACCAGCGAGGCCACGCCCGCGCCGATGAAGGCGCCGACCATGGGGATCAGGTCGGTCAGGGCCACGATCAGGGCCAGGGCCAGGGCGTACGGCACCCGCATGATGCTCAGGAAGATGAAGGTCGTCACTCCGGCGATCAGCGAGATGATCAGGTTGCCGGCGACGTAGCCGCCGATGCGCTGGATGATCTCGTCGCCGAGCAGGCGGACGCGGTTCCGGCGGGACCGGGGCGCCAGGCGGTAGCTGATCTCCTTGATGGAGGTGAGCGAGCCCAGGAAGTAGAGCGTGAGGACGAGCACGGTCAGCGAGTTGAAGACCGCGCCGAGCAGGACCGTGCCCAGGCCGAGCACGCCGCCGAACATCTGGGTGCCGAAGGCGCCGCTGGTGACGTACTGCTGGAGCTTGTCCAGCAGCTGGAAGCGCTGGTCGAGGTCGCGGATCATCGGATTGTTCTGGAGTTCCCGGACGTAGTCGGGGACGTTGTCCACGAACTGGGTGAACTGCGTGGTCAGCGGTGGCACGACCGCCAGGCCGAAGACGACGAAGAGCGCGATGACCCCGAGGAAGACGATGGTGATCGCGACCATGCGCGGCAGGTTGCGCCGCTGGAGGGACTCGACGGCCGGGTTGAGCCCGACGGCGAGGAAGAGCGAGACCACGATCAGGATGATCACCGAGCCCGCGCTCACGATGGCCTGCACCAGCCACCAGGCGGTGAGGACGCCCAGGGCCGCGGTGAAGCCGAACGCGAACGGGCTGCCGCGCATCGACCGGCCGGGCCGCCCGAAGGGCCCGTCGGCCACGGTGATGTCCACGGCGGGCGCGGCGGAGTCGTCCGGTCCGGCGAGGTCCGGGGATCGGGGGTCGCCCGGCCCGGCGGGTCCCGAGGCGCCGACGGGGGCGATCGGGGACCCCGCGGCGGGCGGGACCGGCGCCGCGGCGCCGAGATCGGACAGGGGACCGGCGGAGGTCAGGACCGGCTCGGGAGCCGGTCCTGCCGGTCGCGGTTCCGGCGGGGAATCGCCGTCACGGGAGACGGGTGCGGGCACACCCCTCCACTTCCCCCCGACTGGGGAAATAGTCGGAAAAGCGAGGTAAACCCGTCATATCCCTTCGGCGGCGGCCGTCTCCCCCCGCCCGGCCGACGCACGTCACCCTGGCACGCGGTTCAGGTCACCGTGCCTACGGGGTTCAGGTCACCGCGCCTACGGGGTTCAGATCACGCCGACCACGGTTCAGGTCATGCTGACATAGCGGCGAGGACGCAGAGCGTGGCCGCGCAGGGCCGCCAGGGCGGCCGATCGCCCCTCGGAGGTGAGCGCGCCCTCCCGGCGCAGTCCCAGGGCGTCCAGGCGGCGGGTCAATTCGGTCAGGGAGGCCTCGATCTCCGGGTGGCGCCACTCCTCGCAGCCGATCACGGCGGTCACGCTCTCCCGGTCGGCGGGCCGCCCCTCGGCCAGCAACATGAGCGCCACCTCCCTGGCGGACACCCTGAAGTCGTGCTCCCCGGCCGTGGCGACCAGAAGCGTGGCCGTGGCGGTCTCCCAGAGCAGGTCCGGGGCCCCGAGCAGGCGTCCGCCGTCCGGGGTGGTCACCAGCCTCCGCGGCGCGTCCTCCTCGCGCAGGGTGCCCATCTCCAGCGCGGCCTCGCGGACCGCCGCCAGCTCGGCGTCACTCCAGCGGCTCTCGTCGAGCACGACGGGGGCGAGACCGCCCTGCGGGGTCAGCGGGATCCCGCCGGGACGGCGGCCCGCCCGCAGCAGCCAGCGCAGCGCCTGGAGATGATCCCCCCTCGGGACCGGGATGGGGGCGTGCAGGCGCACCTCGAAGGGCTGGGCCAGATCGCGCCAGGCCGTGCCCCGGCCCAGGACCCAGCGGTTCAGCCGCTCGCCCTGGACGCGGTGGAGCCAGTTGTCGCCGCCCAGCTCGGTGCGGGGAGCGGTCAGCCAGTGCCGGGTCAGCCGCTCCCGGTCCGGGGAGGATCCCGGGTCGAGCTCGCCGGAGACGATGGCCAGCTCCAGCGCGGCCGAGCAGGCGCCGTGCGCGCCCAGTTCCTCCGGGCCCATGATGGAGCTCCAGCGCAGTTCCGGAACGTCGGGCGGGAGCACCCCGGTGGCGTCCAGCGCCGCCTGGTAGGCGGCCAGGCCCGCGTCCTCGCCGGAGCGGGCGTAGGCGCGCAGGATCTGCGAGGTCACCGGGGCGACGCAGAGCGCGGCGTAGCGCTCCAGCCCGCCCCGGCGCAGCAGCCGGCCCAGGGCCCGGGCGACCGCGGGCCGGTCGCCGCCGACCTTGGTGGGCAAGGTGTACCAGAGGAATTCGCACACGTTGAGCTCGGTGATCGTCTCCAGCGGCTCGCCGCCGGTCAACCACTCGATCGCGCTCCGGGCGTGTTCGGCGTAGTCGGGTTCGGATCGCTCCATCTCGATCAGGAGCGCGGCCACGTCCGGTGCAGGCATGCTCCGAAGTCTGCCGTATGACTGCATGCCCTGACGATGAACGTGACGTAGTGGATCGCGCACGTCGCCTACCCTACGAAATCGGCTCTAAGCGGCTCGTATGCGAACGGTCAGATCCAGCCCTTGAAGAGCATCCGCGCATGCCAGTCCGTATACGGGATGGCCTCCGCGGTGAGCACCGGGTAGAGCCACCAGAAGTTGGCGAGCGCGAGCAGCGTGAACGCGCCGACGATCCCGGCGCCGACCATGCGGCGCTGCACCGGGGCGGTCGCCGGGCCGATGAGCAGCCCGGCCGCGAGCACGATCGCCAGGATCATGAACGGCACCATCGGGACCGCGTAGAACAGGAACATGGTCCGGTCCTTGGCGATGGCGTAGTAGAACCAGGGCAGCCAGCCCGCGGCGTAGGCCAGCAGAACAGCGCCGGCCCGCCAGTCGCGGGTGGCGACGTACCAGGCGATCATGGCGATGAGCGCGGCGAGCGCGCCGTACCAGATGACCGGCGTGCCGACGCCCAGCACCGCCTCGGAGCAGCCGTTGGCGTCGCCGCAGCCGGGCTTGACGGACTCGTAGTGGAAGGCCACCGGGCGCAGCAGCAGCGGCCACTGCCACGGCTCCGACTGGTAGCCGTGCGGGGTCGACAGGCCGCTGTGGAAGTCCAGGACCTGGAAGTGGTAGGCCAGCCAGGAGCGGGCCGAGTCGAAGACGAAGTAGAACGGTCCCTGCGAGACGGCCTGGTCCCAGTTGCGCCCCCAGCCGTTCGGGGTGGCGAACCAGCCGGCCCAGGAGGCGACGTAGGTCGCCGCGGGGACCAGCGACATCGCGAACAGCGCGGTGGGGGCGTCCTTGCCCAGGGCGCCGGTGTACGGCCGGCGCAGCCCGACGGCCCGGCGGGCTCCCGCGTCCCAGACCAGGGACATGACGGCGAAGGCGAGCAGGAAGAAGATCCCGGACCACTTGACCGCGCAGGCCGCGCCGAGCATCACCCCGGCGGCGATCCGCCACGGGCGCATGCCCAGCCACGGCCCGTCCTCGGTGAGCCGCGAGGAGACGTACCAGTCGGCGAGGCGGGCCCGGGCGCGGTCGCGGTCGACCACCAGGCAGGCGAACCCGGCGAGCACGAAGAGCATCAGGAAGATGTCCAGCAGCGCGGTGCGGGAGAGCACGAAGTGCAGGCCGTCCAGCGCCAGCAGGAGCCCGGCCAGGCAGCCCAGCAGGGTGGAGCGGGTCATCCGGCGGGCCACCCGGGCCAGGATCAGGATCGAGGCCACCCCGGCCACCGCCACCGCGACGCGCCAGCCGAACGGGGTCATGCCGAAGAACTGCTCACCGGCTCCGATCATCCACTTGCCCAGCGGCGGGTGGACGACGTAGGAGGCGCACTTGTCGATCTCGGCCGGGGCGCACTGCTGCCAGATGTTCTGGTTGCCCTGCATCAGCAGCTTGTCGGCGTCCTTGACGGGGTTGTGCTCGGCGCCGAAGGTGATCAGCGCGAAGGCGTCCTTGGCGTAGTAGGTCTCGTCGAACATGACCGTGTTCGGGCGGCCGAGGTTGACGAAGCGCAGGACGGCGCCGAACATCGCGACCAGCAGCGGGCCCAGCCAGCCCCACAGCACGCTGCCCGGCATGGGCGGCACCAGCCGGTCGTGCACGGAGTCCTTGGGCGCGCGCTCGGAGGGCCGGGGTTCCGGCTGGTCGAACGCCTGGTCAGGGAAATCGGTCACGGCCACCCGGACATCGTAAGGGGCAGCCCGGCCACCCCACCCGGGAAACACCGCATACACCCATAATTAGGGAGCTTCTCCCAGGATGGTCAGGGGTTCTTCCCCGTCCGGACTCTACTCCGGGGTGGGGGAGGATGAGGGGGTGACCGACAGCTTGAGAGACGGTGTGACCGGTGAGCGGGGCGTTCCGGCCGGGAGCCCGGTCGCCGGCGTGACCGCAGGTGCGTCCGGCGGCGCGTCCGGCGGGGGGAGACTGGTTCTGGCCGGGGCCCCGATCGGGCAGGCGGGCGACGCCTCGCCACGCCTGCGCGACGCGCTGGAGACGGCCGACGTGGTGGCGGCCGAGGACACCCGCCGCCTGCGCCGTCTCGCCGCCGAGCTGGGCGCGCGGATCGACGGCCGGATCGTCTCCTACTACGACGCCAACGAGACCGGCCGGGCCGCCGAGCTCCTGGAGGTGCTCCAGGCCGGATACACCGTGCTGGTCATCACCGACGCGGGCATGCCCGGCGTCTCCGACCCCGGCTACCGCCTGACCCGGCTGGCCGTCGAGGCCGGCGTCACCGTCACCTCGCTGCCGGGCCCCTCCGCGGTCACCACCGCGCTGGCGATCTCCGGGCTGCCCAGCGACCGGTTCTGCTTCGAGGGCTTCCCGCCGCGCAAGGCGGGCGAGCGGGCGCGCAGGCTGACCGCCCTGGCCGCCGAGGAGCGCACGATGGTCTTCTTCGAGGCGCCGCACCGCCTGGCCGCGGCCCTGGCCGCGATGGCGGAGGCGTTCGGCGCCGACCGGCCCGCGGCCGTCTGCCGCGAGCTGACCAAGACCTATGAGGAGGTACGGCGGGGCGGCCTGGGCGAGCTGGCCGAGTGGGCGGCCGGAGGGGTCAAGGGCGAGATCACCGTGGTCGTCGCCGGGCACGTCCCGGGAGACCTGGAGCCGGTCATGGACGACCTGGTCGCCGAGGTCGCGCGGCGCGAGGAGGCGGGCGTGCCGCGGAAACAGGCGATCGTGGACGTGGCCAAGGCCGCGGGCATCCCCAAGCGGGAGCTCTACGACGCCGTCCACCGGGGCTGACTGGCGTCCACGGGGGCCGACTGGCGTCCACGGGGGCCGACTGGCGTCCACGGGGGCTGACTGGCGTTCACCGGGGCCGACCCGAACGCGGTCTTCGCGATGCCGCCCATTGGAGCTGACTTGTCAGCATAATTTCCCAAATGGGATCAACGCGGGAGCGGCTGGTGCCGCCCATGCCGGGCAACGTGCTGTGGGGCTGGCTGGGTCCGCTGCTGGTCGCCGCGTTCGGCGCGGTCCTGCGCTTCGCCGACCTCGGCCGCCCGCACGCGGTCATGTTCGACGAGACCTACTACGCCAAGGACGCGCTCGCGCTGATCACCTTCGGCGTGGAGCGCAAGGCGTTCGGCAGCGTCGAGGACCCCGTCGCCGACCGCATGCTCATCGCCGGGGACACCCGCATCTGGGAGACGTGCGTCCCGCCGGACAGCGGTGCCTGCCCCCTGTACGTGGCCCACCCTCCGCTGGGCAAGTGGATGATCGGAGCCGGTGAGCAGTTCTTCGGCGCGAACCCGTTCGGCTGGCGCGTCGCGGTGGCGGTGGCCGGGGTGGCCTCGATCCTGATCCTGGCCCGGGTGGCCCGCCGGATGACCCGCTCCACCCTGCTGGGCTGCCTGGCCGGGCTCCTGCTGGCGCTGGACGGCCTGCACTTCGTGCTCTCCCGCACCGCGCTGCTGGACGGCCTGCTGGCCTTCTGGGTGCTGGCCGGGTTCGCCTGCCTGGTGGTCGACCGCGACCACATGCGCTCGAAGCTGGTGGACTGGTACGAATCCTCCCCGCTGAGCGAGCAGGGACCCGGGCTGGGCGCGCGCCCGTGGCGGCTCGCGGCCGGCGCGTGCCTGGGGGCGGCCTGCGCGGTCAAGTGGTCCGGGATCTTCTTCCTGCTCGCCTTCGCCGTCATGTCCCTGGTCTGGGACGCGGGAGCCCGCAGGGCGATCGGGCTGCGGCGGCCGTACACCGGCGCCGTGAACAGGGACGCGACCACCGCGCTGTCCGGCATGGTGCTGGTCCCGGCGGCCGTCTACGTCGCCTCCTGGGCCGGCTGGTTCGCCACTCCGCTGGGCTGGGGGCGCAACTGGGAGCAGGCCGCCTCGCAGGGGCCGTTCTACTTCGTCTTCGACTCGCTGCGGTCGTGGCTGGCCTACCACTTCCAGGTCCTGGACTTCCACAGCGGCCTGTCGACTCCGCACGACTACCAGTCGGAGCCGTGGCAGTGGCCGCTGCTGCTGCGCCCGGTGCCCTTCCACTGGGACACCCCGCCGAGCGGGTGCGGCGCCGCCCGGTGCGCGCAGGAGGTTCTCGGGGTCGGCACGCCGGTCATCTGGTACGGCGCGCTCGCCGCGTTCATCGTCATGATCGCCTGGTACGTCGCCGCCCGTGACTGGCGGGCCGGGGCCGTGCTGTCGGCCTACGCCGCGGGCTGGCTGCCCTGGTTCTACTACGCGTTCGCCGACGACAGGACCATGTACCTGTTCTACATGGCCCCGGCGGTGCCGTTCATGGCCCTGGCGATCGTGCTCGCCGCCGGGCTGCTCGTCGGCCCGGCGGGCGCCCCGCCCAACCGCAGGGCGCTGGGGGCCGCGCTGGCGGGCACCTTCGCGCTGCTCGCGCTCGCCAACTTCGGGTGGCTCCACCCCGTTCTCTCCGGGGAGGTCATCCCTCACGAGGACTGGTGGCGGCGGATGCTGCTGCGGGGGTGGGTGTGACCCGGGAGGCCCGGCGGGACAGGCGCAGCCGGCCCGGCAGGGCGACCCCGTGCCGCAGCGAGATCGCCGCGGCGACGCAGGCCAGCGGGACCGCCGGCAGCACGTAGCGGTAGTCGAACTCGGCGGTCGCCGCCGGGGCCAGCAGGAGGCCGAAGGCGGCCAGCCACGGCAGCAGGACGGGCCCGCCCAGTTTGCGCCAGCGCGCGACCACCCCGGCCAGGCCGACCAGCAGCAGGACGCCCAGCACGATGCCGGGCAGCCGGACGATCTGCTGGTAGCCCTGCATGAAGCCGGCCCACGGGTCGTGCAGGTCGGTGCCGACCACCCGCGGCTTCTCGGCGATCAGCACGCTCGGCAGGCCGGGGTCGTACTCGTGGGCGTCGCGGTCGGTGGTGCTGCTCTTGGGAGAGGACCACGACGGGAGCACCTTGTTGGCGAGGGGGAACTCGTACTGCTGGTAGGTGGCCGCGTCGGGGAAGCGCGGCCGGCCCCAGTGGAAGGCGCGGAAGAAGTCGGTGGCCACGATGGCGAGATAGTCGCCCGGCTGGGACAGGATGGCCCGCTTGGCGAAATCCCCCGCGGTCCGGCTCATCTCCGGGGTGAACGTGGTGCCCGTCCCGAAGGCGTGGAAGCGCTGGCCGTTCCTGGCCCACCACAGGTACTTCTGCCCGAACTGCCGCTGCTCGGGAGGGTCGCTGATGCACAGCAGCGCCAGCTCCAGCTCCTCGCGCGGATTGATCCCCATCTTCTTGCAGTCGGCGAACATCGCGGTGCGCATGTAGAGGATCGCGCCGTCGCTGTTGGTCATCGCGACGTTGCCGTGCGCCGAGGCGAACCAGGCCATGTATCCGGCCACCGGCACCGCGCACACGGTCACCATGGCCGCGACCGGCTTCCACCCCGTCCGCTTGACCAGCAGGTAGACCACGACCAGGGCGAGGATCGGCAGCCCGATCGACCGGGTCAGCGCGGTGATCGCGAGCAGCAGCCCGATCGCCGCGCCCAGCTTCCAGGACAGCGTGCGGTGCCAGAGCACCAGCGTGATGACCCCCACGACCAGCAGCGTGAACATCGTGTCGGACATGATCATGTGTTCGAGCTGGATCTGGTAGGCGTCGAACAGCGCCGGCGCCGCCGCCAGCGCCGCTCCCCAGCCCGGCAGCCCGAACCGCGCGCGCAGCAGCGCGTAGACCAGCCCGCCCACGGCCAGCCCCATCAGGTGCTGGGTGAAGGCCACCAGGGCGAAGCTGTGGAAGGGGCGCAGCAGGAGCAGCCAGAACGAGTAGCCGTTCGGGCGCAGGGCGCTGGGCCGGTCGGGGTAGACCGCCCCCGAGACGTACTCGTAGGAGTCGTTGAACCACAGCGCCGGGCCGTACCCGAGCATGGTGACCATGCGCAGCAGGAAGGCGGCGGCCAGAACGGCCGCGAACACGCGGTGGCGGTACAGGAACAGCAGCACCCGGGCCTTCCTTCCGGGCGGGGGCATGTCCAGGCGTGGTCGATCCGCGACGGTCACCATGCATTACAGAATGCCAGCCGTTTGGCCGAGACGACGCGGGCATGGCGAGGTAGAGGGCATCATGGTGGGATTGCCTCTGCTGTGACTGAAGGGTTCGAGACGTGGAACTGACCGTGGTCATGCCCTGCCTCAATGAGGCGGAGACCGTGGAGACGTGCGTGCGCAAGGCCCTGGCCTGCATGCGCGAGCACGGGATCGACGGAGAGGTGCTGATCGCCGACAACGGCAGCACCGACGGCTCGCAGCAGCTGGCCCGTGACGCCGGAGCCAGGGTGGTGCACGTCGACGCCAAGGGGTACGGCAACGCCCTCATGGGCGGCATCCGCGCCGCCCGCGGCAAGTTCGTCATCATGGGAGACGCCGACGACTCCTACGACTTCACCGCGCTGCTGCCGTTCGTGGAGCAGCTGCGCGACGGCGCCGACCTGGTGATGGGCAACCGCTTCAAGGGCGGGATCGCCCCGGGCGCGATGCCGCCGCTCCACCGCTACCTCGGCAACCCGGTGCTGTCCTTCATCGGCCGGCTGTTCTTCCCCAGCGCCATCGGCGACTTCCACTGCGGCCTGCGGGGCTTCCGCCGCGACTCCATCCTCCGGCTGGGCCTGCAGACCGGCGGCATGGAGTTCGCCAGCGAGATGGTCGTCCGCTCGACCCTGTCAGGGCTGGACGTGCGCGAGGTGCCCACCACGCTCTCGCCCGACGGCCGCTCCCGCCCGCCGCACCTGCGCTCCTGGCGCGACGGCTGGCGCCACCTGCGCTTCCTGATGCTGTACAGCCCGCGCTGGCTGTTCTTCATCCCCGGCCTGGTCATGATGACCCTCGGCCTGGTCGCGGGCACCGCGCTGACCTTCGGCCCGGTCTACATCGGCAAGCTCGGCTTCGACGTCGACACCCTGGTCGGCGCGTCGGCGATGCTGGTGATCGGTTTCCAGGCGGTGCTGTTCGCCCTGTTCACGAAGGTGTACGCCGCGGAGGAGGGCTTCCTGCCCGAGGACCGGCGGGTGCGCAAGCTCGTGGACATCGTCTCGCTGGAGAAGGGCCTGATCGCCGGCGGCCTGCTGGCCCTGGCCGGTCTCGGCGGCCTGGTCGCCTCGCTGGTCCACTGGCAGACCCGCAGCTTCGGCCCGCTGATCCCGTCGGAGTCGCTGCGCCTCGTCGTGCCCTCGGCCACGGCGCTGATCATGAGCTTCCAGACCATCTTCGCCTCGCTGTTCATCAGCATCCTGGGCATCCGCCGCACCCGCGAGACGCCCATCGACGTGGCCGCCTCGGCCGCGGAGGAGGCCGCCGAGGCCGTCACCCGGGAGCGGCGCGAGAGCAGCACCGCCTGACCCGGAATCCGGGCGTGTCACGGGTAGGCACAAGATTCACAGGCGACCGGCACTAGGCTTGGAGCCATGTCCCAGCACATCCTGACCGCGGTCGCCTGGCCCTACGCCAACGGCCCCCGCCACATCGGGCACGTCTCCGGATTCGGCGTGCCGTCCGACGTCTTCAGCCGTTACCAGCGGATGGCGGGCAACAAGGTCCTGATGGTCTCCGGGACCGACGAGCACGGCACGCCCATCCAGGTGCAGGCCGACAAGGAGGGCCTGGGCGTCCGCGAGGTCGCCGACCGCTACAACCGGGTGATCGCCGAAGACCTCACGGCCCTGGGGCTCTCCTACGACCTGTTCACCCGGACCACGACCGCCAACCACTACGCCGTGGCGCAGGAGATCTTCAAGGGCCTGCACGCCAACGGCTACGTCTTCCCCAAGACCACGATGGGCGCGATCTCGCCGTCCACCGGCCGCACCCTGCCCGACCGCTACATCGAGGGCACCTGCCCGATCTGCTCCTACGACGGGGCGCGCGGCGACCAGTGCGACAACTGCGGCAACCAGCTCGACCCGATCGAGCTGATCAACCCGGTCAGCCGGATCAACGGCGAGACGCCGATCTTCGTGGAGACCGAGCACTTCATGCTCGACCTGCCCGCCTTCGCCGAGGTGCTCGGCGGCTGGCTGCAGTCCAAGCAGGGCGAGTGGCGGCCCAACGTGCTGAAGTTCTCCCTCAACCTGCTCGGCGACCTGCACCCGCGGGCGATCACCCGTGACCTCGACTGGGGCGTGCCGATCCCGCTGGAGGGCTGGAGCGACCAGGCCAACAAGCGGCTGTACGTCTGGTTCGACGCGGTCATCGGCTACCTCAGCGCCTCCATCGAGTGGGCCCGCCGCTCCGGCGACCCGGACGCCTGGCGCCAGTGGTGGCAGAACCCCGAGGCCCGCGGCTACTACTTCATGGGCAAGGACAACATCGTCTTCCACTCGGAGATCTGGCCCGCGCTGCTGCTCGGCTACAACGGCCAGGGCGCCAGGGGCGGCACGCCGGGCTCGCTCGGCGCGCTGAACCTCCCCTCCGAGGTGGTCTCCAGCGAGTTCCTGACCATGGAGGGGCGCAAGTTCTCCTCCTCCCGCCAGGTCGTCATCTACGTGCGCGACTTCCTGGAGCGCTACGACGCCGACGCGCTGCGCTACTACATCGCGGTGGCCGGGCCGGAGAACCAGGACACCGACTTCACCTGGTCGGAGTTCCTCAACCGGAACAACGGCGAGCTGGTGGCCGCCTGGGGCAACCTGGTCAACCGCTCGATCTCGATGGCCGCCAAGAACTTCGGGGCCGTCCCCGAGGCGGGCGAGCTGACCGACGCCGACCGGGCGCTGCTGGAGCGCTCGCGCGCGGCCTTCGCCCCCGTCGGCGCGGAGCTGGCCCGCTCCCGGTTCAAGAACGCGGTGACCGAGGCGTTCGACGTCGTCCGCGACGCCAACCGCTACCTCGCCGAGCAGGAGCCCTGGAAGATCAAGGACGACCCCGCGCGGGTCGGATCCATCCTGCACGTCGCCCTGCAGGTGGTCGACGACGCCAAGACCCTGCTGACCCCGTTCCTGCCCAACTCCTCCAACAAGATCTACTCGATGCTCGGCGGCACCGGCGTCTGGTCGGGCATGCCCGAGCTGCAGGAGGTCGCCGAGGAGGGCGGGGAGGGCGGCCGGAGCTACCCGGTCATCAGCGGCTCCTACGAGGGGGCGGCCCGCTGGGAGTCCGTCCCGATCCGGCCGGGCACCCCGCTCGCCCCGCCGACCCCGCTGTTCCGCAAGCTCGACCCCAAGATCGTCGACGAGGAGCTCGCCCGCCTGGGCGAGTAGCCCGCCGGAGCCGTACGGCCGTCCGGACCACCCCGGTCCGGGCGGCCGCGCCGTGCGGCGGCGGGCTCTCACCCTCCCCGGAGGGGCGCTCTCAGGACGCCCGCCGGTCGTCTGGCGGTAAGTTTGGCGATGTGACCAGCATGCCGGCCGCGCCGGAGCCGTTGACCGGCGATGTCTTCGACAGCCACTGCCACCTCGACATCATGGTGGGCAACCGCCAGGCGTCCTCGGGCGACCCCGTGGCGCAGGCCGCGCAGGCGGCCGAGGCGAGCGTGGAGCGGATCCTCGAGGAGGCCCGGGCCGTCGGGGTGACCCGGCTGGTCACGATCGGCTACGACCTGGGCTCCTCGCGGTGGAACACCGATGTCGCCCGCATCCACCCGGACGTCTACGCCGGGGTGGCGATCCACCCCAACGAGGCGCACGCCGCCACCCCCGAGGTCCTGGCGGAGATCGAGGAGATGGCGGGCGAGCCCCAGGTCAGGGCGGTGGGGGAGACCGGGCTCGACTACTACCGCGACTGGGCGTCCCGGGACGACCAGCACGCCAGCTTCCGGGCGCACATCGAGATCGCCAAACGGACCGGCAAGGCCCTGGTCATCCACGACCGGGACGCCCACGACGACGTGCTGCGCGTGCTCGCCGACCAGGGAGCCCCGGACGTCGTGGTCTTCCACAGCTTCTCCGGCGACGCCGAGCTGGCCAGGAAGTGCGCCGACGCCGGTTACTTCATGTCCTTCTCCGGCCCGGTCACCTACAAGAACGCCGGCTATCTCCGTGAGGCGGCCGAGACGGCCCCCAAGGAGCTGATCCTCGTCGAGACCGACGCGCCCTACCTGCCCCCCGTCCCGCACCGGGGCAAGCCGAACGCGCCCTACCTCATCCCGCTGGTCCTGCGCTGCCTGGCGGAGGTCAAGGGCATGGACCCCGGCGAGCTGGCCGCGGCGATCCGCGCCAACGGGGAGACCGTCTTCGGCGCCTGGTGACCGCCTGGCGACCGCCTGGTGACCGTCCGCCGACCGGCGGCGCTCACCCCGTGGCCGCGCCGAAGTCGATCGAGACGCCGCCGTCGAGGGCCGGGATGTCCCCCGAGCCCGGGGTGAGCGGGGTGACCGCGCCGTCGTTGCGGCCCAGCAGCGCCACGCTTCCCGAGCTTCCGCGGTCCGGGACCCCGACCACCAGCTTGTTCCCGCTGGCGGCCACCGACCAGCCGAAACGCTCGTCGGGGCCGGCCCCGCCCACCAGCCGCTCCTGGTCCGGGGACCCCACCGGGAACAGGCTCACGCCGCCGCGGCGGTCGGGCCCGTCGAACGGGGCGCCCACCGCCAGCCGCAGCCCCTCGCCCCCGGAGAACGCCAGCGAGAAACCGTACCCCTCGCCCGAGGCCGGCTCCTTCTGGGTGAACGTCGCCACCGGGGCGATCTCCTCGGCCTCGGTCGCCCTGAAGAGCTGGACCAGCCCGGAGTCCTTCACCGAGCCGCTGTCGCCGAGGGGGGCGCCCACCGCCAGGTAGCCCGTGCCCCCCTCCTCGCCGTAGGCCAGGGCGTAGCCGAACCGGTCGCCGGCCTCGGCCTTCGCGACCTCGCGCAGGTCCCACTTCTTGCTGACCTGCTCCCCCCGGTTCTTCCGCACGTCGAACAGGATCCCGATCGACCCCGAGTCGAGGTTCCCCTCGTCGACCTGCACACCCGTCCCGTCGTCGTTCTCGTACGGCAGGCCGACGGCGAGATCGATCTCGTCGGCGTCCCCGCCCAGCCCGCCCAGCTCCACCGCCCAGCCGAACATGTCGCCGACCTCGCCGTTGCCGGTGACCCCCTCGGTGTTCTGGGAGATCCGCCGGGCGTCGCCGAGGCCGCGGGCCTCGAACAGGTGGACCGCGCCGGAGTCGTTGACCCCGTCGGCGTTCTCGTGCGGCGCCCCCACCGCGACCAGGGGGCCGCGCGCGGCCAGGGACCAGCCGAAGTGGGCGTCGGCCTCCGGTTCCCGGGCGGTCAGGCGGGTGATCCTGCGTTCCGCTCCGCCGTACACCGCGTAGACCGCGCCGGCGTCCTCGGCGCCGGACACGTCCGCGTACGGCGCGCCGACCAGCAGGTCGGCGCAGCGGTCCTCGTCGAGGTGGGTCAGCTTCACCGACCACCCGAAGCCGTCACCCGCCGCGGGCTCGGAAGCCGTCACGGCGATCCCGCTCCCGCCCCGGCCGGACAGCACGTGCACCGCCCCCGCGCCTTCGGTGTCCGCCGCGTCCGCGAGCGGGTCGCCGGTCACGGCGTCGTCCGTCCCGTCGCCGTCGAAGTCGTTCGCGCCCGCCGCGGCGCAGGGGTCGGGAGATGCGGCGGTCACGGGGACGGCCGCGGAGGCGGGGGGCAGCAGGGGCAGCGCCGCCGCGAGGAGGAGGGAGAACAGGGTCTTCACGACAGCTTCACCTCGATCTTCTTGCCGCCCTCGATCACCTGGACGGTGAGCTTGGCCGGGTTGCGGGCCGGGGGAAGGTCGTAGACGAGCTCGCCGTCCACCTTGGCCCCGGGGATCAGGGCGCTGGGCAGTTCGGAGGTGAGCGGCGCGGGAGTGTGGGCGGTGCCCCGGTCGTCGATCAGGACGGGCGGGGTGCGGCCGATCGGGACCAGCTCGCCGCCGGTGTTGATCAGGGTCCAGTCGATCACGCAGAACCGGCCGCGCTCCGGGGTCGCGCCCTGGTAGGAGGTCAGGCCGCAGGTCGGGGGCCGGGGGATGACCAGTTGCGGGTCCGTGAGCGGAGAGCCGAGCGGGATGCGGCGGCCGACGTCGGTGACGGCGGTGGCGCCCGGCGCGGGCGTCCGGCCGCCGGGCGTGCCGGTCCCGGCGGTCCCGCCGACGGCGTTGATCAGAACGACCGCGGTCACCGCCAGCGCGGCCACCGCGGCCAGCCCGGCGATCATCCAGCGTCGCCGGCTCCGGGCCGGGACGGGCTCGCCCGGGCCGGGGAAGGGCGGTCCGGGCGGGGCTCCCGGGGCGGGCGGGATCGTGGGCCGGCCCCCCGGGGCGGGCGGGATCGTGGGCCGGCCCCCCGGGGCGGGCGGGATCGTGGACCGGTCACCCGGGACGCCCACCGGTTCCGGGGACGGCCGGGGCGGGGATCCCGGCCGCGGGGGGGCGCCCGGCGGGAAGGCCCCGGAGACGGAGAACGTTCCAGGCGCGGGGGTCCCGCGTGCCGGGGTCTCGCGCGGAGGGGCCCCGTGCGCGGAGGTCTCCCGCGTGGAGGTCTCGCGCGGAGGGGCGCCGTAGGCGGAGGTCTCGCGCGCGGGGGCTCCGCCGGTGGGAGGGGTTTCCCGCGGGGAGAGGCCGGGCTCCGGGGAGGAGGCCGGTTCCGGGGCGGTCGCGGGCGCGGGACGGGAGGCTCCCGTCCGCGGGGGAACGGTGGACGCCGCCCCCGGCGGGACGGAGGACGGCCCGGTCGTCCAGGGGTACGGGGGCGGGGTGGTCTCGGTGCCGAGCGAGCCGATGGCGCCGAGCGTCTGGGTGGAGTCGGCCTCGATGTTGGGCGGGGGCTCCCACGACCCGCTGATCAGGTCGGTGGCGACCAGCGTGGGCGCGGGCCGTTCGACCGCCGGGCTCGGCGACGGGGCCGCGATCCCGCCGCCGACCAGGGCGATCAGCAGGTCCTGGGCGGTGGGGCGCTGGTAGGGGTCCATCGTGGTGGCCCGGCGGGCCAGGTCGTTCAGCGGGGCCGGGAGCGCGCCGAGGTCGGGCGGGCTGTTGAGCAGCCGGGTGGCCATGGTGAGGATGTCGCCCCGGCCGTAGGGGTGGCGGCCGTTGCCCGCGTAGGCGACCATGCAGCCCCAGGCGAACACGTCGGCCGCCGGGGTGATCTCCTGGCCGCGCACCTGCTCGGGGGCCCACCAGCCGGGGCTGCCGAGCACCTCGCCCGACTTGGTGAACCCGGAGGTGGCGTCCAGCGCGCGGGCGATGCCGAAGTCGATCACGCGGGGGCCCGACATGGACAGGATCACGTTGGCGGGCTTGAGGTCGCGGTGGACCAGCCCGGCCACGTGGATGGCGGCCAGCGCGGCGGCCACCCCGAGGGCGACGCCGTGCAGCGGCCCGGGTTCGAGCGCGCCGTGCTCGGTGATCTGCCGGGACAGCGGGGTCCCCGCGATGTACTCGGTCACCATGTACGGCCGGCCGTCGTCGGCGTTGCCGTTGTCGAGCACCTGGGCGGTGCAGAAGGAGGCCACCCGCCGGGCGTTGTCCACCTCGGCGTGGAAGCGCGCGGCGAACCCCTCCTCGATCGCGAACTCCGCCTTGACGACCTTGACCGCGACCGGACGCCCGGTCGGGGCCAGCGCGAGGTAGACGGTGCCCATGCCGCCCTCGCCGAGCCGGCCGAGCAGGCGGTACGGGCCGATCTGCTCGGGGTCGCCGGCGCGCAGTCCCCCGACACCGGGCTGGTTCACGTAGTGCTCACGGGGGAGCTCCCCTTCTCCTGTGGCCATCCCCCGTGGGGTAACCGTATCCACAACGGGACCTCTCGTCTTCATCATGCGTCGCCGCATCGTGTTCGATGCGCGAAACTTGTTGGATGTCGTGGGGAGTCGGGAAGAGAACGGGCGGGGAACCAGCATGAGCCTTCTCGGGCCCGTAGAAATACGTAATTTGGCGGAGAAGCTGGACATTCGGCCGACGAAGAAGCTCGGCCAGAACTTCGTGATCGACGGCGGCACGGTCCGCCGGATCGTCCGGACCGCCGGGCTCGACCCCGACGACGTGGTCATCGAGGTCGGCCCCGGACTGGGCTCGCTCACCCTGGCGCTGCTCCCCGAGGTCCGCGCGGTGGTGGCGGTGGAGATCGACCCGGTCCTGGCCGGGCAGCTCCCCCTGACCGTCGCCGAGCGCGCCCCCGAGCTGGCCGGGCGGCTCACCGTGGTGCTCGCCGACGCCATGCGCGTCCGGCCGGAGGAGCTGCCCGAGGAGAAGCCGACCGCGCTGGTCGCCAACCTGCCCTACAACGTCTCGGTGCCGGTCGTGCTGCACCTGCTGGAGACCCTGCCCTCGCTCCGGAACGTCCTGGTCATGGTCCAGTCGGAGGTCGCCGACCGGCTGGCCGCCGTACCGGGCTCGAAGATCTACGGCATCCCCTCGGTCAAGGCGGCCTGGTACGCCGACGTCCGCCGCGCCGGCCCCGTCGGCCGCACGGTCTTCTGGCCGGTGCCCAACGTGGACTCCGGCCTCGTCGCGATGACCCGCCGCGAGCCTCCGGCCACCGGGGCCGCCCGCGAGGAGGTCTTCGAGGTCGTGGACGCCGCTTTCGCCCAGCGCCGCAAGACCCTGCGCGCCGCCCTGGCCTCCTGGGCCGGTACGGCCGCCGCCGCCGAGCGGGCCCTGCGCGGGGCCGGGATCGACCCCTCGGCGCGCGGCGAGCAGCTCACGGTCGAGGATTTCGCCCGGATCGCCGAGAACCGCCCGTAGTGAGGACGAGCCGCCCATGGCGTGATTTGTCGATCTGTTGGCATTGGTGTCGGAGCGGTCCCGTTACGATCGGAGACCGTGACTAGCGAGCGTGCCGAGGGGGACGCATGAACTCCGTGACCGTCCGCGTTCCCGCCAAGGTCAACCTGCAGCTGGCGGTGGGCCCGCTCCGCGATGACGGCTACCACGACCTGGTGAACGTCTTCCACGCCGTCTCGATCTTCGATGAGGTGACGGCCAGCGCGGAGACCGGGATGAGCGTCCGGGTCGAGGGCGAGTCCGCCGACCAGGTGCCGGAGGACGGCGACAACCTCGCCATCCAGGCCGCCGTCGCGCTGGCCCGGCACGCCGGCCGCTCCTACGGCGTGAGCCTGGCCATCCGCAAGGCGATCCCGGTGGCGGGCGGCATGGCGGGCGGCAGCGCCGACGCGGCCGCGGCCCTGGTCGCCTGCAACGAGCTGTGGGGTCTCGGCCTGCCGCTGGAGGACCTCATGGAGATCGCCTCCGACCTCGGCAGCGACGTCCCGTTCGCGCTGCTGGGCGGGACCGCCGTGGGCACCGGCCGGGGCGAGCGGCTGGCCCCCCTGGAGGTCGGCGGAACGTTCCACTGGGTCTTCGCCCTGGCCGACGGCGGCCTGTCCACCGCGAAGGTGTACGGCGAGTGCGACCGCATCCGCGAGCGGGGCGGAGAGCGGATCGGGCACCCCCGGGCCGCCGAGCCGCTGCTGGCCGCGCTCCGCGCCGGCGACGCGAAGGCGCTCGGCGCCGAGCTCACCAACGACCTGCAGCCCGCCGCCCTGTCCCTGCGCGGCTCCCTGGCCCGCACCCTCCAGGCCGGCGGCGAGCACGGGGCCCTGGGCGCCGTCGTCTCCGGCTCCGGCCCGACCTGCGCCTTCCTGGCGGAGTCCGCGGCCCACGCCGAGACGCTGGCCGCCGCCCTGAAGACCGAGAACGTCGCCCGCGACGTCCTGACCGCCCACGGCCCCGTCCCCGGGCCCACGGTCGTCCACGAGTCCCCGAAGCCCCGGTGAGACCCCGTTCCTCCGGGAGCTCGCGAAGGCGCGGTGACGTCCGGGCGGACCGGTCGCCGCGCCCGCGTGGGGACGGTTCCGCACCGGATACCCTTGTCGCACGATGAATCTGGTCAACCTTGAGTCCGTCTCCCACTCCTACGGTCCCAAGCCGCTGCTGAAGGACGTCTCCCTCGGCATCGAGGCGGGCGACCGGATCGGCGTGGTGGGCCGCAACGGCGGCGGTAAGACGACGCTGATCTCGGTGATCGCCGGGAACCTCAAGCCCGACTCCGGGCGCGTCACGCACAACCGGGGCCTGCACGTCGGCGTGCTGTCCCAGGGCGACGACCTGGACCCGGCGCGCGCGGTGGGGGACATCGTCCTCGACGACAGGCCCGAGCACGAGTGGGCCGGTGACGCGGGCGTCCGCGAGATCCTCGCCAACCTGCTCGGCGACATCGACCTGTCGTCCCCGGCCGGGAGCCTGTCGGGCGGCGAGCGCCGCCGCACGGCCCTGGCCCGGCTGCTCATCGGCGAGCACGACCTGATCATCCTCGACGAGCCCACCAACCACCTCGACATCGAGGCCATCGACTGGCTGGCCAGGCACCTGTCGGCGCGCAAGAGCGCGCTGCTGGTCGTCACCCACGACCGGTGGTTCCTGGACGCCGTCTCCACCCGCACCTGGGAGGTCGTCGACGGCGCGGTCGAGCGCTACGAGGGCGGTTACGCCGCCTACGTGCTGGCCAAGGCCGAGCGCGCCCGGATCGCCGCGGCCTCCGAGGCCCGCCGCCAGAACCTGATGCGCAAGGAGATCGCCTGGCTCCGGCGCGGCCCGCCCGCCCGCACCTCCAAGCCCAAGTTCCGCATCGAGGCCGCCCAGGCCCTGATCGCCGACGAGCCGCCGGCCCGCGAGAGCGTCGAGCTGGTCAAGTTCGCCGCCGCCCGGCTGGGCCGCACGGTCTACGACCTGGAGGACGTGACCCTGCACGCCGGCGGCCCCGGCCGGGGCCCGCAGGTCCTGGACCACTGCACCTGGCAGTTCGGCCCCGGTGACCGGATCGGCCTGATCGGCGTGAACGGCTCGGGCAAGTCCTCGGTGCTGCGCCTGCTGGCCGGAACCGTCCGGCCCGACTCGGGCAGGCTCGTGCAGGGCAAGACGGTCCGCCTGGCGCACCTGTCGCAGGAGCTGGCCGAGCTCGACCCCGCCCGCCGGGTGCTGGAGACGGTCGAGGAGATCCGCAAGTTCATCCAGGTCGGCAAGAAAGAGTGGACCGCCTCCCAGCTGCTGGAGCGCCTCGGCTTCAAGGGCGAGGCGCAGTGGAAGGTCGTCGGCGACCTGTCGGGCGGCGAGCGCCGCCGCCTGCAGCTGCTCCGGCTGCTCATGGACGACCCGAACGTGCTGCTGCTCGACGAGCCGACCAACGACCTCGACATCGAGACGCTGAACGAGCTGGAGGACCTGCTCGACGGCTGGCCGGGCACGCTGATCGTGGTCAGCCACGACCGCTACTTCCTGGAGCGGGTGGCCGACCGCTGCGTGGCGCTGCTGGGCGACGGCAGGTTGTCGATGCTCCCCGGCGGGGTGGACGAATACCTGCAGCGGCGCGCGTCCGGCGGGGCGTTGTCGGCCCGGGCGGCGACGGGCTCCTCGGGCTCTGCGACCTCCGTGGCCTCCGTGACCGCCACGGGCTCCGGCCCGGCTGCGGCCGCCGGGGCCGGGCTCTCGGCCAAGGAGGAGCGCGAACTCCGCAAGGAGCTCTCCCGCCTGGAGCGTCAGCTCGACAAGCTGGGCGACCGGGAGACCAGGCTCCACGCCTCCATGGCCGACGCCGCCGCCGACTACGGCCGCCTGGCCGAGCTGGACGCCGACCTCAAGGCCGTGCAGGCGGAGAAGGAGTCCATCGAGGCCGAGTGGCTGGAGGTCGCCGACCGTCTCGGCGAGTGACGTCCCGCCGTACGGCGGCGCCGAGCCCCGCCGTACGGCGGCGGCCCCGACGGTCTCTACGGCGACGGCCCCGACGGTCTGAAGGCCGTCGGGGCCGTCGGGGCCGTCGGGGCCGTCGGGGATCCGCCGGACGGTCCCGGTCCGGGGAGAAACCCCTTCGATTTCCACAATCCGGAGGATTGCGCCCACCAATTGTCTCTGTTAGATATATCTGACAGAGACAAGGAGGTGCCGATGGCACGGCGGAGCCAGACGGAGACGGCGGTCCTGGGGGGCCTGAGCATGCATCCGATGACGGCCTACGCGCTGCGGGAGGCGATCCGGGACGTGCTCGGGCACTTCTGGAGCGAGAGCTTCGGGCAGATCTATCCGACGCTCAACGCCCTCGAACAGCAGGGCCATGTGGAGCGCCGGGAGGGTCCGCGCGCCGGTTCGTCGACCTTCGTCATCACCGACTCCGGCACCGCGCGCCTGCACGAGCTGCTGAGCGAGCCGATCACGGCGGCGCCGCCGCGGAACGGCCTCCTGCTGCGCCTGTTCTTCGGCCGGACCCTGGGCGCGCGGAAGTGCCGGGAGCTGCTGCTGGAGGCGAAGGCGGACGCCGTGCGGAGCCTGGCCGAATACGACGACCTGGCCCGCGCGCTCTCCGAGGAGGAGAAGGGCTCCCCGGACCTGCCCTACATCCTGACGACCATCTCGGCCGGCAGGCACAGCGCCGAAGGCGTCGTCGCCTGGGTCGACGAAGCCCTCGCCCTGCTTGAGGACGCTCCCGTGAACGACGCTCCCGTGAACGACGCTCCCGTGAACGACGCCTCCACGAACGGAGAATCACGATGACCGCACCGGCCGATCTCGGGGACGTCGCGTCGCGGCGCCGCCCGGTCTCGCGGCTCCGCGCCCGGATCAACTTCGCGATCTTCTCGGCCGTCGCCGCCGGCGGCGGCTGGCTCTTCGCGGCCATGGACCGGGCCGCCGGGGAGACCGTCGGCACCGGGAGCGTGGGCTCCACGAGCGGCGGTACGAACGGGCAGGAGCTGTGGATCGCCGTCCCGGCGCTGACCGCCCTCGTCCTCTACTTCCTCAGCCGGGACGGCGCCGGGCCTGTGGGGCTCACGCCGCGGTTCGCGGGCCGGGCCCGCTGGTTCGGGTTCGCGACGGCGCTCTCCCCGGTCACGGCCGTCGTCGCGGTGGCGGCGGCGACGGCCGCCGGCGTCGCGACGTTCTCCGTCGCCCCCTCGGCCGGCGCGCCGTCCCTGCCCGTCGCCTTCGCCACCGGGCTCGGTTTCCTGCTGGTCAAGAACCTGCTGGAGGAGTTCATCTTCCGGGGTTACGGCACGCGCACCGCGATGGCCCTCGGCCTGCGCGGCGTCGCCCCGCACCTGCTCGTCGGGCTGGTCTGGGGGTTGTGGCACCTTCCGCTGTACACGGTCTGGATGTCCCAGGAGGACTTCCGCCGGACCACGTCGCTGCCGTGGGCGTGGTACCTGCCGCTCTTCTTCGCGGGCATCATGGCGCTGGCCGTCCTCTACGGCGAGATGCGCGTGCGGACCGGCTCGATCTGGCCCGGCGTGGTGCTCCACACGGTCAACAACGCGCTCGTGAACCCGCTCCTGCTCAACGGCCATCTGAGCTACCGGGGGAACGGCGACGTGCTGTTCGGCGTCGCCCCGAACTCACTCGCCTCGGTCCTCGTCTTCGGCGGGGTGGGGCTCGTCCTCCTGCGCCGCCGGCGCCGGAGCGGCGGCCGACCGGGGGAGTGAGCGCGGGCCGCCGTCCGGGGGAGTGAGCGGGGGTGGGCGACCGTTTCGTTCTTGATCGGGTTTAGGCCCCCGGGACAGGGCAGAGTGGGATCAATGCGCTCCGGTGTCGGTCGCGTCAAAAGGGATGAGTAGCGTGCGCAGCAGGCCCGCGAGGGCCTGCTGTTCGCGCTGTCCGAGGCCGGCCAGCAGCTCGTGCTCGCGGCGGAGCAGGTCGGCGAAGGCGTCGTCCACCCGCTTGAGCCCGGCCTCGGTCAGCGAGACCAGGACGCCGCGCCGGTCCTCGGGGTCGGGGCGGCGCCGTACCAGCCCGGCCGCGGCGAGGCGGTCGATCCGGTTGGTCATCGTGCCGGAGGTGACCAGGGTGGCGCGGAGCAGGGCTCCCGGGCTCAGCTCGTACGGCTTGCCGGCCCGGCGCAGGGCGGTGAGGACGTCGAACTCCCAGCTCTCCAGCCCGTGCTCGGCGAAGGAGGCCCGGCGGGCGCGGTCGAGGTGGCGGGCCAGCCGGGAGACGCGGCTGAGCACCTGGAGCGGCTCCACGTCCAGGTCGGGGCGTTCCTGCCGCCAGGCCGCGACCAGGTGATCGACTTCATCGTGGGCCTGGTCCGGGTCATGCGGGGTCATGACACGCAGTCTATCTTTCTTGACATCGAGATATCTCCGGGGATATCAATTATCTTGATGTCAAGAGATATGTGGGACCCAGAGACCTACGGCCGTTACGCCGACGAGCGGTCGCGCCCGTTCTTCGATCTCACCGGCAGGATAGCCGCCGTGGACCCCGCCTACGTCGTCGACGCGGGCTGCGGCACCGGTGATCTCACCGCCGAGCTGGCCAGGCGCTGGCCCGGAGCCGAAGTGCACGGCTTCGACTCCTCGACCGCGATGATCGACAAGGCCCCGGCGGGGGAGCGCCTCTCCTTCTCCGTCGGCGACGTCATGGACTGGCGGCCCGACCGCCCGGTGGACGTGATCGTCTCCAACGCCGTCCTGCAGTGGGTGCCCGAGCACCGGGACCTGCTGTCCCGCTGGGTCGAGGCGCTCGCGCCCGGAGGGTGGCTCGCCTTCCAGGTGCCCGGCAACTTCGACGCCCCCAGCCACGTGATCCTGCGCGACCTGTGCCGGACCAAGTGGCTCGAATGGCTCGGAGACCTGGTCAGGAACGAACCCGTGGGAAGCCCGGCCGAATACCTGGAGCGGCTCGCCGCCCTCGGGTGCGCGGTGGACGCCTGGGAGACGACCTACCTGCACGTCCTGCCCGGGGAGAACGCCGTGCTCCACTGGGTCAGCGGCACCGCCCTGCGCCCGGTGATCGACCGCCTCCCCCCCGCCGAGCGCAACGAGTTCATCGCCGACTTCGCGGCCCAGCTGAACGAGGCTTACCCGCGCCGGCCGTACGGCACCGTCTTCCCCTTCCGGAGAATCTTCGTCGTGGCGCGCAAGCCCGGCCCTGGACGGGTAGGGGAGGATCAATAAATACTTCGAGGGCACAGTAGATACCAGGTAAATGGGGCCGGCCTGTGGCGATGGAGATCGAAGACAAGTTCGACGTCCCGGCGGACTACGAGATTCCCGACCTGACGGGTCTGCCGGGCTGCGACGACATAGTCGGCCCTCGATCCCACCAGCTCGTGGCGATCTACTTCGACACCCCCGACCTCAGGCTCGCCGCGCGCGGCATCACCCTGCGGCGGCGCAGGGGCGGCACCGATCCCGGCTGGCACCTGAAACTGCCCAAGACCAGAGGCGCCCGGCAGGAGATCACCCACCCGCTGACCCGGAGCATCAAGACGGTGCCGCCGGAGCTGGCCGACCTGGTCCTCGCCTTCACCCGGGGCGCCCCGCTCGTCCCCGTCGCCGAGCTCGACACCCGCCGCTCGGTCACCCTGCTGCGCAACGGCGCGGGCGTGACGCTCGTGGAGGTCGCCGACGACCGGGTCAAGGGCACCGTGCTCGGCGAGGAGCCGCACGTCGAGCGCTGGCGCGAGGTCGAGGCCGAGCTGGGCACGGGCGACGGGAAGCTGCTGGAGCGGGTCGGCAAGCGGCTCCGCAAGGCCGGGGCGAGCCCCGCCGGATCGTCCAGCAAGCTGGCCCGCCTGCTCGGCGCCGCCCGCGAGATCCCCGCGGTCCGGGTCGCCAAGACCGGGAAGGGGAGCGCCGGTGAGATCATCGTCGGTTATCTGTCCTCCCAGGTGGCGGCCCTGTTCTCCCAGGACCCCCGGGTACGGCGGGCCGAGCCGGACGCCGTGCACCAGATGCGCGTGGCCTGCCGCCGGATGCGCAGCGCGCTCAAGTCCTTCAGGAAGATCGCCGAGAACACCGAGCCCCTGCAGGAGGAGCTCAAGTGGCTGGGCGGGGTCCTCGGCGAGGCACGCGACCTGGAGGTCATCCGCGACCGGTTCTCCCACGCCCTCGACTCCCTGGACGGCGAGCTGATCGTGGGGCCGGTTCGCTCCCGGCTCGGCTCCGACCTGCTGGACGACGAGCAGGAGGCGTACGAGCGGATCAGACAGGCGCTCACCGGCGAACGGTACTTCGCCCTGCTCGACGCCCTCGACGACCTGGTCGCGGCCCCTCAGCTCACCAAGGCGGCCGCCAAGCCCGCCGCGACCCTCGAGGCCGTCGCCGCCAAGAGCTGGCGCCGGGTCACCCGCGCCTACGGCGCCGCCCAGGCCGTCGAGGACCCGGACAAGCGAGAGACCGCCATGCACGAGGTGCGCAAGGCCGCCAAACGCGCCCGCTACACCGCCGAGGTGCTCGGCATGTCCGAGCTGGCCGACCGGGCGGAGGCCGTGCAGGACGTGCTGGGCGCCCACCGGGACGGCCTGGTCGCCCAGGAGCGGCTCACCGCGGAGGCCGGGCGGGCGCGGCAGGCGGGGGAGGACACCTTCACCTACGGCGTCCTGACGGGCCTCGAACGGGCCCGGGCCGCGCGCGCCTCCAAGGAGTTCCCCGGCGTGTGGGAGAAGACCACCCAGGCGGTCGCCAAGCTCCTGTGACCGCCGCCGCACGACGGACGGCAGGATGTGGGTCGGGGCCGCGGGCGGTGTGACGGGCCTCTTCAGGACGTACGGTGAAACCGCGGGCGGTGTGACGGAGCCTGTCAGCCGGGCGTCGGGGCCGCGGGCGGTGCGAGGGGCCTCAGGTCGTGTAACGGTCCATCGCCACGACCCGGCCCCCGGCGCGGTGCAGGACCAGGAACGCGCCCTTGCGCAGGTGCGAGTCGGCGGGCCGGTCGACGATCCCGGAGATCAGCTCGGTGAGCACCTTGCCGTGGCTGCACAGCGCCGCCGGCCGGTCCGCGGACAGCGCCTCGGCGACCAGGCGGCGTGAGGCCCGGAGGTCGTAGTCGCGCTCCGAGAGCAGGGGCTCGTGGCGGATCTCCAGCCCGGCCCGCTCGGCGTACGGCTCCAGGGTCTGCACGCAGCGCCTGCTCGGCGAGCTGACCAGCTCCACCGGGCGGTAGCCGTACAGGGCGTCCGCGAGCACCCCGGCCTGGGCCGTGCCGGTCTCGTCCAGCGGGCGCAGGTCGTCGTCGCCCCGCCACTCCTGGCGCGAACCGGCCACGCCGTGCCGGACCAGCAGCAGCGGCGTGGTCGTCAGCGGGAGCGCGGTGAGCGCGCGGAGCAGACCGGCGTCCCACTCGTAGGTCAGCCGCCGCCGGGCCTCCTCCAGCGGCACCCAGGCCACCTCGTCGACCTCGTCCAGTCCGGTGTGCCGGCCGTCCGAGACCGCGCGGGCCAGCCAGTAGTCGACCCGCTTGAGCCGGCCGCCCTTCATGTAGTGGACCGGCGGGAGCAGCCGGCCCAGGACGACCGCGGCCCCCGTCTCCTCGGCCACCTCGCGCAGCGCGCCGCCGATCACGTGCTCGCCGGGCTTCAGCTTGCCCTTGGGGAAGGTCCAGTCGTCGTACTTGGGCCGGTGGACGAGGGCGACCTCCGGGGCCGACTCCTCGCCCCGCCACACCACCGCCCCGGCCGCGCGGATCACGTCGGTCGGGTGGACGTCGGGCTCAGTCATCGATGGTCCTCCATCGGCGGGTGCCGATCAGGTGGCTCTGCAGGTCGTCGCCGGTGTGCCGGGTCCAGGAACCGTCCGCGTTGAGCCACCACGTCGCCGTGGTGTCCGCCATCGCCCGGTCGAGGAGATCGCCCAGGTAGGACCGTTGCTGCTGGCTGACGACCTTGACCAGCGCCTCCACCCGGCGGTCCAGGTTGCGCCGCATCAGGTCGGCGCTGCCGATCCAGATCTCCGGACGGCGGCCCTGGCCGAACTCGTAGATCCGCGAGTGCTCCAGGAACCGGCCCAGCACGCTTCTGACCCGGATGTTGTCCGACAGTCCGGGGATACCCGGCCGCAGCGTGCACACTCCTCGAACCCACAGGTCCACCGGGACGCCCGCCTGCGACGCCCGGTAGAGGGCGTCGATGATCGGCTCGTCCACCAGGGAGTTCGTCTTCATCCGGATCCTGGCCGGACGGCCCGCCAGCGCGTGGGAGATCTCCCGCTCGACCCTGGCCAGCAGCCCGCCCCGGAGCGAGTGCGGGGCGACCAGCAGCCGCCGGTAGGCCGAGTGGTTGGAGTATCCCGTCAGGTGGATGAACAGGTCCGTGACGTCCTCGCCGACGAGCGGGTCGGCGGTCAGCAACCCCAGGTCCTCGTACATCCGGGCGGTCTTGGGGTTGTAGTTGCCGGTGCCGATGTGGCAGTAGCTGCGCAGCTCCCCGGAGGACTCCTGGCGGACGACCAGGGCCAGCTTGCAGTGGGTCTTCAGGCCCACCACGCCGTAGACCACGTGGCACCCGGCCCGCTCCAGCTTGCGCGCCCAGCTGATGTTGGCGTGCTCGTCGAACCGCGCCTTGATCTCCACCACCACGACGACCTGCTTGCCCGCCTCGGCCGCGTCGATCAGCGCGTCCACGATCGGGGAGTCGCCGCTGGTCCGGTAGAGCGTCTGCTTGATCGCCAGCACGTTCGGGTCGGCGGCGGCCTGCTCGATGAAGCGCTGCACGCTCGTGGCGAACGAGTCGTACGGATGGTGCAGCAGCACGTCCCGCTCGCGGAGCACCGCGAAGATGTCGTCCTCGACGTGGACGACCTCCGCGGGCACGAACGGGCGGAAGCTCAGCTCCCCCCGGTCCAGGTCGGCGATCGTGTGCAGCCCGGTGAGGTCGAGCGGGCCGGGCAGCCGGTAGATCTCGTGCTCGGCCACGCCGAGCTCCTCCACCAGCAGCTCCAGCACGCCCGGCGTGATGCTGTCCTCCACCTCCAGCCGGACCGGCGGGCCGAAGCGCCGCTTGAGCAGCTCCTTCTCCAGCGCCTGCATGAGGTTCTCGGTGACGTCCTCGTCCACCTCGAGATCCTCGTTCCGGGTGACCCGGAAGACATGGTGCTCGACGATCTCCATGCCCTTGAAGAGCTGGCCCAGGTGGGCCGCGATCACGTCTTCGAGCGGGACGAACCGGTCCCTGGACACCGCGACGAAGCGGGGCAGCCGGCCCGGCACCTTCACCCGGGCGAACACCGTGTGCCCGGTCGAGGGGTTCCGGACCGTCACGGCGAGGTTGAGGGAGAGACCCGAAATGTAGGGGAACGGGTGGGCGGGATCGACGGCCAGCGGCGTCAGCACCGGCCGGATCCGCTCCCGGAACAGCTTGCGCATCTCGGTGCGCTCGTCGCGGCTCAGATCGTCCCAGCGGACGATCACGATGCCCTCGGCGGCGAGCTGCGGAGAGACCCGCTCGTGGAAGCAGGTCGCGTGCCGCTGCGCCAGCTCGTCGGCGATGGCGGCGATCCTGGCCAGCTCCTCGCGGGGCTTCATCCCGCTCTTGGTGCGCAGCAGCAGGCCGGTGGCCATCCGTCGTTTCAGCCCGGCCACCCGTACCCGGAAGAACTCGTCCAGGTTGCTGGCGAAGATCGCCAGAAAGCGGACCCGCTCCAGCAACGGCAGGGACGGGTCCTCCGCCAGCTCCAGGACACGCTGGTTGAACTGGAGCCAGCTCTCTTCCCGGTTGAGGAAGCGCTCCTGTGGGAGAGGTGGCCCTTCTGGGGCAGGATGCACGGGTTCGACGGACATATGACCACAATGCCCGCTTTTGTTGAACGGGACGTTAATTTCGGCTCAACGGCTGCTGTTGCTTGCCCGCTCAGCCTCCCTGGCCTCGCGGATCCGGGCCCGCTCCAGCTCGCGCTGCTCGCGCTCGCGGGCCTTCTCGGCCTCGCGAAGCTCCCGCTCGCGCGCCCTCTCCTGCTCACGCGCCAGTTTCTCGGCCTCGCGCTGCTCGCGCTCGCGGATCTTCTCCTGCTCCTTCAGCTCGCGCAGCCGCGCCTTCTCGGCCTCGCGCGCCAGTTTCTCGGCCTCACGCAGCTCGCGCTCGCGGATCTTCTCCCGCTCCTTCAGCTCGCGCTCGCGGGCCTTCTCGGCCTCGCGCAGCTCGCGCTCCCTGGCGCGCTCGCGCTCGCGCAGCTCCTTCTCGGTCGGGCGCGGCAGGAGCGGCGCCCGCCGCTCCTCGATCAGCCGGGAGCCGGAGGTCAGGCGGGGCTGCGGGTTCAGGCCCGTCAGCCCGTTCCACGCGAGGTTGACCAGGTGCGCGGCCACCTCCTCGCGCGAGGGCCGCCGCACGTCCAGCCACCACTGGCCGGTCAGCGCCACCATGCCGACCAGCATCTGGGCGTACATCGGCGCCAGCTTCGGGTCGTAGCCGCGCCCGGCGAACTCGTCGACCATGACATCCTCGACCTGGCTGGCGATGTCGTTGATCAGGCTGGCGAACGTGCCCGTGCCCGACGCCGCGTGGGAGTCGCGGACCAGGATCCGGAAGCCCTCGCTGTTCTCCTCCACGTAGGCCAGCAGCGCCAGCGCGGCCCGCTCCAGCTTCACCAGCGCGTGCGAGGCCGACAGGGCCTCGGTGACCATGCCGAGCAGCTTCTGCATCTCGCGGTCGACGACGACGGCGTAGACGCCCTCCTTGCCGCCGAAGTGCTCGTAGACCACCGGCTTGGAGACGTTGGCGGTCGCCGCTATCTCCTCGACCGAGGTGCCGTCGAACCCCTTCTCCGCGAACAGGGTCCGGCTGATCTGGATCAGCTGCTCCCGGCGCTCCTTGCCGGTCATCCTTCGTCGGGGTTCGCTCACAGTTCCCATAATGACGTTCCCGGCCGACGAAACGGGACGCCCGCCGGATCGGACCGCCGGAGCGGGCCGACTGGCGGGCGTCGCCGCGCGGATCGCGACGGCGGTGGAGGGACGGCCGGTGTGTCCGGGAGGGCCAGGCGGACCGGCGTGCCCGGATAGCCTGGCGTGCCCAGACGGCTCGGTATGGTCAGGAGGCAATGCGCTTCGCCGCCAGCCGCTCGGGGGTGGGCCAGCGGACGTCGTGGGCCCAGCCGAACCTCTCGAACCAGCGGATCATGCCGGCGCTGAGGTCGATCTGCCCCTTCAGCGCGCCGTGGCGGGCGCACGTCGGGTCGGAGTGGTGCAGGTTGTGCCAGGACTCGCCGAAGGACGGGATGGCCAGCCACCACACGTTCCGCGACTTGTCGCGCGACTCGAAGGCCTCCTCGCCGAAGACGTGGCAGATGGAGTTGATCGACCAGGTCACGTGGTGGAGCAGGCCGATGCGGACCAGCGTGCCCCAGAAGAAACCGGTCGCCGCGCCCTGCCACGACCAGGTCAGCAGGCCGCCCAGCACCGCCGGGGCCGTCATCGAGAAGATCGCCAGCGCCGGGAACCACTTGTGCAGCTTGATGATGTCCGGGTCCTTGACCAGGTCGGGGGCGTACTTCTCGCGGTTGGCGCGAGTGGACTCGAACAGCCAGCCCATGTGCGCCCAGAGCAGGCCCTTGGCCAGCGACCAGAAGCCGGGGCCGAACCGCCACGGCGAGTGCGGGTCGCCGTCCTTGTCGGAGAACTTGTGGTGCTTGCGGTGGGTGGCCACCCAGTCCAGCACCGACATCTCCAGCGAGAGGCTGCCCGCGATGCCCAGCGCGAGCTTCAGCGGGCGCTTGGCCTTGAAGGAGCCGTGCGTGAAGTAGCGGTGGAACCCGACGGTGACGCCCAGCCCGGACACCAGGTAGAAGACGCCGGCGATCACGACGTCGGTCCAGCCCAGTAGTCCCCACCCCCAGGCGATGGGGACGGCGGCGGCCAGGGCGACCAGCGGCGCCCCCACGACCACGCCGAAGGTGATGAGCTCGGGTGTGGTCTTCAGCTCCGGGTCGATGTCCGGCTTGGGCCCTGGGGTGGGACGGTCCGTGGTGACTGTCATGCGCTACCTCGCGGTTGGAGAAGGATGGACCTTTTGTCCGGCTACGCAACCGTAACCTACGCTAGAGTAAGTTAGGAGTGGCCAAGAACCAACACGACTTCGCTGGGAATTTCCTGGCACGGGCGAACCTTGCTTCCAGCTCTTCTGACCTGGTAAGGAACGAGCCCTGTACGTCTGCCCCGCCGGACGGTCGCTAATCCACCGTTCCGGGACGGGTGGTGGCCGCGAAGTGTCCGCGCCGACGGCGCGAGGGGCGGGCGGCGGGGACGGCCGGACGGCGGAGCCGGCGGCTGATGGCCGGACGGCGGAGCCGGCGGCTGATCCATAAAGGGGCGAGTCGCCTGGCTTATCGGTAAGGTGGGGACGGAGCGGTTCTGTCAGGTCGTGACCTGTGAGAACCGTCCGGGCGATCCGGCATTGGGTAATTGGCAGCCCCCAAGGTTTTGGTCCTTGTTGTCCAGGTTCGAGTCCTGGTGCCGGAGCTGTGATTTTTGTCCTCTTTGTAGGGCGGCAGGTTGGCTGGGTGGATCCCGGCCCGGCAGGTATCCTCACGTTGTCGAGTGGGTGACGGTGCGGTGCCCGGGAGGTAGCCGTACGTCATCCCGCTTCGCCATGTCTCAATCGCGATGCCGAGGGAGCCTCGTCCGTGAGTGTGCCGCGCCCGGCCGCCGTCATCGTCCTCGCCGCAGGCGAGGGCACCCGGATGAAATCGAAAACACCCAAAATCCTGCACGAGCTGTGCGGTCGCACCCTGGTGGACCACATGCTCACCGCCGCTCGAGGTCTCGAACCCGAGCGGCTCATTGTTGTCATCGGCCACGGGCGGGAGCGGGTCGGCGCGCATCTGGCGCTCACCAGTCCCGACGCGCAGACCGTGGTCCAGGCCGAACAGCGGGGCACGGGGCACGCGGTCCGGACCGTCCTGGAGGAGGTCGGGGCCGTCGAGGGCACGGTGCTGGTGACGTACGGCGACACGCCGCTGCTGCGCACGAGCACTCTCGCCGGGCTGCTGGAGCGGCACGCCGGGGAGGGCAACGCCGTCACGGTCCTCACCGCGGAGGTCCCGGACCCGCACGGGTACGGGCGGATCGTCCGCGACGGGACCGGGGCCGTGCTGGAGATCGTCGAGGAGAAGGACGCCACCGCGGAGCAGCGGGCGATCCGGGAGATGAACTCGGGCGTCTACGCCTTCGACGGCGCGCTGCTGGCCGACGCGGTCAAGCGGGTCTCCACCGCCAACGTCCAGGGGGAGGAGTACCTCACCGACGTCCTGTCGATCCTGCGCCGGGACGGTCACCGGGTCGGCGCGTACGTCGCGGCCGACCACGTCGAGGTCGAGGGCGTCAACGACCGGGTCCAGCTGGCGTTCGCGCGCAAGGTGCTCAACTCCCGGCTGCTGGAGGCGCACATGCGGGCGGGCGTGACGGTGGTGGACCCGGACAGCACGTGGGTGGACGCGGACGTCGTCCTGGAGCAGGACGTCCTGCTGCACCCGGGCACGCAGCTGCACGGCCGCACGTCGGTGGGCGAGGGGGCCGAGATCGGGCCGGCGACCACGCTGACGGACACGGTGGTCGGCGAGGGCGCGGTGGTGCGCAACGCCGTCTGCGTGGAGGCGGAGATCGGGCCGGAGGCCATGGTGGGGCCGTACGCCTACCTGCGCCCGGGCACCGTGCTGGCCCGCAAGGCGAAGGCCGGGACGTACGTCGAGATGAAGAACGCCCGGGTGGGCGAGGGCTCGAAGGTTCCGCACCTGACCTATGTGGGCGACGCCACCCTCGGGGCAGGGGTGAACATCGGGGCCTCGTCGGTGTTCGTCAACTACGACGGCGTCAGCAAGCACCACACGACGGTGGGGGACCACGCGTTCGTGGGGTGCGACACCATGCTCGTCGCGCCGGTGGACATCGGCGACGGCGCTTACACCGCCGCGGGCTCGGTCATCGCCAGCGACGTCCCTCCGGGGGCGATGGGGGTGGCCCGGGCGCGGCAGCGCAACATCGAAGGGTGGACGGCGCGCAAGCGGCCGGGCACCAGATCGGCGGAGGCGGCGCAGCGCGCGGCCGAGGCCGGAGATCAGCAGGGGAGCACCTCCACATGAGCAGCATCAAGCAGACCGGCGAGAAGAAGATGATGTTCTTCTCCGGGCGCTCGCATCCGGCGCTGGCGGAGGAGGTGGCCAGCCATCTGGGAGTGGAGCTCACGCCGACGACGTTGCGCGACTTCGCCAACGGTGAGATCTACGCCCGCTACCAGGAGTCGGTGCGGGGCAGCGACGCGTTCGTCATCCAGAGCCACACCGAGCCCATCAACAAGTGGATCATGGAGCAGCTGATCATGGTGGACGCGCTCAAGCGCGCCTCCGCCAAGCGGATCACCGTGGTCATGCCGTTCTTCGGTTACGCCCGCCAGGACAAGAAGGGCCGGGGCCGCGAGCCCATCACGGCCCGCCTGATGGCGGACCTGTTCAAGACGGCGGGCGCCGACCGGCTGATGTCGATCGACCTGCACACCTCGCAGATCCAGGGGTTCTTCGACGGCCCGGTGGACCACCTGTTCGCGATGCCGGTGCTGGTCAACTACATGAAGGACAAGATCGACCTGGCCAACACCACGGTCGTCTCGCCGGACACCGGCCGGGTGCGGCTCTCGGAGCGCTGGGCCGACACGCTGGGCACGCCGCTGGCCTTCATCCACAAGCGCCGTGACCTGGACGTGGCCAACCAGGTGAAGGTGAACGAGGTCGTCGGCAAGGTGCGGGGCCGCACCTGCGTGCTGATCGACGACATGATCGACACGGCGGGCACGATCTGCAAGGCCGCCGACGCGCTGTACGAGCAGGGCGCGACCGACGTGATCGTGGCCGCCACGCACGCGGTGTTCTCCGATCCGGCGGTGGACCGCCTGAAGAACTCGCAGGTGTCGGAGGTCATCGTCACCAACACGCTGCCGCTGCCGGAGGAGAAGAAGTTCGACAAGCTGACCGTGCTGTCGATCGCTCCGGTGATCGCGCGTGCGATCACCGAGGTGTTCAGCGACGGCTCGGTGACGAGCATGTTCGAGGGCGACTGCTGAGAGACCCTTGAGAGACCGGCCCGGGGACCAGCGGTCCCCGGGCCGGTCCTGTGTCCGGGGGCGCGCCGGACCGGCCGGGCCGGCTGGGCCGGGACCCGGCGGCGGGCCCGGCGGGGCCGAGCGCTGCCGCGGGCAGGATAGGCTGTAAAGGTTGCGCGCGCTCGTAACGCCTTCCGCTAGGGCGGGTGAGGGGGAGCGCGCCTCTCCGTCATCGACGATCCCTAGGAGATCCGCCGTGTCCGAGGTAGTCATCAAGGCCGAGCAGCGCAGCGTGTTCGGCAAGGGCGCCGCCCGCAAGATCCGTCGCGAGCACAAGGTGCCCGTCGTCCTGTACGGCCACGGCACGGACCCGCAGCACCTGACCCTGCCGGGCCACGAGCTGCTGCTCGCCCTGCGCACGCCGAACGTCCTGATCCGCCTCGAGGGCGCGGTGAGCGAGCTCGCGCTGCCCAAGGGCGTCCAGCGCGACCCGCTCAAGGGCTTCCTGGAGCACGTCGACCTGCTGCTCGTCAAGCGCGGCGAGAAGGTCACCGTGGACATCCCGGTCACCGTCGTGGGCGAGGTGGCCGACGGCATCCTCGACCAGCAGATGGTCGCCGTCTCGGTCGAGGCCGAGGCGACCCACATCCCCGAGGGCGTCGAGGTCAGCGTCGAGGGCCTGGAGGTGGGCACGCAGATCACCGCGGGCGACCTGAAGCTGCCCAAGGGCGCGACGCTCGTCGCCGACGCGGAGGCGATGGTGCTGGTGATCTCCGCCGCGCCGACCGCCGAGGCCGTCGAGGGCGAGACCGCCGCCGAGGCTCCGGCCGAGGGCGAGACCGCCGAGGCTCCGGCCGAGGGTGAGGCCGCCGAGGCCGCCGAGTAACGGCGTTCTCTGCTACACCTGTCAGGGCAGTCCGGGACCGGGCTGCCCTGACGCGCGTGTGAGGCCGGGCATGGGTTCGTTGTGGACGTGGATACGGCATGGACGCCATGGAGACGAAGGGACGCCGACCGTGGACCGCTGGCTGGTGGTGGGTCTGGGGAACCCCGGGCCGGAGTACGCCGGGAACCGGCACAACGTGGGGTTCATGGTGCTGGACGAGTTGGCCGCGCGGGCGGGTGAGCGCTTCAAGGCGCACAAGTCGCGGGCCGAGGTGCTGACCGGCCGGGTGGCGGGCGCCCCCGCCGTGCTGGTCAAGCCCCTGTCGTTCATGAACCTCTCGGGTGGCCCGGTCAAGGCCGTCGCCGACTTCTACAAGGTCGATCCGGCGCGTGTGATCGTCGTCCACGACGAACTGGACGTCCCGTACGGCGCGCTCCGGGCCAAGCTGGGCGGCGGCGACAACGGCCACAACGGCCTGAAGTCGATCACGAAGTCGCTGGGGACCAGGGACTACCTGCGGCTGCGGTTCGGCATCGGCCGCCCGCCCGGCCGGATGGACGCCGCCTCCTTCGTCCTGAAGGACTTCGCCACCGCCGAGCGCAAGGATCTGGGCTTCCTCGTCGACCGGGCCGCCGACGTGGTGGAGTCTCTGGTGAAGGCGGGCCTGGAGCCGACGCAGAACACCTTCCACGCCGCCGACCTGAAGCCGTCCGGGCCGCCCCGGTAGGGCCGCCGGGCCGGGGCCGTTCCCCCGGCCGATCGGGTATCCGTTTTCCCGGCGAACCGGGCATGAGGTCCAACTTCCATAGACGTAGACGTTTCGGTCTTCAACCTCCGGGGCTTTCCTCCCGTCGATACCATCCCATTGCATTCCGTAGATGGTTGATTACACGGAGGAAACCGAGTGCGTGACGTGACCGCCGTGCAGACGGCGCCGGGGCCGGCGCCCGCGGCCCGTCCGCGGGTGCCGGGCTGGGTGCGCGGGCACCGGGTGCGGGCCGTCGTCTCGGACGTGGGCTGCGCCTGTCTCGCCGGCGCCCTCGCGCTGTTCGTGCGCTTCGGCGAGGTCACGCCGTACGTCGCGCCCTATGTGGCGCTGAGCGCGGCGCTGCCCGTGGTGTGGGTGTGCGCGGTCGCGCTGAACCGGGCCTACGAGCCCCGGCTGATCGGGCTGGGCCCGGAGGAGTTCCAGCGGGTCATCCAGTGCGGGTTCATGCTCACCGCCGCCCTCGCCGTGGGCGCCTACGTGACCAAGACCGACGTGGCGCGGGGTTACGTCGTGCTGGCGGTCCCGCTGACCACCGTCCTGACCCTGCTCGCGCGCTACGGCCTGCGCCGGATGCTGCACCGGAGGCGGGCGCGCGGCGGGTGCATGCGGCGGGTCGTCGCGGTGGGGCACCGTACGGCGGTCGCCGAGCTGGTCGACCGGTTCCGCCGCGAGCCGTACCACGGGATGAAGGTCGTGGGGGCCTGCACGCCGTACACCGGAAGAGACGAGGTGGCGGGGGTCCCGGTCCTGGGCGGTTTCGCCGACGTGCCGCTCGCGGTGGGACAGGCGGAGGCCGACACCGTGGCGGTGCTGGCCTGCCCGGAGATGGACGGGCTGGCGCTGCGCCGGCTGGCCTGGCGGCTGGAGAAGACGCACACCGATCTCGTGGTCGCCCCGGCGCTGATGGAGGTGGCCGGGCCGCGGACCACGATCCGCCCGGTGGCGGGCCTGCCGCTGCTGCACGTGGAGCACCCGGAGCTGGTCGGCGTGCGCCAGGTGGTCAAGAACCTGTTCGACCGGCTCGTCGCCGGGGTGCTGCTGGTCGCGCTGCTCCCGCTGCTGCTGGGGCTGGCGCTGGCGGTCCGGGCGTCGAGCCCGGGCCCGGTGCTGTTCCGGCAGACGCGGGTGGGGCGGGACGGCGAGGAGTTCACGATCTACAAGTTCCGGACGATGGCGGTGGACGCCGAGGGGCGGAAGATCGGGCTGGTGAGCGACGGCGGGGGCGTGCTGTTCAAGATCCGGGACGACCCGCGGGTGACCGCGCTGGGCGCGCGGATGCGCCGTCACTCCCTGGACGAGCTGCCGCAGCTGATCAACGTGCTGTTCGGCCACATGTCGCTGGTGGGCCCCCGGCCGCCGCTGCCGGAGGAGGTCGCCCGGTACGGCGACGACGTCCGGCGCAGGCTGGTGGTCAAGCCGGGGATGACGGGGCTGTGGCAGGTGAGCGGGAGGTCCGATCTGAGCTGGGAGGAATCGGTCCGGCTCGACCTGCGTTACGTGGAGAACTGGTCCCTCACTTTGGATCTTCAGATCCTGTGGAAGACTTGGTCGGCTGTCGCGCGAGGAGCTGGAGCGTACTGATGACGATTCGCGACGATCATGAGCTGGCCAGGGATCTGGCGGAGGACGCGGGCGAGAGGCTCCTGGCCCTCCGGGAGAAGGAGGGCTTCGGCGACCCGTCCGCGCTGCGCAAGGAGGGCGACGCGGCCTCGCACCGGTTCCTGATGGAGGCGCTCACGCGACTGCGCCCGAGTGACAGTGTGCTGTCCGAGGAGGCGACCCAGCAGGAGCGGCTCGATCCCCGCCGGCTCAGGGCCGACCGGGTGTGGATCGTCGATCCGCTGGACGGCACGCGGGAGTTCGCCGAGGAGGGCCGCCAGGACTGGGCGGTCCACGTGGCGCTCTGGGAGCGCGGCGAGCTGGTCGCCGGGGCGGTGGCGCTGCCCGCCCAGGGCAGGACGCTGTTCACCGGGAATCCCCCGGCGCTGCCGCCGCTCCCGGCGGAGGCCAGGCCCCGGATCGCGGTCAGCCGGACGCGGCCTCCGGAGTTCGTGCGCAACCTCGCCGGTCTCGTCGGCGCCGACCTGGTGCCGATCGGGTCGGCGGGCGCCAAGATCTCCGCGGTGCTCACCGGAGAGGTCGAGGCCTACGTCCACGCCGGCGGTCAGTACGAATGGGACTCCGCCGCGCCGGTCGCCGTGGCGCTGGCCTCCGGAGCCCACGCGAGCAGGATCGACGGCTCATCCCTGACCTACAACCAGGGCAACCCCTCACTACCGGATATTCTGGTTTCCCTACCTGGACTGGCGTCAACTTTGCTCGCCGGCATCCGGGATCTGCACCGATAGAGGAAGACCCTCTCATCCCCGAGGAGAGTCAGATGCTCCAGCGCGACTACACCACGTCGCAGCTCGATGTCCTCGAAGCGGAGGCCATCCACATCATGCGTGAGGTGGCAGCCGAGTTCGAGCGTCCGTGTCTGCTCTTCTCCGGGGGCAAAGACTCCATCGTGATGCTCCGCATCGCGGAGAAGGCGTTCTGGCCCGCGCCGATCCCCTTCCCGCTGATGCACGTGGACACCGGGCACAACTTCCCCGAGGTCATCGAGTTCCGCGACCGCCGGGTCGAGGAGCTGGGCGCGCGCCTGGTCGTGGCCTCCGTCCAGGACTCCATCGACGCCGGGCGGGTGGTGGAGGAGACCGGCCGCCGGGCCTCCCGCAACCGCCTGCAGACCACCACGCTGCTGGACGCCATCGAGGAGAACGAGTTCGACGCCGTGTTCGGCGGCGCGCGGCGCGACGAGGAGAAGGCCCGCGCCAAGGAGCGGGTGTTCTCCTTCCGCGACGACTTCGGCCAGTGGGACCCGAAGAACCAGCGGCCCGAGCTGTGGAACCTGTACAACGCCAAGATCCGCAAGGGCGAGCACATCCGGGTCTTCCCGCTGTCCAACTGGACCGAGCTGGACATCTGGGACTACATCCGCCGCGAGGGCATCGAGATCCCGTCGATCTACTTCGCGCACAGCCGCGCGGTGTTCGAGCGCGATGGCATGCTGCTGGCCGACAACCCGTGGATCACCCGGGGCGACGACGAGCCGCTCTTCGAGGCCGTCGTGCGCTACCGCACGGTGGGCGACGCCACCTGCACCGGGGCGGTGCAGTCGAGCGCCGGGACGGTCGAGGAGATCATCGACGAGATCGCCGCCACCCGCATCACCGAGCGCGGCGCCACCCGCGCCGACGACCGCGCCTCCGAGGCCGCGATGGAAGACCGCAAGAGGGAAGGCTACTTCTGATGGACATTCTTCGCTTTGCCACCGCGGGAAGCGTCGACGACGGAAAGTCGACCCTGATCGGCCGGTTGCTCTTCGACTCCAAGGCGATCTTCGAGGACCAGCTGGAGGCGGTCGAGCGCACCTCCCGCGACCGCGGCACGGAGTACACCGACCTGTCGCTGCTCACCGACGGCCTGCGGGCCGAGCGGGAGCAGGGCATCACGATCGACGTGGCCTACCGCTACTTCGCCACCCCGCGGCGCAAGTTCATCATCGCCGACACCCCCGGGCACATCCAGTACACCCGGAACATGGTCACCGGCGCCTCCACCGCGGACCTGGCGATCATTCTGATCGACGCCCGCAAGGGCGTGCTGGAGCAGTCGCGGCGGCACGCGTTCCTGACGACCCTGCTGCGGGTGCCGCACCTGGTGCTGGCCGTCAACAAGATGGACCTCGTCGACTACTCCGAGGAGCGCTTCGAGGAGATCCGCGAGGAGTTCACCGCGTTCGCCTCCAAGCTGAACGCGCCCGACCTGACGTTCATCCCGATCTCGGCGCTGCTCGGCGACAACGTGGTGTCCCGCTCGCAGAACATGCCCTGGTACAACGGGTCGTCGCTCCTGCACCACCTGGAGAACGTGCACATCGCCTCCGACCGCAACCTCGTCGACGTGCGCTTCCCCGTCCAGTACGTCATCCGCCCCCAGCGGGCCACCGACCCGGCCCTGCACGACTACCGCGGTTACGCGGGCCAGGTCGCCGGGGGCGTGCTGAAGCCGGGGGACGAGGTCATGCACCTGCCGTCCGGCCTGAGCACCCGCATCGCCTCCATCGACACCTACGACGGCCCGGTGGAGGAGGCGTTCGCGCCGATGTCGGTCACCCTCCGGCTGGAGGACGACATCGACATCTCGCGCGGCGACATGATCTGCCGCCCGAACAACCAGCCGCACGCCGCCCAGGAGCTGGAGGCGATGGTCTGCTGGATGACCGACGCGAGCAAGCTGGGCCCGCGCACCAAGCTGACCATCAAGCACACCACCAGGACGGCGCGGGCGCTGGTGCGCGACCTGCACTACCGGCTGGACGTCAACACCCTGCACCGCGACGAGGCGGCGCAGTCGCTCGGCCTGAACGAGATCGGCCGGGTCTCCCTCCGGGTCACCCAGCCCCTGTTCGTGGACGACTACGCGAGGAACCGCCTCACCGGCGGCTTCATCCTGGTGGACGAGTCCACCAACAACACCGTCGGCGCCGGCATGATCGTCGACGCCCGGTAGACCGCCTCCCCGGTCTCCGCCGCCGTGGTCCCGTGAGCGGCCACGGCGGGCCGGACGGTCCGGAGAACACGCTCTGACGTGTGCTTTCGCGGCGCCTGTCACCGCTGTCCGCCGCTGCGCGGACGGCGGCGGCGGGCGCCGTCGCCGTACGGTTCCCGAGGCGCGACGACCATGATCATCTCGCCGGGGCCGTAGGTAGATTGTTTGACCGTTCACTGACTGGCGAGTTACTCTCCGCGCTAGGGTCGGCACGTTCCGTATCCGCCGTGGTGAGGATTCGTGCCCGTGCCTACCAGTCCGTCCCCTGTCCGGGTCGTTTTCCTGGGTGGCCTCGGCCGTAGCGGCACCACGCTGCTGGAGCGGTTGCTGGGGGAGGTCCCCGGGATCGCCGCGCTCGGCGAGGTGGTCCACCTCTGGGAGCGGGGCGTGCTGGCCGGTGAGGCCTGCGGGTGCGGCGAGCCGTTCGGCGCGTGCCCCTTCTGGCTCCAGGTCGGCGACAGGGCGTTCGGCGGATGGTCCCGCGAACGGGCCGAGCGCATGCTCGCGCTGCGCTGGCGGGTGGACCGCACCCGGCGGATCCCCGCGCTGGCGGCCCTCCTCGCCGGGGAGGAGACGGGGACCGGAGACGGCGGGCGGCTCCTGGAGGAGCCCACCGAGCTGGAAGAATACGCCGCCGCCTACCGCCGCCTCTACGACGCCGCGGGCGAGGCGGCGGGCCGCTCGGTCGTCGTCGACTCCAGCAAGCACGCCTCCCTGGCCTTCTGCCTGGCGGCGGCCGGAACCGACGTGCACGTCGTGCACGTCGTGCGCGACCCCCGCGCGGTCGCGCACTCCTGGCACCGGCGGGTCTCCCGCCCCGAGGACGGCGCCCACATGACCCGCTGGCCGCCGGCCCGCACCTCGCTGCACTGGCTGGCCCAGAACCTCGGCCTCGAACTCCTGGCCCGCCGGGGCGTGCCGGTCACCCGGGTCCGCTACGAGGACCTGCTGGCCGATCCCGCGCGGATCCTCGGGCAGCTGGTCGGCGGGTTCGGCCTGCGCCCGCCGCCGCTCGGCTTCCTCGACGGCGGCACGGCCGAGCTGTCGCCCGCGCACACCGTCTCGGGCAACCCCATGCGCTTCACGGTGGGCCGCGTCGAGCTCGCCCGGGACGACCGCTGGCGCACCTCGGCCCCGTCCCGGCACCTGCGCCTGGTCACCGCACTGACCTGGCCACTCATGATCCGATACGACTATTCCTGGAGGTTCCGATGAGTCCATCGGTGGGCGTGGTCATCCCCACCAGGGGACACCGGCCCCGCCAGCTGCGCGCCGCCGTACGCGCCGCTCTGGCGCAGGACTACCCGGGCCCCGTCGAGATCGTCGTCGTCGTCGACGGCGACGACCCCACGCCGGTCGCCGAGGAGGTGGCCGACCTCCTGGCCGGCCGGGCCATGGCGATCCGCGGAACCACCCCGCCCGAACGCGGCGTCCGGGTGCTCGGCAACCGGCTCACCCCCGGCCTGCCGGGCACCCGCAACACCGGCATCGCCGCCCTCGGCACCGACCTGGTGGCCTTCTGCGACGACGACGACCAGTGGCTGCCGGGCAAACTGTCCGCCCAGGTCGCGGCATTGTCGGCGGAGCCGGGAGCGGAGTTCGCGAGCTGCGCCATCGAGGTGGAGTACGGCTCCCGCCGCGTCCCGCGCCGGGCCGGGACCCGTCGGGTGACCCACCGGCATCTCGTGCGCTCGCGCATGGCGATGGTCCACTCCTCCACGTTCCTGTTCCGGCGGGGCGAGCTGTGGGTGGACGAGAGCGCCCCCGGCGGCCAGAACGAAGACTGGGACCTCGCCCTGCGCGCCGCCGGGCGGTGCCCCATCGTGCACGTCGACCGTCCCCTGGTCCGGGTGCGCTGGGGCGGCTCCGCGTACGCCACCCGCTGGGCCGACCGGATCGCCGGGCTCGAGTGGATGCTCGCCCGCCACCCCGAGCTGACCCGCGACCCGCGCGGCGCGGCCCGCGTCTACGGGCAGCTCGCCTTCCACCACGCGGCCCTCGGCCACCGGAGAGAGGCCGGCCGCTGGGCCTGGCGGGCCTTCACCTCCCGGCACGGCGAACCCCGGGTGCCGCTCGCGCTCGCCGTGGCCCTGGGGCTGGTCTCGGCACGGGCGGTGCTGAGCAGGCTGCACCACCACGGACACGGCATATGACGCGGACCGTCACCGGCCACGGTCACACGAGGGCCAAGGCGGCGGTTCCCCGGCAGCGGCCCCGGCCGGACAAGGCGACCCGCAAGCGGCTGCGCCGCCGCGTACGCGTGGCGGGTCTCGCGCTCGACCCGATGACCGAGGGCGAGGTGGTCGACCACGTGGTCGCCGCGCTCAAACGCGGCGAGGGCGGCCACATCGTCACCCCGAACATCGACATCAGCCGGGCCGTCTCCCGCGACGCCGACCTGCGCGCGCTCGTCGAGGGCGCCGACCTGGCGGTGGCCGACGGCATGCCGCTGGTGTGGGCGGCGCGGCTGCTGCGCACCCCCGTCCCGGCCCGGGTCACCGGCGCCGACCTGATCTGGTCCCTGTCGGAGGCCGCGGCCTTCTACGGCTACCCGATCTACGTGCTGGGCGGCCCACCGGGTGTGGCCAGGGAGGCGGCGGCCAGGCTCATCGGCCACTACCCGTCGCTGACCGTCGCCGGGGTGGACGCGCCGCCGTACGGGTTCGAGCAGTGCCCGGAGAGCTACGCCGCGGTCCGGGACGCGCTGCTGGCCGCCGCGCCCAGGCTGGTCTTCGTCGGGCTGGGCTTCCCCAAGCAGGACCGCCTCATCGCGGCGCTCCGCGAGGACCTGCCCACCACCTGGTTCGTCGGGTGCGGCGCGGCCGTCTCCTTCACCGCGGGCGCGGTGCCCCGGGCTCCCGGGTGGATGCAGCGGGTGGGCCTGGAATGGCTGTTCCGCCTGTGCAGCGAGCCCGGCCGCCTGGCCCGCCGCTACCTCGTCAACGACCTGCCCTTCGCGCTCCGTCTGCTGACCGTCTGCCTGGTGAGGCGCCTGTTCTCCTGAACGGGTACGGCGATAGGGCGCGTCGCCCGGGTCCGGCTCAGGGCTGAGCGCCGCCGGGGCTGCCGCTACGCGGTGGCGTGGGTGAACGGCTTGACCGGGGGCCATTCGACGTCGACCGCGAGGGTCTCGTTGATGTAGTTGGTGAAGACGTTCCGGGCGACGTTGGCGACGACTTCGACGATCTCCTCGTCGCTGAGGCCGGCCTGGCGGGCGGCGGCGAAATCTTCCTCGCCGACGTGACCGCGGTCCCGGGTGACGGCGACGGCCAGACGCAAGATGGCAGCCGACGTGGGATCGCCGCTCTCGCCGCGGCGGGCGGCTTCGATCTCCTCCTCCGGAAGCTTGGTCACGTTGCGGGACACCATGGTGTGCGCCGACAGGCAGTAGGTGCAGCCGTTCATCTCCGCCACCGCCAGCGCGATCCGCTCCTGGTCCGCTGCCCGCAGCACTCCGCCCTTGAGCGCGCCGAACAGGCCGAGGAACCCTTGGAGCGCGGCGGGGCTGTTGGCCATGGCCTTGGCCATGTTCGGGATCACGCCCATGGTCTGCCGGGTGGCCGCGAGCTGTTCGGCGGCGGTTCCGGTGGCGGTGTCGGGGTCGATCAGGTTCACACGGGTCATCGAGGTGCCTCTCGCTCCTATCGAACAGAACTGTTCGTCCGATACGAGGTGAACGTAGATCGCGGGTTTCCCGTTTGTCAAACAGAACTGTTCGTTCGATACTGGCCGCATGAGGAAGACGGGGGCCCCGCCGGTACGGCAACGGCTGCTGGAAACCGCGGACGCGCTGTTTTACGCCGAAGGCATCCGCGCGGTCGGCATCGACCGGGTCATCGCCGACAGCGGCGTGGCCAAGTCCACGATGTATGTGCATTTCCGCACCAAGGAGGACCTGGTCGAGGCCTACCTGCGGCACCGTACCGACGCCTGGCGCGCCCATGTCGACGCCGAGGCGCGCGCCCGGGCCGACGACCCGGCCGACCGGGCGCTGGCCGTCTTCGACGTCTTCCACGAGCAGCTGTCAGCCCCCGGATACCGCGGCTGCCCCTTCATCAACGCCGCGGCCGAATACCCTCACCACCCCGGCATCCAGCAGACCATCGCCTACCACCGCGCCTGGCTCCACGGGCTCTTCCCCGGCATCCTCGGGACCGAGGCCGACCCGCGGCTCGCCGCCGCACTCGTCCAGCTCATCGACGGCGCCGTCACCGCCGCCCATCTCGACCGCGATCGCACCGCCGCCCGGACCGCCAAGGCCACGGCCAGGCTCCTGCTCGCCGCGGCGCCCCGGCGGCAAGGCGAATCGTGACCCTGGTGATCGAGGACGTCCGCTTCCGCGCCCCGCGCGCCGTACCCACAACCGCGCCGTACCGGCCCTCAGGCGTAGGCCAGGTCCAGGACGCGGCGGGTTTCGTCCGGGGTCAGGCGGGATCGCGCCTCGGCCGGGGCGCGGCGGGAGTCCATCGGGCGGAAGGCCGTGCGGGACAGGCCGTGCCAGGCGAAGGCGCCGCCGGAGGAGGCGGGAGCCGTACAGGCGCGGGAGACACGGGACTCGGCGCGGGGGCTCCAGCTCAGGCCCGCCCAGTCGTACAGGTGGCGGAAACCCCGGAGCGGGTCGGCGGCCAGCTCCTCGTAGGAGACCAGCAGGATCCCCGGGTGGCGGGCGGCGAGGTCGGTGACGACGGCGGTGGAGACCCGCCAGAGCGCGGCGGCCTTGGCCAGGCGGTCCTGGGAGCCCACCAGCGGGCGCAGTTCCTCCACCCGGGGGTGGTCGCGGACCAGCAGGGGCTGTTCCAGCAGCTCGTGGAAGTAGACCGTCCAGCCGAGCCGCTGCCAGCTGCCGGTGAAGGCCACCGGGTCGCGGATCAGGACGATCACCCGGCAGCCCAGCCGCTCGGCGAACCAGCCCGCCGACAGCAGCGCGAACGGGTCGTCGAGCAGCGCGCGGCGGCCGGTCAGGCGGCCGAAGGTGAACGCGGCGCCGTACCGGAGCATCCGGGCCAGGTCGTACGGCGCGCGGTTGCGGCGCAGCTCGGCCAGGAACCGGTAGCGCAGCGCCACCGTGTCGGTGAAGGCCCGCAGCCACACCTCGTCGTCGTCGGCGCTGATGTACTGGAAACGGTGGGTGACCTCGGCGTCGAGCACGCCGGGGGAGCGGCCGGGGCGGGGCAGCGGGTTGAGCGGCTCGTTGACGTAGACCAGCTCGCCGCCCGCCGCGAGCATCCGGCCCGCCCAGCTCGTGCCGCTCCTGGGCAGTCCGGTCACCAGCACGGGCGTCATCACGACCTCCTGAACGCGAGGGCGGGCGCCGCGTCGGGCCGTCGCCAGGGCGCGCACGCGGGCAGGGTGTGGCGGCCGAACGGGCGCAGGCCGTAGCGGCGGTGCAGCCGCCAGAGCGGGAGCAGGTTCTTGACCAGCACGCCGGCGGACCACCCCAGGGCCGCGCCGAGCGCGCCGAGAGAGGGGATCAGCGCCACGCCCAGCGCCGCGGTCACGGCCAGGGCGGCGAGCAGGTTCGCGAGGCTGGCGCGGGTGTGCCCGGCGGCGGTCAGCGCCACGTCGGCCATGCCGCAGGCGGTGGCGATCATCATGGTGGCGGCGAGCACGAGCGCGACCGGGACGCCGGAGGCGTAGCCGTCACCGCCGCTGCCGCCGTCGCCGAAGAGGCCGAGCAGCCACGGTGCGAGCGCGGCGTAGGCCAGCCAGACCGGCCAGGTCAGCAGGACCAGCCAGGCGGTGGTGGTCTGGTAGATCCGGCGGGCGCGGAGCAGGTCGCCCTCGGCCAGCGCGCGGACCAGCCGGGGCTGCGCCGCCTGCGCCAGGCCCTGCCCGGCGAGCTGGCCCACGGCCTTGAAGCGGGTGGCGGCGGTGTAGACGGCCGCCTCGGCCGCTCCGGCGAGCGCCGCCACGATCACGATGTCGAACCGCTGGAACACCGCCTGCACGGCCGCCGCCGCCGACCTCGGCCAGGTGTGCCGCCACAGCTCGCGGGCGGCGCCCCGGGCGCGCGGCGCGCGGGGCAGCCTCCGGCGCAGCCAGAGCGCGGCCAGCAGGACCACCGGCAGGTACGGCAGCGCCCACGCCGCGAGCAGGACGGCCAGACCGGGGACGTCCGGCCGTGCCGGGCCGCCGTGAGGATCGGAGACGCCGAGGCCGGAGGAGGCGCCGGGGGCCGTGCCGAGATCGGAGGAGGCGCCGGGGGCCGTGCCGAGGGCGGGGATGCCGGGATCTCCGAGGAGGGCCGGGAGCACCAGGGCGAGGAGGATCAGCTGGCCCAGCGGCCGGAGGACGCCGTCCAGGAGTGCCGTGAGCCGCATCGTGCCCAGTCCCCGGGTGGCCGCGACCAGGACGTCGGAGCACACGATGACGGGGAGCGCGAGTGCCGCCACGAGGACGGCGCCGGGCGCTCCCGCCGGGATGACCTCGCGGGACGGGACGACGCCTCCGGCGGCGACCACAGTGATGATCATGACGGTGACCGCGGCGGTCACCGAGAGGGCGAGGACCGGGACGAGCGCCGCGCGGAGGTAGGAGGCGGCCGCCCCGGGACCGCCTCGGGAGGCGGCGGGTCCGGAGCACTCCTGGGAAGTGGTCGGTCCGGAGTCGTCCTGGGAGGAGGCCGGTCCGGAGTCGTCCTGGGAGGCGGTCGGTCCGGAGTCGGTACGGCGGGTGCGGGCGAGGAAGTGGATCAGCCCGTTGCCGGCGTCCATCCGCAGGACCCCGGCGGTCATCAGGCAGAGCGCGGTCGCGGTGAAGAACGTGCCCGCCGTCTCCTGGCCGGTGGAGCGGGTGAGCAGCACCACCGTGAGGAACTGCACGGCGGCGCTGATGCCGGCCCCGGCCAGCCCGGCCAGTCCGTGCCTGGCCAGACCGCCGGGCACGCGGGGGACGGGGGTGTTCAGCGCCGCCATGAGGGTTCCGCGCCGAGCCACCGGGCCAGCCGCGCGTCGGACTCCGCGAAGTGCTCGCTCAGCTCCCGGCGGAGCGAGGAGGGCATCGGCGCGGGCCGGGGGCGGGCGTTGTGCCGCTCGAAGATCGGGTCGCCGAGGTGCGGCAGCCCGAGGAACTCCAGCACGCGGTCGTGGACGACCTCCGGCCGGGTGAAGAAGCACCCGCTGTCCAGCACCAGCATGCGGTCCCGGCCGACCAGCCGCTCCAGCCGCTCCAGCTGCCCGGCGTAGCGGCCCCTGGCCAGGTAGGCGTGGTGGCGGTGGGCGTGGCTGGCGGAGTGGGGGGCGGCGGTCAGCGCCTCGGTCACGCCCGCGAGCCGTTCCTCCTCCAGCTCCACGGCCCTGGCGAAGGACGTCTCGGTCTCGAACCCCCGGGCCAGCTCGTGGGCGTGGGCGGAGAAGGCCCGCTCGACCGGGTCGCGGACCAGGACGATCAGCTTCACCCCCGGCAGGTCCTCGGCGATGCGGGCGGGGGCCAGCGGATGGAACAGGTAGTAGGGCGAGGACTCGAAGGCCTGCGCCCGGTGGCCGTACCGGCGGGACAGGCGGGAGACCGCCGCCCGCAGCGGGAAGTGCGCCCGGTACCACGGCAGGCCCCGGTCGTAGGCCATGTCGAAGTAGTGCACGCCCTTGTGCAGGACCGGCTTGAGCACCAGCGGGTGCTGGGTGAGCGCCCGGTAGAGCGAGGTCGTGCCGGAGCGCTGCGCGCCAGTGATCAGGAAGGCGGGCAGGACCCGGCTCCCGGAGGTGAGACGTCCCGCGACCCGGGACGCGGCATGGGCGGAGCGCTTCAGCGTGGGCATCACACCAGGACCTCCTGGGCGTCGACGACGGGGCTGAGCCAGCGCGCGGGCGGGCCGAGCGGCTCGTGGCCGTCGGCGGCGTGCCGCTCGGCCAGCGTGATCAGGTAGTGGACCGCGGTCAGCCGCGCCTCGGCGGCCGACAGCCCGAACGGGGCCAGGATCGGCAGCGCCTGCGCCACGCAGGCCCGGGCCGCGACGGCGGGTTTCATCCGGCGCAGGGCGGACTGGAAGAAGTGGTGCAGGGCGTCGAAGCCGAGCGGCACCCCGGTGGCGAACCGCTCCCAGTCCCACACCAGGAGCCGTCCGTCCGGGCCGAGCGCGATGTTCCACGGGCAGAAGTCGCCGTGCCAGGCGTGTTTCCCCTCGCGGACCGCGCTGATCTCGCGGACGGCCTCGGTGAGCAGGTCGCGCGGGATCGCACCGCGCCGCAGGCGGGCGGTCCGGTCCGGGACGGGCAGCGGGGAGAGCGCGAGCACCTCCAGGCCGCGCCAGGACCCGTGGTGGAGCACGGCCGGCGGGACCACGGTCTTCAGCGGGACCTCGGCGAGCGCGTCGAGCGTCCGCGCCTCGTTGACGATGAGCTCGCGGGTGCGGACGGTGTCGCCGATCTTCACGAAGGCGACCGGCCCGGCGGGCCCGTGCGCCTCCAGGATGGGCTTGCGGTTGGCCCGCCGGGCCGGGCGGACGTGGAGCACCACCCGGACCGGCACGCCCAGCGCCTGGCTCAGGTGGGTCTCGATGGTGTCCTCTCCGGAGGGGACCATGACCTTCCCGCAGGGGTGCCACCACGAGCGGGGGACGAGCCTGCGGGGGACCAGAGGGTGCGGGAGCAGGCTGTACGGCTGCGCCTCGCCGGGGCCGGGGAAGAGCAGACTGATCGTCTGGCGCAGGTAACGCAGCCGGACGCGGGCGTCGTTCATCGGGACCCGTCCTCCATGGAGTTCCTCCAGAGCAGTGCGAACGAGATCAGGTAGAGGCTGAGCGGCGTGACCAGCCCGTCGTAGACGAACATGTAGAGAAGCGTGAGGATCATCACCAGGACCCCGGCCATGCCGATCGGCGAGCGGTCGGCCCAGTGTCGCCGGACGGCCCCGGCGAAGAAGGCGACGTAGAGAGCGGCCCCGACGAACCCCTGAGTGATCATCAGGTGCCAGAGCTGGCCGTCGCTGCCCAGCGGGGGATGGCCGCAGGTCTCGCACCAGTCGCTCTTGCCGGTGGTGATCGTCTTGTGGTTGCCCGTCGCGTTGCGGGTGTTGCCGTAGCCGATGACAGGCGAGAACTGCGCGGCGGCGATGGTGGAGGCCACGGTGAAGGCGCGGATGTCGTTGCTGTGCGGCCGGTCCAGCCGCTGGGCCACGACCGCCTGCAGGGGGCTCAGGAAGAACACCAGCACCCCGGCCGCGACCGCGGCGCAGGCGACGGCGCGGCCCCGGGCGCCCAGGCGCAGCACCAGGTAGCCGACGGCGATCCCCAGGCCGATCCAGAGCCCGCGGTTGAGCGAGTAGACGACCGGGATGGCGGCGAGCGCGAGCAGCGGGGCCGTGGCGAGGCGGCTGCGCGGCCCGCCGTACACCCACCAGCCGACCACGAACCAGATGAGCAGGACCGACAGGTTGCTGCCCCAGGCGTTGGCCCACTCGAAGGGCGCCTCGGGGCGGGGCGAGGCGTGCCCGAGGACCTTCTGGATCTGGGCGGCGGTGGGGTGGATCAGGTTCTGGACGAAGGAGTTGCCGCTGATCCAGCCGGGCAGGAGCCGTTCCACCGGCGAGGTGAACTGGACGTGCGGCGCGAACACGCCGAGCAGCCCGCCCGCGACGGTCGTGAGGAACAGCGCGCCCAGCATGCGCACGAGGGTGAGCTGCGGCAGCTCGCGCTCGGTCAGGTTGCCGAGGTAGAGCACCATGATCGTCAGTGAGGCGTAGAGGGACAGGCGCATCAGGTAGCCGACCAGCCGGCCCGCGCCGAACTCGCCGTAGGTGCCCGGCGGCATCTCGGCGAGCATGACCGAGCTGACGAGGTAGCCCGCGAGCAGCAGCAGCCAGAGTCCGAACCCGCGCGGCACCTTGATCGGCCGCCGCCGCCACAGCACGGCCGCCATGGCCGGGGCCAGCACGACCAGCGCCAGTCCGCCGAAGCCCATGGCCCACCACACGGGGTAACCCACGAGGAAGGCGGCGATCGGCCATGCCGCCCGGTGCGGGAGTCTCACGCCGGGAAGACCTTCTTGCCGAGCGAGGGGAGCTGCGTCAGCGGGACGGTCTCCGGGGAGTCTTCCACGGGCTTGCTCCGCTCGGCGGGGACGGCCAGCCCGGCCAACCCGCTCGGCCCGGCCAACCCGCTCGACCCGGTCAATCCGCTCGACCCCGCCGGCTCGCGCCGTTCACCCGTCCTGGGTGATCCGGTGAGCCCGGCCGGGAGGGGCGTGGCGGGGAGCGCCGCCGGGGACTGGGCCGCGCTGTGCTCGCGCATGGCGGCTCGCACCTCGGAGGCGGAGATCTCGGCGGTGGCGGCGGCGTCGGCGTCACCGGCGGCGACGGAGCCGGCGGGCGGAGACGCGGAAGGGCCGCCGAGGGCGGCGGGCCCGGCGGGACTGGCAGGGGAGGGCGCGCCGGGAACGCCGGGGGCGGCGGCTCTGATGTCCGTCGTCCTGATGATCGCGGTCTCGGGGGCCGGGCTCTCCCCGGCCGCAGTGGAGGGGGGCGGAGTCGCCATGGTCGCGGACTTGATGGCCGCGGCGATCCGTGCGTCGGCCGAGGTGATCGGGGTGATCCGTGCGTCGGCCGAGGTGATCGGGGTGATCCGTGCCTCGGCCGAGGTGATCGGGGTG
>NZ_BOOH01000027.1 GCF_016863135.1 Planobispora longispora
GGTGATCGGGGTGATCCGTGCGTCGGCCGAGGTGATCGGGGTGATCCGTGCCTCGGCCGAGGTGATCGGGGTGATCCGTGCCTCGGCCGAGGTGGCCGGCGCGGACCCGCTCCGCGGGCTCGCGCTGGTCCTGTCCCCCCATGCGAGCTTCACGCCGGGCCCGATCTCCCGCACCGGTTCCATGCCGGGATCGGTGTCCGGCCCCGGGAGGTCGTTCTCGCCGGGGTCGGTGTCACGGGCGGTCACGATCGCGCCGATCACCGGCACGCTGTCCCGGCGCAGCTGCCGCACGGCCCGCGCCACCTCCCGGGGCGAGGCGCCGGGCAGGGGGACCAGCACCACCGCGCCCCCGGCGCCCGCCAGGTCGCGGACCCGTTCGCCGGTGACGACGTCGAGCCCGGTGAGGCGGGTGACGTCGGAGGCCGTACGGCACCGCCTGCCGAGGCGGTCGCGGAGCCAGGCGAGGCCGACCCCGGTGAGCAGGCCGAGCATGAGCCCGCTGCCGAGGTACAGGGGCGGCCGGGGCGCGCTGGGCTCGGCCGGGGCGACCGCCTCGCTGATCACCGAGCCGGGGGTGACGGCGACGGTTTTGAGGCTGTCGTATTTGACGGTGAGGTTGTAGACCTGGCGGCTGAGCACGCTGCGCCGCTGCAGTGCGATGGTGCGTTCGGCGCTGCCCTTCTCCAGCCCGGGCAGCGCGGCCACGACCTTGGCCAGGCCCGAGTTGACCTGCTTGAGCTTGTCCAGGAGCGTCTCGAGCTGGACGGCCAGCGCCTTGGCGGCGGCCTCGTCGCGGTGGGCGAGGTAGGCCTGGGCGTACGCGCCGGCCCCGGCGGCGGCGCTGTCGGGGTCGGCGGCGGTGTAGGAGATCTCCAGGACCGAGGTGTTGGGCGGCACGGAGACGTCGACGGGGGCGAGGTCGCCCTTGAACGCCTCCCGGGCCTTCTTGGCGACCACGGCCGACTGGGCGATCTGCGCCTCGGTGTCGAGGTTGAGCGCCTCCCGCTGCCGGCCGGTGACCTGGTTGGTCGGCTCCTGCACGCCCGTCGCGGTCACCAGGACGTGGGCGGAGGCGGTGTAGGAGGGCGGGGTGGAGCGCAGCAGGAGGAGACCTCCGCCGGTCCCCGCCAGGAGGCAGAGCAGCAGGATCGGCCAGTGGCGGCCGAGCAGGGCCGCGTAGTCCGCGAGGTCTCCGCCGGAGCGGCGGACGGCGGTGTCCGGCGACAGGCTCATGGCGTGGTGGGCCCTCTCGGCTGGCGTCTTGACGGAATGAGTCGGAGATCCGGGAAACGGACCTCACGAACTATAGGTGGGGTCGCCGTTTTCTCGATTGAATATGCAAGATTTCGTCACGGAATCATCGACGATCACAGTAAGATAACGCATGTTTATCCGATATTTCCCCGCCGCCATCCCGGTGGTCCTGCATGGAGCGGCAAAGTATGCGACATGCCATGTCACCGGGGTGGGAGGGTGTGTCCGCCGAAAGTGGGGAAACGTGCGAGCGAATCGTCTGTGAGGAACCGTTGTATCGGACAAATGACGATTTAAGGCCAGCTTTTACCGCGAAAACAATCGCCGGAGCCGCTGTCGCGCTGATGCTCGGACTGAGCGCGTGCAATCAGGCGTCCGGTGTCGCCGAGACGGCGCGGGAAGGCCACGGGCGGGACGGCGGGCTCCTCGCCCAGGGGCCGCGCTCGCCGATGCCGGGCTGCGAGGTCAGCGCCAAGCTGATCCCCTCGTGCGGGGCGTGGTGGGGGATGGCGCCGGAGATCTTCACGGGCAGGCGCCCGGCGCAGGCGCTGCGCCGGGCCGAGCGGCGCATGGGCCGTACGGCCGACATCATGCACGTCTACCACCGGGGATCCGAGCTCTTCCCGACCGGGGAGGAGCGGTCGATCGCCCGCGATCCCGCCGGGCGCAGGCTCCTGCTGATCAACTGGAAGCCGTCCCTCGACCACACCTGGGCGGAGGTCGCCCGGGGCGCGGTGGACCGCAGGATCGACCGGCTGGCCCGGCACATCACCCGGACCTTCCCCGAGAGGTTCTTCCTGACCGTGCACCACGAGCCGGAGGACGACGTGCGGGCCGCCGCCGGGTCGGGGATGACCGCCCGGGACTACGCGGCGATGTACCGCCACGTCATCCTCCGGCTGCGGGAGAAGGGCGTGAAGAACGCCGTCGCCGTGATGACCTACATGGGCGCGCCCAACTGGGCGGCCGAACCCTGGTTCGAGCAGCTCTACCCGGGTGACGACGTGGTCGACTGGGTGGCCATGGACCCCTACGCCGACGACCGGGTCCAGACCTTCGACGGGCTGATCAACAAGACACGCGACGACTTCGCCCGGTGGCCCGGCTTCTACCGCTGGATGCAGTGGCGCTTCCCCGGCAAGCCGATCATGCTTGCCGAGTGGGGGGTCTTCGAGCGGCCCGGGCAGCCGCGGTTCAAGGAGTCGTTCTTCGCCTCGGTCCGCCAGGAGATGCGGCGCTACCCGCAGCTCAAGGCGCTGGTCTACTTCGACTCACCGCGTGCCCCGCGGGGGGACACCCGCTTCGACTCCACTCCCGGCGGACGTCAGGCTTTCGCCGTCCTCGCCCGCGACCCCTACCTGAGCTCGACCCCGGTTCCTGACAAGTGACCAGGCGATCGCCCCGGCCAGGACCGCGCCGCCCAGGATCCACAGCGTGGCCGTGTTGCCCACGCCGAGGAGCTTGAGCGCCGAGGCCAGCAGGACCACCGTGAGCAGCGCGCGGATGACCCCGCCGCGCGCCCGGGAGGAGATCCGCGCGCCGAGGTAGACGCCGGGGATCGAGCCGACGAGCAGGGAGGCGGTGACGTCCAGCTGGAAGTCGCCGAAGAACAGGTGCCCGATGGCCGCCGAGGTGACCAGCGGGACCGCCTGGACCAGGTCGGTGCCGACCAGCTGGTTGGCCTTCAGCATGGGGTAGAGCGCGAGCAGCGCCACGATGATCAAGGAGCCCGACCCCACGGAGGAGACGCCCACGACGACGCCTCCGACTATACCGACCAGTAGGGTCGGAATCGGGCGGACGACGATCTCCTCGATGTCCGCCGAGGAGGGCCCTTCGTGCCGGGCGAGGTAGGCCTTGGCGACCATGCCCGCCACGGCCAGCAGCAGGGCCACGCCGAGGGCGTACTTGACCGCCTGCTGGACCTGCTCCCCCTCGCCGAACGCCCGGATCAGCAGGACCCCGCAGAACGCCGCCGGCACCGAGCCCGCGCACAGCCAGCCGACCAGCCGCAGGTTGACCGTCCCGCGGCGCATGTGCACGGCCCCGCCGACCGGCTTCATCACGGCCGAGGCGACCAGGTCGCTGGAGACCGCCGCGAGCGGCGGCACGTTGAAGAACAGCATCATCATCGGCGTCATCAGCGCGCCGCCGCCCATGCCGGTCAGCCCGACGATGATCGCGACGAAGAACGATCCGGCGATCAGGGGGAGATCGAGGTCCATCAACCGATCACCGATCCCGGCTCACGGGGGGAGTCGTTTCTCACCGTACCCAGCCTCCTTGGATCAGCGGGTTCAGGACCGAGTCCACGGCCTCCTCGACGGAGATGCCCGTGGTGTCGATGACGATGTCGGCGTCCTCGGGCTCCTCGTAGGGAGAGGAGATGCCCGTGAACTCGGGGATCAGTCCGGCGCGCGCCTTGGCGTAGAGCCCCTTGCGGTCGCGGCGCTCGCACTCGGCCAGCGGGGTGGCCACGTGGACCAGCAGGAAGTCGGCGCCCACGGCCTCGACCATCGCCCGGACCTCCGCCCGGGTGGCGGCGAACGGCGCGATCGGCGCGCAGACGGCCAGCCCGCCGTGCCGGGCGGCCTCGGCGGCGACGAAGCCGATCCGCCGGATGTTGAGGTCGCGGTCCTCGCGGGAGAAGCCCAGCCCCGCCGAGAGCAGGTGACGGACCACGTCGCCGTCCAGGTAGGTGACCGTGCGGCTGCCGCGCTCCAGCAGCGCGTCCCGCAGGCCCCGGGCGACGGTGGACTTGCCGGAGCCGGACAGGCCGGTGAAGAAGGCGACCAGGCCGCGCCGGTGCGGCGGGCCGGGGAGGGTGACGGGCTCGGGGCCGGGCAGGTGCTCGGCGGCGCCGTACGCCTCGGCCACGCGGTCGCGCAGCTCCAGGTCGACGGCGTGGTCGTCGCGCGGGGCGAGTGGCACCGCGGCCAGGAGGGTGTCCCCGCCGAGCTTCTCGCGGGCCTTCAGCGCGGCGCGGACCACGGCGGGCCCGCCCTCCCCGAAGGCCAGCGGGAGCAGCAGGACCACGGCCTCCAGCTCCTCGGCGGTCGCCGTGATCTCCTCCAGGTCGTCCAGCGGGCCGCGCATGGTGACGGCCAGGGCCTCGCGGCCGGCCAGGGCCTCGCGGACCTCCGCGGGGGTACGGCGGAGCCGGGCGAACGGCCCGTGCTCGGCGGCGCCCAGGGCCTCCACCGGCCCGGCGGCGAGTCCGCCGGAGCGGTCGGTGACGGTCAGGACGGCCAGCGGGGCGCCCTCGGGGTCGCGGAGCGTGACCCGGTCGCCGGGGGCGGCCGGGTGCTCCTCGGGCAGCGCGAGCGTGACGGGAGCGGGCCAGGAGGTGCCGTCGGCCAGCGTGCCGTGCTCCTCGACCGCGTGCGCGTCCGCCGCGCTCATGAAGCCCGTCAGGGGCTGGTAGGCGCCGGAGAGCAGCAGCTCGAGGTCGGCGAGCTCGCGGGCGTCGGGGGTCCACTCCAGGGGGGCCGTCATCTGTTCCACATTTCCGATCGACTTAGTCGGATATCGACACTCTAGCGACACCAGTTGTGCCACACCAAACGCGAGGCGTCAGACAAGTCGCGCGAAATGGTTGTGCGGCTTGCGGATGACCATGGCGATCTCGTCGTGCGCGGCGGGGAACCGGCCGCTGGAGGCGTTCTCCACGGCCGAGCACGCCAGGCGGCCCAGGGCCCTGGTCGTCGCCGGCCCGCTGGCGTCCAGCAGCTCGTCGCCGACCATCAGGCCCCGGGTCAGGCAGAACGCGTGCAGGCCCTCCCGGGTGACGGTCCGGTGGTACACCACGGGCAGCGGCCCGACCGTGCCCGCCGGGACGAGGTGGCGCCAGAACAGCCGGCGCACCAGCGAGGGGGTCATCCGCTGGCACACCCCGTAGGCCGAGGAGCGGTCGCGCATCCGCAGCAGTGCGAGCCCCCCGGGCCGCAGCCCGGCCAGGAGCCGGTCGAGCACGATCTCGGGATGGCGGACCCGCTCCAGCAGGAACGAGATGTAGACGACGTCGAAGGCCCGCGGCGGCACCGGCACCGTCCGCAGGTCGCCCAGGGCCCAGGAGTGGAGGTCCGTGCGTCCCGGCATGCTCGCCCGGACCGCGGGGAGGTCCTCGTCGATCCCGATGACGCGGGCGTCCTCCCGTCTCAGGCTGATGAGGCTGGGCGTCGCGCACCCGGCGACCAGGATGTCGAGCCGCCGATCGCCCGCCTCGGCCCGCTGCTCCTTGATCCGCTGGTTGAACAGGTCGCTCTGCGTGATGGGCAGTCGCACTTCAGTCATACTCACCTATAGTAGTCGAGATATCACAATAGGTCACCTCTCCCTTCTGGCTCCGGATCCGGGGAGCGGGCGAAGTACCCTTGAGGCGACAACCCCCGTGCCCCGTCGGCCGGGGGCCACTTGTGTTGCCGTCGTGGGGCCTAAGGGCGGATCTGATGAGCCTTTCCGGATTGCTTGACCTCGTCGTGGGCGAGCCGAAGCTGGCCTCCGCTCTCGCGGACGTGCGCGTGGGAGACCTCACCGGTGTCTCCCTCGTGGCGCCGCCCGCGCTGCGCCCGTTCGCGGTGGCCGCGCTGGCCAGGGACGGAGGCGCCGACGCCCGCGGGCGGGCCGTGCTCGCGGTGACCGCCACCGGGCGCGAGGCGGAGGACCTGGCGGCGGCCCTGTCCAGCCTGCTCGGGGAGAACGCGGTCGCCGTCTTCCCGGCCTGGGAGACCCTGCCGCACGAGCGCCTGTCGCCGCGCAGCGACACCGTCGGCCAGCGCCTGGCCGTACTGCGCCGCCTGGCGCACCCGGTGGAGGGCGACGCGGCGGCCGGACCGCTGCGGGTCGTCGTGGCCCCGGTCCGCGCCGTGCTCCAGCCGATCGTGCGGGGCCTGGGCGACCTGGCCCCGGTACGGCTGCGCGCGGGCGACGACGCCGACCTGGACGCCGTGGTCCACCTGCTGGTGGAGAACGGATACCACCGCGTGGACATGGTCGAGAAGCGCGGCGAGGTGGCCGTCCGGGGCGGGCTCCTCGACGTCTTCCCGCCGACCGAGGAGCACCCGCTCCGGCTGGAGTTCTGGGGCGACACGGTCGAGGAGATCCGCTGGTTCAAGGTGGCCGACCAGCGCTCGCTGGAGGTCGCCGAGGACGGCCTGTTCGCCGCCCCCTGCCGCGAGCTGCTGCTGACCAAGGACGTCCGGGACAACGCCGCGGCCCTGGCCGCCGAGCACCCCGCGCTCGCCGAGATCCTCGACCAGCTGGTCGAGGGCGTGCCGGTGGAGGGCATGGAGGCCTTCGCGCCGGTCCTCGCCGGGGAGATGGACCTGCTGCTCGACCACCTGCCCCCGCGGGCGGCGGTGTTCGTCTGCGACCCCGAGCGCATCCGGAGCCGGGCCGACGAGCTCGTGCGCACCAGCCAGGAGTTCCTGGAGGCCTCCTGGATCAACGCCGCCGCCGGCGGCGAGGCCCCGATCGACCTGGGGGCCGCGGCCTTCCGGTCGCTGGAGGAGGTGCGCGACCACGCGCGGGAGCTCGGGCAGCCGTGGTGGTCGATCGCCCCGTTCGGCGGGGACGACCTGGGCGACGCGCTGATCCTGGACGCCCAGGAGGCCGAGGCCTACCGCGGCGACACCCAGCGGGCCCTGGGCGACATCAAGGACTGGCTGACCGGGGGGAAGGTCGTCGCGCTGCTCAGCGAGGGCCACGGCCCGGCCGAGCGCATGGTCGAGCTGCTCAAGGGCGTCGACCTGCCCGCGCGCCTCACGGCGGGCCTCGACACGGCGCCCGACCCGAAGGTCGTGCACGTCACCACCGGCCTGGTCGAGCACGGCTTCGTCAGCCCGTCCCTGGCCGTCCTGACCCACCTGGACCTGGTCGGTCAGAAGGCCTCCACCAAGGACATGCGCCGGCTGCCCAGCCGCCGCCGCAACATGGTGGACCCGCTCCAGCTCAAGGTCGGCGACCACGTGGTGCACGAGCAGCACGGCGTGGGCCGCTACATCGAGATGGTGCAGCGGACCGTGCAGGGCGCGACCCGTGAGTACCTCGTGATCGAGTACGCCAAGGGCGACCGGCTCTACGTGCCGACCGACCAGCTCGACGAGGTCACCCGCTACGTCGGCGGAGAGTCGCCCACCCTCAACCGGATGGGCGGCGCCGACTGGGCCAAGGCCAAGACCAAGGCGCGCAAGGCGGTCAAGGAGATCGCCGGTGAGCTCATCCGGCTCTACAGCGCGCGGATGGCCTCGCCGGGACACGCCTTCGGGCCCGACACGCCCTGGCAGCGGGAGATGGAGGACGCCTTCCCCTACGCCGAGACGGGCGACCAGCTGGAGGCCATCGACGAGGTCAAGCGCGACATGGAGCGCCCGATCCCGATGGACCGGCTGATCTGCGGCGACGTCGGCTACGGCAAGACCGAGATCGCGGTGCGCGCCGCCTTCAAGGCCGTGCAGGACGGCAAGCAGGTGGCGGTGCTGGTCCCCACCACGCTGCTGGTCCAGCAGCACCTGTCCACCTTCACCGAGCGCTTCTCCGGCTTCCCGCTGAACGTGCGGCCCATGTCGCGCTTCCAGACCGACGCCGAGGTCAAGGCGACGATGGAGGGCATGCGCGACGGCACGGTGGACGTGGTGATCGGCACCCACCGGCTGCTCTCCTCGGAGGTCCGGTTCAAGAACCTCGGCCTGATCATCATCGACGAGGAGCAGCGCTTCGGCGTCGAGCACAAGGAGGCCATGAAGCACCTGCGCACCCAGGTCGACGTGCTGGCCATGTCCGCCACGCCGATCCCGCGCACGCTGGAGATGGGCCTGACCGGCATCCGCGAGATGTCCACGATCCTCACCCCGCCGGAGGAGCGCCACCCGATCCTCACCTTCGTCGGGCCGTACGACGAGAAGCAGATCGCCGCCGCCGTCCGGCGCGAGCTGATGCGCGACGGCCAGATCTTCTTCGTGCACAACCGGGTCGCCAGCATCAACAAGGTCGCCGCCCGCCTGCGCGAGCTGGTCCCCGAGGCGCGGGTCGCCGTCGCCCACGGCCAGATGAACGAGCAGCAGCTCGAGAAGATCATGGTGGGGTTCTGGGAGCGCGACTTCGACGTGCTCGTCTCCACCACGATCGTCGAGTCCGGCCTCGACGTCCCCAACGCCAACACGCTCATCGTGGACCGGGCCGACAACTACGGCCTGTCCCAGCTCCACCAGCTGCGCGGGCGCGTCGGCCGGGGCCGCGAACGCGGCTACGCCTACTTCCTGTACCCGCCGGAGAAGCCGCTCACCGAGACCGCCCACGAGCGCCTGGCCACCATCTCCCAGCACACCGAGATGGGCGCGGGCATGTACGTCGCGATGAAGGACCTGGAGATCCGCGGCGCGGGCAACATCCTGGGCGCCGAGCAGTCCGGCTTCATCGCGGGGGTCGGCTTCGATCTGTACGTGCGGATGATGTCGGAGGCCGTACAGGAGCAGAAGGCCAAGCTGACCGGGGCCGCCGCGCAGGACGAGCGGCCCGACGTCAAGGTCGAGCTGCCGGTCAACGCGCACATCCCGCACGACTACGTGACCTCCGAGCGGCTCCGCCTGGAGGCCTACAAGCGCATCGCGGCCATCTGCACCGACGACGACATCGCCGCCGTGCGCGACGAGCTCACCGACCGGTACGGCCGGCCGCCCCAGCAGGTGGAGAACCTGCTGGCCGTGGCCCGCTTCCGGATCAGGGCGCGCAAGGCGGGGCTCACCGACATCACCCTGCAGGGCCAGCACCTCAAGTTCGCCCCGGTGGCCCTGAAGGACTCCCAGCAGGTCAGGCTCCAGCGGCTCTACCCGAAGTCGCTGCTCAAGCAGGCCACCGACGTCCTCCTGGTGCCCGTGCCCAAGACGAAGCCGCTCGGCGGACAGCCGCTGCGCGACCTCGACCTGCTCAAATGGTGCGGTGATCTCGTCGAGGCGATGTTCCTGGAGAACATGCCGGTAAAGTAAGACGGCCTCTGTCGTGAAGGGATCGCAAGTGAAGTCGACTCGAGTGCGCGTCATCCTGGCGGTCGTGGCCGCGGGTGCCGCGCTGACCGCCTGCTCTCCGTCGCAGGCCGGTGCCGCCGCCATCGTCGGCGACCAGCGCATCAGCGTCAGCGAGCTGAGCGCGGACGCCGAGGAGTACCAGGCGGCCATGGCCAAGGCCGGCCTCTCCGCGCAGCAGCTGCAGCTGCAGGGGTCGATCCCCCAGGTGATCCTGGAGAACAAGGTCTTCATCAGCCAGCTGGACCAGCTCGGCGCGCGCAACGGCGTCACGGCGGCTCCGTCGGAGATCGAGGCGCTCATCGGGCAGGCCCTCCAGCAGCAGCAGGGCATGACGCTGGACCAGCTCGCGCTGACGGCCACCGTGCCCCCGTCGGAGCTGAACGCGTTCGTCCGCGCCAACGTCATCCACCAGAAGCTGATGAGCAAGTTCGGCGCCGGCCAGGACGAGGCGTCCCAGCAGGCGGCGAGCCAGAAGCTGGCCGAGGAGGCGGTCAAGGTCGTCCCGGTCACCCGCAACCCCCGCTACGGCGAGCCCGGCCCGCAGGGCGGCCTCGTCGAGAGCAGCCGCTTCGGCGCGCTGCCGGAGGCGTCGCAGTAACCACGCCGCCCGAGGCGTCGCGGTGACCGTGCCGCCCGAGGCGTCGCGGTGACCGTATTGAGAACAGCGGCCCGGTCCGGGGCCGGAGACCGGGAGCGGCGGTCCGCCTCCCGGTAGCCTCGGACCATGCCGCTGATCGTCGTCACCACCTCGCCCCGGGTCGCCCCGGGGCTGCTCAGCCACCGTGCCTGGCAGGCCCTGTCCGAGGGGCCGGTGCGCACCGCCGTGCCGGACCACCCGCACCTGCCCTACCTCGCCGAGGCGGGGATCGACGTCGAGGTCGTGGCCTCCGATCCGGCCGCGCTGGTCCGGCAGGCCCAGGCCGGGACGGCGGTGTGGCTGGACGCCGACGAGGCCCTGATGCGCGCGATCGGCCACGCCGCGGTGGCCCTCGACGACCCGCCGGTGATCGAGGTCGTGCCCGGCTCCTACGACCTGCCGGGGGCGCGGCTGCTCGACCTCGTCGCGGTGATGGACCGGCTGCGGACGTCCTGCCCGTGGGACGCCGAACAGACGCACGAGTCGCTGGCGCCGTACCTCATCGAGGAGGCGTACGAGGTCCTGGAGACCATCGAGGAGGGCGACTACGGCGCGCTCCGCGAGGAGCTGGGCGACCTGGCGCTGCAGGTGGCCTTCCACGCCCGCGTCGCCCAGGACCGCGCCCGGGACGACGCCGTGAGCGCCTTCGACATCGACGACGTGGCCGCCGGCATCGTCGACAAGCTGGTCCGCCGCCACCCGCACGTGTTCGCCGCGGTGAAGGTGGACGGCGCCGAGGAGGTCAGCGACAACTGGGAGACGATCAAGGCCGCCGAGCGCGCAGCCAAGAACGGCGGCGACGCGGGCTCCGTCGTGGACGGCGTGCCGATGGGGCAGCCCGCCCTCTCCCTGGCCGCCCAGCTCCTGCGCCGCGCCGAGCGGGCGGGCGTCACGGCGGAGCCGCCCGCCGAGGGACTGGGCGGGCGGCTGTTCGAGCTGGTACGGCAGGCGCACGCCGAGGGCCTCGACCCGGAGGCGGAGCTGCGCGCCGCGGCCCGCGCCTACCGCGACCGGATCCGCGCCCAGGCGCCGGGAAACGCCGGGGCCGGGGCACAGCCGTACTGAGAAGTAGGTCTCGATAGGGTTTTACGGCAAACTGTCCTGCGACTTTAGGAGCGCTTCGTGGCTTCCATCGAGGGCGTACACGCCCGCGAGATCCTTGACTCCCGGGGCAACCCGACGGTCGAGGTCGACATCCTTCTGGACGACGGCAGCGAGGGCCGCGCGGCGGTGCCGAGCGGGGCCTCCACCGGCCAGTTCGAGGCCGTCGAGCTGCGCGACGGCGACGAGCGGTACGCCGGCAAGGGCGTCGAGAAGGCCGTCCTCGGCGTTACCGACGAGATCGCCGACGAGATCATCGGCTTCGACGCCGAGGAGCAGCGCAGCATCGACCAGGTCATGATCGACCTGGACGGCACGCCGAACAAGGCGCGCCTGGGCGCCAACGCCATCCTCGGCGTCTCCCTGGCCGTGGCCAAGGCCGCCGCCGAGAGCGCCGGGCTGCCGCTCTTCCGCTACCTCGGCGGGCCGAACGCGCACGTGCTGCCGGTGCCGATGATGAACATCCTCAACGGCGGCGCGCACGCCGACACGAACGTGGACATCCAGGAGTTCATGATCGCGCCGATCGGCGCCGAGTCGTTCCGCGAGGCCGTGCGCATGGGGACCGAGGTCTACCACGCGCTCAAGGCCGTGCTGAAGGAGAAGGGCTACGCCACCGGCCTGGGCGACGAGGGCGGCTTCGCGCCGAACCTGCCGTCCAACCGCGACGCGTTGGACCTGATCCTCGTGGCCATCGAGAAGGCCGGCTACACGCCGGGCGAGGACGTCGCGCTCGCCCTCGACGTGGCCGCCTCCGAGTTCCACAAGGACGGCGTCTACACGATCGACGGCAAGGGCCTGTCCGCCGCCGAGCTGATCGCCTTCTACGAGGACCTGGTCGCGAACTACCCGCTGGTCTCCATCGAGGACCCGCTGAACGAGGACGACTGGGAGGGCTGGAACGCCATCACCCGGGCCCTGGGCGACAAGGTCCAGCTGGTCGGCGACGACCTGTTCGTGACCAACCCCGAGCGGCTGGCCCGCGGCATCGCCGAGGGCACCGCCAACGCGCTGCTGGTCAAGGTCAACCAGATCGGCACCCTGACCGAGACCCTCGACGCCGTCGACCTGGCCCACCGCAGCGGCTACCGCTGCATGATGAGCCACCGCTCCGGCGAGACCGAGGACACCACGATCGCCGACCTGGCGGTGGCCGTGAACTGCGGTCAGATCAAGACCGGCGCCCCGGCCCGCTCCGACCGCGTGGCCAAGTACAACCAGCTGCTGCGCATCGAGGAGCTCCTCGACGACGCCGCCCGTTACGCCGGCCGCTCCGCGTTCCCGCGCTTCCAGCGGTAGTTTCGCGGGTACGGCGTGCGCCCGCC
>NZ_BOOH01000028.1 GCF_016863135.1 Planobispora longispora
GTGCGCCCGCCGGTCGGTGGGCGCACGCCGTACCCGAGGAGCGAAGGAGCCTATGAACCCGCGAGGGGACGCCATGAGCCCGCGAGAGGACGCCGCACCGAACGCCGCGCCGACCACGGCGCCGACCACGGCGTCCGGGGGCAGGAGACGGCCGCAGCTGACGGGACGGGCCGCGGTGCTCGCGGTCGTGGTGTGCGCCATCGCCGTGAGCCTCGCCTATCCCATCCGGGAGTACATCACGCAGCGCCGCAACATCGCCGAGCTCGAACAGCAGCGATCCCAGCTGCTCGCCGAGATCAAGGTGCTGGACGACCGGCGCAGGCAGCTGGCGGATCCCGCCTACAAGGACCGGCTCGCCAGGGAGCGGCTCTTCTACTGCGAGCCGGGCATGACGTGCCACGTCGTCATGGGCGACGAGCCCGCCAAGGACGCGAAGGCCGCGCCGGAACGGCAGGTCGCCGCGCCGCCGTGGTACCAGACGCTCTGGGAGTCGGTCGAGGCCGCGGACACGGGCAAGGGCAGGAAGGCGATCGGCGGCCGGTGACCGATACCCTGGAGGCCGTTCTTCAGGAGGGGTCCGGCGATGGTGGATGACCGCGACGTGGCGGCGGTGCGACGGCAGCTCGGCCGGGCGCCGCGAGGACTGCGGGCGGTGGCGCACCGGTGCCCGTGCGGGCTGCCCGACGTGGTGGAGACCGCGCCGCGGCTGCCGGACGGCTCGCCCTTCCCGACGCTGTTCTACCTGACGTGCCCGCGGGTCAACTCCGCCATCGGCACCCTGGAGAGCACGGGGATGATGAAGGACATGCGGGCCAGGCTCGCCGAGGACCCGGAGCTCGCCGCGGCCTACCGGGCCGCCCACGAGGACTACCTCGCCCGCCGCGACAAGGCCGCCGCCGAGGAGGGCCTGGAGCCGCTGCCGCGGGGCATGCAGAGCAGCGGCGGGATGCCGGACCGGGTCAAGTGCCTGCACGCGCTGGTCGCGCACGAGCTGGCGGCGCCGGGGACCAACCCCTTCGGCCGGGAGGCTCTCGACGCGCTCGGCGAGTGGTGGGCCGAGGGGCCGTGCTGTTCCGCCGGACCCGAGGATCCCGCGGAGCTCGCGGAGCTCGACGGATCCGCCGGGACAGGCGGGCCCAGCGCGCCCGCGACGCTCGTTGAGGAGGACGACAAGTGACGCGCCGCGTCGCCGCGATCGACTGCGGCACCAACTCCGTCCGTCTGCTCATCGCGGACATCGCCCATGACTCCCTGCACGACGTCGAGCGGCGGATGGAGATCGTCCGGCTCGGCCAGGGGGTGGACGAGACCGGCAGGCTGGCCCCCGAGGCCCTGGACCGCACCTTCACCGCGATGCGGGGCTACGCCGCGCTGATCGAGCGGCACGGGGCCGTCGCGGTCCGGGTGGTGGCGACCAGCGCCACCAGGGACGCCGCCAACCGGCAGGACTTCACGGACGGCGTGCGGGAGATCTTCGGCGTCGAGCCGGAGGTGGTCTCGGGCGCGGAGGAGGCCGACCTGTCGTTCGCCGGGGCGACCCGGGAGTTCGGGCGCCTGTCGCCGGAGACCGGCCTGCCCACTCCCGACGGCACGCGCCCGCCGTACCTCGTGGTGGACATCGGCGGCGGCTCCACCGAGTTCGTGGTCGGGTCGACGCACGTGGACGCGGGCCTGTCGGTGGACATCGGCTGCGTCCGGCTGTCCGAGCGGCACCTGCGAGGCGCGGGAGACCCGCCGGGCGCCGAGGCCGTCGAGGCGATGACCGCCGACATCGACGACGCGCTCGACCGGGTGCCGCAGGAGGTCCCGGTGGAGCGGGCGCTGACTCTCGTCGGGCTCGCGGGCTCGGTGACGACCGTCGCCGGAATAGCGCTTGATCTGGACGAATATGACCCGCATAAAATTCATCACTCACGCATAGCGGCGAATGAAGTACACGCTGTTTCCCGGCGCCTGCTGGAGATGTCCCACGCGGAGCGGGCGGCGATGGGGGTCATGCACCCCGGCCGCGTGGACGTCATCGGGGCGGGGGCGCTCATCCTGGACCGGGTCGTGCGGCGGTACGGCTTCGCGGAGGTCGTCGTCAGTGAGCGCGACATTCTCGATGGAATCGCCTGGTCGATAGCTAAAGCGTAACAACATCTGGACAAAGCCCCCAAGCGGGAGTATTGGAGATCGTTCCGTTTTATGGTTAGGTAAAGAAGCTTTAGTGAGGCTTTGCCGTGGGGCCCGGCACAGCTGTTGTCGGGGCGGCAACCGTCTCCGGAGCGGACTTTCGCTTCCCAACGAAACGGAGCACCCCCTCATGAAGTCCGGATTAGCGCGCAGGTTAGCTGCCATGGGAGCCAGCGCGGCCATGCTGGCGACCATGGCGACGGGTCTGTTGGCCTCCCCCGCAGCGGCGGCCACCGGATCCACCCAGGGGAAGACGACTTCCTCGACCTACACCAAGCCCAAGGCCAAGCCCGCGGTCTTCGCCGGCACCCCCAAGGTGTCGTTCTCCGCGGGCAGGGGCGAGTGCCCGGTACGGGTCACCTTCTCCTCGAAGATCAAGGTGAAGGCCGTCAAGGGCAAGACCACCGTGGCCTACCGCTGGCTGCGCGGTGACGGGTCCAAGAGCAAGATCAAGACCTTCACCGTCGGCAAGGGCGTCAAGCACGTCACGGTGAAGGAGTCGGCCGTCTTCAAGAAGGACCTGAAGGGCTGGCAGGCGCTTCAGGTTCTGACCCCGCGCAAGGCGACCTCGGGGAAGGCCTACTTCAAGGTCTCCTGTGACGACTGGGACGGCGGCTGGGACGGCGGCCACGGGCACCACTGGTACGCCGACGCCGACGCGTGGGTGGACGAGGGCAACTGCAAGGCCGTCCTGATCGGCCGGATCAGTGTCTCCAGCCCCCGCTGGGTGCACTACCGCTGGGTCGTCAACGGCCGCGTGATCGCCAGCGACTCGGTCAAGGTCTACGACTCCCGCCGGGTCACCCACGTGATCCGCACGGACAAGAGCCTGCACGGCTGGGCTCAGCTGCAGCTCGTGGGCCCGCGCCACGGCGACTCCAACCGGGTCGGGTTCAAGATCTGGTGCAAGGACTGGTCGCCCAAGGCCACCGCGTCGGTCAGCGCCCCCGGCGCCTACGACGGCTCCTGCCCGGTCGACCGTACCTTCCTCGGTGAGATCAGGGTCTCGTACGGCCACCGGGGCCACGTGAAGTACCGCTGGATCCGCAACGGCGTCCCCGGCGCCTGGGAGACCGTCTACGTCAGCGGCACCCGCACGGTGTCCGACACCTGGCGGGCGAGCGAGTCCGGCACGGCCACCCGCGCGATCGAGCTCTACCACGGCTCGACCACCGGGACCGTCACCGGCAAGGTCACCTGCACCGCCCCGGTGAACGTCACGCTCTCCAACGTGACGGCCGTCCACACCGCGGCCGGGTGCCCGAAGGGCGCGCTCAACCTCTCCGGCACCATCACCGCCACCGGCGCCACGACGGTCAGCTACGTCTGGACCGTCAACGGCAACGAGGTGAAGAAGGGGCAGATCACCTTCGGTGCGGGCGGCGGCAGCGAGCAGGTGCCGTTCTCCGCTGAATCGAACGGCCTGAAGAACGGCACGGCGACCCTGACGGTCGGCGGCAAGTCGCAGTCGGCGAACTACGACGCCGTCTGCGTCTCCGCCCAGGGGGACAACGAGGCCGGCGCCTGAGGATTGTGAAGGCTCCAGCCTGAGCTGAGAGAAGGCGGCGTCCGCTCCGTGCGGGCGCCGCTTTTCCATGTCCGCGGCTCCTCCCGCGGTGTCCGTGTCCGGTGGCCTCCCCTCCGCGGTGTCCGTGTCCGCGGCTTCCCCTCTGCCGTGTCCGTGGCTTCCCCCCGCGTCTCGGGCCGGGCGGGGGCTGGCACGATCGGGGCATGACCTTCGTTCCTCCGGGGTCCGGGTGGCCGGACGACCCCGCCCAGCCGGACACACCCGTCGCGCACGACCCCGCCGAGGTGGGGGAGCTCGCGTCCTCCAGCAGGGTCCTCGCCGACCTCACCGCCCGGCAGTCGGTCTGCCGCGCCTGCCCCCGCCTGGTGGCCTGGCGGGAGGAGGTCGCCACGGTCAGGCGCCGGGCGTTCGCCGAGGAGACCTACTGGGGGAGGCCCATCGCCGGGTGGGGGGAGGAGAAGCCGGAGATCCTCATCGTGGGGCTGGCTCCGGCGGCGCACGGCGGCAACCGGACCGGACGGATCTTCACCGGCGACCGGAGCGGGGACTGGCTGTTCGCCTCGCTGTACCGGACGGGCTTGGCCGTACAGGAGACGAGTGTCCGCGCCGGTGACGGGCAGCGGCTCATCGGCGCGCGGATGGTGGCCGCGGTCAGATGCGCGCCGCCGGACAACAAGCCGCTGCCCGAGGAACGGGCCGCGTGTTTCCCCTGGCTGGCCCGGGAGATCGCGCTGGTGGCCGAGAGTGTGCGGGTGGTGGTCGCGCTCGGGGGCTTCGCGTGGCAGGCCGTGTGGCCGGCGCTGAAGGACGCGGGCTACACCCTGCCCCGTCCGAGGCCCGCCTTCGGGCACGGGGCCGAGGTGGAGATCGCTCGGGGCGGAACTTCCGCTCATCTTCTCGGGTGTTACCACCCCAGCCAGCAGAACACATTCACCGGCCGGGTGACCGCTGAGATGCTCGACCAGGTCTTCATCAGGGCGAACGCGCTTCGGCACATGTGAACTCCATCACAAAGGGGAATTTTTGCCGAACTTTCCTCCGGAATTGAGACGAGTTCTGCTTTTTCTGGAAATTAGTGATGAAGTTATCAGGAGGTGCCCTGGTGTCGGCGGGAGTCGGGGACGTATGCTTGTGAAAGCTTTCACAAAGTCTCGGACCTAGAGGGGCGCCGAAGTGAACCGCAACTCCAAGCACATCGTGGTCGTCGGTGGCGGCTATGTCGGTCTCTACACGGTGCTACGGCTCCAGCGCACGCTCCGCAAGGAGCTGCGCGACGGCAGCGTGCGCATCACCGTCCTCACTCCCGAATCCCACATGACCTACCAGCCCTTCCTGCCCGAGGCGGCGGCGGGGAACCTCTCCCCCCGGCACGTGGTGGTCCCGCTCCGCCGGGTCCTGAAGAAGGCGGCGATCCTCAACGGCAAGGTCGCCAAGGTGAACCACGCCGACAAGACCGTGCTGTTCGAGCCGAACGTCGGCACCCCCCACGAGATCTCCTACGACCTCGTGGTGATGGCCGCCGGCTCGGTCTCCCGCACCCTGCCGATCCCCGGCCTGGCCGACGCCGCGATCGGCTTCAAGACGGTCGGCGAGGCGATCGCCCTGCGCAACCGGGTGCTCGGGCTCCTCGACCGGGCCGAGACGAACGACGACGAGGCGGTGCGCCGCCGTGCGCTGACGTTCGTCGTGGTCGGCGGCGGGTTCGCCGGCATCGAGGCCCTCGCCGAGCTGGAGGACATGGCGCTCGACGCGGTCCGCTACTACCACAACGTCAAGCGCGAGGACATGCGCTGGGTCCTGGTCGAGGCGACCGACCGGATCCTGCCCGAGGTCGGCCCGGAGATGGGCCGCTGGACCGCCGAGCAGCTGCGCGAGCGCGGCATCGAGGTCAAGATGAACACCCGCCTGGAGTCCTGCGAGGGCGGCCTGGTCAAGCTCTCCGACGGGGAGGAGTTCGAGTCGGCCACCATCGTGTGGACCGCCGGGGTGAAGCCCAGCCCGGTCGCGAACGCCGGTGACCTGCCGCTGGACGAGCGCGGCCGGATCAAGACCAGCACCCGGCTGACCGTGGTGGGCGCCAAGGACGCCTTCGCCGCGGGAGACGTGGCGGGGGTCCCCGACGTGACCAACCCGGGTCAGTACTGCGCGCCCAACGCCCAGCACGCGGTCCGGCAGGCCAAGGTGCTCGCCGACAACATCACCCGGTACCTCCACGGCAAGGAACTGGCGGATTACCGGCACAAGTACGTCGGATCGGTCGCGGGCCTGGGCCTGCACAAGGGCGTCGCCAACGTCTACGGGGTCAAGCTTCGTGGATTGCCTGCGTGGTTCATGCACCGCACCTACCATCTGTCCCGGGTGCCTACCGTGAACCGCAAGGTCCGCGTCATGGCCGACTGGACTCTGGCGCTGTTCTTCAAGCGGGAGACCGTCTCGCTCGGAGAGATCGAGGAGCCGCGGGCGGAGTTCCGCGCGGCGGCGACGGCCTGAGTTCGGGCACCCGAGGGAGGGAGCCGCTGGGCCACCTCGGGACGCGTCGCTGACTCTCTCCCGAGCCCCAGCCCGGGCCGGGAGGGAGTCGCGGATGAGCTTGTCAGCGGTCACCGTGCTGGGGGCCGACAGGCCGGGAGTGATCGCCGAGGTGACCTCGGCGATCACCCGGTCCGGTGCGAACATCGAAGACTCGGCGATGACGTTGCTCGGCGGCCATGTCGCGATGATGCTGCTGGTCTCCGGCGAGGTCCCGCCGGCTTCCGCCTTCCCCGGCCTGACCGTCACCGCCACGGAGGTGACCTCCCGTCGCCCTCCCGGAGGGGACGCGCCCGGTCTCGGCTACGTTCTCACCGCCCACGGGCCTGACCGCCCCGGGATCGTCTCGGAGATCAGCGGCGCGCTCGCCGCCGCCTCCGGGGTCATCACCGGCATGACCACCCGCCTGTGCGGGCGGCTGTACGTCCTGATCGCGGACGTGAGACTGCCCGAGGCGGTGGACGTGGCCGCCCTGATGCGTCACCTGTCCGCCGTGTGCGCCGGGCTCGGCTGCGAGATCACCTTCCGTCCCGCCGAGGCGGAGGTGCTCTGATGACCACCGGCGCCCGCGACGACGCGCCGCCCGGTGACATCCGCCGGGAGGCGGCGCAGGACGGCACCCGCCGGCAAGCACCCGCGGACAGCGTGCGCCGGGAAGCCCCGCCGGACGGCATCTGCCGTGAGGCGCTGCCGGACGGCGTCCGCCGCGAACTGGTCGGCGCCCCGCATCCCGTCCTGACCGCACGGGCCCTGCCCGTCGATCCCACCGATCCGCAGGTCGTCGCCGCCGCGGCCGACCTGCTGGCCAGCATGCGGCGATCCCGCTGCACGGGCCTGGCCGCGCCCCAGATCGGCCTGGGCTGGCGGCTGTTCTCCATCGACGTCTCCAGGCACCCGGGAACGCGCTCCTGCGCGGGAGAACTCGTCGTGGCCAACCCCCGCCTCGTCGCCGCCTCCCACTGGGCGACGGCCCGGGAGGGCTGCCTGTCCGTCCCGGGCCTCACCGGCGACGTCTCCCGCGCCACCCGCGTCACGATCCAGGGGGAGCGCCCGGGCAGCGGCGCTCCCCTCATCGTCCATGCCGACGCCTTCGAGGCCCGTTGCATCCAGCACCAGATGGACCACCTCGACGGAGTTCTCTTCCTCGACCGTGTCACGGGCACCCGGGCGGTCTACCGTGTTGTCCAGAAGGGGGTGAGACAGGTGACATGAGCAGTTACGCCCGAGTGTTCCGTTACGTATGATTGCGGCGCCCCCGTAGCCCAATGGCAGAGGCATACCCCTTAAAAGGGTCGTAGTGCGGGTTCGAGTCCCGCCGGGGGCACTCATGCCTTTCGCCGGAAAATCGCCTCTGACCAGCGGATAGGCCCTCAGGGATCTTCGCTGCCCATCGGGCGGCCCGTGACCGTCCCCGATCGTCTCCGGCTTGCCCGGGCACAGGCGGGTCCGAAAATCCGAGGGTTACCCAACTGTGATCACCCTCCCGGGGCGCCCGCGATCCACCTGCGGGCCGCCGTCGGCGCCCGGCCGTGCCCGCGGGCGCATCGGCGGCCCCCCCGGCGGCCTCATCCTCCTCCTCGGCGTCCCAGTCGTCCGGCACAGGACAGGCGGGTGTTCATCCGCCTGAAAAAGTGATATCACTTTGCTAATGCCAAGACATCACTTCTGAAGGAGCCTCATGACGGAACACCTCGACCTGCCCGCCCCGCAGGTGCGCGAGCGCATCGCCCGGGGCGCCTCGGGCTGGCTGGTCCTCTCCCTGTCCGTCCTGGTGATCCTCCTCAGCGTCGTGACCTTCATCGTCGGCGTGCAGCAGGAGGAATTCGCAGTCGTTGCGAGCGTCGTCGGCCTCAGCCTCCTGTTCGGGCTGGCCGCTCTGATCGCCCTGGCCGGCCTCACCCCCGTCGCACCCGGCGAAGCCCGCGTCCTTCAGCTCCTCGGCCGCTACACCGGAACCGTGCGCACCGACGGACTGCGCTGGGTCAACCCGTTCACCGCCAGGCGCAAGGTCTCCACCCGCATCCGCAACCACGAGACCGACGTGCTCAAGGTCAATGACGCCGACGGCAACCCCATCGAGATCGCCGCCGTCGTCGTCTGGCACGTCGAGGACACCGCCCGCGCCGTCTTCGAGGTCGACGACTTCATCGAGTTCGTCGCCATCCAGACCGAGACCGCCGTACGGCACATCGCCAACAGCTACGCCTACGACTCCCACGACACCGCCCAGATGTCCCTGCGCGACAACGCCGACGAGATCACCGCCCGGCTGTCGGAAGAGATCGGCGTGCGTGTCGCCGCCGCAGGAGTGAAGATCATCGAATCCCGGCTGACCCGTCTCGCCTACTCGCCCGAGATCGCCCACGCGATGCTCCGCAGGCAACAGGCCAACGCCATCGTCGCGGCCCGTACCCGCATCGTCGAAGGCGCGGTCGGCATGGTGGAAATGGCGCTGGTCCGCCTCGCCGAGAACGACGTCGTCGACCTCGACGAGGAACGCAAGGCCGCGATGGTCAGCAACCTGCTGGTGGTTCTGTGCGGCGACCGGGACGCCCAGCCCGTGGTCAACACAGGCACCCTCTACTCCTAGACCCATGGCCGCCGAACGGAAGAAGCTCCTCCTCCGGCTCGACCCCGCCGTGCACGACGCGCTCGCACGCTGGGCCGGCGACGAACTGCGCAGCACGAACGCCCAGATCGAGTACCTCCTGCGCAAGGCGCTCGCCGACGCCGGCCGCCTCCCCGGGGGACTCGGCCGGATCCGCGGACCCGGCAGGCCCCCCGCCGTACCCGACCCGGAAGAAGAATGACGTGGAAGTGCCCGACAGCCTCCCCCAGCGCATCTTCCTGCTGGCCTACAACCCGGACAAGGGCAGGGTCGGCGTGGACACCAACCTCGGCGCCATGCTCCGCGCCGCGGCCCTCGCCGACCTCTACCTGGGCGGCCACCTCACCGACGAACGCGGCCGCGTCGCCATCGGCGTCCGGCCCTCCCGCCGCGATCCCGTCCTCGACGCGCTCCTCGAAGAGATCGCCGGCTCCAGGCCGCGCACATGGCAGTCCTGGATCGACCGCCGGCAGCGCGCCGCACGCAGCGCGGTACGCCGGCAGCTCGGTGATCGCGGCTGGGTCCGCCTCCAACCCCGCCGGATCCTCGGGCTGTTCCCCACGACCAAGGTGACCATCCGCGACCCCCGCGTCCGCAAGGAACTCCTCGGCCGGGTCAGCGCCGCCCTGAAGAAACCCGTCGGCAGGGTCGACCCCGCCGACGCCGCACTCGTGGCCATCGTCGCCGCGGGCGACCTCACGCTCGTCCTCGACCGTAAGACCAGACGCGCCAACAAACGGCGCATCCAGGAACTCACCGAGCTCAGCGGACCGGTCGGCCCCGCCCTGCGCAAATCGATCCAGGCGGCCGCCGCTGCCGGTTAGTCGTCACCGGGAGGAGGGGAGCGACATGACTGACAGGCTCGACATCGACTGCGTCGCCGAGGCGGAGACCTCCTGCGAGCTCGATTGAGCCGTGCCGTGGCAGGCGACGCGCCGGCATCGGAGACCGATCGGAACGCCTCTGCCTGCAGATACAGCGGTTATGCCGACGAGGCGAGTGGGTAGGAATCATCTGGCCCGGAGTTCGGCCAGTACGGCTGTAGCGGGGCATCACCCACCACGACCGTTCCGCACCGATCAAGAGCGTGAGTGGAGGACCCGATGGCTTCCATACCTATACCTGTCGACGAGGCCGAACGTGTGGCGGAGCTGGCCACTCTGCAGTCTCTGACCACCGTTCCCGAACCCGACTTCAACGCCGTCGCCCGACTGGCCGCGACCGTCTGCCAGACACCGCTCGCGCTGGTCACCCTCATCGACGGCGAAGGTCAGGACTACAAGGGGCGCGTCGGCGTCACCGCGACCCGCGGCGGCCGGGAGGCGACGGCGTGCTCGTACGTCATCTGCAGTCGCGAGGTGCTGGAGATACCCGACGCACTGGCCGATGAGCGTTTCCTCGAGAACCCGTGGGTGACCGGTGAGCCGTACGTGCGCTTCTACTGCGGCGCGCCGATCGTCACCAGCCACGACCACGCCCTGGGCGCGGTGTGCGTGATGGACCACACGCCGGGCCGCCTGACCGGGGACCAGCACGAGGCGCTGACCACGCTGGCCGCCGCCACCGCCGGCCTGATGGAGGCCCGCTACTACACCCAGCGCGCCGACGAGATCATCACCCGGCTGAAGGAGACGGAGGAGCTGAAGAACCAGTTCCTGAGCACCGTCAACCACGAGCTGCGCACCCCGCTGACCTCGATCTCCAGTTACCTGCAGCTGATCCAGGACGACGAGCTGGACGAGGTGACCGAGCAGAAGTTCCTGCGGGTGATCGAACGCAACAGTCAACGCATCCTGACGCTGATCGACGACCTGCTGCTGGTGGCCAGTCTCAACGCCCGCACGGTCACCCACCGCCCGAGTGAGGTGGATCTGGCCGAGCTGGTCAGGCGCGCGGTGGAGAAGGTCATGCCCGCCGCCCGCGAATGCCACCTGATCGTGGCCGTGCACGCGCCCGCCTCGCTGAGGGTGTGGGCCGACGCCGCCGGGCTGGAGCACGCGCTGGCCCAGGTTCTGGACAACGCCATCAAGTTCACCGCGCCCGGCGGGAGCGTCGTGGTCATCGTCGAGGGCGGACCGGTCCCGACGATCGAGGTGCGCGACACCGGGATCGGCATCGCCCCGGCGGAGCTGGAGCACGTGCTGGAGGACTTCTACCGCGGCAGCCAGGCGGAGGAGCGGGCGATCGGCGGCACCGGCGTGGGGCTGTCCATCACCAACAAGATCGTCCAGTTGCACAGCGGACAGGTGCACATCGACAGCCGGCCCGGCCACGGCACCCGGGTGCGCATCAGCCTGCCCGGCACGGCCGGCGACGCGCCGCCGGAGCTCACCCGGCGGAACGGCCGGGCCGCGCGCCGCTAGGGTCCGCATCGAAGTCCTCGACCCGGCGGGCGGGCGGTCACGGCGGGGGCGTCGCCGGTCAGGGCCGCCAGTAGCTGCCGGGCGGTGGGTCTGGCCTGGGGCTGCTTGGCCAGTGCGGCGGCGACCAGGTCGCGGAGCGTGGCGGGGAGCGCGCCCAGGCCGGGGTCGACCGAGAGCACCAGGTGCATGAGGCAGCCCGCGCTCCCCGCCCGGAACGGGTCCTCTCCGGTCGCGGCGAAGACCATGACGCACCCCCAGCCGAACACGTCCGCCGGGATCCCGGCCCTCCGGCCGGTGAACACCTCCGGCGGCATGTAGGTCCGGACGTCCGTCGCCGGCCCGGCCGCGGTCACGGCCGTCTCCAGCGTCCGGGCCGTGCCCGGCCCGACCACCCGCGGGCCGTCCGGGCCGAGCAGCACGTTGTCCGGTTTCACGCCCCGGTGGGCCACGCCGGCGTCGTGGACCTCGGCCAGCGCCGCGGCGATCGCCGTGCCCAGCCGGAGCAGCTCGTCGCCGGTGACCACGCGGCCGCCCGCGACGGCCGCGCGCAGGCTCACCTCACGCGCGCCGAGGGGGGACGGCCCGGAACCGCCGACGCCTCCCGCATCCGGGTGGTCCGTCCCCGGTCGTCGCGAGTCATCGCCGATCGCTCCCGCCGCCATGCCGTCCCCCTGCCGTCCCCGACTTCTTCCGCAGCATTGGATGCGCGGGGCGGCGGGGAAGTTGCGGGTGAGGGGGGACGCGATGCACGGCGGAAGGACGGTACGGTGCAACCCTGGTGAGAGGCCGGTGAGGACGGTGGGGAAACCGGGAACTCATGGCGTGGACAGCGCGTTGAGGATATCGGCGGTAGCCGTACGGCCACGCACACGAAAATATAGATATAGGCACGATACGGCCGTGTGACAACCGATCTAATACGCTGATCGTGTAGGTCGCAGCGTGGAGGCAGCGATGGAAAGCAAGAACCCCGTATTCAACCGGATGCCCCAGGGCCAGCAGCCCGGGGGCTATCCGACCCCGACCCCTGAGCAGCTTCAGGGCATGTACGACAGCCCGTCGTACGCACCGCCCGCGCAGCGGCCCATGACGATCGACGACGTGGTCGTGCGCGGTTTCATGACCCTGGGCACCCTGGTCGTCTCGGCCGCCGTGGCCTGGACCCTCAACCTGGGCTACGGCGCGGCGATCGCCGGCGTGCTCGTCGGGCTGGTCCTCGCCCTGATCATCACGTTCAAGCAGAGCACCAACCCGGCCCTGATCCTCGGCTACTCGGTCGCCTACGGCGTCGCCGTCGGTGTGATCAGCCACCAGTTCAACAACTTCTACGACGGCATCGTCTTCCAGGCGGTGCTGGGCACGGCACTCGCCTTCGGGGCGATGCTCACGGTCTACTCGCTCCGGATCATCCGGGTCACGCCGAAGTTCACCAAGTTCGTCGTGGGGGCGGGTCTCGCCCTGATGGGCGCCCTGCTCGTCAACATGCTCGTGAGCTTCTTCGTCCCCGGGGGCCTCGGCCTCCGCGACGGCAGCCCGCTGGCCATCGCGGTCAGCGTCATCGCGATCCTCGTCGGCTGCTTCTTCCTGCTCCTCGACTTCGACCAGGTCGAGCAGGGCGTGAAGTACGGCGCCCCGGCGAAGTACTCCTGGCTGATGGCCTTCGGCCTGACCATGACCCTGGTCTGGATCTACCTGGAGGTCCTGCGCCTGCTGAGCTACTTCTCGGGCGACGACTGATCGAAGGCCGGCCGCGCCGGATGATCTGAGGCCGGCAGCCGCCTACCCGTGAAGAACCCCGTCGGAGCAGCTCCGACGGGGTTCTTTTATGCGGTGAAGCCGGGGCATCCGTGAACGAAACGCAACCGAAGGCAACCGAAGCGTGACAGGAGCGTGTCGTCGGGTCTTGCCATCTGCGGTTCCGTGATGCACTGTCAATCCAAGGAGCCCTATCCGTGGAGGTGCCCATGTCGTTGAACCACTCACCGGAGACGCAGAGCAAACTGATCGCAAGGGTCCCGACTATCACGGGACGCGCACTCCCAGAGTGGTTTCAAGCTATCGACAACGGTCCGTCGTTCCTCCGCTGCGATGAGCGTGCCAACTGGCTCGCGGACGAGCACGGGCTGACCCACGGCTACGCCGCCGCCATCGTGCACGAGCACGAGCGGCAGCGCCGCCACCACCTGTAGCAGCCGCCTTCTCTCCGAGGGCCCGTGCCGCCACCGGGTGGTGCGGGCTCTCGCGCATTCCGGGCCCTTCGCGCGACCCGGCGGCGCCGTCCGCACGCGGGTCCTCTCGTGGGTCCTCACGGGTTCTCGCGGGCTCCCGCCGGGCTCTGCGGGCCCTGCGCGCACCTTCCGAGGCGCGCCCCGAGGATGCGGCTCTCCCGCGTCACCCGGTGGTGCGCCCTCTCGCCTGTCCGAGGATGATGGGGATCATGGATCTCGACAAGGCATGCGAATTCCTCCGCTCCAACCACCGCGCGGTCATGCTGACCTGGCACGTCGACGGGAGACCCCAGCTCTCCCCGGTCACCGTGGGGATCGACGCCCAGGGACGCGCGATCATCAGCACCCGGGAGACCTCGGTGAAGGTCCGCAACCTCCGCCGGGACTCCCGGGTGGCGCTCTGCGTGACCACGGACGCCTTCTTCGGCCAGTGGATCCAGATCGAGGGGACGGCGGAGATCGTTTCGCTGCCGGAGGCGATGGACCTCCTGGTGAGCTACTACCGCGACATCTCCGGTGAGCACCCCGACTGGGACGACTACCGGGCGGCCATGGAACGGGACCGGCGGGTGATCGTGCGTTTCGACATCACCCGGGCCGGTCCCGACGTCCACGGCTGAGGGAAGGACTAGCCCAGGCGCTCCAGGACCATGGCCATGCCCTGGCCGCCGCCCACGCACATGGTCTCCAGGCCGATCGACTTGTCGTGGAACCGGAGGCTGTTGATCAGCGTGGAGGTGATCCGGGCGCCGGTCATGCCGAACGGGTGCCCCACCGCGATGGCGCCGCCGTTGACGTTGAGCCGGTCGAGGTCGATGCCCAGGTCCTTGTAGGACGGGATGACCTGGGCGGCGAAGGCCTCGTTGATCTCGACGAGGTCCACGTCGCCGATGGACATGCCGGCCCGCGCCAGGGCCTGCTTGCTGGCCTCGACCGGGCCCAGCCCCATGATCTCGGGGGACAGGCCGGTCACACCGGTGGAGACGATCCGGGCCAGCGGGGTGATGCCCAGCTCGGCGGCCTTGGTGTCGCTCATCACGATGACCGCGGCGGCGCCGTCATTCAGCGGGCAGCAGTTGCCCGCGGTGACCGTGCCGTCGGGGCGGAAGACCGGCTTGAGCTGGGAGACGGCCTCGTAGGTGGTGCCGGCGCGGGGGCCGTCGTCCTTGCTGACCACGGTCCCGTCCGGCAGGGTCACCGGGGTGATGTCCTGCTCCCAGAAGCCGTTGGAGAGGGCCTTCTCGGCCAGGTTCTGGGAGCGGACGCCGAACTCGTCCTGCTCCTGGCGGGAGACGCCCTTGATCCCGGCGAGGTTCTCCGCGGTCTGGCCCATCGCGATGTAGATGTCGGGCAGCGCGCCGTCCTCGCGGGGGTCGCGCCAGGTCTGGCCGCCCTCGGCGGCCTTGGCCGTACGGCCCTGCGCCTCGGCGAACAGCGGGTTCTGCGTGTCGGGCAGCGAGTCGGAGTTGCCCTTGACGAAGCGGGAGACGACCTCCACGCCCGCCGAGACGAACACGTCGCCCTCGCCGGCCTTGATCGCGTGGAACGCCATCCGGGTGGTCTGCAGCGAGGACGAGCAGTAGCGGGTGACGGTGGTGCCCGGCACGGTGTCGAGCCCCAGCAGGGTGGAGACCACGCGGGCCATGTTGAAGCCCTGCTCGCCGCCGGGCAGGCCGCAGCCCAGCATCACGTCGTCGATGGTGTTCGGGTCGAGCTGGGGGACCTTGGCCAGCGCGGCCTTGATCATCTGTACGGTCAGGTCGTCGGGACGGATGTCCTTGAGTGACCCCTTGAAGGCGCGTCCGATGGGCGAGCGCGCGGTCGCGACGATGACTGCCTCGGGCATGTGCTCTCCTGTGGTCATGGCAACGCTGACGCGTCGCGGCTCGGGGGTGAGAGCCGGCTCCCGCCCTCGCCGCGCCCGCAGCGCGGCTGCGGGCGTGCCTCGGACGGTGTGCCGGAGCCCCCTCGCGGGTCTGTTCGCTAATCGCTCCTTCTGCGGAGATTACCCTTCGGTAGTCCGCCCATCATGACCCGGGGGTGGAAGAAACAGAACTTTGTTACGTGATGCCAAAGGGGTGCGTTGTTCGGAGGTCATCCGTACAATGCCGACGCGTCCGCGGCTGGGCCGGAGGTCATCCGTACATGCCCGGTGAGGTGACGGTGGCGTCGTTGACCGCGTGCAGGCCGCCCTTCTCGTCGCGCCAGACCCGCCAGCCGCCCTGGCTGCCGGTGAACCAGCCGGGCGGGGGGCCGGCGTTCGCCGTGCGCTTGCCGGTGGCCAGGTCGAACTCGCACAGCGAGGCCACCGAGTAGAACCCGGGGTGCTGTCCCTTGAGGGGGAGCGGCTTGGGATCGGTGACGCAGAAGGACCAGCCCTTCGGCTCCCTGTCCTCCAGGCTCTTGCCGGTGGCCAGGTCGAAAGCGGTCCCGGGCTTGCCGTGGCGGAGGAAGCCGATCTTGTCCATCCGGGAGGGGAAGGCCAGCCACCAGCCCGAGGCGGGGACCTGGCTCGCCGGGATCTGGCCGAGGACCCGGCCGCTCTCGGCGTCCAGCCGGGCGAACCCGCCGTACTGGCCCCGCTGGTCGACGGGGCGGACCACCGGGACGTAGCCGGGGTTGCCGCTGGGGTAGACGCGCACCACCGAGGGGCGCATCCAGTTGACCCCGCCGTCGGAGAGCCGCACGGAGAAGAGCCCGAAGGTGGAGACCTTCTTGGTCCGGGGATTGGTGTAGGGGGCGACGTAGCCGACGAGGTCCTCGGAGGTCGCGCCGAAGGACCAGCCGCCCGACAGGTCCACTCCGGCGCCGAGCGCCCGCTCGATCGGCTGCCGCCACAGGGGCTTGCCGGTCCGCAGGTCGTAGGCCTCCAGGACGGGGTTGCGGGCCATGCGCAGGAACACCGCGCGGGTGGCGTCGGCCCACTCGACCTCGGCGATCCCGGGGATCTTCCACGCCGGCGCGCCGGTGGCCGGGTCGAGCACGACGACCCGGGCCGCCGAGAGCGCGGTGTGCTCCGGCACGCAGACGAACGGCCCGCACTGCTGCGGGCCGAAGGTCGAGTGCACCGGGCGGGCCCACTTCGGGGCCCCGGTCCGCACGTCGCGGCCGACGAGCCGGGCGTTCCAGCGGCCCTTGCGGAACGGGTCGAGGGTCACCGCCACGGCATGGCCCTTGCCGGTCTCGACGATCGCGGGGGGCGGCACGCCCATCCCCGGCAGACGGCCCGCCATGGTCGTGGGAGAGGACCACAGCCGCTTGCCCGAGGCGAGGTCGAGGGCGACGTTCTCCAGTGTCCCGTCGGGCTTCATGGTCGTCGCCATGACGACGCCCCCGGCGACGACCGTGCGGCTCACCGTGTTCAGTCCGGTGTCGTGCCAGGTGGGGTACTCCTGCGTGGCCGCTTCACTGCCGGAGCAGCCGGCCAGGGACAGGGCGCAGGCGAGCGCCAGAGCCGGTTTCGCATGAGGCCGGATCACGGTCATTCCACTCCAAAGAGGCGAGGCGTGACGGCATCGCCGCGGAGCGTGACCGAGCTCAGGCGTCGTGAGGCAGCGCTCCGGGCCGCCGACGGAGCCGTGTCACCCACCGCCCGTGGGGACCCATCGCTCGGCCGGCGACGCGGGTCGCGGACACCTCGGCGCCGGGCTCCTCCGCGGCTCTGGCCGCCGCGAGGTAGATCGACTCACCGCGCGCGGGCCGGGGCTCTGGCCACAGCTCCAGCGCGGTGCACACAGACGGTAGCACCGCGTAAGCGGCTTGTAGGTAGCCTCGGCGAGATGGGTGGTAACGGTCTGGTCCGAACATCTCGCCCGGATTTGCGGCGAATTCTGGTCCGAGAAGGTCCGCGAACGCCACCGTCCGCCCGCCCGCCTCCACGACCGCGACGGTCTGCGCGGCGGCGAGCTCCCGGCTCCAGCGGCGGGCCACCCAGCGCAGCGGCTGCGCCAGCGGGCGGACCGTGCCGAGATCCGGGCAGGTGCCCACGACCACCTCGGCTCCGGCCTCGCGCAGCCGCCGCACGGCCTTCTGCAGGTGCCGTACGGCCTGCGCCGGAAACGTCTGGGTGGTGATGTCGTTGCTGCCGATGAAGATGACCGCGATCTCCGGGTTCGCGTTGAGCGCCCGGTCGACCTGCTCGCCGAGCTCGGCGGAGGCCGCCCCCGAGACGCCGACCGCGACGAGCCGGACCGGCCGCTCGGCCACGGCCGCCAGGCCGCACGCGATGAGCACGCCGGGAGTGTCGGCCGGGTCGGTCATGCCCAGGCCGATCGAGGTGGAGTCGCCCAGCATGGCCAGGCGGATCGGCTCGCCCGCGAAGTCGCCGTAGACCCCGTCGGAGGGCGGGCCGTCCAGGCCGTGCGGACGGCCGATGACCCGGCGGGCCAGGATGCCCTGGGCGTACAGGAGCCCGTACGTCGCCACGCCGAGGGCGGTGAGACCGCCTCCCCCCACCGCCGCGGTGGCCGCGATGCGCCGGGCGGCCCGCGCCACCCCCGGTGTCCAGATCACAGCACATTCTCTTCCCTGATCGTCCTGGGATTCACCTGCGCACCTGCGGCGGTGCGGTCCAGCGGTCGCGCGGTACGGCTCAGCGGTAGCTTTGGGTGGAAAACCGGCCGCGTCCCGTCACCCCCTGGGGACCGGCCTCCCACACGACAAGCCGACCCCGGCTTTTGGCAATTCGAGGTGATCATCACGATGCGCGTGTACGACTCGCTCGTGGAGCTGATGGGCAACACCCCGCTCGTACGGCTGCACAAGGTGACGGCGGGTCTGCCCGCCCAGGTGCTCGCCAAGGTCGAGTACTTCAATCCCGGCGGCTCGGTGAAGGACCGGATCGCGGTACGCATGATCGACGCCGCGGAGAAGTCCGGCGAGCTCCGGCCCGGGGGGACGATCGTCGAGCCCACCTCGGGCAACACCGGCGTGGGCCTGGCCATCGTGGCCCAGCAGCGCGGGTACAAGTGCCTGTTCGTGGTGCCGGACAAGGTGGCCCAGGACAAGATCGCGGTGCTGCGGGCCTACGGCGCCGAGGTCGTGGTCTGCCCGACCGCCGTCTCGCCCGACCACCCGAACTCCTACTACTCGGTCTCCGACCGGCTGGCCAGGGAGGTTCCCAACGCCTGGAAGCCGGACCAGTACTCCAACCCGAACAACCCCGACAGCCACTACCACTCCACCGGGCCGGAGATCTGGGAGCAGACCGGGGGACGGATCACCCACTTCGTCGCGGGCGTCGGCACCGGCGGCACGATCAGCGGCGCCGGCCGCTACCTCAAGGAGGTCTCCGGCGGCCGGGTGAAGGTCATCGGCGCCGACCCCGAGGGCTCGGTCTACTCCGGCGGCAGCGGCCGGCCGTACCTGGTGGAGGGCGTCGGCGAGGACATCTGGCCGGCCACCTACGACACCACGATCTGCGACGAGATCATCGCGGTCTCCGACAAGGACTCCTTCGGCATGACCCGGCGGCTGGCGCGCGAGGAGGCCCTGCTGGTGGGCGGCTCCTGCGGCATGGCCGCGGTCGCGGCCCTGCGCGTGGCCAGGCAGGCCGGGCCGGACGACGTGGTCGTGGTCCTGCTGCCCGACGGCGGCCGCGGCTACCTGTCGAAGATCTTCAACGACGAGTGGATGGCCGACTACGGCTTCCTGACGACCTCCTCCGAGGAGGGCCTGGTCAAGGACGTGCTGAGCGGCAAGGGCTCCGGCCTGCCGGAGTTCGTGCACACCCACCCGCACGAGTCGGTGGAGACCGCCATCTCCATCATGCGGGAGTACGGCGTCTCGCAGCTGCCGGTGATGAAGGAGGAGCCGCCGGTCATGGCCGCCGAGGTGGTCGGCTCGATCGTGGAGCGCGACCTGCTCGACGCCCTCTACCGCGGCCGCGTGCGCCCGCAGGACCCGCTGGCCGACCACATGTCCCAGCCGCTGCCCATGATCGGCTCCGGCGAGCCCATCTCCCACGCGGTCGAGGCCCTGGAGAAGGCCGACGCCGCCGTGGTCCTCGACGACGGCAAGCCCGTGGGCCTGCTCACCCGCCAGGACCTGCTGGCCTTCCTGGCGAACCGCTGACCCGCGAGGCGCCCCCTCGCCCGGGACCCGCGAGGGGGCGCCTCTCCCGGTTGTCAGCCCCCGAGCCGCGACGCGTCAGTGTCGCCATGGACAGGGAGTTCGGCGAGGACCTCCCAGGCGCCCTGCGGGGTGAGCCCCGCGTAGAGACGGCCGCCGAGCGCCTCGACGCGCTCGGCCATGCCGACCAGGCCGAAACCGCCGCCGAGGCCGGAGACCCTGGAGTCGGCGGCCGAGCCGTAGTTGCGCACGCGCAGCCGTACGCACGGGCCTGCCAGCCGCAGTTCGGCCTCCACCCAGGCGGTGCCCGGGGCGTGGCGGCGCACGTTCGTCAGGGACTCCTGCAGGACCCGGTGGAGGGTGGTCAGCACCTCGGGGGCCAGGGTGTCGTCGCTGACGCCCTGGCCGACCTCGAAGGCCACCTTCGGGCCGCCGGCCGAGAAGCGCTCCACGAGCGCGCGCATGTCCGCCAGCCTGGTGCCGGGGGTGCGGGCGGCGTCGTCCTCGGCGCGCAGGACGCTGACCAGGCGGCGCATCGAGGTCAGCGCGTCGGCCCCGGCCCCGGCGATCGCGTCGAGCGCGGGCAGGACGGCCTCGGGTTTCTGCTCGGCGACGACCCGGGCGGCCTGGGCCTGGACGACGATCCCGGTGATGTGGTGGGCGACCAGGTCGTGCAGCTCCCTGGCGAGCTCCAGGCGTTCGGACCGCCGTACCGAGTGCACGGCCTCCTTGCGGCGCTCCAGCTGGAAACGCAGGTAGGCGCCGACGCCCGCCGCGACGGACCAGCCGACGAACAGCAGGAAGCCCCCGGCCAGCGAGGCGTCGTCCTGTCCGGTCCGTCCCGCCGACGCCTCCAGCACCACCATCGAGGCCAGCGCGAACACCACGGCGTTCCTGATCGGCTCGATCCAGCGCAGTCCGCCGATGGTGAGGATGAGCAGCGATCCCGTCTCGGCGAACCCGGGGAGGCCGCCGTCCTTGACGATCCCGATGGCGAGGCTGGCCGTGAACGACAGCGCCAGCAGGATCACGAAGGGCCGGATCCGGCTGCGCTGCCGCCGCCACACCGCGTAGATCCCGTAGGCCCCGCAGACGGGGGAGAGGAACTGGGGGCCGTAGGAGGCCGTCACCGCGATCGCGATGTCGAACAGGAGCAGCAGCCCGAGCCAGCACAGCAGGGCGATCTCGCTGAGCCGCTGGATCCAGTAGACGAGCCGGTTGCTTTCCCCCACGGGCATCGAGCCTAGTCCCGGTGGCTGATGCGGCATATCAACCGTTTGGACGAGCTCTGTCCCGGCGAACCGGTCCTTCAGCGGAGGTGCGGCGACGCCCCCGGGACCGATGCTTGAGAGGTCGAAGGGGGAAGAGGAAATGACTGTCATCGGGATCGTGCTGCTGGGCCTCGGGCTCGTCGTCGTGTTGTCGCTGGTGATCGCCGACCCGGTCCTGCTCTCGCGGATCAACGGGGAGCCCGCCGAGGGCGGCAGGGGCCGCCACATCAAGGCGCCGCGCGTCACCGGCGGGGACGCCGACGTGGTCTCGCTCCGGCCGCGTCCCGCGGACGGCTGGGAGTCACGGGCCGCCTAGCCCTCCCGCGCCGCACGGACGGCGGGAGCCGCCTGGTCTCCGCCGCGCCGGACGGGACGGCGGGAGCCGCGTGCCGCCCGCCCTCCGTACACGGCCCGGGCGCCGGGGCGGAGTAGCGTGGGCCGTATGAATGAAGGATTCGAGACCCTGGCCATCCACGCCGGTCAGGAGGCCGACCCCCAGACCGGGGCCGTCGTGCCGCCGATCTACGCGGTGTCCACGTACAAGCAGGACGGCGTGGGCGGGCTGCGCTCCGGATACGAATACAGCCGGTCGGCCAACCCGACCAGGACCGCCCTGGAGGAGGCCATGGCGGCCGTCGAGGGCGGCGTGCGCGGCCTGGCCTTCGCCTCGGGGCTGGCGGCCGAGGACGCCCTGCTGCGTGCGGTCTGCAAGCCGGGCGACCACGTGATCATTCCGAACGACGCCTACGGCGGCACCTACCGGCTCTTCGCCAAGGTGAACGAGCGCTGGGGGCTGCACTACGACCCGGTGGCGCTGGACGACCTGAGCGCGGTGGCGGCCGCCATCACGCAGAAGACGAAGATCGTCTGGGTTGAGACGCCCACCAACCCGCTGCTCGGCGTCTCCGACATCGCCGCCCTGGCCGAGCTCGCCCACGACTGCGGCGCGCTGCTGGTGGTGGACAACACCTTCGCCTCGCCGTACCTCCAGCAGCCGCTGGCGCTGGGCGCGGACATCGTCGTCCACTCCACCACGAAGTACGTCGGCGGCCACTCCGACGTGGTCGGCGGCGCGCTCGTCGCCAAGGACCCCGAGCTGGGCGAGCGGCTCGCCTACCACCAGAACGCGATGGGCGCGGTGGCCGGCCCGTTCGACGCCTGGCTGACGCTGCGCGGCCTCAAGACGCTCGCGGTGCGCATGGATCGCCACTGCGACAACGCCGAGCGGGTGGTCGACCTCCTGCTCGCCCACCCCAAGGTGACCTCGGTGCTCTACCCGGGCCTGCCCGAGCACCCCGGCCACGAGGTGGCGGCCAAGCAGATGAAGCGCTTCGGCGGCATGGTCTCCTTCCGGGTCGCGGGGGGCGAGGCCGAGGCGGTGGAGATCTGCAACCGCGCCAAGCTGTTCACGCTGGGCGAGTCGCTCGGCGGCGTGGAGTCGCTGATCGAGCACCCCGGCCGGATGACCCACGCCTCCGCGGCCGGGTCCCCGCTGGAGGTCCCCGGCGACCTGGTGCGTCTCTCGGTCGGCATCGAGACCGTCGACGACCTCCTGGCCGACCTCACCCAAGCCCTGGGATAGGGCCGCTGTATTCACGGCGGCGCTGCGCGTCGCGGCCCGGGGGTCACGGAGTGGGGTCGCCCCAGACCATCAGCACCAGGATGACCAGCCAGATCACCGAGACCAGCCCGGAGAGCATGGCGATCCGGGCGGTCTGCCCCTTGGCGTCGTCGCCGTCCGCGTCCTCGTCGCCGAGGGCCCGGATGGCGGTCCGCTGGTCCCGCTCCACGATGAACAGGAGCACGGCGGCGACGATGAACAGCGTCATGGAGACCGACAGGTACGGCCTGCCGAGGAACTCCCGGCCGAGCAGCGCGCCGAACAGGAAGACGCCGACGGAGGCGATGGCGTAGGCGCGTGTCGTCCTGTTCAGATAGCGCAGGACGTCGACGTTGCGGGCGCGGATGAACCGGGGAGTGGAGACGGTCGCGGCGGTGACCGGTCCCAGGGCGAAAATCGCGAAACCGATGTGCAGCCAGAGCAGCAGGTCGTTCATGCGCCAGACATTAGCTCCCGGCGATCTCGTCCGGGTACGGCTTGGCGGACCTCGATCGGCCGGGAGTGTCGTCCATCCCCTCCTCCTGCAGGAGGTGGTGGCAGAGCGGGCACGCGTTCCACGGTCTCGCCCGGCAGAGGCCGTGGTCGACCTTCACGCCGAGGAGGCGCCGGGCTCCCGCCGTCGTGACGCCGGGAGCCCGGCCGGTGATCGTGGTCCGGTTGTCCTCGACGTGAATGCTGATCGCGACGAGTGTGAGGACGACGAGGAAAACGGCGAGCACGGCGCCGCCGACTATCAAAGCCGCTGTCCACATGAGCGCCTCCGGGGAAGGCTGGAAACCAGCCTTCCCCGGATATCGCCGTCTTTCAAGACAGGCCGGAACCCTCCCGCTCACGGTCGGGAGTGTCCTGCCGGGTGCGCGGGCGCGAACCCATGATCAGCTCGAACCCCACGATAGCGACGATCATCAACGCGATGAGAATGATCGCGATCATCTGACTCCCTCCCTCCGGGCGGTCGGCGGAAAAACGTTCTCGATAAGAAGGACGGAGGGAACGGGGAATTCGTTGTCACCGGAGGATTACGTTTCGGGTGACAAATGGATTCGGTGGCTTTGCGAGCATCTCGTCCGTTCTGCTCAGAGCACTGCGGCGGTGTGAGTAGGATCACTGGGGAGCTCGTCCCCGTGTGATGGGCCGCCGCCGATCGCAGCGCCGATCGCAGCCGCGGCCGTGCCGGGCGGGCGCCGTGTTCGAGACCGTTCATAAGGCACAAAGGAGTGCCCGTATGGCCGTGGAGCATGTGGAGCCGTACACCGCCGAGTGGCGGCACCAGCCCGTTTTCTACCTGCGCAGGGTCGCGCAGGTGCTGGGCGCGGAGGCCGAGACCTGGTGGGACGGCCCGTGCGATCCGAGGGCCGGCACCATCCGCCTGGCCGGCGGGGAGGCCCTGGTGTGGGACGAGGAGAGCGGCTGGCGCTGGGGGCGTTTCGTCTCCGGCGGCCCGGACGCCTGCACCGTCCTGGCCGGGTCCCGCTATCTCGGCGGCGGCCTGCTGCTCCGCCCCGAGCGGGTTCCGGCGGCCGTGGCCGAGGCCAGGGCCGGGGTGGGCAACAGCACGGCCTGGCGCCCCTGCTACCGCTCCTACCGGCACTACCGCGACGGCTTCGACGTCGCGCTCAACGGCTACATGGCCCACGCCTGACCCCACGGGCCCGCTGACCTGACGGGCCCGCTGACCTGACGGGGCCGCGCCCGGACGTCCGGGCGGCCCCTTCGCGGAGTCCCGCGCCCGGCGCGCGACCGGCGGGCCCCGGGAGGGCCTACCGGGCGCGGCGGGCGCGCAGGAAGTCGCTGACGACATACTCCCCGAGGCGCTCGGGGCTGGGAGAGAAGACCCGGCCGCCGTTGCGCCGGGCGACCTCGTCCACGAACTCCTTCAGCCGCTCGTCCTCGGCGAGCATGAACACGTTGAGCGTCGCCCGGCGCCGGGTCATCTTGTCCACCTCGGACAGCGTCAGCTCCAGGGTCTCCGGAGTGGGCGGCCACTCGAAGGCGTAGGAGCCGTTGCGGCGCAGGTGCGAGGTCGGCTCGCCGTCGGTGACCACGAGCACGACCGGCTCGAAGTCGGGATGGCGGTCCAGATGGCGGCCCGCGATCAGCAGGGCGTGGTGCAGGTTCGTGCCCTGGACCATGTCCCACTCCAGCCCGGCCAGCTCGTCGGGCGCAAGGACCCTGGCGTAGTTGGAGAAGCCGATGATCTGCACCGAGTCCTGCGGGAACTTGGAGCTGACCAGGGCCTGCAGGGCCATCGCGGTCTGTTTGGCCGCCGCCCAGGTGCCGCGCAGGGCCATCGAGTAGGACAGGTCGACCAGCAGGCAGACCGCCGCGGCCGTGCGCCGCTCGGTCTCGGCCACCTCGAAGTCGTCCACCGACAGGGTCACCGCGCCGCCCCGGCCCGCGCCGCGCCGTACGCCGTTGACGACCGTGCGGACCACGTCGATGGGCTGCTCGTCGCCGAACCGCCAGGGGCGGGTGGAGCCGGTGAGCTCCCCGGCGGCGCCCGCGTCCGTCTGGTCGTGGTCGCCGCGGCGGCCGGCGTCGAGGGAGGCGAAGACGCGGCGCAGGGCGGTCTCGCCGAGGCGGCGGACGGCCTTGGGGGTGAGTTCGAGCCTGCCGCGCTGGCGGCGGAGGTAGCCCTGCTGCTCCAGCTCGCGCTCGATCTGCTTGAGCGCGTTCAGGTCGTCGACGGCCGAGCGGCCGAGCGCGCGCCGGACCGCCGCCTCGTCGACGTCGTCGATGCTGGCGCCCGGGTAGTCCTGGCGGAGCGCGGCCTCCAGCTGGGTCAGGTCGGCGAGCTCGTCCAGCGCGGTCACCGCGTCGCCCATGCCCAGCGGCTGGTCGCCGGTGAGGCGCTCGGGGGTGTGCCAGGCCAGGTCGGGGCGGCGGGCGTAGAGGGAGTCGCCCAGCCGGCGCATCTGCTCGGCCAGTCCCGTCTGCTCCAGCGTCTGGTTGATCAGATTGGCGAGCTCCTCCCGCTGCTGCGGAGTGAGCGAGGCCAGCAGGCGCTGGGTCGCCGCGGCCCGGCGGGCCAGGCTGTCGACGAGCTCCTCCAGGTTCCGCGGGGAGTCCGGGAACATGTCCCCATATTTCGACATGAAGCTATCGAAATCATCCTGGGTGTGCTCGCCCCGGGCGTCCCGGTCGAGCATGTCGTTCAGCTCCGACATCATCTGGCGGACCCGCTCCATGGCCGCCGGGTCGGGATCGGCCAGCGCCTGCCGCATGCCCTGGAACTGGCTGTCGAGCACCTCCCTGCGCAGCAGGTCGCGCAGCTCCTCGAAGGTCCGCCGGGCGGCCTCCGAGCGCCAGTCGTAGGCGCTCAGATCCTGGATCGCCCCGGCCGGGTCGTCCGGAACGGCGTCGAGCCGGGTCTCGCGGAACCGGGCGTCGTCGGAGGGATCGGGGAACAGCTCCGCCCGCTCCTGGCCGATCGCCTTGTCCAGCAGCGCCCTGGCCCGCTCCAGGGTCCCGTCCAGCCGGCCGCGCTCACGCAGCTCGCGGCGGCGGCGCCGTACCTCGCGGAGCAGCTCGTCCAGCCCGCGCCGGTTGTCCGCGTCGGGCAGGCCCTGCCGGAGCAGGTCGCGCAGGGCGTGACCGGGGTTGGACCCGGACAGGATGGAGTCGCCCATCCTGTCCAGCGCCGAACGCACGTCGTACGGCGGGGCGAGCGGGTCGGGCCCGTCGCGGTACTCGCCATAGCGGTAGCTCATGCCACTCCGCCCTCACAGCTCATGTACTCAGGTACGGCCTTCGCGGCTCACGTGCGGTAGACCGCCGCGCCGTCCGCCTCGTCCTTGGACAGGCGGCGCAGGAGGTAGAGCCCCTCCAGGGTGAACTCCAGCGCCGCCGCCGCGTGCCCGGGGGACTCGTCGCCGATGCCGAGCCGCGACATGATCTTGGCCAGGCCGGTCACCGGGCCGATCGCGCGGAGCAGCTCGGCGGCGGGCACCATGGGCCCGGACTCCACCTGCGCGCCCTCGGAGAACTTCTCCAGCAGCACCGTCAGGTCCATGCCGCCGAGCGTGCCGCGGAAGGTCTCGGCCACGGCCCGGCGGAGCAGGTGCGCCAGGACGTCGGTCTCCCGCCCCTCCTCGCTGACCTCGAACTCCACCTTGCCGCGGAGCGTGTGCACGATGCCGGGGAGGTCGGCCACCCGGGTCACCGCGTGCTCCTCGCCGGTCAGCGCGGCCCGCCGTACGGCGGAGGCGGCGGCGGTCTCGGCGGCGGCGATGGAGAAACGGACCGAGACGCCGGAGCGCGAGTCGACCGCGGTGGACTCGCGGACCAGCCGGGTGAAGCGCGCGATCACCTCGATCAGGTGGTCGGGGAGGTCGGCGCCCACGTGGTCGAGCGCGGCCTCCTGGCGGATGAGCGTGAGCTCGGCCTCGACCGAGAGCGGGTAGTGGGTGCGGATCTCGGCGCCGAAGCGGTCCTTGAGCGGGGTGATGATCCGGCCGCGGTTGGTGTAGTCCTCCGGGTTGGCGCTGGCGATCAGCAGGATGTCCAGGGGCAGGCGCAGGTTGTAGCCCCGGACCTGGATGTCGCGCTCCTCCAGCACGTTGAGCAGCGACACCTGGATGCGCTCGGCCAGGTCGGGCAGCTCGTTGACGGAGAAGACGCCCCGGTTGCTCCGCGGGACCAGGCCGTAGTGCACGGTCTCCGGGTCGCCGAGCGTGCGCCCCTCGGCGATCCTGACCGGGTCGATGTCGCCGATCAGGTCGCCCACGGAGGTGTCGGGGGTGGCGAGCTTCTCCCCGTAGCGGGCGTCGCGGTGCCGCCAGGAGATCGGGAGGTCCTCGCCCGCGGACTCCGCCAGGCGGCGGCAGCGGACGCAGGAGGGGGCGTAGGGGTGGTCGTTGATCTCGCAGCCGTCCACGACCGGGGTCCACTCGTCGAGCAGCCCGGAGACGGTGCGGATGAGCCGGGTCTTGCCCTGGCCGCGCTCGCCCAGCAGGACGAGGTCGTGCCCGGCGAGAAGCGCCCGCTCCAGCTGGGGCAGGACGGTGTCGTCGAAGCCGATGATGCCCGGGAACCGCGGCTGCCCCGACCGGAGGCGGGCCAGGAGGTTCTCGCGGATCTCGGCCTTGACGGTGCGGTGGATATGGCCACTCGCGCGAAGCTCGCGCAGAGTCTGTGGCTCTGGGATGTTCCGTGGCTCTGGAATGTCAGGCACGGGAACGAGACTACGTCGCCGGAGGCGAAACCGGCAGCCTCATCACTCTCCTCCCCCCTCCTCCCGATTTCGGATCTTGACCATTGCGTGACGGTCGGCATGCGTGCTCTTCCGCGCAGTGGGGAGAATCGCTCCAGGAAAAGCTTTGAGGAGTCAGGGAAGTCACTCCGGACGTGAAGGCTTCGGACAAGAGGGGAGGCGAGACGGGTGGCATTGTTGACAAGTCGCTTCTCCGATGGTCTCGCCGTGGACTCCGACCTGGTCGCGGCGGCCGAGTCGGCGGTGGGCCAGGCCCTGCGCGGGCTGAGCGGGCCACCGGACCTGGTCTGTTTCTTCGTCTGCGGTGACGACCCGGAGGAAGTGGCCCGCGCCGGCCGGCGCGCGATGAGCCTGGCCTCGGGCGCCACGGTGATCGGCTGCAGCGCGACCGGGGTGATCGGGGCGGGGCAGGGGGTCGAGGTGGCGCCGTCGGTCAGCGCGTGGGCCGCCACCCTCGACGGAGCCCGGCTGACCACCTTCGCGCTGGACAGCCTGCGCGCCGAGGACCGGTTCGTCGTCGTCGGCCTCCCCGAGCGCCGCGCCGACGACCGGGTGGCCATCCTGCTCGCCGACCCCTACAGCTTCCCCGCCGACGGCTTCGTCGAGCGCTCGGACGAGGTCCTCGGGAACCTCCCGCTGGTCGGCGGCCTGGCCAACGCCTTCCAGGGCCGGGACGCGGTGCGGCTCTTCGCCGACGGAGAGGTCTACACCGAGGGCGCCGTCGGTGTGATCATCGGTGGCGCGGTCAGCGTCAGCACGGTGGTCAGCCAGGGCTGCCGCCCGATCGGCCCGTCCATGGCGGTCACCCGTGTCGAGGACAACCTGCTGCTCGAACTCGCCGGGCAGCCCGCCCTGGCCCGCCTGGAGGAGATCGTCAGCGCGCTGGACGAGGAGGACCGCGACCTGGTCGCCGCGGGCCTGCAGATCGGCATCGCGATGAACGAGTACGCCGAGCGGCACGAGCACGGCGACTTCCTGATCCGGGGGGTGCTCGGCATCGACCCCGACCGGGAGGCCGTGGCGATCGGCGACGTCGTCGAGATCGGCCGTACCGTCCGCTTCCAGGTCCGCGACGCCGCGACCGCCGACGAGGACCTCTACGAACTGCTCGACACCCACCGCGAGCAGTTCGGGCGGGTGGACGGCGCGCTGCTGTTCGCGTGCAACGGCCGCGGATCGGCCATGTTCGGCACCGCCGACCACGACACGATGGCGGTCAACGACACGCTGGGCCCCATCGGCGTGGCCGGCTTCTTCGCGGCCGGGGAGATCGGTCCCGTCGGCGACCAGAACCACGTGCACGGGTTCACCGCGTGCCTGCTGGCCTTCTCCTCCCGCGCGCCCGGTGATCACCCTTATGATCGGTGAATGTCCGATTCTGTGCTCGCCATCGACATCGGCGGGACGAAGCTCGCCGCCGCCCTGATCGGCCCGGACGGAGACATCCGGGTGGCGGAGCGGGTCGCGACGCCGCCCGGCGGTGACGCCCGCACGCTGTGGGAGGCGCTCGACGGGCTGGTCTGCGACGTCACCGGCGACACCGCGGTCACCGGGGTCGGGATCGGCTGCGGCGGGCCGATGACCTGGCCTGAGGGGGCGGTCTCCCCGCTGAACATGCCGGGCTGGCGGGCCTTCCCGCTCCGGGACCGGCTGGCCGGGCGTTTCCCCGGCGTCCCGGTCCGCATCCACAATGACGCCGTCTGCGTGGCGGCGGCCGAGCACTGGCGGGGCGCCGGGCGGGGCAGCTCCAACATGCTCGGCATGGTCGTGTCCACGGGCGTGGGCGGCGGACTGATCCTCGGCGGCCGGCTGATCGACGGCGGCAGCGGCAACGCGGGCCACATCGGGCACGTCGTGGTCGACCCGGACGGCCCCGCCTGCGAGTGCGGCGGCCGCGGCTGCCTGGAGGCCGTCGCCCGCGGCCCCGGCCTGGCGGCGTGGGCGGTCGGGCAGGGGTGGGTCCCGGGCCGGGCGACGGCCGAGGGTGCCGAGACTCCGGCCTACGCCGAGGCGGCGACCGCCACCGGGCGGCAGCTCGCGCTGACGGCCGAGGGCGTCGAGACTCCGGCTTACGTCGAGGCGGCGACCGCCACCGGGCGGCAGCTCGCGCTGGACGCCGCGGCGGGGGACGCCGTCGCCCTGACCGCCATGCGCAGGGCCGGGCGGGCGCTCGGCCTGGCCATCGCCTCCGCCACCCACCTGTGCGATCTCGACGTGGTCACCGTCGGCGGCGGCCTCTCCCAGTCGGGATCCCTGCTGTTCGACCCGCTGGAGGAGACCCTCCGCGCCCACGCCGGGCTGGACTTCGCCCGGCGCGTCCGCGTGGTCCCGGCCGCCCTCGGCCAGGACGCCGGCCTCGTCGGCGCCGCCGCCCTCATCCTCGCCGCCGACCGCTACTGGTCCCCCGAGGACTAGCGGCTCTCCCGGGATCGGCGGCGCCGGGCTCCGCCGGATGAGACGCGGTCGCCGTGCGGACCCCGGCTCACCAGGTGGCGGGCTTGCCCTGCCGGAAGAGCCAGACGTCGAAGAGGGCGTCGAGCTGCTTGCCGGAGAGCCGCTCGGCGAGGGCGATGAACTCCTCGGTCGTGACGTATCCGTACTTGTGGTCGGTGGTCCACGTCTTCAACAGGTCGAAGAAGACCTGGTCGCCGATGCGCTGCCGGAGGGCGTGCAGGGCCATCCCGCCGCGGGTGTAGACCGAGTTGTTGAACAGGTCGTCGGGCTCGGCGCGGCCCGGGGGGTAGGACCAGATCGGGTCGTCGTCGTCCGCCGAGTAGTGCCGGCGGAAGATCTGCTCGGCGGTGGACTTGCCCTGGTGCTCGGACCAGATCCACTCGGAGTAGGTGGCGAAGCCCTCGTTGAGCCACAGGTCCTTCCACCGGGTGATGCTCAGGCTGTTGCCGAACCATTGGTGGGCCAGCTCGTGGGCGATGATGTCCTCGTCGGGGTCGAACCCCCCGTACATGGGCTTGGTCTGGTTCTCCAGGGCGTAGCCCGCGGAGAAGTCGTCCACCACGCCGCCGGTCGAGGAGAACGGGTAGGGGCCGAACACCGTGGCCCAGTGATCGGTGATCTTCCCCGAGAGGGTGTAGAGGTCGTCCAGCGAGTCGCGGTAGCGCGGATCGACGGCGGCCAGGTTCTTGATGCCCGAGGCCGTCTCGCCCTCGCGCAGCTCGAACCGGCCCAGCGTCATGGTGGCCAGGTAGGTCACCATCGGGTGCTTCTCCCGCCAGACGTAGGTCGTCTTGCCGTCGCGGGTCACCGGCTCGCCGTCCAGCTCGCCGTTGGCCAGCGCGGTCAGCCCGGCCGGGACGGTGATCTCGAAGTCGAACAGGGCCTTGTCGGCCGGGTGGTCGTTGCCGGGGAACCAGGTCTTGGCGCCGTTCGGCTCGCAGGTGACGAAGGCCCCGTCGCGGGTCGGGATGAACCCGTAGGTGCCGAGGTTGGAGGAGCCTCTGACCGGCTTGGGCTCCCCGGCGTAGACGACCTCGACGGTGAAGGCCGCGCCCGCGGGGATCGGGTTGACGGGGGCAACGGTCAGCTCGTCTCCGGACCGTTCGAACGCGAGGCCCCGCTGCCACGAGTCGCCGCCGTCGCTCACCGAGATCCGCTCGATCGTGAACCCGGACAGGTCGAGGTTGAAGCTGGTCAGCTCGTGGAGGGCCTTCGCCTTGATCGTGGCCACCCCGGACAGGTGCCTGGACTCCGGGGTGTAGCCGAGCTTCAGGGCGTAGTGCTCGACGTCGTAGCCGCCGTTGCCGTCGCCGGGGAAGTCGGGGTCGCCGATCCCGGGCGCGCCCGGGCCCGCTGCGGCGGGCGGGGGGCTCGCGGGCGAGGCGATGCCGGGCGGCGCGGTGCTCTGCGCGGCGGGGGCGCCGGTCTCGCCGGCCCCGGAGCAGCCCAGTGCGAACAGAAGGACGGTGGTTGCCGCGACGGCCGGCCGACCCGACGCCATGCCGAGAGTCCCCTTTCCGGCCCGGACGGTGCCGGGGCGCAGATTCGCAAGCCTACGCGAGCTCGCGTTTCCGGGCACTCACTTAGCGTGACGGACTGGAAAGTGTGACGGGGCCGTCGCCGGGACCCGCGGCGGGGCCTCTGCGGGAACGGCCCTGCCGCGGCTCGTCACGGCTCGTCGCGGTGGCGCCGCCCGCCGCCGCGTCCGCGCCGCCGTGTCGTCGCACGGCGACGCGGGTCACGGACCGTCACGCGGCTCACAGGTTGCCGCGGAGCTCCTGCTCGCGCTCGATGGCCTCGAACAGGGCCTTGAAGTTGCCCTTGCCGAAGCCGAGCGAGCCGTGGCGCTCGATGAGCTCGAAGAACACCGTCGGCCGGTCCTGGACCGGCTTGGTGAAGATCTGCAGCAGGTAGCCGTCCTCGTCGCGGTCGACCAGGATCTTGCGCTTCTTCAGCTCCTCGATCGGGGCGCGGACCTCGCCGATGCGGGCGCGCAGCTCCGGGTCGTCGTAGTAGGAGTCGGGCGTGTCCAGGAACTGCACCCCGGCCGCGCGCATGTGGTCGACGGCGGCGAGGATGTCGTTGGTGGCCAGCGCGATGTGCTGCACGCCCGGACCGCCGTAGAAGTCGAGGTACTCGTCGATCTGCGACTTCTTCTTGGCGATCGCCGGCTCGTTGAGCGGGAACTTCACCTTGCGGGTGCCGTCCGCGACGACCTTGGACATCAGCGCGGAGTACTCGGTGGCGATGTCGTCGCCGATGAACTCCGCCATGTTGGTGAAGCCCATGACCCGCTTGTAGAACTCCACCCACTCGTCCATCTTGCCGAGCTCCACGTTGCCGACGCAGTGGTCGACGGCCTGGAAGACCCGGTTGTTCTTCACGTCCGGCGGGGCGACCATCGGCTCGGCGGCGACGTAGCCGGGCAGGTACGGCCCGCTGTAGTTGGAGCGGTCGACCAGCGTGTGCCGGGTCTTGCCGTAGGTGGCGATCGCGGCGATGACGACCTTGCCGTGGTCGTCCTCCAGGGTGTACGGCTCCGCCAGGCCCTTGGCGCCCTGGGCGAGGGCGTGGGCGTAGGCGGCCTCCACGTCCGGGACCTCGATGGCCAGGTCGATCACGCCGTCGCTGTGCTCGGCCACGTGCCGGGCGAGGTCGGTGCCCGGGCGCAGCGAGCCGCGCAGCTCGAAGCGGGCGCTGCCGGAGGTGAGGACATAGGCGACCTCGTCACGGCTGCCGTTCTCCGGGCCCTTGTAGGCCACGAGCCGCATTCCGAACGCGGTGGAGTAATAGTGGGCGGCCTGCTTGGCGTTGCCCACGGCGAAGACCACGGCGTCCATGCCGTTCACGGGAAAGGCGTCACTCATGCCCCCACTGTCTGTTTTGCTGGGCTGGTTGTGCAACAGTTACTTATTTGGGTGGACAATCTGTACAGCTACTGACCAGTCAGCGCGAAGGCTCTGTACACCATGACGATCGATCGGCTCGACGCCCGGCTCATCTCCCTGCTGACCGAGGAGCCGAAGCTGGGCGTGCTGGAGTGCTCCCGGCGGCTCGGGGTGGCGCGGGGGACCGTCCAGGCCCGCCTCGACCGGCTGGCCGAGCGGGGAGTGATCACCGGTTACGGTCCCGACGTCGCCCCCGCCGCGCTCGGCTACGACGTGACCGCCTTCGTCACCCTGCAGATCCGCCAGGTCAGCGGGCACGACCCGGTCGCCGACCAGCTCGCGGGGATCCCGGAGGTGCTGGAGGTCCACACGATCACCGGCGGCGACGACATGCACTGCCGGGTGGTGGCGCGCAGCAACGCCGACCTGCAGCGGGTCATCGACCTGATCGTCGACGTCCGGGGAGTGGTCAGGACCTCCTCGGTGATCGCCCTCGACACGCCGGTGCCATATCGGATCCTGCCTTTGGTGAATGATGTCCCGCGCAGGGGGAACTCGTAGCCGTACCATCCGAGAAGGAATCAGACTTCGTTATCCATCGTTTACCCTTAACGGTTCGCGCAGCTGAGGGGGGCGGCGCGGCCTCGAACGGGGGGTGTTGGACAGGTGGGGAAGGGCAGTCGCGGGAAAAGACTGCTGCGGGCCGGGCTCGTCGTCCTCGGCGTCGGTTTCGTCGCGGCTCTGGGCCTGTTCGCGGTGGCCTGGGCGATGACCCCGATTCCGGACAGCACGCAGGACGGCGCGACCGCGCAGGGATCGGTGATCTACTACCGCGACGGCAAGACCGTCCTCGCCAAGCAGGGGGTCAACCGCAGGACCGTGAGCCTGGACAAGGTTCCCGAGAGCCTGCGGAACGCGGTCATCGCCGCCGAGAACCGCTCTTTCTACACCGACAGCGGCGTGTCCCTGAAGGGAAGCGCGCGGGCCGTGTGGTCCACGGTCACCGGGCAGCAGCTCCAGGGCGGCTCCACGATCACCCAGCAGATGGTCCGCAACTACTACAGCGGCCTCAGCCAGGAGCGGTCCGCCGTCCGCAAGCTCAAAGAGATCATGATCTCCCTGAAGGTCGACCGGTCCAAGTCCAAGGACTGGGTCCTGGAGCAGTACCTCAACACGATCTACTTCGGCCGGGGCGCCCACGGCGTCCAGGCCGCCGCCGACGCCTACTTCCGCAAGGACGTCTCCAAGCTGACCGTCGCCGAGAGCGCCTACCTGGCCTCGGTGATCCAGCAGCCGACCCGGTTCGCCGAGCCCCAGGGCGCCGACCTGGAGGCGGTCAGGGCCCGCTGGCAGTGGGTGATCGACGGCATGGTGCAGACCGGCGCGCTGTCGGCGGACGAGGCCGCCGGGGTCCGGTTCCCGAAGCTGAAGGAGGCCCGGGAGGTCTTCACGCCCAAGGGGCAGGAAGGCTACATGCTCGACCAGGTCATGACCGAGCTGGCCCAGATGGGATACACCCGCGAGGTCGTCAACCAGGGCGGCCTGAAGATCGTGACCACCTTCGACCGGAAGCTCATGGCGGCGGCCGAGCAGGCCGTCAACTCGGTCCTGCCGGAGGACACCCCCAAGAAGGTCCGCACCGGACTGGCCGCGGTCGACCCCGCCACCGGTGAGGTGCTGGCCTTCTACGGCGGGCGGAGCTACGCCGCCAACAAGTACGACAACGCCTTCTCCGCCAAGGTCCAGGCGGGCTCCACCTTCAAGGCGTACGCGCTGGCGGCGGCCCTGGAGGACGGCCGCTTCACCCTCGACACGCGGGTCGAGGGCAACTCGCCCATGCGGGTCGCCACCGCCCCCAAGGGCATCCCCAACTCCGGCGGGGTCTCCTACGGCCAGGTCAACCTGGTCAAGGCCATGCGGCATTCGGTGAACACCGCGTTCGTGGACCTCGGCCAGCAGGTCGGCCTCGACAAGGTCGTCAAGGCCGCCGAGGTCGCGGGCATCCCGGCCGCCCAGCTCGCGCCGCACCAGGGGGCGGCCACCCTGCCGCTGGGCGTGGCCTCGGTGAGCGCCGTGCAGAACGCCTCCGGCTACGCCACCTTCGCCGCGGACGGCGTCTACCGCAAGCCCCACGTGATCCGCTCGGTCAGGGACGCCGACGGCACCGACAAGGTGTCCGTCAAGGGCGTCCAGGCGTTCTCCGAGCAGACCGCCGCCGACGTCACCTACACGCTGACCAAGGTCGTCACCGGGGGCACCGGCACCGCCGCCCGCCTCTACGAGCGCCCCGCGGCCGGCAAGACCGGCACCACCGACAAGTCGGCCGCCGCCTGGTTCGCCGGATACACCCCGCAGCTCGCCGTCGCGGTGGACATGTTCCGCGACGACAACAAGCCGGTGGTGGTCGGCGGGAGCGTCCAGTACGGCGGGCAGTACCCCGCCCAGATCTGGCGCGCGTTCATGGCCGAGGCGATGGAGGGCGAGCCCGTCGAGCAGTTCCCCGAGCCCTCGACGCGCGGCTACTCGCCCCCCTACGGGTACGACCCCTTCCCCGACCAGGACGGCGAGTACGGCGGCGACGAGTTCATCGAGCCGACTCCGCAGCCGGAGCCGACGCCCGTCCCGACCCCGGAGGAGACGGAGGAGCCGGCCCCCGACGTGACGGTCGTCCCCACCCCCGACGGCCCGGGCGACGGCACCGGCGACGGCGGGGGCGGGAACGGTGACGGCACCGGCAACGGCAACGGCGGGGGAGGCGACGGCACCGGCGACGGCAACGGAGACGGCGGAGACTGGTCCGGCGGCGGTGGCGACGGGACCGGCAACGGAGGCGGCGGAGACAGAGGCGACAGCGGCCTCCCCACCGGCGGCCGGACGGGCCAGGTGGCCGAGCCCCGCATCACCGGCTGACCCGGAGCTAGTTCCGGGGCGGGTCCGTCAAGACCGGCGCAGTTCCTCCTCCAGGGCGGCCGGGGTGGTCACGGGCAGCCTGCAGGCGAAGTTCCGGCAGACGTACGCGGCCGGGGAGCCGTCCACCAGGCCGCGTCCCTCCAGCAGGGGGACGCCGGACGAGCCGGGCTCGCCGAGTGCGACGACCAGGCCGGGGACGGCGGACGACAGGGCGGCCCGGTGCAGTGCGGCGGTGGCGGCGTCGTCACGGGGGCCGACCACGGCCACCTCGACCGGACCCGAGACGGCCGCCTGCGCCACGGCCAGCCCCCACCCGGCGAACCGGGCGTGCCGGGAGGCCAGGACGCTCACCGTGCCCAGGGCGGCCTCCGCCGCCTCCCGGTGCCGGGCCGACCCGGTCAGCGCGGCGTAGGACATCAGCGCCCCGGCGGCGGCGAACTGGCCGGAGGGGGTGGCGTTGTCGGTGGGGTCCTGCGGGCGCTGGAAGAGGCGTTCGGCGTCGTCGGCGGTGTCGAAGAACCCGCCGGAGCCGTCGGGGAAGCGGGTGAGCACGGTCTCCAGCAGCTGCCCGGCGCGCTCGAACCAGCGTGTCTCCCCGGTCACCCCGTACAGGGCGAGCAGTCCCTCGGCCAGGTCGGCGTAGTCCTCCAGGACGCCGGCGTTGCTCCCGGCCCGCCCGTCGCGCGAGGTGCGCAGCAGCCGGATGCCACCGGAGACCCCGGCGCCCTCCGCGTCCGCGTCCCGGATGTGCAGCTCGTCCAGCAGGACGGCCGCCGCCCGCGCCGCCTCCACCAGGTCGGGCCGGTCGAACAGGGCGCCGGTCTCGGCGAGGGCGGCGATGGCCAGGCCGTTCCAGGCGGCGACCACCTTGTCGTCGCGGCCGGGCCGCACCCGGCGGGATCGGGCCGACAGCAGGGCGGCGCGGACCCGCTCGAACCGCGCGGGGTCGTCCGGGTCGGACAGCAGCTGGAGCACCGAGGCGCCGTGCTCGAACGTCCCGACCCCCGTGACCTCGAACACCCCGGCGGCCCAGTCGCCGTCCTCCTCGCCGAGGAGCTCCTGGAGCTCGTCCACGGTCCAGACGTAGAACTTGCCCTCGACGCCCTCGCTGTCGGCGTCGAGCGCCGAGGCGAAGCCGCCCTCCGGGGTGCGCATCTCCTCCAGCAGGAAGGAGGCGGTCTCCAGCGCCACCCGTCGGGCCAGGGCCGAGCCGGTGGAGCGCCACCAGTGCGTGTAGACCCGCAGCAGCAGCGCGTTGTCGTAGAGCATCTTCTCGAAGTGCGGCACGATCCACCCGGCGTCCACGCTGTAGCGGGCGAACCCGCCGGCGAGCTGGTCGTAGATGCCTCCCCGGGCCATGGTCTCCAGCGTCCGCCCGGCCATCGAGAGCGCCGTCTCGGTCTCGGGGGCCCCCGCGGCTCCGGCGGCGGCGCCGTACCGCAGCAGGAACTCCAGGACCATCGAGGGCGGGAACTTGGGCGCGTCGCCGAACCCGCCGCGGTCGTGGTCGAAGGAGACGGCGAGGTTCCGCACCGCCGCGGTGAGGACCTCCGGGGTGGGCAGCGGGCCCGCCGGGAACGCCGCGTGCCCGCTCAGCGCTTCGACGATCTTCCCGCTCTGGGTGAGGACGGCCTCGCGATCACCGTTCCAGGCGTTGGACACCCCGGTCAGCAGGCGCTGGAAGTGGGGCCGGGGGAAGTAGGTGCCGGTGTAGAAGGGCAGGCCGTCCGGGGTGGCGAAGACGGTCATCGGCCACCCGCCGTGACCCGTCATCGCCTGGGTGGCGTTCATGTAGACGGCGTCGACGTCCGGCCGCTCCTCGCGGTCCACCTTCACGTTGACGAAGTGCTCGTTCATCAGCGCGGCCGTGCCCTCGTCCTCGAAGGACTCGTGCGCCATGACATGGCACCAGTGGCAGGCCGAATAACCAACACTGATCAGCAGCGGCACATCCCGCCGCCGGGCCTCGTCGAAGGCGTCCTGGCCCCACTCGAACCAGTGGACCGGGTTGTCGGCGTGCTGCAGCAGGTAGGGACTCGTGGCGTCCTTGAGCCTGTTCATCGAACGCTCCTGGGTGCGTGGTGCGTGTGCTCTCGTGGCGCGGGCGCCGAGGGCCGTGTCCTGAACTCTTTCCCGGATGAGTCTTTCCCGGATGGCGCCGTTCCACTAAATCAGGGGGCGGTCCGGTGGATCGAGCACGGCCCGGCGGGCGGGAGCGGGACGGGCGGCCCATGGGACGTTCCCGGGGCCGGGAGCCGGTGGATTCGGTAAAACGTGCTCCGTCTCTTGTCCACGTCGTTTATCTCATCAGCGAGGCACTATGATCACAAAAAATCACAAAAAGGACGAACTGCTCTTTAATCTCACCAGTTAGCTAGCTTCCTATAACGGGTGTGTAATGTTTCACTGTCTTCCCGCCTGCGGCTCGCGGAGGGAGGTACCTTTGGCGCGTTAGAATTCGCTTGAGTTCTGACTTTCTTTGCATCCCCCGGCCCAGGCTCCTGCCGTGCCTGGTAGGCCCTATAGAGCGGTTTGAGGATATGAACGCGACGGATGAGAAGCAGACCGAGATCGCATCGGGCGTCAGGGATCTGCGTGATGTGCCGCTCTCGCTCGTCCGTGAAGCGGAGTTCGACGACATCGTGCGCCGGCTCCTCCCCGACGCGTCGGGTGTCCGGCGCGTTCCGGTGGCCGCTTTCAACTCGTCGATCTGACGTGCGGGGAGGGCCGCCGTCGTGAGCGGGCCCTTCGTGCCTTTCCGGCAGTTCGTCCTCAAGGTCCACAGCCGGTGCGACCTCGCGTGTGACCACTGCTACGTCTACGAGCACGCCGACCAGAGCTGGCGCGGCAGGCCCAAGGTGATCTCCGACGAGACCGTCTCGTGGGCCGCCCTGCGCATCGCCGAACACGTCAAGGAGCACGGCCTCGACGCCGTGCACGTGGTCATGCACGGCGGCGAGCCGCTGCTGGCCGGGCGCGACCGGCTCGCCCGGACCGCGGCCGAGCTCCGGACCCGGCTCGACGGGCTCTGCACACTCGACCTGCGCATCCACACCAACGGCGTCCTGCTCGACGAGCGTTTCTGCGACGTGTTCGCCGAGTACGGCGTCAAGGTCGGCGTCTCGCTCGACGGCGACCGGGCCGCCAACGACAGGCACCGGCGCTTCGCCGACGGCCGCAGCAGTTACGACCCGGTCGTCCGCGCCGTGCGGTTGCTGCGCTCCCGGCCCGAGCTGTACGCCGGGCTGCTGTGCACGATCGACGTGGCGAACGATCCGATCGCGGTCTACCGCGCGCTCGCCGATCTCGACCCGCCCCGCATCGACTTCCTGCTCCCGCACGCCACCTGGGACGATCCGCCGCCGCGCCCGACGCCCACCGCCTACGCCGACTGGCTGATCGCGATCTTCGAGACCTGGGCGGCCGAGGGCGGCGCCCCGCCGGTCAGGATGTTCGAGTCGATCATCAGCACGCTCGGCGGCGGGTCGAGCCTCACCGAGTCGCTCGGCCTGCAACCGTCCGACCTGGTCGTCATCGAGACCGACGGGAGCTACGAGCAGGCCGACTCGCTGAAGACGGCCTTCGAGGGGGCGCCCGAGACCGGTCTGCACGTGCTGCGCCACACCCTCGACGAGGTCGCCCGGCACACCGGCATCCTCGCCCGCCAGCAGGGTCTCGGCGGGCTCTGCGACGAGTGCCGCGCGTGCCCGGTCGTGGACAGCTGCGGGGGCGGGCTCTACGCCCACCGCTACCGGAGCGGCTCGGGGTTCGCCAACCCCAGCGTGTTCTCCGCCGACCTGTTCAAGCTCATCACCCACGTCCGCGGCAGGAAGAGGATGTCCACCCCGACGCACACCGTGCCCGCCTCGGCCGTCGACACGCTGGCCTCCGGGCTGGGCGGGCGGCACGAGGTCTTCCACCTGGCCGAGTCGCAGCGCAGCCTGCGGCGGGCGCTGCTGGCGGCGGTCAACAGGGCCGTGAGCACGGCCGCCGACCCGGTCTCGGACGCGGCTGCCCATCCGGTCCCGGGCCCGGCCGCCACCGCCGGCCGGGCCGCCGGTGAGGACCCCGGCCACGACATCCGGGCGGCGTGGGAGCTGATCGCCACGCTGGACGGCACGCATCCCGGCGCGGTCGACTCCGTGCTCGCCCATCCCTACGTGCGGGTCTGGGCCACCGAGTGCCTGCGGGACAGGGGACACGCGGGCCACCTGGCCAACATCGCCGCGGCCGCCGCGATCCGCGCGGGCGTCACCGCCTCGCTCGACGTGCAGGTGCTCGGCGGCTCGGTGCACCTGCCCACGCTCGGCGTCCTGGCCGTGGACCCGGGCGGCGCGGCGCCGGGCTCCCGCCGTACGGCGCGGCTGGAGACGGCGGGCGGCTCCTTCCGGCTGCCCGGGCACGGAGCCCTCGGCACGATCACCCCGGACGGCGGCCACCGCGACGGTCAGCGGGGCTGGCACCCCGTCCGGCGGCTCTCGGCCGGCGGCTTCTCCGTCGCGCTGGAGGACACCGACCCGTTCCGGGACTGCCACCAGTGGCCCGCCGCCGGCCGCCTCACCGCCGAAGAGGCCGCCGCCTGGCAGCGGGCGTTCGAGGGCGCCTGGGCGCTGATCGAGTCCGATCACCCCGAATACGCCCCGGGACTGCGCGCCGGGCTCACCACGCTGATGCCGCTCACCCCGGCGCCCGAGGGCCGGGAGGTCAGCTCGACCGCGCGGCACGCCTTCGGCGCGGTCGCCGCGGCGCTGCCCGACGGTCCCGCCACGCTCGCGCTCCTCATGATCCATGAGTTCCAGCACGTCAAGATGGGCGCCGTCCTGGACATCCTCGATCTCTACGACGAGAAGGACACCCGGCTGTTCTACGCGCCCTGGCGGGACGATCCCCGGCCGCTGGAGGGCCTGCTCCAGGGCGCCTACGCGCACATCGCGGTCACCGGCTTCTGGCGGGCCCGCAGGCACTCCGAGCCCGATCCGGCGCAGGCGCAGTTCGCCCGCTGGCGGCGGGACACGGCCGAGGCCGTCGAGACGCTCGCCTCGTCCGGCGCGCTGACCCCGCTGGGCGCGCGGTTCGTGGAGCGGATGCGGCAGGCGGTCACCCCGTGGCTGGACGAGCCGGTCCCGGCGGAGGCCCTGGAGGTCGCGGCCCGTTCCGCGCGCGACCACAGGGAGAGGTGGACGGCCGCCTCCTCGCTCCCGGAGACCCCGTAGCCTCCGGAGGTCTCCCCCTTCTCGCAGGAAACATGGAAAACGCGGATCTGGCACTTTTCCAATAAATGCCGCGTTTCTATAGTGTCTTGCATACGGGAGGAGGCGGATGGCTGCGCCGTACCCTGCGGGGAGTTCTCCGGGGCCGTATTTTTTCTTCAGTTATGCTCATGTCCCGCCGCATGACGGGCCGGACTCCGGCGATCCGAACCAATGGGTCGAGAAGCTTTTCCGCGCGCTCTGCGACTACATCATGCACCACACCGGCCTGCCCGCCGGCGCGGCGGGATACATGGACCGGGGATTGCGGACGGGTGAGAACTGGCCGCGCGCCCTATCCGAACAGCTCTCCACCTGCCGGGTCTTCGTCCCCCTCTACTCGCCCCGGTATTTCGAGAGCGAGGCGTGCGGCAAGGAGTGGGCCTCCTTCGTGAACCGGGCCAGCGACCACATCGCGGCCGGCGGAGTGATGCCCGAGGCCATCGTGCCGGCGCTCTGGACGCCGGTCCGGCTGGAATGGATGCCGCAGGTGGCGCGGGACATCCAGTTCAACCACGCCGATCTCGGCAGGCACTACGCCGAGAAGGGCTTCTACGGGATCATGAAGCTCAAGAAGTACCGGGACCACTACCAGAACGCCGTCCACGAGCTCGGACGGCGGATCATCGAGGTGGCGGAGAACACCCCGATGCCGAGGGCGGACGTCCCCAACTTCACCGAGGCCCGGAGCGTCTTCGCCGACATCACGCCGGAACGGCCGCTCACGGTGACGGTCGTGGCCCCCGACCACGCGACCCTGCCGCCGGGCCGCAACCCCTTCTACTACGGGGAGACGCCGTCCCAGTGGGACCCCTACCGGACCGGCGACGAGCCGAGGCCGCTGGCCGCGTGCGTCGCCGAGGTGGCGCGGTCGCGCGGGTTCCTGCCGGAGGTCGGCTCCCTGGACGAGCACGCCGAGATGCTCGCCGCCGACGACTCCCACGCGCCCGGGGTGGTGCTGGTGGACCCGTGGTCGACGCGCGAGGAGGCGTGCAAGCGGGTGCTGCGCTCGGTGGACCGGACGGGCCGGCCCTGGGTGACGGTCATGGTCCCCTGGAACCGGGACGATCCCGAGACGACCGAGCACCAGGAACCGCTCATGGGCCATCTCCGGGCGGCCCTGGGCAACAAGCTCGCCGAGCCGGAGGCCAAGCCGTACGTCTCCACGTTCGACGACTTCAGGGGCATGCTCCCGGACGTCTTACGCAGGGCGGAGCAGCGCTATCTCAACCGCGCTCCCGCCTACCCGCCCGAGGGGGACAAGATCGATCGCCCGAAGCTGACCAGGCCCGAGGAGTGACCATGAGCGAAGGACAGGTCATCACCTTCTACTCGTACAAGGGTGGCACCGGGCGCACCATGGCGCTGGCCAACACCGCGTGGATCCTCGCCAGCGCGGGCAAGAGGGTGCTCGTGGTGGACTGGGACCTGGAGTCCCCCGGTCTGCACAAGTTCTTCAACCCGTTCCTCGCGCCGGGGGTCGTCGCCACCACCGCGGGCGTCATCGACCTGATCGCGGACTACCAGTGGGCCGCGATGCGCAACGAGCCCCGCCCCGGCGACTGGCACAAGGAGTACGCCAAGGCGGAGAAGCACGCGATCTCCCTCGACTGGGAGTTCCCCGACGGCGGCAGTCTCGACTACCTCTCGCCCGGCCGGGCCAACCGCGACTACTCCTCGCCGGTGTCCGGGTTCAACTGGGACAACTTCTACGACCGGCAGGGCGGCGGCCAGTTCCTCGACGCGCTGCGCGCCGACATGAAGGCCTGCTACGACTACGTCCTCATCGACAGCCGCACCGGGACCAGCGACATCGCGGGGATCTGCACGGTCCAGATGCCCGACGTCCTGGTCGACTGCTTCACCCTGGCCAACCAGGGCATCGACGGCGCCTCGCAGATGGCCAGGGACATCAGCGAGCGCTACCGCGACCGCAACATCAGGATCCTGCCCGTCCCCATGCGCATCGACATGGGCGAGAAGGAGCGGTGCGACGTCGGGCGGGCCCTGGCGCGCCGCAAGTTCGACGGCTTCCCCAAGGGCATGACGGCCGAGGAGTCGGACGAGTACTGGGGCGCGGTCGAGATCCCCTACACGCCCTTCTACGCCTTCGAGGAGATCCTCGCGACCTTCGGCGACGACGCGGCCCGGCCGGGCTCGCTGCTGGCCGCCTTCGAGCGGCTCACCGCGGCGATCACCAATGGCGAGGTCTCCGCGTTCCCGCGCATGGAGGAGGCCGTACGGCTCCGGCACCTGGAGCTGTTCGTCCGGCGGCACCCCGCGCTCCAGACCGACGTGCACGTCAGCTACGCGCACGAGGACCGGATGTGGGCGGACTGGCTCGCGGCGGTGCTCGACCGCCAGGGCTACCGGGTCATGCTGCGCGGCGTCGACGTGGACGAGACCGCGGACGCCGAGGCGGACGCGCCCAGGACCCTGGTGGTGCTCTCCGACGCCTACGTGCGCGCTCCCCGGGCGCTGGACAGGTGGGCGCAGACGACGGCCGCGGAGGCGGCGGGCCGGGGCGAGCTGATCCCGGCACGGGTCTCGGAGTCCCGCTTCCCGCCGCCGTTCGGGGACCGGGCGCTGACCGACCTGACCAGACTCGGTGAACGCCAGGCGGCCGAGACCCTGCTGAAGGCCTTCGGCAGGATCGAGGAGGTCTCGGCGGCGGACCTGTCCGCCGTGGGCGCGCGCTTCCCGGGCAGCGAGCCGAGGGTGTGGAACGTCTCCACCCGCAACGCCGCCTTCACCGGGCGCGGCATCGTGCTGGAGACCCTCCGCCGGCACCTGACGGGCGGCAGCACGGCGGTGGTGCTGCCGCAGGCGCTGTACGGCCTGGGCGGCGTGGGCAAGACGCAGGTCGCCCTGGAGTACGCCCACCGCTTCAAGGCCGACTACGACCTGGTCTGGTGGGTGCCCTCCGAGAACCGCGAGCGGATCAACTCCTCCTTCGAGGAACTGGCCCGCGAACTCGACATCCGGGTCGGGGAGAACATCGCCGAGGTCGTGGGGGCGGTGCGGGAGGCGCTGCGGCTGGGGGCCCCGCACTCCCGCTGGCTGCTGATCTTCGACAACGCCGGCGACCCCGACGAGCTGCGGGACTTCTTCCCCGGCGGCACCGGTCACGTGGTGATCACCTCCCGGAACCAGGCCTGGTCGAGCGTGGCCGCGCCCCTGGAGGTCGACGTCTTCAGCCGGGAGGAGAGCCTGGAGCACCTGAGCCGCCGGGTCCCCGGTCTGGCGGCCGAGGACGCGCTGCAGGTGGCCGCGGCCCTGGGCCACCTGCCGATCGCGGTGGAGCAGGCCGCGGCGTGGCTCGCCGAGACCGGCATGCCCGCGGCCACGTTCGTGGAGCAGCTGGAGTCGGAGACCGCCCGGGTCCGGGTGTTGTCGATGAAGCAGCCGGCCGACTACCCCCACCCCGTGGCCGTCACCTGGAACCTGTCGCTGAGCAAGCTCCGGGAGAACTCGCCCGCGGCGGTGCGGCTGCTGCAGCTGTGCGCCTTCTTCGCCCCCGAGCCGATCTCGATGTCCCTGCTCTACAGCGACGAGATGATCCGCTCGCTTCTGCCGTACGACGACTCGCTGCGGGAGAAGCTCGTGCTCGGCCAGGTGATCCAGGAGATCGGCAGGTTCGCGCTGGCCCGGGTGGACCAGGGGAACAACACCATCCAGGTGCACCGGCTGGTGCAGTCCGTCATCCGCAGCCAGATGTCGGCGGAGGAGCAGGAGAAGGCCTGCCACGAGGTGCACGTGATCCTGGTGGGCGCCAGGCCGCGCCAGGGCGAGGTGGACGACCCGGAGAACTGGACCCGCTACGACCTCATCTGGCAGCACCTGCAGCCGTCCCGCGCGACCGAGTGCGTGGAGGAGGAGACGCGGCAGCTCCTCACCGACCGGGTGCGCTATCTGTGGAAGCGGGGCGACTTCGACAGCGCGCTCACGCTGGGCGACCTCCTGGCCGGCTACTGGGAGGAGAAGTTCGGCCTGGAGGACCGCCAGCGCCTGCACCTGCTGTTCAACGTGGCCAACGTCAAGCGCTCCCAGGGCAAGTACCAGGAGGCCCACGACCTGGACGAGTGGGTCAGGGACATGCAGCGCAGGGTGGTCGGCGAGCGGCACCCGCACGCGCTCATGACCGCCGGAGGCCTCGCGGCGGATCTGCGCGGCCTGGGCAACTACACCAGGTCGCTGGAGATGGACAAGGTGACCTTCGACCGGTGGAAGACGCTGTACGGCGAGGACCACCCGCGCACCCTCGCGGCCGGGCACAACCTGGCGCTGTCCTACCGGCTCGTCGGAGACAGCCGCAACGCCCGCGAGCTGGACGAGGAGACCTTCCGGCGGCGTGACCGGGTGCTCGGCCCCACCCACCCCTACACGCTCTACTCCGCCTCCCAGCTCGCCCGGGACCTGCGCGAGCTGGGGAACTACCGCGAGTCGGTGGAGATCCTCAAGAGCACGCTCCAGCACTACAGGGAGACCCTGGGGGAGAACTTCGTCGACACCCTCAGGACGGCCAAGAGCCTGGCGGTCTCCCTGCGCCGGGCGGGCGAGCAGAACGAGGCGTGGCAGCTGGCCAAGGACACCGAGGAGCGCTACCGGCTGCGCTACCCCGGCACCCCCGACGCGCTCGCCGCCACCCTCGAGCTGGCCTGCTGCGAGTCGGCCCTGGACGACAAGGAGGGGGCCCGCGACCGCGCCGCGGCCATCGTGCGCATCTACTGGGAGAGCCTCGGCGAGACCCACCCCGGCACCCTGATCGCCCGGAACAACCTGGCGATCTACCTGCGCGGCACCGGGGAGGCGAGCCGGGCGGCGGGGCAGGCCGAGGAGGTGCTGCGGGGCCTGATCGACCGGCTCGGCGACACCCATCCCTTCACCCTGTCCGCGGCGATCAACCTGGCCAACTGCATGGCCGACGAGGGGCGGCGGGCGGAGGCCGAGGCGCTGGAGCGCCGCACGCTCGACGCGCTGCGCGACACGCTCGGCCCCGAGCATCCGGACACGCTCGCGTGCGAGGCCAACCTGTCGGTCACGCTGCACACGTCGGACCGTACGGCGCAGGCCGAGCGGCTCCGGGACCGGGTGCTGTCCGTCAAGGCCCGCGTGCTGGGCGAGGACCATCCCACCCTGGCCCACCTGCGGCAGTGGCGGCGGATCAACCGCGACCTCGAACCGCAGCCGTTCTGACGGCCCGGACGCCGCCCCGCTCCGGCCGGAACGGGGCGGCGTCCGCGGCGGCGGCCGGTCATCCGCCGGCGTCGGCCGTGGCGGCCGGTCACCCGTCGGCGTCGGTCGCGGCGGCGGGTCACCCGTCGGCGAGCCAGGTCAGGATGTCGGGAAGAACGTAAAGCGAGCCGAAGTGCGCGGCGCCCTCCTGGATGATCACCGTGGCGTCCGGGATCCGCTGCCCCAGCCAGCGGGCGTGACCGACGGGGGAGAAGACGTCCTCGTCCCCGTGCCAGAGCAGGGTCGGCACGGAGATGGCGGCCGGGTCGAAGCCCCACGGACCGCTGAAGGCGACCGCGTCGTCCACCCAGCCGCCCGCGGACTGCCGGAGCGCCTCGGCGAAGTTCATGGCCAGCATCCGCCGGATGCCGAAGTCGGCGACGACGTGCCGGTCGGGTTCGGGAAGCTCGGCGTCGAGCGCCGGGACCAGCTGGGTCGGGTCGGCCCTGACCCGGTCGGCGACACCGGCCAGCAGCACGGTGAGCGCGCCCGCGCCCCGGGCCGCCGCGGTGTACTCGATCACGTTCGACCGTGACATCCCCTCGAACCAGTCGAGTCCCTCGGCGCCGCGCGGGGCCAGCGGGACCAGCGCGGCCAGCCGGGTGATCCGCTCCGGCAGCAGGGCCGCGCAGGCCAGCGCGTGCGGCGCGCCGCCCGAGCGGCCGGTCACCGCGAAGCGCTCGATCCCGAGGGCGTCGGCCACCGTCGCCACGTCGGCCGCCACGTCGGCGACGCTCCTGCCCATGAGCCGGTCGGAGAGCCCGTACCCCGGCCGGTCATAGGTGATCAACCGGATCCCCATGCGGTAGAGGACCGTGGGGCGCGGCGACGGCCCGATCCGGCTGCCGGGCGTGCCGTGCAGCAGGAAGATCGGTTTCCCGTCCGGCACCCCACTCTCCTCGACCGCGAGCACCCTTCCGTCCGGCGTCCGCACCAGTGCCGTCAAGGTCGACCTCCCCGTCATCCGACCCTGAAGATATTTCCCGTTTTGTGGATTTCCGTACCCGGAGTTGACCCATCGGGTGGCGGCGGCGTCCGCCATCTCCCGCGGGCCCCGGGGGAGGCGTAGGCTCACGGAGCGTGGATCTCGACTTCGTCTGCACGCACTCCGGCCGGCCGGCCGCCGAGCTGACTCGGCGCGATGTGGCGCGCGCCCTTCTCGCGGTGCCCTCGGGGGTCGCCCTGGTGGCCCTCCCCGATCTCCGGCGCGCCATGCTGGCGGCGGGCAACCCGTTGTCGGTGACCTTCTGGGAGTCCGCCAAGGCGACGCTCAGCGCGATCGAGTCGGGGAACGCGACGGTGGGCGACGTGCAGTGGTGGCTGGAGTCGACCGGGACCGAGCCGCTGCTGCTGACCCGGAGCTTCTTCGTCTGGCCCGAGGAGGACGAACGGGGGCCGGTCGCCGCGGAGATGTACAGCCGGCTGGTCGCCTACCTGGAGGAGCGGGTCGTCGCAGGCGAGATCGACCCGGACGCCCTCGTGCGCCGGGAGGGCGGCGCCCGCGGCGCCTACGAGGAGCTGCAGGAGCGCTGGCTCGGCAGCCCGCTCCCCGACGGCCGGGTCCCCAGGACGGTGGTGAGCGACGAGCAGGACGAGGAGATGTTCGCCGCCTGGGACGAGGAGGAGGCCTACGCCCTCGCCGAGCTGCGGCGCATCCTGGCGGAGCTGCCCGAGCCCGCGCGGCCCGCCGCGGAGCTGCGCGCCGCGTGCGCGCGGCTGCGCGAGGTGCTGGTCGCGCCCGGATACCCCGGGAACGTGCTGCGGGCGTGCGCCGGATACGAGGGGCAGCCGCTGCCCGAGGACGACGAGGATCTCTGGCTGTCCGTCGTGGCGGGCATCGCCGGGCCGGTCTCCGACCTGTCGGAGGAGGACGACACGCCGGAGGTGTTCTCCGATCTGGAGAGCGAGCTCAGTCACGAGGACTCGGTGCTGGCCGCGCTGTGCGCCATCCACCACGCGGACTGGCTGGCGGTGGTCGCCGCTCTGGCGCGGCGCGGCCCGGGGGTGCTGGCCTCGCCGGAGCGGATCGCCCGGTTGATCGCCGAGTCCGACGACATCGACGTCGACCTGGACGACCCGGACGACCTGGAGGCCGCCGAGATGCTGTTCGGTTCGGTGACGCCGCTCTGGGCCTCACTGGGGATCGTGGACAAGAGCGAGATCCTGACCCCGCTGGGTCACTGGGGGCTGCCCCGGGCCCTGGAGCGGGCCTGGTCGTCGCCGGCCTGAGCCGCGCCGCGGGGCGGTCAGCGGGGCAGGGGCGTCAGCGGGGCAGGGGCGTCACAGTGGGGCGCGGAGGCGGTCAGCCCGGCTGGTCGCCGCTCTCCGGGCCCTGCGGCGCGGGCGGCTCGCTCCGCGCGGGGAGCTTCTGCGCCGGGACCTTGCGCAGCTCCGCCTCGGAGGGGACCTCGATCTTCGAGATCTGCCGCTTCATGGACTTGATGAGGAGGAACAGCGCGAACCCCAGCGCCGCCACGACGAGGAACCCGAGCAGACCCGGGCTGACGTCGCCTTTGGGGACGGTGTCGACGAATGCAATCACAGCTCAAGTCTGCCACCGCCCCCCCATGGTCGTGTCAGGGGCAGGCGTGCGACACCTCGTCGGCGTGGATGCCGGCGAACAGGTCGTCCTCGGGGAGCTCGGTGTCCACGAGCGAGCGGGCCAGGTGGTAGTCCTCGGTCGGCCAGACCTCCCGCTGCAGGTCGCAGGGGCAGACGAACCAGAACCCGTCCGGGTCCACCTGGGTGGCGTGCGCGAGCAGGGCCTTGTCGCGGGTCTCGAAGTAGTCGCCGCAGGGGACGCGGGTGGTCACCTCCCACTTCTGCGGGCGGTCCTCCCAGCGGGCGATCCAGTCGGCGTACGGCGAGCCGATGCCGCGCGCGGTCATGGCCTCGTGCAGCGCCTCGAAACGCGCCCTGGTGAACCCCATGTGGTAGTAGAGCTTCAGCGGCTGCCACGGCTCGCCGGCCTCGGGGTAGCGGTCGGGGTCGCCGGCGGCCTCGAACGCCTCCACCGAGACGCGGTTGGTCATGATGTGGTCCGGGTGCGGGTAGCCGCCGTCGTCGTCGTAGGTCAGGATGACGTGCGGCCGGAACTCGCGCACCGCCGCCACCAGAGGCGCCGCGGCGATCTCCAGGGGCTGGAGGGCGAAGCAGCCCTCGGGCAGCGGCTCGCTCTCGTCCTCCGGGAGGCCGGAGTCGACGAAGCCGAGGAAACGCTGCTCGACGCCGAGGATCTCGCGCGCGCGCTCCATCTCCAGCCGCCGCACCTCGCCGATGTTCGCAAGGATCTCGGGGCGGTCCATCTTGGGGTTCAGGATCGATCCCCGTTCCCCTCCGGTGAGGGTACACACGAGCACGTCCACGCCTTCGGCCACGTAGCGCGCCATCGTGGCGGCGCCCTTGCTGGACTCGTCGTCGGGGTGCGCGTGAACGGCCATCAGCCTCAGCGGTGCACTCACGGGCTCGGTGTCTCCTCTGTGACGGTCGCGCTGAACCCTCGCTCGCCTCGCGGGCGGGCGCTCGCGGCGCCGTCCGCGGGATGAGCTCCGGTCTCTCCGCTTCCTGGTTGGTGTGGATCACTCCAGGAAGAGGTTAGTTTCTCTAAGGCGGTGGCGGGGGCGAGGCCCCCGCGCGGGACAATTGTCTCGGATAACGCCGAGGGAGTGCAGGGAGATTCCGCCATGGCCACCAGCGAGGCCGAGCAGGGCCGATTCGAGGGCCCCGTGCTCGGCACCCCCGGTGATTTCCCGGACCGCCCGCAGCGCAGGGGGCGCTTCGTGGTGCACGGCGTCATCGCGATCCTCTGCGCGGTCCTGGCCGGCGGCTGGGGCTACATCATGTGGGCGGCCAAGGGCGACACCGAGGTCATCAGCCAGGTCGTGGCCTTCGACCTCGACCGGGCCGACCACGTCCGGATCACCTTCGAGGTCGTCAAGCCCGACGACCGGGCGGCCCGCTGCCGGTTGCACGCCATGGACGTCAATCACATCGAGGTCGGGGGCCGCGAGGTGGACATTCCCGCTGGTGAGGGATATGTCCGGCTTACCGAACGGATAGAGACTAGTGCCCAGGCTACTTCCAGCGACGTGGAGTACTGCTATCTCGTATAGTGAGACATTTGGGGAAGCGTTCGAGTCGTTAACTTGCTAGCCTGTCGAGATTCGACCGTCCGCTACCCGAAGCACGAAGCCCCACAGAGGAAGCAAGGAGAACCCGTGGCCCACTCCCAGAACGAGAGCGTCACCTGGCTCACTCAGGAGGCGTACGACCGCCTGAAGGCGGAGTTCGAATACCTCTCGGGGCCGGGACGCGTGGACATCGCGAAGAAGATCGAGGCGGCTCGTGAGGAGGGCGACCTCAAGGAGAACGGCGGCTACCACGCCGCCAAGGACGAGCAGGGCAAGATGGAGGCCCGCATCTTCCACCTCCGCCAGATCCTCGACTCGGCCAAGGTCGGAGAGGCGCCGCGCACCGAGGGCGTCGTCGGACCCGGCATGACCGTCACCGTCCGCTTCGAGGGCGACGAGGAGGAGGTCGCGTTCCTGCTGGCCTCCCGGGAGGAGAGCGGCGCCCCGATCGACGTCTACTCGCCCAAGTCCCCGCTCGGCGCGGCGATCAACGGCAAGAAGGTGGGCGAGAAGGCCACCTACACGATGCCGAACGGCCGCTCCAACACCGTGGAGATCCTCGAGGCCGTGCCGTACACCGGCGGCAACTGATTCCCGGTGCGCGTGCGCGCCGGGTCATAGCGAGACGGAAACGGACGATCCGCCGGGACCATGTCCCGGCGGATCGCCGCGTCTGCGGGTTCTCCCGCCCGCGGGCCGGGCGGCCACCCGTCCGGGCGGTCCGCGGCGCGGTGACGATCCGCGTCGTGGCGGAGCTTCGGTGCGGATGAGGGTCCGGATCGTGGCGGAGCTTCGGTGTGGACGGGGATTCACATCGTGGCGAAGCCTCAACGGACATCCTTTAGTGTCACGAGTGGACCGCTTTTCGGTGGGTTCGCGTGCGCCCGGGGGGCGATGTGCGGCAAGCTCCGACATACGGCGGGCCTCGACGCGGGATTCTTCGGGGCCCGGCAGGGCGTGAAGGGGGATGAGGTGTTCGAGCGGCGGGGGCGTGGCTCCGGACTGATCCGCCAGCTCCGTCAGGACTTCGCCTACCGCCCCAGGATCCGGTACGGCCACCGCGCCACCCGCCTGACGGCACAGGCCGTCCCGGCCATCGCGGTCCTCCTCGTCGCGGTCCTGACGGCCGACGTGGTGGTCCTCGCCCAGCTGTCGCCGGAGCGGGCCGGGGAGACCGTCGCCCTGACCAGGCCGGCGGCGAGGGAACCGGTGGCCGGGAGCGACGAGGCCGCCGCGGAGACCGGCCGGCCGCCGGCCCAGGCGTCCGCCGAGCCGGCCCCGCAGCCCGTCGCGCCGCTGACCGTGATCCGCAGACCGCACCTCTTCGTGGTCGCGAACCGGCCGCTGAGCTCGGTCGTGGTGGCGAAGGTCGCCCAGGTCGCCGGGGTGCGCGCGATCGAGCGCGCCGACGCGGCCGAGGTGCTCCTGGACGGCAAGCGGGTGCAGACGCTGGGGGTCGATCCCTCCACGTTCCGGGCCTACACCCCCCGGCCCACCGCGACCTCCGACCGGCTCTGGAACAGCCTGGCGGGCGGGGAGATCGCGGTCTCCTTCGTCCTGGGCAACGACGGGGGGATGACGCTGGGCAAGACCGTCACCGCCCCCGGGCACGCCCTGCGGGTGGGCGCCTACGCGACCATGGGCATGGGCGCGATCGACGCCGTGGTGTCCCGCCCGACCGCGCGCGCCCTCGGGATCCCGGAGAACAACGCGCTGGTGATCAGCGCTCCGGGGGCCGACACGGCCGGGCTCCGCAGGGCCCTGCTGAAGATCCTGCCCAAGGGCAGCCAGGTCGCCACGGTCAACCCGGTCTTCGCGCCGTCCCCGCGGAAGGTCTGGCCGGCGGAGGCGTTCATGACCGCGGACCAGGTGCGGACCGCGCTCACCGCGGCGATCGGCAAGCTCGGCCGCCCGTACGTGTGGGGCGCCGAGGGCCCGGACACCTTCGACTGCTCGGGTCTGGTGCAGTGGGCCTACGCCCAGGCGGGCGTCAGGGTGCCCCGCGTGACGCACCAGCAGTTCGTGTCGGGCCCGCAGATCCCCCTCGACCAGGCCCAGCCGGGCGACCTGCTGTTCTGGCGGCACGACCCGACCAACCCCGGATACGTCTCCCACGTGGCGATCTACTGGGGCGGCGGGAAGATGCTGCACGCCCCGAGGACCGGCGACGTGGTCAAGCTCGTCCCCGTCACGACGAGGAACTTCGCCGGGGCCGTCCGGGTCAGTCCGCAGATCGCCGTCCGCGTCCGGTAGCCGCACCCGCGCCCGGCGCTCAGGGGCGCGACCCGCGCCCGGCGGTCGGGGGAGCGGCCCGGGTCCGGTAGCCGTACCCGGGGCCGGCGGTCAGGGGCGCAGGCCGGATTCCAGGAGGGCGAGGGCCTCGTCGGCCACGTCGGCCAGGCGGCGGGCGCCGTCGCCCGCCGTCCAGGAGAACAGCGCCGGGATCAGGGCGCCGACCACGGCCCCGGCGACCGTGCGGGCGAGCGGGTCGGCGGCGTCCCGGCCCAGGCGGCCGGCGACGCCCTCGGCGAGCACGCCGACGGCGCCGACGAGGTGGTCGACGGTCCGGGCGCGCAGGGCGGGGTGGCCGAGCAGGAGCTTGGCGCGGGCGAGGATCCGCCGCTCCTCCTCCGCGGAGATCCGCGCGAACGCCTCCCGCGTCGCGGCGCGCAGCGCGGGCACCGGCGCCAGTCCCGCGGGCTGCCCGGCCAGGAGGGCGGCCACGGGCGGGTCGTAGTCGTCCTGGAGGACCACGTCCTCCTTGGCGGGGAAGTAGCGGAAGAACGTGCTGGGCGAGATCTCGGCCGCCTCGGCGATCTGCTCCACCGTCGTCGCCTCGTAACCCTGCTCGGCGAACAGCCGCAGGGCCTGCTCCCGGATCGTCCGCCGGGTCCTGGCCTTCTTGCGTTCGCGCAGCCCCTCGGCGTGCGGTGGTGAGCTCATCCGCAGATTCTCGCCCCTGTACGGCGCACGTGAACACCGGCGCGTCGCAGCCACCGCAAGTGATTTCTGTCCGCGGAGGAAGGTGGTCGCGTGAGTCAAAGAGACGTAATCTTCATTACATGGAAAACGAGGAAGCAATTGAGAAACTCCGGGGCTGGTTCTCCGGCAGGCTGCCCGACGGCTGGTTCGAGGGCCCGCCGGAGATCGTGCTCGACCGCGAGGAGATCACGGTGATCGGCGCGCTCGGGGTTCCCGCCCTGGCGGAGGACGCCTCGGAGGTGGAGCGGGCCGCCGCCGTGGAGGGCGGGGTGCAGCGCTTCCGCGAGGAGACGCGGGACCGGCGCATCGAGATCGCCAGGGAGGCGGAGCACCGCTTCCGGCGGAAGGTCTCCTGGGGCGTGCGTGCGGGTGACCAGACGGTGATGTTCACCACACTGTCGGTTCCCGTTATGACGCGGTTGCGGCAGCCGGAGCGCCGCGTGCTGGACACTCTCGTCGCCGCCGGGGTGGCCCGCAGCCGCAGCGACGCCCTCGCCTGGTGCGTGCGTCTGGTGGGCGCCCACACCGACACCTGGCTGGCCGACCTGCGCGACGCGCTGCAGCAGGTCGACCGGGTTCGCGCCTCGGGCCCCGACCTGACTTCCTGAGGCTGGACAGGGGGAACGGCCGATGAATTGGTCTGAACCACTCTGAATAATGGTTTAGACCTCCGCTATTGGCCTATACCACTGCCGGAAACGCTTTCTTTAGAATCCTCTTCTCTGGGTAGGTCCCTCCGAACGCCACGGTCCCTGCCAGGTCATACGCCCGATGGCAGGCGTCGGACCGGGGTCGTGACGACACCTGACCGGACGCATTCACTGGTCTACGCCAATTGGATTAAGTCTGGTTTCGTCGTCAATGATGATTTGGCCCTGAGAGCGTGAGGAGCTGCCACAGTGACCGCAACCGTTGACGTATCCACCTCCACCCCGACCACCCACGAGGGACTCGCGGCCTGGGTCCGGGAGATCGCCGAGCTCACCCAGCCCGACAGGATCGAATGGTGCGACGGCTCCGAGGCCGAGTGGACGCGCCTGACGAATCTGCTGGTCGAGCAGGGCACGTTCACGCGGCTGAGCAAGCGGCAGAACAGCTTCTACGCCGCCTCCGACCCGAGCGACGTCGCCCGCGTCGAGGACCGCACCTACATCTGCTCCGAGAAGGAGGAGGACGCGGGCCCGACCAACAACTGGATCGCCCCCGCCGAGATGCGCGCGACCTTCGGCGAGATCTTCGCCGGGTGCATGCGCGGGCGGACCATGTACGTCGTCCCGTTCTGCATGGGCCCGCTCGGCGGTGAGATCTCCCAGCTCGGCGTCGAGATCACCGACTCGCCGTACGTGGCCGTGTCGATGCGGGTCATGACCCGGATGGGCGAGCCCGCCCTGCGGCTCATCGAGGAGCGCGGCGACTTCGTCAAGGCCGTTCACTCGGTCGGCGCCCCGCTGGAGCCGGGCCAGGCCGACGTGCCCTGGCCGTGCAACTCCACCAAGTACATCAGCCACTTCCCCGAGACCCGCGAGATCTGGTCGTACGGCTCCGGCTACGGCGGCAACGCCCTGCTCGGCAAGAAGTGCTACGCGCTGCGCATCGCCAGCACCATGGCCCGCGACGAGGGGTGGCTGGCCGAGCACATGCTCATCCTCAAGCTCACCCCGCCGAACGGGGAGACCCGCTACGTCGCGGCGGCCTTCCCGTCGGCGTGCGGCAAGACCAACCTGGCCATGCTCCAGCCGACCATCCCCGGCTGGAAGGTCGAGACGATCGGCGACGACATCGCCTGGATGCGCTTCGGCGAGGACGGCCGCCTGTACGCCATCAACCCCGAGGCCGGCTTCTTCGGCGTCGCGCCCGGCACCGGCGAGTCCACCAACGCCAACGCGATCAAGACGCTCTGGGGCAACAGCGTCTTCACCAACGTCGCCCTCACCGACGACGGCGACGTGTGGTGGGAGGGGCTCACCGACGAGCCCCCGGCGCACCTGACCGACTGGAAGGGCCGCGACTGGACCCCGGACAGCGACGAGCCCGCCGCCCACCCCAACGCCCGCTTCGCGGTGCCCGCCGGGCAGTGCCCGACGATCGCCCCCGAGTGGCAGGACCCCAAGGGCGTGCCGATCTCGGCGATCCTCTTCGGCGGCCGCCGCGCCTCCGCGGTCCCGCTCGTCACCGAGGCGCTGAGCTGGAACCACGGCGTCTTCATCGGGGCGAACATCGCCTCGGAGAAGACCGCCGCCGCCGAGGGCACGGTCGGCGAGCTGCGCCGCGACCCCTTCGCGATGCTCCCGTTCTGCGGCTACAACATGGGCGACTACTTCGCCCACTGGGTCAAGATCGGTCAGCGCGAGGGCGCGAAGCTGCCGCGCGTCTACTACGTGAACTGGTTCCGCAAGAACGCCGACGGGAAGTTCATCTGGCCCGGCTTCGGCGAGAACAGCCGCGTCCTCAAGTGGATCGTGGAGCGCCTCAACGGTGAGGCCGGGGCCGTCCCGACGCCGATCGGCCTGCTCCCGGACGAGCTGGACACCGACGGCCTCGACATGCCCGCCGAGGACCTGAAGACGCTGCTCAGCGTGGACACCGAGATCTGGAAGGAGGAGGCGGCGCTGATCCCGGCCTTCTTCGAGACCTTCGGCGACCACCTTCCCAAGGAGCTCTGGGACGAGTACAACGCCCTGGTCGACCGCCTGGGCTGATCGCCTGACCGGGACCCCGCCTCTCGCCGTGTGCGAGAGGCGGGGTCCCGTGCGTACCCTGGTCACGGACCTGACTGGACCGTGACATACGGGCTGCAACTTCCGTGCCCTCCCGTACGTCTATCTGCTACGGGGGCGTGCGCCCCCGGCGTTTCCCGGAGGTGGGCATGGACATCGTCCTGGTCGTCATCGCGGCGATCCTCCTCGTGGTGGTCCTCACCACGACGACTGCTCTGAGCGCCGAGCAGCGCAGGGTCCGCAACGCCGCGGCCAACTACCGCGGCGGCCCGCTCAGCCCCTACGAGCTGGCCTATCTGGCCGGAGGACCGCTCCGCACCGTCAACACCGCGCTCGGCATGCTGGCCAAGGGCGGCGGCATCCGGGTCTCCCGGGGCGCTCAGGTCTCCCTCGTCGCCGGGGCGCCGCCGTCCCCGGACCCGGTCGAGCAGGCCGTCCTCGACGCCCTCGCCGCCCGCTCGGGCGTCTCGCCGGTCGGGGAGCTGCGCCGTGCGGTGGCCGACGGGGAGGCCATGAACGGCCTGCGCTACCGCCTGCTCGGCATGGGACTGCTGGTGCCCGACGGGGCCCTGGCCGGGATGGGGGGCCGGCTGAACCGGCTGGTGACCGTCTCGGTGCTCGCGGCGATCTTCACGATCGGCACGCTCGTCATCGGGCTGTCCAGCGGTCTGACCGTGGTCGCGATGCTGGTCGGCGCCCTGGCGACGGTGCTGGGGCTGTCCGCCTACCGCAGGCAGAAGCGGACCCTGCGCAACGTGCTCAGCAGGGCCGGGCACGACGTGCTCGACTCCGCCCGCCGCGTCCACGTCCGCGGCGCCCGTCCCGCCACCGCCGACCTGGCCTTCGCGATCGGCGCGCCCGTGGCCCTGTACGGCCTCAGCGAGCTCGACGACCCGGCCCTGACCGAGGAGCTGGCGCACCGCGACCAGGCCACCGGCTCCGTGGGCGGAGCCTGCGGCGGCGGGTCGGGCGGCTCCGGCGACGGCTCCTCCTACGGTGACAGCTCCTCCTACGGCGGCGGGGACATCGGCTCCGGCGGCTGGGGCGGTGACTCCGGCGGCGGGTCGAGCGACTCCGGCGGCGGATCGAGCTGCGGCGGCGGTGGCGGCTGCGGCGGAGGCTGCGGCGGTGGCTGAGCGGCTGGGCGTCGGCATCGGCTGGCGGCCGGAGATCGACCTCACCGTGGAGCGGCTGCCCGGCATCGGGTTCGTCGAGGTCATCGCGGAGAACATCCGCCCCGACCGGCTCCCGGAGTCGCTGCGGGTGCTGCGCGCCCGGGGCGTGCCGGTGATCCCGCACGGCGTCGGGCTGGGAGTGGGCGGCGCCGAGCCGCCGGATCCGGCCCGGCTGGCGCATCTGGCCGCGTGCGCCGAGGCGCTGGGCGCGCCGCTGGTCAGCGAGCACCTGGCCTTCGTCCGCGCGGGCGGGCTGGAGGCCGGCCACCTGCTGCCCGTGCCGCGCACCCGCCGGGCGCTCGGCGTGGTGATCGAGAACGTGCGCCGGGCGCAGGACGCGCTCGACGTCCCGCTGGCCCTGGAGAACGTGGCGGCGCTGTTCGGCTGGCCCGAGGACGAGATGACGGAGGCGGCCTTCCTCGGCGAGCTGGTCGCCGCGACCGGGGTCAAGCTCCTGATCGACGTGGCCAACCTCTACACCAACCAGGTCAACCTGGGCCTGTCCGCCGTCGAGGCGCTGGACGGCCTGCCGCTGCAGGAGCTGGCCTACGTCCACGTCGCCGGCGGTCACGCGCATGACGGCGTCTGGCACGACACCCACACCGCGCACGTCCCCGGCGACGTGCTCGCCATCCTGTCGGAGTTGTGCGCCCGGGTGGATCCGCCCGGCGTGCTGCTGGAATGGGACGACCGATATCCCAGCGACGAGGAGCTGGAGGCCGAGCTGGGCCGGATCCGCGGGGCGATGGCGCGTGCCTGAGCCCGGTCCCCGGCCCGCGCCCGGCCCGCCGTCCGGCCTCGGCTCCCCGTCCGGTCCCGGCTCCCCGGCCGCTCCCGAGGCCCGGGACGAGCTGGCCAGAGCGCAGGCCGAGCTGCTGGCCGCCCTGGTCGCGGGCGGGGAGACGCCCGCCGGGTTCGACGAGGAACGGCTGCGCATCCAGGCCTCCAGCCTGATCGCCAAGCGGCGGGGCCAGGTGGCGCGGCTCCGGCCCGACCTGGTCAGAGCCCTCGGCGGTGACTTCGCGGCCGAGTTCGCCGCCTACGCCCGGGGCCGGCCCAAGCCTCCCGGGGGGTCCCGGGCCGACGCCCGGGACTTCGCCGAAGGACTCAGGGCGGCGGGGCGGATCCCGGGAGACCCGGATCCGGAGCCGTCTCCGCGGCCGGGATGGTGGTCCCGCCTGGTCCGGCGCCGGGGACGGTGACCGGCGGCGGGAGCCGGTGGGAATAGTCAGACCCGAAAAGTCCGTCAATTCCTGATGAATCCGTAGAGAGGGCGAGAGCGGTCCGCAGGGCGGCGATAATTGCCTGTCAGCGCCCCTCGACGGCGGGCGTTGAGGGGAGGGCTCCAGACATGGGCGTGCGCGACATCGTCTACCGGCTGTACGAGCGGCGGCTCGAGGCGAAGCTGTCCCGGGAGCGGGACATGGTTCCCCGTCACGTCGGCGTGATCGTCGACGGCAACCGCCGCTGGGCCCGGGCGATGGGCATCGAGGACGTCAGCCGGGGGCACCGCAAGGGCGCCGACAAGATCTCCGAACTCGTCTGCTGGTGCCGGGAGGCGGGCGTCGAGGTCGTCACCGTCTGGCTGCTGTCCAGTGACAACATCAACCGCTCCAAGGACGAGCTGGAACCCCTCATGAAGATCATTGAGGACGTGGTCCAGGAGCTCGTGGACGCCGGCTGGCACATCAAGCCGATGGGCGCGCTTGACCTTCTGCCGGATCACACGGCTCGTGTCCTGAAAAATGCAAAAGAAGCCACGGCGCACCGTCCGGGTTTGATTGTGAACGTTGCGGTTGGGTATGGAGGAAGGCGTGAGATCGCTGATGCGGTGCGCTCCCTCCTCCTGGAGCACGCCAGCAAGGGGGCGACCATCGAAGACCTGGTCGAGGTCCTCGATGTGGAGCACATCGCGGAGCATCTCTACACGCGCGGCCAGCCCGACCCGGATCTGGTCATCCGGACCTCGGGAGAGCAGCGGCTCTCCGGCTTCCTGCTCTGGCAGAGCGCCCACTCCGAGTTCTACTTCTGCGAGGCCTACTGGCCTGACTTCCGCAGGGTCGACTTTCTGCGGGCTCTCCGCTCGTACGCCGCTCGGCACCGACGGTACGGAACCTGAAACGCAACGTGAACACCCCCTTTCGGTCAGGATTATCCCATTGGAATGGGGGAATTCAGGACGTACCGTAAGAGGTAGGCGGATAAACCCCGCCTACTCCGGAGAGGGCCCGCCTTTGCGTCACGACCCGCGAAGAAGGGCCGGTCTCCGGTCCCTCCTCGGCGTGTCGCGAGCGTGGGCCCGGGTCCGGTCCGCATCCCACCTCATGGCAGGGCGCCTGTGGCGCCCGGGGGAGAACGCGTGGCACACCCTTCGTCCTCATCCGCGTCGCCGGTCGCCGGTCGGCGTACGTACGTCCTGGACACCTCGGTCCTCCTGGCGGATCCCGCGGCGATCAGCCGCTTCGCCGAGCACGAGGTCGTCCTCCCGATCGTCGTCATAACCGAGCTGGAGGCCAAGCGGCACCACCCCGAGCTCGGCTACTTCGCGCGCAAGGCGCTGCGGCACCTCGACGATCTGCGGGTGACACACGGACGTCTGGACGAGCCCATGCCGGTCGGCGAGGGCACCGTCAGGGTCGAGCTGAACCACAGCGACCCGTCGATCCTGCCCGCCGGCTTCCGGCTCGGCGACAACGACACCCGCATCCTGACCGTCGCGCGCTCCCTGGCCGCGGAGGGTCTCGATGTGGTTCTCGTGTCCAAGGACCTCCCGATGCGGATCAAGGCCGCGTCCATCGGGCTCGCCGCGGAGGAATACCGGGCCGAGCTCGTCGTGGAGTCCGGCTGGACCGGGATGGACGAGCTCCAGGTGACCGACGAGGACGTCGAGACGCTCTTCGATCGCGGCAGCGCGGAGCTGGCCGAGGCGCGCGACCTGCCCACGCACACCGGCCTGCGGCTGCTGTCCAGCCGGGGATCGGCGCTGGGCCGCGTGATGCCGGACAAGTCGGTGCGCCTGGTCCGCGGCGACCGCGAGGTGTTCGGCCTGCACGGACGCTCCGCCGAGCAGCGCATCGCCCTGGACCTCCTGATGGACCCCGAGGTCGGCATCGTCTCGATGGGCGGCCGGGCCGGCACCGGCAAGTCCGCGCTCGCGCTCTGCGCCGGGCTGGAGGCGGTGCTGGAGCGCCGCCAGCACCGCAAGGTCATCGTCTTCCGCCCGCTGTACGCCGTGGGCGGCCAGGAGCTCGGCTACCTGCCCGGCACCGAGAACGAGAAGATGGGCCCCTGGGCCCAGGCGGTCTACGACACCCTGGGCGCGGTCACCACGCCCGAGGTGATCGAGGAGGTCATCGACCGGGGCATGCTGGAGGTGCTCCCGCTCACCCACATCCGGGGGCGCTCGCTCCACGACGCCTTCGTGATCGTCGATGAGGCCCAGTCGCTGGAGCGGGGGGTGCTGCTCACGGTCCTGAGCCGGATCGGCGCCAACTCCCGGGTCGTGCTCACCCACGACATCGCCCAGCGCGACAACCTGCGGGTGGGCCGGCACGACGGCGTGGTCGCGGTGGTGGAGAAGCTCAAGGGCCACCCGCTGTTCGCGCACGTCACGCTGACCCGCTCGGAGCGCTCGCCGATCGCCGCGCTGGTCACCGAGATGCTGGAGGACGTGACGATGTGACCCGGGGCCGTCGGGGGATCACGGCGGGAGCCGTACTCCCTCGGCGGCCAGGTCGCGGAAGTCGGAGCAGTTGTGCTCGCCCAGCGCCTCCGGGAGGCCGGGGAACAGCCGGGTGACCTCGACACTCCAGATGCTCTCCTGCTTGTTCTGCCTGACCGTGCAGGTGATCTGGGCCAGGCCCAGCCGGGACACCCGGCCCTCGCCGGAGATGACCACGTTCAGCCGGTACCCCACGTTCCCCGCCAGGTCGTCGTGCTGGGGGACGTCGGTGTAGCGGGTGGTCTTGCTGTCGTAGTGGCTGAAGCGGGTCAGCTCGCTCGTCAGGCCCGGTCTCGGCGGCTGCTTCCCGGCGCGGAACAGGGTGTCGACGACGTTCTTGGCGGAGTCGGAGATCACCGGCACCTGGGCGGGCTCCAGGCGTCCGTCGCGGACCAGGTAGACCGTGACCCACGCCGGGCTGTAGCTGATCACCGGGGGCCGGCCCCGGTCCACCACCCCGGTGGGCTCGACGCCGCACCCGCCGAGCAGCAGGACGGCCGCGACCAGGCAGGCGATCCTTCTCATGCCGGGGGCAGCCAGACCGTGAAGAGCGTGCCCGGCTCCTGCGGGCGCACCGAGATCGTGCCGCCGTGCAGCTGGGCGTTGGAGCGGGCGATGGACAACCCGAGCCCGCTGCCGTCGCCGCGCGTGCCGGCCTTGTAGAAGCGGTTGAAGACGTGGGGCAGGTCTCCCGGGGGGATGCCCTTGCCGTGGTCGCGCACCTTCACCTCCAGTCCGTGGGGCGTGACGCGGGCGGTCACCAGGACGGGCGGCTCGCCGTGCCGCAGGGCGTTGCCGACCAGGTTGGCGAGGATGACGTCCAGGCGTCGCGGATCGACGGTGAAGGCCAACCCGCGGGGGGCCTTCACCTCCACCTTCTCCGACCAGCCCCGCATCTCCAGGCAGTCGTGGATCGCGTCGGAGATGTTCATGGTCTCCAGGTTCAGCGTGGCCGTGCCCGAGTCGAACCGGCTCGCCTCGATGAGCTGCTCCACCATGGTGCGCAGCCGTTCGATCTCGCGCAGCACCAGCCGTACGGCCGCCGCCGACTCCCGCGGCAGCCGGTCGGCCTCCTCCGACAACATGTCGGTCACCGCCGTCATCGCGGTCAGCGGGGTCCGCAGCTCGTGGGAGACGTCGGCCACGAACCGGCGGGACATCGCCTCCAGGGTCCGCAGCTCCGACACGCTGTGCTCCAGCGCGGCGGCGGTGTCGTTGAACGTCGCGGTGAGCTCGGCCAGCTCGTCCTGGCCGTGGACGGGGAGCCGGGTGTCCAGGTGCCCGGCCCCGAGCGCCCGGGCGGCCGAGCCCAGCCGGCGGACCGGGAGCAGCACCCGCTGGGCCGAGACCAGGGCCACGGCGAGCGCGATGACCAGCATGATGGTCCCGGCGGTGGCCAGCGACCTGCGCATGCCGTCCAGGAGCTGCTCCTCCGTGTCGAGGGGGACGAACACGAAGACGCTCATGCCGGTCGGCTGCGGCAGGTGGATGGGCTCGACCCGCCACACGGGAGTGCCGATCACCAGCCACATCCGGCCGTCGACCCGCTCGCGCTTGGACGCCGTGCGGTCGGCGGACCGCGCGCGCAGGTCGGAGGGGACGTCGTCCATGCCGAACTCGCCGTCGGGGTACAGGTACTCCTCGAACCGGACCACCACGCCTCCCCGCTGCGGCCGCAGGCTCTTCTGCAGGACGGTGATCTCCAGGTCGGTCGGCGGGCTGTCCCCCGGCCACAGCGCGCCGATGGGCACCCTGGCGCCCTCCAGGGTGGCCCGCATGTCCGCCAGGGCGTCCTGCTCGGCGCGCTCGATCACCCGGTGCTTGACGAGCTCGTAGCCGATCCCCGCGACGAGGGCGGAGGCCGCGACGGCGATCAGGGTGAAGGCGATGACCAGGCGTCCGCGCAGGCTGGCGTAGACGCGCCTCACGGCGACCTCACAACGATCTCACGGCGGGCTGAACCGGTAGCCGAACCCGCGCACCGTGTGGATGAACGCCGGCTCGGCCGGCACCGGCTCTATCTTGGCGCGGATCCGCTGCACGCAGGCGTCCACCAGCCGTGAGTCCGCGACATGGGTGTGGTCCCAGACGGCCCGCAGCAGGTATCTGCGGTTGAGCACCTGGCCGGGGTGGCGGACCAGCTCCAGCAGGAGCCGGAGTTCTGTGGGGGTCAGGTGGATCTCCCGGCCGGCCAGCGCGACCTTCAGCGCCCCGCGGTCCACGACCAGGTCGCCGAAGGTGATGCGGTCGGAGGAGACGGACTCCACCCGGCGCAGGACGGCGCGGATCCGGGCGTCCAGCACGCGGGGCTCGACCGGCTTGACCACGTAGTCGTCGGCTCCGGCCTCCAGGCCCACGACCACGTCGAGGTCGTCCCCCCGGGCGGTGAGGAGGATCACCGGGAGCTGGTCCATCTTGCGGATCCGGCGGCAGACCTCGACCCCGTCGATCCCGGGCAGCATGACGTCCAGGATGGCGATCTCGGGGCGACGGGACCGGACGTGGTCCAGCGCCTCCTCGCCGGTGGAGTAGGAGGTCACGGAGTGGCCCTGACGGGTCAGCGCCAGCTCGAGAGCGGTGCGGACCGAGGGATCGTCTTCAACGAGGAGAATGCCGGCCACCTGGTCATTATTCTTCCCGCATCACATAACGCCCGCTATGTCATGAAACTGTGACATGGAGGGCATACCGCCACCATAGTGATCAGGAACCCTGGTCAAGGTCCTCCTCCGGCGAACAGGGGACTGTGGGCGAGGTTCGCCATGGCAAGTGTGAGGAAAATCACAACGGCCGGTCAAGTGTCGGAAAAGTCCTTTTAACCAGGGGATCAGTCACCGGCCGCCGACCCCGCCACCCTCCGATGCCATCCGAATTCCCCGTTTCGGTTGCGGAGCACCCCCCGGTTCACGGCAAGCTCATAGGTCGTGAGTTCAGGATCGTCCCCCGAGCAGGGGAATTCCCCCTCCCGGGGGCGCAGGGCGTCCACTTCCCGCCGGAGCGGCAGGAGGTCCGCGACCACCGGGAAGGCCTCCGCCGCGGAGAGACCGCCCGCGGTCGGCAAGCCTCGCTGGCTGTCTCCCAAGCGCGCCGCCATCCTGGCCGTGACGGCGGTGGTCATCGTCGGGGGAGGCGGGTTCACCGTCTACACCGCGGTCCAGAACGCCTCGGCGGCGACCGAGCCCACGCTCACCCTCCGTGATGTGGCGAAGGCGTTCGGCGGCGGCGACCCCTTCGGTCCGGACCCCGAGTCCGACGCGCTCAAGGCCCAGGCGGTCCAGGCGCTCAAGGCGGACGAGCTCGAGCGCAAGCGCGAGGGGCGCGACCCGCTCGATCCGATCAAGATCGTCAAGGAGGCTCCCGGCGGCGGCGGGTTCGACCCGGCGCAGTTCCCGCCCGGCAGCGCCAACCCGACCGGCAACAAGGCGCTGGGCAAGCAGATGCTGGAGGCCCGCGGCTGGGCCGACCAGTGGGGCTGCCTGGAGAAGCTCTGGATGAAGGAGAGCGGCTGGAACGAGCGGGCCATGAACCGCTCCAGCGGCGCCTACGGCATCCCGCAGTCGCTGCCCGGCCACAAGATGGCCAGCGCGGGCTCCGACTGGCAGACCAACCCGGCCACCCAGATCGAGTGGGGCCTGAGCTACATCAAGGGCCGCTACGGCTCGCCCTGTGGCGCGTGGGCCCATTCGCAGGCCAAGGGCTGGTACTGAAACCCCCAGGAAAGCCTACGGATCGGCTGGTCAGGCCTGCTGAGCGCGAGCGGCGACGCATCCTGGACGTATGGGTGCGAAGGTCAGCGTGATAGTGCCGGTTCACAACCCTGGGGACACGGCCGACGCGTGTCTCCGCACGGTGGTCGAGCAGTCGATGCCCCCGCAGGACTACGAGGTCATCTTCGCCGACGACGGGTCGGACGACGGGATCGAGGAGCGCCTCGACGCCATCGCCGGAACGCATCCCAACGTCCGCGTCCTGCACCTGAAGCACATCGGCTCGCCGATGCGCGGCCGCAACGCCGCCCTAGAGATCGCCACCGGTGAGTACGTCTACCTGCTCGACCAGGCCGACCACCTGGAGCGCACGGCCCTGGAGCGGATGTACCGGCGCGCGGTGGAGACCGGCGCCGACGTCCTCGTCGGCCCGCTGTCCATCGGCACGGGACCGCCCCCGGTCGTGTTCGGCAAGGACCGGGAGCACGCCGACGTCCTCGGAGACCGGCTGCTGTCCCTGCTCACCCCGCACAAGCTCTACCGCCGGGCCTTCCTGGCGGCCGAGGGGCTCGCCTTCCCCGGTTCCGGCGGGATCCTGGCCGAGCAGGCCTTCGCCCTGCGGACCTACCTGCGGGCCGCGGCGGTGACCGTCATGGCGGGCCCGGTCTGCTGCCACGTCGGGCGGCGGCCGGAGCCGCCGGTCACTCCGCACGCCCACGTGACCGAGCTGCGCAAGCTGCTCGACGTCATCGACGAGTCGGTCCCCCGGGGACGCAGGCGCGACCGCATGTACGCGCACTGGTTCCGCACCTCGGTCCTGCGCCGGCTCGGCGGCGCCCGGTTCGTCGCGTCCTCGGCGGAGCGGTCCGTCACCTTCACCACCCTGCGCGAGCTGACCGTCCAGCGCTTCCCCGAGCGGCTGGACCACTACCTCCCGGTCAGCCTGCGGGCCCGCGCCACGCTGCTGCGCGCCGGACGGCTCGACCAGCTCGTCGCGCTGGCCCAGGCCACCCAGGGCACCCACCTCCGGGCCGAGGTCAGGGACGTCTCCTGGCGTGACGGCGCCCTCGTCATGAGCCTGACCGGCGAGATCATGTGGGGCGACGGCCGGCCGGTGAGGTTCCTCCCCCACGGCGAGGACCGCCTGCTGTGGACGTCGCCGCTCCCGCTCGACGGGCTCAGCCTCCCGCCCGACGTGGCCGACGTCACCTCCGCGGTCTCCCACAGCCGGTTCGAGGTCTACGTCCGCGACGACGCCACCGGGGCCGTCCACATGCTCCCGGTGACCTGCGCGGTGACCCGCGTGCGGGAGGATGACGGGATCAGGGTCCAGGTCACCGGAACGGCCACCTTCGACGTCGCCTCCGCGGCCCTCGGGGCGCCGCTCCCGGGCGGGCTGTGGGAGGTCCACATGCGGGTGCACGGCGGGGTCCACCAGGCCCGCGCCCGCGTGACCGGCTCGCCGGTCAACTGCACGGGAACCCCGGCGGACCAGGACAGGCGGCTGGTCGTCCCCTGGTGGTCGGACCGGGGGGAGCTGGGGATCTGCGTGGACCCCCGGTCGTTCCCCGAGTCGGTCGTCCTCGTCTCGCCCGGGACCACGGTGACCCGCCAGCACGACCAGGTCTTCGTCGTGGTGCCCGTGCCGTACCTGCCGCCGAGCGAGGGCCCGGCCGCCGAGCTGGTGCTGCGCCAGGCCCCGGACGGGACGCGCGAGGTCCGCGCGCCCGCCCTGGTCGAGCCGGGTATGCCGGGCCAGGCCGCCGCGCGGCTGATCGCCAGGATCCCGATGCGGCGGCTGCCCCGGCAGGGCTACCTGGCGCCGGGCGCGTGGATGCCGTACCTGCGGGTGGACGACGAGGAGATCGGGCTCCGCTTCGGGGTGGAGATGAGCCGCGGCGGCCGGGTGGAGATCCGCCAGGCCACCGCGCCCGCCGTCCCCGAGCGCCGGTACCCGCGGCTGCGGCGCATCGCCCAGCGGATCCCCGGCGCCCGGAACATGATCCGGGCCACCCGGACCGTGCAGCAGCGCTACATGCCCAGCTGACACTCGTTGGCGAGGTCGCCGCCGGCCGGACGCGGCAGCGTCGCGCTCGGCGGCGGGCTCTGCCGCCGCTCCACCCAGCCCTCCATGGCCTCGAACGCGCTGCGGAAGCACGGCAGCAGCGGGCGGAGCCGGTCGGGGTAGGAGGCGTACAGGCCGTCGGTGTGGGTGCCGTCGGCGATCCGGTAGTAGCGGAAGGGACGGTCGCCGACCATCTCCGCGTAGACGTCGCTGGAGCGGGAGATCGGCAGCAGCGCGTCCAGCGTGCCGTGCACGGTGATCAGCGGCTTGCCGATCCGCCCGGTCAGCGCGATCTTCCGGACGGCCCGGTACGGCTTGCGCGCGTCGTAGTCGTAGTCGGCGTCGCACGCCGGGGTGCCCGGGGCGCAGTACGGCGTGCCCGCCTCGGTGTCGCCGTCGAAGCCCGGGTCCAGCTCCTCCCGGTAGACCCGCTGGGTCAGGTCCCAGTAGAACTGGTGGTGGAACGGCCACAGGAACTCCGAGCCCCTGGCGAACCCGGCGTCGTACATCGCCTGGTCGTCACCCTCGGGGTAGGCCCGCAGCGCCGGGGGCAGGAAGTTGAGCAGGTTGTCGCCCTTGACCCGCCAGAGCGTGCCCTCCCAGTCGATCCCGCCGTCGTACAGCCACGGCCGGTTCTCCAGCTGCCAGCGGACGAGGTAGCCGCCGTTGGAGACGCCCGCCGCGTAGGTGCGCTTCGGGAGCCTGCCGTACCGCTGCCTGACGACGGCCTTGGCCGCCACGGCGATCTGCGTGACCCGGTGGTTCCACTCGGCGATCGCGTCCCCGGGCTCCCGGCCGTCCTTGTAGAAGGCGACGCCGGTGTTGCCCTTGTCGGTCACCGCGTAGGCGTAGCCCTTGGCCAGCGCCCAGTCGGAGATGGTGAAGTCGTTGGCGTACTGCTCCCGGTTGCCGGGGGTGCCCGCCACGACCAGCCCGCCGTTCCAGTCGTCGGGGAGCCGGAGCACGAACTGGGCGTCGTGCTTCCAGCCGTGGTTGGTGTTGGTGGCGGAGGTGTCCGGGAAGTAGCCGTCGACCTGGATGCCGGGGACGCCCGTCGGGTTGACCGCGCCCACCGGGTGCAGACCCGCCCAGTCGGCGGGGTCGGTGTGCCCCGAGGCCGCGGTCCCCGCGGTGGTGAGGTCGTCCAGGCAGGCGACGACCTGCTTCTCCGCCCCGGGCACCGCGATCCGGCCCTGCCGGTCGCAGTGCCCGCCCGTGGCCGCCGTCCCCGCGCCGGCGGCCGGCGCGCTCACCGTCAGCACGGCGGTGGCGGCGACCGCGAGCCCGGAGGCGAGCGCGGTCAGCCCGCGCGACCGGCTCACGACTTCACGCTCTCGGCGGCGGAGGCGGTCTCGGGGGCGTCGAGGGTGACGAGGTCACGGCCCTTCGTCTCCTTGGCGACGAAGACGGTGATCAGCGTCAGGACGGCGGCGGCGGCCACGTAGAGCATGACCGGCAGCGCGGAGCCGTACGCCTGGAGCAGGGCGACCGCGATCAGCGGGGCGAGGCCGCCGGCGACGATCGAGGCGATCTGGGCGCCGAACGACACACCCGAGTAGCGCATCCGGGTGCCGAACAGCTCGGAGAAGAACGCCGCCTGCGGGCCGTACATCGCGCCGTGCAGGACCAGGCCGACCGTGACCGCAAAGGTGATCGCGGCGAAGTTCCTGGTGTCGATCAGCGGGAAGAACGCGAAGGTCCACAGGCCCACGCCGGCCGCGCCGATCAGGTAGACCGGGCGGCGGCCCAGCCGGTCGGAGAGCGCGCCCCACAGCGGGATCGAGGCGAAGTGCACGGCCGAGCCGATCAGCACCGCGTTGAGCACGAAGCCCTTCTCCAGCTGGGCCGGCCCGGTCGCGTAGGTCAGCACGAACGCGGTGATCACGTAGTAGGAGACGTTCTCCGCGAAGCGGGCGCCGATCGCGGTGATCACGTCACGCCAGTGGTACCGGAAGACCTCGACGATGGGCAGGGTCGTGCTCGGCTTGGCGTTGGCCACGGCCTGCTGGAAGACCGGCGACTCGCTGATGGACAGCCGGATCCAGAGGCCGACCAGGACCAGCAGGCCCGAGAGCAGGAACGGGATCCGCCAGCCCCAGGAGTTGAACGCCTCGTCGGACTGGACCGCGGCCAGCACCGCCAGCACCGCGGTGGCCAGCAGGTTCCCGCCCGGCGCCCCGGCCTGCGGCCAGGAGGCCCAGAAGCCGCGCCGCGCGGGGTCGCCGTGCTCGGAGACGATGAGCACCGCGCCGCCCCACTCGCCGCCGAGGGCGAAGCCCTGCACCAGCCGGAGCGCGGTCAGCAGCAGCGGGGCCGCCGAGCCGATCGCCGCGTGGGTCGGCAGACAGCCGATCAGGAAGGTCGCGCCGCCCATCAGCAGCAGGCTGATCACCAGCAGTTTCTTGCGGCCGAGCCGGTCGCCGTAGTGGCCGAAGACCAGGGCGCCCAGCGGGCGGGCGACGAAGCCGACCGCGTAGGTGAGGAACGAGAGCAGGGTGCCGGTGAGCGGGTCGGACTTGGGGAAGAACAGCGCCGGGAAGACCAGTGCGGCGGCAGAGCCGTACAGGAAGAAGTCGTACCACTCGATCGTGGTGCCCACCAGGCTGGCGCCGACGATCTTTTTGATGGGGGTGCGGGATTTTTCTGCCATCTCACTCACCAAGGGGAGTCGCTGACGGGGGGATGTCGGCTCACCGTACGTAGTGACCGGCGTCACTCCTATGGGGCTGGCCTCCATACCGGGTGGCGCCGCTATGTGGGCGGTCCGCGGCGTTCCGCTCAGCCGCGCAGGCGGTGCAGGCGCAGGGCGAGCTGGATCTCCAGCGCGCGCTCCGGATCCTGCCAGTCGGCCCCCAGGAGCTGGGAGATCCGGTCGAGGCGCTGGGTGACGGTGTTGACGTGGATGTGCAGGGCGTCGGCCGTGCGGGACAACGAGCCGCCCGCGCTGAAGTACGCCGTGAGGGTGCGCACCAGCGCCGTGCCCCTGCGGGTGTCGTAGTCGATCACCGGGCCGAGCGCCGTGCCGAGGAAGGAGCCGATGTCGCGCCCGTCGCCGATGAGCAGCCCGACGAAGCCCAGCTCCGCGGCGCCGGCGCCCTCCCCGGCCCGGTCCAGGGCCAGCAGCGCGTCGGCGCAGCGCCGCGCCTCGCGGTGGGCGGCGGCGACCCCGGCGTGGCCGCGGACCGGGCCGCAGGCGCCCGCCGTGGCCGGCCGGCCGAGGGAGGCGCTCAGCTCGGCCGCGATCCGCTTGGCGAGCGGTCCCGGCCGGTCGCCGGGGAGCAGGAGCACCAGCTCGTCGCCGCGCTGGGTGGCGAGCCCGTGCTCCAGCGTGGCCCGGGAGGAGGCCCAGAACGCGGCGCGCTCGCGCCCTCCCTCGTGGCGGACCACGGTCACCACGTGGTCGCGGTCCAGGTCCACCCCCACCCGCCGGGCCCGCTCGGCCAGCCCGTCCAGCTCGGGATGGGAGATCAGGTCGTCGAGCAGCTCGCCCCGGACCCGGCCCTCCGCCTCGGCCACCGTACGGCGGAACAGCAGCAGCAGCGCGGTGACCAGCGCGGCCCGCTCCAGGATGCGCTGGTCGGTGTCGGCCACCTGGCCCTCGGCCCGCAGCGCGAGCGTGCACAGCGGCTCGGCTCCGACGTCCACCGAGGCGACCAGCAGGTTGTCCTTGCGCACGGTGCGGCCCAGCGCCCGGGACGCCTGCGCGGCGTCCGCGATCATCGCCGCGGTCGCGGCCGGTCCGCGCGGGCCCTCCCCGGGCCGGTGCCGCCGCGCGCCCGCGCCGTCCGGCCCGATCCGCGGCTCCAGGTCGTCCACGTCGCCGGTGATCGGCCGCCCGGTGCCGTCCAGCACCACCAGCGAGCCGCCGAGCACCTCGGTGACCACGGCGGCCACGTCCTCGACCCCGCCGCCGCGCAGCACCAGCCCGGTCATCCGGTCGTGCGCGAGCGCGGCGCGCTCCACCGCCTCGCTGTGCGCGTTGACCTGCCGGTTGGCCTCGCTGAGCTCCTCCAGGGCGTTCCTGGTCTCCTGCAGCAGTCGGGCGTTGTCGATGGCCACCGCCGCGTGGGCGGCCAGCGAGCCGAGCAGCACCACCTCGTCCTGGGTGAACGGCCGCACGCTCCGGTTGGCCGCGAACAGCACCCCGATGACCCGCCCGCCGAGCTTGAGCGGCACGCCGAGGATGGCGACCAGGCCCTCCTCCTTCACCGCGTCGTCGATGTCGGTCATGTGGCGGAAGCGCTCGTCGGCGAAGTAGTCGGCCGTGGCGTACGGCGTGGCGGTCTGGGCCACCAGCCCGCCCAGCCCGGCCCCCATGGCCAGCCGGAGCGCGCGGAACTTGGCCGAGACCGAGCCGTCGGTGACCCTCATCCAGGTGTCGCCGCGGACGGGGTCGTGCAGGGTCATGTAGGCGGCGTCGGTGCCGAGCAGCTGCCGGGCCCGGCGCACGATGGCCTCCAGGACGGCGTCCAGGTCGCGCAGTCCGGCCAGGTCGCCCGCGGTGTCGAACAGCGCCGACAGCTCCGCCTCGCGCCTGGCCCTGCGCCGCAGCAGCTCCCGCACCTTCAGCGCGGTGAGCTTGGCCTCCTCCAGCTCGGCCAGCTTCTGCGGGGACGCCCCGGCGGTCCGGGCGGCCAGGACGGGCCCCTCGAACTCCACCGCCGACGCCTCCCTGGCCAGCAGGTCGAGGAACACCCGTGCGCTCATGTCGTCCATTGTCGGTCCATCACAGACATGCCGGTCAGCGGGCAGGCGGGTCGGCGGCCGGGGACGGTCAGCGGGCGGTCCAGCCGCCGTCCACGGGCAGGGAGACGCCGGTGATGAAGGAGCCGTGCGGGCCGCACAGGTAGGCGACCAGCTCGGCCACCTCCTCGGGCTCGATCAGCCGCTTGATCGCGGCGGGTGCGAGCATGATCCGCTCGACGACCTCGTCGCCGCCGATGCCGTGGGTCTCGGCCTGGGCGTCGATCTGCCGCTCGACCAGCGGGGTGCGGACGTAGGCGGGGCACACGCAGGTGGAGGTGACGCCGTGCGGCGCGCCCTCGAGGGCGATGACCTTCGACAGCCCCTCCAGCGCGTGCTTGGCGGTGACGTACGCGGCCTTGTACGGCGAGGCGCGCAGGCCGTGGATGGAGGAGATGTTCACGATCCGGCCCCACCCCCGCTCGTACATCCCCGGCAGGACCGCGCGCACCAGCAGGAACGGCGCCTCGACCATGACCTTGAGGATCTTGGAGAAGATCTCCGGGGGGAACGCCTCGACCGGCGCCACATGCTGGAACCCGGCGTTGTTCACCACGATGTCCACGCCGTCGAGGAGCTCGCGGGGCAGGGCGTCCAGGAAGCCCGGATCCGACAGGTCCGCGACGGCGGGGGTCCCCGCCACCTCGGCGGCCACCTTCCCGGCCGCCTCGGCGTCCACGTCGACCACCACCACATGCGCGCCCGCGCCGGCCAGCCGGCGCGCGCAGGCGTGCCCGATCCCGCTGCCCGCTCCGGTCACCACGGCCCGTCGCCCCGTCAGGTCAATCATGGTGTGAATCTAGGCAACCATCCGAATCCCCGCCCATGTAGCCGATCGACACAGTGCCCTCACGGATTATGTGTGGCGCGCCCTCACCGCTGCCCGGCGGGGCGTGTCGCGTAGTCGCCGAGGGCGGGTTCCAGCAGGCCGAAGACGGTGACGGCGCGGGCGGCGACGGCGGGGGCGATCTCCTCGGGGCTCTCGCCGTCCAGTGTGCGGTTCAGCACCTCCCGGAAGAGCACGCGAAGCGCCCCGACGAGCTGGACGGCGGCCGCCCGGGGGATGACGTCGTCCGGGGCGGCGCCCGTCTCGGCGGCGAGGACGGCGGCGAGGGCGTCCTCGCGCAGCTCGTGGAGCTCGCGCAGGCGGGCGACCAGCGTGGGGCTGCCGGTGATCATGCGGGCGAACGGGAGTCCGCTGAAGCCGATGACCGGATCGTGCCGCCGCGCCGCGTCGAGGAAGTCCCGCCGGAGCGCGGTCAGGGCCGACTCCCCGGGGAGACGCGCTGTAACGGCGCGGGCCGGACCGGCGGTGAACTCCTCGTGATGATCGAGAGCCAGATCCTCCTTGCGTGGGAAATAGTTGGTGACGGTCATTTTCGCCACCCGGGACGCCGCCGCGATGTCGGCGATGGTCGTACGATCGAAACCGTGTTCGATGAAAAGGCGAGTGGCGTGATCGGAGATCGCCTGGCGGGTCTCCCGCTTCTTGGACTCCCGGAGGCCGATCGTCTGCGTGGTCATGCCTCCACTCTCTCATGGATCCGACCAATTTTTAGGTTCGACATATTTTTTCTTGACAGATTGATGTGTCGGTCATAACTTTAGGTCCGACACAACTTCGTGTGAGGAGACGCTCCTGATCACCACCACCGCGGACTCGGTCAAGGACTACCTCAAGCAGATCGGCACGATCCCGCTGCTCACCGCCGAGCAGGAGGTCGAGCTGGCCCGACGGATGGAGGCGGGCGTCTTCGCCCGGGAGCGGCTGGAGGCCGCCGGCGGGAAACTGCCCCCGGAGACCCGCGCCGAGCTGGAGTGGGTCGCCGCGGACGGCCTGCGCGCCCGGGAGCACATGCTGGAGGCCAACCTCCGGCTGGTCGTCTCGGTCGCCAAGCGCTACACCGGCCGCGGCCTGCTCCTGCAGGACCTGATCCAGGAGGGCAACCTCGGGCTGATCCGCACCGTGGAGAAGTTCGACCACACCCTCGGGTTCAAGTTCTCCACCTACGCCACCTGGTGGATCAAGCAGGCCATCGGCCGGGCCGTGGCCGACCAGGCCCGGACCATCCGGGTCCCGGTCCACATGGTCGAACTGATCAACAGGCTGACCCGCGCCCGGCGGGAGCTCCTGGTCGACCTCGGCCGCGAGCCCACCGTCGAGGAGCTGGCCCGCGCGCTCGACCTGACCCCCGCCAAGGTCGCCGAGGTCCAGGGCTACGACCGCGAGCCCGTCTCGCTGCACACCCCGCTGGGCCAGGAGAGCGACGGCGAGTTCGGCGACCTCATCGAGGACACCGCCGCCGTCACGCCCGACGACGCCGTCACGGCCGACCTCCTGCGCGAGCACCTGCGCTCGGTGCTGGACACCCTCACCGAGCGCGAGGCCGGGGTGGTCGCGCTCCGCTTCGGCCTCGACGACGGGCGGCCCCGGACCCTCGACGAGATCGGGAAGATCTACGGTGTGACACGGGAGCGCATCCGCCAGATCGAGGCCAAGGCCATGTCCAAGCTCCGCCACCCGTCCCGGTCGCGCGCCCTGCGCGGCTACCTCGGCTGACGGCGCGCCCCGCGCCCGAGGCGCTGACGGAGCGTCCCGCGCCCGAGGCGCTGACGGAGCGTCCCACACCCGAGACGACGACCAGACCTTCCCCACCCCCGAGGAGAAACCGTGGACACGAACACTTTGCGGCTGATGGCGGTGCACGCCCACCCCGACGACGAGTCGAGCAAGGGGGCGGCGACGCTGGCCCGTTACGCCGCCGAGGGGGTGGACGTGCTGGTCTGCACCTGCACCGGCGGGGAGCGCGGCGACGTGCTCAACCCGGCCATGGACCGGCCCGGCGTCCTGGAGAACATGGCGGAGATCCGGCGCGGGGAGATGGCCGAGGCCGCCGCGATCCTCGGCGTGGAGCACCGCTGGCTCGGCTTCGTCGACTCGGGCCTGCCCGGGGAGGGGGAGCCGCTGCCGGAGGGCTGCTTCGCCGTCCAGGACCTGGAGGTCGCCGCGGCGCCGCTGGTGGCGGCGGTGCGGGAGTTCCGGCCGCACGTGATCCTCACCTACGACGAGACCGGCGGCTACCCGCATCCCGATCACATCATGACCCACCGGGTGTCCGTCGAGGCGTTCGAGGCGGCGGGCGACCCCGGCCGCTACCCGGACGCCGGCGAGCCGTGGCAGCCGTCGAAGCTCTACTACATGGTCTCGTTCTCCCGGGAGTGGTTCACCGCGATCCACGAGGGGCTCCTCGCCCGGGGGCTGGAGTCGCCGCTGGCGGAGATGATCACGGAAGACTGGTTCGAGGGCATGCCCCAGCTGACCGCGACCACCCGGATCACCTGCGACGACTACTTCGAGACCCGGGACCGGGCGATCAAGGCGCACGCCACCCAGATCGACCCCGAGGGCCCCTGGTTCTCCACGCCGCGCGACGTGGAGCGGGAGATCTGGCCCACCGAGGACTACCAGCTCGCCCGCTCCCACGTCGAGACGGAGCTCCCGGAGACCGACCTGTTCGCCGGACTCCGGAAGCTCCGCGAGCTCAGAGCGTGACCGGGTAGGTCAGGGCCAGCTCGTCGCCCGGGACGCCGCGGATGCCCCAGTTCACCTTGGGCGCCTCCAGGATGACGATCTCCAGATCCTCCGGGGCGAGGCCGAGCGCCTGCCCGGTCCGGTCGAACAGCGTCCGGATCAGATCGCGCTTGGCCTCCTCCGACCGGCCCTCGAAACAGACGATCTCCACGATCAGATAGCGCTCGCTCCGCTGCGGGCAGAGCAGGTCGTCGGCGTCCAGCAGCAGGAAGCGGTGGAACCGCTTGTCCTGGGGGAGCTTCCACACCTCGGCCAGGCAGCCGTGCACGACGTCGGACAGCTCCCGCCGGAGCGGGGCCCACACGTCACGGCGACCGTAGAACTTGATCTGCGTCATGGGGCGAGTCTTCCAGGATTCCCGGCTACGCCGGCGGGCGGGTCATGGAGAGCACGTCGAGCAGGGCGTCGAGCTGCTCCTCGCCGATGGTCCCGTTCGCGACGTGGCCGCGCTCGATGACGACCTGGCGGATGGTCTTCCGCTCGGCCAGCGCCTGCTTGGCGATCTTCGCGGCCTCCTCGTAGCCGACGTGGCGGTTGAGCGGGGTGACGATGGACGGCGACGACTCGGCGTACTCCCACAGCCGGTCGGCGTTGGCCGTGATGCCGTGGACGCAGCGGTCGGCCAGCAGCCGGGAGACGTTGGCGAGCAGCCGTACGGACTCCAGGACGTTGCGCGCCATGACCGGGAGCGCCACGTTGAGCTCGAAGCTGCCCGAGGCCCCGGCGAAGGCGATGGCGGCGTCGTTCCCGACGACCTGGGCGGCGACCATGCACACGGCCTCGGGGATGACCGGGTTGACCTTCCCGGGCATGATCGAGGAGCCGGGCTGCAGGTCGGGGAGGTTGATCTCGCCGAGCCCGGCGCGCGGGCCCGAGCCCATCCAGCGGAGATCGTTCGCGATCTTGTTGAGGGAGACCGCGACGGTCCGGAGCTGGCCGGAGAGCTCCACGACCGCGTCCCGGGCGCCCTGGGCCTCGAAGTGGTCGGGGGCCTCGGTGAACGGGAGCCCGGTGGCCTCGCGGAGCTTCTCGATGACCTTCGGCGCGAAGCCCGGCGGGGTGTTGACGCCGGTGCCGACCGCGGTCCCGCCCAGCGGGAGCTCGGCCAGGCGGGGCAGCGCGCTGCGCACCCGGGCGACGGCGTTGTCGATCTGGGTGGCGTAGCCGCCGAACTCCTGGCCCAGCGTGACCGGGGTGGCGTCCATCAGGTGCGTGCGGCCCGCCTTGACCACCTGCTCGAACTCCATCGACTTCTGGCGCAGCGCGGTGGCCAGGTGCCGCAGGGACGGGATCAGGTGGTAGGTGACCTCGGTGAGGGCGGCGACGTGGATGGAGGTCGGGAACACGTCGTTGGACGACTGGGAGGCGTTGACGTGGTCGTTGGGATGGACCGGCCGGCCCAGCCGCTCCTCGGCCAGCGTGGCGATCACCTCATTGGCGTTCATGTTGGAGGAGGTTCCGGAGCCGGTCTGGAAGACGTCGATCGGGAACTCGCCGTCCCACTCGTTCTCCGCGATGTCGGTGGCGGCCTCGGCGATCGCCTGGGCCAGCTCCTTGTCGAGCACGCCCAGCTCGGAGTTGACCTCGGCGGCCAGCGCCTTGATCAGTCCGAGGGCCGCGATGTGCGGGCTCTCGAGGCCCCGCCCTGAGATCGGGAAGTTCTCGACCGCCCGCTGCGTCTGGGCCCGCCATTTCGCGCTCGCCGGAACGCGCACGTCACCCATCGAGTCATGTTCGATCCGATACTCGCTCATGGACTCAGTCTGCAACGTGCGGGATAAGGGGATCGTTCGGCGGTGAGGTGTCCCCGCCGTCACGTCCGGGCGCGTCCGGAGTCACCGCCCCGGGTTCGGCCCGGTTCGGCCCGGTTCCGCCAGGTGCCGTCCCGGCGTCGGGCCGGGCGCCGGGCGGATGCCGGCGCCCGGACGCTCAGGCGTCGCCCCCGTCCTCCTGCCCGGTGATCCGGAAGGAGGTGAGCACCGCCTCGCGCAGCCCGCTCTGCCCTTCCCACGAGACCTCGGGAACCGCCCAGTAGACGGCGTGGTCGTCCTTCGCGCCGGGGAGGCTCACGAAGCGGGCCAGGACGTGGACGGTGTCGCCGCGGGCGACGTAGGTGAACTCCCAGTCGGCCACCCGCGCCCCGGGGTACGGCGCCGGCTCGACCTCGGTGACGCCGATGCGGCGGTAGCCGGGGAAGGTCCCGGCCTTGGCCGCGGCCTTCTCCGCGGCGGCGACGGCCTTCTCGACGTCGTCGGAGCGGTGCGCGGAGGTGTTCACCCGGATGTAGCGGATGTCGTCGGAGTCGCTGAAGACGACGTCGTCCCCGTCGGCCGCCGTCTTCAGCGCGGCCGGGACGTCGACCGTGAACCCCGAGGGGTCCTGGTGCCGCCGCAGCTCCACCGCGGAGGACGAGTCCGGGACGGCGGAACCCTTCGGCTCGGTGTCGGCGAAGGCCGCGGCCACCAGGATCACGATGATCACCAGTGCGGCGGCCGCCACCCCGAGCAGCACGAGGATCCCGATCCGGACGTTCTTCGGCCGGGCCGGCTTCGCGGTCTGCCCGCCCGTGATGGCGAACAGGTCCGTGCCCAGCCCGGACGGCGGGGCGAACCCGCCGCCGGCCGGTCCCGGCTCCGAGCCCGGCGGGGGACCGGGCTGCTGCCAGGCTCCCTGGAGGCCCGGGGGCCGGCCGGGGAACGGGCCGGGATGCGCGCCGGGGACGGGACCCGGGTAGGGGCCGGGGCCCGGCATGTGACCCGGGTGCGGGCCCGGACCGGGGACCGGCCCGCCGGGGCCGGGGTGACCGGGGTGACCGGGCAGCATGCCGGCCTCGGTGACCTCGTCGTCCGGGGAGCCCCCGGCGGGTCTCGCCGGCTGCGGCGCCGCGTGGGACGGCGGCCGCACGGGGCCGCCCGGCCTGCCGGCCACCAGCGTGCCCGGCTCCCGGGAGACCGGGAACCCCTGCGGAGGCGTCGCGGCGGGGTCGTCGGCCGGGAACCCGGGCCGCGCGCCGCCGGGCGGCTGAGTCCCGGTCGCCGGGGCTCCGGACCGCACGTCGCCGGGCGGGTGGGCCCCGGCCGCGGGGGCTCCGGGGGCGGAGGCGGCGGGCCAGGCCGGGACCGCGGACGGCGCCGCCGCCGGAGGCACGGCGAGACCGGGGGCCTCGGCGGCGTGGGGGAGGCGGAGGCCGTCCTTGGGCCGGGGGATCACTACGGTGCGGTTGGCGTCGAACTCCTCGTCCGCCGTGGGCTCGCCGCCGTTCCCCGAGACGGGGGCGGCGTCGCTCCCGTCCTCCCGCAGGGCCTCCGGGGCGGGGGCGGCCGGGGCCGCGGGCGCCTCAGCGGCTGCGAGAACGGCCGGAGCCGTCGGAACGGGGGCGGGCTCGGGCGCCGCGGAGCGCTCGGGCGCCGTGGGGGTCGCCGGGACCGCCGGGGACTCGGGTGCCCCGGAGGCCGCCGGAGTCGCAGGGGGCTCGGGCGCCGCGGCGGCTGCCGGAGCCGCTGGAGCCGCCGGAGCCGTCGGGGACTCGGACGAGGCGGAGGCGAGGGATCGCGGAGGCTCGGCCCCCGTGGGGGTGTCGGCCACGGCCCGGAGCATGGCGGTGGCCTGGGCGGGCGTGGGCCGCGCCGTGTAGTCCTTCTCCAGGAGCTGCGCGAGCACCGGGCGGAGCGGACCCGCCTGGACCGGCGGGTCGGCGTTCTCCGTCATCAGCGCGGCCAGCGTCTCGGCCACCGAGCCGCGCTCGTAGGCCGGGCGTCCTTCGACCGCGAAGTACAGCGTGGCCCCGAGGGACCAGAGATCCGACTCGGGCCCGGTGTGCTCGCCCCGCGCCCGCTCCGGCGCGGTGTAGCCGGGGGAGCCGATGACCATGCCGGTCTGGGTGAGGCTGGTGTCGCCCTCGGCCTTGGCGATGCCGAAGTCGGTCAGCACGACGCGGCCGTTCTCGGTGATCAGGACGTTGCCGGGCTTCACGTCGCGGTGGAGGACGCCCTGCGCGTGCGCGGCGCGCAGCGCGCCCAGCAGGTCCACCCCGATCTCGGCGACCAGGCGGGGCGGGAGGGGGCCCTCCTCCTCGACCACCTCTTCCAGCGAGCGTGCCTGGACCAGCTCCATGATGATCCACGGACTGCCGTCCTCGAGGATGGCGTCGTGGACGGTGGCGACTGAGGGGTGACTGATGCGGGCGGCCGTACGACCCTCACGGATCATGCGCTCCCGCAGTTCGGCGCGTTGTGCCTCGCTGAGCCCGGGCTCCTGACGGATCTCCTTGATCGCGACCTCGCGGCCCAGGGATCGGTCGTAGGCACGCCAGACCGTACCCATCGTTCCCCGGCCAAGCGGCGTGATCAGCTCGTAGCGGTCAGCGAGCACGCGCGTCTGCTGTTCCGGCATGAGAAAAAGATAGCGATTATTCCTAGAGCACCGCTTTACCCTCGCTTGCGAAGTTCCCTAGGCCATAGGCGACGTGGGAGCATCAGGCGGATAAAAGGTGACATAAATCTCACAAAAGGGCGCGGTGTGGGCCACGGATCGAGTGGCTTGCGGTGCGTCCCCTCGGCGGGCCGGCGGTGCGCGCGCGGCATCGGCACCGGTGTCGGGACGGACGGCGGACCCGGGACCGGGGCCGAACCCGCGCGGTGCAAGCCCCGATGCTGCGGCCGGCGGCCGAACGGCGGGAACGAGGGCACCCCGATCGCCGTGGCGTTGCGGACGGCCTTGCCCGCCGCGCGGGCGAGCGGCTCCTCGGCCGACCCTCCGGCCGCCACCCGGGCCAGCATCAGCGAGGCGCGGACCGCGTCCAGCCGGGTGGCCGGGTCGATCGAGAGCAGACCCTGGAGCACGGGGGCGAGCGGCCCCGCCTTCTCCATGGGGATCGGTTCGCCGCTGGTCAGCGCGGCCAGCGCGGCGGCGGCCGTACGGCGCCCGTGCAGGCCGCGGCCCTCGACGGCGGTGTAGAGGGTCGCCCCGAGCGACCACAGGTCGGCCGCCGGGCTCGCCTTGGAGCCGAGCACCCGTTCGGGCGCGATGTATCCGGCCGAGCCGAGGACGATGCCCGCCTGGGTGATCGACACCTCGCCCTCCAGCGCGGCGAGGCCGAAGTCGGTGAGGATCGCCCGCTCCTCGGTCACCAGGACGTTGCTGGGCTTCACGTCGCGGTGGAGGATGCCCTTGGCGTGCACGGCCCGGAGCGCGCCCAGCACCTGCCGCCCGATCTCGGCCGTCCGGCGGGGCGGCAGCGGGCCCTCCTCCTTGATGAGCTGCTCCAGGGACCTGCCGCGGAGCAGCTCCATGACGATCCACGGGCGGTCGTCCTCGGTGACGACGTCGAAGACGGTGATCACTGACGGATGCGCGACCATCGTGGTCGCCCGCCCCTCGCGCTCGGTCCTGGCGCACAGCTCGGCCCGCAGCTCCTCGTCGAGGACGAGGGGCAGCCGGACCTCCTTGACCGCGACCTCGCCTCCGAGCAGCTCGTCGTGCGCTCGCCAAACGGTGCCCATGCCGCCGCGCCCGACCGGCTCCACGAGCCGATAGCGCGCGGCAAGTAGGTATCCGGACGGCGCACGCATGAGGGGCAGCTTACCTATTCGCGCAATGCGACCAGTAGAGACAGGCCCGAAGTTTCTTTCCTAATGTGGTCAGATTTTCTGTCTTGTAACTGTGGGGACGCGTTCCGTCACATCGGACGCCGTGGCCGCCGAGACCTGCGATCTCCGGTCCGGGGATCCGTCCCGGGAACGGCGCTCCGGGCGCGGCGGCCGTCCGGCGCCGGGGTCAGCGGCGGCCGATGGACAGCACCGGGCCGGTGGTGTCCTGGAAGAAGTCGTCGCCCTTGTCGTCGACCACGATGAAGGCCGGGAAGTCCTCGACCTCGATCTTCCAGACGGCCTCCATGCCGAGCTCCGGATACTCCAGGACCTCGACCTTCTTGATGCAGTCCTGGGCCAGGCGGGCGGCCGGGCCGCCGATCGAGCCGAGGTAGAAGCCGCCGTACTTCTGGCAGGCCTCGGTGACCTGCTTGGACCGGTTGCCCTTGGCGAGCATCACCATGGAGCCGCCCGCGGCCTGGAAGCGCTCGACGTAGGAGTCCATCCGGCCGGCGGTGGTCGGGCCGAAGGAGCCGGAGGCGTATCCCTCGGGGGTCTTGGCGGGGCCGGCGTAGTAGACGGCGTGGTCCTTCAGGTACTGCGGCATCTCGCCGCCCGCGTCGAGCAGCTCGCCGATCTTGGCGTGCGCGATGTCGCGGGCGACGACCAGCGGGCCGGTCAGCGACAGGCGGGTCTTGACCGGGTACTTCGTCAGCTCGGCGAGGATCTCCGGCATCGGCCGGTTGAGGTCGATCTTCACGACGTCGTCCGACAGGTGCTCGTCGGTGGTCTCCGGCAGGAAGCGCGCCGGGTCGGTCTCCAGCCGCTCCAGGAAGATCCCCTCCGGAGTGATCTTCGCCAGGGCCTGGCGGTCGGCGCTGCAGGAGACCGCGATGGCCACCGGGCAGGAGGCGCCGTGCCGGGGCAGGCGGATCACGCGGACGTCGTGGCAGAAGTACTTGCCGCCGAACTGGGCGCCGATGCCGAGCTTCTGGGTGAGCTCGAAGACCTTGGCCTCCAGCTCGGTGTCGCGGAAGCCGTGACCGCTCGGGGAGCCCTCGGTGGGGATGGAGTCCAGGTAGCGGGCGCTGGCGTACTTCGCCGTCTTCAGGGCGTACTCGGCGGAGGTGCCGCCCACCACGATCGCCAGGTGGTACGGCGGGCAGGCCGCGGTGCCCAGGGAGCGGATCTTCTCCTCCAGGAAGGCCAGCATGCGCTTCTCGTTGAGGACCGCCTTGGTCTCCTGGTACAGGAACGACTTGTTGGCGCTGCCGCCGCCCTTGGCCATGAACAGCAGCTTGTACTCGTCCGGGTGGCCGTGCGGGTCCTCGGCGTACAGCTCGATCTGGGCGGGGAGGTTGGAGCCGGTGTTCTTCTCCTCCCACATGGTGATCGGGGCCATCTGGGAGTAGCGCAGGTTGAGCTTGGTGTAGGCGTCGTACACGCCGCGCGAGAGGTGCTCGGCGTCGGCGCCGTCGGTGAGCACGTGCCGGCCGCGCTTGCCCATCACGATCGCGGTGCCGGTGTCCTGGCACATGGGGAGCACGCCGCCGGCCGAGATCGAGGCGTTCTTCAGCAGGTCGAGGGCGACGAACCGGTCGTTGCCGCTGGACTCCGGGTCGTCGATGATCTTCCGGAGCTGGGCGAGGTGCGACGACCGGAGATAGTGGGAGATGTCGTGGATCGCCGTCTCGGTGAGCAGGCGCAGCGCCTCGGGCTCGACCTCCAGGAACCGGCGGCCCGCGGCCTCGACGACACGCACCCCCTCGCTGCTGATCAGACGGTATTCCGTCTCATCCGATCCCAGCGGGAGCAGGTCGGTGTAGTCGAATTCGGGCATCGTCGTTGATCCTCCGTGCCGGGGGTCTTCTCCGGATCCTCGCCGTTCTCCGGATCCTCATAGAGGGTACGGCCTCCCGCCGGCCGTTCCGGAGCCCCCCGCCACGGGACCCCCCGATCGCCGCCGGAGAAATGGCGAAGCCTTTGCCGGGGTTTGGCCGGAGAATGCGTCCCCGCGACGTGAGGCCGCGAAGATGGTCATGAGGACTCTAGCCGTCTCTGCGGGGAGGAATCATGGAGATCGGTTACCTGGTTCTGTACGCCATCGGGGTGCTCATCATCGGAGGGCTGGTGGGGTCGCTCCTCACCATCGTCCTGCACATGGTCGCCGACGAGAACAAGTTCCAGCGGCCGCTGCACCACTGACGTCCCGGCCGCGGGGGCCGAGAGCCCGATGACGATGCCGGTGACGACCAGCGCGGCTCCGGCCAGGTCGGCGACCGACGGCGCGCCGAGCCCGAGCACGGCGCCCGTGGCGATCGCGCCGACGGGGATCAGTCCGGCGAAGAGACCGGCCCGGCCGGGGCCGAGCCGGGGCAGCGCGTCGTACCAGAGGAAGAACGCCACGGTGGTCACGATGATCGACTGGTAGCCGAGGCCCGCCGCCTCGCCGAGGGTCGGCACGCGCAGCATCGCGGTGCCGTCGATCAGCAGGCCGGTCGCCGCCAGGAGCGGCACGGCCAGCGCCGCCGAGTACGCCGAGACCCGCACCGCGCCCAGCTTGGGCAGGAGCGGGAGGGCCAGCAGCGAGAAGCAGACCTCGCAGACCAGCGCGCCCAGCGACCACAGCAGGCCGGGCAGGTCGCCGCTGCCCAGGCCGGTGGCCACCGTCGCCCCGGCGACCACCACGGTCGCCGCCCCGACCACCCGGGGCGAGGGACGGCCGTCCAGCAGGGCGAGCGCCAGCGGGACGGTGCCGAGCACGGTGCCGACCAGGGCGGGGCCGCCGTGCCGGGTCGCCTCGATCACGCAGACGTTGAAGATGACGAGCCCGGTGAGGGAGAGCGTGACCAGAAGGGCGGTCTCCCGGGGTGTCAGCCGTACGAACTTCAGGCCCGCCAGGCGTGTGACGGCCAGCAGGACGGCGGCGGCCAGGAGGTAGCGCAGCGCCTGGCCGCCGTAGAGCGGGTAGTCCTGGATCGCGCCGGCGACCCCCGCGAGGGTGCCCACCAGGAACATCGCTCCGGCCGCCTGGGCGAGTCCCCGGGTCTGTGCGGGGCGGATGCTGACATCAGTGCTCATTCCGGGAATGCTAGGGACCGAATGGTTCACCCACCGAGACCAATCGGCGCATGAGATAGTGGGCCAATCAAATCGCGGCCGCATGATCGTCAGCTGCGGGACGCACGCCTCCGGCCTCGGCCCGGCGGGCGCCTCACGGCCGGCGGTCATCCGATCGGGGCGGGGCACGTTGGCGGATCTGCATCTGAGCATCGACCGGGCGGCGGGCGGCATCGCCGGGCAGGTCGTCCGTGAGCTGCGCGAGGCCGTACGGCACGGCAGGCTGGCGGCCGGGGAGCGGCTGCCCGCCAGCCGGGAGCTGGCCAGGGACCTGGGGTTCTCGCGCGGCGTGATCGTGGAGGCGTACGAGCAGCTGGTCGCCGAGGGGTTCCTGATCTCCAGGGTCGGCGCGGGGACGCGCGTCGCCCCGATGGCCTCCCGGGGCGCGGGCGGCGCGGGCCCGGCCGAGGCGGGTGAGGGCTCGACGAAGGCGGGTGAGGGCCCGGCGGGAGAGGATGACGCCGCGGATCCCCGGTCACCCGCCCACGAGTGCGACTACGGCCGCCGCCCCACCTCGCCCGATCTGCGGTCGTTCCCCCGCGAGCGGTGGCTGGCCTCGGTGCGGCGGGCGCTCTCCGCGCTGTCCGCCGACGCCCTGGACTACGGCGACCCCGGCGGTGTGCCGGAGCTGCGCGAGGAGCTGGCCGCCTACCTGCGCCGGGTCCGCGGGGCCGACGTCACGCCGGAGAACCTGGTGATCGTCGGCGGGGTGGCCCAGGGACTCAGCCTCACGGTCCAGGCGCTGGCCGGACGGCTCCCGCAGGCCGGCGGGTCCGGACAGGACCTGGGCTGGTTCGTGGACGGGGACGCCCGCCCGGCGCCGCGTCCCGGCCGGGTCCGGCTCGCGGTCGAGGATCCGACCGGCCTGCGCCAGCTGCCGCTGCTCAGGTCGGCGGGGGCGGATCTGGTCGCGGTCCCGGTGGACGGGGAGGGCGTCGACGTCGGAGCCCTGGCCGCGACCGGGGTCCGGGCGGTGCTGCTCACCCCGGCCCACCACTACCCGAGCGGGGTCGTGCTCTCCCCCCGCCGCCGTGCCGAGCTGATCGAGTGGGCCGCGGCGACGGGCGCGACGATCCTGGAGGACGACTACGACGCCGAGTTCCGCTTCGACCGCGACCCGGTGGGCTGCCTGCAGGGCCTGGCCCCGGACCGGGTGGTCCTGGCCGGCAGCGTCAGCAAGTCCCTGGCCCCGGGGCTCCGCCTCGGCTGGGCGGCGGCCCCGCCGGAGATCGCCCAGGCGGTGCGGCGGGGGCGGGCGCAGATGGACATGGGATCCCCGGTGCTGGAGCAGTACGCGCTGGCGGACTTCGTGCGGTCCGGCGCCTACGACCGGCACCTGCGGCGGATGCGCCGGGAGTACCGCGCCCGGCGCGACACCCTCGTCAGGGCCCTGGCCGCGCACCTTCCCGAGATCACCGTGCACGGCGTCTCCGCCGGGCTCCACCTCCTGGCCGAGCTGCCCGAGGGGTGGGACGAGGGGGCCGTCGCGACGGCGGCGCGGGAGTGCGGCCTCGCCGCCGAGCCGGTGGGCCCGATGCGCCGCAGGCCCGGCCCGCCCGCCCTGGTCGTGGGCTTCGCCCGGCTCCCGGTCCACCGCACCGGCGAGGTGGTCCGGGCCGTCGCGGAGCGGATCTCCCGCTGATCACGCCCCTTCCGGGTGCGGGGGCCATCGGCGGCCCGCGCGGAACCGGCGTCAGCGGCCGCCGCCGGACGGGTGGTGTACGGCGGCGAGTCCGCCGGCGGGCGCGACGAAGGGGGCGAGCAGACCGGGGACCGCCTCTTCGGCGAACGCGAGCCCCTGCCCGACGCCGACGTCCTTGACCCGGTGGGTGCCCGCGGACGTCGCGGCGGTGAGGGTCATCAGGTCCCGGCGGCGCTGTGCCGGGGACCTGCTGACCGTCCAGCCGATGACCGCGTCCCTGCGCAGCGCCGTCGTCCTGCGCCTGGCCGCGCCGTGGCGGGTGATCAGGTAGCGGCCGGACACGCCGTGGCCGAGGCTGCGGTAGGCGCCGGCCGCCAGCGGCAGCGTGACGAGCAGGCAGGCCGGGGCGAGCAGCCACAGGGCGTCCGGGATCCAGCCCACCCACAGCCCGAGTCCGGCCAGCGGCGCGGCCGGCAGCGCCGCCCCCCAGACCACGCGCGACACCCGCAGGCGCAGCGCCGCCCGCGGGTGCGGGCGCAACGGGGTCTCCAGTACGGGAGCGCCGAGCACCTGCTCGGCCACCCGCAGCGCCGCCCGCCGGGGCGCGGGCGGCAGCAGCGCGGCGGAGGTCCGCTCCTCTCGATCGTCGGGGTCGACGCCGGCGACGAGCGCGTTCAGGCGGGCGCCGCCTCCCCAGCGCAGCGGCAACGGCTCGGCCACCTCGACGCCGCGCACCCGGCTCTCCTGGAGCGACGACGACCGGGTGGTGAGCAGGCCGCGCCGTACCCGATAGGCGCCGTCGGCCTCGCGGGTCAGCCGGAAGCGCCACCACACCTCCGTGTGCAGCAGCAGCGCCCCCAGCAGTCCGATGGCCAGGACGGTCCCGACGGCGAATCCGGCCACCGCCACGGGCGGGAGCCGGGTCGCCGCCTCCCAGGCGTCCCGGAGGAACCCGACCTCGGCGGGCTCGACGCCGAAGATCTCCAGGGCGCGGAAGAACGCGCCGAACGGCGCCAGGCCGATGAGCGGCGTCCAGCTGCTCAGCAGGGCGAAACCGATCCAGGCCGGAGAGACCGTCACCAGGGCCGTATCCGCGGGCGTCGCGCTCTCCCGGCCGGACAGCAGCCGCAGGCGCTCGGCCCGGGCCCGGGAGACCGCGTCGAGGCGCAGCCCCGCCTCCCGCTCGCCGGCGCCGATCCGCACCGCGGTCACGCCGAGCAGTCGGTGCACCGGTCCCGCCGTCGCGTCGACGGAGCGCACCCGATCGCGCGGGACCGAGCGGTGCCGGCGGAACAGCAGACCGGACCGGATCTCGACGCGCTCGTCGGTGACCCGGTAACGCGTGGTGGCGTGTCGCAGGACGCCCTGGGCGGCGATCCCGGCGAGGACGACCAGCAGGGTGGCGAGCGGGATGACGGTCCGCGCCGAGGGGCCCACGGTGACCACGGCGGCAGTGGCGGGGATCGAGGGTCCGATCAGCCAGCTCAGGCCGACCCCGACCGTCCGCGCGTCGAGCCGTTCCCACCCGTCGTCGGGCCGTCCCCCCGCGTCGTCAGGTCGTCTCCACACGTCGGCAGGTCGTCCCCCCGCGTCGGCAGGTCGTCTCCACACGTCGTCGGGCCGTCCCTCCGCATCGTCGAGCCGTCTCCCCGCGTGGTCGGGTCGTCTCCCCGCCTGGTCGCGGCGGTTCACGTGGCGTCCCCGGGCACGGCCTGCGCCCTGGCCGTCAGCCGCTCGACGAGGTCGGCGGCCAGCTGCCGGTCCAGCCCCTGGATCTTGATGGATCCCGCGGCCGAGGCCGTGGTGACCTTCACCCCGGACAGGCCGAAGACCTGCTGGAGCGGGCTGCGCAGGGTGTCGACGGTCTGGATGCGCGACATCGGCGCCACCCGCCACCTGTGCCACAGCCAGCCGGAAGCGGCGTAGACCGCCTCATCGGTGATCTCCCAGCGGTGGATCCGGTACCGCTGACGCGGCATGAGCAGGGTGTACGCCAGGCCGGGCACCGCGATGACGAGCAGGGCCAGGAACAGCCACAACCGGGCGGGCGCGATCAGCGCGGCCAGCAGGGCCAGCACGAGCACCGGCGGCAGCGTCCAGACCAGGGCCTGCGTCGTCCACCAGCGGACCGTCCTGGGATCGACGGGGTGACGAGGGGGGCGCAGGTTCACCTTCATCGGCTCTCCTCACGGGTGGCGCGGTCGAACAGACCGGCCAGCTCCCGGGCGTAGGTGTCGAAGTCGAGGTCGTCGTAGGCGGCCATCAGGAGGAGCACGCCGTCGACCGCCTGCTTGACGGCCACGGCCGTCACCCGGGTGGAGAAGTCGCCGAACTCGCCGGTGGCCTGGCCGAACTGCAGGATCTGCTCGACGACGGTCATCTCGGCCTCGTTGTCGCGCACGCCGAGCCGCTGCCGGTCGTCCTCGGTGCGGAAGTTCGTCCAGATGTCCAGCAGGGCGAGCATGTGCCGGCGGTGGTCGCGGTAGAACTCCACGCTCGCCTCGATGTAGACCCGCAACATGCCGGCGGCCGTGGTCTGCGCCTCGACGCGCGGGCGGACGAAGGCGTCTCCGGCGGTCATCGCGTCGTCGACGATCTGCTGGACGAGCTCGTCCTTGCCGGTGAAGTGGTAGGAGATGACGCCCTTGCTGATCCCGGCGCGTTCGGCGATCCGGGCCAGCGACGCCTGCGCGTAGCCCAGCTCGGCGATCACGTCGATCGCCGACCGCACGATCTGGGCGCGGCGGGCCGTCTCGATGAACGAACGCTCTTGGCCGCTTGCCTTATTTTTTGGCCGCATGGACAAAAATTAGCACGATTGGTCAAATCGTGTCCTCCGAGCAGGCGATACGGCAGGGTTGATAGATAGTCCGAATGTCAGGACAAAGTCTTGACGGGCGCGGAACCGTCGCTTAGAACTGGAGACCAGCCGCTCTCTTCGCCGGAGGCGTCAATATGCGTGTTGGTCTGGTTGGTCTCGGACGGATAGGGGCGTTCCACGCGGCGACGCTGGCCGCGCATCCCCGGGTTGACGAGGTGGTGGTGGCCGACGCGGACGACGCGCGGGCGGCCGACGTGGCCGCCGGGCTCGGGGCGCGGGTCAGGGTCGGGGACGCCTTCCGGACCGACGCCGTGGTCATCGCCACCCCCACCGCCACGCACGCGGCACTCCTGCTGCGCGCCTGCGCCGACGGGATCCCGGTGTTCTGCGAGAAACCCGCCGCGGCCGGCGTGGACGAGACGGTCCGGGTGATGGAGGCGGCCAAGCAGAGCGGGACGGTGGTGCACATCGGCTTCCAGCGCCGCTTCGACGCCGGATACGCCGCGGCCCGCGCGGCCCTGCGCGGTGGCGCGCTGGGCACGCTGCACCGGGTCCATGTGATCACCGCTGACCCCTGCCCGCCCGCCGCCGAGTACATCGCGGCGTCCGGCGGGATCTACCGCGACTGCCACATCCACGACTTCGACATCCTGCGCTGGGTCACCGGCCGCGAGGTCGAGACCGTCTACGCGGCGGGCGCCAACCGGGGCGAGGCGTTCTTCGCCGCGGCCGGGGACGTCGACACCAGCGCCGCGCTCCTGACCATGGACGACGGCACGCTGGTCACGCTGCAGGGTTCCCGCTACAACGGCGCCGGATACGACGTGCGGATGGAACTGGCCGGGACCCTGCGGACCCAGGTGGTCGGCCTGGACCCGCGCTCCCCGCTGACCAGCGCCGAGGGACTCCAGCCCGGCGCGGAGCCGTGGCCCGACTTCGCGACCAGGTTCGCGCCCGCCTACGTGGCCGAGCTCGGCGCGTTCCTCGCCGCGGCCCGGGGTGAGACGGACAGCCCGTGCACGGTCGAGGACGCGCTGGCCGCGCTCCACGTCGCGGAGGCGGCCGACCTGTCGCTCCGAGAAGGGCGCGCGGTCCGGGTGGCGGAGGTGGCCGGATGAGCTCGGAACGATCATCCGGTGCCGGCGGCGCGCTCAGGACGGCGGGCGCGCCCATCTCCTGGGGAGTCTGCGAGGTCCCCGGCTGGGGCCACCAGCTGGACCGCTCGCGCGTCCTGGCCGAGATGGCCGAGCTGGGGCTGGGAGCCACCGAACTGGGCCCGACCGGGTTCCTGCCGCTCTCGCCGTCGCGGTGCCGGTCTCTCCTCGCGGAGTACGGCCTGCGCGCGGTCGGCGGCTTCGTCCCCGTGGTCCTGCACGACCCCCACCACGACCCTCTTCCGGAGGTGCGCGCCACCATGCGGGCCTTCCGGGACGGGGAGGTGGACGTCGTCGTGCTGGCCGCCGCCACCGGGAGGAGCGGCTACGACGCCAAGCCCGAGCTGGACGCGAGCGGCTGGAAGACCCTGCTGGGCAACCTGACGAAGATCATCCGTAACGCCAAGGAGTTCGGCCGCACCGTCACCCTGCACCCGCACGTCGGGACCATGGTGGAGACGGAGCGGGAGGTGGAGCATGTCCTCGACGGCAGCGCGATCCCGCTCTGCCTGGACACCGGTCACCTGCTCATCGGCGGCGCCGACCCCGGCGACCTGGCCCGGCGGGCCGCGGGACGCGTCGCCCACGTCCATCTCAAGGACGTCGACGCATCCCTGGCCGAGCGGGTCCGGACCGGTGAGCTCACCTACACCCAGGCCGTGCGGGCGGGGATCTACCGCCCCCTCGGCCGGGGGGACGTGGACATCGCGGGCATCGTGACCGTCCTGACGGCCGCGGGCTACTCCGGCTGGTACGTCATGGAGCAGGACGTCGTCCTCGACTCCGAGGCCGCCGACCCCAAGCGGGACGTGCGCGAGAGCCTCGCCTACCTGGAGGGGCTGTGACCTCCGGCGCGACCTCCGGCGCGGTCCCCGAGGTGCTGACCATGGGGCGGGTCGGGGTGGACGTCTATCCGCTCCAGGTCGGGGTCTCGCTGCGGCACGTGGAGACCTTCGGCAAATACCTGGGCGGCAGCCCGACCAACGTGGCCGTGGCCGCCGCCCGGCTGGGCCGCTCCAGCGCGGTGATCACCCGGACCGGGGCCGACCCGTTCGGGCTGTTCGTCCACGACGCGCTGCGCGAGTACGGCGTCGGCGACCAGTACGTCACCGCGGTGCCCGGCCTGCCGACCCCGGTGACGTTCTGCGAGATCCGGCCGCCGGAGGACTTCCCGCTCTACTTCTACCGCTACCCCAAGGCCCCCGACCTGGAGATCCGCCCCGAGGAGCTGGACCTGCCCGCCGTCGCCGGGGCCCGGCTGTTCTGGGCCACCGTGACCGGGCTGTCGGACGAGCCGTCGCGCGGCGCGCACCTGGCGGCGTGGCGGGCCCGCGGGCGGGCGCCGTACACGGTGCTGGACCTGGACTACCGGCCGATGTTCTGGCCGGATGAGGAGACGGCCCGCGAGCGGGTGCGCGAGGCGCTCGGGCACGTCACCGTCGTGGTCGGCAACCTGGAGGAGGTGGAAGTGGCCACCGGCACACGGGAGCCGCGGAAGGCGGGCAGGGCGCTGCTGGAGGCGGGCGCCGAGCTGGCCGTCGTCAAACGGGGGGCGGCCGGGGTGCTCGGCATGACGGCGACCGAGACGGTGGAGGTGCCGCCGGTCCCGGTGGAGGTCGTCAACGGGCTGGGCGCGGGCGACGCCTTCGGCGGGGCGCTCTGCCACGGCCTGCTGGCGGGCTGGCCGCTGGAGCGCACGCTACGGTTCGCCAACGCGGCCGGGGCGATCGTGGCCGGGCGGCTGGCCTGCGCGCCCGCGATGCCCACGGCGGCCGAGGTGCTGGAGGTGCTGGAGGTGACCGGTGAGGGGCGGACGGACCGGGGCAAGGTGACCGATGAGGAGCGGGCGGACCGGGGCGAGGGGGCCGGAGATGAGTGAGCCCGGCCCCGGGGAGGCGGGCTACCGCAAGCTGATCGAGACCAGGGCGCGCCAGCCCTGGCGGATCGCCGAGGCGGCCACGGCCCGGCGGCGGCGGAGCCTGCTGGAGGAGCGCGAGCAGCTGCTGATCATCGCGGCCGACCATTCGGCCCGGGGCGCGCTCGGCGTCGGCAACCGGCCCCTGGCCATGGCCAGCCGGGCGGACCTGCTCCGGCGGCTCTGCGTGGCGCTGGACCGGCCGGGCGTGGACGGGGTGCTGGCCACCCCCGACGTCGTGGAGGACCTCCTCCTGCTCGGCGCGCTGGACGGGAAGATCGTCATCGGGTCGATGAACCGGGGCGGCGTGCACGGCACGGTGTTCGAGTTCGACGACCGCTTCACCGCCTACGACGCCGCCACCATCGCCCGGATGGGCCTGGACGGGGGCAAGATGCTCTGCCGGATCGGCGTCGACGAGCCCGCCACCGCGGCCACCCTCGAATCCTGCGCCCGCGCGGTCAGCGAGCTGGCCGCGCGCGGGCTGACGGCGATGGTGGAGCCGTTCTGGTCGCGGCGGGTGGACGGGACGGTCACCCACGACCTGTCCCCGGAGGGCGTCATCCGGGCCGTGCACGTCGGGCAGGGGCTGGGCGCGACCTCCGCGCACACCTGGCTGAAGATCCCCGTGGTGGACGAGATGGAGCGGGTGATGGCCGCCACCACCCTGCCCACGCTGCTGCTCGGCGGCGATCCCGGGGACACGCCCGACCTGGCGTACGCCGCCTGGCGCAAGGCGCTGCGGCTTCCCGGCGTCCGGGGGCTTGTGGTCGGCCGCGCGTTGTTGTACCCCTCCGATGACGATGTGGCGGCGGCGGTGGACACCGCGGCGGCGATGCTGGAGGCGGCATGAGGCGACGATCACATCGGCACGGCGCGGCCGTGCCAGGTCCGGGCGGGCGGCGGTCCGGGAGAGACGCCGGGCGGCGGTCCGGGTGGAACGCCGGATCACGCTTCGGAGAGGAGACCGGGTCGCGATTCGGGCGGAACGCCGGATCACGCTCCGGAGAGGACACCGGGTCGTGCGCCGGGGAGGCACGATGACGTTCATCCCGGCCGGCAGCACGGCCCTGTCCCCGTGGGCGCTGTGGATCACCCCCGAGTCGGCCGGCTGGACATACGCCGGTCTCCGCCTCCTCAACCTGTCCGGCGAGACCGTCGAGTTCGCCACCGGCGACGAGGAGATGCTCGTCCTGCCGATGTCCGGCTCGTGCGCGATCGAGTGCGACGGGGTACGGCTGACGCTCGACGGCCGCGTCTCCGTCTTCGACGAGGTGACCGACTTCGCCTACCTCCCGGTCGGGGCCACGGCCCGCATCACCGGCGAGGGCCGCTTCGCCTTCCCCTCGGCCCGCGCGACCCGCCGCCTGCCCGTCCGGTACGGCCCCGCCGACCGGGTCCCGGTGGAGGTGCGCGGCGCCGGGCAGGCCACCCGGCAGGTCAACAACTTCTGCGCGCCCGACGCCTTCGACTGCGACAAGCTCGTCGCGGTCGAGGTGCTGACCCCCGGCGGCAACTGGTCGTCCTACCCGCCGCACAAGCACGACACGGCTTCGGAGCACGAGGCCGTCCTGGAGGAGATCTACTACTTCGAGGGCGGCCCCGGCTACCAGCGGGTGTACGGCACGCACGACACCCTGGCCGAGGTGAACGGCGGCGACGCGGTGCTCGTCCCGCACGGCTACCACGGCCCGTCGATGGCCGCCCCCGGCTACGACCTCTACTACCTCAACGTCCTGGCCGGGCCCGCCGGGAAGCGGTCCATGGCCTTCTGCGACGACCCCCGGCACGCGTGGATCCGCTCCTCCTGGACGGATCAGCCGGCCGATCCCCGGCTCCCCATGACGCGGGCCTCCCGCCAGGGGAGTCCCCGTTAGGAAGTCCTGTCAGGAAGACCTCCCGCTAAGGAGTCACGATGAGGCTCACGGTGGCACAGGCGCTGGTGCGGTTCCTCGCCGCCCAGTGGTCGGAGCGCGACGGCGTCGAGCAGCGGCTGGTGGCGGGCGTCTTCGGCATCTTCGGCCACGGCAACGTGGCCGGTCTCGGTCAGGCCCTGGCCGAGCGGGGCGCGGGCACCGGCGACGCGCTCCCGTACTACCTGGCCCGCAACGAGCAGGCCATGGTGCACACCGCCGTCGGCTACGCCCGCACCCGTGAGAGGCTCTCCACCTTCGCCTGCACCACCTCCATCGGCCCCGGCGCCACGAACATGGTCACCGGCGCGGCGCTGGCCACGATCAACCGCGTCCCGGTGCTGCTGCTGCCCGGCGACGTCTTCGCCACCCGGGTCGCCGGCCCGGTGCTGCAGGAGCTGGAGGATCCGCGCTCCTACGACGTGACGGTCAACGACGCGCTGCGCCCGGTCTCCCGGTTCTTCGACCGGATCAACCGGCCCGAGCAGCTGCCCGCCGCGCTCCTGGCGGCGATGCGGGTGCTGACCGACCCGGCCGAGACCGGCGCGGTCACCCTGGCGCTCCCGCAGGACGTGCAGGCCGAGGCGTACGACTGGCCCGAGGAGCTGTTCGCCCGGCGGGTGTGGCACGTGGCCCGGCCGGCGCCCGAGCCCGCCGCGCTGGCCCGGGCGCTGGAGCTGATCCGCGGCTCGCGCCGGCCGCTGATCGTCGCCGGGGGAGGGGTCGCCTACAGCGGGGCGTGCGAGGCGCTGGCCGCCTTCGCCGGGCGGTGCGGGGCGCCGGTGGCGGAGACGCAGGCGGGCAAGGGCGCCGTGCCGTACGACCACCCCCGCTGGGTCGGCGCGGTCGGCCACACCGGCACCGCCGCGGCCAACGAGCTGGCGCGGGAGGCGGACCTGGTGATCGGCGTCGGGACCCGCTACAGCGACTTCACCACCGCCTCCCGGACGCTGTTCGGGCGGGCCCGGTTCCTCAACGTCAACGTCGCCGCCTTCGACGCGGCCAAGAACTCCGGGGAGATGCTCGTCGCCGACGCCCGCGCGGCGCTGGAGGCGTTCGGGGCGCTGGGGGACTGGCGGGCCGAGGAGGGGTGGACCGGCCGGGCCGCCGAGCTCGCCCGAGGCTGGCACGAGCAGGTCTCCCTGGTCACCACGGGGGAGGAGCTGACCCAGCCGGTCGTGCTCGGCCTGCTCAACGAGGTCGCGCGGGACGGCGTGGTGGTCAACGCCGCCGGGTCGATGCCCGGGGATCTGCACAAGCTGTGGATGGCGCGCGAACCCCGGGGCTACCACGTGGAGTACGGCTACTCGTGCATGGGCTACGAGATCGCCGGAGGGCTCGGGGTGAAGCTCGCCGCGCCGGAGCGCGAGGTGTTCGTGCTGGTCGGCGACGGCTCCTACCTGATGATGGCGCAGGAGATCGTCACCGCGGTGCAGGAGGGGCTCAAGCTCGTGATCGTCCTGGTGGACAACCACGGCTTCGCCTCGATCGGCGGCCTGTCGGAGTCCGTCGGGGCGCGGCGGCTGGGCACCGCCTACCGGATGCGCGGCGCCACCGGGGAGCTCGACGGCGCGTTCGTCCCGGTCGACCTGGCGGCCAACGCGGCCAGCCTGGGCGCCGACGTGTTGCGCGCCGACGGCCCCGAGTCGCTGCGCGTGGCCCTGACCAAGGCCCGCGAGTCGGCCCGCACCACGGTCGTCTACGTCGAGACGGTCCCCGGCCCGGCCCCCGCGACCACGGCCTGGTGGGACGTGCCGGTCGCGGAGGTCTCCGAGGACGACGGCGTACGGCGGGCCCGCGCGGCCTACGAGGCGGCCAAGCGGGACCAGCGGCCCTACCTGTGACACCCCGCCCCGTGCGGTGACCGGCTGTCCCCGCTGCGGCGGTGGCCGCTCAGGCGCCGGTACGGCGGGCGGGCCGGCGCCGATGAGCGGCGCCCGGCCCGGTGCCGTTCCCGGTGACCGCTACCCCTGACGCGCCGCGGCCTCGGCGGTCCGGGGCCGGAAGCCCCCGGCCAGGAACACGATCAGCGCCACCACCACCGCGGCGGGGATGAACGCCACCCGCACGTTCACCAGGTCGTTGACCGTCCCGACCACCGCGGCGCCGACGACGAAGCCGACGTAGTTGAACAGGTTGACCCGGGCGATGGCGGTCTCGGCCCCGGCGCCCAGGCGGCCCGCCGCGGAGAACGACTGCGGGGCGATGATCGACAGGCCGATGCCGACGAGGCCGAAGGCGGCCACCGCCACGAAGGGGCCGGGGGCGACGACGACGCCGAGCGTGCCCAGCGCGGCGACCACCGCGCCCAGCCGGACCACCGGGGCCGGGCCGTACCGGCGCACGGCGAAGTCCCCGGGGATCCGCGCGAGGAGCATCGCCGCCTGGTAGACGAGGTAGGCGAAGGGCACCAGCCAGCCGGTCGCCCGCAGCGCGCCCTCCATGTAGACGGTGCTGTAGTTGGAGACCGCCGCGTCGCCGACGTAGAGGAAGGCCATCGCCAGGCAGAGCGGGATGATCGGCCGCCACGGCGCCCGGACCGCCGCCGTCTCCACGGCGTGGGCGGTCGCCCGCTCCTCCTCGCGTCCGTAGAGGCGGGGGAGAGCGGCCAGCGAGACGACCGCGCCGATCACCACGGGAACCGTGAAGGACCAGGCCAGATCCACTCCGAGCGCGCTGAAGGCGGAGTTGATTCCGGCGCCCAGCATCGAGCCGACGCTCCACACCGCGTGGAAGCCGGTCAGCACGCTCATGCCGTAGGTGCGCTCGACCGCGACCGCCTGCATGTTCATCGCCGCGTCGACCGCCCCGACGGCGAGGCCGAAGGCGGCGCTCAGCAGGTACAGGCCGGTGAGGTCGCCGTTCCAGCCCAGGAGGATCACGACGGCGCAGACGGCCAGCTGGGAGATCCGCAGCACCGGGGCGCTGCCGTACCGGGCGGCGAGGAAGCCCGCGGCGGCGCTCCCGACACCCGCGATCACCGGCACCAGCAGCAGGACCAGGGTGAGGTCGCCGTCACTCAGCTTGAACGTGCGCTGCAGGTCGGCCACATGGGTGAGCAGGGTGGCGAAGCAGAGGCCCTGGACGAAGAACGCGGCCCAGGTCGCCACCCGTGCCTGCCTGTCACGCGGGGTCGGCACCACGACCTCCAGAAACATGAGGGGAGTTCAAGTTTTCCGCAGATTCCCGCCAGAGTAGGGGCGCCCTTCCCCCCGGTCAATGGCCGGATGCGAGCCGTCCGCGGCAGACGGCGGCCGGGCCGGTGCGCGGGCCGCGGACCGGACCGGCCAGGGGCGCCGATCGCCCGGCGCCAGGGGCGCGGGGCGGGCGCTGTTAGGGTGCTTCACGTGCGGGCGGCAGGGCGGCGGGGATACGCGGCGGGACAGGCGCGCAGGGAGCGCATCCTGGCGATCGCCCTGCAGGAGTTCGCGGAGAACGGCTACCGCGGCACCTCGCTCGCCCGCGTCGCCGAGCGGGCCGAGATCTCCCAGGCGGGGCTGCTCCACCACTTCCAGAGCAAGGAACGGCTGCTGGTCGCGGTGCTCGAATACCGCGACGAGCTCGATCTGCGCCGCTACCCCTTCGGCTCCGTGCGGACCGGGGCCGAGGCCCTGCGCGTCCTGGTCGACGTGGTCGAGTACAACTCCCGCGTCCCCGGCCTCGTCCAGCTCTTCACCGTGATGAGCGGTGAGGCCGTCACCGCCGACCACCCCGGCCACGAGTGGGCCCGCGACCGCTACCGGAGACTCCGCGACGAGACGGCCGGGGCCATCGCCCGGGCGGTGGAGAGCGGCGAGTTCCGGGCGGACATCGACCCGGAGGTCCACGCCACCCGGCTGATCGCGGTGATGGACGGCCTGCAGACCCAGTGGCTGCTGGACCCCGACCGGGTGGACATGGCCGCCGTCTTCCGGGGTCACGTCGAAGACCTCCTCACCGCCTTCCGGCCGTGAGGAGCCGTCCGCACGTCCCGGCCGCGGAGCCCGCCGCAGGGCTTATCGTCGAAGGGTGGACTTCTCCTGGCCTCCCGCGATCCGCGGGAACACACCCGAGCCGCGCCCCGGCGACCTGCGGGCCGGGGACTCCGACCGGGAACGGGTGGCCGCGGTCCTGAACGACGCGCTCGCCGACGGGCGCCTGACCCACGACGAGCACGAGGAACGGCTCGAACAGCTCTACCGGGCCCGCACGCTGGGCGAACTCACCGTCCTCACCGCCGACCTGCTCCCGCCCGAGGCCCAGCCGCTCCAGACCGACGTGCGCCCGGTGGCGGCCTTCTTCGGCTCGGACGAGCGCTCCGGCCGGTGGGTGGTGCCCACGCGCTTCACCGCCACCGCCGTCTGCGCCAACGTCACCCTCGACCTGCGTGAGGCGCTGCTCCAGTCCAGCCACGTGACCCTCCAGGTCACCGTGATGGCCGGGACGCTCACGCTGATCGTCCCGGAGGGCGTGCGGATCGAGATGCCGGCCTCGGCCGTCCTGGGCGGGAAGAAGAACCTGGTCCCGCCCTCGCCCGACGGCCCGGTCATCGAGATCACCGGTCTCGTCTCCCTGGGCAGCATCGTCGCCAAGTCGCCCAAACGCCCCCGCCGCTCCTGGTTCCGCCGCTGACCGTCCCGGCGGATCCGCCGCTCCCGCCCGCGACCGGCATGCTCCCGCCGGGCCGCCGGACTCCCCCGGAAGGGGCCCGGCGACCCGAACGCCCGGACAGCCCGGACGGCGGCGTCTCAGACGGCGGTGTCGAAGTTGATCGCGCTGTAGGCGCGCAGCTTCCAGAGCTGGTGCTCGGATTCGATCTTGCGGATCGTGCCGGACCGGCCGCGCATGACCAGCGAGTTCGTGATGGCGTGGCCGCCGCGGTAGCGCACGCCCTGCATGATCTCGCCGTCGGTGATCCCGCTGGCGGCGAAGAACACGTCGTCGGACCTGACCAGGTCGTCGGTGGTCAGCGTGGCGTCCAGGTCGAGCCCCGCGTCCAGCGCCCGGCGGCGCTCGGCGTCGTCCTGCGGCCACAGCCTGCCCTGGATCACGCCGCCCAGGCACTTGAGCGCGCAGGCCGCGATGATGCCCTCGGGCGTGCCGCCGATGCCGAGCATCAGGTCGACGCCGGTGCCCACCCGGGCCGCCATGATCGCGCCGGCCACGTCGCCGTCGGTGATGAGCTTGATCCGCGCGCCGGTCTCGCGGATCTCCCGGATGATCTTCTCGTGGCGGGGCCGGTCGAGGATGACCACGGTCACGTCCGAGGAGGCGCACCCCTTGGCACGTGCCACCGCGGCGATGTTGTCGGCGACCGGCGCGTTGATGTCCACCGAGGAGGCGGCCTCGGGGCCGGTCACCAGCTTGTCCATGTAGAAGACGGCCGACGGGTCGTACATCGAGCCGCGCTCGCTGACCGCGATGACCGAGATCGCGTTGGGCATGCCCAGGGAGGTCAGGCGGGTCCCGTCGATCGGATCGACGGCCACGTCGCACTCGGCGCCGCTGCCGTCGCCCACGGACTCACCGTTGTAGAGCATCGGCGCGTTGTCCTTCTCCCCCTCGCCGATCACCACCACGCCGTTCATCGACACCGTGTTGATCAGCTGGCGCATCGCGTTGACCGCCGCGCCGTCCGCGCCGTTCTTGTCGCCGCGCCCCACCCAGCGGGCCGCGGCCATCGCGGCGGCCTCGGTCACCCGGACAAGTTCGAGGGCCAGGTTTCGATCAGGCGCGTGCTCGCCCGTGGCGAGGGCGGCGGGGACGGACGTCTGCTCGGACATGGCGGAAAGCCCCTCTCGTGGATTCTGCTCCGATCGTAGTTGCCCCTTCCTTGCCGGGCGGAGGAGGATAATGTGTGGCCACTATGAGCAGCGACACGGAACGGCCGGTGACGAAGGCGACCGCGCGAACCTCCGAGAGGGGTGCCGCCACACGGGTCGCGCTTCTGGAGGCGGCCAGGGAGACATTCGTCACGAGTGGTTTCGCCGAGGCGGGTGTCACCGACGTGGTCGCGCGCGCGGGTGCGAGCGTGGGCAGCCTCTACCACCACTTCTCCGGCAAGGCCGACCTCTACCTGACGCTCTTCGAGGAGTTCCAGGCCCGCCAGACGCAGCGCACCAAGCAGGCGGTCCAGGCGGCCAGGGCCGGCGGCGAGACCGACCCGATGCGGCTGTTCGTCGCCGGCGCCCGCGCCTACCTGGAAGGCTGCCTGGACGAACGCGAGCTCGCCGCGCTGTTCCTGCGCGGGGACGGCCCGCCCGGGTTCGAGGTCATCATGCGCGACCGGCTGCGCCAGTGGGCCAAGCGGAACGCCACCCTGTTCGAGGGGGACGAGGGCGCGCTGGTCGTGGTCCTCACCGGCGCCCTCGCCGCGGCGGTCTCCGAGGTCGCCCTGTCGGAGGACGAGAACGCCTCCCGCAGGCTCGCCGACGACGTGCTGGGGATCATCGGGCAGATCCGCCGCCCGTGACCGTCCCGCCGCCCCGGACCGGCCGGATCCCCGGCCCCTGACACCCGACCGGCCCGCCGCCCCGCTCCGCTCCGGGCCCCCGCCCCGACACCCGACAGCCCGCCCCTGAGACCCGACCGGCCCTCCGGGCGGGTAGTCTCGCCAGTCGTGCAACGGTTCACCCAGGGCTTCTACGGTTACGCCTTCGCGATGTTCATCTGCCTCGCCGGTGTCGTGATCTTCCTACTGGCCGCCGCCCCCGGCGGACCCGCCCGCATCCCCGAGGTCAACTACTCGATCGACGTGGCCAACATGCGCCGCGCCGCGCCGTACCAGGCGTGGACGCCGGAGCCGGTTCCCGCCACGTGGATCGCCAACAGCTCCCGGATGACGAACCAGAAGGGCGTGGTGACCTGGCGGCTCGGCTTCGCCACCGCCACGCGCAAGCACGCCATGCTCATCCAGAGCGACGAGAAGCCCGCCGCGGACTTCGCCAGCCGGATGGCCAACAGCGACCGGGGCACCGGCACCGTCCAGATCGGCGGCGCGACCTGGGAGCAGCGCTACCGCGAGGACAAGGACCAGCGCACGCTGGTACGGCTCCTGCCGGACGCCACCCTCGTCGTCACCGGCACGGCCGGCTGGGACGAGCTGACCGCCCTGGCGGCCTCCCTCAAGCAGCAGCCCAAGGCCACCGCGAGCCCCACAACGACCCCCACCGCGAGCCCGGCCGCCACCTCCAGCCCCGCCCCCGGCTCCACCGCCACGCCCAGCCCCTCCGCCACGGGTTAGGAAGGCGCCGTCCCGGGCGGCCGGTTCGCCCGCCGGCCCCGGCGGCCCAGAAGGCCGCCCCGGCGGCTCAGAAGGGGGAGTCCGGATCGGGCTGGCCGCGCTTGGCCATGGCCGCGGCGAGCTTCACCCGGGCGCCCTGGAGCCACTCCTCGCAGATCGCGGCGAGCCGCTCGCCCCGCTCCCACAGCTCGATCGACTGCTCCAGCGTCAGCCCGCCCGCCTCGAGTCGGCGGACCACCTCGGTCAGCTCCTCGCGCGCCTGCTCGTACGACGGTGTCTTCTCATCGGCCACGCGTCAACCCTAAGGGGTGGGACGCAGGGGGCGGGTGGGAGAATGCGGCGATGAGCGTGCGCGAGGCGACCCCCGACGACATCCCCGAGCTGGTCCGCCTCCGCGAGATCCTGGCCGACCGCATGGCCCAGGACGGCAGCCTCCCCGTGGAGAGCCGCTGGCAGGAGTCCTACGCCGACAGCCTGAGGGACCGGCTCGGCACCTCCGACACGGCCGTCTTCGTGGTGGACGCCCCCGCGGGCGGCCTGGCCTCCTGCGGGATCGGGCTCATCTTCGACCGCTTCCCCGGGCCGAGCCTGCCCGACGGCAGATACGGCTACATCCAGGGCATGACCACCGACCCCGGCCACCGGCGCCGGGGGCACAGCAGGGCCGTCATGACCGCGCTCATGGAGTGGTACCGGGCCAGGGGCATCCGCAAGGTGGACCTGCACGCCATCTCCGACGGCGAGCCGCTCTACCGGGAGTTCGGCTTCGTCGAGGACGGCTACCCCTCGCTCACGTGGCGGGCTCCTCGCTCCTGACGGCGACCCGGTCGTCGGGGAAGCGGAGCGTGAGCCCGTCGCCGGGGGCGACTTCGGCGGCGCGCCGTACGACCTCGCCCGAGGGACGCTGCACGATCGCGTAGCCCCGCTCCAGGGTGGCGGCGGGGGACAGGGCGACCAGGCGGGCGCGCAGGTGGTGCAGGGAGTCCTCGGCGCGGTCCAGAGAGCCGGTGAGCGCGCGTCGGGCCCGGTCGCGCAGCTGCTCGGCCTGCTCGGCCCGGCGCTCGATCTCGCGGACCGGGTCGGCGAGGGACGGCCGGGAGCGCACCGCGGTCAGCCAGGCCATCTCGCGCTCCAGCCAGCCGCCGGCCACCCGGCGGCCCCGGTCGCGGAGCTGGCGGATGAGCGTGAGCTGCTCGCCGACGTCCGGCACGATCTTCTTGGCGGCGTCGGTGGGGGTGGAGGCCCGCACGTCGGCGACCAGGTCGAGCAGCGGGCTGTCCTGCTCGTGGCCGATCGCGCTGACCACCGGGGTACGGCAGGCGGAGACCGCCCGGACGAGCGCCTCGTCGGAGAAGGGCAGCAGGTCCTCCATCGACCCGCCGCCCCGCGCGATGACGATCACCTCGACGTCGGGGTCCGCGTCGAGCCTGCGCAGCGCCTCGGTGACCTCGCCCACGGCGTACGGCCCCTGCACGGCGGCCTGCTCGACCGTGAACCGCACCGCCGGCCAGCGGCGGCGCGCGTTCTCCAGGACGTCGCGCTCGGCCGCCGAGTCGCGGCCGCAGATCAGCCCGATCGTGCCGGGCAGGAACGGCAGGCGGCGCTTGCGGTCGGCGCTGAAGAGCCCTTCGGCGGCGAGCACCTGGCGCAGCCGCTCCAGCCGGGCCAGCAGCTCGCCGACGCCGACCGGGCGCATCTCCAGCGCGGTGAACGCGAAGGAGCCCCGGTTGACCCAGAAGTCCGGCTTCAGGTTCATGACGACCCTGGCCCCGTCGACGGGGCGGGGGACGGTCGCCTCGTACACTCCGCGCGGGCAGGTGACCCGGGCGGACATGTTGGCCACCGGGTCACGCAACGTCAGGAACACCGTGCCGCCGCGCGCGGTCAGCTCGGTGATCTGCCCCTCGACCCAGATCGTGCCGAGTTTGCCGATCCAGCCGCCGACCATCTGCAGCACGGTGCGGACCGGCAGCGGCTGCTCCGGCGTGGTCTTCGCGCTCATGCGGAAGACCTTACGGAAAAATCTCCGGTCGGACCTTCCGCGCGGGGCACGTCACTCGGCGGCGTCGAGCTTGGTCAGGCGGTTCTCGTACATCCGCACGACCTCGGGACGGGCCGAGGTGGCCTTCTCGTACTCGATGAGCTCCTTGATCTGCTTGGCGCTCTTGCCGCGCATCCGGGCGCGGAGGGAGGCGACGGTCAGGTCGGCGTAGCCGGGCAGCGGCTCGGCGGGCACGGCCGCGACCCCGGCCTTGACGGCCTCGACCGTCTCGGCGGCCTCGGCGGCCTCGGGGGTGGTCTTGCCGGCCTTCGTCGTCTTCGTGGTCTTCGCGGCCTTCGGCTTCGCGGTCCCGGCGGCCTTCGGCCTGGTGGTCGCGGCGGTCCCGGCGGCGGGCTTCGACCTGGTGGTCCTGGGCTTGGCCGGCTTGGTCTCCACGACCTCGACGGCGGCGGCGCCGTCCTGGCCCGGCTCGGCGACGTCGACCGCGGTGACCTCGACCCGCACGGCCGGCGGCACGGCGATCTCGGCGCCGGCCTCCGGAGCGGTCCCGGCCTTGACCGGCTCGACCCCGGCGGGCTCGGCCGCGACGGACGCGATCACGGCGGGCTCGGTCCCCGCCTTCACCTCGGCGGCCGCAGGCTCGGGCTTCACCTTGGGCTTCGCCTTGGCGGCCGCGGGCTCGGCGGGCTCGGTCTCCGCCTTCGTCTCGGGCTCGGCCTCGGCCTCGGCGGCCTTGGACCCGGCCTTGCCGTCGGCCTCGGCCTCGGCCTCGGCGGTCTCCGGCTCGGTCTCGGAGGGGGCGGGCTTGGACTTGGCCGGGGCGAAGATGACCGGCTCGCGGCGGGCCGGCTTCTCCTCGGTCTCGGACAGCTGGTCGGCGGCCGTGACGCGGGTCTCGTCGAGCTCCTCGTCGGTGGAGCCGGCGCGCTTGATCCGGTTGCGGACGCGGTCGCCGAGGAGCAGGGCCTGGCCGACGCCGCTCAACGCGGCCTGCAGCGCCTGCAGCGGCAGGTCCTTCGCCTTACGGAAGAGATCGGGGACTGACATTTCGTCTCCCTGGGAGGTCTGTTTGGACATATTGTCTAGCAAGACGGAGCCTTGCGAGGTCAAGGGGCGCATGGGCAGTCCCCATGGGCACTCCACGTAGCATAAGAACATGACTTCAGAGACCCGCGCGACCCGTCGCGTACTTGTGGCGAAGCCCCGCGGTTACTGCGCGGGGGTCGACCGTGCGGTCCAGGCGGTCGAGAAGGCCCTGGAACGCTACGGCGCGCCGATCTACGTCCGCAAGCAGATCGTCCACAACACCCACGTGGTGAAGACGCTGGAGGAGCGCGGGGCGATCTTCGTCGAGGAGACGGAGCAGGTCCCCGAGGGCGCCATCGTGGTGTTCTCCGCCCACGGAGTCTCCCCCGCGGTCCACCAGGAGGCCGCCCGGCGCCAGTTGAAGACGATCGACGCCACCTGCCCCCTGGTCACCAAGGTGCACAACGAGGCCAAGCGCTTCGCCTCCCAGGACTACGACATCCTCCTGATCGGGCACGAGGGCCACGAGGAGGTCGAGGGCACCGCCGGCGAGGCCCCCGACCACATCCAGCTCGTGGACGGCCTCGACGCGGTCGACTCCGTGCGGGTCAAGGACCCCGACCGGCTGGTGTGGCTGTCGCAGACCACGCTGTCGGTGGACGAGACGATCGAGACGGTCTCCCGGCTCAAGGAGCGGTTCCCCAACCTCATCGACCCGCCGAGCGACGACATCTGCTACGCCACCCAGAACCGCCAGGTCGCGGTGAAGGAGATCGCGGCCGAGGTCGAGCTGGTCATCGTCGTCGGCTCGGAGAACTCCTCCAACTCCAAGCGCCTGGTCGAGGTCGCCCTCGACCACGGGGCCGAGGCCTCCTACCTGGTCGACAACGCCTCCTTCATCAAGGACGAATGGCTCGACGGCGTCACCACCGTCGGTGTGACGAGCGGCGCCTCGGTCCCCGACGAGCTGGTCGCCGGGGTCCTGGAGCGTCTCGCCGGGCACGGCTTCGACGACGTCGAGGAGGTCCACTCCGTCGAGGAGAACGTGCGTTTCGCGCTCCCGCACGAGCTCCGCAAGGACCTGCGGGTCACGACGGCCTGAGCGTCGCGCCGCCGTACGGAGGCGTCCGCCGCCTCCGTACGGCGCCGCGCGGAGAGCGGCGCCGGGTCACGGCTCCCGGGGGGTGCCGTACACCCGGGGCTCGAAATATCCCTCAGGCTCGGGCACGAAGCCCTTGTCGTCGACGCCGGCCCGCGGGCGCGGGACGTCGGGGGCGGCGGCGCGGATCTCCTCGCGCAGGTCGCGGACGCACCGGGCCAGCCCGCGCCGCCAGGCGACGAGCAGGACCAGCGCCGAGCCGACGAACAGCCACGGGGCCCCGCCGGACAGCGCGGTGAACATGCCGAGGCCGAAAGCCTGGACGGGGGAGGGCGCGGTCAGGGAGCGGACCGCCTCGGAGATCAGCGCGGCGAGGAGGAACACCAGCGGCGGGGAGACCACCAGCGAGAGCAGGTCGCGCGGGTTGACCAGGGCCACCGCGACCGCGCACCCGCCCAGGAAGGCCAGGCCGACCGCTGCGGGCAGCCCGAACAACGCGTGCAGCAGGCTTCCCAGCAGCGTGAACACCAGCACGGACGCCACCGCGCCCCGCGCGGTCAGCCGGATGCCGGCCGCTCGGTCCCGCTCACTCATGCGATCACCTCGCCCGTCGCCCCCTCACACCGCCCCGCGGTCTCCAGTGTCCGGCTCCCCCCGGTTCCAGGAAACACCCTCAAGGCAGGTCGTTGGCCAACTTACCGTTCAACCGGGAGATGAGGGACGAGCTTGACTCCTCTTCTCCCACCAGTTCGGGTGAGGTGAGGGTGCGCGGCATGTCCTCGACCGCCGGGGGAGCGTCCAGTCCGGTCTCGACCAGGCCCAGGTCGTTGAGCTTGCGGGCGCTCACCAGGACCCGTGTCTCCAGGGATCCGACCGCCCGGTTGTAGGACTCCACGGCCCTGCCCAGCGAGCGGCCCACGGCCTCCATGTTCCGCCCCATGCTGCCCAGCCGCTCGTAGAGCTCCTTGCCCACCTCGAAGACCGCGCGGGCGTTCTCGCTGAGCGCGGCCTGCTGCCAGGCGTACTGCGCGGTGCGGAGCATGGTGATCAGCGTGGTCGGGGTGGCGATGTGGACCCGGCGGCGCATGGCGTGCTCCAGCAGGCCTGGGTCGCGCTCCAGCGCCGGGGCGAGGAACGCCTCGCCGGGGATGAACAGCACGACGAACTCCGGCGCGGGGCTGAACGCCTGCCAGTAGGTCTTCGCGGCCAGCCGGTCCACGTGCTCGCGCACGTGCCGGGCGTGGGCGTCGAGCCGGGCGGACCGGTGGTCGGCGTCGGCGGACTCCGCGGCCTCCAGATAGGCGGCCAGGGACACCTTGGAGTCGACCACGATGTTCTTCCCGCCCGCGAGCCGCACCACCATGTCGGGGCGGAGCGCGCCGTCGGCGGTGGCCGCGCTCGCCTGCTCGTCGAAGTCGCAGAAGCGCTGCATGCCGGCGATCTCGGCGACCCTGCGCAGCTGGAGCTCTCCCCACCGGCCCTGGACGTCGGGTCGCTGCAGGGCCCGGACGAGGGCGGTCGTCTGCGCCCGGAGCCGGTCGTTGCTCTCGCGCACGATGTCGATGTGCCTGGTCAGCTCGGCATGGGCGGCCCGCTGGCCCGCCTGGGTGTCGCGCAGCTGCGCCTCGACCCGGGCCAGGGTGTCCTTGAGCGGCTCGATCAGGTGCTCGACGGCCTGCTTGCGCTGCTCCAGCTCCCCGGCCGCCTCGGCGCGGCTCGCGGCCAGCCGTCCCTCGGCCAGCTCCAGGAAGCGCAGGTTGTTGACGTCGAGCGCGCGGGCCGACAGGGCCTGGAACCGGTCGGCGAGCTGCTCCTCGACGTAGGCGACCTTCTCCTCGGCCGCCCTCGCGCGGGCCTCGGCCTCCGCGAGGCGGGCGACGGCGTCCCCGGCGCCGGCCGAGGCTCGCGCCCGGCCCAGCAGGAATCCGATCGCGAGCCCCGCCGCGAGTCCCACGGCGAGCTGGAAGGCGAGTGCCATGACGTCCATTCATCGCATGATCCCAGGCCCAACGGCTTCCAGCGGCGCGACACGCCTTCCGTTAAGACACGCCCAACCCGCTTGCGCGAAGGCAAGCTGTCACTCAAAGTTTCATAGTGAACACGGAAAGTGGGGGATGGTCTGTGGGCACGCGGGGCTGGGGAACGAGAATGGCGCCGGCGCTGGGAGTGACCGCCGCCGCGGTGGTGGTCATGGTCACCGCCACGGGCGTGCTCATCGCGGGGCGCGCCGCCCCCGAGCCGGGAGCGGCCCGGGCGGAGGCGGCCACGGTGCGGCTCGCCTGGGAGCAGGGCGCCTGCGTCGAGCGGGAGAGCGGCAGGTTCGAGCTGGCCGCCTGCGGGGAGGCCGACGGGAAGGTGATCTCTCTCGTCGGCGCGGAGGCGGCGGACTGCCCCGTGGAGACCGACGAGCTGGTCAGGGTCAGGCCCCTGCCGGGCGCGGGCGGGACGCACGCCCAGGCGGTCCCGCGCAGCCCTGAGCAGGGCCGTACGGCATGCGTGCGCAGCCTCCGGCCGCCGCACCCCGGAGACCCGGGCGGCGGCGGGGGGACGCTGCGCGCGGGCGACTGCCTGGCGCTGCGCGGCGGAGAGCGGCCCTGTTCCGCGCCCGGGTGGTACGGCAAGGTGCTGGCCGTGGTGGACCGGGCGGACGCCTGCCCGGCGCGCGCGCTCGACGCGCTGGTCGTCGGCGAGCGGGAGGTCGCGTGCCTGGGCGGGGGCGGTCGGATGCTCCGGCTGGGAGACTGCGTGGCCCGGCCCGAGAGCCGCCTGGTGAGCCGCGAGGCGCTCGTCAAGGCGCCGTGCGGCTCCGCCAGGTCCTGGGCGCAGGTGACCGGCAGGGCGGCCACGCGGGGCCGCTGCCCCGAGGTCTCCGACCGTTACCTGCGGGTCCGTGAGCCGGGCGTCCAGCGGCCGGTCACCTGCCTGCGGCGGACAGCACTTCACGGTTCCCCGTAAACTCAGATCACGTGAGCCTGAGCATCGGCATCGTCGGATTGCCCAACGTCGGTAAGTCCACGCTTTTCAACGCGCTGACCAAGACCGCCAACGCCCTGGCGGCGAACTACCCGTTCGCCACCATCGAGCCCAACGTGGGCATCGTCGGTGTCCCCGACGCGCGCCTGGAGAAGCTGGCCGAGATCTTCGGCTCCGCGAAGATCATCCCCGCGAAGGTCGAGTTCGTCGACATCGCCGGGCTGGTCAAGGGAGCCTCCGAGGGTCAGGGGCGGGGCAACCAGTTCCTCGCCAACATCCGTGAGACCGATGCGATCTGCCAGGTCATCCGGGTCTTCAGCGACCCGGACGTGACCCACGTGGACGGCGCGGTCGCCCCGGAGCGCGACATCGAGACGATCAACACCGAGCTGATCCTCGCCGACCTGCAGACCCTGGAGAAGGCGATCCCGCGCCTGCAGAAGGAGTCCAGGACCAACAAGGACCGCAAGGCCGCGCTGGACGCCGCCGAGGCGGCGTCCAAGCTCCTCGACGGCGGCACGACCCTGTACGCCGGGGCCAAGGGCGCCGGCATCGACCTGGCGGACCTGCGCGAGCTGCACCTGCTGACCGCCAAGCCGTTCCTGTACGTCTTCAACCTCGACGCCGACGAGCTGGTCGACGAGGAGCTGCGGGCCCGGCTCTCGGCGCTGGTGGCCCCGGCCGAGGCCGTCTTCCTCGACGCCAAGATCGAGTCCGAGCTGGTGGAGCTCTCCGACGAGGAGGCGCTGGAGCTGCTGCAGTCCGTGGGCCAGGAGGAGTCCGGCCTGGCGCAGCTCGCCCGGGTGGGCTTCGAGACGCTCGGCCTGCAGACCTACCTGACGGCCGGTCCGAAGGAGACGCGGGCCTGGACGATCCGCAAGGGCGCGAGCGCCCCCGAGGCGGCCGGGGTCATCCACACCGACTTCCAGCGCGGCTTCATCAAGGCCGAGGTCGTCTCCTTCGACGAGCTGGTGGAGGCGGGGTCCATCGCCGCCGCCCGGCAGGCGGGCAAGGCCCGCATCGAGGGCAAGGACTACGTGATGCGCGACGGCGACGTCGTGGAGTTCCGCTTCAACGTGTAGTCCCCCGCCGCGGGCTCCTCTCCCCGGATCTCCCCGGCGCTCCTGGAGGGGGGACCCCCACCCGTGATCGGGGCTCACGCGGGGCGTGGAGCGCGTCCAGCCGGCCCGCCGGAGCCGATGTCCCCGCGAGGGGACATCGGCATTCCCGGCTCCGCGGCTCGCTGGACATCCGCGGGACGGCGGCGCAGGCTGCGGGTATGAGCTCCCACAGACGCGAGACCCCCGAACCCGCCGATCCGCGCGAGGCGGGCGGCCTGCCTCTCCAGGTGCTGGAGCAGATGGATCCCGACCTGGTGCGGAAAGTCCTCGGCGCGCGGCTGCCCCGCGCGTGGACGCTCCAACCCTGCACGGGCTTCGATCCGCCTGACTGAACCCGCCCTCCTCCCGGTGGCCGCGCCGGCCCTCCCCGGTCTCCGTACCGCCCTCCGCGCCCCGCCGGTCCCATCCGGGACGGCCGGGCCCTTCCCCGGGAGCGGACGGAGACGACGCGTCGTGACGCTGCGTCACACCTCCCGGACGGCCCCTCTTTCAAAGGCGCAGGTCGCGACACTCCCGGTGCGCTATGGATAGCAATGGGTGGCGTTTCGGTAATCAACGCCTGCGCTGGCCAGGGGCGATGTGTTCCTTTCGTCCCTCTGGAGGGGGTAACCGCTTCCGCCCCGTCTCAGATCCGGTTTGCTCAGTGAGGGCGATGCCTGCAGCATGGGCGTGGTTTTCCTGGAAGAATCAGCTGAGCGGTTAGGGTAATTGCCTCACCATGGCTAATGGGATCGGGAGTAATACGACACCGCGCCAGCCGGGGGAATCGGCGCGAGCGGAGGCGTGATGGCTCGAAGGTCAGCGGTCCAGCGGGATCCTCGGATCTCCGATGACCCCGAGCTTTCGGCATACCCGGATGCGTTCGACGATCCCGAGCCCCGGAGCGCCCCGGCCCGCGGGCGGCGCGTGCCGCGCCGCGGCGGCTGGTCCGGAGGCGGCGGTCGCTGGCTGGTGTGGGTCGGCCGCGCCATCCTCTGGGCGTTAATCGTAGTTATCGTGGTGAATGGGGTCCGTGCGCCTTTTGAGAGGTTCACTCGGCAGGGTACGGCGAATCAGCCTGCCGCCGCCCCCGCCGACCAGGGATTCCCCGTCACCCAGGCCACCTCTTTCGCCAGCCAGTTCGCCGCCGTCTACTTGAATTTCGACGCCGTGCGCGCCTCGGAGCGGGCCGGCAGGCTGGCGCCTTTCCTGCCCGACGGGGCCGAGCCGCAATTCGGCTGGGACGGGCTCGGCAGGATGAGCGCCGGGGCGATCCAGCCGTACGGCGTGAAGGTCGAAGACGCGCAGAACGCCGTGGTGACCCTGGTGTTCCAGGCGGGCAACCGCCGCCAGCTGCTCTCCGTGCCGATCTTCCACGACGGCGAGACGAAGAGGTTCGTGGTCTCCGGGCGGCCGGGCATCCTGCCCGCCCCGGCCGCGGCGGCCCTGCCCGCCGAGGGCGAGCCCCGGCGGGACGCGACCGCCGAGCAGGAGCTCCGCACGTCCATGGCCAACTTCTTCAAGGCCTACGCCGCCAGTGACACCGCCTCCCTGCAGCAGTACGCCGCGGCCGGGGTCACCCTGGAGGGGTTCGGGGGCGCGTTCACCTTCGTGGAGCTCAAGGATCTCGTCGTGCCGCTCAGCAGCGAAGCCAACCGGAAGGTGACCGCCACGGTCGTGTGGGGCGTGCCCGCCGGCGGGTCGCCGACCGCGGAGCCCGCCGCGGGAGATCCGGGCGACATGAGCGGGAAGCTGGAGCAGTCTTATCTTCTCTCCGTGGTCAAGCAGGGCGACAAATGGTTCGTCCAGAGCATCAGCGGCGCCGAACGGTCTGTGGGGTGACGCATGATCGAACGGTGCCAGTCCACAGTGAACAGAGCCCCCCTGGCCGGCGAGCCGGCGGCGAGGCGGTCCGCATGCCGCGGGCCCGTCGCCCGGCGCGCGCGGTCATGAGCACGGAGGACGAGAAGTGACCTTGAAGACCATCCTGCTGAGCGTGATCGACATGAGTGCGATCGACCTCGCCCAGCAGCCGACCGGCCAGCCGACCGCCCCACCGGCCGGCGTGAACACCGAGGGGCTGGCTGACTTCCTCCGCCGGTTCTTCGCCCCGCTCTTCCTCGTCATCGTCTCCGTGGTGGCGCTGTTCTTCCTGTTCACCCGTGAAATCACCAGGTTCGTGCAGTTCATCATCCTGGCCATCGCCATCGGTGTGATCTTCTACGTGCCCAACATCATCGAGGTGACGGCCAAGGCGATCGCCGGAGCCTTGGGGATCACAGGAGGCTGAGAGCGCACCTGAAGGCACGGGACGGCGAGCGGCGGAGAGGAGGAACGGGTGGACCTGCCCACATATACCAATATCTGGCGTATTGAGAAGCGGCTCTACAAGCTGTACGACCTACGGCTGCCGATGCCGCTTCCGATTGTCTGGATCGGTGTGTTCGTGGGTGTGATCGCGCCCTGGTCGCTGCTGCTGTACCTGGTCGGCGTGCCCTTCGACGCGCCCTGGCACGTGGTCTACCTGGTGCCGCCGGGGGTGGTGACCTGGCTCTCGACCCGCCCGGTGATCGAGAGCAAGCGGCTCACCGAGCTGCTCCAGTCGCAGGTGCGCTATCTGGGCGAGCCGCGGACCTGGTGCCGGATGGCCCCGGAGGCGGAGCCCGCCGAGATCACCCTGACCGGCCGGGTCTGGCGGGCGGCACCCCGGCAGGCCGCGCCGGCCCGCGTCAAGATCGCCCGCAAGGCCCGCCACGCGCAGCCCAAGCGGGCCGCCACGCCGTCCCGGGCGGTCCGTCCCGCGGTGGCGGCGGCCGCGGCGGCCGCGGCGGGAGCCCCGGTCACACGCGACCGCGTCGTCTGGGGATCGGCGCACGCTCCCCGCAGGGGCGCAGCCCCCGCCCTCGGCCAGGCGGTCGCGGCCCCCGGCGCTCCGGCGGCCCCGATCACCGGTGCGTCCCGGATCGGGGCCCAGGAGAGGCCACCGGCCCCGGAGCGGCCGTTCGCGCCGGTCTCCGAGACGCCCGCCGCGACGCCGGAGCGGCCGTTCGCCTCGGTTTCCGAGACGTCCGTTCCCGAGACGTCCGTTTCCGAGACGTCTGCGGCCGTGGTGCCGGAGCGGCCGTTCACCGTGATTCCCGGGACGCCCCCGGCGGCGGTCTCCGAGACGTCCTCGCCTCCGTCGGCCCCCGCCGCTCCGGCCGCTTCCGTGGCTTCGGAGTCTCCGGCCGCCCCGGGGCCCCCGGTCACGGACGCAGGGAACGCCGCCCCCGGATCCAAGCCTTCCGCTCCCGCTCCCCCCTCCGCGCCCGCTTCCCCCGAGACCGTCGGAGGCCGACCGGCCGGGCGGGCCACCTCGGTCGACACCGAGGCGCTCCGCCGCCTGCGCAGGCTGGCCGCCGCCACCGGGACCGACCGCTTCTCCCCGCCTCCCGGCCCGCCTTCGCCTCCGGCTCAGACGCCCGGAGTCCCCGCGGGCGGAGACAGGGCGCCCGCCGCGCCGGACAGGGGTCAGGCCGCCGCACGCGGCGTGGACGAGACCCCGGCCGCTTCCGGGCGGGAGGAGGCGCCCGCCGCATCGGAGGGGAGCCAGGGCATCGCCGGGCAGGGTGCGGGTGAGACGCCGGCCGCCTCTCGGCGGGAGGAGACGCCCGCCGAGTCCGCGGGGAGGGAGGCGGCCGTCCGGAGGCTCGCCGGGTCTTCTCCGGCGGAGCCCCGATCCGGGACACGGGCGGAGACGGACGAGAGCGTCCTGGCGCAGCACCGGAAGGGACAGCCGCCCGTCGGCGGGGAGGGGAAGGTGTGGCCTCCGACGCGGCCGGGGCTCGTGCCGGGCAGCTCGGGGCTCGTGCCGGGGAACGCCATGAACGTGTCGATCCGGGCCGTGCCCCGCGGCGGCGCGTCGCAGCCCGACGCGCCGCCGGTTCCCGTGCCCAGGCCCGGACAGGGCGAGACCAGGGTCCGCCGGGTGGAGTCGGTCGTCGGCCGGGACTCCGAGGGCGGGTGGCGCCGCCTGGCCCAGGTGGTGATGGGACCGGGCGGGGGCCGTACGGACGGATCGGAGGTCGACGAGGCGCGGGCCAAGGGGGTCTTCAGCGGCAGCCGCAGAGTGGTGGTCCTGGGATGCACCGGCGGCGCGGGCCAGACCACGACGGCGCTCATGCTCGGCCACACCCTGGCCCGTTACCGTGAGGACCGGGTGCTCGCGGTGGACGCCGGCACCGGGTCCCACGCCCTGTCCTCCCGGATCCAGGCGGAGTCCCCCGAGACGCTGAGCTCCCTGCTGGCCGGTCTGGACGGCGTCCACGGCTACCTGGGCATGCGCGCCTACACCAGCCGCTGCGCCTCCGGCCTGGAGGTCCTGGCGGGTGACGCGGACGCGGGCGCCGAGCAGCGGATGGCCGATCGCGGGCTCTTCTCCGACCGGCGGCTCGGCCGGGCCATGGACCTGCTGGACGCGCACTACAAGCTGATCGTCATGGACCCCGCGGCGGCGCTGGCCGCCCGCGTCCTGCCCCACGCCGACCAGCTGGTCCTGGTCGTCCCGGCCAGCGAGGACGGGCCGGACGCGGTCGCGATGACGTACGAGTGGCTCGACGGCCACGGCTGCGCGGACCTCCGCCGGCGGGCCGTCCTGGTCGTCAACGGAGTGAGTCGCCGGAGCATGGGCGACGTGGAGCAGGCCGAGGCGGTCGCCCGCGGCAGGTGCCGGGCGATCGTCCGGGTGCCCTGGGAGGACGAACTGGCTCCCGGAAGGGCCGACCGGGTGGAACCGTCCCACCTGCGGGCGCCGGGGCGCCGGGCGTACCTCGCGCTGGCCGGTGTGGTGGTGGCCGGTCTCGGAGCGGCACGGACGGCACGCATGAGCGAGGAGGAAGTGGCCCAGTGATCCCCGGGGCGCGAGAGAACACGGAGAAGGGCCTGTGAACGAGCGAGCCGGTGAGAACGGCGGCCGGAGGCCCGCGCGGCCGGCGCGGGAGGACCTGTGAGCGAGCGTGGCGAGCGAGCCGATGAGCACGGCGGCCGGAGGCTCGTGCGGCCGGCGGAGGAGGGCGGATGAGCCGCGGGTCGAGGACGCGCAGCCGTCTCGCCGTCCGGTACTTCGACGACCGGATCCTGCTGACCGACTCGTCGGCGTGGGCCTACTTCCGGCTGCCGACCGTGAGCTACGAGTTCGTCACGCCCGAGGAGCGGGAGGCCCTGGCCACCAACATCACGATCGCGCTCGCCGCGATCAGGATGCCGGACGCCGAGGTCCACCTGCGGGTGGCGCACCGCACCTACCCGGCGGCGGAGTGGGCGATGGCGCTCAACGCCACCTCCGACGAGGGCCCCGGCTGGCGCGACTACCTCGAGGAGATGTACCGCCACGTCTGGGCCAAGGACTTCTGGACCAAGGAGGTCTACCTCGGCGTACGGCTCGGCCAGCGCGGCGTGCAGCTGGGCACCGGGGTGTTCGCCCAGCTCTTCGGGTTCTACCAGCGCAGCGAGAAGGCCCTGGGCATCGAGGACGACCAGATCCCCAAGACGGAGATCGCCCGGTGGACCGACTCGGCCGAGCGGCTCGGGCGGGCGCTGGGGGCCAGCGCGCTCTACGCCCGGCACGCCACCTCCACCGAGCTCGCCTGGCTGTTCCAGCACGCCGCGACCGGTTCCCTCGGCGACCCGCCCGCCTCGGCGAGCCCGAAGCGGCGGTGGGGCAAGGGGGAGATCGAGTCCCTGGTCGAGGGGCAGATCCACAACGGCAGGTCGCTGCTCAGGGTCGAGCAGCCGCACGGCGACTCCTACGTCGCCCACCTGTCGTTCGCCCGCTTCCCCGACCTGATGCCCTTCCCCGACGGCGAGCCGTGGATGCACTACGCCGACCAGCTGCCCTTCCCGGTCGAGATCAGCTCCAGGATGCGGCTGATCTCCCCGGTCAAGGCCAGCAAGGACGTCGCGCGCAAGCTGGCCCACGCCCGGGACATGGACATCCACATCCGGGAGGCGGGCGCGGAGGCGCCGCTGGCCCTGGCCGAGCAGATCGACGCGGCCCGGATGCTGGAGCACGGCATCACCAAGGAGCGCCTGCCGTTCGTGTACGGCTGGCACCGGCTGATCGTCTCCGCCCCGACCGAGGAGATCTGCGTGCAGCGGGTCGAGGCGGTCGTGGAGCACTACCGCGACATGGGCATCGACATCGTCAACTCCACCGGCGACCAGTTCTCGCTGTTCTGCGAGGCGCTGCCGGGCGAGCGGGTGCGGGTCAACGCCTACGCCCAGCGGCAGCCGCTGCGGACCATCGCGGGCGGCATGGCCACGGCCACCGTCGATCTCGGCGACCGCGAGGACGAGACGCACGCCGGCTGGATGGGGCCGTACATCGGGGAGACCCTGGGCCGGGCCCGCAGCATCGTGCACTTCGACCCGCTGGTGGCGGCGGCCCGCAACCGGCCGACGGCCATCGCGATCACCGGTGAGCCGGGCGGCGGCAAGACGACGCTGGCGCTGCTGATGATCTATCAGATGGCGATGCGCGGGGTCACGGTGGCGGTGATCGACCCCAAGGGGGACGCGGAGTCCCTGGTCCGGCTCCTGCGGGAGCGGGGCAGGAAGGCGCGGATCATCCCGCTCGGCTCGGCGGCGCCCGGACTGCTCGACCCGTTCTCCTTCGGCGACGATCTCGCGGCCAAGAAGACGATGGCCACCGAGACCCTGCGCCTGCTGCTGCCGCGCATGTCGGAGGAGCGCGAGTCGGCGATGATCCAGGCGGTCGCGGCGGTGTCCAACGGCGACGACCCGTCGCTGGGCAAGGTCGTCGACTACCTGGAGCGGGCCGAGGACGCCGCCTCCAAGAACCTGGGCGCGGTGCTGCGCTCGATGTCGGAGATGCACCTGGCCCGCCTCTGCTTCGACCCCTCCGGCGGCGACCAGATCGACACCGAGGGCTGGACCACGGTCTTCACCCTCGGCGGGCTGACCCTGCCGGACGCCGTCACCGGCCGGGACGACTACTCCTACGAGCAGCGCCTGTCGGTGGCGCTGCTCTACCTGGTCGCCCAGTTCGCCCGGGGCCTGATGAACGGCCTGGACCGGCGGACGCCGAAGGCGATCTTCCTGGACGAGGCGTGGGCGATCACCTCCACGCCGGAGGGCGCCAAGCTGGTGCCCGAGGTGAGCCGGATGGGCCGCTCGCGCAACACCGCGCTCGTCCTGGTCTCGCAGAACGCCGGCGACCTGCTGAACGAGCAGGTGACGAACTGTCTGTCGTCGGTGTTCGCCTTCCGTTCCACCGAGCGGGTCGAGGTGGAACACGTGATGGCGCTGCTCGGGGTCGATCCGTCCGAGGAGCACAAGGCGGTGCTGCGCTCGCTGGGCAACGGTGAGTGCGTCTTCCGCGATCTGGACGGCCGCGCGGGCCGTATCGGGGTGGATCTGGTCTCCGGCGAGCTGCTGCGCTGGCTGGACACGAACCCCACCCATGAGAAACCCGACGAGAACGTGCATGATCTCTCCGGGGGCGACAGAGTCGGCAGGTCGGGGGCTACGGCGCTGGAGGTGGGTTCATGAAGGGCTCCGGCCAGGGGCTGAGGCGTCTCCTCGGGAGAACCGCCCCGGGAAGGCGATCCGCCGGGCGGCGGGACGGACCGGACGGTGAGCCGCAGGGCGGGCCGGACGGCACGCGCCCCGGCGGGCGAGGGAAGCGGCGGCCGGGCGGATGGCGCAGGCGGATCGTCGTCGCGCTCGTGGCGTTCACGGCGTTCGCGGCCCTGCCGCTGGTGTTCCCCACGGGCGGGTCCATCGCCGCCGCGGCCCCGTGCGACCTCTCCCCGGACCTGGCGCCCGAGGTCGTCGGCGCGGGCGTGGACGGCCTGGTCAAGCCGCCGCCTCCGGAGGGCGCGGCGCAGGCCCCCGCGGTCCGGACGAACTACGGCACCTACGGCATGAGCGGCCTGTACTGGCACACCCACGAGCTCGGCTGCGACGACGTCGCCGCGGTGCTGGGCAACGCCTGGGCCAACACGGTCTTCTCCTGGGCCAAGGCGCTGGACCGGCTGACCATCACGACCTACCAGGCCGCGACGACCGAGGGACCGCTGGAGTCGATCAAGAACGTCGTCGACGACATCGTGCAGCGGCTCTCCGAGGCGATGTACTGGCCGTTCCTGCGGCCGGTGGTGATCCTGGGGGCCATCTGGCTGGCGTGGTACGGCCTCATCCGCAAGCGCGCGACCACGACCGCCGAGGGCGTCATCTGGATGGTCCTGGCGGTCACCGTCGCGGTCTGGTTCTTCAGCCGCCCCGGCGACCTCACCGGCCTGGGCAAGGTCGTCACCGACAAGACGGGCGAGGTCGTCAACTCGGCCTTCTCCGGCCTGCCCGGCGCGGGCGGGGCCTCCTGCCTGCCGGCCAAGGGGGAGACCAGCCCGCAGGCGATGGCCGGCGGGTACGGCCACAGCGGCACCCCGGCGGTGGAGCAGAACGCCGACGCGCTCTGGTCCACGCTGGTCTGCAAGCCGTGGCTGATGGGCCAGTTCGGCACCGCCGACGCCAACGCCCCGGTGATCGGCGACTTCGGTTCCAAGCTGCTGGACATCCAGGCGATCGACGCGGCCGAGCAGAAGGCCGCGCAGCTTCCCAGCAGCAGCGCCCACCAGGCGCGCTACGAGGAAGAGGTCGCCCAGTACCTGAAGACCACCCCGATCTACTTCCTCTTCCAGGGCAAGGACTGGACCAGCCGGCTGGGCATCGCGATCGGCGCGCTGATGGCCGCGATGGTCGCCGGAGTGCTGATCTTCCTGGTGGCGGTGTCGCTCCTGGCGCTCAAGATCGGCTTCTTGCTGCTGCTGATCCTCGCGCCGGTCTTCCTGCTGATCGGCGTCCATCCGGGCTCGGGGCGGATCATCGCGATGCGCTGGGTGGAGATGCTGATCGGCACGCTGCTCCGGCAGGCGGTCCTCGCCCTCGTCCTGGGCGTGCTGGTGTACGGATACGCGCTGATCATCTCCACCGCCATGCCGTGGGGCATGCAGGTCATGTTCATGGCGCTGCTGACGATCGCGGTCTTCTTCTACCGCCGGCCGTTCCAGCACCTGTTCGCCTCGATGGACGGGCACACGTTCACCACCCGCATGCTGGGCGAGGCGGCCTCCGCGCCCACCCTCCAGCGCGCGGCGGGCGTGCTGCCGCCGGTCGCCGCGGCACGGGTGGGCCGGTGGGGCATGCGCAAGGCCGAGCCCATGCTGCAGGCCGCCGCGCTCGCCGGCGGAGCGTCCGCCGGGGCGGCGGCCGCCGTCGCCCAGGGCAGGGCCAGGGGCGAGGAGGGCGGTTCGGCGGGCACGCCGTCGGGCACCCGCGTCCCGGTCACCGCGCAGCCCGCGCCGCTGGACACCGACGCCGCGTCGGGCGGGCGGCGCAAGAACGTGGGCCGTCCGGTCACCGCCCCGCGCACCGGCGCCGCGCCGCCTCTCAACCTCTCCGGGAACCGTACGGCGGGCGGGTCCGGCGGTCGTGCGGCGGGCGCCGTACCCCCGGCCAGGACGGGCGGCTCGGGCTCCGCGGGCGGGTCCGGCGGCTGGTTCGGCGGCCGGTCCGGCGGCGGCTGGTCCTCTCCGAGCGTCTCCCGATCCGGCGGGTCCGCCCCGCCGCCCTCCTCCGGCGGCTCGCGCGGCTCCTCCTCCGGCTCGTCCGGTTCACGGGGTTCGGGCGGGAGCATCTTCGGTGGCGGCGGTTCGCGTGGCTCGTCGGGCGGCGGTTCGCGGAGCGCCAGGTCCGGCGGCTCCTCCGGTTCGTCCGGTTCGCGAAGCTCGGGCGGGAGCATCTTCGGCGGCGGTTCGCGGGGTGCGTCTGGTTCGGGCGGTTCGTCTGGCTCCTCCGGTTCGCGGGGCTCAGGTGGCAGCATTTTCGGCGGCGGCGGCGGCGGTTCGCGCGGCTCGTCGGGGAGCGCCCCGTCCGGTGGCTCCGGGCACTCGGGCCGCTCCTCCGAGGCGCCTCCGCTCTGGCTGACCAGCAGGTCCGGCCGGGGCAGGCAGGCCGATGACGCGCCGGTGCCGTTCTGGCTCCGGCCGTCCGACCCCGACAAGGACTGACCATGGCCGAGGGCGGAAACCGCCGGGGGCTCGTCTTCGCCGTGCTCGTCGGGGTGCTCGCGCTGGTCGGGGTCTACCTGACCATGTCGGATCCCGGGGGCGGCGGGGAGGACCGGGCGGACCCCGCGGGCGTCGGCCGTACCGCGCCCGAATCGTCGGCGCGCGCGACCGCGGAGCCGCCGCGCCCGGCGGCGACGGCCAGCGACGCGCCCTTCGACGTCTACTCCTACCTGCCGATGAGCAGGCGGGAGCTGTCCGCCGCCGCCGACTACGCGCGGCGCTTCACCGCCGAGTACGGCACCTACGACCACCGCGAGGACCCGGTGGCCTACGGGAACCGGCTGCGGGGCTACGCCACGGCGGAGTTCGCCGAGGTGCTGGTGCGGGCGCGCACCTCGACGGCGTTCGTGGAGACGAACCGGACCGACGAGGTGGTCTCCGCCGGTTCGGCGACGGTGAAGGAGATCCGGCAGATCCAGGAGTCCTCGGTGGTCTTCGTGGTGGCCTGCACCGAGCGCGTCACCTCCAAGAGCGGACCGAGGGACCGCACCGACGAGTACGCCGTCACGCTCATCCCGGTCGGCGACGGCTGGCGGGTCCACGACCTCCAGCCCGCCGACTCAGGCCAGGAGGGAGACGACCAGATCACGGGGGCGAGCGAGTGAGCCGGGACAGCGGCAGGAGAGGCCGGATCACGCTGATCCTCGCCGTCGCGGGGCTGTGCCTGATCGCCCTGATCATGGCTCCGATGATGATGGTGAGCACCTTCCCCTCGTTCACCGGCGGCGGCGGCTTCCCCGACTGCGAGGAGAACGCCCGGCAGGTGGACGACCAGTCCGAGACGGCGACCTCCGACATCCCGCAGGAGTATCTCGAGCTCTACCGCGAGCACGGCGAGAAGATCGGCGTGCAGTGGAACGTGCTCGCCGGGGTCGGCAAACGGGAGACCGACCACGGGCGATCCACCCTCCCCGGCGTGCGGAGCGGGACCAACCACGCCGGGGCCGCCGGGCCGATGCAGTTCCTGATCAGCACGTGGGGCGGGCAGGCGAAGATCAAGATCCCGTCCGAGTTCAACGGGTACGCCTCCGACGGCGACGGCGACGGCTGGGCCGACGTCTACAACCCGGCGGACGCCATCCTCGGCGCGGCCAAGATGCTCAAGCGCAACGGGGCGCCGGAGGACGTGCGGCGGGCGCTGTTCGTCTACAACCGGGCCTGGTGGTACGTGGACCAGGTCATGGAGATCGCCGCGAAGTACGCCAAGGACGGCGCGGTCAGCACCCCGCCCGAGGCCGAGCCCGCCTGCGACCCGCCCCTGGTGGCGGCGGCGCCCGACGACGTGGTGGCCGGGATCCTCAGCTACGCGCTGGCGCAGCGCGGCAAGCCGTACCTGTGGGGCGGCACCGGGCCGGACGCCTTCGACTGCTCGGGGATCATCTACATGGCCTACCGGAGCGTCGGCCTGTCCATCCCGCGCACCACCTTCGGCCAGTGGCCGTTCGGGGTGGAGGTCCCCGCGGGTCAGGAGCAGGCCGGAGACCTCGTCTTCTTCAACTCCGGTCCCGGCACCGGCCCCGATCGCCCCGGGCACGTGGGCATGGTGGTCACGCCGGGCAAGATGATCGAGGCCAGGTGCCGGCTGTGCGGCCCGATCAAGGTCACCACCTACCGCGACCGCTCCGGCATCGTCGGCTTCACCCGTCCCCTGCAGAACCCCTCCGTTCTGGCCCAGCTGGAACTGAAGAGGCAGGGCTGAGATCCGTTCCGAACCGAGCGGTCCCGTCATGGGACAGAATCAGACCCCATGAGGAGAGTCGTCGTGGGGGCTGCGATCGTGGACGGGAGCGGCAGGCTTCTGGCCGCGCAACGCGCCGAGCCGCCGGCGCTGGCCGGGGGGTGGGAGTTCCCCGGAGGGAAGGTCGACCCGGGCGAGGACGACCACACGGCCCTGGTCCGGGAGTGCCAGGAGGAGCTCGGCGTCCTGATCGAGGTGGGGGAGCGGGTCGGCGGCGACTGGCCGTTGAGCGAGGGCTACGTCCTGCGGGTGTGGCTCGCGACGATCACGCGGGGGGAGCCGGAGGCCAAGGAGCACCTGGGGCTGCGCTGGCTCTCGTTGGACGAGCTGGACGCGGTGGCCTGGCTCCCGGCGGACCTGCCGATCGTGCACGCCGTGCGAGACCGGCTCCTCCAGGATTGAAATGTAGCGCACCGTGACATAACAGTTACGGGGCGTAATGTGTCGCGCGCCCGTGTCGGGGGATCGGAGACGTGCGGTGGGCGTAAAGGGCGGATGGCTGAAGCATGCCCTGGTCGTGTCGGCGATGGGGGCGGGGACGATCACAGTGGGCGGCGCGTCGGCGGGCGCGTTCGGATACGACGATCCCGTCCCGGCCTGTCTCGCCCAGGTGTCTCCGGTGTCCGAGGGGGGAACCCGCCCGCTGTGGGCCTGGGTGCCGCTGAGCGACACGACGGGGTTCTGGGTACGGCTGGAGCGGCCGGATCCGGAGGCCGCGGAGGCCGCGGGGATCGCGGAGCTCGGGGGGTCGGCGGGCCCGATGTGGTCCGCCTGGCCGGAGATGCCCGGCGGGGCGGCCGCACTCGAGGAGCTGGACGCGCCAGGCGAAGCAGACGGACCCGGCGGAGCGCACGCACCGGGTGGACCGTACGGGCCGGGAGCGGGTGAGCCTGGAGCGGGTGAAGCGCACGCACCGGGTGGACCGTACGGGCCGGGAACGGGTGAGCCTGGAGCGGATGGAGTGCGCGCGCCCGGTGGACCGGGAGGGGCCGGGGCGTCGGAGCCCGGCGCCCGGCCCTTCCCGACGGCCGACCCGGGACTTCTCCAGTGCCTTCTGGAAGCCGGAGTCGTCATCGCGGGCGGCCCGGGCGGGGTCCCGTCCGTCCCCCCGGTCTCGCCCGCCTCGCCGTCCTCGGAACCACCCGCTTCTCCGTCCGCTGAGCCGTCCCCGGAGCCGTCCCCGGAGCCGTCCGCGGCGGGGGAGAACGCGGGCCCCGGCGAGCGGCCGAAGGTCGCGCCGGTGAAGGACCGGCCCGGGCGGCCCCGCGACGGCGAGGGAAGGAACAAGCAGGTCCGTCCGCGCGGCGACGCCGGTTCCGCATCGGAGAAGCAGCGGCCCAGACGGCCCCGTGACGGCCGGGGCGGGAACACGGACCGGAACCCGGGGCCCGCCTGGCCCGGCCGGGGAAGCCCCACCCCCACGCCGTCGAGCTCCGCGAGCTCCGCGGGCTCCGCGGGCTCCGAGAACCCCGCAGCCCTCGGTGACCTGAACGCCGACCCGACGGCCGCCCCGCCCGTCCCCACCCCCGCACCGGCGCCCGTGCCCGTGCCCGTGCTCGTGCCGCCGGGGTGGACCGTGATCGGCCAGGCGCCCGCACCGGCCTGGAACGCCCCGTCGATCCGGATGCCGTCGGCCGTGCCCTCCCAGGCCGCGCCGGAGGGCCGCCCGGATCCGGAGGAGCCCCTGGGCGCCCCGCTGCCCCGGGAGATCCACCCCGCCCCGACGGCGGGGCCGCAACAGCAGATGGAGGTCGTGGGACAGTCGAGCCCGATCCTGGCGGGAATCCGGGGCCTGCCCGTCGCGGGGGTCGCGATCGGAGGACTGCTCTGCCTCCTGTGGCTCCAGGCCCGCCTCCGCCGGGGCCGGAGGTTCTGACGCCTCTCCCGCTCCGGGAAGGGACCCGGGGCCGGACGTTGGGGACGCGTGTTCCTGCCGGCCCGATCGAGGAGGTTCGATCCATGCGTGATCGGGCAGCCGGATGTCACGGATCACGGTTCCGCACCGGAGACCGGATTGTGATCTGTAGGGTGAAGAGTACTTTGCTGTTACTTTTCCCTGACTAGTATTTTCTCGATGTAGGTAGATCGCTCGGGGAAGCGCACGGAGGCACCGGTGACGAGATCTCGCCGTACGGCAGCACTCTCGGCCGTGTTCGTATCCCTCGGTCTGACCGGCGCGGTCACGCTCGCCGCCGCGTCGCTGGCCGGCTCCGGTCCGGCGGACGCCGCCACGCGGGCCGTCCTCGCCGAACCCCCGCAGATCCCGGGGTGCGACACCGAGGCCGATCCCGAGTGCGAGGAGCCGACCCCGACCGTCACGGTCACGGTCACCCAGACCCCCGGCGAGCCCGAGCCCAGCCCTTCGGCCACCTCGCCGGATCAGACGACGGTCACCGTGAAGGTCACCGTCACGCCCACGCCGACCAAGGCCCCCGCGAAGACCAAACCCCCGGCGACGACCAAGCCTCCCGCGGCGACCTCCGCGCCCCCGCCGGTTCAGGCGCCGACCTCCGCGCCCGTCGTCGAGCCGCCGCCGACGACCGCCTCGACGCCCGAGGACGAGGTCGTCTTCCCGACGACCACGCAGGCGCCCTCCCTGCTCCCGACGGCCTCGCCGTCGCCCGAGGTGAGCGGCAGCACGTTCGACGACGACTCCGCCGCGGTGCCGTACGAGATCCGCAACGCCGACTCGGAGTACGACGCGACCACGCTCAGCCGCCAGCTCGGCATCCCGGCGCTGATCCTGGTCCTGCTCGTGCTCTTCGCCGTCCTGATCTTCGAGGGCAGGCTGCGCCGCATGGCCCACGCCGCCGCCGTCCGCCGCGCCGGTCCCCGCCCCGCGGGCGCCGAGGGCTACCCCGCGGGTCCGGGCTACGCCTCCATGCCGGGCCTGCACGCGGTCTACCAGGGCGGTACGGCCTACGCCCCGATCATCAGCTTCGTCCCGATGCAGATGTACCCGCCGGCCTACCCGGAGGGCTATCCGACCGAGCAGTACCCCCAGCCCCACGATCCGGCGGCCTACGCGCCCCCGCAGCCCGGTCCGGACGCTCCGCCCGCCTTCCGGGACCAGCCCCCGCAGCCCTTCCACGACCGGACCCCGCCGGCCTTCCACGACCAGGCCTCGCCGCCCGCCGGCTCCGAGTCGTCGTGGTTCTCCTCCCCGCCGCACCCGGGCCCGTTCCCCAAGGATCCTTCGCTCCAGGACCCGCCCCCGGGAGCCTCGCCCCCGGACAGGTTCCCCCAGGACCCGGGCCTCCCCCCTGCCGGTGGTCCCACCGACCCCGCGGCTCCCGAGACCTGGTTCGTCCCCAGACCGCACGACGGTCCCCAGGGCCCCGGCGATCTCCCGATCGGTCCGCCCCAGGGCCCCGGTGGTTTCCCCGCCGGTCCGTCCCAGAGGTTCGGCGACTTCCCCGCGGGTCCGCCTCAGGGTCCCGGTGACTTCCCCGCGGGTCCGCCTCAGGGTCCCGGTGACTTCCCCGCGGGTCCGCCTCAGG
>NZ_BOOH01000029.1 GCF_016863135.1 Planobispora longispora
TTCCCCGCGGGTCCGCCTCAGGGTCCCGGTGACTTCCCCGCGGGTCCGCCTCAGGGTCCCGGTGACTTCCCCGCGGGTCCGCCTCAGGGTCCCGGCGGCCCCCCGCCCGGCGGTCCCGGTGACACGATGACGTTCCCCGAGCCGCCCGGGTCGCCCCGCGGCCAGGAGCAGCCCCCGCCTCCGTTCGCCCCGCCCGCCGGGCCGCCGCCTCCGGCGGGGCCCCAGGGTCCCACGGGTACGGCGGTTCATCCGATCCCCGGAGCGGGACCGGGTGAGAAGAAGCGCGGTCTGTTCCGCCGGAAGGGCGAGTAGCCCGCCCGGCGGTTCCCGGCCCCGAGCTCCGCGAGCTCCGCGAGCTCCGCGGGTTCTGCGGGTTCTGCGGGCTCCGCACGGCACAGCCGCCCCGGGGTGAGCGCCGCCGGTCGCCGGATGAGGGACGGCTCAACCGGTCTGCTCGTCCGCCGATCCGGCTGTCCCGCCGAACACCTCCTGGACGAGCCGCTGCGTCGCCCGCTGAAACGCCGCTCCCAGGGACAGCGCGGCGTCGTCGACGTGGTTCAGCGCGGCGGTCAGCGTCTTGCCGCCGTCGGGTGTGCTGTACATCAGCGCCGCGTGGCCGGCGGCGCCGCCGTTGTGGGTGATGACGGTGGCGCCGCCCGGAGCCTCCTGCACGAACAGGCCCAGGCCGTAGCCGGCCTTGGGATGCGGCGTGCACATCTCGGCCAGCAACTCGGCCGGCAGCAGCTCGCCGCCCAGCAGCGCGGAGATGAACATGCTCAGGTCGTGCTCGATCAGCAGCCGGGCCAGCACGTGGTTGGTGTTGGAGCAGCTCCAGTCCGTGCCCGGCTCGAACCGCGCCGGCTTGGACGGCGCCAGTCGTACCGGCTCCTCCGGCCGGTAGGTCGTGAACCGGTTGTCCACCCCTCCTTGCCGGAGGGGGTGGCGGGGATCCCCGGCACGAACGTCCCGTCGGGGTCGAAGTCGCCGGTGACGTTGAACACCCCGCTGGTGTGCTGCAGCAGCATCCGCACCATGAGCAGGCGGGCATCCGTCAGGCGGCGTCGAGGGCCTCGGTGATCTTGCGGGCCATCTCGGTCATGGCAGGGCCGGGCTCGCCCCTCTGCGCCCGGGCGGATGCGTCGACGGCGACGGCGACGGTGCGGCGGAAGTTGTCGGCCTCGGCCGGAGCCTGCCGCTTGAGCAGGCTCACGGCCGCCGTCAGGGCCGGCAGCACCTGGTCGGCGAGGGCGGCCACGGACTTGCCGTCCAGGCCCCTGGGGGCCTTGGTGAGCACGTGCCCGACCAGGCCGGTGGCGGAGGTCAGCGCGATGGAGCCTTCGGTGGCGACCCGGTGCGGCGAGCCGGCGGCGCCGGCGGCGGACATCAGCGAGACGGCGCCCCAGGCGGCGGTGCGCAGGGTCAGGGCGTCCTGGTCGGTGAGGGTGACGGACATGGTGGTGCACTCCTTCGAATCCGATGGGCAAGTCGAAGAGCGGACGGACGGCGGAGACGCGGCCCTGCCGGTGCCGGGGGTGTCGAGATCGCCCGGGCCGGATCGCCCGAGGAGATCGCTCCCCGGTCTCGGGGTCGTGATCGCCGAACCGCTCATGGCCTCTACGATCGCCGGTCGCTCTGATACCGGGCCGTCGCCGCCCTGACGCGGCCGCTGACACGCCATCGCCTGGTCGGTGCGGGGATGGTGCGGCCGGGATCAGCCGCCGTCGGGTCAGCTGCCGTCGGGTCAGCTGCCGTCGGGATGGCCGCCGGGTGCGATCCATTCGGTCAGCTCGACGACGATGCCGTTGGGGTCGGTGAGACGAAGCAGCCACTCGCCCCAGGGGGTGCGCCGCAACCGCCCGACGATGGGCGCGCCCTCGGCGCGCAGGCGCTCGTGCTCGCGGGCCAGGTCGGTGACCGCGAACGCGACCACCGGCTGGGCGATCCGCTCGCGCGGCCGTTCGAGGTCGCGCTGGTGCAGCAGGACGTCGGCCACCGCGTCGTCGCGGCTCAGCCAGGTGAAGTCCGGGCTGTCGAGCACCTCGCGGAAGCCCAGGTGGGTGGTGAAGAAGCGGCGCGAGCTCGCCAGATCATCGACGGTGAAGACGATCGTCGAGCCGATGATGTTCATGAATATGCTCGCATGTGGTTTTTTGCCACGATTCCCCGCATATGTAGCGTTTGATCCTTGATCAAGGTTGCCGATACGGCCTGGCCGGGGGCAACGCGGGATCTCGCAACGCTGCGTTAACCCGGAACTTCACGCGGGGGAGGGATTCGGCAGCCCTGTGGCGGCGCCGCAGACGACGCCGGTCGTGACCGGTCTCAGCCGGGCAGCGGTCCCAGGTCGCGGACGACGTGGGCGAAGGCGCGGATCATGTCGTTCTCCGCGGCGCTGAGCCACAGCAGCCCGTACGGCAGCGGATCCATGTCCTTGACGGGCAGGTAGGCGATGTCGGGGCGGGGGAAATACCAGTTCACGTGGGCCGGGAAGAGACTGACGGCCTCGCCCAGGACCGTGGCCATGAAGATGTCCTCGAGGTTGCTCACGGTGGCGGTGCGGTCGATCGACCGCCCTCCGGGGGTGAGCTCCGGGACGTAGTTGTCGAACCAGTAGCCGGGCACGGACTCCACGGCGATGTGCTGGAAGTCGCTGACCGTCTCCAGGGAGACCGAGGACCACCGGGTGAGCGCGTGGTCGCCGGCCACGGCCAGCACCCTCGGTTCGGCGAAGAGCAGCGGGCCCACGGTGAGGTCGGGCTCCTCGACGGGCAGCCAGGTGACCAGGATGTCGGTCTCCCCGTTGCGCAGCTGGGCGAACGGATCCTGGTAGACCGACACCCGCAGGCGCAGCTCCCACTGCGGGTGCCGGGCGCGGAAGGTCTCCCAGTAGCGGCGCAGCTCCTGGACGTTGGACGGGAACAGGCTCACCCGGAGCGTGCCGGTCTTGCCGCGCGCGGCCAGCCGCGCCCGCTCCAGGGTCTGCGACAGGCCCTGGTGCAGCCGGCTCAGATCGTCCCGCAGCTGCTCGCCCAGTCGCGTGAGCCGGACGCTGTGGCTGTTCCTCGCGAAGAGCTCGGCGCCGATGGCGCGTTCCTGCTTCTTGATCGCCTGGCTGACCCGGGCCACGGAGACATGCAGCCGTTCGGCGGCGCGGCCGAAGTGCAGCTCCTCGGCCAGCGTCAGGAAGATCTCGATGTCCCGTAGCTCCACAAGCCCCATTTCGCCCATCTGTGCCACATATGGGGGAAGTGTGGCATATCACGGCAAGAGGGAGGTAGGTGAGTGGAGCGAAGGGTGCGGCCGGGCAGCCTCGCCGTGGCGGAAGGGGGTCCGGTACGGCGAGGCCGGGGCCGGAGGCTCAGCTCTTCGAGCCGGTGCGCTTGAAGATCTTGTTGCCGAGCCAGACCAGCGGGTCGTACTTGCGGTCGACGACGCGCTCCTTCATCGGGATCAGCGCGTTGTCGGTGATCTTGATGTGCTCGGGGCAGACCTCGGTGCAGCACTTGGTGATGTTGCAGAAGCCCAGCCCGTGGTCCTCCTGCGCGGAGTCCTTGCGGTCGACCACGTCGTAGGGGTGCATGTCCAGCTCGGCGATCCGCATCAGGAAGCGCGGCCCGGCGAAGGCGGGCTTGTTCTCCTCGTGGTCGCGGATCACGTGGCAGACGTTGTTGCACATGAAGCACTCGATGCACTTGCGGAACTCCTGGCTCCGCTCGACGTCGATCTGCTGCATGCGGTACTCGCCCGGCTCGACGCCCGCCGGAGGCGTGAAGGAGGGGATCTCCCGGGCCTTGGCGTAGTTGAACGACACGTCCGTGACCAGGTCCTTGATCACCGGGAACGTCCGCATGGGCGTCACGGTGATCGTCTCGTCCTCCCCGAAGGTGGACATCCGGGTCATGCAGCCCAGCCGGGGCTTGCCGTTGATCTCCATCGAGCACGACCCGCACTTGCCGGCCTTGCAGTTCCACCGTACGGCCAGGTCGGGAGCCTGGGTGGCCTGGAGCCTGTGGATGATGTCGAGGACGACCTCGCCCTCGTTCACCTCGACGGTGAAGTCCTCAAGCCTGCCCTCGCCGCCCTCGCCCCGCCACACGCGGAACTTCGCCTTGTAACCCATGGCTCTACTCCTTGACCAGCGCGTCGAAGTCGACCAGCTCTTCCTCGGTGATGTACTTCTTCAGCTCGGCCCGGTCGAACAGCCTGATCAGGTCGTCGCGCATGGCGGGCTGGGTCTTCTCCTCGACGGTGACCTCCGACCCGTCGGGGGAGGCGCCGCAGACCAGGAGCTTGCGCCGCCACGTGGGGGACATGTCGGGGAAGTCGTCGCGGGTGTGGCCGCCGCGGCTCTCCTCGCGCAGCAGCGCCGCCCGGGCCACGCACTCGGAGACCAGCAGCATGTTGCGCAGGTCCAGGGCGAGGTGCCAGCCGGGGTTGTAGATCCGGCCGCCGGGCGCGCCGACGGCCTTGGCCCGCTCCTTGAGCTTGCCCACGGACTCCAGCGCCTCGGTGATCTCCTCGGCCTTGCGGATGATGCCGACCAGGTCGTTCATCGTCCGCTGCAGCTCGTGGTGGACCTCGTAGGGGTTCTCGCCACCGCGCTCCAGCGGGGCCGTCGCCTCGGCCCTCGCCGCCGTCACCGACTCCTCCGAGACCGCGGGCCGGGCCTTGAGGGCGTCCACGTACGCCGCGGCGCCGGCGCCGGCCCTGCGGCCGAACACCAGCAGGTCGGACAGGGAGTTGCCGCCGAGCCTGTTGGAGCCGTGCATGCCGCCGGAGACCTCGCCCGCCGCGAACAGGCCGGGCACGGACGCCGCCCCGGTGTCCGCGTCGACCTCGACGCCGCCCATGATGTAGTGGCAGGTCGGGCCGACCTGCATCGGCTCGGCGGTGATGTCGACGTCGGCCAGCTCCTTGAACTGGTGGTGCATCGAGGGCAGCCGCCGGATGATCTCCGCGGCCGGGAGGCGGGTGGAGACGTCCAGGTAGACGCCGCCCTGGGGCGAGCCGCGCCCGGCCTTGACCTCGGAGTTGATGGCCCGGGCCACCTCGTCGCGGGGGAGCAGCTCCGGAGGACGGCGGTTGTTGGCCTGGTCGGTGTACCAGCGGTCGCCCTCCTCCTCGGTCGTGGCGTACTTGTCCTTGAAGACGTCCGGGATGTAGTCGAACATGAAGCGCCTGCCCTCGGAGTTGCGCAGCACGCCTCCGTCACCGCGGACGGACTCGGTGACGAGGATGCCGCGGACCGACGGCGGCCAGACCATCCCGGTGGGGTGGAACTGGATGAACTCCATGTTGATCAGCTTCGCCCCGGCCAGCAGCGCCAGCGCGTGGCCGTCCCCGGTGTACTCCCAGGAGTTGGAGGTGACCACGTAGGACTTGCCGATGCCGCCGGTGGCCAGCACCACCGCGGGGGCGTCGAACAGGATGAACTTGCCGTTCTCCCGCCAGTAGCCGAAGGCGCCGGAGATGACGCCCCCCGCCTTGCCCGCCCCGCCCGCGGCCTTGTCGCCGGTCTTGAGCAGGCGGGTGACCGTGCACTCCTGGAAGACCTTGATGTACGCCTCGGGGTCGCCGTGCAGCTTCTCGTCCTCCTGCTGGAGCGCGACCACGCGCTGCTGCAGGGTGCGGATCATCTCCAGGCCGGTGCGGTCGCCGACGTGGGCCAGCCGGGGGTACTCGTGCCCGCCGAAGTTGCGCTGGCTGATCCTGCCGTCCTTGGTGCGGTCGAACAGCGCGCCCCAGGCCTCCAGCTCCCAGACCCGGTCCGGGGCCTCCTTGGCGTGCAGCTCGGCCATCCTCCAGTTGTTGAGGAACTTGCCGCCGCGCATGGTGTCGCGGAAGTGCACCATCCAGTTGTCGTCGCTGTTGACGTTGCCCATGGCCGCGGCGGCGCCGCCCTCGGCCATGACGGTGTGGGCCTTGCCGAACAGCGACTTGCAGACGATCGCGGTGCGCTTGCCCTGCTGCCGGGCTTCGATGGCGGCCCGCAGTCCCGCCCCGCCGGCGCCGATGACGACGACGTCGTATTCGTGACGCTCGATTTCCATGTGAGGTTCCACGGTTCCTTACGCGAACGGGAAGGTGAGGACGCCCTTGGCGACCAGCCGTACATACAGGTCGGCGCCCATGACCGAGAACATCGAGACCAGCGCCAGCTCCTGGTGCTTGGCGTTGAGCTTGGAGACGAAGCCCCAGGCGCGGTACCGGATCGGGTGCTTGGAGAAGTGGTTCAGGCGCCCGGCGGTGATGTGACGGCACGAGTGGCACGACAGGGTGTACAGGTTGATCAGGATCGCGTTGACGATCAGGACCCAGGTGCCGACGCCGCCCGGCTTCTCGATGAGCGCCTTGACCGCGTCGTAGGCGAGGATCAGACCGATCACGATCGCCGCGTAGAAGAAGTAGCGGTGGACGTTCTGCAGGATCAGCGGGAAGCGGGACTCACCGGTGTACTTGGAGTGCGGCTCGTTGACGGCGCAGGCCGGGGGGGAGAGCCAGAAGCCGCGGTAGTAGGCCTTGCGGTAGTAGTAGCAGGTGAAGCGGAAACCCGCCGGGAGGCCGAGGATCAGCAGGCCCGGCGGCCAGGTGTACCAGTCGCCGAGCGGCGCCCAGCCGAACAGCCGCGCGTCCGGTTCGCAGACCGCCTCCGCCAGACAGGGGGAGGCGAAGGGCGCGTGGTACGGCGCGACGAAGAAATCGTTATCGAAGATCGCCCACGTGGCGTAGACGAGGAACGCCGTGAAGATGATGAAGGTGACCAGCGGATAACGCCACCACTGGTCGGTTCGCAGAGTGCGCTCTTTGATCTGCGCGCGCTGCCTTCTGGCCGGGGCCGGGTTGTCGGCCGTTGTCTGGGTCATCAGGGACCTCTCCACCTCCCGCGGACCCCGTTCACCAGAGGGTCCGGGTCGCTTCAGCTGTGCCGCCCGCAGGGCCGCGGTCGCGCCGGCTCACGCGTGCGCGCACACACATTGGTGGGGGATACGTTACGACGCTGCTCATCAGTTGTGTGAGAAGCGTCACTCACATTTTCTCGGAGCCGGTGTGATTCCCGTCACGTCGGGCAAGCGAGAGGTCGCGGAGAGGTCAGATGAGCCGCTGCGGAAAGCCTCGGGAATCACCGGAGGTAGTAAAAGCCTCAAAATCCGGCAAATATCAATAAATGTGGAAAAAGCGGGTGAATGGGGAGCCGGCTCGGGAGGGCGCCGGCCGCCGGGGTCAGGCGGAGTTCGGCAGCTTCACCACCGTCACGAAGAAGTCGTCGATCCGCCGCACCACGCTGATGAACTGGTCGAAGTCCACCGGCTTGGAGACGTAGGCGTTGGCGTGCAGGTTGTAGCTGCGCAGGATGTCCTCCTCCGCCTCGGAGGTGGTCAGCACGACCACCGGGATGCGGCGCAGGCTCTCGTCCGACTTGATGTCCTGGAGGACCTCGCGGCCGTCCTTCCGGGGCAGGTTGAGGTCGAGGAGGACCAGGTCGGGCGTGGGGGCGTCCTCGTACCCCTCCTCCTTGCGGAGGAAGGCCATGGCCTGCTCGCCGTCGTTGACGACGTGCAGCTTGTTCTTGACCTTGTTGAGCTCGAAGGCCTCCCGGGTGAGCAGGACGTCTCCCGGATCGTCCTCGACGAGGAGCACGTCGATCCAGCGGAGGTCATTCATCGGTGTCTCCTCGGGGAAGGGTCCAGCGGAACGTTGTCCCGCTTTTCGCTTGCTTGTCGATATTTATATCTGCATGATGGTCAATGTCTGAATTGTAGCTATTGTCGGAATTAGTGGTATCCACCCAGATCTGTCCGTCGTGGTAGTCGACGATCTTCTTGCACAGCGCCAGCCCGATGCCGGTGCCCGGATAGACGTCCCGGCCGTGGAGCCGCTGGAAGATCAGGAAGATCCGGTCGGTGTACTTGCTCTCGATGCCGATTCCATTGTCCGTGCAGGAGAACTCCCACATGTCCCCCGCCGGGCGCACCCCGATGTGGACGACGGGCGCCTGCCGGGAACGGAACTTCACCGCGTTGCCGACGAGGTTCTGGAAGAGCTGGGTGAGCTGCTGGCGGTTGCCGTACACCGTGGGCATCTCGTCGAAGGTCACCGTCGCCCCGGCCTCCTCGATCGGGGCGGCCAGATTGTCCAGCGCCTCCTTCAGCGGCTCGGCGCTGTCGATCGAGGAGCGCTCGCCGCCGAGCCTGCCCACCCGGGAGAAGTCGAGCAGGTCGCTGATGAGCGACTGCATGCGCTTGGCGCCGTCCACCGCGAACGCGATGTACTGCCGGGCCCGGTCGTCGAGCTGGTCGGCGTAGCGCTGCTCCAGCATCTGGGTGAAGCTGGCGACCTTGCGCAGCGGCTCCTGCAGGTCGTGGCTGGCCACATAGGCGAACTGCTCCAGCTCCCCGTTCGACCGGCGCAGCTCCGCCGCCTGGTCCTCCAGCTTGGCCTGCGCGTCGCTGGCCCGGCGCCACTCGCTGAGGATGCGGCGCCGCATGGCGTCCACGTGACCGGCGAGCTCGGCGAGCTCGGCCGGGCGCTCGACGTTGAGCCGGTGGTCGAAGTCGCCCTGGGCGACCGCGCGCACCTGCCCGGTCAGCTCGGCCACCGGCCGCAGCACGGCGTAGCGGACGATGACGATGAAGCCGGCGAAGGCCAGGACCATCACCGCGGCCACCCCGCCGAGAGCGACGTAGACCGACTGCCAGGACTCCTGCAGCCGCTCGCCCGCGGCGGCGTGCGCCCGGGTCAGACGGTCCTCCAGCGCCGTCAGCGCGGCGCGGATCGCGGTGTAGTGCTCAGCGCCGGCCTGCGCGTCCCGCGTGAGGATCTCCTCCGCCCTGCGCGGCGGGACGGCGGTCGTGACGACGTCGCCGTACTCGCTCCGCCAGGCCGCCGCGGCGGCGCCGATCGCGTCGAGCTCGGAACGGACGGGGTCCGGGTCGGGGAGGCCGGGCAGCAGGCGGTCGATGGCGGCCAGGGCGGCCCTCTCCTTCTCGATCGCGGCCCGGTAGTCCTCGAGGTGCTGCGCCTCACGGGTCCTGCCGTACGCGCGCACCGCGCTCTCCTGCGTGGCCAGCGCCCCGGACAGCTCCAGGGTGCGCAGGGCCGCGGGGTCGATGACGTCGACGACGACCGACCTGGCATCGCGGGCCGCGCCGATCGCGCCGACCGTGAGCACGGCGGCGATCGCGAACACCAGCGCCACGGCCGAGCCCGCGAGCAGGAACCACCGTCCCACCGGCAGCCTGCCGAAGCCCTCCGCCGGCGGCGGCGCGGGGAGGGGACGCAGTCGCATACGGCTGTTCATCGTCCGGAATCCCTTATCGTCCGGGGTTCTTCACCGGTTCGAGCTCTTCACCGGCCGGAGCCCGGCAGCGCCGCGGCCCGCCGTCGTCGGTCCTCTCACCGCCCGCCGCCCCGCGAGATGTGGACCGCGGCCAGGTCGTCGTTGAGCGGGTCCTCGTTCAGCTCGATGACCCGCTCGATGAGCCGGTCGAGGTCGATGCCGCCCTGCTCGCGGACCAGCCGCTCCAGGCCCTCGGTGCCGAGCAGGTCGGGGCCTCCGCCGATGGTGGCCTCGATCAGGCCGTCGGTGTAGAGCAGGACGGACCACTCGTCGCCGAGCGGCACGTCGATGGGGGACCACTCGACGCCCTGGAAGATGCCCAGGGGCGGGCCGGACGGCGTCCCCTGCGTCACCTCGACCGCGCCGTCGCGGATCAGCAGGGGCGGCGGATGGCCGACGACGTGCATGCGGGCGTTCCGCAGTCCCGGCTCCACGGTCATCGTGCAGAGCGTGGTGAAGATCTCCGAGGACTTGCGCTCGACACGGAGCACCGAGTCGAGCGTGCGCAGCACGTCGTTGCCGGTGTGCCCGGCCAGCACGAGGGTCCGCCAGGCGATCCGCAGCGCCACTCCCAGCGCCGCCTCGTCCGGGCCGTGCCCGCAGACGTCGCCGACCACCACGTGCACGGCGCCGTCGGCGCTCTGCACGGTGTCCCAGAAGTCGCCGGCCAGGAGCGTGCGCTGGCGGCCGGGCAGGTAGCGGGCCTCGTGGTGGAGCACCCCCGCCTCCAGCAGGGGGACGGGGAGCAGCCCGCGCTCCAGGCGGGAGTTCTCCTTCGTCGTCAGCTCGACCTCGACCAGCTTGCGCTGGGCGAGGTCGGCGCGCTTGCGCTCCATGGCGTAGCGGACCGCGCGGATCAGGAGCCGGGCGTCGATGTCCTGCTTCACCAGGAAGTCCTGCGCCCCGGCGGAGACCGCCTCGACACCCACGTGCGAGTCGTTCAGACCGGTCAGCACGAGCACGGCCGCGTGCGGCGCCATCGCCAGGACCTGCTCCAGGGCCTCCAGCCCGGACGCGTCGGGGAGCGAGAGGTCCACGAGCACGCATCTGACCTCATCGGTCAGGCGGACCCGGGCTTCGGCGAGGCTGCGCACCCAAGTGATCTTCGGAGGGTTCTCCGCCTCCGAGAGAAGCTCTTCCACCAGGAAGGCGTCGCCCGAGTCGTCCTCGATGAGGAGAAGCGTGAGTGTTTCGTTGGGCGGAGCGGTCACTACGCCTCTTCGTCTGTTCGAGGGGACACATGTTCGACCCTACGAAGGATAACGGGCCGTCTCCTCGAACGAGGCCCATGTGATCGATTCCTGACCTAAGGGCCTATCGCCCAGGTCCGCCCGGGAGCAGCTCGACGCCCTCGGGAAGGCTACCGTCATGGGCGGCCTCGGCGAGGAAGAACAGCAAAGTGGCGCGGAACGCCTGCGCGGCACGGGTGGGCTCGACGTCCTTGCGATGGGCGAGGGCGATCGTGCGGCGCAGGCCCGGCGGGGCCAGCGGGGTCCCGGTCAGGCCGGGCCGGCCGTCCAGCACCATGGACGGGACCAGCGCGACGCCCAGTCCCGCCTCCACGAAGCGGAGCACCGCGTCCATCTCGCCGCCCTCCACGGCGAACCGCGGCTCGAACCCGGCCTGGCGGCACGCGCCGAGGGTGGCCTCCCGCAGGTCGTAGCCGCGCCGGAACATCACCATCGGCTGCCCGCGCAGATCCTGGATGCGCAGGTACGGCCTGCGCGGCCGTGAGGACGACGGGGAGACGACGACCAGGTTCTCCCGGAGGATCTCCTCGGTGACCAGGGCCGGGTCGTCGCTCTGCAGCGGCATGATGATCAGGGCGAGGTCGAGCTGGCCGCGGGCCAGGGCCCGGACCAGGTCGCGGGAGCCGCCCTCCTCCACCAGCAGCTCGATGCCGGGGTAGGCGCGGTGGAACCTGGCCAGCGCGTCGGCCATCAGCCCGGCGCAGAGCGAGGGCGTGGCGCCCAGCCGTACCCGCCCCCGGCGGAGCCCGGCCAGTTCGGCGACCTCCCGCCGGGCGGTGTCGGCGTCGGCGAGCATGCGGCGGGCCAGCGGGAGCAGGGCCTCCCCGGCGGGGGTGAGAGTGACGTTTCCCCGGGCACGGCTGAACAGCGGCGCGCCGAGGTCGGCCTCCAGCGCCTTGATCTGCTTGCTCAGCGACGGCTGGGCGACGCGCATCCGCTCGGCGGCCTGGGTGAAGTGCCGGGCCTCGGCGACAGCCACGAAGTAGGCCAGTTGCTGGAGCTGCACGTTTCCCTAGCGTACGGCCGCCCCGGTCCTCGGCTCCGCCCGCCCCGCCACCCCCGACCCGTGAGGAGGCGCCGGTGCACTGGACTGAGGAGGGCGAGGGAGCGTAGCGACGGAGCACGACGAGGGAAGGCGCCGGTTACCAGCCTCCGAGCCGCGATGCGCAGCATCGCCATGAACACTGTGAGGTTTCTCGCATTTAGGCCCCTGACCATAGGTTGTAAGCCCCGCGTAAACAGAGTGGATAGCCGGAGGCTATGGAAACCACATCTGTGATGACTTGGACGGGACTAAAGTCCTTTTCCTACGGTCACGGACGTGACTGCCATGATTGAGCGCGGAAGTTCCACCGCGCCGGTTAACCCCCCAGCGGGAACTCCCGCCACGCCAGTGAAGCCTCGGACTCCCCCGGCTGCGACGCCCAGGCGGCGTGGAGGGTTCCTCGGTTCCTCCAACGGGAGGAAGGCCGTGATGGCCGTCACGGGCGCCGTCCTGGTGCTGTTCCTCGTGGGCCACATGACCGGCAACCTCAAGGCGTTCTTCGGCGCGGACTCGTTCAACGAGTACGCGAACTTCCTGCGCACCATGGGCGAGCCGCTCCTGCCGTACCGGGTCGCGCTCACCATCGTGGAAGTCGTGCTGGGTGTCTCGATCGTCCTGCACATGTGGTCGGCGATCTCGCTGGCCCGCCGGGCGGGCAAGGCCCGTCCGGTCAAGTACGCGGCCAGGCGCAAGGCCCAGGCGGGCGGCTATGCCGTCCACACCATGCGCTACGGCGGCGTCGTCATCCTGCTGTTCGTGATCTACCACCTGCTCGACCTGACCTTCGGCACGGTCAACCCGGCCGGCTGGGACGGCACGCCGTACGAGCGGCTGGTGGCGAGCTTCGCCCCCGAGCGCTGGTGGGTCACCGCCTTCTACGCGGTGGCCGTCCTCATGGTCGGCCTGCACCTGCGCCACGGCCTGTGGAGCGCGTTCCAGACCCTCGGCCTGGCGAGCGGCCGCAGCTACCGTCCGCTGAAGCTGGCCGCCGCCGCGATCTCCGCGGTGCTGGTCCTCGGCTTCCTCACGGTCCCCGTCGCGGTCATGATCGGAGCGATCAAGTGAGCAAGCGCAACAAGCCGACCGACGAGCAGAGCACCTCTGCGACCGTGACCGACGAGGGAGCTCGCGTGCCCGGTACGTTCTACGCCGAGGGCGAGCCGATCCGGGACACCAAGGCTCCCGAGGGCCCGATCGAGGACCGCTGGGAGAAGCGGAAGTTCAGCGCCAAGCTGGTCAACCCGGCCAACAAGCGCAAGCTCCACGTCATCGTGGTCGGCACCGGCCTGGCCGGCGGCTCGGCCGCCGCGACCCTGGGCGAGCTGGGCTACAACGTCACGTCGTTCTGCTACCAGGACTCCCCCCGGCGCGCGCACTCCATCGCGGCGCAGGGCGGCATCAACGCGGCCAAGAACTACCGCGGCGACGGCGACTCGATCTACCGGCTGTTCTACGACACCGTCAAGGGCGGCGACTTCCGCGCCCGCGAGTCGAACGTCTACCGCCTGGCCCAGGTCAGCGTGAACATCATCGACCAGGCGGTGGCCCAGGGCGTGCCGTTCGCCCGCGAGTACGGCGGTCTGCTCGACACCCGTTCCTTCGGCGGCGCCCAGGTCTCCCGCACCTTCTACGCCCGCGGCCAGACGGGCCAGCAGCTCCTGCTCGGCGCCTACCAGGCGCTGGAGCGGCAGATCGCGGCCGGGACCGTGAAGATGAACACCCGCCACGAGATGCTCGAACTGATCGTGAGCGACGGCCGGGCGCGCGGCGTCATCGTCCGCGACATGGTCACCGGTGAGATCGAGCGGCACGTCGCCGACGCGGTCGTGCTGGCCACCGGCGGATACGGCAACGTGTTCTTCCTGTCCACCAACGCCAAGGGCTGCAACACCACGGCGATCTGGCGGGCGCACCGGCGCGGCGCGATGTTCGCCAACCCCTGCTACACGCAGATCCACCCGACCTGCATCCCGGTCAGCGGCGACTACCAGTCCAAGCTGACCCTCATGTCGGAGTCGCTGCGCAACGACGGCCGCGTCTGGGTGCCGGTCAAGGCCGGCGACGCCCGTCCCGCCTCGGAGATCCCGGAGGAGGAGCGCGACTACTACCTGGAGCGCATCTACCCGGCCTTCGGCAACCTGGTCCCGCGTGACATCGCCTCCCGCGCGGCCAAGAACGTCTGCGACGAGGGCCGCGGCGTCGGCCCCGGCGGCCTGGGCGTCTACCTCGACTTCGCCGACGCGATCAGGCGTCTCGGCCGGGACGCGGTGGAGAAGAAGTACGGCAACCTCTTCGAGATGTACGAGCGCATCACCGGCGAGGATCCGTACACCCAGCCGATGCGCATCTACCCGGCCGTCCACTACACGATGGGCGGCCTGTGGGTGGACTACGACCTGCAGTCCACGATCCCCGGCCTGTTCGTGATCGGTGAGGCGAACTTCTCCGACCACGGCGCCAACCGCCTGGGCGCGTCCGCGCTGATGCAGGGTCTGGCCGACGGCTACTTCGTGCTGCCGACCACGATCGGCGACTACCTGGCCGACGGCCCCTACGGGGAGGTCGACGACGAGGCCGTGGCCGAGGCCGAGACCGCGGTCCGCAACAAGATCGACAAGCTGCTCTCGGTGAACGGCACCCGCACCGCCGACTCCTACCACCGCGAGCTCGGCCGGATCATGTGGGACTACTGCGGCATGGAGCGCACCGAGGAGTCGCTGCGCAAGGCCCTGGACCGGATCCCCGAGCTCCGCGAGGAGTTCTGGAAGAACGTGAAGGTCTCCGGCCAGGCCGAGGAGCTCAACCAGGCGCTGGAGCGGGCCGGGCGGGTCGCGGACTTCTTCGACCTGGCCGAGCTGATGTGCATCGACGCCCTGCACCGCACCGAGTCGTGCGGCGGCCACTTCCGCGCCGAGTCGCAGGACGCCGACGGCGAGGCCCTGCGCGACGACGAGAACTTCGCCTACGTCGCGGCCTGGGAGTACGGCGAGCAGGGGCCGATCCTGCACAAGGAAGCGCTGGACTACGAGTACGTCAAGATGAGCCAGCGGAGCTACAAGTGAGCGAGCGAGCCAAGGGTATGAACCTCACTCTCAAGGTCTGGCGCCAGAACGGCCCGCAGGACAAGGGCCGTATGGTCACCTACCGGGTCGAGGACGTGTCGCCGGACATGTCCTTCCTGGAGATGCTGGACGTGCTCAACGAGCGGCTCATCCTGGAGGGCGACGACCCGATCGCCTTCGACCACGACTGCCGCGAGGGCATCTGCGGCATGTGCGGCATGGTCATCAACGGTGTCGCCCACGGCGAGCAGGTGGCCACCACCACCTGCCAGCTGCACATGCGGCACTTCGAGGACAACGCGGTCATCACCATCGAGCCGTGGCGCGCCGCGCCGTTCCCGGTGGTGAAGGACCTGGTCGTGGACCGCTCGTCGTTCGACCGGATCATCCAGGCGGGCGGCTTCATCTCCGTCCCGGCCGGTTCGGCCCCGGACGCGCACAGCGTCCCGGTGAAGAAGGTCGACGCCGACGCGGCGTTCGACGCGGCCACCTGCATCGGCTGCGGCGCCTGCGTCGCCGCCTGCCCCAACGGTTCGGCCTCCCTCTTCACCGCCGCCAAGATCACCCACCTGTCCCTGCTCCCCCAGGGCCAGCCCGAGCGCGACTCCCGCGCCAAGGCCATGGTCGAGCAGATGGACGCCGAGGGCTTCGGCGGCTGCACCAACACCGGCGAGTGCACGGCGGTCTGCCCCAAGGGCATCCCGCTGGACACCATCGCCAGGATGAACCGCGACTACCTCAAGGCGTCGAAGTGACCCGGAGGCCGTAGGGTCTTCCTGCCGGGGATCCTCCCCGGCGCCAGGCGCGGGCCGTACCTTCGTGGGGAGGTACGGCCCGCGCGTTTTCCCGGGGGTTCGGCGGTTCAGGAGTGGGCGCGCAGGGCGGCGGCGAACCACTCGAAGGCGGCGGCGGCCGACGGGAACGGCGCGCAGCCGTTGAGGATGCCCATCAGCTGCCAGTAGCGCTCCACCCGCCGGTCGGTGAACGTCTCGATCTCCTCCGCCAGCCGGACGCGCTCCTCGGCCGGCGTGTCCGGGGCGATGATCCGCTCCAGGACCGCCCGGCCCTCGGCGCCGTCCGGGGCGACGCCCGCCTCCACGGCGCCCCCGGCGTGCTCCAGGATCGGCCCGGAGTCGTACGGCTGCCGCGGTTCCCCTCCCGCCTCCGCGCCCGCCACCGCCATCTGGCGCACCCGCTGCCGGAAGCCCTCGTCGGCCACCAGACCGGTGAGTTCCATCCAGGCGTCCACCTGCTCGGGGGCGGGTTCGTCGGGCAACTCGGCCGGGAGTCTCCGCATCGCCTGCGCGATGTGCGCTCCCGTCGCGCCGGGGTCGATCCCCTCGAAGGCGCGGTCGACGAAGTCGTCGATGAGGCGCTGCCGCTCCTGTGCGGACAGCCGGGCCATCTCGTGCATGAGTCTGATCTCCTCGGTCGTGCTTCCACGCTGGGCGATCGACCGCAACACCGCGCGGCGCAGCCGCAGGACGCGGATCTCCGCGTCCAGGGCGTCCGCGTGCGTCCTGGCGACATCGGTCACCGTGGCCTGCCCGGCCAGGACCCGCTGGACCGTGTCCAGGCCCAGCCCCAGCTCGCGCAGGGTCCGGACCAGATCCAGGCGGGCCGCCGCCTCGGCCCCGTAGAGCCGGTGCCCACCGGCGGAACGGCGCGTCGGCGGCAGGAGGCCGCTGTCGGACCAGAAGCGGATCGTGCGCACCGACAGGCCGGTGCGGTCGGACAGCTGCCCGATGGTGAACAGCTCGGTGCGGTCGGACGGCCGTTCAGTGGTGAACGGCTCGGTGCGGTCGGTCACGAGACGATCCTCAATCCTCCAGTTACTGGAGGTTCAAACTGTTTTCCGCCCGGTGGGGCTCTCCGCCGCACGGCCCGCTCGCCGGGGTCAGGCCATCTCGGCGACGACCTCCTCGCGCAGGGTCTCCAGGTCCACGTCGGCCTGGGCCAGGATGCGGTGGGCCGGGCCCGGGCCGGCGCGCAGGACGCCCAGCAGGATGTGGCCGTCGGAGATGTGGTTGTGCTTGAGGCTGATGGCCTCGCGCAGGGACAGCTCCAGGGCCTTCTTCGCCGGGCCGGTGAAGGCGACGTGCCGCCCGCTGACCAGGCGGCCCTGGCGGGTGCGCTGCGGGGGCCGGTCCAGGGAGCCGGGGCCGAAGGCGGCCTCGACCCGCTCCCGGATGGCCGACAGGTCGATCCCGATCGCCTCCAGGGCGTCGGCGTCGAGCCGGTCGCCCGCGTGCGGCGGGATCATGTCGAACACGGCCCGGTAGGCCCGCTCGTGGTCCAGGCCGTGCCGGATCAGCACCCGGGCCGAGACGCTCTCGGGCTGGTCGAGCAGGCCGAGCACGATGTGCTCGTTCCCGACGAAGTGGTGGTTGAGCCTCCGGGCGTTCTCCTGGGCGAGCTTGACGGCCTGGCGGGCGTCCCGCGTGAACCGCTCGAACATGACTACTTCTCCCTCCTCAGGAGCCCCCGGCCCCCCGCGTACTTCTTGTGCACCGCCTGCCGGGAGACCTCCAGGCAGTAGGCGATCTCCTGCCAGGACCAGCCCTGCTCGCGCGCGTTCTCCACTTGAAGGGCCTCCAGGCGCTCGACCAGCATCCGCAGGGCCCGCACGGCACGGAGGCCGACGGCGGGGTCGCGGCTGCCGGCGTCGGAGGCCAGCTGCGCCGTATCGCTCATGATGTCAATTTATGTTGACGGCGGCCGCCTGTCAACAATGGTTGACGAAGGCCGGAAAATGACTTGCTTGACCAGGGCGGACCTTGCCAGCCTGGAACGGTTATGCGCTCTCTACCTGTCGCCGATCCCGGCACCCCCGACGCCCGATCACCGATCCGCTACCTGGTCTGGATAGCCCGCCGTCAGGCGGGCGCCCTGGCGGTCGGCATCGGCTACGCCACCGTGTGGTGGATCGCGATGGCCCTGGTGCCCATCGCGGTCGGCGCGGGGATCGACGCCATCCGGGCCAAGGACACCTCGGCGCTGCTGACCAGCGGCGCGGTGGTGCTGGCCCTGGGCACCGTCCAGGCGGTGACGGGCACGATGCGGCACCGGATGGCCGTCTTCAACTGGCTGAGCGCCGCCTACCGGACCGTCCAGGTCACCGCCAGGCAGGCGACCCGGCTGGGGGCGACGCTGCCCAAGCGCGTGTCCACCGGCGAGGTGGTCAGCGTCGGCAACTCCGACATCGCGCACATCGGCAACGCTCTGGACATCCTGCTCCGCGCCGTCGGCTCGCTCTTCGCCATCGTCACGGTGACCGTCATCCTGATCAGGACCTCCGTTCCGCTGGGCCTGACGGTCCTGGTCGGCGTGCCGGTCATGACCGTCGCCGTCGCGCCGCTGCTGCGCCCGCTCCACCGGCGCCAGCACGACCACCGCGACCTGCAGGGCGAGCTGTCCACCCGGGCCGCCGACATCGTCGCGGGCCTGCGCGTGCTGCGCGGGGTCGGCGGCGAGCAGGTCTTCGCCGACCGCTACGCCGAGGAGTCGCAGAAGGTACGGCACGCGGGCGTGCGCGTGGCCTCGGTCCAGTCGATGCTGGAGGGCGCGCAGATCCTGCTCCCCGGCCTGCTGGTCGCCGCGGTGACCTGGCTGGGCGCGACCTTCACCCTCCGGCAGACGATCACCCCCGGCGACCTCGTCGCCTTCTACGGCGCCGCGGTCTTCCTGATCGCCCCGATGCGGACGCTCACCGAGGCGGCCGACAAGCTGGCCAAGGGCCACGTCGCCGCCGGCCGGGTGGTGCGCATCCTGAACCTGGAGCCCGAGATGACCGGCGGGACCGGCCGCTCCGACGCCGATCACCCGGGAGGCCTGCTGCGCGACGTGGCCTCCGGGGTCGCGGTCCGTCCCGGCATCTTCACCGCCATCGCGGCCGCCGCCCCCGAGGAGTCCATCGCCATCGCCGACCGGCTCGGCCGCTACAGCGGCGGTGACGTGGACTTCGGCGACGTGCCGCTGGACACGCTGCCGCTGGCCGAGGTGCGCCGCAGGATCCTGGTGGCCGACAACGGCGCGGCGCTGTTCGCCGGGAGGCTCCGCGACGAGCTGGACGTCAGCGGGCGGGCCTCGGACGAGGACCTCGCCGCCGCGCTGCACGCCGCGTGCGCCGAGGACATCGTCGAGGCCCTGCCGGACGGCCTGGACAGCCGGGTGGCCGAGGCGGGCCGGGAGTTCTCCGGCGGCCAGCAGCAGCGGCTCCGGCTCGCCCGCGCCCTGACGGCCGACCCGGAGGTGCTCATCCTGGTCGAGCCCACCAGCGCCGTCGACGCCCACAGCGAGGCGCGCATCGCCGACCGGCTGGCCAAGGCCCGGTCCGGCCGGACCACGCTGGTCTGCACCACCAGCCCGCTGGTGCTCGACCGGGCCGACCAAGTGATCTACGTCGAGGAGGGCGTCGTGCGGGCCCAGGGCGCCCACCGGGAGCTGCTGGCCACCGCGCCCGCCTACGCCGCCACCGTCACCCGAGAGGAGGGCTGAGCCGGATGAGCAGGGAGATCCTGCCGGTCGCCGACCAGGCACAGGTCCGGGCCTACGCCCGTCGGCTCACGCTGAAGTATCCGCGGGAGCTGACGGTGACGCTGACCCTGCACGGCCTGGCCGCCGTCGCCGGTCTGACGGTGCCGTGGCTGCTGGGCGGGCTCGTCGACGACATCGAGAAGGGCGCGGAGGTCCATGTCACCGCGGTCGCGCTGGCCGTCGTGGGGTTCCTGGCCCTCCAGGCCCTGCTGGTCAGATTCGCCGTCCTGACCTCCTCCCGGCTCGGTGAGAAGGTCCTCGCCGAGCTGCGCGAGGAGTTCGTCGGCCGGGTGCTCGGCCTGCCGCTGTCCACGGTCGAGCGCGCCGGGTCGGGCGACCTGATCAGCCGGACCTCGCGGGACGTGGACGCCCTGTCGCGGACCGTGCGGTACGCCGTGCCCGAGACGCTGATCGCGATGGTCACCATCACGATCAGCGTCGGCGCGCTCCTGCTGGCGGGCCCGCTGCTGATGGTGCTCGGCCTCTCGTCGGCCCCGCTGCTGTGGTTCACCACCCGCTGGTACCTCAGGCGGGCCACGGCCGGCTACCTCCGCGAGAGCGCCGCCTACGCCGACATGACCGACGGCCTGGCCGAGACGGTCAACGGCGCCCGCACCGTCGAGGCGCTGGGCCTGCAGGAGCGCCGCCACCGGCGCACCGACACCGACATCGCCCGGTCCTGGGCGGCCGAGCGCTACACGCTCGGCCTGCGCACGGTCTGGTTCCCGGCGGTGGACTTCAGCTACGTGATCCCCATCGCCGTCACGCTGGTCGCCGGCGGCCTGTTCTACATCGAGGGGTGGGTCTCGCTGGCCCAGATCACGATGGTCGTGCTCTACGTGCAGCAGCTCGCCGACCCGCTCGACCGGCTGCTCATGTGGATCGACGAGCTCCAGGTCGGCGGGGCCTCGATGGCCCGCCTGCTGGGCGTGGCCGAGGTGCCCGACGACCGCGCGACCGGTTCCGGCGTCCCCGACGGGGAGGAACTGCGGGCGGAGGGCGTGCGCTACGCCTACCGCCGCGGCCATGACGTGCTGCACGGCATCGACCTGACGGTCCGGCCGGGGGAGCGGCTGGCCATGGTGGGCCCGTCCGGCGCGGGCAAGTCCACGCTGGGCCGCCTGCTGGCGGGCATCCACGGCCCGCGCGAGGGCTCGGTCACGGTCGGCGGCACCTCGCTCGTCGAGCTCCCTCTGGACGACCTGCGCGGCCACGTCGCCCTGGTGACCCAGGAACACCACGTGTTCCGGGGCACGCTCCGCGACAACGTGCTGATCGCCCGCCCGGACGCCGACGACGCGCGGGTCCGGGAGTGCCTGGCGGCCGTCGACGCCCGGGAGTGGGTCGAGGCCCTGCCCGACGGGCTGGACACCATGGTCGGCTCGGGCGGGGAGCGGCTCTCACCGGCCCAGGCGCAGCAGCTCGCGCTCGCCCGCCTGGTCCTGGCCGACCCGCACACGCTGGTCCTGGACGAGGCCACCTCGCTGATCGACCCCAGGGCCGCCCGCGACCTGGAGCGCTCGCTGGCGGCGGTCCTCGACGGCCGCACCGTGATCGCGATCGCGCACCGCCTCTACACGGCGCACGACGCCGACCGGGTCGCGGTGGTCGAGGACGGCCGGATCAGCGAGCTGGGCTCCCACGACGAGCTCGTCGCCGCGGGAGGCTCCTACGCGGCCCTGTGGGGCAGCTGGCACGGAACGCCCCGGTAGGGCCTCGCCCCGGCCCCGGTCTCAGCCGAGATCCTCCGTGATCCCGAGGGACTTCTTGAGGAAGTCGACCTGGAGCAGGAGCAGGTTCTCGGCCACGACCTCCTGCGGGGTCATGTGGGTGACCCCGGACAGCGGGAGCACGCTGTGCTGGCGTCCCTCGGCCAGCAGCGCCGACGACAGCCGCAACGTGTGCGCGGCGACCACGTTGTCGTCGGCCAGGCCGTGGATGAGCAGGAGCGGGCGGTCGAGCTTGCCCGCGTCGCCGAACAGCGACGAGGCGTCGTAGTGGCCCTCGTCGGGGTGGCCGAGGTAGCGCTCGGTGTAGCAGGTGTCGTACAGGCGCCAGTCGGTCACCGGGGCCCCGGCCACCGCCGCGTGGAACACGTCGGGACGGCGGAGCACGGCCAGGGCCGCCAGGTAGCCGCCGAAGGACCAGCCGCGGATGCCGACCCGGGACAGGTCGAGATCGTCGGGATACTGGGCGGCGGCGGCGTGCAGGGCGTCCACCTGGTCCTCCAGGACCGGGGTGGCCAGGTCGTGCCGGATGGCCCGCTCGAACGCGGGGCCGCGGCCCGGGGTGCCGCGGCCGTCGGCGACGACCACCGCGAAGCCCTGGTCGGCGAACCACTGGCTGGTCAGGAAGGCGCCGGAGGCGGACAGGACGCGCTGGGCGTGCGGCCCGCCGTAGGGGTCCATCAGGACCGGCAGCCGCGCCGAGCCGGGAACGTGCCCCGCGGGGAGGATCACCGCGGTGGACAGGTCGCGCTCGCCCGCGCGGATGAGGGAGACCCGCAGGTCCAGGCCGTGGCGCTCGGCGTGGGAGGAGATGTGGCCGCGGGGCGCGCCGTGGTGGGAGACCTGCACCGCGGTGCCCTCGCTGCCGAGGGTCTGGGCGGTGATCAGGAGGGTGCCGCCCGCGGTGCGGCCGCTGTAGACGCCGCTCCCGGCCGGGCTGACCAGGGTGATGCCGCCGTCGCGGTAGGCCCACAGGGCGATCTCGGCGGGGTCGCCGCCGCTGGCCCGGAAGAGCACCGCGTCGCCCTCGACGTCGAGGACCTCGCGGACCTGGAGGGTGGGCGGGGTGACCGGCGCGTCACCGATGATCAGGCGGCGGCCGCCGTCGGCGTCCGCGACCCAGACGAGGGTGCCGTCGGACAGGTGGCCGGGAACGCCGGTGACGATCTCCACCCAGGCGTCGTCGGTGTCCCGGCGGACGAGGGTGGTCGCGCCCGTCACGGGGTCGACCTCCCGCAGGCTCATCGTCCGCTGGTCGCGCGACATGGTGACGATCATCGGGCCGTGGGCGTCCCAGCGGGCCGTGACGAGGTATTCGTCGGTGAAGGGGACGGGCACGCGCGAGCCGTCGAGTCCCAGGACGAAGAGCTCGACCTCGGCGTTGGGCGTGCCCGCGGCGGGATAGCGCTGCTCGACGGCGGGCCGGTCCGGGTTGGCCGGGTCGGCGATGAACCACTTGCGCACCGGGGACTCGTCGGCCCGCTCGACCAGCACCGCGTCGCCCGAGGGGGACCACCAGTAGCCCCGCATGCGGTCCATCTCCTCGGCCGCGACGAACTCCGCCAGGCCGTAGGTCACCTCGGGGGCCTCCGGGACGGCCAGCGCGCGGTCCGCCCCGTCGCCGGGCCCGCCGCCGAGCTCCTGGACGTGGAACGCGCCGCCCGTGACGTAGCCGACGCGGTCGCCGGCGGGGGAGAGGCGCGGATCGATCACCGGTCCGGGAGTGGTGAGTCGGCGCGCGTCCCCGCTGCGCAGGTCGGCGACGTAGAGCGCGCCGGACAGGGCGAAGGCGGCCGTGGTCACCGCGGTGTCGGTGCTGTAGCCGACGATGCCGCCGGCCTGCTCGCGGCTGCGCTCGCGGCGGGCGCGCTCTTCCGGCGGGAGGTTCTCCTCGTCGGCGTCCAGCGTGCGCGGATCGACGACCAGGCGCTCCGCGCCGTTCGCGACGTCGAACTCCCACAGGCAGGTGACGGGGTCCGAGCCGTCCTTCGTCCGCAGGAAGAGGATCCGGGAACCGTCGGGCGCGATCGTGAAGCCGCGCGGCACTCCGAGCGTGAAACGGCGGGTCCTGGCGTGCAGACGAGGGAAGCTCTCACTCATGACACCATCCTGCCAGGTCTGTGAGGGGTTCCGGATAAGTCGCCGATACGCTCGGGCACATGAATGATCGGCGTCTGTTGCTCGTGCACGCCCACCCCGACGACGAGACGATCGGCACCGGGGCGACCATGGCCAAGTACGCGGGGGAGGGCGCCCACGTCACCCTCGTCACCTGCACGCTCGGCGAGGAGGGAGAGGTCATCCCGGCGGAGCTGGCCCATCTGACCGCCGACCGCGACGACACCCTCGGCCGGCACCGCATCGGCGAGCTGGAGGCGGCCTGCGCGGCGCTCGGCGTCGCCGACCACCGCTTCCTGGGCGGACCGGGCCGCTGGCGCGACTCCGGCATGATGGGCGCCGCCTCCAACCACCGGCCGGACGCCTTCTGGCAGGCCGACCCCGACGAGGCGGCGGGGGAACTGGTCAAGGTGATCCGCGAGGTCCGGCCCCAGGTCCTGGTCACCTACGACGAGAACGGCTTCTACGGCCACCCCGACCACATCCAGGCCCACCGCGTCTCCTGGCGGGCCTTCGAGCTGGCCGCCGACCCGGCGTTCGGCGAGGGCGAGCCGTGGCGGGTCGCCAAGTTCTACTTCACCGCGATGACGAGGTCGTCGATGCGCCGGGCCAACGAGGCGATGCTGGAGGCGAGGATCGAGTTCCTGGTCGAGGACGTCGACGACCTGCCGTTCGGCTGCGCGGACGAGGACGTCACCACCGAGATCGACGCCCGCGAGCACGTCGGCGCCAAACTGGCGGCGATGCGCGCGCACGCCACCCAGATCAGCGTGGCCGAGCCCTGGTTCGCCCTGTCCAACAACGTCGGCCAGCAGGCGCTCGGGGTCGAGCACTTCATCCTGCGCGCGGGCGTGCCCGGCTCCGCCGGGAAGGGGGCCCCGGAGGAGGCGGGCGGCATCGGCGAGCCGTACGACCGCGAAGACGACCTGTTCGCGGGGATCGGCTAGCCTCGGTGGATGTGACAGAGCAGGTCCCGGGGCCGATTCCCGGGCACATCCACGAGCAGGGGCACGGGACGGGCCGGGGACCGATGGTCCTGACCGTGCTGATGTACGTCGTGCTCACGCTGCTCGGCGTCATGGCGGGCCTCCTCGGCGGCTTCCACCACTCGTGGTACATCCGGCCCGTCCCGGCCTCGGCCCTGGCCTGGATCGCCCTGCTCTTCGCGGTCTGCCACGGCGCCGGACGGGTGATGGAGGGCAAGGGCGCGGCCCTGGCGCCCGCGACGGGCTGGCTCCTGGCGACCATGCTCTGGCTGGCCGAGCGCCCCGAGGGCGATGTGATCATCGCCAACGACGTCTCCGGCTACGTCTACCTCTACGGGAGCGTGATCGCGATCATGGCGGGCGTCCTGCTCGTCCCCTCCCGGGGCGGGTCGTGGCTTCTCACCGAGCGGTCGTACGGCCGTGGCCGGGTGAAGCCGGATCCGACCTGATTGCATAAGGTGGCCTCCGTGCAGACAGGGGACCGGGCCGATCGCGACGCCTACCGCAGGGCCGTGGGGCGTTTCGCGACCGGCATCACGATCGTCACCACCCGGCTCGACGAGATCGACTACGCGATGACCGTCAACTCCTTCGCCTCGGTCTCCCTCGACCCCCTGCTCGCGCTGATCTGCGTGGAGAAGGTCGCCCGCTTCCACGGCGCCGTGCTCTCGGCCGGGGTGTGGGGCGTGTCGGTCCTCGAGGAGAGCGCCGAGGACGCCTCCCGCTTCTTCGCCCACCGGGGCCGCCCGCTCGAGGGTCAGCTCGAGGGCCACCCGCACCACCACGGCCGGCTCGGCGTCGCGCTGTTCGACGACGCCCTGGCCACCGTCGAGTGCCGGACCGTCGCCGTCCACGACGGCGGCGACCACTCGATCGTGGTCGGCGAGGTGGTCGCGGTGGCGACCCCGGCCGACGGCTCGCCCCTGCTCTACCACGAAGGTCGCTACCGCCGCCTGTCGGGATGACACACAATCGTCGGTATGCGGCGATGGCACCGGGTACGGCGGACGATCAACTACGTGAACCTGTCCACGCCCCTCGGGCTGCTGGTGGCCCGCCTCGGCCGCGCGCGGGTGACGGCGGGACCCGACGGGCTGGTGCTGGCCTACGGCTACCGCATCCCGTTCCCGATCGCGGGGGCCTTCACCATCGGCAACGTGGTCCTGACCCGGCACGGTGAGGCGGAGGGCTACCTGTCCGGCGCCCTGCTCCGCCACGAGGACCGGCACGCCTCGCAGTACGCCGCCTGCGCGGGCCTGCCGATGCTCCCGCTCTACGTCGTCGCGGTGATCGTCTCGATGCTGGTCTGCGGGAACCAGGCGTCGTGGAACCTGTTCGAGCGGCTGGCGAACCTGGAGGACGGGAACTACCCGCGCGTCTCGCCGTGGTGGGCCAGGGCGAGGCGGCCCGGCCGGGAGTGAACCCCGGCCGGAGCATTCATGACCGGGGTTCACTCCCCGGCCGGGACGCTCACGGCCGGGGAGTCACCGCCTCAACCGGTCCCGGTCCTCACGGGACGAGCGTCAGCGTGTTCGCCGCCGCCTCGCGCACCGACTCCTCGCGGGCGTGCATCGGGGTGGTCTTCCCGCTCGCCCACAGCGGCGCCTGGTCGGCGTAGTTGCCGTGGAAGGCGTGCCCGGAGGCGCCGGTCAGGTTGATCCACCGGGACCTGTCGGGATCGGCCAGGTCGACGACCATCCGCATGGACGGCAGCCAGCCCACCGCGTAGTCCTCCTGCACGTCCCACCCGGCGGCGTTGACCGCGTCGTCGTTGCCGCTCACCGGGAACGGATCCCGGTTGAACAGCCACTCGATCGGGGCGATGCCCGACGAGCCCAGCGACTGGTGGGTCAGCTTCAGGGCGTGCAGGTCGCCCCAGCGCCACGCCCGGACGTCCGGGCCGAGGCGCCCGCTCAGTTCGTCGTAGGCCAGGCCCAGGGCCCGGCGCAGCATGTCGTCCCTGCTCTCCCGGGCACCCGTGGCGACGTCGTCCCAGAAGGGGTCCCCGGGCCGCTCCAGCATCGTGCGGACCACCTCGAACCACCGGTCGCCGCCGCCCGGCCGGGCGCCCTCGGGCAGGTCGTCGTTGAAGGTCTCGATCAGCAGGTGGCGCCAGACGGCGTTGAAGTACATCGCCGGGGCGGAGTCCGCCTCCTGGGAGCCGTCCCACTCGCGCAGCAGCTCGCGGGCGCCCTCGGCGGGCCCGGCCAGGTCCAGGTCCATCAGCCTGGGCACCAGGAACCGGGCGAAGCCGTTGTGGCTGTCCTGCTGCAGGGCGCTCATCGCGGCGGCGTCCACCTCGCCCTTCTTCAGCGCGGCGTCCAGGCGGTCCAGGATGCGCTGGGAGCGGTAGCCGTACGCCCAGTCCCCGGTGAGCAGGTGCGGGTAGGAGGCGGGGTCGGCGACCGCGTTGTTGGCGGTCACGACGTAGCCCTCCGGCGGGTTGTAGAGGCTGGGCAGCTCGTCGAAGGGGACCGTGCCCCGCCAGTCGTGCTCGCCGGTCCATCCGGGCACCGGCCAGGCGCCGTCGCCCCGGGTCCGGACGGGGATCCGGCCGGGCGCCTGGTAGCCGATGTTGCCCTCGACGTCGGCGTAGACGATGTTCTGCGCGGGCACGTCGAACTTGGCGGCCGCGGCCCGGAACTCCTCCCAGTTCCGCGCCGTGTTGAGCATGAAGATCGCATCCGCGGTCCGGCCGGGCTCCAGCGCGGTCCACCTGAGCGCGACCGCGTTGGCCGCGCCGGCCTCCCCGCCCGCGGCCACGGCCGCGCCGGGCAGCGTCTCGCGCACGTTCGTCATGGCGTCGGAGATGATCGGCCCGTGCGCGGTCTCCCGGACCCGCAGGCGGACCGGCTCGCTCCCGGCCACCTGGATGGTCTCGGTCCGCACGGTGAGCGGCTTCCACTCGCCCGTCAGCAGGTAGGAGTCGTCCTTGACCTGCTCCAGGTACAGGTCGGCGACGTCGGGGCCGAGGTTGGTGAAGCCCCAGGCGATCGTCCCGTTGTGCCCGATGATCACGCCGGGCACCCCGGAGAAGGTGAACCCCGTGACGTCGAAGGGGCAGGCGGCGCTCTTCGTGCGGCAGTGCAGCCCCGCCTGATACCAGACCGAGGGCAGGGCGGCCGACAGGTGCGGGTCGTTGGCCAGCAGCGGCTTGCCGGAGGCCGTGTGCCGGCCGCTCACCACCCAGGAGTTGGAGCCGATGCCGTTGCCGCCCGCGGGGTCGCCCATCAGGCTCGGCACCGCCCGCAGGGCCCGCGAGGCACGGGTCAGCACGTCGGCGTTGAGGCGCGTGACGCTCTCCCGGGCCGGGCCGTCCTCCTCGCGCGGGTCCGCGTCCTGGTCGAACTTCCCGCCGGAGACCGCGCCCCGGGTCACGATCGGCTGATTGGCGTCGAACGGGTAGGCGGGCCAGAGCTGCTCCACCCGCTCGCGGGGCAGCTTCGCCGCCGCGAGCGCCCGGCTGATCTCATCGGACATGTTGGAGCGCAGGTCCCAGGCCATGGCCTTGAGCCAGGCCAGGGAGTCGGCCGGGGTCCAGGGTTCGGGCCGGTAGTCGGAGTTGGTCAGCTTCAGGACCGCGTACTCCAGGCTCCTGTCCGACGCCCCCTGGTTGTCCTCCATCCAGGCGTTCACGCCCGCGGCGTAGGCGTCGAGGGCGTGCCGGGTCTCCTCGGCCAGCAGCGGCAGCTCCTGCTCGGCCACCTTCCGCCAGCCCATGGTCCGGATGACCTTGTCCTCGGTGAGCGTCGAGGAGCCGAACATCTCCGAGAGCCGCCCGGCGGTCACGTGCCGCCGGAAATCCATCTCGAAGAACCGGTCCTGGGCGTGGACGTATCCCTGGGCGAGGAAGAGATCCTCCGAAGAGTCTGCATAAATGTGGGGAATGCCGTTTTTATCGCGATATACGGTTACTTTTCCGGCTAGGCCATCGACCTTGAGCTCGCCCGAGAGCTGGGGGAAGGATGCCCGTACGTTCCACACGACCACCCCGCCGAGAGCCAGCCCGAGCACCACGACGACGGTGAGCGCTCGCGCGAGCCACTTCAGCGATCGGGGCATCCAGGCATACGGCCGGAACCTCACAAAGACCTCCTAGGTGACATGTCCCAGCAAGTCTGTCAGCCCCCCGGAGTGGGGGCGCCATTCTCGCATCCGCCACAATGCGGCGCATGGAGTTCACCACCGCCGACCTCATCGACGCCCACGGCGACACCCTGGCGAGCTGCGTGACGCAGTTCCGCTCGTACGGCCTGCGCCCCCGCTTCGCCGGGCCCGTCGCCACCATCCGCTGCCTGGAGGACAACGCCCTGGTCAAGAAGGTGCTGGCGACCCCGGGAGAGGGCCGGGTCCTGGTCGTGGACGGCGCGGGCTCGCTGCGCACCGCCCTGATGGGCGACATGATCGCGGCCTCCGCCGTCGCCTCGGGCTGGTCCGGCGTCGTGATCAACGGCGCGGTCCGCGACACGGTCGCCTTCGCCGCCCTCGACCTGGGGATCAAGGCCCTCGGCTCCAACCCCCGCAAGAGCGCCAAGGACGGCGCCGGCGAGGTCGACGTCCCCGTCACCTTCGGCGAGGTCACCTTCGCCCCGGGCGCCTGGCTCTACAGCGACGAGGACGGCATCGTCGTCAGCCCGCACGCCCTCTGAGCACGCCCGGGCCCGCCGGGCCGCGCCGTCCGGTGCGCCCTCCGGTCAGATGAGATCCGGGGCGAAGACGTCGGCGGCGGTGAGGGTGAGGATCCCCGGGGTCGCGTTGACGATCGAGTCGCGGGCGCAGACGGCGTAGGCGAGGTCGTCCGGGACGGCGGGCAGTTCGGCCGCCGCGGAGGCGAGCATGCGGCAGAACCGCGCCGCGTCCACCTTGCGGGCCCACGTGCACTCGCCCACCATGACCGGCGTCTCCGCGCCGTCGCGCCGTCCGACGACCACCGCGTCGATCTGGCCCTGGCCGTCGGCGCGCCACCACGGGCCCACCGCGACGACGGAGGGGGCCAGACGCCCGGCCGCCGCCAGGCGCCTGAGGTGCTCCCGGAAGGCGTCCTCGTACACCGCGCCCATGCGGTCGTCCAGCGCGGAGACGATCTCGCCGACGACGGAGTAGCCGAGACCGCGTTCGATCTCGGCGCGGTGGCGTTCGAGGACGTCCAAGTAGAAGGAGAGGAAATTGTCGGCGATGCGGTAGATCCTCTTACGGCTGCGCCTGGGGTCCTCGGTGACCGGCACCTGGCGTTCCACCAGCCGCGTCTGGACGAGCCGGTCCAGGGTGCGGCTCGGCTCCGCGTTGACCGCGTCGGTGATCTCCTGGTGCTTGGTCCTGCCGGAGGCGATCGCGAAGAGCACCCCGGCGGGCAGGCTCCCGGGGTCGGCCTCGCAGGCGACGATCCGGTCGCCCTCGGCGAGCAGCGGGGAGCCCGGGCGGCAGGCGAGCCGCCGGAGGTTCTCGATCACCGACGTGTCCTGGTCCCACCAGTCGAGATACTGCGGCGTCCCGCCGACCACCCCGTAGGCCAGCGCGCGTTCGGCGGGCCGGAGATCGGGCAGCATCGCCGCGACCTCGTGCGGGCGGAAAGGCCGCAGCGGCAGGGCGAGGCCGATCCGTCCGTGGAGCGGCTGCCGGTCGCCCTGGACGGCCTCCATCGTCCGCACCGACGACCCGCAGATCAGGATGCGCAGCAGGGTCTTCCCGCGGGACCGGTCGAGGAACGCCCGCAGGGTCCCCGGCAGCGCGGGCGAAAGGGCGATCAACTCGGGGAACTCGTCGAGGACCAGCAGGAGCGGCTCGTCGCGGGCCGCTCCGGCGAGCCCGTCCAGGAGATCCTCCCAGCGTTCGTACGGCCGCGCGCGCAGGTCGCGGCCGGGGATCGTGACCGTGGCCGCCACCCGGTTGGAGAGCTCCGCCAGCTCGTCGGCGACCGGGCGGCGCGTCGCCGTGTGGAAGACGGTGCGCCGTCCCACGGCGAAGTGCTCGACGAGGGTGGTCTTGCCGACGCGGCGGCGGCCCCAGATGAGCGCGGGGTCGGGGAAAGGGCTCTCCCACCAGTGTTCCAGCGCCTCCAGCTCCGCCGCGCGACCGACGAAACGCCGTGAGGTCATGGAACGAGCTGACATGAGAGGTAACTTACGTCAGGCGTGAGTTGCACCAGGTGCAGGTGATGGCGAACGTAAGTTACGTGTCGCGTCAGGTGAGGACCGTCTCCCGCACCACCGCGTGCATGACGAAGCCGTTGCGCTCGAAGAAGCGGGACGCCCCCTCGTTGCCCGCGTAGGCGGTCACCCCGGCGTACTGCGCGCCGTGGCCGCGGGCCCACGCCCTGAACTCCTCCACCAGCCGGGCGCCGATTTTCTGGCCGCGGTAGGGGGGCCGCACGTAGATGCTGCCGAGGGTGGCGACCACGACCGGGCGCATCGGGGTGGGGCCGGACACCGAGCCGGTCAGGTGGCCGATGATCCGCTCGCCGTCGTCGGCCACCAGCACCAGGCGACCGGGGTCGTCCACGGCCTCGGCGAACTTCGCCGCGCCGTACTCCCGGGGCCAGTTCACGTTCAGCGCCGGGTCGCGGGCGCCCGCGTCCTCGGCGAACAGCGCCGCACTGCAGGCGACCACGCCGTCGAGATCACGCGCCTGCGCCCGCCGTACGACAACACCGTTCTCACTCATGATCGCGACGCTATCGGCCGGCACCGACATTTAACCGGCCGGGGGACGGGAACGGCCGATCTCCGAGGGGAGGTCCAGGGCGAGGACCTGGTCGAGGTGGAGGAACGCCTCGAAGCGGGATCCGGGGGCGAGCGACTCGTCCCGCTCCAGCTCGTCCATCAGGCGCAGGGCGGCCGGGCTGCCGAGGTCGTCGTCGAGGGCGTCCTCGATCGCGGCGACCCGGTCGGCGGGCATCGGGGCGCTCGGCGCCTCCGACCACGTCGCGACCCGGAAACGCCAGAGCCGCAGGGTCCCGTCCGCACCGCGCAGGGCGTCCCAGGTGAGCTCCGCGTCCTCGCGGTAGTGGTGTCCCAGCAGCGCCAGCCGTACGGCCAGCGGATCGAGACCCGCCTCCGTCACGTCCCGGAGCCGCACGGCGCCCTCCCCGCCCTGCCCCGCGAGGAGCTCCCGGCCCTCGAAGAGCAGCCTCCCGCTCCCGGTCCACCGGGCGATCCCCGGGAGGCCCGCGTCGAAGACGATCAGCCCGGGAGGCGTCCCCAGCTCGATCACCCCGGGGGCGAACCCGGAGACCAGCGTCGCCGCCTCATCCACCGGCAGCGAGCGGTCCGGAGGCCGGACGTTCAGCGCCGGCAGGTCGTCCGCGAACGCCTCCCCGTCGGTCGCGTGGCAGGCCAGCACCCGCACCCGGCGGCGTCCGGCGAGCCGCCCGATCAGGTCGGCCAGCAGGAACGACCGGAGGTCCCCCAGATGAGGCCGGTGCCCGGCGGACGGGCCGAAGGCGTACAGCCGCAGGGAACGGGCGCCCGCGGGCACGACCGGCTCGACCCGCCGCCGCGCCGCGTCATAGAGCCGCAACATGCCCCGAGCCTAATCGGGCTTGATCGGGCGCAGGAGCCACGGCGCCGACAAGGCGGTCACGGAAAATTCCCGGGCGGTGTCCATCCGGCCGGATCCCGTCCGTGGTGATGCCGTACGGCGTCACGCCCGTGCGGCACACGACATGGAGGACCGGCATGGACAAGAACACGATCATGGACTGGCTGACCGCCGAGCGCCTGAGCCTCGCCGACTTCCTCGACGAGCTCGAACCGCACGAGTGGGAGGCGGACTCGCTGTGCCCCGGCTGGACGGTCCACGACGTGGCCGCCCACCTGACGCTGTCCACCCGGACCACCCTGCTGGGTACGATCACGGGCATGATCAGGGCTCGGGGCGACTGGGACCGGATGACCGCCGCCGAAGCACGGCGGCGAGCCGCCCGGTACCGGCCCGCGGAGCTCATCGAGCAGGTGCGGGCGACGGCGGGCTCGGCCCACCGCGCGCCCGGCGCCGGTCCGCTGGACCCGCTGGTCGACGCGCTGGTGCACGGGCAGGACATCGCGCGCCCGCTGGGCCGGGTCCGCGAGATGCCCGCACGGCAGGCCGCCGCCGCCCTCGACCACGTCCGCGACAGCCTCTTCTACGGCGCCCGGCGCCGCTTCAAGGGCATGCGGCTGATCGCGACCGACCTGGACTGGTCCGCCGGCGGAGGACCGGACGAGATCCGCGGCCCGGTGGGCGACCTGCTCCTGCTGGCGACCGGCCGCGCCGCCGGGCTCGCCGGGCTGTCCGGACGAGGCGCGGAAAGGATCGCGGCCACCCTGTGAACGATCGGCCCAAGCGCGTCGCCGCCGGCCGGGACGGAGCGGTGGAGGGCTACGGCTGTGGGACATGGTCGTGCTGTGCGGGCGGGTCGTCCAGCCGGCTGTCGGGGCTGGGCTCCGGGGGTTCGACTCCCGCGACGCCCTGTTGACGTCTCATACCGGCGTATCGATCCTTGACTTGTTGATCCTCTGCCATGACCCGGCGATCCGGCTGAAGCACCGGATCGTCCTTTCGGGTCAGAAAGGACCAGCACAGTCATGAAGGAGCCGATTGCCGACGCGTGCCCGTTCCGCCACCCGCTCGACCAGGGACCCGACGGGATCAACCGGCCCGGCCTGTATCTCAACGAGCGTTATCACGAGATCCGGGACAGCGGCACGGGCGTGGTCGAGGTGATGCGGATCGCCGGCGGCACCGCCAAGCTCGTCACCCGCTATGACGACGTCGTCATGGTGCTGCGCGACCCGGCCTTCTCGCGCGAGCGGGCCTTGCCCTTCGACGATGTGGCCGGTCTGGACGGCACCCTGCTCGGTCTGGACGGTCCCGGGCACAGTCGCGTGCGCAGACTGGTCAGTGATCATTTCACCCCCCGGGCGATCGGAGCCCTCCGCGATCGGATCGAGCGGTGCACCGCCGCGCGGCTGCAGGCGATGCTGTCGAGCGGCTCGTCTGCCGACCTGGTGGCCGACTTCGCCCTGCCCGTCGCCCTGGAAACGATCACGGACCTGCTGGGCCTGCCCGAGGCCGATCGCACCGACTTCTATCACTGGAGCCGGGCCTTCCTCAGCCACAGCACGCTCTCACCGCAGGAAGCCGAGGCCTCGCTGTTCGCCATGTACGACCACCTGAGCCGGCTGCTGCGGCACCGGCGCGAGACGCCCGTCGGCGATCTGCTGTCGCAGATCGCCGCCGATGGCGCCGGCCTCCCCGAACACCAGCAGGTCATGCTGCCGATCGCTCTGCTGCTGGGTGGCTGGGAGACGGTGGCCTCCAACATCGCCACCTTCACCCAGGTGCTGCTGAGCCACCCCTACGGCACCTATGACAGCGCCTGGCCGTACCGGCCGAGACCATCCCCCGCAAGATCGGTCGCGCCGTAGGCGGCCCCACCCGGCTGCCGGTCACCTGGGGCTGACCCCCTCCGATCGCCCGGGTGCGCGCCGTACCGGCGCAGCCGTACGGTCAGGCGGTGCCTTCCAGGTAGGCGAGGATGTCGCGGTCGCCGCGCTCGCGCAGGCGGGCCAGGACCTCCTCGCGGGTGGCGCCCTCGGGCAGGCCGATGCGGGTGCCGATCAGGCGCATGGCCTCCGCCTCGGAGGCCACCGGGGCGGTGTAGCCGATCAGGTGCAGGGCCCGGTTCATGCCGGGGATCCCGGACATCGCGGCGGGCAGGTACCGGGTGAGCAGCTCGCCGCCGTCGGAGACCGTCAGGAAGACGTGGTCGCCCTCAGTGGCGTTGGAGGAGGCCAGGACCGGCCGGATGGAGCCCATGGTCGGCTGGTTGTGCCAGCTGATCACCACGTCGCCCGCGGGGGTGGAGGCGGTGAGCTGGCCGCCCGGGGCCATGCCGAGGTAGGCGGCGAAGCCGGTGGGCAGCGGGGAGCCGGAGCCGCGCAGGTGCTCGGCGTTGATGTCCACCCGGTGCCACCAGCGGCCGTCGCGGCTGCGGAAGCAGCGGCGGGTCGCCGAGACGTCCCGGCGCGGCTGGTAGTCGGCCGGCTCGGTCCCGGCCACCCGGATCCACCCGCGCTGGGTGCGCTCGAAGCCGGGCCCGCCCGCGTAGGCGCGCACCGAGCTCTCGCTCACGTCGTAGCGGCCGGTCAGGTTGGACACGATCGTGTTGACCGACGCCTCGCCGCCGGCCCGCTCGATCTCGCGGACGATCATCTCGCGGATGCCGAGGTACTGCTCGCCGCCCCAGCGGGTCAGGCCGTACTTGTTGCGGTCCAGGCGCAGGAACCGGTCGTCGGCGGTGAGCTGGTTGCGGATCCCCACCAGGCTGTAGTCCTCGCCGATGCGCTCCTGGATCTCCTCGGGGGTCAGCGCGTTCCCGGCCACCGCGAGCACGGCCTCCGCCTTGTCGTTGACGCTGCGCGGCCACGGCACCACGTGGTCCTCCAGCACCCGCAGCTGCGGTACGGAGATCAGCCAGCGTTCGGCCACGTCCTCGCGGATGCCCAGCTGGCTGACCAGCGTGACGGCCTCGGCCAGGGGGCGCGGCCCGTCGGCGAACAGCTGCCGCGTCTTCTCCCGGAGCTCGTCGGCGCCGCCCGCGACCAGCCACCCGTCCACCTGCTCGTACCCGGTCAGCAGGGTGCGCACGAACCGCCAGGACGGGATGCCCAGCGTGGCCAGGTCGGTGCGGTGCCAGGGCACCGCGGCGGCCAGGTCGTCGGCGGGCACGGCGGAGCCGAGCCGGCCCCGCAGCCACGAGACGTGCGCCACCAGCGGGGCCGCCTCCGGGGTCGACAGCCAGGTCTCGACGTGGTCGCGCAGGTCGCGCTCGATCTGCCGGATGCGCTCGCGCGTCACCGAGAACCGCTGGGCCAGGTCGTCCAGCGTCACCCGCTGGGAGGCGTAGAGCCGGTCTCTGGCGATGGCGCGCTGCCGGTCGTCCAGCGCGGAGAAGACCCCGTCGATCAGATCGGGCAGCGGCCGGTCCGGGCGGGCGGTGCGGCCCGGCGCGGCGCCGTCCTCGGGGACGGGGTCGAGCAGTCGCTGCAGCACGTCGGTGAAGAGCCGGTGCACCGCCTCGCGGCCGAGCGCCTCGGGCGTCTGCGCGCTCGCGGCCGGGTCGGCGAACCTGAGCAGGGGCAGGACGTCCCCGAGCGCCAGATGACCCCAGCAGGTCATGGCGAGGTCGGCGAGCCGCCCGGCGACCTCGGAGGTCCCGATGGTGGAGCAGGCCCGCTCCAGCGGGATTGCCTGCCACCACGCCTCAGGGAGACGGGCGTCGGTTGCGATCGGCGCTACCTGGCCGGGAGAGGTCCAGCGCAGGGGTGGCGCGATGTCGCTCAGGCTGAGGTTCATTGAGGTCCAACCGGCAAAGGGGAATGTATCCGCAGTTCAGACTATGTGGTCAGGTGGGGAGAAAAGGGCTGGCGCGACCGGAATAGGACACGTAGAGCAGTTCGTGGGCTCGCGTGCACGCAACGTAGAGCAGACCGCGCTCGCGCTGGAGGTCGTGCGCCCGGGCCGCGGGGTCTTCCCCGGCCGGGGTGAGGGACTCCGGAGCGGGCACGATCCCGTCGGTGACGCCGATCACGGCGACCCGCCGGAACTCCAGACCTTTCATACCGTGCAGCGTGGTCGCCCGCACCCCCGAATTCCGCAGGGCGGCCCTCGCTTCCCGGACGAGGTCCGCGGTCCTGGCGGCCACGCCGATCTCCCCCGGGCGGACGCCGTCCTCCAACCACTGCGAGATGTGCGTGACCAGACCGTTCAGCTCGTCCTCCGGTGAATCGTAGGCACGGACCATCGGGCGCGGGCCGTGCCGCGTGGCGCGGAAACCGTACAACTCCTGAACCCCGGCCACCAGCCCGTCGGCCGGTCCGCCCCCGCGCAGCCGTACCCCCCAGGAGAGGATCTCCTGCGGGAGCCGGTAGGACACCTGGAGCCGCCGCTGGCTCGCGTCGATGCCCACCGAGCCGAGCGCCACCCGGGTGTCGAAGATCCGCTGGTGCGGGTCGCCCACGATGAACAGGTCGTCCGGCGCGTACGGCGCCGCCGCGCGCAGCAGCCGCCACTGCGTGGGGTGCAGGTCCTGCGCCTCGTCCACCACGATGTGCCGGTACGGCTCCCGCCGCGGTTCGGTCTCCTCCAGCAGGTCCCCGGTGAACTGGCCGAGCAGGGTCGCCGCCTCGGCGGCCAGCTGGAGCAGGGTCCGCTTGCCCCGTTCGGCCAGGCGCCCGATGACGTGCCCCACGGACCGCCAGACGTCGGCGCGCTGATCGGCGGAGAGTTCGACGGCGCGGCCGGGACGGGGGGCGGCCAGGTACTCCTCCAGGGTCTGGAGGTTCTGCGCCAGGATCACCTGCTCCCACTCGCGGAGCAGGAAGGCCGGGCCGTGGCCGCTCTCCGCCTCCTGCCAGAGCGCGGTCAGCTCGGCGGCGCCGACGAGCACGGGCGGGCGCCCCTCGGCCTCGGAGACGATGCGGTGGGCGAGCCGGTCCACGTTGCCGACCTCGATCCGCTTGCGCACGACCTCGTCCTCGATCAGCAGGTCGAGCTTGGCGGAGAGGTCGGAGATCAGCCCCTGGGAGAAGGTGACGAGCAGGACCGGGCCCGCGCCGCCCCGGGCCAGGTGGGCCGCGCGGTGCAGAGCGATGAGGGTCTTGCCGGTGCCGGCCCCGCCGGTGACCAGGACCGGCCGGTCGTAGGGCCCCCCGCGGGCCAGGCGGTGCTGCGGCGGGTGCAGGAACACGCACCAGCCGGGCGAGTCCAGGACGTGGTTGAGCTCGCGCGCGCCGCCGACGAAGACGGCGCGGTCCGGGCTGCGCAGGAGCGCGGCGGCCAGGTCGTCGGGGTCCACCACGGGCTCGGCCGGTCCCGCGGACGGCATGGACGTGATAGACGCCGCGGACGCCGCGGACGTGACAGACGCCGCAGGCGTCGCGAGCCCCGCGGACAGGGCGGACCTGACGGGCTCCGATCCCGCGGGCGGGACGGAACCGACGGGCTCGGCCGCGCGGCAGAGATCCAGCTCCCGCCAGGCGCCGGCCACCGACTCCCCCCGGGCCAGCGCGGCCAGCGGCACGTACTGCGTCGGGGGCAGCAGCGGCTCCAGCGCCTCCAGGGTCAGCTCATCGGTGATCTGCCTCAGCAGGGGGAGGAAACGGTGATCGATGCCCAGCGCGGCCAGGTCGGTGTCGCAGAAATCGGCGAACAGGCGGGTCGTGCAGGTTCCCGCCGCCCTGCGGAGCGCCGGTTCCACGCGCCCCAGCGCCGCGGCGTCCCATACCTCGACCACTCCCAGCACGCTGTTGACCCCGAACCGGTAACGCTGGGCGTAGGACCAGGCGTCGGCGTCCGGAAGGACGGTCAGCAGCCAGTAGACGTCCCGCTGCCTGACCACGACGCCGCGGTACCGGTCGGCCAGGCGCAGCGTGGCGATCCGGTCGTCCCTGGCGCCCCTGACCCGCTCCGGATGCGGGGCGCCCGACACGTTCTGCAGGAACCGGCGCACCGAGGTCACCGCGTCCCGGCGCACCTGCGGAGCCAGGGCGCTGAGCTCGGCGGGGAACTCGGGGGAGAGGGCGAGTCGGGGCATCGCTACGCCAGCAGGGAGTGCAGGTCGCGGTCCCCACGTTCGCGCAGACGGGTGAGGAGGTCGGGCAGGCTCACCGGCCCGGCCATCCCGACCCGGGTGGCGATCACCCGCGCGGCGTGCTCGGCGTTCTCGTACGGAGCGGTGTAGCCCACCAGGCGCAGCGCCCGCATGACCGGCTCCACCCCCGGCCCGGCCGCGGGCAGGTGCCTGGCGCGCAGGACCCCTCCCTCGGACAACGTCAGGAACAGGTGGCTCCCCTCCTTGGCGCCGGCGTCCCGCAGGAGCGGTCCGAGCGACTCCAGGACCGGCCGGTCCTGCCAGTTCAGGGTCAGCTCGCCCGCCGCGCTGCTGACCGTGCGGCTGTCGCCGGGGCCTATGCCCAGATATGCCGCGAACCCACCGGGCAGCGGGCACTCGGACCCCTCGATGTGCTCGGCGGTCACGTCGATCCTCAGCCACCACCGGCCGTCGGGCTGCCGGAAGCAGCGCCGGGTGAGCGCCACGTCCTTGAGCGGGCGGAGCGGCGACTTGAACGGATCCGCTCCTGCTCCCGCGTCGCCGGCCGGGTTCTCCGGCACGAACGGCCGGGCCGGCGCCGCCTCCGGCGGGACGGGAGGAGCGTCGTCGGCGTCCTGGCCGTTCTCCGGCGGAGCGGGAGGCACGCCGTTGGCGCCCCGGCCGTTCTCCGGCGGGACGGGGGGAGCGCCGTTGGGACCCCGGCCGTTCTCCGGCGGGGCGGAGGGGACGCCGTTGAACCACGGGCCGGTCTCGGGCGAGGCGGGGCGCGCACCGGCGGCGGGCTGGGCCGCCGGGCCGTTCGCGCCGAGGATGCGGAGCTGCGGGACGTTCTCCAGCCACTCCTTGGCGACATCGGGGTGGATGCCGAGGGAGGAGACCAGTTCGAGGGCCCTGCTCACGGTCGTGGGGCGCTCGGCCCCGCTGATCAGGTCGCGGGTACGGTGCCGCAGCTCGACGATGTCGCCGTCCACCAGCCAGCCGTCGACCAGGTAGTGGTCGGACAGGGTCCCCAGCACGAACTGCCAGGCGGGGATGTTGAGGGAGGAGAGCTCCCGCGTGTGCCAGTCGGCCGCCTCGATCAGCCGCTTCTTGGGGGCGGCCTTGCCGAGGTCCGTCCGGAGCCGGGCCAGGTGCTCCCGGTACGGCGCCGCCTCGGCGGAGGCGAGCCAGTCGTCCAGCCGCCCGCGCAGCCCGGTCTCGGCGTCCCCGACGACCTCGGGCTGGACCGCGAAGAGCTTGGCCAGCGCCTCCACGGCCGCCGGCTCTTCGCCGAACACCCGATTCTGCGCGACGGCCCAGCTCAGGTCGTCCAGGTCGGCGAAGACCGCGTCGATCAGGGCGTGGAGGTCCTGCGGCTCCCGCCGTGCCTCCGCGCCGGCCTCGTCGTCTGCGGCCTCGGCTCCGTCGTCTGCGGCCTCCGCGCCGGCTCCGTCGTCTGCGGCCTTAGCGTCCGCCGCCTCGGCGTCCGTGGCTTCTGCTTCGGCGGCCTGGACATCTTCGACATCTTCGGCGTCTGCGTCTTCGACATCTTCGACATCTTCGACGTCTGAGGCGTCTGCGGTTTCGGCGGCCTCGGCGTCTGCGGCCTCGGCAGTCTCCGGCCCGGCCGGGATGTCCTCGACCCGCAGTCCGGCCGTGGCGCTCTCCGCCCCGGCCGCGACCGGGGCGTCGTCCGACTCGTCCGCCGGCGAACTCTCATCCGCCGGCGAACTCTCGTCCACCGAGCTCTCATCCGCTGCGGCGACCGGCTGCGCCTCCTGCTCGGACTCCGCCTCCCGTCCGGCTTCCGCTCGCTCCGCGGATTCGGCGGCGGGGAGGGAGGTCCCGGCCCCGGCGGGCACTCCGCTCGCACCGGGGGCGACGGCGGACGCGGGGGCCATGCGGGTGAAGACGGCCGTGAAGAGGGTGTCGAGCAGCAGCCGCGCGTTGATGAAGGGCTGGTCGCGGAGGTCGTGGCCGGTGAGCGCGAGGAGCGCGGGCCAGGACCCTCCGACCCGGTCCAGGGCGATGGCGGTGCAGGGCTCGTCGAGCTCCGCGGCCTCGTCGGGGTCGAGGACGTGCAGGGCGGGCAGGACGTCGCCCACGGCCGCGGCGGGCCAGCGCGTCAGGGCGATCTCCGCGACGATCGCGGCCAGCCGCTCGGGCCCGAGCACGGCGAGCACGCGGGAGAGCGGCAGAGCGCGCCACCAGGCGTCCGGCAGGCCGGGCTGGTCGCGCAGGACCGGAATCGTCGCCGCGTCGCTCCAGCGTAGCGGTGGCACGAGGTCACTCAGACAGAAGTTCATCCGTTCCTTCACCAGCCCCTCAAGCCGCCCAATCCACTCCTCATCGCTGGAGAGCGAGATTCATAGAACAGACCATAGTCTGGCAAATCACCCCAGCGCACGGATCTGGTCAGCGACGTACCGCGGCGAAGCGTAGCCGGACGTAGTCGGCCATCCAGCCGGTCTCCCGCCGCAGAGCGGGTGCTGCCAGCTCATTCACCCGGCGCAGCAGCGGTTCGACGACGTCCGCGGGCACCCCGTGGAGCAGCGATCCGGCGAACATCCGTACCCAGTCCGCCGCCCCGTTGGGGCATTCGTCAAGTGGCGTGGGGCGGTCGAAGTATTCCAGAATGCGGACGGCGAACCCGCCCTTCTCCAGCCGGGAGGCGTACTCGGCCGGGCTCGGGAAGTACCACGGCAGATCGGGGTCGGGCAGCCGGTACTCCCGCCACGCGGTGGACACCGCGGCCGTCAGCGCGGCGCAGTTGCCCGCGCCGCCCATCTCGGCCACGAACCGGCCGCCCGGGGCCAGGGCCTCGCGGACGCTGGCGATCACCGCGTCCGGGTGGCGGCTCATCCAGTGCAGGGCCGCGTTGGAGAAGACCGCGTCGTACGGCTGCGCGAGCACGAAATCGTGTCCGTCGCCGACGATGAAGTCCAGGCCGGGATACTGCGCCAGGGCTTTCTCGATCATCGCCTGGGAGCCGTCGATCCCGAGCACGTGGGCGCCCCTGGAGGCGATCTCGGCGGTCAGGACGCCGGTGCCGCAGCCGAGGTCCACGATGCGCTCGCCGGGCTGCGGGTCGAGGAGGTCGACCAGGGGGGCTCCGTGGGCGGAGACGTATCCGAAGCCGGTGTCATGAGTGCGAGCGGTCCACCTCATCAAGCTCGGTGTGTCGTATCGCAAGACGATCAGCTCACATTCTGAGACAGTGCGGCTCCGTGCCAGTGCTCTCCCATCACTTTAGAGCCTTTAGCATGTCCCGACATATCAGTCTCACAGGCATCACTGATGTCCGACCGCCCCGGCCCACTCGCGCCGCAGGTAAGCCTTGGCGGCGTCGGATTGCGGGACGGTCAGGACCATCGGCTCGCCGTGCGCCGCGGGGAGCCGCCCGGCCAGCTCGGAGTCCAGCGTGCCGCGCATCCGCATGGCCTCCAGCCGGACCGGCCGGGCGAAGCCCTTCAGGAAGAGGTTCTGGCCCCGGTCGGACAGGAGGAACTCCTGCCAGAGCCGGGCCGCGGCCGGGTGCGGCGCGTCCTTGCTGACGGCCTGCACGTAGTAGGTCCCGAGGGCGGCGCCGCGCGGGATGACGACCTTCCAGCCCGGCCCGTCGCCGGGGCTCTCGGCGGCCCTCGCGGCGTTGCGGAAGTCCCAGTCGAGGACGGCGGTGGGCGGCTGCCCCGGCGCGGCGAGGTTCCCGGCCTCCTTCAGCCGCGCGAAGAACTCCACGCCCCGCCCGGCCTCGGCCCGGCCGCCCTCGATCGAGGCGGCCATCACGCCGCCGAAGGCGGCCGCGTTCCGCCGCGGGTCGCCCGGCAGCCAGACGCTGTAGCCGGGCTTGAGCAGGTCGGCGTAGGAGGCCGGGGCCGCGACCCGGCGTGAGTCGTAGCCGATGGACATGTACCCGCCGTAGGCGGCGTACCAGCGCCCCCCGGTGTCCTTGAGGTCGTCGGGGATGTCCTGCCAGCCGTGCACCCGGTACGGCGCGAAGGCGTCGGCGTTGGCCACCGCCACCTCCAGGCTCAGGTCGAAGACGTCGGGCTTGAGCTGCGCGGCGGCCTCGATCTGGCGCGCGCTGCTCGCTCCCGGTTCGAGTTCGGTGACCTTGATCCCGTACTCGTCGGAGAAGGCGTCGATGATCTCGCCGTAGTTCACCCAGTCGCGCGCCAGCGCGATCACCGTGAGCGAGCCCTCCCGCCGGGCCGCCTCGACGAGGCCGTCCATGCTCGTGAAGCCCTCCCGCACGGAGGCGGCCTGGAGCTTCACCGGGGCGGCCGGCGCGCTCCGGGGCGCCGGGGTCTCGGCGGCCCCGCACCCGGCGAGCACGGCGGACAGGATCACGGCGGCGGCGATGCTGCGTACAGTCACGTGCGGGATACTCACGGGGACGGGCGGAGCGGTCGAGGAGGCGCGAGCTTTCTTGGTGAACGGCTTACGCCCGCTCTGCGACCACCTTGGCCGCGGCGAGCGACTCCTCGGGGATCTCGACGAGGGCGCCGTCGCGCTTGCGCACCCCCAGCACGCCGTCCCGCCAGAACTCCAGCTCGCCGACGGCGTCGCGGAAACCCTCGGGGACCCGTCTCCGGGTTGTGACCCTTTTCCCCACGTCAGCAGGGGTTATGGTGATACTCAGCCGAGCTCCGAAGGCGGGAGGCACCGCAGAGGACCCCCTCCCGTTTCAGAGAAGTGGCGGGCACGGCAATACTAGGGCGTAGCAACCCGCGGTCGAAGTCGTGCCTAGGTGCGTAAAGAAGAAGGAGCCCGAGGTGACCTACGTCATCGCGCAGCCTTGCGTGGACGTCCTGGACAAGGCGTGCATCGAGGAGTGCCCCGTCGATTGCATCTACGAGGGCGAGCGTATGCTCTACATCCACCCCGACGAGTGCGTGGACTGCGGCGCGTGCGAACCCGTCTGCCCCGTTGAGGCGATCTTCTATGAGGACGACCTTCCCGAGCAGTGGAAGGACTTCTACAAGGCCAACGTCGACTTCTTCGAGGACCTGGGCTCGCCCGGCGGCGCCTCCAAGGTCGGCAAGATCGAGAAGGACCACCCGGTCGTCGCGGCCCTGCCTCCGCAGGGCGAGGGCCACTAGAGCCCGCCCGGCGGATCCCCGCCCCGTGGAAGACGCGGCGGGGATCCGCCGGACAGGTTCAACGCCGACGTGAGCCGGGCGGCGCGTGCCGTGCCGTCCTGCCGCGAGGGTTTCACCGACGACCTTCCCCGCTCTCCCCGGGCGGGGCGTGCCTGGCTGGGAGAACTGTGATCGGGCTGCCGGATTTCCCGTGGGATCGGCTCACGCCGTACAAGGAGATGGCTCAGGCGCACGGCGGCGGCATCGTCGACCTGTCGGTGGGCACCCCCGTCGACCCGGTGCCCGATGTCGTACGGCGGGCGCTGACCGACGCCTCCGACAGCCCCGGCTACCCGCTGACCTACGGCACCGAGCGGCTGCGCGCCGCCGCGGCCGGATGGCTCCGGCGCCGGCACGGGGTCGTCCTCGACCAGGCGGACGTGCTGCCGCTGATCGGCTCCAAGGAGTTCGTGGCCTGGCTCCCCACGCTGCTGGGCGTCGGCTCCGGCCAGCGGGTGATCTTCCCCGAGCTGGCCTACCCCACCTATGACGTGGGCGCGCGGCTGGCCGGCGCGGAGCCGTACGCCACCGACGGGCTGCTCGCGCTCGGTCCCGAGCGGGTGCCGCTGGTCTGGGTGAACTCCCCGTCCAACCCCACCGGCCGGGTCCTGCCCGCCGAGCACCTGCGCAAGGTCGTCTCCTGGGCGCGCGAGCGCGGCGCGATCGTGGCCTCCGACGAGTGCTACATCGAGCTGGGCTGGGAGGAGCAGCCGATCTCGATCCTGCACCCGGACGTGTGCGGCGGCTCGCACGAGGGGCTGCTCGCGGTGCACTCGCTCTCCAAGCGCTCCAACCTGGCGGGCTACCGCGCGGGCTTCGTCGCCGGGGACTCCGCGCTGATCCGCCGGCTGCTGGAGGTCCGCAAGCACGCGGGCATGATCGTCCCGGCCCCGGTCCAGGCGGCGATGGCCGCGGCGCTGGACGACGACGCGCACGCCGACGAGCAGCGGGCCCGCTACGCCGCGCGCCGGGAGGCGCTCCGCCCGGCGCTGGAGGCGGCCGGCTGGCGGATCGAGCACTCCGCCGCGGGCCTGTACCTGTGGGCGTCCAACGGCGAGGGCTGCTGGGACCAGGTGCGCACCCTGGCAGAGAAGGGCATCCTCGTCGCGCCGGGCGACTTCTACGGCGAGGCCGGGAGCCGGCACGTCCGCATCGCCGTCACGGCCAGTGACGAACGCGTCGATGCGGCGGTGCGCCGCCTCCAGTAGGATCCCGCTGCATGACCCCTGCGGTCGCCGTGATACTCGGACTGAGCGCGATCACCGCGATCCTGCTGCTTGGCGCGTTCTACGCGACCACGCGCCAGGACCGCAAGACGCCCGTGGCCGAGTCTCCCGGCGAGATCCCCCCACCCGCCGAGGCCGTGCGGCGCTCGCCGCCACCTCCCCCGCCCGACACGGGCCATGTCGGGATCGACTATCCCGACCCGCGCACGATCAAGGTCGGCGACACCATCGACTGCCAGGGGGCGCGTAGCCGCGTCCTCGGCGCGCTGTACCTGTCGTGCCAGGGCGTCCAGTGGACCGAGTACCTGCTCGACGACGGCAGCCGCCGCCACCGCTGGCTCTCGGTCGAGACGCGAGCCGGTCTCACCCCGGACGACGCCCCCCACCTCGAAGTCCTGCTGTGGACGCCGGTCCCCACCCAGGGCATGATCCCGGCCAAAACGATGATCATCGTGGAGGGGGTGGAGTTCTTCCCGGGAGAGCGGGGCACCGCGGCCTTCCGCTCCGAGGGCTTCACCGGGATGCCGGAGCGCGGTCTGCTCGACTTCGCCGACTACCGCGCCACCGACGGCCGCCTGCTCTCCTTCGAGCGGGTCCAGGGTGAGCCCTGGGCCTCCGCCTACGCCCAGCCGCTGCCCCCGGGATCGATCGTGATCGAGAAGAAGGCGGGCTGAGCGGGCGGGCCGAGCCGTCCGCCGGGCCGGTCAGGAGAGCTGGACCCGCTCCCGGGAGGCTTCGGCGTCGGCCTGCCAGCCGCCCTCCTCGCCCGCTGTCACGTTCCAGGCGTGGCCGTCGTAGCGGACCCGGCGCAGGCCGTACTTCTGGGCGTGGGCGAGCGACCAGGTGGCGATCAGCCAGCCGCGCTTGCGGGAGGAGACGTCCAGGGTGGTCCCGGAACCGAGATTGCGGGCCAGCTCCCGCCTGGCCTCGTCCGGCGCGGGGGCGGGCGCGGGCGTCTTCTCGTCGCCCTCGGGCGAGAACCAGCAGTGCACCGCGCGGGGCACCCGGCCGGTGAACGCCGCGGCCAGGATCTTCGCGTTGTCCTCGTGCTGGGCGTACAGCGAGCCGTCGGCCGAGCGCTGCACCTCCTGGGCCGCCTCGTGCAGCGGGATCTTCCGGTAGTTCTTCACCTTGACCAGTGCGGAGAAGAACTTGCCGGTGGCGTAGACCGGGTCGAGCAGCTGCTCCGGCGTGCCCCAGCCCTGCGAGGGACGCTGCTGGAACACCCCGAGCGAGTCGCGGTCGCCGTACGAGATGTTCTCCAGCTTCGACTCCTGGATGCCCGTGGCGTAGGCGATCACGACGGCCCGCTCGGGCAGCTTCCGGCGGTGGGCCACCCCGGCGATCACCGCGGCTATCTGGGCCTGTTCGATCTCCAGGTCCAGGCTCCCGTCCGGGGTGGTGATCCTGCAGCCCTCGGTCGCCTCGGTGAACGTGGTGAACCGGTTGATCAGCACGAAGACGCCCGCGGTGATGGCCACCGCGAGCACGGTCACGATCACGACGATTGTGATGACATCTCTGGAGAACCGCCGTTGCACGGTGAAGAACCTACATGCCCCCCGGCGATCGCGTGGCCCCCGAAGGCGGCGGAGCTCGCGGAGGCCGGGGAGGCCGGGAGGGCGGGAGGTCGGGAAGCCGGACCGGCGGGGATCGGGGAGGCCGCGGCCCGGGGATCGCACGCCCACCGGCGGCGATAGGGTCGCTGGCATGAGTACGCGGCTGGATCTCACTCAGGACGTCGGGGCGCTCACCGCGCGCATCGTGGACATCGAGTCGGTGAGCGGCGCCGAGAAGGCGCTCGCGGACGCGGTGGAGGATGCGCTGCGGGCCCTGCCGCACCTGAACGTGGACCGCGACGGCGACTCGGTCGTGGCCCGCACCGGCCTCGGCAGGAGCGAGCGGGTGGTGATCGCCGGGCACCTCGACACCGTCCCGGTCGCGGACAACCTGCCCAGCCGGGTCGAGGGCGACCTGCTGTACGGCTGCGGCACCTCGGACATGAAGAGCGGCGTCGCGGTCGCGCTGAAGCTGGCCGCCGCGCTGGAGGCGCCGAGCCGGGACGTGACCTACGTCTTCTACGACTGCGAGGAGATCGAAGCCGAGCGCAACGGGCTGCTCCGGCTCAGCCGGAACCGTCCCGAGTGGCTCGCCGGAGACTTCGCCGTGCTCATGGAGCCCACCGACGGGACGATCGAGGGCGGCTGCCAGGGCACGCTCCGGGCGGAGATCGTCACCCGGGGCCGGAGGGCGCACAGCGCCCGGTCCTGGCTCGGGGTCAACGCGATCCACGCCGCCCGGCCGGTGCTGGAGATCCTGGAGGGCTACGAGGCGCGGATGCCGGTGGTCGACGGGCTGGAGTACCACGAGGGCCTGAACGCGGTGGGCGTCGCGGGCGGGGTCGCGGGCAACGTGATCCCCGACGAGTGCGTGGTGACGGTCAACTACCGTTTCGCCCCCGACCTGTCCCTGGAGGCGGCGCGGGACCACGTGAGCGAGGTGTTCGACGGCTTCGAGGTCCGTTTCACGGACGGGGCCCCCGCCGCGCGGCCCGGCCTGACCCACCCGGTGGCGGCCGCGTTCGTGACGGCCGTGGGCGGCGTGCCGAGGGCCAAACTCGGCTGGACCGACGTCTCCCTCTTCTCCGGCCTCGGCATCCCGGCCGTCAACTACGGCCCCGGCGACCCGAACCTGGCTCACCAGCGCGGCGAGTTCGTCTCCCTGGAGAAGATCGCCGAGTGCGAGCGCCGCATGCTCACCTGGCTGGGTTGATCGCGACGCTGCGTTGATGGCGACGCTGCACGTCGCCATGGACAGGACAAAAGAAAGTGGCTTTCCTCGCCGGCCATTTGGCGGGGAAAGCCACTTTCAGTCCCGAGCAGCACCCTCGGCAGTTAGACGCAGCCTCCTCGAAATCCGGTTCCGTGTTTTCAGAGGGAATTTTCAAGATTTTTTCCAAGCGGGCGCTAGCGTGATCGGCATGAAGAGAACGCGTCCGGAACGCCGCCAGGGATCCGCCGTGGTCCGCGGCGACTTCGTCCCCGATTCGACCTATGACCAGCGACTTCTCGACCGGCGGGGGCCCGCCGACTGGCTGCACATGGACCCGTGGCGGGTGATGCGCATCCAGGCCGAGTTCGTGGAGGGCTTCGGCCAGCTGGCCGAGCTGCCCCAGGCGGTGACGGTCTTCGGCTCGGCCCGGACTCCGGAGGAGTCGCCCGAGTACCAGCTCGGTGTGGATCTGGGCCGGAAGCTCTCCGAGGCGGGATACGCCGTGATCACCGGTGGGGGACCCGGCTGCATGGAGGCGGCCAACCGGGGGGCCGCGGAGGCGGGGGGCATCTCGGTCGGGCTCGGCATCGAGCTCCCCTTCGAGCAGCACATGAACGAGTACGTGGACCTCGGCATCGAGTTCCGCTACTTCTTCGTCCGCAAGACCATGTTCGTGAAGTACTCCTGCGGGTTCGTCACGTTGCCCGGCGGCTTCGGCACGCTGGACGAGCTGTTCGAGGCGCTGACGCTGGTCCAGACGCGGAAGGTCACCTCCTTCCCGGTGGTCCTGATGGGCACGGAGTTCTGGGGCGGGATGATCGACTGGATCAGGTCCTCCCTCGCGGCCACCAAGAAGATCTCCGCGGAGGACCTGGATCTCATCCACGTCACCGACGACCCGGACGAGGCCGTGCGGATCATCGTCGAGGCGGACCGGGGAAGGTCCGGCCAGCGCGAGGAGGAAGAGGAATCGGTCCAGCGGACGGTCGCCGACGCCCAATAGGGTTGATCTGTGTTCATCTGTGTATTTCTGGCATCGAGTCAGAGGATCGACGATAAATACCTGGCGCTGGCCGAGGACGTGGGCGCCGAACTCGCCCGGCGCGGGCACACTCTGGTCAGCGGAGGGGCCAGGGTGTCGTGCATGGGCGCGGTGGCCCGTGCCGCCCGCGCGGGCGGCGCCCGTACGGTGGGGGTGATCCCGCAGGCCCTGGTGGACATCGAGGTCGCCGACGAGGACGCGGACGAGCTGATCGTCACCGCCGACATGCGCGAGCGCAAGGGCGTCATGGACGCCCGCTCCGAGGCCTTCCTGGTGCTGCCCGGCGGCATCGGCACGCTGGAGGAGCTGTTCGAGATCTGGACCACCCGGACGCTGGGCCTCCACGACAAGCCACTGGTCATCCTGGATCCCTGGGGCCTCTACGCCCCGCTGCGGGAACTGGTCGAGAACATGCATGACGCGGGATTCACCCGCCCGGACGTCTTCGACGCGATCTCCTGGACCGCCACGGTGGAGGAGGCGTTCGAGCACCTCGAGAAGAGGACCAGGCACCTGAGCCCGAGCCCGGAGGAGGTGGGCGAGGCCACGGCGGGGTGACCCGCCCGCTCCCGCGGGTGGGATGTCCCTCCTGCCGGCCGGTGGCGGGTCCCCTCTGAGGCGAGGCGGCCCGTTTGTCCTCGCCCGGTGGGGCGGGTGGGGATACCCCCTCCTCGCCCCTCACGGCTTTTCGACGGCGCCGGTACGGCGAGGCGCGGCACGGGCCTTCCGGCGCCGCCGTACGGCGAGCGCCCGGCGAACGTCGATGAACGCCGTACGGCTACGGCTAGGCGAGCCCCCGGCGGGCGAGAGCGGGGGGACGGCGGCCGGCCAGGGACTCGGTCATCTCGATCGCGAGCCGTACCTGGTCGGGACGGCCGGTGCGGAAGACACGGGCGCCCAGCCACGCGCACACCGAGGCCGCAGCCAGTTCCGCGGCCTCTTCCGCGGCCTCTTCCGCGGCCTCTTCCGCGAGCTCCGCACGCTTTGAGGGCTCAGTGAGTTCCGCAGGCTCTGAGCGTTCCGGGCGCTCTACGCCCTCCGCGCCCTCCGCGCTCGCCCAGGCCAGTTTCGCGGGGGTGACGAGGACGGTGTGACCCGCCCGGGCGAGTCGCTCGATCTCGGTGACCGAACGGGCCTCCACCCAGTCGGGATCACCGTCGTCATCCGGTCCGATCACCATGAGAGCCGCCATGGCGCGATCCTAAGGCAGGAGAGTTGTGGCACGATTCGTAGTGTGCTGGTCGTACTCGCCCTTGCCGCTATCGCCATTCTCGCCGGTGTGGTGGCGGTTGCCATGGGGAGGGGCGGAGAGCTGACCGAGTTCGCGCCCGATGTCCCCCCTCTGTCCCTGCCCGACGCCGCGCAGCTCAGCGCCGTGGATTTCATGGCCCTGCAGCTTCCCGTGAGCCTGGTCGGCTATCACACGCAGAGCGTGGACGAGACGCTGCAGCGGGTCGCGAACGCGCTGAGCGAGCGTGACACCAGGATCGCGGTCCTGGAGCAGCGGGTGGCCGAGCTGCTCGCCGGGCGGCTCCAGGCGCGTCAGGAGGCCCTCGCCGGCCCGGCGTACGGCCCGGTCACCCGGCACCAGCCGGTGATCCCGGCGGGGGAGCCCGCCGAGCTGCCCGACGGCGGCCTCATCGGGACCGGGGAGGCGTCGACCGGAACGGGCCCCTCGGCGGAGGACCGAGCCGCCGGAGAGGCCGCCGGGCAGGCCGCGGAACGGGCTGACGAGCGGGTCCTGGCCGATGAGCGGGCGCCGGCTGACGAGCGGGTGCCGGCCGACGAGCCGACCCCCGCCACCGGGTACGCCCCGGCGGCGGAGCGGGCCGGCGAGGCCGACGACGTGGACGAGAAGATTCGGGTGACCGGGCGGGAGGACGTGAAGGAGGCCCGGTGACCGGGATCACGCGGTGCGGGTGGGTGACCTCCGCGCCCGAGTACATCGCCTACCACGACGAAGAGTGGGGCCGCCGGGTCGAGGGCGACGACCGGGTGTTCGAGCGGCTCACCCTGGAGGCGTTCCAGTCGGGCCTGTCGTGGATCACGATCCTGCGCAAGCGGGAGAACTTCCGCGCCGCCTTCGCCGGGTTCTCCATCCCGGCCGTGGCGGCGTTCGGCCAGGCCGACGTCGACCGGCTGCTCGCCGACCCGGGCATCGTCCGCAACCGGGCCAAGGTCGAGGCGGCGATCGCCAACGCCCGGGTCGCCCTCGACGTCGGCCTGTCCGACCTCGTCTGGCGCCACGCCGACCCCGGCTCCCCGGCGCCGCGCACCGACGCCGACGTGCCCGCCCAGACGCCCGGCTCCCGGGCCCTGGCCAAGGAACTGAAGCGCCACGGCTTCCGCTTCGTCGGGCCCACCACCGCCTACGCGCTGATGCAGGCCATCGGCCTGGTCAACGACCATGTGTCCGGCTGCTGGGTCCGGGACGGCGTCTCCTAGCCGTCCCGTGGACGGACGTCCCACGGCTCCACCGGCGGTGAGAACGATCACGGGGCGAGCCGTCCCGTGGACGGACGTCACGGAGACCGGGTCATGCCCGGCGCCGGGCCCGCTCCCCGGCGATGACCGCCCTCGCCTCCTCGGGGGTGAGCCGCTCGGGCGCGGGCCGGCCGGCGCCGGTGCCTAACGTCCCTGGAAGACCGGACGCTCCTTGCCGAGGAACGCGCGGGTGGCGTTCAGGTGGTCGCCCGTCTTGGCGCAGGCGTCCTGGAGGTCGGCCTCCAGTTCCAGCGCGTCCTCCAGCGTACTGCCGGCCGCGTATGCCACAGCCTGCTTGGTCGCGGCGTAAGCGCTGGTCGGGCCCTGTGCCAGTCGTACGGCCAGCGCCCGGGCCTCGGCGGCGAGCTCCTCGGCCGGGACGACCTTGGACACGATTCCGAGCTCCAGCGCGCGGGCCGCGCCGATCGGCTCGTTCAGCAGGAGCAGTTCGGTGGCGCGAGCCGGGCCGACCAGGCGCTGCAGAGTCCAGGACGCGCCGGAGTCCGGGGCCAGCCCGATCCCGGTGAAGGCCATCGTGAACTTGGCCTTGTCGGAGGCGATCCGCAGGTCGCAGGCGAAGGCCAGGGAGGCGCCCGCGCCGGCCGCGACGCCGTTCACCGCGGCGACGACCGGCTTGCCCATCTCCCTGATCGTCCGGATGATCGGGTTGTAGTGGGCGCGCACGGTGTCGTTCAGGCCCCGGCCCGCCTCCAGGTTGGCGGCGTGCTCGTTGAGGTCCTGGCCCGCGCAGAACGCGCGCCCCGACCCCGTCAGCAGCACGGCGCGCACGGCATAGGCGTTCGCGGCGCCGGTCAGCGCCTCGAGCAGGTCGGTCTTGGCCCGTACGGTCAGGGAGTTCATCGCCTCGGGGCGGTCCAGCGTGATGGTGGCGACGGCTTCGTCGACGGAGTAGAGGACGTCGTTCAACGGAAGACCCCTTTCACGGTTCGGCACGGCCAGGGTTTCACGGCTCGCACGATCACGGTTCGCGCGGTCATGGTTCGCGCGGTCATGGTTCGCGCGGTCATGGTTCGCGCGGTCATGGTTCGCATGGTCATGGTTCGCACGATCACGCTTCGCGCGGTCACGGTTCGCGCGGTCACGGTTCGCGCGGTCACGGTTCGGCCAGGTGGCGGTCGACGAACGCGGCGGCCGCCGGGAGCAGGCGCGCGGCCTCCTGCTCGAAGTAGGCCCTGGCCTTCTCGCCGGGCCAGCCCGGGGGCAGCAGGTCGGAGGGGAGCCCGGGATCGCGGAACAGGAAGTTGCGCCAGCCGTGCACCAGCCTGCTGCGGGTGGCGAACACCCGGTCGTCGTCGGCGCCGTCCGGCAGCGTGCCGACCAGCTCCGTCGCGCTGGCCAGCCACTCCTCGTAGGCGGCCCCGATCGCCTCCAGATCCCAGGTCCGGGCGACCAGGGCCCGGGGATCGCCGTCGAGCACCGCGTCGAACCGCTCGGCGCGAACTCCCTCGCCCGCGATCAGCGCGTCGAGCTCGGGGGAGGGGCGGGGGCCGACCCAGGTCGTCTCCGCCAGCGGCGCGTATCCCAGGAAGGACAGGTCGGCCCTGAGCCTCTCGCGCCGGGGCCGCTCGCGGACCGGCTCGACCACGATCAGATGCCACCGGCCCGACCAGGCGGGCGTCCCGGCTCGGTAAATTCTCAGCGCGGTCTCGTCGAGACGGCGCACGCACTTCGGGGTGACCTCGTAGCCCGGCCCCCGGGACAGGCGGACCGGGGTGAGCCACCCCTGGCGGACCATCCGCGAGACGGCTGTGCGCACGGCGGGGGCCGCGATCTCCAGCGGTGCGAGCAGCCGGACGAGAGAGGCGACGGACGCGCGGCCGCCCCGGGACCGCAGATGGTCCCCATACAGATCAAAAAGTGCGGCGCGGGCGTTCACGGAGACAAGTTTGGTCTCCGGAAGGGTCCCGTACAACGGTGCCGGGTGCCAGATGGTGTCAAAGGGGAAGCTGATCGTTCCCATTCTGAGCGTGGAGGCGGGATAATAGGACATCACAGAAGACGTGAATGCGTCGGCCACCCTCGGGTCAGTGGGAGATCCGAAAGCCCGAAGCAGGAAGGGATACACGCATGGCGGCGATGAAGCCGAGGACAGGCGATGGTCCGCTGGAGGTCGTCAAGGAAGGCAGGGGAATCGTCATGCGGGTCCCGCTGGAGGGCGGCGGGCGGCTTGTCGTCGAGCTCTCGGCGGACGAAGCCGGTGCCCTCGGCGAGGAGTTGAAGAAGGTCGTCGGCTGAGGCCGACCTGATCCCGGCGGTGCGCCGACCGACGACACGGCCCTGGCAGACCGGCCCCCCTCCGTGGTGGCCCATGCCAGGGCCGCGGCGTTCGTGCCGGTTTGAGAACTGGAGCTATCACGTGCCCATACAGACCTCGATCACCGCGGCCACCCGGGTGCCGGCCGACGCCGAGCTGCTCGCGGTTCCTTTCGGAGCGGACCTCGACCCCCGGGTCGAGCTGCCGCTGCCCGCGGCCGCTCTCCTCGACCACTACCAGGCCAAGGGCGAGGCGGGTGAGATCGTCGAGGTGCCCGTCGCGCGCGGCGACGCCGTCGGCCGGGTCCTGCTGTACGGCGTCGGCGACGGCTCGGCCACCGCGCTGCGCAAGGCCGGCGCGGCGGTGGCCCGCCGGGCCAAGGGCCGTGACGCGCTCAGCGTGCTGCTGCCCGAGGGACCCGCCGGGGCGGCGCTGGTGGAGGGCGCTCTGCTGGCCGCCTACACCTTCCGGATCGGCGCGAACGGCTCCGGGCCGGTGTCCGCGATCGAGTTCGCGGGCGACGGCGCCGAGGCCGCGGTGGACAGGGGACGGGTGATCGCCGGGGCGGTCGCGCTCGCCAGGGACCTGGCCAACATGCCCTCCTCGGTGAAGACTCCCCAGTGGCTCGCCGAGCAGGCCCTGGAGCAGCTGGTGGAGGAGGGCCCGCGCGGCCGGATGAGCGCGCGGATCTGGGACGAGGACGCGCTGCGCTCCGAGGGCTTCGGCGGCATCCTGGCCGTCGGCCAGGGGTCGGTGAGCCCGCCGCGGCTGATCCAGCTCTCCTACGAGCCGGAGGACGCCATCGGGCGCCGTGCCGGCGGCGCCCCGCTCAAGCACGTCGTCCTGGTCGGCAAGGGCATCACCTACGACACCGGCGGCCTGTCGATCAAGCCCACCGAGGGCATGAAGTTCATGAAGACCGACATGGCGGGCGGCGCGGTCGTCATCGCGGTCCTGGGCGCCCTGGCCGCCCTCGGCGCCCCGGTCCGGGTCACCGGCCTGGTCGCCGCGGCCGAGAACGCCTTCTCCGGCACGGCCCAGCGCCCCGGTGACGTCATCACGCAGTACGGCGGGCGCACCGTCGAGGTGCTCAACACCGACGCCGAGGGCCGCCTGGTGATGGCCGACGCGCTGGCCTACGCCGACGCCGAGCTGGACCCCGACGTCGTCGTGGACATCGCGACGCTGACCGGGGCGATCAGCATCGCCCTCGGCAAGGGCCTGGGCGCCCTGTTCGCCTCGGACGACGGCCTGGCCGCCGAGCTGACCGAGGCGGGGGAGGGCAGCGGCGAGCGGCTCTGGCGGATGCCGATGCCCGAGGACTACGTCCCGGCGCTGGAGTCCTCGGTCGCCGACCTGGCCAACATCGAGGCGGGATCCACCTACGGCGCGGGCTCGATCACCGCCGCGCTGTTCCTGCGCGAGTTCACCGGCGGACGGCCGTGGGCCCACCTGGACATCGCGGGGGTCGGCCGCAGCACCGCCGACGAGGGCGTCCTCACCAAGGGGGCCACCGGCTTCGGGGTGCGCCTGCTGCTGGAGTGGCTGTCCGGGAGCTAGCCGTGCGGGACGCTCCCCGGCGGGGCCCTAGCCGGGGAGCTTGATGGCGGCCAGGACGCCGTCGCCGAGGGGGAGCATGAGCGGGCGGAGCCGCTCGTCGCCACGGACCAGCTTGCCCAGCTCCCGCACCGCGACGGTGTCCGGGTCGCGCTGGGTCGGGTCGGCGACCCGGTGGTGCCACAGGGCGTTGTCGAAGGCGACGATGCCGCCCGGGCGGAGCAGCCGGACGGCCTCGGCGAGATAGTCGCCGTACTCCCGCTTGGCGGCGTCGCAGAAGACCAGGTCGTAGCCGCCGTCGGACAGGCGCGGCAGCACGTCGAGGGCGCGGCCGGCGATCAACCGGACCCGGCCGCCGGAGAACCCGGCCTGGGCGAAGCTCTGCCGGGCCAGGCGCTGGTGCTCGGGCTCGACGTCGACGCTGGTGAGCGTGCCGTCCTGGCGCATGCCGCGCAGCAGCCACAGGCCGGAGACGCCGCAGCCGGTGCCGACCTCCACGACGGCGCGGGCGTTGATGGCCGTGGCCAGGAAACAGAGGGCGGCGCCGCCGCTGGCCGAGATCGGCGGCGCCCCGACCTCGGCGCCCCGCTGCCGTGCTGTACGGAGGATCTCGTCCTCGGGATGGAAATCCTCGGCATAGGCCAGAGTGGCCTCCAACGGACTGGTCGGCGTCTCTGCCATCGGCCTCTCCTCCCGCTTTCTCCGCACACAGTCACATGGACACTGGGTGGCAGCCTAAGGGAGTCGGGGCCGATCGGGAACTCATGTCACGGCCAGTGCGTTGCACGGTTTAAGCGGCCTTTGCCGGTCGTGCATATGACGAGTACGCATGAAGGGACAAAACCAGGCACTATGGCGATAGCGGTGGTCCCGGAGAGAGGAGTTCTGGTGGACGGACCCGACCACCAGGTAGACGCTCCCGTGCCTGACTGGACGCCTCCCACCTGGGAGGAGGTGGTCCGCACCCACTCGGCCCGCGTCTATCGGCTGGCCTATCGGCTGACCGGTAACGTGCACGACGCCGAGGACCTCACCCAGGAGGTCTTCGTCCGTGTCTTCAGGTCCCTGTCGAACTACACGCCCGGCACCTTCGAGGGCTGGTTGCACCGCATCACCACGAACCTGTTCCTCGACATGGCGCGGCGCAGGCAGCGCATCCGGTTCGAGGGGCTCGCCGACGACGCGGCCGAGCGGCTGCGGGGTCGCGAGCCGTCCCCCGCGCAGGTCTACGACGACAGTCACCTGGAGCCCGACATCCAGGCGGCGCTCGACGCGCTCGCGCCCGAGTTCCGCGCCGCCGTCGTCCTGTGTGACATCGAGGGACTGTCGTACGAGGAGATCGCCGCCACACTCGGCGTGAAGCTCGGCACCGTCCGCAGCCGCATCCATCGCGGCCGGGCCCAGTTGCGCGACGCGCTGGAGCACCGCGCGCCCCGCGGCGACCACTTCCCCCCAACGATCACGCGCGGGGAGGAATTCGCATGAGAGAGCAGCGAGGGCCCGAAGTGAGCACGACCGTCAGAGGCGAATGTCACGACGAGCCGCTTGGCAAGGAGCTGGCATGAGTCATCTTGGAGAGCGTGTTTCGGCGCTCGTCGACGGAGAGCTGAATCATCACGAGCGCGACCGTGCCCTGGCGCACCTGACCTTCTGCTCGGACTGCCGGGCCGAGGTCGACACCATGCGCGCGCTCAAGAGCCGCCTGCGGTCCCTGGACGGGCCGTCGATCCCGGCGGACCTGACCGTGTCCCTGCTGCGGATGGCCGAGCCCGGCGGCCCGCTGCCGCCGCGTGAGCGGCCCTTTCCGGCTCCCCGGGGCTCGCGGACCTTCGGCGGGGCGCCGATCCCGGGCATCCACAGCATCGCCCCGCCGGACAACCGGCCCCGCGGCCGAGCCTCCTCCGGTCCCCGCCGATCCCGCCGGGCGGGTTACGTCGCGGTGGGCTTCGCCTCGGCGGCGGTCGCCCTGGGCACGCTGTTCGTCGTGAGCGGTCCCGAGTCGGGCCCGCGCGTCCCGCCCTCGGACATGTTCATCGACCACTCCAAGAACGTCGTGCCCAGCGGTACGGCGACGCCGACCCCCTCGCCCGCGCCGCTCGCGCCCAGCCCGTGAGGGGCGCCCCCGTCTCGTGACACCGCTGCCCGTCGTGGCGGTCCCGGCGTGCTCGTCCCGCCGGGGCCGTGACGGCGGGCAGTCGCGTGAGACGGCCGCGGACAGCCGCATGAGGCGGCGCGTCGCGATATTTTTATGGGGTGTTCAGATTTTTTGCCGGTTGTGTCGGCATATGTCTTGTTCGGGGGGTCCGATGACTGACCTCCCGAGGATGGCATGCGCCATGGCGCGGCGGGCATACGATCTGGGTCCGGGGCGGAGGCCGTCCGCCGTCCCGGAGCGAACTCTCCGGTGAAGGCGCGCTTTATGTCTCTCGTATGCCGCTCCAGGGAAGATTGCTTGGCTGCTGCCGATGAGCGGCCTCATGCGAGGCGAGGAGTAGTGAGTATTCGATGACCGACGACCCCCGCACCCACGAGGGAGACCCCGCCGAAGGGCGCGTGCCGTCGGATCTGACCGGCGTGACAACTCCTGCCCCGGAGCCCGCCCGGCCGGACTTCCTGCCGGCCGAGAACGTGCCCGGTCACGGCGCCGAGCGGCCCCGCGACGACGGCTGGAGCCAGCTGGGCGGGCCGCCGGAGCGGCTCAGGAGCGCGGGTGAGAGCCCGGAGGGCTGGAGCCGGGCCGAGGAGATCGGCTGGGGCGACCCCTCCGGCCGCTCGCGCAACGACACCGCGATCGTGGCGGCGCCGTACGGCAGCCGTCCGAACGGCGACACGGCGGTCTTCACGGCCCCGCCGCCCCCGCCCTCCCAGGCGTCCGGCATGGGGCCCGGCTGGGCCCCACCGCCCGGCCCGCCCTTCCGGGGCGGCGCGACCGTCACCGGTCTCTCCGGGGGCTCCGCGGCCCCCGTCCGGCGCGGCCTGGGAACCGGCGCGTTCGCGGCCCTCGCGGTGATCATCGCGCTGCTCTCCTCGACGCTCGGCAGCGTCGGCACGTACCTGCTCACCCGCGAGGGCGGCACGTCCAGCAGCTCCTACAGCCTGCCCTCGGCCCCCAGCGGCACCAGCGCCCGGCCGCCGGACTCGGTGGCGGGCGTGGCGGCCAAGGTCCTGCCCAGCGTGGTCTCGCTGGCCGTCGAGGGCGGGGGCAGCTCCGGCACCGGCTCCGGCTTCCTGATCAAGGGCGGTTACGTGGTGACGAACAACCACGTGGTCGCCTCCGCCGCGGACGGCGGCCAGATCCAGATCCAGTTCAACAACCGCAAGATCACCTCGGCCCGGATCATCGGCCGCGACCCCGAGTCCGACCTGGCCGTGGTCAAGCCCGAGGAGACCTTCGGCATGCCGGAGATCACCCTCGGGAACTCCGACAACGTCGTGGTGGGCGACCCGGTCATCGCCATCGGCTCCCCCCTCGGCCTGACCGGCACGGTCACCACCGGCATCGTCAGCTCCCTCAACCGCCCGGTCCAGGCGGGTGAGGAGAGCAGCAACGAGGCCACCTGGTTCAGCGCCATCCAGACCGATGCCGCGATCAACCCGGGCAACTCCGGCGGCCCGCTGGTCAACACCAACGGCGAGGTCATCGGCGTCAACTCGGCGATCGCCACCCTCGGCCGCCAGATGGGCGAGCAGGGCGGCAGCATCGGTCTCGGCTTCGCCATCCCGGTCAACCACGCGCGCCGGGTCGCCCAGGAGCTGGTGACCACCGGCAAGGCGAGCCGGTCGCGCATCGGCGTGCTCATCGACTCGGCCCACCAGGGCACCGGAGTGAAGATCGCGAGCGAGGCTCGGCAGGGCGTCCCGCCGGTCACGCCGGGCGGCGCGGCCGACAAGGCGGGCCTCAAGCCCGGCGACGTCATCCTCGAGGTCAACGGCCTCGCGCTGCAGGGCGGCGACGAGCTCATCGCCCTCGTCCGGGGCAGGGCCCCCGGCGACAGGCTGGAGGTCAAGTTCCAGCGCGGCGGCCAGGAGAAGACGACGACCATGGTGGTGCAGGCGGACGTCAGCACGCCCACCCCGTCGCCTTCCTGATCGCCGGCCACGGCGGACGCCCCGGGTCCGGGGCGTCCGCGCCGGAACCTTCCTGATCAGAGCGACCTATGGGTGCATGCTTGCGGTTGAGGGCATTAGTCTGGAAGCACTCCGGGACACGCGTCCGGAGAGCGGACCATGGCGTTGAGCCCGTAGGAGATCACAGTGTTCGGACTCGGCTGGCCTGAGATCGCGGCGCTGGTGGTCATCGCCCTGCTCGTCTTCGGGCCGGAGAAACTGCCGCAGGCCGCCGCCCAGGCGGGCAGGACGCTTCGCAACCTGCGGCAGATGGCCAACAACGCGAAGGAAGACCTGAGGAGCGGGCTGGGGCCGGAGTTCTCCGACTTCGACCCGGCGGACCTCAACCCGAAGAACTTCGTCCGCAAGCACCTCACCGCCGACATCGAGGACGACTGGAACGGCGCCTCGGCCACCGCCGCGGTGGCCGCCCCCGCCTACGCCACGTCCTACGCGGCCGAGGCGGCCAGCGAGCTCGGCTACGGCGAGATCCCGCCGTACGACTCCGAGGCCACCTGACCGGACCGCCGGCGAGCCCCGGCCGCCCGGACCCTCGCGGTTCCGCGGACGGACCCACGACGCGGACGGGCCCGCGACGCCGAACAGACCCATGACGCCGAACAGGAGGCGCGACGCGGAGGGGCCCACGACGACGAACAGGAGGCGCCCCGCGAGGGGACGCCTCCTGTTGTGTTCTCTCTCCGCGTTCTAGCGGCCGCGCGTGGGGGAGATGCCGAGCTGGAGCCCCTTGAGGCTGCTCGACTTCTTGCCCAGGCCGGCGGCGATGCGGCGCAGCTCGGCCGCCGCGGGGGCGTCGGGGTCGGTGAGCACGAGCGGCTTGCCCTCGTCGCCGCCCTCGCGCAGCCGCATGTCGATCGGGACCTGGCCGAGCAGCGGCACCCGGGCGCCGAGCGTGCGGGTGAGCGCGTCCGCCACCGTCTGGCCGCCGCCCTCGCCGAAGACGGAGATCTTCTCGTCGCAGTGCGGGCAGGGCAGCCAGGCCATGTTCTCGATGACGCCGGCGATCTGCTGGTGGGTCTGCGCGGCGATGGAGCCGGCGCGCTCGGCGACCTCGGCGGCGGCCTGCTGCGGGGTGGTCACCACCAGGATCTCCGCGGACGGCATGCGCTGGGCCACCGAGATCGCGATGTCGCCGGTGCCCGGGGGCAGGTCCATCAGCAGGACGTCCAGGTCACCCCAGTAGACGTCGGCGAGGAACTGGTGCAGCGCCCGGTCCAGCATGGGGCCGCGCCACACCACCGGGGTGTTGCCCTCGGGCTTGAACATGCCGACCGAGATCACCTTGATGTCGTGCGCCACCGGCGGCATGATCATGTCTTCGACCTTGGTGGGCCGCTCGGAGACGCCCAGCATGCGGGGGACGCTGTGGCCGTAGATGTCGGCGTCCACGACGCCGACCTTCAGGCCGCTGGAGGCCATGGCCGCGGCCAGGTTCACCGTGACGGAGGACTTGCCGACGCCGCCCTTGCCGGAGGCCACCGCGAAGACGCGGGTCAGCGAGCCGGGCTTGGCGAACGGGATCTCCTTCTCGGGTCCGCGGTCGCCGCGCAGCTTGGTCTGGAGCGTCTTGCGCTGCTCGGTGCTCATGACGTCCATCTCCACCTGGACGCCGGTCACCCCGTCGATCTTGGAGACCGCGCTGGTGACGTCACGGGTGATGGTGTCCCTCATGGGGCAGCCCGCCACCGTGAGGAAGATGCCGACGCGCACGACCCCTTCGGGGGAGATGTCCACGCTTTTGACCATGTCGAGCTCGGTGATCGGCCGACGGATCTCAGGGTCGTTGACGGTCGCGAGGGCGGCCGTTACCAGTTCCGGGGTAGGTGCCATCGAAGTGTCGGCATCAGACCGCCACCTCGGGGGCGACGGGGGCTGCCGTCCCTCCTTGTCTTGTGTCGTCCAGGCGTTCCAGCAGTGAGTCCATGGTACGAACCCAGCAGGGATGCAGGGAATTCCGGTACCGGCGTGCGATGGACCGATTCGGACAATTCGCTATGTAGATGCGCATGCAACGTTCTAAGGTTACTCCGTGACCGTGACGGCGAGCGAGTCGAGAGATGCCATCAGCCCCGAGGAGCTGGTGGTCTGGCGCATGCTCCAGCGGGCCCAGGTGCGCATCACCCGGCTGCTGGAGGCGGATCTGCTGGTCGAGCACGACCTGGCCCTGGCCTCGTACGACGTGCTCATGCAACTGTCGGAGTCACCCGATCGGCGGCTCCGGATGAACGACCTGGCCGAGCGGGTGCTGCTGTCGCGCAGCGGGCTGACCCGGCTCATCGACCGGCTCCAGCGCGACGGCCTGGTCGAACGCGAGGCCTGCGCCAGCGACGCGCGCGGCCTGTTCGCGGTCCTCACCGACGCCGGAGCCCTGCGCCTGGCCGAGGCCACCCCCACCTACCTGCGCGGGATCCGCGCCCGGTTCCTGGACGTCCTCGACACCGACGAACTGCGCCAGTGCGCGGCCATGCTCCACAAGCTGTTCCCGGGCTCCGACGTCTGAGGCGGGTACGGCGGGGCGGTGACACGCCGCACCGCCCCGCACCCGTACGGCGGGAGGCGGTGCGGGCGCGCGGGGCCCGCGAAGCCGGTTGTCCGCGGGGGCTCCAGGCCGTAGCGTCCTGAACATGATCGACGCTGTGGTGAGGACCGGGACGGGACTGGTCCGGGGGGCGGCCGGGGACGGCGTCGTCTCGTTCAAGGGGATTCCGTTCGCGGCGGCTCCGCAGGGGCCGCTCCGCTTCCGGGCGCCCGTGCCGCCGGCCGGCTGGGACGGGGTCCGGGACGCCGTCGCCTTCGGCGCCGCGCCGCCCCAGTCGCCGCCGGCGCCGGGCGTTCCCGCGATCTGGCGGCCCGGTGACGGGCTGGACTGCCTGACGGTGAACGTCTGGAGCCCGGACCCGGGCGCCGCCGGGCTGCCGGTCATGGTGTGGATCCACGGCGGGGCGTGGAAGATCGGCTCGTCGGGGATGCCGCAGTTCGACGGCGCCACGCTGGCCCGCTCGGGGGTCGTGGTGGTGACCTTCAACTACCGCGTGGGCTTCGAGGGGTTCGGCCGTCTGCCGGGCGCGCCGGACAATCGCGGGCTGCGCGACCAGATCGCGGCTCTGGAATGGGTGCAGGGCAATGTCTCCGCGTTCGGGGGCGACCCCGGCAACGTGACCGTCTTCGGCCAGTCCGCGGGCGCGGCCTCGGCCGTTCTGCTGCTGGCGGCGCCGGGCGCCGGAGGTCTGTTCCGGCGGGTGATCGCCCAGAGCGTCCCGGCCGGCTACCAGAGCCCCGCCGAGGCCGACCGGGCGACCGCGGCGCTGGCCGGGGCGGCCGGGGTGGCCGCCACGTGGGAGGAGCTGTCCGCGCTGCCGCCCGAGGCGATCCTGGCCGTCCAGGACGCGCCCCTGACCGGCCCCCGCGCGGGCGGCGGGGCGTTCGGGCCGGTCATCGACGGCGATCTGGTCACCGGTCCGCCCTGGGAGGCCGCGCGCGCGGGCCGGGACACCGATCTGATCTGCGGCTTCACCCATGAGGAGTACCGGGGGTTCGGCCCGGTGGCGGATCCCGCCACGGTGGACCTGGCGGCCGTGGCGGAGGCGTTCGGGCTGGGCCCCGAGGCGGCCGGGGCCTACCGCGCCGCCTACCCCGGCAGCGCCGATGGCGAGATCTTCGTCACCATGATGTCCGACGCGCTGGGCCGGATGCCGACCACCCGGGTGGCCGAGGCCCACGCGGGGGCGGGCGGGCGGACGTGGCTGTACGACTTCGCCTGGCGGGGACCCGCGCTCGGCGCGGCGCACGGCATCGACGTGCCGTTCGTCTTCGGCGACGGCGACAGCCGGTTCGCGGCCCGTTTCCTGGGCTCGCCCCCGCCCGCCGGGTTCGCCGCCCTGTCCGGGGAGATCCGTACGGCCTGGACCTCCTTCGCCGCCACCGGCGACCCGGGCTGGCCGCGTTTCGACCCCGGCCACCGCCGGACCCGGATCTGGGACACCGTCCCCTCCGACGCGGTCTACCCCCTGGAGGGGTCCCGCCGCGTCTGGGAACGGGTCATGCCGCGCTGACCGGTCGCGGGGGTCAGCGGGCGCCGTTGGGGCGGGAGGCGGCCGGTTCGTACTCGTCGCGCAGTTCTTCCTGCAGATGCTGGAGTTCCGAGCGGATGTAGTCGCGGGTGGCGACCTCGCCGAGGGCGATGCGCAGGGCGGCGATCTCGCGGGTCAGGTACTCGACGTCGGCCTGGTTGCGCTCGGCCGCTCTGCGGTCGTGGTCGTTCTGGATCCGGTCCCGGTCGTCCTGGCGGTTCTGGGCCAGCAGGATCAGCGGGGCGGCGTAGGACGCCTGGAGGGAGAGCATGAGGGTCAGGAAGATGAACGGGTAGGGATCGAAGCGCCAGGACTCGGGGGCGAAGATGTTCCACAGGATCCAGAGGGCGACGAACCCGGTCATGTAGACGAGGAACCTGGCGGTGCCGAGGAAACGGGCGATCCGCTCCGACAGGCGTCCGAACGCCTCGCGGTCGTAGGACGGGCGCAGGCGTGGGCCCAGCTCCCTGGGCTGGTCGAGCCGGTCAGTCGTCATGCTCGGTTCCTCCTCCGTTGTCCTCGTCCTCCCGCCAGTCGCCGGGGAGCAGGTGGTCCAGTACGTCGTCGACGGTGACCGCGCCGACCAGGCGGCCCGCCTCGTCCACCACGGGCACCGCCACCAGGTCGTAGGTGGCCAGGTACGAGGTCACCTGTTTCAGGGTCAGATCAGGCCTGATCGGATCGAGGGAGTCGTCCATCACGGTACCGAGCAGAGTGGCCGGAGGCTCGCGGAGCAGGCGCTGGAAGTGGACCAGGCCGAGGAACCTGCCGGTGGGCGTCTCGACGGGCGGGCGGGACACGTAGACCTGGGTGGCCACGGCCGGGATGTGGTCCTGGTGGCGGATGTGGGCCAGCGCCTCGGCCACGGTCGAGTTGGGCGGCAGGATGATCGGTTCGGACGTCATGATGCCGCCCGCGGTGTTCTCGGGGTAGATCAGCAGGCGGCGGACCGGCGCCGCCTCCTCGGGCTCCATCAGCGCCATCAGGGCCTCGGCCTGCTCGGCGGGGAGGTCCTGGAGCAGGTCGGCCGCGTCGTCGGGGTCCATCTCCTCCAGCACGTCGGCGGCCCGTTCCGGTTCGAGGCGGCTGAGGATGCCGATCTGGTCGTCTTCGGGGAGCTCTTCGAGGACCTCGGCGAGCCGTACGTCGTCGAGGGCGGCGGCCACCTCGGCCCGCCGCTTGTCGGACAGCGTGTGCAGGGCGCTGGCCAGGTCGGCGGCGCGCCCGCTCTCGAAGGCGGCGAGCAGGCCGGCCGCGCCCTGGTCCTTCTGCACCGCGCTGAAGCCGCTGACCTCGCCCCAGTCCACGATCAGGTTCGCGCCCCGCCGCCGCAGGCCCAGGCCGGAGCCGCCCTTGACCAGCGCGACCTTGGTGATCAGCCACTCCGAGGTCCTGGTCTTCTCCATGGCGAGGTCCAGCACCGTCATCCGCTCGCCGCCCGCCTCCACCGCCAGGTCGAGCATCTCGGCGATGACCATCGACTCCGAGGCCCGCTGCTCGAACCTGCGCATGTTGATCCGGCCGCTGAAGACGATGGATCCCGATTCGATGCTGAGCACGCGGGTGATCGGCACGAAGACCCGGCGGCGCGGCTGCACCTCCACCACCAGCCCGTGCACGGGTGGCGGCGCGGACCCTGAGACGGCGACCACCACGTCGCGCAACCGGCCGATCTGGTCACCGGCCGGGTCGAAGACCGGGGTGCCGGCGAGCCGGGCGATGAAGATCTTCACATTTGCAGCGTAGGCCGTATGCATGGACACAGTCCCATGACGCGCCCATATGTCGGAATCCCCTTGCCGCTTCTTATCCGGACGTGACAGCATCAAAACTCTTAAACGGTAGTTACATGGGTGGTGTCGTATGAGGCGTTCGGGCCTGCTGATCGCGTTCGCGTCCTCGTGGTGTTTCGCCTTCTCCGGCCCCATGGCCAAGTACCTCGCCGCCGCCGGGCTGGCCCCCCTGGAGGCGGTCTGGACGCGGATGGCCGGGGCCGGACTCCTGCTCGTCGGCATCCTGGCGGTGGTCAGGCCCCGGGCCCTGCGCATCCCGCGCTCGCGGCTGCTGTTCTTCCTGGCCTACGCGGTGATCGCGGTGGCGGGCGTGCAGGCGCTCTACTTCGCGGCGATCACGAGGCTGCCGGTGGGCGTCACCCTGCTCATCGAGTTCACCTCGCCGGTGCTCGTCGTGCTCTGGGTGCGCTTCGTCCGCCGGGTACGGCTGCCGCGCACGGCGTTCGCCGGGGCCGTCGTGGCGTTCGTCGGCCTGGGCATCGTGGTGGAGGTCTGGTCGGGCCTGAGCCTGGACCCGTTCGGCCTGCTGCTCGCCTTCGGCGCCGCGGCCTGCTGCGCCGGCTACTTCCTGCTCAGCGACGGCTTCGGCGACGACGTGGACCCGCTCGGCCTGATCGCCTGGGGCCTGCTCGGGGCGGCCGTCGTGCTCGCGCCGATCTCCCGCCCGTGGGACATCCCGTGGTCGGCGTTCACGCGGACCGCGGCGCCCGAGGAGGGCTATGCCCTGCCGGTGCTGGGGGCGGTGCTCTGGATGATCGTGATCGCCACGGTCGTCGCCTACATCCTCGGCGTCACGGCGGTCCGCCGGCTCTCGGCCGCCGTCGGCTCCACGGTCGCCTCGCTGGAGGTCATCGCCGGCGCGGTGATCGCCTGGGTGCTGGTGGGGGAGGCGCTGGGCGTCTTCCAGATCGTCGGCGGCCTGATCGTGCTCACCGGCGCCTACCTCGCCCAGCGGGCCACGGCCGAGCTGCCGGAGCCCGTCGAACAGAGCAGGGAGCCGGTCGCCGCGGTGTGAAGCACGGCGCGGGGCGGCGGGCTCCGTGACGTGAGAGCGCGGGCCGGGCGGCGGATTCGCCCGGTGCGAGAACGTGGGTCAGCCGGCGGCGGGTTCGCGCGGCGTGAGCCGTACGACCTGGGCCTCGGCCGCCCAGCGCGCCGTCAGGCCCGCGCCGTCGACGGCGTTGAGCCGGTCCTTGGCCAGCGCGGCCACCGCCTCGGCGTCCGCGGCCTGGTCCACCACCTCGACGGAGGCGTCGAAGACGACCAGGCGCCCGCCGTTGTCCTTGCTCCGCAGCGTCACCTCGACCCGCTCGGAGCCGGCCAGCCCGGGGAGCTCCTGCTCGCCGCCGCCGGTGACCACGTAGATCGCGCCGTCGTGCCAGGTGTGCCAGGCCAGCCGGGGCCGGTCCAGTGACAACCACAGGATGCCCGACTTCTTGGCGCCCTCTTCGATCACGCCCATGACATGACTGTACGGCCTGCGCCGCCCGGAGTCCGGGGCGCAGGCCGTACGGGATCGTGAGATCAGCGGCGGGCGAGCTTCCAGGCGGCCGGGAGCAGACCGGCCGCGATGGCGATCTTGACGGCGTCGCCGACGAGGAAGGGGATCACACCCACCGCGAGCGCCTTGCCGAGACCCAGGCCCAGGGTGGCCATGAGGACCGGGACGCCGAAGGCGTAGATGACCAGGTTGCCCAGGACCATCGTGCCGACCGTGCGGGCGACGGTGCGGTCGCCGCCGCGCTGGGCGAGCCTGCCGACCAGGGCGGCGGCGGCGATGAAGCCCACCACGTAGCCGAAGGTGGGGCCGCCGAAGCCGGAGGCGCCCTCCGCGAACCACGGGACGCCCGCGATGCCCACCGCCATGTAGAGCGCCATGCTCAGCGCCGCGCGGCCCATGCCGAGGGTCGCGCCGACGAGCAGCACGGCGAAGGTCTGTCCGGTGACCGGGACCGGCCACATCGGGAAGGTGAGCTGCGCGGCCAGGCCGGTCAGGGCGGCGCCGCCGACGACGAGCGCGACGTCGCGGACCCAGGTGCCGGGGATGAGATCGGACAGTACGGCGGGCCGGGCCACCGAGGAAGCGTTTGCCATCGTGTATGTCTCCCTTTACCGAGGCGTCGTGCCCATTATTCGGACACTCCCTCTGGCGTCTTCTCAAGGGGTGCGCCAAGAACGGCGGTGAGACTTTGTATGACCGCCATAGACGGGACCGGCCTGCCGTCCCCGGGCAAGCGCCCGCTACGGTGTGGCCATGCGCTCCCGACGTTCTTGTCTCGCGGTCCCCGGCAGCAACCCCCGCTTCCTGGAGAAGGCGCAGGGGCTCCCCGCCGACGAGGTCTTCCTCGACCTGGAGGACTCCGTCGCGCCACTCGCCAAGGAGGGGGCGCGCAAGAACATCGTGGCCGCCCTGCGCGAGGGCGACTGGTCGGGCAAGGTCCGGGTCGTGCGGGTCAACGACCTCGGCACCCAGTGGACCTACCGGGACGTCATCGAGGTCGTGGAGGGCGCGGGGGAGTTCCTCGACTGCCTGATGCTGCCCAAGGTCGAGGACGCCACCCAGGTGATCTGGCTGGACACGCTGCTGACCCAGATCGAGAAGGCCAACGGGCTGCCGGTGGGCCGGATCGGCATCGAGGCGCAGATCGAGAACGCCCGCGGGCTGGTCAACGTGGACGCCATCGCGGGGTCCTCACGCCGCCTGGAGACGCTGGTCTTCGGCCCCGCGGACTTCATGGCCTCGATCAACATGCGGACCCTGGTGGTCGGCGAGCAGCCGCCCGGCTACACCGAGGGTGACGCCTACCACTACATCCTGATGCGCATCCTGATGGCCGCCCGCTCGCACGACCTGCAGGCCGTCGACGGGCCGTACCTCGCGATCAAGGACCTGGACGGCTACCGCCGGGTGGCCGCGCGGGCGGCGGCGCTCGGGTTCGACGGCAAGTGGGTGCTGCACCCCACGCAGGTCGAGGCGGCCAACGAGGTGTTCTCGCCCTCGCAGGAGGACTACGACCACGCCGAGCTCATCCTCGACGCGTACGAGTACTACACGACGGTGGAGAAGCGCGGCGCGGTCATGCTCGGCGACGAGATGATCGACGAGGCGTCGCGGAAGATGGCGCTGGTGGTGGCGGCCAAGGGCCGGGCCGCCGGGTTCTCGCGCACCAGCGCCTTCACTCCGCCTACAGCTTGATCCCGATCGTGGTGAAGAACCACAAAGACGAGGTCAGCCAGAGCCCGGTCAGCGCGGTGAACGTCAGCCCGCCGAGCAGCGGGAGGGTCCAGCCGGGCAGCCCGCGCTTGGGCAGGGCCAGCATCTTCGCGGTGAACACGCCGTAGAAGAAGCAGCCCAGCAGCGAGTGGATCATCACCCGGGGCACGTCGAACTGGGTGCCGAGCGCGTACAGGCAGTGGAACGCCACCGGGATCGTCAGGATGAACGCCGCCCGGCCCGACCAGCGGTGCAGGGCGGGAGCCCAGGAGGCGTTCATCTTGATCTTGCCCCACATCACCAGGGCGGAGAAGACCTGGACGCCGGCGAGCAGGAACGCGCCGGTGGTGAGCCAGGACTTCATGGCCAGCGGCGCGGAGAAGCCGGCCGGGCCGACCGCGTAGCCGGTGGGCGAGTGGACGCGGCCGTACACGCCCAGTGCGATCGCGACCAGCCCGCCCACGACGAGCGGGACGAGGAGCGGGGCGAGGTTCTGCTTCTCGCGCCCGGGAAGGTGCGAGACCTGCGTGCTTTCCATGTCGCTCATCAGAACCCCTCAATGAACTCGTCGACGTCCTGGGGATCGACCTCCGTGCCGTCGATGGTCGCGTTCTCGCCCGGCTCGGGGATCTCGCTCTCGACGGCCTCGTCGCCGACGACGGTCAGGCCGACCCGGCTGCCGTCGGGAAGGTAGATCCATCCGGCGCGGACCTGCGCGCCGCGGACGATCGCGGTGGCCCGGTAGAGGCCGGAGGGCTTCTTGACCGTGGGCGCGGTGAAGTCCCACTCCTTGGCGCCGAACTCCAGCTTCCCGGTGGCCTTGCCGCCGCCGAGCTTCGCCACGACGGAGGCTTTCCCGGGGCCGGAGAGGGTGACCTGGCCGTCGGCGGCCCTGCCCTTGAGCCAGGCCTCGACCCTGCCGTCGCAGAAGTAGCCGACGGCCTTGCCGTTGCGGATGGAGATGGCGATGAGGCCGCCGTTGCCCTGGACCCGGCCCGCGTAGTCGGCCTTGGCCGGGACGGGCTTGACGGTCTTGGTGACCTCGGGTTCGGGTGAGGCCTCCGAGGTGGCCTCGGCCACCGGCGCGGCGGGCTCACCCTGTGCGTTGACACTTTGTGTCGGGGGTGCGGTCGTGGCGCTGAGCAGGCCGAGCACGACGGCCATCGCCGCGCCGGCCGCCAGCGTGAGAACGGGCCCCAGCCGTTTCATGATTGCTCCCTGGGGTTGGGCTTTTCTTGCCCCCCATGAAAAGTCTCACCGGCGGGGGTGTCTGTGAAGTAATCCGCACACAGGAGATCTCCTCGGAAGAGATCGGGGCAGGGGCGGCCCCTGTGCGGGGCGGAAGGTTCGGGCGGTCTTCCCGGGACACGTGAATTCGGATTTTTCGCGCAATAGACGGCAAATCGGGTGGCTGTCCGGTGAATCTCCCTAGAGAGGTCTCGTCAGGGCGGCCCCGGCGTGTTGCTCTGGATGTGCACGGCTTGCTCTGGGTGCGGACGGCCCGCGCGGCGGCGTGGACGGCGGAGGTGATCGTTTCGGCCGGGCGGGGTAGGAGTAGGCTCGCGTGGATTTGCCGCTCCCATAGGGGTTTGCGGTTAAGTGGCACGTGGACAACTGGAACGATCCGGAGACCGGTGAATCCGGGACGTAGGCTTCCTTCGAGGAGGTGCTGAGCGTGGCCTCGGGCCCTCACGACCCGCGCTCGCGAGAATGGCCGCCGGACGACGACGGCGCGCCCGACAACACGACGCACACGACCGGGTCCCAGGAGCCCCACCCGTCCCCGCCGACGATCCAGCACTCCCCGCCGGGTCCCTCCGACGACCGCACCCGCGGGCTGCCGCTCTCCTCCCCCTGGATGTCCCCGCCCTTCGCCGCCCCGGCCCCGGACGAGCCCGACCCCCCGCGCCCGCCCGCCGAGCGCCGCCGCCCCTACGCCCAGCCCTACACGCCCGCTACGGGCTCCGCGGGCTCCGGGCCCTCCGGGGACCCCACGGGGCCCACGCCCCCCTCGCCCCCCACGCCCTCCGGCTCCCCTCACGGCAGGGGAGAAGAGCCCGAGGGCGGGCGCGAGGACGCCGGGCCGGCGCCGCGCCGCAGGATGGCGGACCGCCCGGACCGGCTGGTCGCCTCGGGGCCGCCGCGGCGATCTCAGCCGCCTCAGGAGTCTCTGACACCTCAAGAGCCTCTGACACCTCAAGAGGCGCAACAGCTTCAAGAGCGTCACCCGCCTCGGCGGTCCGAGGAGCTCCAGGAGCCGGGAGAGGAGTTCCGCCGGTCCCGGCGGCCCCGGCCCGACCGGCTGGTCGCCTCGGGGCCGTCCCGGGAGCAGGCGCCCGCCGTCCCCCCTCCCGGGGAGGACACCGGACCGGAGCGCGAGGAGCCCGGCGCGCCCGACGACCACGACGACCACGACGACTTCGAGCCCGTACGGCGGGTCGGGCGCCCGCCTGGGGGACGTCCGGCCCGGCCCGACCGGCTGGTCGCCTCGGGCCCGCCCCGCAGGCGCGGCCCCAACGGCGGGCGGCACCACCGCGCGGCCACGGCGCCGTCGGCCGTGCGCCGCTCCACCCCGACGCGGAGAAGGCGCGGCCGGGGCCTGATGATCCCCTTTCTGCTGGTCCTCGTCCTGACCGCCGCGGTCGGCGGGGGGCTGGTGCTGTGGGGCTGGGTGAGCAGCCCTTTCGCCACCGGTCTGCGCCTGGTGGGAGACGACTTCCAGTCAGGTGACGAGAGCTTCGTCTCCCCCATCGCCGACGGCGCGGACGGCTCCAGCCAGGTGCTCAACGACCTCGCCGCGGCGGGCTCCACCGTGGTCGCGGTCGGGACCGACAAGACCGACCCCGTCCGCCGGCCGCTCTTTCTGGTGTCCTCCGACGGCGGTGACACCTGGCGGCTCGGCAAGGTCAGCGGACCGGTGGGGCAGGAGGCGGGGCCGACCACGGTCGGGCTGGTGGCGGGCGGCGACGGCCGCTGGCTCGCCGCGGGGAACGAGTCCCCGGGCGTCCCGCCGAGCCTGTGGACCAGCGCCGACGGCCAGAGCTGGAATCCGGTGAGCCCCGAGGAGGCGGCCGGGTTCGAGGCCGGGGACGAGATCGTGGATCTCACCCGCACCTCGTCGGGGTTCGTCGCGGTCGGCGTCACGGTTGCCGACGACGGGACCTACGGGCCGGCGGCCTGGACCTCGCCCGACGGGCGGGGCTGGACCCGGGTGCGGGCGCGCGACCTCGACGCGCCCGGCGGGACGCGCGGGCTGCGGGCCGTCGCGGCCCGCGGCGACGCCGTGGTCGCGCTGGCCGAACCCGGCGGGGGGAAGCGGTCCTCGACCGTCCTGCGCTCCGGGGACGGCGGGAAGTCCTGGCTCAGGGGCGGGGAGGAACTGGACGGCGTGGCCTCGCAGCCGGGCGCGCTGGCCGTGGCCGGGAACCGCTTCGTGGCGGTTCCCACCCAGCAGGGCTCGGCCAAGGGCGAGGTGCCCGTCTACTGCTCGGCCAACGGCGGATCCTGGGACCGCTGCGGCGCCATCACCGGCCTGGGCCCGCAGGGGTCGGGGGTGAAACGGCTGGCGTCCTCCGCCACCGGCGCGTTCGCGGTGGCGGAGTCGGGACTGGAGCACTATGTCGCCTTCACCAGCCAGGACGGCCGGAAGTGGTCCCCGTCCACCGACCTCGGCACGGTGTCGGGCTCGCTGCGGGCGCTGGCGGTCTCCGACGAGGGCACGCTCGTCGTCGGCGGCGACCAGCGCGCGATCGGCGTGGACAACCGGCTCGTCCTGATCACGGCGGCCAGGGAGGGCGCGGCGAGGGCGGTCCCCCTGGACACGATTGAGGGCCTGAACCGGGTCGCGCGCGAGACGACGGGGCTGGCCGCCGGGGACGGCAGGTTCGTCGCGGTCGGCGCGGCCTCCGGCGACGCCGGGATCTGGACCAGCGAGGACGGCGAGGCGTGGGACACCGCCGGGCCCGCGCGGCTCCTCGGCGGCGAGCACTGGCAGGCGCTCAGCGACGTGGTGTACGGCAGGCGGGGCTGGCTCGCCGTGGGCAGCACGATGAGCGCCGTCGCCGCCACCGAACCGCTCCTGGTCACCTCCGCCGACGGCCGGAGCTGGCGCAGGGTGCCGATCATGGACTCCCTCGCCAGGGGCGGTCATTCCCTCCTGGCCCCGCGCGCGGTCGCGGCCGGTCCGTCCGGCTACGTCCTGGCCGGGGAGGAGGGCGAGCCGGGAGCGACCACCGCGGTCCTGTGGTTCTCCGCCGACCTGAAGGGCTACACCCGGGCGGCCAGGCTGCCCGCGGGCGGCGCGGGCGTGCGCCTGCACGACGTCTCGCCCACCTCCTCCGGGTACATGGCGGTCGGCGGCTCCGGCACGGGCGAGCAGGAGACCGGAGTGGTCTGGGTCTCGGCCGATGGGGTGAACTGGACCGCGCGCAAACCCCTGCTGCCCTCCGGGGCGACCGCGGCGGGCCTGCGGCACGTGGTCACCTACGGCGGCCAGGTCGTCGCGGTCGGCACGGCGGAGACCGCGCAGGGGCGGCGGGCGTTCGGCGCGGTCTCCCGCGACAACGGGGCGACGTGGCGGACGGCATGGCTCCCGGCGGACCGGGCGGCCGCCGTACTGGACCTGGCGGCGACCCCGGACGGCGTGGTGGCGGTGGGCTGGCACGGCGTGCAGGGCGAGGGCGACAGCTCGGCCTGGACCTCCGAGGACGGGCTGTCCTGGCAGCGGCACGAACCCGCCGAGGGCCGGCTCGCCGGCGAGGGCGCCCAGTGGCTGGGGGCCGTGGCGGTCTCCGGCGACCAGGTGGTGGCCCTGGGCCGGTCCACCACCTACGACGCCGACCATCTCACCCTGTGGCGCTCGACCCTGGCGGCGGAGCGATGAGCGCCCATCCGGCGAGGGCCTCCAGCAGGCCGGGGGCGAGCGGCAGGCGCGGCAGCTCGCCGGGGCCGAACCAGCCTGCGTCGGCGGCGTCGTCACCGGCGGCGAGCGTGCCGCCGGTGACCTCCGCCAGGTAGTCGCGGATCTCGTAGACGACGTCCCCCGGCCCGGGACGGTCCACGGTGCCGGCCAGCCGGCCGACCGCGACCGTCAGCCCGGTCTCCTCGCGGACCTCGCGGACGACCGCCTCCGCGTCGGACTCGCCGGGCTCGACACGGCCGCCCGGAACGGACCAGAGTCCCTGCGCCGGCGGGTGTCCGCGGCGCACGAGAAGCATCCGGCCAGAGCTGTCAAAGATGATCGCTCCAACACAATTTACGCGCACATGGACAAGATTACGGCTGGATAACGGACTGTGGCCTTGACTCATGGGTCGCCAGGGGCGCACCGTGGGTAGTCGTGAGAGCCTCGCCTACCTGCCCGCGCTGTTTCGGCCCGCTCCGCCCGCCGAGTGCTTGGTCAAGTGCTTGGCGGTGTGGCCGGCACGGCGACGTCCTGCCCCTGCAGCCCCCGCGACAGCCGTCGGCGGCCGCCGTGGAGGCGGTCAGCCAGAACGCCCGCGTGCCGGTCTGGCTGCCGTGGCCGCTCCCGACCGGCTGGCTGGTCACCGGTTTCGCCGAGGTGGGCGACGAGCGCACCGGCGGCAGGGCCACCGTCGTGGCGCTCTCCGGGCCGTCGGTGACCCAGGGGCCCGCGGACCTGCTGATCATCGCCGAGGAGCCCGGCATCGGGCTCGGCGCGGCGTACGCCGGGCTGGAGGGGCCCGACCCGGGCGACGGGTTCGGCGACGGCCCGCCGCACGCGAAGATCGACGTGAAGGGCCACCCGGCCGCGCTCTGGTGCGTGGACGCCGCCGCCGACCGGGCGGTCTACGCGGGCGAGGCCCTGGGAGACTGGCTGTGGACCATCGCCTGGCCCGTCGAGGCGGGCTGCCTGATCGCCCTCGCCGAGCTCTCCCTGCGGGACCTGCGTGACGACGGCCAGGCGTACGAGCTTCCCTTCGGGGCGTTCTCTCCACGCCTGGGCGGGGAAAAGAGCTGATCGGCCACTACGCTTCCCCCTGAATGACTTCAGGGGGATATGTGTTCGATGTCCAGTTCTTTGTCGAGGCGTTCATCACGATGTTCGTCATCATGGACCCGCCCGGCGTGATCCCCCTCTTCCTGGCCTACACGAGCGGCCGGGGCATGGCCGAGCGCAAGCGGGTCGCCTGGCAGGCGCCCATCGTCGCGTTCTGCCTCATCGTCGTCTTCGCGGTCTTCGGCCAGGCGATCCTCGGCTATCTGCACGTCGAGGTGCCGGCCATGCAGATCGCCGGCGGCCTGCTCCTGCTGCTGGTCGCCCTCCAGCTGCTCACCGGGGAGACCGAGCCGCCGGCCGGCACGATGAAGTCCAACGTGAACGTCGCGCTCGTCCCGCTCGGCACGCCCCTGCTCGCCGGGCCCGGCGCGATCGTCGCGACGATCGTCTTCTCCCAGCAGGCGGAGGCCAAGAGCGGCGGCATCCTGGCCCTCGCCCTGGCCATCGCGGCCGTCCACCTGCTGCTCTGGGTGTTCATGCGGTTCTCGGTGGGGATCGTCCGGGTCATCAAGGAGAACGGCATCGAGCTCGTCACCCGCATCGCGGGCCTCCTGCTCTCGGCGCTGGCCGTGCAGCTCATCATCACCGCGATCCGCACCCTCCTGAAGACCGGCTGACCGGGATGCCGGTTACGAGCCCCCGAGCCGTGGCGCGTCGGCATCGCCTTCGATACAGCACGGCCGGGGGCGCAGCTTCTGTTCGCTGTGGGCAGTAAAGTTCTGAAACGTGACAGCGCGTATTGAGCGAGTGGTGACCGAGGGCGTCGTCGATGTCGACGGCGTCGAGCAGAAGGTCGAGAACAACACCTGGATCGTGGGCGATGACGAGGAGGTCATCGTCATCGACGCCGGGCACGACGCGGAGAAGGTCCTGGAGCAGGTCGGCGACCGTGAGGTGCTCGCCGTCATCTGCACCCACGGCCTGCCCGACCACGTCGGCGCGGCCATCGAGGTGGCGGCCCGGGACGAGGCCGTGGTCGCCATGCATCCCAAGGACAAGCCGCTGTGGCGCCGCACCTGGCCCGACACCTGGCCGGACATCGAGCTGGAGGACGAGGGCGTGTTCGCCGTCGCCGACGTCGAGCTGGAGGTCATGACCACCCCCGGCGTCACCCACGGCGGCATCTCGCTCTACTGCGAGGAGCTGGAGGCGGTCTTCACCGGCAAGACGCTGCTGGCCGACGGTCCCGGCAAGCTCGGCGGCGACTACCCCGCCCTGGCCGACCAGCTCAGCACGATCGGCGGACGGCTGTTCACCCTGGCCCACCGCACCCGCGTGCTGCCCGCGCACGGGGAGGAGACGGTCATCGGCGAGCTGGAGCCGAAGTTCGACGCCTGGCTGTCCGGCGGGCTGACCCGCGGCGCCGGCGAGCCCGAGGAGGAGGGCCCGCTGACCGACGGGACGCGCGCGGCCCGGATCCGGCTGAACCCGGACGGCGACTAGCCCCGCATGGACCAGCTCCCCCTGGAGGGCATGCCGCGGCGGCTGTACGCCTGCACCCCGTCGAAGCTGAACACCTGGCTGGACTGCCCCCGGCGCTACCGGTTCACCTACCTGGACCGGCCGGCCCCGCAGCGCGGGCCGAGGTGGGCCCACAACAGCGTCGGCGTGAGCGTGCACAACGCCCTGGCCGCCTGGTGGCGGGAGCCGTACGACCGGCGGAGCCCGGAGATGGCGGGGGTCCTCCTCGGCAACGGGTGGATCGGCGACGGCTTCCGGGACGCGGAGCAGTCGTCCGCCTGGCGCGGCCGGGCACGGGAGATGGTCACCGGATACACCGCGACCCTCGACCCCTCCGCCGAGCCCGTCGGCGTGGAGCGGACCGTGGCCACCCGCACGTCCGTCATCGCCCTGTCGGGCCGGGTCGACCGGCTCGACCAGCGGGGCGAGGAGCTGGTGGTGGTCGACTACAAGACGGGCCGCCGGCCGCTGACGGCCGACGACGCCCGGACCTCGCTCGCGCTGGCCGTCTACGCCATCGCCTCCTCCCGCATGTTGCGGCGCCCGTGCCGGAAGGTCGAGCTCCACCACCTGCCGACCCGCGAGATCGTCGAGTGGGAGCACACCGACGAGTCCCTGGCCCGCCATCTGAGCCGGGCCGAGGAGATCGCGATCGAGGCGGCCGAGGCCGACGAGCGGTACCGGGCCTGGGCGGGCTCCGCGAGCTCCGCGGGCTCCGCGGATTCCGGTGCGGCCGGCGCACGGCGACAGGGTTCCCGTACGGCGGGCGGCCCCGGCTCCCGCGCGACGGGCCCCGGGGGCGCGGTCCAGACGCCGCCCGAGGTCCCGCCGGAGATCGACGCGCTCTTCCCGCCGAACACCGGCCCCCTGTGCTCCTGGTGCGACTTCCGCCGTCACTGCCCCGACGGCCAGGCCGCCGCCCCCGACAAGGCCCCGTGGGACGGCCTGGCCGACTGAGCCCCCGGACCCGGACCCCGGGCCGCCGGACGAGCGGCCCGGAGCCAGGGCGGCCTTCACGGCGCCCCGGAGGGTCAGGCGGCCTTCGCGGCGCCCGCGGGCCAGCGGCGGGGGTCGGTCAGGCCCTTCAGCCCCTTGCCCACGTCGTAGCCCGCCGCGCCCAGCCGCCGCCGGGAGGCGTCGAGCATGGCACGGGTGGCCGGCATGAAGGCGCGGTCGTGGACGGGCTCGGGGAGCGCGTTCATGCCCAGCCGGAACGCCCTGAGCGCCGCGGTCACCGTGCCGGCCGGCACCTCGGGCAGCACGCCGTACATCTGCCTGGCCCAGCGGGGCAGCGAGAGGTAGCACAGCGCGCCGAACGGGAAGTAGGCCGGCTTGCCCGGGTTGAGCATGCGCAGCTCGGCGGGGAGGCGGGGCCAGAGCAGGAAGCGGACGGTCTCGGCGGCCTCGGGGGTGACCTTCAGCCGCGGCCGTGCCCGCGCGAAGTAGTCGTCCATCTCCGCCAGCGAGCCCGGCACGTCCTCGGCGTGCAGGCCCACGTAGGTCGCGCTGCGCCGCTGCTCGGCGAGGTAGCGGTCGGCCTGCCGGTCGGTGAGCCCGAGCCCTGCCCGCCGCGCCACGGCCAGGTAGGACGAGACCTCGGCGCAGTGCACCCAGAGCAGCAGCTCCGGGTCGTCCACCCGGTGGGTCCCGCCGGTGTCGGGATCGTTGATGCGCAGGCTCCGGTGGATGCTCCGGACCCGGCGGCCGATCTCGTCGGCCTCGTCCGGGCTGCCGAAGGTGACCCGGCCCACGAAGTCCGCGGTGCGGCGCAGCCGACCGAACGGATCTTCCTGGAAGTTGGAGTTCTGCCAGACTCCGCGCATCGCGAGCGGGTGGAGGGCCTGGAGCATGAGCCCCCGGACCCCGCCGACCCACATGGAGCGGTCGATGTGCACCAGCCAGGTCGCGGTGTGCGGGGGCTGGACGACGATGTCTTCGATGCTCGCCATAGTAAGTAGATGATTACATGGCATTCGACAGGTCATCCAACAGGGGGCGGGTCAGGCCTTCCGCGTGTCGCGCTCAGCCCCGCGATCGGGCCTCGGCGGCGTTCCAGAAGCGGACGAGGGCCGCGGCCGTGGTCTCCGGGGCCTCCACGGCGGGAGAGTGGACCGAGCCGGGGACGACCACGCAGTCGGCGTTCAGCCGCAGCGCCATCTCGGACTGCATGCTCGGCGGCCAGCCGTCGTCGTGCTCGCCGTACAGGACCAGGACGGGCACCTCGACCTGGGTGAGCTCGCCGCACCGGTCGGGCGCGGAGAGGACCTCCCGGGTCATGGTGACCATGCCCGCGGGGGAGTTGGAGAACAGTCGTTTGCGCAGGAAGGACACGATCTCGTCGGGCACCCCGGCGGCCAGGGCCTCGGGCTCCATCCGGCTGTGCCAGAGCTGCTCCATGCCGAGCTCGGGCAGCTCCCTGAGCATGGCCCGGCCCGCGCGCTCCCGGGGGCCGACGATCGCCGCGGGGCCGGAGCTCATCAGCGTGTAGGACGCGAACTTGGTACGGCCGTCGATCACCGCCTCCCGGGTGACCAGCCCGCCGAAGGAGTGGCCGACCAGATGGACCGGCTCTCCCTCGCCGATCGCCTGGGCCAGGAGGTCGACGTCGTTGCCGAGCGCCGCGCAGGTGTAGGCGGACGGGTCGTCGGGACCACTCGTCTCGAACTGGCCCCGCATGTCGATCGCGATGACCCGGCGACCCGACTGGGCGAGCGTCTGGAGGACCGCGATGAAGTCCTCCTTGCTGCCGGTCAGGCCGGGGACCAGGAGGGCGGGCCAGCGCTCGGGAACGCCGCTGACGGGCAGCGCCTCCAACGCGGCGAAGGAGCCCGCTGCCGTCTCGATCGAAGTGGAGCGGACGCCAGGAGGCAAGGTCAGAAAACGCGGCGTACTCACGTGAGACCACGATACCTCTACGACCGGGATGACTAGGTGCCTCCGGAGAGTCGAAGGGGCACGACCCGTGCGGGTCGCGCCCCTTGCGGACGGTGTTCCTCCGCGTCGCCGCGGTCGTCCGTCCTACGACTGGTTCCCGCGGCGCGGTCCCCGCTGTCCGCCGCTCCTGGGCTGGCTGCGGCGGCGGTTCTGGACGCGCTCGGAGGCCGCCGAGGGGGCGATCTCGTCGTCGTCCGTCGCCAGGTCCGGGGACTGGAAGATCACCATGAACGGGCTGGCCGGAACGATCTTCTCCGGCTGCGGCCGGGGTGCGGGTGCCACGGGCTCGTCCTCCTGGAACGGAGCCTCCAGACCCGGAAGCTCGGGGATCGTCTCGGCCTCCGGCGCACCGAGGCTGACCTCGGGGTTGAGACCGGCCTTGCGAGTACGGCCGCGCCGGGGCGCGGGCTGGTCATCACGCGGTGCCACGTCCGCCTCCACCGGGCGTTCGACGACAGGGCTCTGGACTTCCACGGCGGGAGCCGCGGTCGCGTCGGCGGCACGGCCGCGGCGCCGCTCGGCGGGCCGGACGACCTCCTCGGCGACCGGCCTCGCGGCGGCCTCCGGGGTGATCTCCGAATCGGCCCCCTCGGTGACGTCCAGAGGGGCCTCGGCGACGCTCCGCCCGCCGCGGGTGCGGCGGCGCTCGCGAGGAGCCCGGGCGGGGCGCTCGCGGCGCTCCTCCCGCTCCTCGTCACGTCCCTTGCGGGGACCGCGCGAACGGATCCGGCCCGTCTCCCCCAGATCCTCCAGCTCCTCGGCGGCCAGGCCGGCCCGGGACCGGTTGGCGCGCGGCAGCACGCCCTTGGTGCCCTCGGGGATGCCCAGGTCGCTGAAGACGTGCGGGGAGGTCGAGTAGGTCTCGACCGGATCGGCGAAGGCGAGCGAGAGCGCGTTGTTGATGACCTTCCAGCGGGTGAGCTCCTCCCACTCCACGAAGGTCACCGCGACGCCCGTACGGCCCGCGCGGCCGGTGCGGCCGATGCGGTGCACGTAGGTCTTCTCGTCCTGCGGGCAGTCGTAGTTGACGACGTGGGTGACGTCGTCGATGTCGATGCCGCGCGCCGCGACGTCGGTCGCGACGAGCACGTCGATCTTGCCGTTGCGGAAGGCGCGCAGCGCCTGCTCGCGCTGGCTCTGGCCGAGGTCTCCATGGACGGCCGCGGCCGCGAAGCCGCGGTCCTTGAGCTCCTCCACGACCTTGTCGCAGGCGCGCTTGGTCTCGCAGAAGACCATCGTGAGCCCGCGGCCCTCGCACTGCAGGAGGCGGCCCACGATCTCGATCTTGTCCATCCGGTGCGTGCGCCAGACGAACTGCGTGGTCTGCGGGGTGGCCTCGGCCTCGGCGTCGTTGTTCTCGGCCCGCACGTGGGTGGGGCGGTTGAGGTAACGCCGGGACAGTCCGACGATCTCGCCCGGCAGGGTCGCGGAGAACAGCATCGTCTGCCGCTCGGCCGGGACGAGCTTGATGATCCGCTCGATGTCGGGCAGGAAGCCCAGATCGAGCATGCGGTCGGCCTCGTCCAGCACCAGCATGCTGATCTGGCTGAGGTCGAGGTGCTTCTGCTTGACCAGGTCGAGCAGACGGCCGGGGGTGCCGACGATGACGTCGACGCCCTGCTTGAGCGCCTCGATCTGGGGTTCGTAGGCGCGCCCGCCGTACACCGTGAGGATGCGGGAACCGAGCTTGCCGGCGGCCGTGACCAGGTCCTCGGTGACCTGGAGGGCCAGCTCGCGGGTCGGCACCACGACCAGCCCGCGCGGCTTCTTGCGGTTCTTCCTGGGCTTGCCGACACGCTGCAGCATCGCCACGCCGAAGGCGTAGGTCTTGCCGGTGCCGGTGCGCGCCTGGCCGATGATGTCCTGGCCGCTGAGGGCCAGGGGGAGTGCCATCTCCTGGATCGGGAACGGCGTGGTGATGCCCTCGGTCTCGAGAGCATCGGCGATCTCTGGGGTGACTCCGAGGTCTCGGAAGGTCGTCAGCTTGGCCTGCCTAAAATCTCCGTTGAAGGCAGTCCTGCCGGGACCACGGGCTGAAAAAGTCTCCCCGTGCCGGGTCCTCGCGGAAGGGCCAGCCCTCTCATTTCATCAGCGACCGCTGCGGCGTCACGCCGACTTCGGGGGCGTTCGGAGGCGGGAACCCCCGGATTAACACAGTGCGGTCGCACTTTCACTGAGCAGTGTACCCGATACCACAACGGAGAACCGATTTCTCGATATTCCCAGCGAACGAACGAGTCTCTGCTGATGGCGACGCTGTACCG
>NZ_BOOH01000030.1 GCF_016863135.1 Planobispora longispora
CGCGGGTCCATGGCCGTGCTGCGCACGGCGGCTCGGGGGCTGGTGACCGGTGGCTCCCTGGCGGGTGTCTTGGCTCGTAAGCTGCCTACATGAGTGATTCCTCTTCCGGTGTCGTCGACCTCCTCGGTGTTCTCGCCTATGCCGAGCTGACCGCGTTCCTCAGGCTGGCGGAGGACGCCGCCCGTTACGCGCCGACGCTCAACGACCGGGCCGCCCTCGGTGACCTCGCGGCGGCGGAGTACGCGCACTTCCGCCTTCTCCGCGACCGGCTCGCCGCACTCGGCGCGGATCCGGAGGAGGCGATGGCGCCGTTCGTGAGGGCGCTGGACGACTGGCACGAGCAGACCGCGCCGGGGGACTGGCTGGAGGCCCTCGTCAAGGCGTACGTCGGCACCGGGATCGCGCTCGACTTCTACCGCGAGGCGGCGGCCTACGTGGACGAGGAGACGCGGCGGCTGGTCGAGGAGGTGCTCGCCGACGAGGGGCGCTCCCAGTTCGCGGTGGAGCGGGTCGGCGCGGCCCTCAAGGAGGACCCGAAGCTGAGCGGCCGGCTGGCGCTGTGGGCCCGGCGGATGGTCGGCGAGGCGCTGAGCCAGGGGCAGCATGTGGCCGCCGCCCGGCCGGAGCTGGCGGGGCTGCTGGTGAGCGCCGGAGGAGAGGACATCACCCGGATGTTCACCCGCCTGACCGAGGCGCACGGCAAGCGGATGGAGGCCCTGGGCCTGACCCCGGGCCCCTGATCGCGGGCGTCTTCCTGAAACCGGTCTGCTGATCGAGCGGCGTGGAGAGGCAAAAGAGTTGTACCGTGCGAGGCATGAGGGCCTCGCGCCGCTACGGCAGTTCCTTGACGAGATGTGGGCCGAATCGCTGGGCTACGCGCGCGGTGTTGCGGAGGGGCAGCAGGGACTGCCCGGCCACCGATCACGGACGGGACGACGTCCGCCGGGTCCGCCGCCCGCGTGGATGCGGGTTCGGCGGGCGCGAGGAGTGTCCGGGCGGCTGAGCCCGGCCGCGACGCCGGTCCGGGACCACCGGTCCCGGACCGCGGCCGGAAGGACGCTGGACGGGCCGGCTAGAGCGTGCCGCCGAAGCCGACCGGGCGGGCCTCCTCCTCGCCGATCTCGATGAAGCCGAGGGAGGCCATCGGGACGAGGACTCTGCGGCCCTTGACGTCGGTGAGGGCGAAGATGCCCCGATCGGCGGAGAGTGCCTTGCCGAGTTCCTGCTCCACCTGCTCGGCCGTGAGGTCGGACTCCACCACGAGCTCGCGGTGCACGGAGCGCACCCCGATCTTGATTTCCATATTGTCCCCTTTTCGACGAGGGCTGCCCGTCCATCGTCACCCCATCGGGGATCCGGCGCGCCGGTTGATCGCGTCAAGCGAACAGATGTCCCGACGCGCAGCGTCGCCATGGACGCGGCTGTCAGCTCGTGCGGGGGAATCCGGAGATGCCGCGCCAGGCCAGGCGGGCCATGAGCTGGGTGGCGGCGTCCTTGGGGATGGAGCCGGTGCTGCTGATCCAGTAGCGGGCGCTGACCTCGGCCATGCCGACCAGGCCGACGCCGAGCAGGCGGGCCTCGTCACTGGAGCAGCCGGTGTCCTCCTGGATGACCTGACTGATCATCTCGGCGCTCTCCCGGAGGTTGCGCTCGATGCGCTGGCGGACCTGGGCGACGTTGCGCAGGTCGGACTCGAAGACGAGCCGGAACGCCTCGCCCTGGCCGGAGACGAAGTCGAAGAAGGCCCCGATGGCGGCCTGGACGCGCTGCTTGTTGTCGGTGGTGGAGGCGAGGGCGTCGCGGCAGCGGGCGATCATGTCGTCCACGTGCAGGTCGAGCAGGGCCAGGTAGAGCTCCTGCTTGCCGGGGAAGTGCTGGTAGAGCACCGGCTTGCTCACCCCGGCCCGCTCGGCGATCTCATCCATCGCGGCCGCGTGATAGCCGTTCTCCACGAACACTTCCTGCGCCGCGCTGAGCAGCTGGCGGCGGCGGGCCATCCGGGGTAGCCGGGTGCCCCGGGGCTTGGCGTCCGGGGTAGCGGTCACGGCGGTCTCCTTGCGGGATGCTCCTGAAGAGTGTCCGGCACTCTATGTCTCGGGTCATCCTACGCGCGGGTAACCAGGTCAGCGATAGTCGTCCTCGTCGAGCTCGACCACCCGGTTCTGGTCGGCGGCGTCCGCGGGGTCGGCGTCGAACGGGATCTGGTCGGGCCAGGAGGGGCTCCCGGCGCGCACGCCGCGGTGCTGCTCGGCCGCGTCTGCCTCGGGGGTCTCCGGGTCGATCTCCCCGCTCAGCTCGTCGGTCAGGCTCTCGTCGAGTTCTTCGAGGGTGTCGCCGTTCACATCCATCTCCGACATCGGCCTGTCCTTCCGTCCCATCGCGAACACTGGACGTCACCCAGCGTACGTTGTCGCCTCCCGCTCCTCCGAACAGGGCCGGGGCATCGGACGCCTGGTGGCGGGTATGTGCCCCGCCGGTGAGTGTTTGTCTCCAGCAGGCGACATTTACGAACATGTGCGCGAAAATCAATAGGGAGACCTCAGTGGCAGGCCGAGACCAGGGAGGCGCCATGCGGAGCATCTGGAACGGCGCGGTGTCGTTCGGGCTCGTCACGATCCCGATCAGGCTTTACACCGCGACGGAACAGCGCAACGTCGCCTTCCACCAGGTGCACCGGGATGACGGCGGCCGGGTGAGGTTCCGCAGGGTCTGCGAGGTCTGCGGGGAGGAGATCCCCTTCGCCCACATCGCCAAGGGCTACGAGCTGCCCACCGGGGAGATGGTGGTGCTCGGCCAGGACGACTTCGAGGACCTGCCGCTGACGACCGCGCACCGCATCGAGGTGCTCCAGTTCAGCCCGGCCGACCAGATCGATCCGATCTTGTTCAACAAGTCCTACTACATGGCGCCCGACCCCATGGGGATCAAGCCGTACGTGCTGCTCCGCGACGCGCTGGAGCGCTCGGGACGGGTGGCGATCGCCAAGGTGGCCCTCCGGCAGCGCGAGTCGCTCGCGACTCTCCGCGTCCGGGAGGGGGTGCTCGTGCTGGAGACCATGCTCTGGCCGGACGAGGTCCGCGAGGCCGGGTTCGAGTTCCTGGAGGAGAGCGTGGAGATCCGGGCGCAGGAGTCGAAGATGGCCGCCTCGCTCATCGAGAGCATGAGCGAGGACTTCGACCCGGCCGTGTACCGGGACGCCTACCGGGAGGCGTTGCAGGAGGTCATCGAGGCGAAGGTGGCCGGCAACGAGGTCGTACGGCCGGCGGCCCCGGTCGCGGAGGGCGGCCCGTCGGCGGATCTGATGGCCGTGCTGCGGGCCAGCGTGGACGCCGCCAAGCGGGACCGGCGGACGTCCGAGCGCAAGCCGCGCAAGACCCGCAGGTCGGCCTGACCGGAGCGGGTGAGCCGGAGCGGGCTGACTGGAGCGTTCACACCGGAGACGGGTGGGCCGGGGCGCACGGGTCGGAGTTCCGGGCGGGGCCGCGTCCGGGGGGAGGGGGCCGGACATGCTTGTGCCGTGGGCCCTCGCGGGCGCCACGGCACATGATCACCTGATGGACAGGGTGATCTTTAGGGCTCGAACTGGAACTTCCTGCCCTTGTTCAGGTAGTACTTGTGGGAGAAGCCCAGCCGGCCGGCGTTGCCGACCACCGACCGCCAGTTCTTCGTGGCGCGCCTGCACGCCCCGACGGTCGTCTGACCGGGATAGAGAACGTCGATGACCTTGTACCTCCGGCCGTTGGCGTTGAGGGCCGGGCCCCTGCGCACGTTGAGGTAGCTGCCGGACGAGACGTTGCGCACCTTGTAGAAGCAGGCGGTCTCGGCGCTGGCCGGAGCCGCGGCGGTGGCGCTGAGGGCGATCAGGCCACCGCCACCGGTGACGATCGCCGCCGCGATAGCGCTTGCGAGGCGCTGGAACTTCATTTCAGTCACTTCCTTGCAGTCGATTCGGACTAGCTCATCGCCTAATCGGACATATAGCTACATAAACGCCATATGCGATTCTTTGTAGGCGGAAGTTGTCGGACGCGTCTTTCCCCAGGGCTCATGTGTTCGCTGATGGATGCGACATGCTGGGCCCACCGTGTGAGCGTCGTGTCACCGGCCGTCCGAGGGCCGCTCGTGCTCTCAGGACAGTCGTGAGAGCTTCTTCAGGTAACGCTTGTGGGAGTAGCCGTTGACGCCCTTCCTGCCGACCACGGCGCGGAAGTTCTTCGTCTGCAGAGCGCACTTGCCGAACGTGATCTGGCTGGGCAGGAGAGAGTCGACGACGGTGCCGTACGCCCGCGGGATGTCGCGCACGGCGAGAACGCTGCCGGCGGGGACGTTGCGCACCCGGTAGGCGCAGGTCGCCGCCTCCGCTGCGGTCGCGGTGGCGGCGCTGAGGGCGATCGAGCCTCCGCCCGCGACGGCCGCTGCGACCATGACGCCCGCGAGTCGTTTAAAGATCATTAGTCACTCCTTCTCTCTCGATGTGGTGACTAGGGCCTTGATGTCCGGATTCGTGATGCAAAAACGAGCACGCACCGTCATATATCAAATACATAGAGTTAACAGACGTGCCCTTTTCTGCATTTCGGACAAAAAGGACATGCCGTGAAGTCCGGGCGGACTTCACGGCATGAACGGGCCGAGATGGGGCAGCGCGCGGCGCTAAAGACCGAACTCCTCGGTCGTGCCGAGCTTCTTCAGGTTCTTCTGTCTGGTGTAGCCCTTGGTGAGGTCGCGAGTGCCCACGACTCTGTGCCAGTTCTTGTCCTGGCCGTACGCGCGGCAGCTGCCCAGGGTCCGGTCCCCCCTGCGGATCCGGTCGATCACCTTCCCCTTCTTGGCCGGCTTGGACTTCACCGGCGCCCGGTGCTTGACCAGGAACACGCAGCCCAGCCCGGAGTTCCCGGATGCCTCGGCCGGACTCGCCAGGACGGCACCCGCCACGACCGTGCCGCCGGCGGCGACGGCCGCCGTGGCGAGCGCGGCGGCGAAGCGCTTGAGTCGCATGGTGGAGCTCCTTCTTGATGAAGCGTCTGTTCCGTCCTGGATGTCACCATTCGACGATCAATGGGGGGCGACGCTCGCCTATATGCCGAACGCTTAGGTTCTCCGGGATCGCTCTTGTGGAATAACGTCGGAACGGAGAGTGAACCTCAGGAGGACATGTGGGGGACAACCCGATTCCGTGCTGGCCGGGAGAGTCGGTCGAGCTGGCAGGCCGTCGCGTCCACGTGCGCTCGACGCCGCGCGGCCCGGCGGAGACGGCGGTCTACATCCACGGGCTCGCGGGCTCGGCCACCAACTGGACCGACCTGATGGGCGAGCTGTCGGACGTGGCGACCGGGTACGCGGTCGACCTGCCCGGCGCGGGGCACTCGCCGGAGCCGCCCGACGGCGACTACTCCATCGACGCCCACGCCCGGACCGTGGCGGCGCTCGTGGAGCAGGCCGCCGACCGGCCCGTCCACCTGTTCGGCAACTCCCTGGGCGGCGCGGTCGCGGTGCGGCTCGCCGCCACCCGGCCCGAGCTGGTCCGCTCGCTCACCCTGGTCTCCCCGGCCCTGCCCGACCTGACGCCGAGGTACGGCCCGGCGCGGGTGGCCCTGTCGGCGGTGCCCGGACTCGGAGAGTGGGCCTTCGACCGGCTGCGCCTGCTGCCCGCCGAGCGCAGGCTCAACGCCACGATGAGCCTGTGCTACGCCGACGTCGCCCGGGTCCACCCGGAGCGGCTGCGGGAGGCGGTGGAGGAACTGCGCCGCCGGGACGCCCTGCCGTACGCCGGGACGGCGCTGCTCAACTCGGCGCGCGGGCTCGTCGCCGAGTACTTCCGGCGCGGCGAGGACAGCCTCTGGCGGCAGGCGGCCCGGATCCAGGCGCCCACGCTGGTGATCCACGGCCGCCGCGACCGGCTCGTCAACCCCCGCATGGCGGCCCGGGCGGGACGCACGTTCCCGCGCGTGAGGCTGGTGCTGCTGCCCGACGCCGGGCACGTGGCGCAGATGGAGCTGCCCAAGCGGGTGGCCCGCGAGGCGAGGCGTCTGATATCTGAGACGGCGCCGGTCACGATTGGGGAATGACGGCGGCCCCCGGCTAGGTTGTGAGTGGTGCGCTAGCCGCACCATTCACGACCCCTGAAACGGGAGCAGAACTGTGTCGTTGCCACCGCTGGTAGAGCCGGCAGCCGAGCTGACCGTCGACGAGGTGCGCCGTTACTCGCGTCACCTGATCATTCCTGACGTCGGCATGGCCGGTCAGAAGCGCCTGAAGAACGCCAAGGTGCTCTGTGTGGGCGCCGGCGGTCTGGGCTCCCCCGCCCTGCTGTACCTCGCGGCCGCGGGCGTGGGCACCCTGGGTGTGATCGACTTCGACGTCGTCGACGAGTCCAACCTGCAGCGCCAGGTCATCCACGGCCAGTCCGACGTCGGCCGGCCCAAGGCCGAGAGCGCCGCGGCCTCGGTCCGGGAGATCAACCCGCTGATCGACGTGGTGGCCCACAACGAGATCCTGACGACCGAGAACGTCATGGAGATCTTCGCCCGGTACGACCTGATCGTCGACGGCACCGACAACTTCGCCACCCGCTACATGGTGAACGACGCGGCGGTCCTGCTCGGCAAGCCGTACGTCTGGGGCTCGATCTACCGCTTCGACGGCCAGGCCAGCGTCTTCTGGGCCGAGCACGGCCCCTGCTACCGCTGCCTCTACCCGGAGCCCCCGCCCCCCGGCATGGTCCCCTCCTGCGCCGAGGGCGGCGTGCTCGGCGTGCTGTGCGCCTCGATCGGCTCGATCCAGGTCAACGAGGCCATCAAGCTGCTCACCGGCATCGGCGAGCCGCTGGTCGGCCGTCTGATGATCTATGACGCCCTGGAGATGAACTACCGCTCGGTCAAGGTCCGCAAGGACCCCGAGTGCGTGCTCTGCGGCAAGAACCCGACGGTCACCGAGCTGCTGGAGGACTACGAGGCGTTCTGCGGCGCCGTCTCCGCCGAGGCGGCCGAGGCCGTGTCCGGCTCCACGATCACCGCGACCGAGCTCAAGTCCTGGCAGGACGCGGGCGAGAACATCTACGTGGTCGACGTCCGCGAGCCGAACGAGTACGAGATCGTCTCCATCCCCGGCGCCGTGCTCATACCCAAGGGCGAGTTCCTCAACGGCTCGGCGCTGGAGAAGCTCCCGCAGGACAAGAAGATCGTGCTGCACTGCAAGTCCGGCGTCCGGTCCGCCGAGTGCCTGGCGATCGTCAAGAACGCCGGCTTCTCCGACGCGGTCCACGTGGGCGGCGGCGTGCTGAGCTGGATCAAGACGATCGACCCCAGCCTGCCGACCTACTGACCCGCCCGTCTTCCCGTACGGCCGGTCCGCACGCGCGCCCCGTGGAGCCCTCCGCTCCGCGGGGCGCCGTTCGTTTTCGGGACGCCGCATCCCAGGGACCGGGACGCCGCATCCCACGGGATTACGACAGAACGGTGGGTCGCATCCACCACACCGCATTAAGGTCGGGGGCGTGAACGACGTGCCAGCCCGCCGCCGGGTGTGGCCGGGGCTGGTCGCGGCCTCCGTGCTCACCCTGGCCTGCGCGGGCGTGGCCGGGGTCGCCGCGGGGGTCGCGGGGGCCGAGCTGACCCGCGGCCCCAGTACGGCGGAGCTGCGCCAGGCGGCCGCCGAGGAGGTGGCCCGCCGCTGGCGGACGTGGCCGGCGGGGCGCGTCTTCCCCGAGACAGTGCGCTACGCCGCCGAGCAGGGCGGCATGGAGCGGGCCCGGCGGGTGGGCATCTCCCCGCAGACGGCCTGCGACCGGGCCGTGGACGCCCGGCTGAGGGAGCCGATGCGACGGGCGGGCTGCCGGGCGATCCTGCGCGCCACCTATCTCGACGCGCTCCAGGGCGTGGTCGTCACCGTCGGCGTCGCGGCGTTCCCGGACGAGCCGGGCAGCGTGAAGGCGATGTCCGCGCTGCCCCGGGGCGGGCGTCCCGCGCCGGGGCTGAAGGCGCTGTCCTTCCCCGGCACGGTCGCCGACCGCTTCACCGCGGCGGGCCGGCAGGCGAGCCTGGCGCGCAAGGGCGGGCCGTACCTGGTGATGGTGACCGTCGGCCAGGTCGACGGCCGCCCGGCGAAGGCCACGGGGGAGCAGCGGCCCACCATGTTCGCCTTCGCCGGTGACATCGCCGACCGGATCCTCGACTCCCTGACGACCCCCGCCCCGCCCGACTGCGCCTCGCGGGAGTGGCGATGCTGAGGCGGGCCGGAGCCGTCGCGGGCGGGATGGGGAGCGCGGCCCGGGCCGTGGCCAGGGTGATGTTCCCGGTGCTGCTGGGCGCGGCCGTGCTGGGCTCCGCCCCGGCGGTCCCGGCCGCCCACGGCGACGAGGTGCGCGACGGCCAGCAGGCGGTGCTGCGGACCCTGGGGCTGCCCCAGGCGTGGCAGGTCTCCCGGGGTGAGGGCGTGACCGTCGCGGTGCTGGACTCGGGGGTGGATCCGCGCCACCGCGACCTGGCCGGGTCGGTGATCGAGGGCAGGGACTTCACCGTGGGCGCCAACCCGCCGGACGTGGCGCCCCTGCGCCTGCACGGCACCTACATGGCCTCGCTCATCGCCGGGCACGGGCACGGCGCGGGCGGCCGGGACGGGGTGATCGGGGTCGCGCCCCGCGCGCGGGTGTTGTCGGTGCGGGTGATCCTGGAGGACGAGGAGGCCGGGTTCCGGAGGTTCAACACCGCCAAGCGGTTCGAGAACGTGGTGGCCAGGGGCATCAGGTACGCCGTGGACCACGGCGCCGACGTGATCAACATGTCGATCTCCAAGGAGCTGGCGACCCGGGAGGAGCGGGCGGCGATCCGCTACGCCGTCTCCAAGGGGGTGGTGCTCGTCGCGGCGGCGGGCAACGACGGGGAGGGCAGGCGGCGCGGGCACGCCCCGTACTCCTACCCGGCCGCCTTCCCCGGGGTGGTCTCGGTCGCGGCGACGGACCGGGGGCTGCGCCGGGCGTCGTTCTCCAACGCCAACCCCTCGGTCCTGGTGGCCGCGCCCGGGGTGGACATCCTGGGCGCGGGTCCCGGCGACGAGTACTGGGTCGGTCGCGGCACGTCGCAGGCGACCGCGCTGGTCTCCGGGGTGGCCGCCCTGATAAAAGCGAAATACCCGAAAATGGCGCCCGTTCTGGTCGCGCAGGCGCTCACCGCCGGGGCGACGCGCCGGCCCGCGGGCGGCTACGACACCGGCACGGGCTTCGGCGTGGTCAACGCCGGCCGGGCGCTGGCCGAGGCCGCCAAGATCGCCCGTCACACCCACACCGCCGACGGCCACGGCGTCCACGACCCCGCCCGCCCGCTGGGTCAGGCGGGCGAGCCGGTACGGGTGATCCACCGGGACCGCGAAAGGATCACCTTCTACGGGGGGGTGGCTCTGGCGGCCGGACTCGGGGCCCTGGCCTCCCTCGCGGCGGTCGTGCTGGTCACGGTCCGGGCCCGGACGGCGAGGTAGCGGCCGGGACAGCGGAAAGCGACATGGCGGACACGGTCCGGCGCTGCGGCGGCGGGGCCCGGCGACGTAGCATCGAAGTATGTCGCAGCCCGGGAGGTCCCAGGAGCCGAAACGGCGTCTGGAGTCCTCCTCGCCGCACGCTCGCGGCGGCTGGCCGCCCGCCGGATCCCGTGCCCTGCGGGGCGGCAGGAGGCGCGGCGCGGCGGATCCGCGCCTCGCGCCGGGACAGCCGGGGCAACCGAGGCAGTCAGAGCAGCCGGGCCGTCCGGGGCGGGACGGGCCTCAGGAGCCGCGAGGGGGAAGAGCGGGCCCCGGGGCGCCGAGCGGCTCCGGGGCGAGCGGTCCGGGGGCGCCGGGCGGTGGAGCCGGCCGCCCGCCCGCGGCCAGGCGGCGGGTCCGTCCCTGGCCCGCGGCGGCGCGCGACCGGCTGGCCGCCGAGCGCGCCGAGGCGGCCGCGCTCGAACAGGGGGTCCGGTATCGCACGATCTTCCTCCTGCTGATGGGCGTCATCCTGGCCGTCGCCACGACCGCCGTGCTCTCCGGCGCGGTCGGGCTGCTGCGTGAGACCGCCTCCCGCCCGCTGACCGCCGAGGAGCAGAACCTCTACGTCCAGCAGGACGTCGCCAGGCGCTGGCGCACCTGGCCCACGACGCTGGTCTTCCCCCAGGAGCTGGAGTACGTCGGCCTCGCCCGGACCCAGCAGTACGCCCAGCGGATCGGCATCGCCCCCGAGGCGCCCTGCCGGGCCGGCACGGACGCCGTGGTCGGCTCGATCCTCGCCGAGAACGGCTGCCGCACCCTGCTGCGGGCCACCTACGTGGACCAGACGTCCACCTTCGTGGTCACCGTGGGCGTCGCGGTCATGGAGGACGTGGAGAAGCGGCGGACCGCGGTCGGGCAGCTCGGGGCGGACAACCGGGTGGGAGTGCGGCCGGTCGCCTTCCCCGGGACCGCCAGCGAGTCGTTCGGCGCGGCCCAGCGCCAGCGCAACGCCTGGATCGGGGTGGGACCGTACATCGTCTTCTCCACCGCCGGATACGCCGACGGCCGCACCCGCGCGGCGGTCTCGCCGGAGGAGATCACGCACAGCGAGCTGTGGCCGACGGCCCAGTCGGTGGCCGGGCGCATCGCCCACGCCCTGGGCGCCGAGCCCGCCGTGCCGCGCTGCACCCAGGGGAACGTGTGCTGAGACGGCGAGGACGGAGACGGGCCGGGGCGGCGGTCGCGCTCGCCGCGGTGATCTCGGCGCTGTGCGCGGCCGTGGCCGCCCCGGCCGGAGCCGCCGACATCCGCGAGGACCAGCGGTGGGTGCTGGAGGCGCTCAACGCGCCGGAGGCGTGGAAGGTCACCAAGGGCGCCGGGGTCACCGTCGCCCTGGTGGACGACGGGGTGGACGACAGGGTCGCCGAGCTGCGCGGCAAGGTCGTCTCCGGGCCGAGCATGGGATCGATCGCCGAGGGGGGACGGGAGAGCGCCACCGGCGAGCACGGCACCGCGATGGCCTCGCTCATCGCGGGGGCCGGGAAGGGCGACGGCGGCCTGCTCGGGATCGCGCCCGAGGCGCGGATCCTGTCGCTGCCGCTGAAGTTCACCGAGGACGAGGAGGGCGACGCGATTCCCCCGGAGAGCGACCAGCGCACGCGCAGGGACAGCCCGGTGGCCCGGGCGATCCGCTACGCCGTCGACCACGGGGCCCAGGTGATCAGCATGTCCCTGGGCGCCTACGGCCCGAACCGGGCCGAGCGCGAGGCCGTCTCCCACGCGCTCTCCAAGGGCGTGGTCCTGATCGCGGCCGCCGGCAACGGGGGCGAGAGCGAGTACGCCACCGCCAACGCCACCTCCTTCTGGAACTTCCCCGCCGGATACTCCGGGGTGATCGGGGTGGGGGCGTCCGACCGCGAGGGCAGGCCCGCCCCCTTCAGCAGCGGCAACCTGTCGGTCCTGGTCTCGGCGCCCGGGGTGGAGGTCCCGGTGGTGACCCCCGGCGGGGAGTACGACCTGTCGGACGGGACGAGCTCGGCGACCGCGCTCGTGGCGGGGGCGGCCACGCTCATCAAAGCGAAATATCCGGACATCCCACCGCATCTGGTGGCGCGGGCCCTCTCCTCCACCGCCCGGTTCGCCACCAAGGCGGGATACGACGAGCACATCGGCTTCGGCGTGGTGGACGCGGCGGCGGCGCTCGACCGGGCGGGGGAGCTGCTGTCCGCCGCGGCCCCGGTCCCGGTGGCCGAGGGCCGTCGTTTCGGCGGCGGGCCGCTGCCCGAGGGGCCGGACCGGCCCGGTCCCGACCCGTTCCGCCTGTGGCTGTACGGCACCGGCCTGATCGTGGGCGTGCTCACGTTCACCGGGACTGTGGTGGTCCTCACCCGCAAAACCGGATCCGGAAGCCGTCTTTGACGCATTTCCACTGCGTTTTGGACACTGTTCGGACGCGGTCCGGCCGATCTCGCCTTTCCCGGTCCGGACAGCGGTGAAGGTTCGCTAAGGTCGCGCCTCATGGGGTACGAGTTGCGGATAGAGCGCCCGGCGCCTCTCTCGTTCGCGGAGCTGGCGAACGTGCTGGGGCGGGCGGGGTTCGAGTTCCGCGGTTCGCAGGAAGAGGGCGAGGTCCTCGCGCGCTACGGAGACGCGGTCCACGCGATCGCCGTCTGGAACGGCGCGCTGACCGGCGCGCCCGGATCCGACTGGCAGGTGGCCCAGCTCGCGCGGGTCTCCGGCCTGCTGGGGGCACGTCTGGTCGGTGAGGACGGCGAGTCCTACGCGATCCGCGACGGCGTCGTCGAGCAGCACAGCGGTTCGGCGGCCTACGAGTTCGGCAAACTGGACGAGATCCTCGCGGCCGGCCCGGCCGCCTGGACCGCGTAGCGGCCGGATCCGCCGTATGGGGCGCCCGGAACCGGAAGGCCACCCGACTCCGTACGCCGAGGTGGTCCTCGACCTCGTCGAGCGCATCCCGCCCGGCAGGGTGATGTCCTACGGGGACATCGCCGAATATCTCGGCGAGGGCGGCCCCCGTCAGGTCGGCAGGGTCATGTCGCTCTGGGGCGGAGGCGTCCCCTGGTGGCGCGTCGTGCACGCCGACGGCACCCCGCCGCCCGGCCATGAGCAGCGCTGTCTCACCCACTGGCGGCAGGAGGGGACCCCGCTGCGGGGAGCCCGGGCGGACATGCGCGTCGCGCGATGGGACGGACAGTCCTAAAGAGCGCGTAACCGGCTCTCCCGGGCCACTAACATGGCGTGGGACGGAGACGCAGTCTTGTCCTGAAAGGCGGTGCCTTCCCCATGGCCACCGGCGCCTCACCCGTGCGTACGAGCGGCGATCGCCTCGCCGAGCGGCTGCGGGCCGTACAGGATCTCTGCGACCGGGGGGAGCCACTCGATTCGGTCATGGCCTCGGTGCTCGCGGAGGGCCTGACTCCGGCGGAGCGGAAGCGGTTCGACGCCGACGTGCTCGCCGGACCGCTCGGCTCCCGGCTCGACATCGCGGTCAAGCGCGGGGCGGCTCGCCGCCGCGAGTTCGTCACCGCCGTCAAACCCTATCTCGCGAGCGTGGACCCCCAGGTCAAGCTCGACCTGCCGGTGGCCCGGCGGCTGGCCTTCCACCTGATCGACCGGCGCGGCGTGGACGAGCTGGCCGAGGGCGACGCCCTGAGCAAGATCGTCACCGCCGCCGCGGAGCCGTCCCGCCGGGTCAGGAAGAGCATGCGCTGGTATGCCGACCTGCCGCTCCGCGACGAGCTCCCCGAGTCGCTCTACCGGCTGCGCGCCGCCGACCTCATCCCGGTGACGCAGGTCGAGGACGTCTCCTGGTCCGGCGACCGGCTCCGGATCACCGGGCACGCCTACCTGGCGGGCCTGTCGGTCCGCAGCCGCCGCTTCAACCGGGCCACCGTCGTGCTGCGCGGCCCGCGCTGGCTGCCCCCGGTGCGCCTGCGCACCCGCCGGATCCACCACCCGGAGGCCACCCACGGCGCCCGCGAGGCGGGCTGCAACTACGACTGGTCCGGATTCACCGCCGAGCTCTCCCCGTGGGCGCTGCGCTGGCGCGCCGCGGTGCGGGCGGTCGCCCGCGGCGGCAAGCGGCTGCTGCGCCGCCGGGGCACCGTACGGGACACCACCACCTGGCGCGCGGAGATCGTGATCTGGAGCCGGGGCGCCCGCGCGGTCGGCCTGCTCCGCGGCCCGATCAGCGGCAGGACCGAGCGTCCGTCGGGCCTGGAGGTCCGTCCCCGCTGGTGGATCCGGCCCGTCTGGACCTCCGACCGCGCCCTGCAGGTCGTGCTGCAGCCCACCCGGGCCGAGCTGACCGACGTGCGGCTGGACGGCGAGCGGCTGGAGCTGACGGTCTTCCTGCCGGACAAGAAGGTCGGCAGGGGACACGCGCGGCTCGACGGCCACCGCATCGCGGCCGACTTCACCCCGGTCGAGGGCGGCACGCGGGTCGTGGTCCCGCTGGCCGTTCCGTCGCTGCTGTCCGAGCGCGACGGCGGCAGGCTCTGGATCGAGCCCAAGGGCGACCCCGCGGCCCCGGTGATGCTGGGCGCGGCGAAGGAGAGCCGCTCCGTCATCGGCGATCGGGAGATCACGGTGCTGGGCGACCGGCGGGACCGGGTGATCATCGCCGCGCACCGGGTCCGCCCGGTCATCTCGTCGGTGACCTGGGGCGAGGACGGCTCGCTCACCCTCGGGGGCTCCTACCCCGGCTCGGGACGGGCCCAGCTGACGATCCGCCACCGCAGCGGGCTGATGTACGCCGCGGAGCTGGAGCGCGACGGCTCCCGCTTCACGACGCGGATCACGCCCGCCGCGATGCCGCGCTTCGCCGAGACCGTCCCGCTGAGCAGCGGGAACTGGAGCATGGCGGTCCGTGAGGAGTCCGGTGAGATCATCCCGATGCGGATGGACCACGCGGCCCTGGACGCGCTCGACGAGAACCCGAGGGTCGTCGGCGGCCGTGAATACCGGCTGATCTCCACCCGGTTCGACGTGCCGGTGCTGGCCGCCGCCGAGGTCCGGCCCGACGACGAGAAGGGCCCCGGCGGGCTGCACGCCCTGCAGCGCACCTTCTATCCGGCCGAGCGGGGCCGCGAGCTGAACGACGCGACCGTCTACGTCGCCTACGACGGGCGGCAGTACGAGGGCAACGTCCGCGCGGTCTACGAGGAGCGGGTGCGGCGCGGCGACGACCGCGAGCACATCTGGATCGTCAAGGACGGCGCCTTCACGCCGCCGGGTTCGCGGGAGCTCGGGTTCGGCCCGGACATCCGGCCGACCGTGGTCCGCGCGGGCAGCCGGGAGCACTACGCGGCGCTCGCCCGCTCGCGGTACGTGGTGACCAACGCCTTCCTGCCGCCCTGGTTCCGGGCGCGCGAGGACCAGACGGTGGTGCAGACCTGGAACGGCAGCCCGCTCAAGCGCATGGGCAACGACCTGCCGCACATGTCCCGCGACCCGAAGCCGCCGGCCTGGCACCGGCAGGCCGTCGAGGTGCGCGGCTGGGACCTGCTGGTCGCGCAGAGCCCGTGGGCCGTCCCGGTCCTGCGCAAGGCGTTCGGCTACCAGGGCGAGGTCCTGGAGAGCGGCTACCCGCGCAACGACGTGCTGTCGTCCCCGGACCGGGAGGAGCTCGCGACGCGGGTGCGGGCCCGGCTCGGCGTCCCGGAGGGCGCCAAGGTGGTGCTCTACGCGCCGACGTTCCGCGACTACGACCGCAAGAACGCCTCGGTCAAGCTGAACCTGGCCGAGGCGCGGCGGGTGCTCGGTCCCGGCTACACGTTCCTGGTCAGGGGCCACTCGATGCAGGCGACGCCGAACGTCCCCGCGGGGCTCGGGATCGACGTCACGACCTATCCGGATATAACGGATCTGCTGCTGGTCGCGGACGTGCTGATCACGGACTACTCGTCGGTCATGTTCGACTTCGCCGCGACCGGCCGGCCGATGGTGTTCTTCACCCACGACCTGCAGCGCTACTCGGCCAAGCGCGGTCTCTACCTCGACCTGGCCGCGGAGGCCCCCGGCCCGCTGCTGTCCGGCAGCGCCGAGGTGATCGAGGCGCTCCGGACGATCGACGAGGTGGCCGCCGCCCACGCCGACCGCTACGCGCGCTTCAGGCACACCTACGCCCCCCGCGACGACGGCAAGGCCACCGCCAGACTGGTGGACCACGTCTTCGCCTCCTGAGACGGCTGAGCCCCCCGGGGCGGCGTCGCCGCCCCGGGAAGGCGGAAATGTTAAAGAAACTTTCCGGTTTCTCCCTGCTCCGGACGGATCCGTGATCTGATTCGGGCATGAGATGGCGCGCGCTGCTCACCCCCGTCGTGGCCGTCGTGACCCTGGCCGCCGGGGCGTGCTCCGGTGAGGACGCGCCCGCCCCCTCGCCGCGGGAGCGCCACGGCCTGGTGCCCCTCCCCGTCGAGGTGGTCCACCGGGGCGCCGGGTTCACGATCGGCGAGGACGCCGTGATCACGGCTCCGCCGGAGGCCGAGAGGGCGGCCGGGCACCTGGCGGAGGCCGTACGGGACGTGACCGGGCGGACGCCGCGCAGGGGCGGGAACGGGGCGATCCGGCTGGAGATCACCGCCGGGCCGGGCACTGGCACGGCGCCCCCGGGAGGGGACGAGCCCGCCGACGCCGTCCTCGTGGACCCCGCCGACGAGGCGTACGAGCTCACCGTGGACGCGGAGGGAGTCCGGATCAGGGCGAGCCGTCCGGTCGGGCTGTTCCGCGGCGTCCAGACGCTCCGCCAGCTGCTCCCGGCGGCGAACCGGGCCGGGACGGCGGGAGAGACCGGGGCGACGGGAGAGGCCGGGACGGCGGGGAAGACGGAGGCGGTCCTGCCCGGCGTGCGGATCACCGACCGGCCGAGGTTCGCCTGGCGCGGCGCGATGCTGGACGTCGCCCGGCACTTCTTCACGGTGGACGAGGTCAAGCGCTACGTCGATCTCGTCTCGGCCTACAAGGTCAACGTGCTCCACCTGCACCTCAGCGACGACCAGGGCTGGCGGCTGCCCGTCAGGGGACGGCCCGAGCTGACCCGCATCGGCGGGGCCGGCGAGGTCGGCGGCGGGCCCGGGGGCTCCTACACCGAGCGGGATTACCGGGAGATCGTCGCCTACGCCCGGGAGCGTTTCGTCGAGGTCGTCCCGGAGATCGACATGCCCGGCCACGTCAACGCGGCGCTGGCCGCCGACGGGACGCTCAGCTGCGACGGCAGGCGGCGGGAGCCGTACACCGAGATAGAGGTCGGGTTCAGCGCGCTGTGCGTGGGCAAGCCCGAGGTCGACCGGTTCCTGGCCGACGTGATCGGGGAGATGGCCCGCCTGACCCCCGGCCCCTACCTGCACATCGGCGGGGACGAGGTGGAGAAGCTCACGGAGGAGGAGTACGCCCGCTTCGTCGGGCGGGCCGTGGAACTGGTCGGGGCGGCGGGCAAGCGGGCGGTCGGCTGGCAGGAGATCGGCGGAGCCCGGCTCGCCGCCGGGACCCTCGCCCAGTACTGGCAGACCGAGGGGTCGCCCGAGGACGCCCTGAGCGCCGTACGGCAGGGCGGGAAACTCATCATGTCCCCGGCCTCCCGGACCTACCTGGACATGAAATACGACGACGGGACCCGCCTGGGCCTGAGGTGGGCGGGGCTCATCGAGCTCGAGGACGCCTACGACTGGGACCCCGCGACGACGATCCCCGGCGCGGGGGACGGCCAGGTGCTCGGCGTGGAGGCCCCGCTGTGGACCGAGACCGCCGAGACGATGGACGACCTGGAGTATCTGGCCTTCCCCCGGCTGCCCGCGATCGCCGAGGTGGCCTGGACGCCGCGGGAGGCCAGGGAGTTCGGCGACTTCGCGGCCCGTCTGGCCGGGCACGGACCCCGTTGGGCCCGGCTGGGCGTCGACTTCCACCGATCTCCCGGGGTGGCCTGGCCGGAGTGATCCGCCGGTTCTCGACGGTGACCTGAATCACGGTCCGACGAGGGCTGATCCCCCGGACCGGGCCCGTCCGCACGATGCCGGGCGGGCGGACTCGGCACGATCATTGCCCGACATCTGGTGGAATTGCGAGCTGTGAGTGGTCAGGGCTGGCGATTGGTGCGTCGCGGGGACACGGGGAGAGCCGTTGCCCCCGTGCTCGACGAGCATCAGCGGGCGGTCGTGGCCCATGAGAGCGGCCCCCTGCTGGTTCTGGCGGGCCCGGGCACCGGAAAGACCACCACGATAGTGGAGACCGTGGTCGACCGGGTGCGGCGCCGGGGAACGGACCCCGAACGGGTGCTCGTCCTCACCTACAGCCGCAAGGCCGCCGACGAGCTGCGCGCCCGGATCACCGCCAGACTGCGCCGCACGACCAGGACGCCGCTCGCCCTCACCTTCCACAGCTACGCCTACGCGCTGCTGCGCCGCGAGGCGGTGCTCGCCGGTGAGCAGGCGCCCCGGCTGCTCACCGGCCCCGAGCAGCTGCTGGAGATCCGCCGCCTGCTCGTCGGCGAGCTGGAGGACGGCGCGCCCCGGTGGCCGGAGGACATGCGCGAGGCGCTCAAGACCCGGGGCTTCGCCCAGGAGCTGCGCGACTTCATCGCCCGCGCCGCCGAGCGCGGCCTGGACGGGCGGGGCCTGGTCGAGCTGGGCCGCCGCCACGGCCGTGCCGACTGGGTCGCCGCCGGCCGGTTCGCGGACCGCTACCTGGAACGGTTCGACCTGGACCCCGAGCCGGTGCTCGACTACTCGGAGCTGATCCGCGAAGCCGCGGCCAGGCTCGCCGACCCGGAGGTACGGCTCCGCGAGCGCTCCGCCTACGACGTCGTCCTCGTGGACGAGTACCAGGACACCGACCCCGCCCAGGAGGCCCTGCTGCAGCGGCTCGCGGGGGAGGGCCGCGACCTGATCGCGGTCGGCGACCCCGATCAGTCGATCTACGGGTTCCGCGGCGCCGACGTCCACGGGATCATGGACTTCCCCGACCGGTTCCGCCGCGCCGACGGCGAGCGGGCGCCGGTCCTCGCGCTGCGCGTCTGCCGCCGCAGCGGCCCCGGCCTCCTGACGGCCACCCGCCGCGTCACCGCCCGCCTGCCCGCCATCCCCGGCGGCGCCGGTCACCGTGACCTGACGGCGCTCCCGGACGCGGAGCCCGGAGACGTCCGGGTGGTGGTGGCCGACAGCCCCACCCAGGAGGCGGCGATCGTCGCCGACACCCTGCGCCGCGCCAACCTGCTCGACGGGGTGGCCTGGTCGCGGATGGCCGTGCTGGTCCGGTCGGCGACCCGGCAGGTGCCGCTGCTGCGCCGGGCGCTGGTCGCGGCGGGCGTGCCGGTCGTGGTGGGCGGCGGCGAGGTGCCGCTGTTCCAGGAGCCGGGCGTGCGGCCGCTGATCCAGCTCATCCAGGTCGCCCTCCACCCCGAGACCCTGGACGAAGGACTGGCCGAGGAGCTGCTGACCGGCGCGCTCGGCGGCACCGACATGATCGGCGTGCGCCGGTTGCGCCGTGCCCTGCGCATCGCCGAGCACGAGGCCATGGCGCTCCCGGTGGAGCCCGCCGACCTCCCGGAATCCGCCGAGCTCGCGGAGCGAGGGGAGCCCGGGGAGTCCGAGGAGCGCGGAGACGCCGCGGAGTCCGCGAAGCTCGGAGAGTCCGGGAAGCCCGAGAAGTCCGGGGAGGCCGAGGCGTCCGGGGAGCTCGCGGAGCTCGGGGAATCCCCGGAGTCCGGAGATTCGGCGGAGCTCGCGGAGTCCGCGGAGCCCGAGGAGTCCGCCGCGGGACCGGAGACCCCTGCGGGCCGGGCCTCGGGCGCCGGGAGGCCGAGGTCCTCCGGGGAGCTCCTCGTCGCGGCCCTCAAGGACGCGCGTGAGCTGGTCATGGTGGAGCCGCACGTCGCGCTGCCCGCCGAGCGGCTGGCCCGGCTCATCGCCGCCGCCACCGAGGCCGTACGGCAGGGCGGCACGGCGGAGGACGTGCTCTGGGCCGTCTGGCAGATCACCGGTCTGGCCGACAAGTGGAGCGAGACGAGCGTCGCGGGCGGGCACCGGGGCCGGCAGGCCGACCGCGACCTGGACGCGGTCATGATGCTGTTCGACCGCGCGGCCAAGTTCGTCGACCGGCTGCCCCACGCGGGCGTGGACGTGTTCGTGCAGGACCTGATCTCCCAGGAGATCCCCGAGGACTCCCTCGCCGCGCGGGCGCCCGAGGGCGACTCGGTGCGGGTCATGACCGCCCACCGGGCCAAGGGCCTGGAGTGGGACCTCGTGGTCGTCGCCGGGGTCCAGGAGGGCTCCTGGCCCGACCTGCGGCCGCGCGGGTCGATCCTGAGCACCGACGACATGTCCGCCCGCGCGGAGGGGTCGGAGAACGAGAACCCGGCCGAGGTCAGAGCCGCGATCGCCTCCCAGCTGCTCGCCGAGGAGCGCCGCCTGTTCTACGTGGCCGCGACCAGGGCCCGCAGCAGGCTCGTGGTCACCGCCGTGGGCGGGGACGACGTCGAGGAGCGGCCGTCGCGGTTCCTCGGCGAGCTGGTGCCCGGCACGGGTGAGGAGGCGGCGGTCGTCGACGAGCGGTCCCGCTGGCTGAACATGTCCGCGCTGGTGGCCGACCTGCGCGCGGCGGTGTGCGACTCGACCCGGCCGGAGCCCCTGCGCAGGGCCGCCGCCGAGCACCTGGCCAGGCTGGCCACGGCCGGGGTGCAGGGCGCCCATCCCGACGAGTGGTACGCGCTCACCCCGATCTCCGACGACCGCCCGCTCGGCTGGCCCGACGACGTCGTGCGCATCTCCCCCTCGGCGGTGGAGAGCTTCACCAAGTGCGGCCTGCGCTGGCTGCTGGAGACCTCCGTGGGCGCGGGCGGCACCGACGTGGCCCGCGGCCTGGGCACGGTCGTCCACGCGCTGGCGGTGCTCGCCGCCGACGGCATGCCCACCGAGGAGACCCTCGCCAAGCGTCTGGACGAGGTCTGGTCCGAGCTGGACTTCGGCGGCGTCTGGTACAACCGCAAGCAGCGCCGGGTCGCCGAGCAGATGATCTCCAAGTTCGTCCGCTGGCACCGGGAGAACCCGCGGGAGCTGGTCGCCACCGAGGAGTCCTTCATCGCGATGGTCTCCGAGGGCGTGCAGATCAAGGGCCGGGTGGACCGGGTGGAGCGCGACGAGCAGGGCCGCGCGGTGATCATCGACATCAAGACCGGCGGCAGCAAGCCCTCCGACACCGATCTCGAACGCCACCCGCAGCTCGGCGTCTACCAGCTCGCCGCCCTGCTGGGCGCCTTCCAGCGGCACGGCATGACCGAGCCCGGCGGGGCCGCCCTGGTCCAGGTCGGCAAGGCCGCCGGGAAGGACCCCAAGGAGCAGATCCAGCAGCCCCTGGCGGATGACGCCGACCCCGGCTGGGCCCACGACATGGTGGACACCGTGGCGCGGGGCATGTCCCTGCCCTTCTTCAACGCCAAGGTCAACGACGGCTGCCGCACCTGCGCCGCCCGGGCGAGCTGCCCGGTCAACGAGAGCGGGGGCCAGGTGTGCTGAGCCGTACTCCGCCGGGCCGTACGGCCGTCCCGCCGGGCTCTTCCGCCACCGCTGCCGTCGCCGTCGCCGTGACGGATCGCGCCACCGCCCCGCGTCGCACCGATGGAGGCCGAGTTTGCTGAGTCCGATCCAGCTCGCGGCCAAGCTGGGCATCCTTCCCCCGACTCCCGAACAGGCCGCGGTGATCGAGGCCGGGCTCGAACCGATGGTCGTGGTGGCCGGCGCGGGGTCGGGCAAGAGCGAGACCATGGCCGGGCGGGTCGTCTGGCTGGTCGCCAACGGCCTGGTCCGGCCCGAGCAGGTGCTCGGCCTGACCTTCACCCGCAAGGCCGCGAGCGAGCTGTCGCACCGGGTGCGCGAGCGCCTGGCGGCCATCGGCCGGGACGTGCCCGCGGACATGCTCGCGGGTGAGCCGACCATCTCGACCTACCACGCCTACGCCTCCCGGCTGGTGACCGAGCACGCCCTGCGCGAGGCGCTGGAACCCACCATGCGCCTGATCACCCCCGCCGTCGCCTGGCAGCTCGCCGGGCACGTGGTCAGCGCCTACGACGGCCCGATGGAGCAGATCGAGTGGGGCCCGGCCACGGTCACCCGCGCGGTGCTGGAGCTGGCCGGGGAACTGGCCGAGCACATGCGCGACCCGGCGGACGTGCGGGAGGTGGGGGCCTGGCTCACCGCGCGCTACGAGGCGTTGCCCGGCTCGCCCATCGTGGCCCAGCGCAGGCCCCTGGCCGTCCAGCGGGCCAGGGAGCAGCTGCTCCCGATGGTGGAGGCGTACAACCGGCTCAAGCGCAGGCGCGAGGTCGTCGACCACGGCGACCAGATGGCGCTGGCCGCCCGGATCGCGGCCAAACATTCCGAGGTCGGCCGGATCGAGCGGGACCGGTTCGCCGTCGTGCTCCTGGACGAGTACCAGGACACCAGCCACGCCCAGCTCGTCCTGCTCCGCTCGTTGTTCGGCGGCGGCCACCCGGTGACCGCCGTCGGCGACCCCTGCCAGTCCATCTACGGCTGGCGCGGGGCGTCGGCCGGGAACCTCACCCGTTTCCCCCGCGACTTCAGGACGGCCTCCGGGGAGCTCGCCCCGGTCCGCCAGCTCTCGGTCAGCTTCCGCAACGGCGACGCCGTCCTCGACGTGGCCGCCCGCGTGCAGCTCCCCTTGCGCATCGAGGCCAGGGAGGTGCCGGTGCTGGTGCCCGGCGGCAACCGGGTCGAGCGCGGCCGGGTGATGTGCGCCTTCCACGAGACGGCCGAGGACGAGGCGAAGTGGGTCGCCGACCAGGTGTGCGGGCTGCTCGGGAGCGACACCGCCCCGGACGGCCTGCCGTGGGGCGAGGGAGAGCGCAAGAAGGCCAAGCAGAGCGTGTGGGGCGGTCCGCAGTGCCTGCAACCGCACGATGTGGCGATCCTCGCGCGCAAACGCTCGCAGTTCCCGGCGCTGCGCAGGGCCCTGGAGGAGCGCGGCGTCCCCGTCGAGGTGGTCGGCCTGGGCGGCCTGCTCATCGTCCCCGAGGTCGCCGACGTGGTGGCCACGCTGCGCGTGCTCTACGACCCGACGGCCGGGGACGCCCTGGTCCGGCTCCTGTCCGGTCCCCGCTGGCGGATCGGCCCGGCGGACCTGAAGGAGCTGGGCGAGCGGGCCCGCGAGCTGAACCGGGAGAACCGCGAGGACGCCTCCCCGGTGGCCGACCCGCTGGACCAGGTCGTCGCGGACCTGGCCGGGGAGCGCGGCAGCCTGGTCGACGCGCTGGACGAGCTGCCCGACCGGCCCGAGTGGCAGGACCTGTTCTCGCCGCTGGCGCGGGTCCGGCTGGTGGCCATGGCCCAGGAGCTGCGGGCCCTGCGCGCCCGCGCCGGGCAGCCGCTCCCCGACCTGATCGCCGAGGTCGAGCGCCGCCTCGGCCTGGACGTCGAGGTGGCGGCCCGGGGCTCGGCCGCGGGCCCGTTCGCCGCCCGGGCCGATCTGGACGCCTTCGTCGACGCCGCCTCCCGGTTCGCGGGCGACTCCGAGGACCCGACGCTGGGCGCGTTCCTGGCCTATCTCAAGGCGGCCGACGAGGAGGAGAACGGCCTGGACGCCGGGAGGGTGGGCGAGAGCAACAGCGTGAAGCTGATGACCGTCCACGCGTCCAAGGGCCTGGAGTGGCCGGTCGTGATCGTTCCCGGGATGTCGCAGGCGCTGTCGAAGTCCGGCTCGCCGACCGTCGGCACGATCTTCCCCGCCCGTCCGATGATGAGCCCCAGGTGGACGGAGAACCCGCGCAAGCTGCCCTACCCGCTGCGCGGCGACGCCTCCGACCTGCCCCCGCTGACGGGACTGGCCAAGGAGGAACTGGCCGAGTTCGACGAGCGCTGCCGCGACCGCGACCTGATGGAGGAACGGCGGCTGGCCTACGTCGCGGTCACCCGCGCCCACTACCTGCTGATCGCCTCGGGCTACCGCTGGGGGAGCGCCGCCAAGCCCCTGGACCCGTCGGAGTTCCTGGTGGAGATCCGCGAGACCTGCGGCCGGGTGGCCACCTGGGCGCCCCCCGCCGCCGAGGACGCCACCAACCCCCTCCTGGCAGAACCCGCCGAGACCGTCTGGCCCGTCACTCCCGAGGGCGTCCGCTACGAGGCCACCGTCGACGGCGCCTTCCTCGTCGAGGCCGCCCTCCGCGCCCTCGCCGAATCCCCTGCCGCCCCTCACCCGGACGCGCCCGCCGCGCCGGCTCCCCGTACGGGCCGCGAGGGCTCCGCACCCGTGGAGTCCGCGAAGGCCGTGGAGTCCGCGAAGGCCGTGGAGTCCGCGAAGGTCGCGGAGCCCGCGAAGCTCGTGGAGGTCGCGGAGCCCGCGAGCGGGGACGACCCGCGCCTGGCGGAGCTGCGCGGCTGGGACAGGGAACGGGCGAAGGCGTGGCTGCGGGACACCGAGCTGCTCCTGCGCGAGCGGGAGCGCAACAGCCGCCGGGGCAGGGGTGGCCCGGTCGAGCTGCCCACGCACCTCACCGTCTCGTCTCTCGTCACCCTCGCCGCCGACCCCAAGGCCCTGGCCCGGCAGATCCGCAGGCCCGTCCCGAAGAAGCCCGCACCTCTGGCCCGCCGCGGCACCTCCTTCCACGAGTGGCTGGAGAACCGGTGGGGCCAGCAGCGCCTCATCGACGAGTTCGAGCTGCCCGGCGCGGGGGACGAGGTCGAGGAGGCCGAGTCCCAGCTGGCCGAGCTCCGGGAGATGTTCGAGGAGAGCGAGTGGGCGAGCCGGGAGCCCCTCGACGTCGAGGTCCCGTTCGAGACGATGATCGCCGATCGGGTGGTCCGCGGCCGGATGGACGCCGTCTTCCAGACCCCGGACGGCGGCTACGAGGTCGTCGACTGGAAGACGGGCCGCCGCCTCATGCCCACCACCCGGGCCGCCGCCTCCGTCCAGCTCGCCGCCTACCGGCTGGCCTGGTCGCACCTGGCGGGGGTCCCCCTGGAGCGGGTGAGCGCGGCCTTCCACTACGTGCGCTTCAACGAGACGGTCCGCCCGGTGGACCTCCTCGACGAGCGCGGCCTGGTCGCGCTCATCGAGTCGGTCCCGGAGATCAGGTGAACGGGTTCAGGCGGACAGGTCCGCCGCGTCGACGGCCGGATCGAACGGCTCGGGCGGGGTCCTCCGCGTCGTAGCCGCCCTCACCGAGCCTCTCGCGGGGCCGATGAACCGGGTCACCGATAGTGGAACGCCGGTTCCGGGTGCATCAGGAAGTCGTGGTGGGAGATGTTCCAGGCGTAGGCCCCGGCCATCGCGAACTCGACCACGTCGCCCGCCTCCAGCCGGACCGGGACCCTCCGGGCCAGCACGTCCTTCGGCGTGCAGAGCTGGCCGACGATCGTGACCGGCTCGCCATGCCCGCCCGGGCCGCCCGCCGAGGTCCAGGCGGCCAGCGGCTGGTCATGACCCTTGGTGGCGGGGGTGCGGATGTGGTGGGTGCCCCCGGCGACCACCGCGAACAGCTCGCCGTGGACCCGCTTGACGTCGATCACCCGGGTGACGTACCGCCCGCAGTAGACGGTCAGCGCACGCCCCGGCTCGATCCGCAGCACCTCGCCGGGGCGCCGGAGCGCCGCCAGGCCCTCGCCGTACGTCTTCCAGTCGAACCGGGCGACCGGGTCGGTGTAGGACACGGCCATGCCGCCGCCGAGGTTGACCTCGGTGACGCCGAGCCCGCGCGCGTAGTCCAGTACGGCCGCCGCGAGCTCCAGCATCCTGGCCGCGTCCAGGCCGCTGGCCAGGTGGGCGTGGATTCCGCGCAGCCGTACCGGACCATGCCCGTCCGGACCATGCCCATCCGGACCATGCCCGTCCGGCCCGCGCCCGTCGTGCCCGCCCGGGGGAGAGAGCAGGTCAAGGCACTCCGCGACCCCGTCCGGGTCCATGCCGAACGGGGTGGCCCCGCCGCCCATGGCCAGTGAGGCGCCCTCGACCGGGACGTCCAGGTTGACCCGGAGCAGAACGTCGGCCGGGCGCCTCCGGGACGGCCCCGGGGCCAGCAGCCGCCGCAGTTCGGAGGGGCTCTCCACGTGCAGCCGGGTGACGTCCGCCAGCAGCTCGGCGTCGGTCTTGCCCGGCCCGCCCAGCGCGACGGGCGTGTCCGGGAACAGCGCGCGCACGTGCGCCAGCTCCCCGCCCGACGCCACCTCGAAGCCGTCCACGTGCGGGGCGAGCACCCGCAGCAGCTCGGCGTCGGGGTTGGCCTTGACCGCGTAGTAGAGCTCGACGCCGTCCAGCGCCGCCCGGACCGCGGCCGCGTGCGCGTCCAGGGCGGCCAGATCGTAGACGTACGCGGGCAGGTCGCCGGGGACCGCGGAGAGGGGGGCGGAAAGGGGCACGGGGAGAACCTCCGGGGACGTCATGACAGCACCGCCAGGGGATTGGCCACCGGGACATACCCCGCCGCGCGGTCCGCCGACCGCGCCCATCGCACCGACAGGTTGGCCTTGGCGGGCAGCGGCGCCCCGGCCAGAAGGTCCGACAGCTCACGCGGCCATCCCCGGGAGGCGGCGTAGCCCGCGAGCACCTCCCCCGCGGCCGCCCACAGCTCCCGCAGCAGCGCGTCCGCCTCCGGGGACGTCCCGGCGAGCGTGGCGGCGACCTCCGGCAGGTGGTTGACCATCAGGCAGTAGAGCACCCGGTTCCAGCCGCTCGCCGCGTCGTAGGCGAGCCGGTCGGCGACCCGGCCGGGCAGGTCGGACAGGTCGTGGCGACCGGCGACGAGCTTGGTGCCCTCCAGGTCGCGGAAGACGGCCTCCACCGGGATCCCGGCGTCGTCCACACCGACCAGCACGTTCTGCAGATGCGGCTCCAGCACCACGCCGTGGCTCAGGTAGGCGTCCAGCACCGGCGGCGCCACCCGCTCCACGTAGGCGCGCCACCAGCGCACCGGGTCGGCCGCGGCGGCCCCCGGGAGGACGCCGGGGGAACCGCCCGCGGCCAGGGCGCCGCTCAGCAGGGGGGTGACGCCCGGACGGCAGACCGACCAGGGGCTCACCCGGATGATGACCCCGAGCCCCTCCATCAGCCGGACGCCGAGATCCGCCGACCGGTAGCCGGGTTCGGGCAGCCAGCGGGTCCCGGGGAACTCCGCGGCCAGCCGCCGGAACACCGGATCCAGGCGCGAGGTCAGCTCGACCGCCCCGGCGAGCTCGTACCAGGAGTTCTTCCGCACGCAGTTGGTGATCCGCACGTCCAGGCTGAACTTCAGGCACCGGTCGATCGACGGCTCGTAGACCGTGCGGACCGACGAGGTGGGGATCGCGGGGCGGGAGCCGTACCCCAGGTCGATCAGTCTCCCGTCGGCCAGCGGCGCGGCCAGCTCCGCCGCGAGCAGGTCGAACTGCCAGGGGTGGACGGGGAGCGGCGCGTATCCGAGCGGCGCGCCCAGCCCGTCCAGCGCCGCCGTGTCGCCCTGCTCGGCCAGCAGGTCGCGGCGGACCCCGAGGAGCCGGAGCGGGAAGCGGGCGTGCGCCTCGGGGGCGTACCGGAGCCAGTCCGCGCCGCCCCCCTCCACGCCGCCACGGCCCTTCTCCGGGCCGGTTCCCGGGGCGTGTCCCGCGCCGGAGCCGCGGCCGCCGCGGGCCTTCGGGCTGGGGTGGAACGGGTGCCCGAAGACCAGCGCCTGCTCGGACGCCAGCCACGGGTCCGCCGGAGCGGCGGTCTCCCGCCGGGCCCGCAGCAGCGCCGCCATGACCTCCCGGCTCGCCCGGACCTGGGCCGCGAACTCCTCGTTGCCGCCGCCCAGCTCGCCTTCCACGAGCCGGACGAGGTCGTCGGCGGGGAGCGGCCGCCAGCAGCCGTCCTCCAGCCGCTCGGGGAGGCCCTCGAAGCGCAGCGCGAGCCCGCCGTGCGTCCGCGCCCGGAGCAGGTCGCCCGCCACGCGCAGGAGGACGTACGGCCCGGCGTGCCAGACCTGCCCGCGCGGCCCGGCCACCTCCCTGACGGTGCAGCGCAGCAGCGCCGCCGAGGTCGCCTCCTCGGCGACGGCGGCGGGGGAGTCGAGCGCGAGGCCGGTGGTCATGGAGTCCTCTGCTGGGTCACGGGCCGGAGGGCCGCGGGGGGCTGGCGGAGGTAGTTGGGGCCGCTGGTGCCGTAGAACTTGTTCACGTCGCGCGCCCCGGTGCGCGCCTTGTCCACGAGGGTCCCGGCGGTGACCATCGACTTGCCGACGAGCCGGGCGGCGTCGAGGGTCCTGGCCCGCAGCAGCCGGGCCATCGGGTCGTCGCCGTACGGCTCCAGCGCCTCGGCGAGCGCGTCCCCGACGAGCCGGGCGGCCCGCGGCGCGGGCAGCGCGCCGAACGCCGGGGCGGCGGCGGCGAGGTGGAGGGTGATGGTCACGAACACGTCGGCGAGCGCGTGCGGGTCGTCGGTGAGCATGCGCTCGTCGGTGAAGTCCGGCACGGTCAGGCCGGCGGCCCGCAGGTGTCCGGGGGAGGCCAGCAGGCCGTCGTTGTCCTTGACCAGGAGCCGGAAGGGGGCGGAGTCCGCGCCGGAGCCGGGACCGTCGGTACCCGGCCCGGCCTCCTCTCCGAGGACGAGGGCGAGGTTCTGCTGGTGGGCCTCGAGCGCGGTGCCGTACTCGACGAACAACCGCACCCCGAACCCGAACAGCAGCCGCAGATAGGCGCCGAGCAGCCCCTCCACGTCCCCGCCGGACAGCCGGTCCGCCAGCGCCTCGACGACCGTGCCTGCGCCGGGCAGGGGCGCGAGCAGCGCGGCGACCGGGACGATCTCGCCCGGCGGCAGGCGGCGGAGCAGCCAGCCCAGGTACTCGTGCCCGGCGTGGGCGTGGGTCTGCTCGTCGGCCAGGAGGATCCCGGGGGACGGCATCGCGCGCAGCAGCAGCTCGGCCCGGGCCCCGTCGGCCAACGTGCCCGGCTTGATCGAGCGCCGGTTGCGGAGTCCGAGGGTGCTGGTGGTCAGCGGCAGCTTCAGCTGCGCGCGCGGGCCGATCGCGACGGTGCGCATCGACAGAGTGGGCCTGACCGTCAGGTACGGCACCGGCCCCACGACCGCCCACGGGATCTCCCGTACGGCGGGGACGGTCAGCGGGTGCACGGGGAAGAGCGCGTGCGTCTGGGCGAACTCCCGGGGCAACCCGGCCGCCGCGAACGCCTCGGCCGCCCCGGCCGCCTCGGACCACCTTCGCGACTCCGCCGGGTCGGATGTCCCGAGCCCTCCGGCCGGACCGCCCCTCCCGAGCCCCGGGACCGGCGGCACGGGCGTCCCGGTGACCCGCTCCCGGGGCACCGCCGCCCATCGCAGGGCGAAGCTCGGCGCGAACTCCGGCGCGTATGCCACCAGTTCCTCATCCGTCAGCCCGACCCGGGACCGCGCCGTCGGATAGACCGGATGGTCCACGAAGGCCGCCAACGTCTCGTAGCGCACAGCGTCCTCGCTCACGCTCGGAGCCGTCACCGCCTCGCGCGCCGCCGAGATGCGCGCTTGCGTGCTCGGCAGACTCCGGGAGGCTCCGTCATCAGCCGTCTCGGACGCCGTCGGGGCGTATGCCACGTCCGATGGTCCTGCGGGGTTCCGAGCGGAGGCGGGGACGCTGCGGCCCAGGCGGGCCAGGACGTCCTCGCGGTGTCCGTCGTGGAGGTCGAGGGCGCGGAGGGCCTCGTGGCACTCGCGGGCGAACGCCTCGACCCCGGGGGCGTCGGCCGGGGCGGCGATCTCCCGGAGCGTGTCGAGCACGTCCTCCAGCCGGAGGCGCTCCTCGGGCGCCGCCACGAAGTCCTGGAAGAGCGAGCCCGGGACCAGCCGGACCCGGTGCCCGCCGGTGAGGACGACGGCGACGCCGTCCTTGCTCCGGGTCACCCGCCCGGCCAGCCCTCCGTAGTCCTCGCGCAGGAGCGCGTTCAGGACGCGGGCGGCGAGGTACGGCTCCCGCCCCGTGACGGTGCTTCCCGCGATCACACGACCACCCAGGGACTCTCGGAGTCGAAGGCCGCGATGGCCTCGTCCACGCTCGCCCGGTCGGGCCCGATGGCGCGGACGATACCCAGATAATCCCTGTTCGTGTGACTCTGGTCGACGCGGTCGCCCACGGTGCGCAGCGGCCGGTGCCAGAGCCGCACCCGGTCGCCGGGCGGCGGCGTGACCGTCCCGGGAGCCGCGACCACGGTCCCCGACCGGTCCGCGACGATGCTCAGGGCGGTCCCGTGGCCCCCGGCCGCGCCGGAGTCGCCCGTCCCCGCCCCGAGGTGGACGCCGAGGATCCGCTCGAACAGCGGGATCCCCAGCAGGTCGGCCAGGAGGAAGTCGCAGTGGTCGCCGATCACCCGGTAGTTGACCTCGATGATCCGCGGCCCGTCCGGCGTCGTCACGTACTCGGTGTGGCAGGCCCCGAACCCCACTCCCAGAGCATCGAGGGCCCGCAGCACGTGATCGCGCTCCCGTGGGGGCGGGGGCTCCCAGTCCAGGCGCTCCTCCACGAAGTGCGGCAGCGGCCCGAGCGTGGTCCGGAAGCCGCCGAGCACCCGGGTCTCCCGGCCGTCGCCCAGCGTCTCCATCGTGCGCAGCGGGCCGTCGAGGAATTCCTCCACGACGAGCGCCTCGCCCGGCCGCCGGCGCCGGATCTCCCGTACGGCCTCGGCCAGCTCGCGGCCGTCCCGGACGAGGACGACGTCCTCGCTGGCCACGCCCTCGCGTGGTTTGACCACGGCGGGCAGCGGCACGTCCCGCTCCGGGACCGCGTCGCCGGGCGCCAGCCGTACCGAGCGGACGGTCTCGACCCCGGCCGCCGCCAGCCGCCGCCGGGTGAGCGCCTTGTTCTTGGCCGTGACGCACGCCCGCCAGTCCTTGCCGGGCAGTCCGAAGTAGGCGGCGGCCAGGGCGGTCTCGGCCTGGATGTGGTCGGAGTTGGAGAAGATCGCGTCGGGTGCGCGGTGGTGCGCGACGGCGTCGATCACCGCGCGCGCGTCGTGCACGTCGCAGGCGAGCACGTCGACCCCCTCGGCGATCCCTGCGGCCGCGGAGTCCCCGTACTGCTCCGGCCGGTCGGTGAGGATCGTGACGTCGCAGCCCAGCGCGCGCGCCGCGGGCAGGAAACCGTCGATGACCGAGTCTGTCGGTTTGAGCGTGGTGAGGTACAGCCGCAACGAAGAACCCCCGAATGCAGGTAAGGCTAACCTAACCAACCGCATCTTAGTGGGAGGGAGATCATCGTGTGGCCCGACCGGTCAATCACCCTAAATGTCTGGTCCATCGAGAGGGGAGGCGGGGCGCCGGCTGATGCGCCACCCGACCGCCCACCGCGTTTTTCCCGGCGGCGATACGGTGTTTGCCCTAGAGAGCGGGAATCCGGCGAATCGTAAGAGGCGACCGGTTCGGGGAGGAGCGGAACGGCGTGGAGATCACAGTGGGCGAAGGAGTACTGGGGCCGTTGCTGCTCGCGCGCAGCGCCATCGACCGCTCGGCCGTGCTGCGCGACGACGTCGAGTGGATCGGGCGGGCGTGGGCGGACGGCACGACCAAGGTCGTGGTCATCGACGACGGGCGGGCCCTGGTGCGGCGGAGCGGGGACGGGATCGGCCTCGTCCTGCTCTCCCCGGACGAGGCCCCCGAGGGCGAGCGCTACCTGCTCGGCGTGGGCGCCGACGGGGTCGCGTACTTCGCGGTGGCGGCCTCACCGGGGAACGCCGGGTGGAACGGGGCCGCTCCCGCGCGGATCGTCGCCCCGCTGGAGGCCGGGGCGCTGCCGGAGGGCGAGGCCGTGCCCACCGGGCTGCGCCAGGTCGGCGCCCTGCTGGGAGACCTGGACGCCGGGCTGCTGGTCCACGCGGTCGCCCTGGAGGCGTGGCACTCCACGCACGAGTTCTGCCCGCGCTGCGGTGGCCGTACGGAGGTGCGGGCGGGCGGGCACATGCGGGTGTGCCCGGACGACGGCAGCCAGCACTTCCCCCGGGTCGACCCCGCGGTGATCATGCTCGTCCACGACGACGAGGACCGGTGCCTCCTCGCCCGGGGGCCGCAGTGGCCCGAGGGGCGGATGTCGGTTCTCGCCGGATTCGTGGAGCCGGGAGAGTCGCTGGAGCAGGCGGTGATCCGCGAGGTGGCCGAGGAGGTCGGTGTGCGCGTCACCGCCCCCCGCTACCTGGGCAGCCAGCCCTGGCCGTTCCCGCGCAGCCTGATGCTCGGCTTCTTCGCCCGGGCCACCTCCACCGAACTGGTCCCCGACGCCGAGGAGATCGCCGAGGCGCGCTGGTTCACCCGGGCGGAGCTGGCGGACGCGCTGCGGAGTGGCGAGGTGGCCCTGCCGCCCGTGGTCTCGATCGCGCGACGCCTGATCGAGACCTGGTACGGCGGGGACCTGCACGGGGACTGGTGACCGGATCGTCCGGACTGTCGTTGAATGTCAGGGAGATCAACAGGCGATTTAGGGGCTATTTGCTCTATGTAGTTGTGTGGTAACTATGTGTATTCATGTAGCGGGATGGGGGTATCGACTCCTCGGATCCGGAGTCGGTCCCCCGGCTGGCAGCCGAGGCGGACGCCGGATCTGATCCGAGCCCGGTCCGGGACAGGACCGGAGCGAGAAAGGAACCGGAGTCATATGAGCAGATCACTGTGCCGCATCGCACTCACGGCGATGGCGGCGGCAGCCCTGGCACTGTCGGGTTCGTCCCTCGCCATCGCGGGCGACCGCGACGATCCGTCCGACCACTCCGAGTGGAGTGGTTCCGCCTTCTTCAAGACGTCGTCGCAGCAGGCCGGTCCGACGGGGGCGTCGAGCACCCACACCGTCAGCGGCGCCGACTGAGATCGGCGGCCGGACGTTCATCGTGATGGATGTGGGTCCCGCACGCTGGGCGGGACCCACTGCCAGTGCCTTCCGCAGCAGAATCCCGTGAGGAACATCAAATGACCGGTATGACAGCGCGCCGTCTCCTCGGTGCAGGAATCGTGGCGCTCGTGCTCGGCGGGCTCTCCGGAACAGCCGTGGCCGACACCTTCTGGGAGCGATCCGAGAGCCGGGCGGGTCCGGGCGGCGCGAGCCTGAAGATCATGAGGGCCTACGCCGGCGACGACGGCAGAGTCCTTTTCGAAGAACTGCACTACACGGCCGGTCCCGACGGCGCGAAGGTCTACAGGACCGTCAGCGGCGCGGGCGGGAACGACGGCGCCGCGCCGGTCTCACGCGGCGCCCGCCAGCCCGCCGGGGCGAGCGGGGACGACGGCGCCGAGCCGATTCCGCTCCGCGCCCGCAAGCCGGCCGGCGTGAGCAAGGGCGGCGGCGCCGAGCGGGTCCCGCTCCGCGCCCGCAAGGCCGGAACCCAGAAGGCCGGCACGCCTCGCCGGTGATCTCCGGCGGGGCGTCCGGACGGAAGTCTCCGGCCCGGTGCCGGGGGCCCGGCGGATCCGGGCCGGAGCGGCCGGGTCGGAGCGGCTGGGTGGGAGCGGCTGAGCGCGGACGCTCAGGCGGCGCCCTCGAGGAGGCGCTTGACCTCCGTGACCGGGGGGTTGGTCAGGGCGATCGGGCCGGACGAGGAGTGCACGACGACCGTGGGCACGGTCTGGTTGCCGTTGTTGACGCTCATGACGAACTCGGCCGCGTCGGGGTTCCGCTCGATGTCGATCTCCTCGAAGGCGATGCCCTCGCGGGTGAGCTGGGCCTTCAGCCGCCTGCAGGGGCCGCACCACGTGGTGGTGTAAACGGTGAGCGCCATGTCGTTGAATATCCCCTCGTACGATGTTCGGCGGTCATTGCCAACACGTGGAGCGCCGTACATCTTCCCGATGCCCGAAAGAGATCTCTCCGCGCGGAGGAGCCCTTCCGGAGAGGGCCTGAACCGGGAGAGCCCAGGTCGGAGAACCCGGTCCGGAGCGACCGGTCCGGAGCGACCCGGCTGAGCCGGCTGAGCCGGCCGGCTCGGTCGGAGCGGCCCGGTCAGAGCGGCCCGGTCAGAGCAGCTTCTCCGCGACCCACGTCTGGACCTTCTCCGCCACGCCCGGCAGCCGGTAGAGCGGCGCGCTGTGATCGATGCCCGGTTCGGTGAGGACGGTCATCTGGACGCCGACCTGGCGCAGGCGGGCCTGGAGCTGGGTGCTGTGGACGGGAGGCACGAACTCGTTCTCCGCGTGCACGCTCAGGATGGGGGCGTCGCCCCGGCTCGCGTGCTCGGGGACCTCCATGCTCTGCCAGATCCTGGCGCACTTGCCGGACGGCCCGCAGCCGCCGGCGAGCCGGATGGCGGCCGTGCGCAGCCTGCGCTTGTCGGGGTCGGCGCTCTCGGCCCCCTCGATGTACGCCGTGAGCGGGGAGACCACGGGGGAGATCCCGACCACGCCCTTCAGCCCGGGCAGGCCGCCGGTCTTGTAGGTGCCGACCGCGGTGGCGAGGTGGCCGCCCGCGGAGAAGCCGATGACCACGTAGTTGTTCGGGTTGAAGGACCACAGCGCCGAGTGCCGCCGGGCGGTGGCGATGGCGTCGAAGGCGTCGACGCGCTGGGCGGGCCACGACGCGTCGCCGGAGAGACGGTAGTTGATGTTGAAGACCGTGTAGCCCAGCTCGGCGTAGCTCCGGCTGATCTCGGTCATGTACTTCTTGTCCCCGGAGGACCACCAGCCGCCGTGGATCAGGAAGACGCCCGGCCTCCGCAGGTCGTCGGGCTGGTACCAGACGTCCATGCGCTGGCGGGAGTGCGAGCCGTACGCGACCGTGTCGATGACCGTGCCCTGCGGGGCGGGCTCGGAGGTGGGGGCGGACGTGGGCGTGGGGGTGGGGGTCGGCGTCGGGGCGGGCGTGGGAGCCGGGTCGCCCACGGCAGCCGACACGCCGGTGGAAGAGGTGAGGGAGCCTTCTCCGGACGAGGCCGCGTGCACCCCGGAGGGCGCGAGCACCAGCGTCGCAAGAGCGAGCGCGCCTACGGTCGCCGCAGTTCGCACGGACTCTCTTCCTTTCCCCGGGGTTTGGTTCGCACCTATTGTGGAGTAAAGGACCCTGTTTGCGCATCTCAGCGGTTATCCAAGTGAACAACGGTACGGTGCCAGAATGGGCGAAGCTTGGCCGGTGACTGGAAAAATGGTTCCGCCCGGACCGTCGATGAGCGCTAAGGAGTCCCATGGAGCCCGCTGACGTTCTGGCGGGGCTGGACCCCGAGCAGCGCGAGGTCGCCGAGGCGGTGCGCGGTCCGGTCTGTGTCCTCGCAGGTGCGGGCACCGGGAAGACGAGGGCGATCACCCACCGCATCGCGCATGCCGTGCGCAGCGGGGCGGTCGACGCCCAGGGCGTGCTGGCCGTGACATTCACCACACGGGCGGCCGGAGAGCTGCGGCAGCGGTTGCGCGAGCTCGGCACGCCCGGGGTGCAGGCGCGCACCTTCCACGCCGCGGCCCTGCGCCAGCTCACCTACTTCTGGCCCCGCGTCATCGGCGGCGACCCGCCCGCGGTGATCGAGTCGAAGCTGCCGCTGCTGATCGGCGCGTGCCGCCAGATCGGCCGGGACCTCGAACGTTCGGAGCTGCGCGACGTCGCCTCCGAGATCGAGTGGGCCAAGGTCACCCAGACCGGCCCGGAAGACTACGTCGAGGCCGCCAGGAAGGCGCACCGGACCCCGCCGATCCCGGCCGAGGAGGTGGTCCGCCTCTACGACGCCTACGAGATCATCCGCCGCGAGCGGCACCTGGTCGACTTCGAGACCATCCTGGAGCTCACCGCCGCCCTGATGACCGAGCACCGCGAGGTGGCCACCCAGATCCGCCAGCAGTACCGCTACTTCGTCGTCGACGAGTACCAGGACGTCAACCCCCTGCAGAAGCTGCTGCTCGACACCTGGCTCGGCGGCCGGGACGACCTGTGCGTGGTCGGCGACCCCAACCAGACGATCTACTCCTTCACCGGCGCCACCCCCCGCTACCTGACCAACTTCCCCGTCGAGCACCCCGACGCCGCCGTGATCAAGCTGGTCCGCGACTACCGCTCCACGCCCCAGGTCGTCTCCCTGGCCAACCGTGTCCTGTCCGCGGCGCGGACCCCGCACCGGCTCGCCCTGATCGCCCAGCGCCCGGACGGCCCCGAGCCGGTCTTCAGCGAGTACGACGACGAGACCGCCGAGGCCGAGGGCGTGGCGCGCGCCGTGCGCAGGCTCGCCGACGACGGCGTCCCGCTGCGGGAGATCGCCGTGCTGTTCCGGGTCAACGCCCAGTCCGAGGCCTACGAGCAGGCCTTCGCCCGGGCGGCCGTCCCCTACCTGGTGCGCGGCGCCGACCGGTTCTTCGAGCGGCCGGAGGTCCGCCAGGCGGTCGTGCTGCTGCGCGGGGCGGCCCGCTCGGCCGGGGCCGACGACGAGCTGGCCCCGACCGTCCACCACATCCTCGCCGGCGTCGGCCTGACCCCCGAGGCTCCCGGCGGGGGCAAGGCCCGCGAGAAGTGGGAGTCGCTGAAGGCGCTGGCCGACCTGGCCGAGGACATGGCGGCCGAGGGCGCCGACCTCGCCGGCTTCGTCGCCGAACTGGAGCGGCGGGCCAGCGAGCAGCACGCGCCGCCGGTCGAAGGCGTGACGCTGGCCTCTCTCCACGCGGCCAAGGGCCTGGAGTGGGACGCGGTCTTCCTGGTCGGCGTCACCGACGGCATGCTGCCGATCGTCTACGCGGAGACTCCCGACCAGATCGAGGAGGAGCGCCGCCTGCTGTACGTGGGCGTCACCCGGGCCAGGGTCCACCTGGAGCTGTCGTGGGCACTGGCCCGCTCCCCGGGCGGGCGCCGCTCCCGCCGGCCCTCCCGCTTCCTCGACGGGCTCACCGGCCGCCCCGCCGCCAAGAGCCGTCCCTCCTCGGCCGCCCCCGGTCAGCGCCGTACGGCCGCCGGCCCGGTAAGCTGCCGGGTCTGCGCCAAGACCCTGGCCACCGCGGCCGAGCAGAAGCTCGGCCGGTGCGCCACCTGCCCCGTCGACTACGACGAGGCTCTGCTGGAGAACCTCAAGACCTGGCGGACGGCCGTCGCCAAGGAGGCCAAGGTCCCGGCCTACGTGGTCTTCACCGACGTCACCCTCCAGGCGATCGCCGAGCGGGTGCCGACCTCCGAGCAGGACCTGCTGGCGATCGCCGGGGTCGGGCGCGTCAAACTGGAGCGGTACGGCGATGCGGTGCTCGGCCTGTGCCGGGCCGCCGGGTATGGAACGGAGTCTGCGTGAACGAGGCGCTCAAGGAGCTGCTCGACCTGCTCGACCTGGAGCAGATCGAACTCGACATCTTCAGGGGCCGCAGCCCCGAGGAGCGCATCCAGCGCGTCTTCGGGGGGCAGGTGGCCGCCCAGGCGCTGGTGGCGGCGGGCCGTACGGTCCCGTCGGACCGGCACGTGCACTCGCTGCACGCCTACTTCATCCGGCCGGGCGACCCGTCGATCCCCATCGTCTACAACGTGGAGCGGGTCCGGGACGGCCGGTCCTTCACCACCCGCAGGGTCGTGGCCGTCCAGCACGGCAAGGCGATCTTCACGATGTCGGCCTCCTTCCACATCCCGGAGAACGGGGTCGAGCACCAGGCGTCGGCGATGCCCGAGGTCACCGCGCCGGAGGACCTGCCCATGTTCCGCGAGCGGATGCGCGAGGTGCTGGGTGAGGACCCCTCGTGGCGCGACTGGCTGAGCAAGCCGCGGCCGGTGGACATCCGCTACGTGACCCCGCTCACCTGGGAGGCGCACCGCGATCCGGAGCTGCGCGGCGCGGAGACGAACGTGTGGTTCCGCTACGACGCGGAGCTGCCCGACGACCCGCTGCTCCACGTGGTGCTGGCCGCCTACGCCTCCGACTTCACCCTGGTGGACACCGTGCTGCTGACCCACGGCCTGGCATGGGGCGCCTCCAACGTGGCCGGGGCCTCGCTGGACCACGCCATGTGGTTCCACCGGCCGCTGCGCGCCGACGACTGGGTGCTGTACGCCCAGGAGTCGCCGTGGTCGGGCGGGGCGCGGGGGCTCGCCCGCGGACAGATGTTCACCCGGTCCGGAGAACTGGCGGTGTCCGTGGTGCAGGAGGCGATGATCCGCGTTCTGTGACCCGTGATCGGCGTTCTGTAGTCCGTAAAACTGCAGGTAGAAAATATGTTGCCCCTTCCCGCTCGCGGGTTTAGGGTCATGGTCAAGCGAGTCGGACGCTCCTGTCCGGCGATCTACGAATGGAGGTGAGTCCGCTGTGAAGAGCCTGATTATGCAGATGCCGGCCCTGACGGGGCTCGCTTCCGCATGCACTGGCACCACCCTGCCCACCGCTCGACGCCGGGTCGTCCTCACGGATGCCGTGGCCGCTCAGCTCCGGCAGGAGAAGTCTGTCCTCTTCCAGATCCAGGCCAGCCGCAAGGCCGTCCGCCCCGCCTACCCGGCGACGGACGTCCCGGCTGCCCCGATGGCGGAAGCCGGCGGCGATGCACAGCAGACCAAGCACATCGGAAACGGTGGGCTGCGCGGTCCGCAACCCTGGAGGCACCCTCAGGTCACATGACCTGAAAAGGGAGAGCCTTCAGGCCGCGGATCCGCAGACAGGATCCGCGGCCTTCTTGTTTGTCGCGACATCCCTGACCCCCACCCACGAGGTAATCCAAAAGATCAACACCAAACGAGAGGTGACACAGATGGGGGCCAAGACGGTCATGGACCTGATCGACGAAGCCACGATCCCCTGTCGTACCGACCCCGACCTCTGGTTCGCCGAGTCTCCGGAGGACGTGGAGTTCGCCAAGGCGCTCTGCGGAGACTGCCCGATCCAGCAGGCCTGCCTGGCCCGCGCGCTGGAGCGCGAGGAGCCGTGGGGCGTCTGGGGCGGCGAGCTCATCCTGCGGGGAGTCGTCGTTCCGCGGAAGCGTCCGCGCGGACGTCCCCGCAAGACCCCGGTCGCTGCCTGACAGACCGCATCCAACCAGCGAAGACTTCAGAACATTTCCGAAAGGACCACTTCCGATGACGACCTTCACCAGCCGGAGCCTCGACGTCCCGTCTATTCACGAAGAACTGGTACGGGACCGAATACGTACGCTCCACCGTGAGGCCGAGGAGCACCGCCGCGCCGCGAGCATCATGCGCCTCCGGCGCGCCCGCCGCGACGTGGAGCGCGCCTCCGCCCGCCTGCGCCATGCGCTCATGAGCATGGTCTGAGAGAACCGCCTGTAGCGGGATCCCCTCCCCGCCGCGTGACGCCCGGACGGCGTCGCGCGGCGGGGGAGGACCCCGGAGCCGGGCATGTTCCCCGGCGCCCCGGAGCCGGCCGCGTCCCCCGGGACGGGATCACACGAGATCCCGTCCCGGGGTCGACAACCGGCCTCCGGGACACGGGCTCGACGGAGCCCGGACGGCGCCCCGGGGAGATGCCTCCGGCGGGGCACACCGTGCCCCGAACCGATGACGCCGAAGGGGCGGCCCGATCTTCCGGGCCGCCCCTTCGGCGTGTCTCCGTCTTCCCCGCGAACCAGAACGTGCCGCTGACCGAGGGCTCCGCTCAGCCCGGAGCATGTCCTCCCGGGTGCCGCTCAGTCCGGAGCCGTTTCCCCGGCTGGGGGTCTGCTCAGTCCGGAGCCGTTTCCCCGGCTGGGGACCTGCTCAGTTCGGAGCGTGTCCTCGGCCGGAGGGCCGCTCAGCTGGCGAGGGGCTCCTCCTGGAGATCGTCGGAGTCGTCGGGGTCGTCGGCGAAGCCGGGGACCCAGCGGATGACCTCGTCGCGGAAACGGGCGGTGGCGCCGAGCTGGCAGAGCACGCCGACGCCGGCCGCGTGCACCCGGTGGATGAGGACGTAGGAGACCGGCAGGTTGAGCTGGCGCACCACGTTGCCGGGACGCAGGTCGGTCGCCGTGGCGGCCTGCTGCTGCAGCCATTCGCGGCTGAAGCTGAACTCCTCCACCGCGGTCGGTTCGACGTAGGGGGCCAGGAAGGCTCGCAGAGCCTCGGGGTCCACTTCGATGTGGGGGCGGATGAACCCCTCATCGCGCAGCCCCTCGATCACGGTCTCCATGTCACCCTGGTTGAAGATCCGGGTGAGCCTGCCGAAGACCGGCGGGTATCCCTCGGGCAGCCGGTTGACCGCGCCGAAGTCGAGCACGCACAGCCGCCCGTCCCCGGTGATCCGGAAGTTGCCCGGATGCGGGTCGGCGTGGAGCATGCCCACCCGGGACGGAGAGCAGAACAGGAAGCGGACGAACTGCAGGCCGGCGCGGTCGCGCTCGTCCTGGGTGCCGTTGGAGATGATCTGCGAGAGCGGGGTGCCGTCCACCCATTCGGAGACGAGCACCTGCTCGTTGGCGGCGATGACGTCGGGCACGAAGAAGTCGGGGTCGTCCTTGAACTCCAGGGCGAAGGCGTGCTGGGCCTCGGCCTCCCGCAGGTAGTCGAGCTCCTCGACGATCCGCTCGCGCAGCTCCGCGAGCACGGCCTTGATGTCGAGACCGGGCAGCAGCACCCCGAAGAGCTTGCCGAGGCGGGCGAGCTGGTTGAAGTCGGAGATCAGGGCCTTTCCGGCCCCCGGGTATTGGATCTTGACCGCGACGGTGCGCCCGTCGTGCCAGACGGCCTTGTGCACCTGGCCGATGGAGGCGGCGGCGGTCGGCAGGTCCTCGAACGACTGGAAGTGATCGCGCCAGTCGTCCCCGAGCTGCTCGGTGAGCACCTTGTGCACGGTCTTGGCCGGCAGCGGCGGGGCCGCGTCCTGGAGCTTGGTGAGGGTCGCCCGGTAGGGGCCGACGATCTCCGGGGGGAGGGCGGCCTCGAAGATGGACAGCGCCTGGCCGAGCTTCATCGCCCCGCCCTTGAGCTCGCCCAGCACCTTGAAGATCTGCTCTGCGGTGCGTTCCTGGATCTCCTGGGCGACGAGCTCGGCGGACCTGCCCCCGATGCGCTTGCCCAGACCCAGGGCGGTGCGCCCGGCGAACCCGATGGGCAGAGCCGCCAGCTTGGCGGAGCGTGTGACTGCGCGGCGCGGAAGGTCACTCACCTTGGTTCGCGGCATGCCCCCGTCAGCGAGACGCCGCTCCCTCCCTTCGTCGTGGTGGTTGTGGTGTCTGTCAACGGCAGGTAGCCGACGCGCCCATTGTCAGCGAACCAAACTCGTTTCGGAAGCAACGACATTGAGGATGAACGCTCCAAGGGGTCTTCTTCCATCTCCAATCAGGCAATACATCCATTGTGCCGTTGGTCACAGTCGTTCCGCGACCGTCCAGAAGCGCAAGCGCATGACCGGTCGCCATGGCCGCCACCAGCGTGGAGAGGGCCGTCCCGCAGGCGATTTCACCCGCGGGGAAGCCGCCCAGGCGGGCACTGACGATCGGCCAGCCGGGATCCCGGTCGCGCCGGGCGAGATCGAGGCAGTTCAGGCATGCGCTCCGGCCCGGCAGCACCAGCGGGCCGACCGAGCCGAACCCCTCGCAGGCGCTCACCAGCAGGTGGGGGATCTCCCAGGCGACCAGCTCCCGCACCAGCAGGCCGTCCAGAGGCTTCACGGGAGCGAGCACCGCCAGGTCGGGACGGCGGGAACCGTCGGCCGGGTGGGCGGCGTTCTCCCCGGTCCACGCGGTGACGGCGGGCGCCAGCCGCCCGGCCACCGTCACGGCGCCGTCCTGCCTGCTCATCCCCAGCTCGGACGGGGTCAGGCCGCCGGGTGCGAGGTCGCGCGGGCGGGCCGCGTCGGGATCGACCACGCAGAGCCGCCCCACTCCGGAGGCGGCGAGGAGGGCGACGACCTGCGCGCCCACCCGGCCCGCGCCGTACACCGTCACCTGGGCGGCGCGCCTGCGCTCCAGGGCGGCGAACCCGCCGTCGGCGGCGCCCGGGGCCAGGGAGAGGGCGTCCAGCTCGGGCTGGAGGCGGTCGCGCTCGGCCAGGGTGAGAGCCCGCAACGGGCGCGGAGGCGCCCCGGCGTCGTCCACGACCCCCTGATCGACCAGCATGTCGAGCAGGAGGCGCGCCTGCCTCTCGCCGATCCCGGCGCCGGCGGCGCCGGCCAGCGCCCCGGCGAGGTCCCGGGTGCCGTCGAGACTCTCGACCCAGCTGCGAACCCCCGGCTCGAGATCGGTGAGCACGACCGCGCGACGGGGATGCGTGCCGAACTGCAGGGTGCGCTCGTCACGGTAGACCCGCCGGAGCGCGGGCTTGAGCCGTGGCCTCATGGGAGCCGCCTCATCTCCTGGGTGTCCCGGACCGGAGCCGCCGGGACGTGCCGTCCGTGGGAAGTGCCAGCGTGCCACGCCCCCGCACGGCTCCGGGCCGCCCGTTCCCCACCCTGTGGACAACTCCGCACCCCGGCCGCGGACTGTGGAAACCGCCTCTGAGTTTTCGCGGCGGGATCCTGGATACGGCTCCACGGCCGGGCATACGGGTGCGGGTGATCTCCCGTCCACTACGCTCCCGGCATGAGCGAGCTCTTGGTGGACCGGCGGGACGACGGCGTCGTGGTTCTCACTCTGAACCGTCCCGAGCAGCGCAACCCGATGACCGACGCGATGACCGAGCAGTGGCGGCAGGCCATCGCCGACCTGCGCCGGGACCGGGACGTACGGTGCGTCGTCGCCACCGGCGCGGGAAGCGCGTTCTCCTCCGGGGGAGACCTCTCCTGGCTGGCCGAGCGGGGGGCGGAGAGTGTGCCCGCGCTACGGGACCGGATGCTCGGCTTCTACCGGACGTGGTTGTCGATCGCGGACCTGGAGGTGCCGACCATCGCCGCGATCAACGGCGCCGCCGTCGGGGCCGGCCTGTGCTTCGCCCTCGCCTGCGACCTGGTCTACGCCGCCGAGGACGCCAAACTGCTCGTCCCCTTCACCGCCCTCGGCCTCCACCCGGGCATGGCGGCGACCTACCTGCTGCCCAGGGTCGCGGGAGTGGGTGTGGCCAGGGAGATGCTGCTGACCGGACGGACGATGCTCGGCGCCGAGGCGGCCTCCGCCGGGCTGGTCACCCGGGCCTTCCCCCGGGAGACGCTGCTCGCCGAGGTGCTGGAGATCGCATCCAGGACCGCGGCCAACGCCCCGATCGCGACCCGGCTCACCAAGATCGCTCTCGCCGGCGGCGGGCATGCGGATCTGGAGGCCGCACTGCGCTGGGAATCCCTGGCTCAGCCGGTGACGATGGCCTCCGACGACATGCGCGAAGGGCTGGCCGCCCAGAGAGAACGGCGGGTTCCAAGATTCCGGAACTCATGAGACGGGCGATATCCAGGTTAATTCCATAAGTCACGGTCATAGCGGATCGGTCTCGCTGAACAATCAACGAACGGGGATTGACCAGCAAGAACGTGTTCTGCCCTCTGGTGGGAATTCACCATTCTCGGCTACCGTGCATATGTGCCCCCCGAGACAGTCGAGGTCCGTCGAAGCTCTCGTCGCCGGCGGACCGTTTCGGCGTACCGCGATGGCGAGAAAACGATCGTGCTGCTCCCCGACGGCCTGAGCAGGACCGACGAGGAACAATGGGTGCGCCGGATGCTCGACCGGCTCGCGGCCAAGGAGCAGCGAAGGCGCCCCTCCGACGATGACCTGCTCGATCGGGCCAACGATCTGTCGGCGCGTTACCTGGAGGGCAGAGCGCGACCGGCGAGCGTGCGATGGGTGGAGAACCAGCAGCACCGCTGGGGCTCCTGCACTCCGGACCACGGCACCATCAGGATCTCCACCCGGCTGCGCGGCATGCCGGCGTGGGTGGTCGACTACGTGATCATGCACGAGCTCGTGCACCTGCTGGTGCCGAGCCACGGCCCCCGGTTCTGGGCGCTGGTGGAACACTATCCCAAGGCCGAGCGGGCGCGCGGGTTCCTCGAAGGATTCTCCATGGCCTCCAACGGCACCGCCGAGGAATGGTGACCGGACAGGCATCGGGTGAGGACGCGCGGCTGGTCGCGGTGCTCGTCATGCCCACGATGGCCGGCGCGGCGCCTCCCGGCGTCGATCCCGGGGATTTCCTCGCCGCCGTCGCCGAAGACACCTGCGAACTGGTCGCTGGGCTCGACTTCGTGACCCCCGTCCTGGTGACGGGCGTGCCGGGGCTGGAGGAGATCGTCTGGCCGGGGACGCCCATCGTCGAGATCGATCCCGAGCTGTCGGGAAGCGCCCTGACGGAGGCGGCGTTCACCGCGGTCTCCGCGGCGGTGCCGTACGGCCGGCAAGCGGTCCTGCTGAGCGGGGACGCCCCCGATCTGCCCGCCCTGTTGATCGGCAAGCTCTTCCGGGCGCTGGGCCGCGCGCAGGTCGCCGTCTGCCCGGCCGTGGGCGGGGGCGCCGTGGCGATAGCCGCCCACCTGCCCTATCCCGAATGGGCGCGGACGGGACTCGACGACCCCGACCCGGTCCGGTCCCTGCGCGACTCGGCCCCCGGCCGCCGCATGGTCGCCACCGGTCCCGGCTGGCATCGCCTGCGCGCCCCCGGTGACATCGGATGGCTCGACCCCGGCCTGGAGGGCTGGGAGAACACCCGCGACCTCCTCGCCACCGGTCACCACCGATAAGACGCCCTACGCCCTACGCCGGGTGCCGGTGGCGGGTTGGCCCGGGTCATGGTCGTGCTGTACGGGTCATGGTCGTGCTGTACGGGTCATGGTCGTGCTGTACGGGCGGGTCTGCCGGCCGGCCGTCGGGGTTGCTGTCTGGTTGTTCAGGCCTCCGGCCTGGCGGGCGCGCGGGGTCCTGGCCCTTTTTCACGCCGGCCGGCAGACCCGCCCGCGCCGCACTCCTTCTGGCTGCGCCGTAATCGGTGCGGACCGTAGGA
>NZ_BOOH01000031.1 GCF_016863135.1 Planobispora longispora
TTCAGGGCTGGTCGCCGTTGCCTGCGGCCATGCTGGCCGGAAGGAGCTCAGGGCTGCTCGCCGTAGCCGCGCACGCAGTATCCGAAGAGCAGGGTGGGAGCAGATCGCCCACTGGACACCCGGCGTTCCCGGCTCCGGTTCGTGGCCGCCACCAGATGAGATCGTGAAACCCGAACCCACCATCGCCCAATGGATGCTCACGGTCGACGTCCTCGGGCGCTGGGCTGCATCGAGTGACCGCCTGGGCCATCACGACGCAGCTGCTCAAGAACGCGAACTCCGCGTGCTGATCGTCTCCCGGCTTCAAGCGCACGGCGTTCAGGCTCCCTGAGGGCTCCGCCCGCAGTTTCCGGCCAGGACACGTCCTGTAGACCACCCTCGTCTTGCAGAAGATCGAAGCCGATCATTGCCCAGGGTGAAAAGCCTCATGCGATATCACTCAAAGGCAGCCGTCGGAGAATCAGGGGAGGAGCGGGCCGGAAGCCGGGACAGTTCTGCTCGTGAAGGTGAGCAGAGGGTTGAAAGATCTGCAACGGGCGGCTCGATCGGGAAAGCCCGTCCGTGTGCAGCGGGACATCGATCATGCTGATCGCTTGGTCGGAGGCCCTCCACCTCATTTGCCATGAGATGTGGTGTTCTACTCTCACTCGTCCCGGAGTGGGCGCGGCTACGGCGAGCAGCCCTGAGCTCCTTCCGGCCAGCATGGCCGCAGGCAACGGCGACCAGCCCTGAACCCGTCCCGGATCTGCGCTTCAGCCGCCCACAGTCCACCGTACGGCCGGACAGGGCCCGCCCCTACGGTCCGCACCGGCGCCGGACTTTCCAGTCCGGGTGCGTGCCGTACCGGCACCAACCCGCCGTACCGGCACCCGCCGTAGGGGGAGTGTGATCTCGGTGGTCTCATTGTTTCCCGCTGGACTTCAGCGATCGATGTCGAGAGCCCGCCGGTGGCTCCGACTCCTCTGTGACAAGCGACTCCGGCCCCTCCTGGGGCCGCCTGCAGACTACGGGAGAAGCCATGACGACCGCGTTCCAGACGGTGACCTCGGCCGACGGCACCGCCATCGCCTTCGAGGCGGTCGGTGGAGGGCGGCCGGTGATCCTGGTGGGCGGGGCCTTCAACGACTGTTCCACCGTCGCCGGGCTGGCGGCCGCGCTGGCGCCGGATTTCACCGCGGTCGCCTATGACCGCCGCGGTCGCGGCGACAGCGGTGACGGTGAGAGCTACGCCGTGGAGCGGGAGATCGAGGACATCGCCGCGCTGATCAAGCATGTGGGCGGGTCGGCTGCCGTGTTCGGGCACTCCTCGGGTGCGATCCTGGCCGTCGAGGCGGCTCGGACGGGGCTGCCGATCGACAGGCTGGCGGTGTACGAGCCGCCGTACGTGGTCGACGACAGCAGGGAGCGGCCCGGGGCCGACCTGGCCGAGCGCCTCCGGGTCCTGATCGGGCAGGGCCGCCGTGACGACGCGGCGGCGCTGTTCCTGACCGAGGCGGTGGACGTGCCCGCGGAGATGGTCGCGGGCATGCGGAGCGCTCCGGTCTGGGACCGGTTCACCGGACTCGCGCACACGCTGCCCTACGACGTGACGATCTGCGGCCCCGGCAACGTCCTGCCGGCCGACGGCCTGGCGACGATCACGGTGCCGACGCTCGCGATCGACGGCGCGCTCAGCCCCGGCTGGGCCCTCGCCGCCACCCGGGCGGTCGCCGACGCCGTTCCGGGCGCCCGCCACCTGACGCTCGAAGGCCAGGACCACGGGGTGCTCCACCACCCCGACGCGCTCCGTCCGGTCCTGCTGGACTTCTTCGCCTGATCCGCCGCTCCGGCTAACCGGGCAGGCGGAGGTCGGCGAAGACGGCGCGGTGGTCGGTGCCGGGGACGGTGTGGACGCTGACCTGGTTCACCGCCACCCGCCGGTCCACCACGACGTGGTCGATGGTGATGACCGGAGGGATGCTCCTGCCCGCCGGCCACGTGGGGACGAGTCCCTGTCCCACCCGGTCGGCGGCGTCGGCGTAGCCCCGGTCGAGGAACCGGCGCATCACCGCGTGGTCGAGACTGGCGTTGAAGTCTCCGGCGAAGATGCGGATCCTGTCGCCGGACGGGGCGGGGAAGGCGTCGATGGCGGTCGCCCAGTCGTACACCAGGTCGCCCAGCGGCGCGTAGGGGTGCACGTCGATGATCTCGACGGGCTTGGCGCCGGGGAGGGTGATCACGGCGGCGGGCATGTTGTGCCCGACGGGCCGGAACAGGTTCTCCAGCGGGGTCATCGGATACCGGCCGTACAGGCCGCTGCCACGCGCGTCCGGCTCGTCCTGGAGCACCCGGTACGGCAGCAGCTCGTCGATGCCCGCCGCGTCCAGCGCCTCCACCATCTCCGGGGTGAGCTCCTGCGCGCTCAGCACATCCGGTTTCAGGCGTTTGAGCAGGTCCATGACGGCGGCCGGCTCGGCGCGGCCGTACAGCATGTTGAGGGTGAGAACGCGCATCGGGGCGCCGGGTCCGGCCTCGGCCGAGCCGACGGCCCGGGGGAGCACGCTGAGGCTGAGCGCGGCCGTGGTGACCAGCGCGACGGCGGTGGCCGCGCGGTTGCGGGCGAGCGCTCCGACGAGCACGGGCACCAGCGAGCCCACCGCCGCGTACGGCGTCGCGGTCATGATCTGGGTGGGCAGCGAGCCCCGCTCCAGCCCGGCGACCCGGGCCACCGCCCAGATGGCGAACGGCGCGACCGCGGCCCAGGCGAGAGCCCCGGGGACGCGCCGGCGACGGCGAGGCGGTGTCATGATCGTGCCGCCGACGTCGCCACCGGATGCGATGTCCACATTCACGCTGCCCCGCTTCATCCGCCCTCGTCTGTGAGAACGACCCTAGTCAGGGACTCGTGAGGCACGTGTAAAACGGTCCGAGAACCGTCCCGGTCACCCTCCGGAGCGCAGGACCTCACAGGCGCGGCGGACGAGCCTCCGGGTGGCCTCGTCGGTCGGATCGGGGATCTCGTCCACCGGGAACCAGCGCAGGTCCAGCGACTCCTCGCTGATCACCGCCTCGGCCCCGGCGGAGGCGACCGCGCCGTACTCGACGTCGAGGTGATGGCTGAACGGCGGGTGGCACCAGACGCGGTGCCTGTCCAGCGCCAGCGGTCCGGGCAGGAGCCGTATCCCCGGGATGCCCGACTCCTCGGTCGCCTCCCGCAGCGCCACGCCCTCCAGGGAGAGGTCGCCGGGCTCGCAGTGACCGCCCATCGGGAACCACATCTTGGCCTTGCCGTGCAACGTCAGCAGCACCCGCTCGCCGTCGTGGGACAGCACCGCCGTGGTGGCCGTCAGGTGGCCGGGGACGCACTCGCGGTACATCCCGTCCCGGTGGGCGTGCAGGTGCGCCAGGAACTCCTTGCGCAGCAGCTCCTCCTCGGGAGTGGGCGCGGCCCACTCTCCGAGCACGGCCCGGGCGTCCGCGTGCAGGCGGGTGCGGCCTCCTTCGCCGGTGACGTCCGCGGCGGCCCGGTTCTCCCCGGCCGGCTCGCGGACGCGCTCTCCCCCGCCGGTGACGTCCGCGACGTCGCCGGGGCCGTCGGCTCGCTCGCTCCGCTCGCTCACGCGCCGCCGTTCTCCGTGCCGCCGTCCTTGCCGCGGCCCTCCTCGCCGCCCTTGCCCTCGTCGCCCTCGCCGTCCGGCTCGCGGAGGGACGCCTCCAGGCCGGACAGGTCGAACTCGGGCTCGCCCCGGACGAAGCGCTCCGGGTCGTCGAGGTCGTCGGCGGTGGGCATCAGGTCGGGGTGGTTCCAGACCGCGTCCCGGCCGTCGATGCCCCGGTCCGCCTCCAGGGCCCGCCACAGGGCGGCCGCCTCGCGCAGGCGGCGCGGGCGCAGTTCGAGGCCGACGAGGGTGGCGAAGGTCTGCTCGGCGGGACCGCCGCTCGCGCGGCGGCGCCGTACCGTCTCGGCCAGGGCCGCCGCGGAGGGCAGCTTGCCGCCGGCGGCGCCGGACACCACCGTGTCGACCCAGCCCTCGACCAGGGCGAGCGCCGTCTCCAGACGGGCCAGGGCGGCCTTCTGCCGCTCGGTCTCCTCGGGCTTGAGCAGGGCGCCGCCGCTCAGGACCTGCTGGAGCTGCTCGGGGTTGTTGATGTCGAGCCCGCGAAGCTGCTCCTCCAGGGCGGAGACGTCCACGGTGATGCCCCGGGCGTACTCCTCCACGGCGCCGAGCAGGTGCGCCCGCAGCCACGGCACGTGCTGGAACAGCCGGTGGTGGGCCGCCTCCCGCAGGGCGAGATACAGGCGGATCTCGTCGGCGGGCGTCTCCAGCCCCTGGCCGAAGGCGGCGACCCCGCCGGGCAGCAGGGCGGCGTCGCCCGACAGCGGCAGGCCGATGTCGGTGGAGCCGACCACCTCGCGGGCGAGCGAGCCGAGGGCCTGGCCGATCTGCTGGCCGACCATCATGCTGCCCATCTGCTTCATCATGCCCATCAGCGGCCCGGCCATGGCCTGGGCCTCGGCGGGCAGGCCCGCGGCGCCGAACGTGCCGCTCATGGTCTCGACCATGCGGGCGGCGACCGGGTCGCAGAGCTGCCGCCAGACGGGGACGGTCTTCTCGATCCACTCCGACCGGCTCCACGCCTGGGGGTTTCCCACCCCGCTGGGGAGCACGGTGGCCTCGTTGAGCCACAGATCGGCGAGGTTCAGGGCGTCCACGATCTGGCGCCGCTCGCCTTCCATGACGCTGGGGTCGCCCTCGGCGACCACGGTGTGCCGTGCGATGTTCTTCGCCATGTCCCAGTTGACGGGGCCGGAACTCTGCGGAGCGGACAGCATGTCGGCGAACTGGCGCATGGCTGCCGCGATCTGCTCCGGGTTGCCGAACATGGCGAACGGGTTCTCGTTGGGGTCGTTTTCCCGACCTGGCAAGTCAGTCACCGCTCTACCTCGTGCAGGATGGAGGAGTCCACATCCGCCACGTTATCCGCCGCGCGGCGGATCAGTGCAAAGTGAGGACCTGGTGCCTACCTCGAAACGCCTCCGGCCACCGGTCGTCGCCGTCACCGGCGCGGCCTCGGGCATCGGTCGCGCGTTCCTCGCGAAGGTCGCCTCGTCTGCGGATTTCCGCAGAGTGGTGGCCATCGACGAGCAACGCGGCGACGTGCCCGACGTCACGTGGCGGGTGCTCGACGTCCGGGATCCGCTCTTGGCGAACCGGATATCCGACATCGATGTCCTCGTCCATCTGGCAGGTGACTACGCGCTCGGCTCCGACGCGGGAGAACGCCGCGCCTACAACCTCCGCGCGGCCCAGACGGTGCTCACCGCCTGCGCCGCCGCCCGGGTGCGCCGGGTCGTGCTGGTCACCAGCGCCATGGTGTACGGCGCGGCGGCCGACAACGAGGTCCCCCTGCCGGAGGACGCCGCGGTGGCGGCCGAGCTCGACACCGGCATCGTCGGCGACTACCTGGAGATCGAGGCACTGGTCCGGCGCTCGCTCCGCAGTCACCCGGGCCTGGAGGTGACGGTGCTGCGCCCGGCCGTCCTGGTGGGGCCCGACGTGGACAGCGTGGTGACCCGGCACTTCGAGGCGCCGAGGCTGCTCACCGTGAAGGGGTGCAGCCCCCGCTGGCAGTTCTGCCACGTCGACGACCTGGTCTCCGCGCTGGAGCTGGCCGCGCTCGGGACGGTCTCCGGCGTGGTCGCGGTGGGCGGGGAGGGGTGGCTGGAGCAGGAGCAGGTGGAGGAGATCTCCGGGCTGCGCCGCTTCGAGCTGCCCGCCGGGCTGACCTTCGGCACCGCCCAGCGCCTGCACCGCCTGGGCGTCACTCCGGCGCCGGCCACGGACCTGCACTACGTGGTCTATCCCTGGGTGGTCGACTGCGCCGCGCTGCGCGCGGTGGGCTGGAAACCGCAGTGGACCAACGAGGCCGCGTTCACCCAGCTCCTGGAGCTGCGCGAGGGCAAGCACGCGGTCGTCGGCCGCCGCCTGTCCGGCAAGGAGGCCACGCTCACCGCCGCCGGCGCCACCGTCGCGGTCCTCGGCACCGCCGCGATCGTCCGCGTCGCCCGCAAGAAGCGCCGATCCTGACCCGGGACCGGACCGCCCTTGCTCCGGGACGGTAGTCTTTCGGCGTGGATGTCATCCGGTTGCTGGGCATTCGTGACGAGACGCTCTCCGTGGACGAGGTGCTCGCCGCGGTGAACGATCACGCCGCGGGCGGGACCGCGGTCTTCATCGGTACGGTCCGTGACCAGGATCACGGCAAGCCGGTCACCCGGCTGTCCTACTCGGCGCACCCGAGCGCCGAGGCGGAGCTGCGCAGGGTGGCCGAGAAGGTCGCCGGTGACTTCCCGGCCACCGCCCTGGCCGCGGTGCACCGGGTCGGGGACCTGGAGCTGGGCGACATCGCGGTCATCGTCGCCGTCGCCTGCCCCCACCGCGGGGAGGCGTTCACCGCCTCCCGCCGGCTGATCGACGACCTCAAGAGCGAGGTCCCGATCTGGAAGCACCAGGTCTTCGCCGACGGCTCGACCGAGTGGGTGGGGGCCTGCGAGTGACGTCCGGAGCACCCCGCCGCCGTCTCCGTCTCACCGCCATCACCGCATAGGCTTCCTCTCATGTCCCGACGTGCGCTGACCCTGATGGCGGCCGGTTTCCTCACCCTCGGCCTGGGGGTCGCCGGCACCGTGCTGCCGGTGCCGTACGTCGTTCTGAGTCCCGGACCGACGGAGAACACCATCGGCGAGGTCAAGGGCAAGCCGGTGATCAGCATCACGGGACGCCAGACCTATCCGACCGAGGGCAAGCTCAGCCTCGTCACGGTGGCCTACCAGGGCGGGCCCGGCACCAGGATCGACCTGTTCACCGCGTTGCGGGGCTGGGTCGACCCGACCATCGCGGTCGTGCCCGAGGAGACCATCTTCCCGCCGACGACCACCGCCGAGGAGGTCGAGGAGCAGAACACCCAGGAGATGACCAACTCCCAGGACGACGCGACCGCCGCGGCGCTCAGGGAGTTGAAGATCCCCTTCACCGCGGTGGTGGTCGTGGCGGCCACCGAGAAGAACTTCCCGGCGCACGGGAAGTTCACGCAGGGGGACGAGATCGTCTCGGTCGACGGGGTGCCCGCCGTCGACCGCGAGACGATCTCGTCGACCGTCCGCAAGCACAAGGCGGGCGAGCAGGTCGCCTTCGTCGTCAAGCGGGGCGGGAAGGACGTGACCGTGACCGTCCCGACCGCGGCGTCGAAGGAGGGCACGCCCGTCGTCGGCATCTCCATGGGGCTCGAGTACAAGTTCCCGTTCGACGTGAACATCAGCGTCGGCGACGTCGGCGGGCCGAGCGCGGGGATGATGTTCTCCCTCGGCATCATGGACAAGCTCACTCCCGGCTCGATGACCGGGGGCAAGTCCGTCGCCGGGACCGGGACGATCACGCCTGACGGCAAGGTCGGGCCCATCGGCGGCATCCAGCAGAAAATGGTGGGCGCCCGCGATGCCGGGGCCACGTTCTTCCTCACCCCCGCCGCCAACTGCGCCGAGGCGCTCGCGGCCGTTCCCGACGGGCTCAAGCTGATCAAGGTGGAGACGCTCCACGACGCCGTCCAGGCGCTCGACGCGGTGCGCACCGGCTCGGGCGGCACGCCGGGCTGCTCGTCCGGCTGAGATCCGGGCGGCACGCCGGGCCGCCCGTCCGGCTGAGATCCGGGCGGCATGCCGGGCCGCCCGTCCGGCCGAGGCACGGGTGTGCGACGCGGCCGCCGGGACACGCGAGGCGACTGAGACCGGACGCGTGGGGCGCGGGCGGGCACCGATCCGGTTCGCGGCGCGTTGACCGTACGGGACCGAGAAAACCGCGGGCCGCCGTGGCCAAGCCGTGTCGAGCGGCTGAGCGCGGCGGAACCCCCGTCGGTGTAGGTTGCCAGACACAGACCGTGCTCATACGACAAGGGGTTGGCTTTGAGCATCCGACCCGGAGCCGGTAGGGCGCGACTGCCCCGCCGGCCGCGACTGCTGCTTCCCGTCGCGATCGCCCTGATCGCGATCGTCGCGTTCTTCTTCCTCTTCGCCGGCATCTTCACCGACTACCTCTGGTACGACTCGGTGGACTACACCTCGGTGTTCTCCGGCGTGATCGTCACCCAGATCCTGCTCTTCGTGGTGGGCGCGCTGCTGATGGTGGGCATCGTGGGCGGCAACACGCTGCTCGCCTACCGGATGCCGCCGATACTCACCCCCGAGCGGTTCAGCGGCGGCGTCAGCGGCGCCGACCGCTACCGGATGGCGCTCGACCCGCACCGCAAGCTGATCTTCCTGATCGGCGTGGCGGTGCTCGCGCTGTTCGCGGGATCGTCGTTCGCAGGCCAGTGGAAGACCTGGCTCGAGTTCTTCAACGCCGTGCCGTTCGGCGAGCTCGACGCGCAGTTCAAGACCGACATCTCATTCTTCATGTTCACCCTCCCGTTCATCCGGATGGTGCTGAACTTCCTGTTCACCGCGGTGGTTCTCTCCGCGGTGATGGCCACGATCGTGCACTACCTGTACGGGGGGTTCAGCCTCCAGTCGCCGGGCGTGCGCGCCTCGCGCCAGGCCCGGGTGCACCTGTCGGTGCTGCTCGGCGTGTTCGTGCTGCTCAAGGCCGTCGCCTACTGGTTCGACCGGTACGACCTCGTCTTCTCCGAGCGGGGCTTCGTGCACGGGGCCTCCTACACCGACGTCAACGCGGTGCTGCCCGCCAAGACCATCCTGGCGATCATCGCGCTGATCTGCGCGATCCTGTTCTTCGCGGGGATCGTGCGGCCCGGCGGCATGCTGCCCGGCGTCTCCTTCGGCCTCCTGGTGCTCTCGGCCATCCTGATCGGCGGGGTCTACCCGGCGCTGGTCCAGCAGTTCCAGGTCAAGCCGAACGAGCAGGCGCGCGAGCAGGAGTTCATCGGCCGCAACATCGAGGCCACCAGAAAGGCCTACGGCGTCGAGAACTCCGAGGTCATCCCCTACAACGCGCAGGGGAACGCGGACAGCGCCAACGTCAGCGCCGACACCTCGATCTCCGGTGTGCGCCTGCTCGACCCGAACCTGGTCGGCCAGACGTACCAGCAGAAGCAGCGCATCCGCGGCTTCTACGACTTCCCGGAGAAGCTCGACGTCGACCGCTACCCCGACCCGCGCACCGGCGCGATGCGCGACACCGTGGTGGCCGTGCGCGAGCTGGTCGGCCCGCCGGCGGAGCAGGACAACTGGATCAACCGCCACCTGGTCTACACCCACGGCTACGGCTTCGTCGCCGCGCCGGGCAACGAGGTCGATGCCGAGGGCCTGCCCAACTTCACCGCCAAGGACATGCCCGTCACCGGCCCGCTGGTCGACCAGACGAAGCTGACCGAGCCGCGGATCTACTTCGGCGAGCACCCGCTCTCGGCGGAGTACTCCATCGTGGGAGGCGGCAGGGAGCAGGAGCTCGACTACCCCTTCTCCGAGACCAACGGGGTCGGCAGCGGCCAGAAGAACACCACCTACGCCGGCAAGGGCGGCGTCCCGGTGGGCTCGTTCTTCAACCGCATGCTCTACGCCGCCAAGTACGGCGAGCTCAACCTGCTGCTGTCGGGCGACATCACCGACAAGTCCAAGATCCTGTACGAGCGTGACCCGGCCCGGCGCATCGCCAAGGTCGCGCCGTTCCTGAGCCTGGACAACAACCCCTACCCGGCCGTCGTCAACGGCAGGGTGGTCTGGATCGTCGACGCCTACACCACCTCGAACGCCTACCCGTACTCCACCAGCAAGAGCCTGGAGGAGATGACGCGGGACACGGTCACCGATCCGCGCCTGGTGGTGCAGCAGCCGCGCGACAGGATCAACTACATGCGCAACTCGGTGAAGGCGGTCGTGGACGCCTACGACGGCACCGTGAGCCTGTACGCCTGGGACGACAAGGACCCGATCCTGAAGACCTGGATGAACGCCTTCCCCGGCGTCATCAAGTCGAAGACCGAGATGGCCAAGGAGCTCGAGCAGCACCTGCGCTATCCCGAGGCGCTGTTCAAGGTCCAGCGTGACGTCCTGTCCCGCTACCACATCACCGACCCGAACGCGTTCTACAGCGGCCAGGACTTCTGGAACGTCCCCAACGACCCGTCGGCGGGCGAGGTCAAGCAGCCGCCGTACTACCTGTCGGTCAAGATGCCCGGGACGGCGCAGCCGTCGTTCTCGCTGACCACCACGTTCGTGCCGCGCCAGGGACCCAACCTGGCGGCGTTCATGGCCGTGAACGCCACTCCGGGGCCCGACTACGGGAAGCTGCGCATCCTGCGGATGCCGTCCAACACCACGATCCCGGGTCCGGGACAGGTGCAGAACAACTTCCAGAACAAGTTCTCCGGCGAGCTCAACCTGCTCGGTCTGGGCCAGGCGAAGGTGCGGTACGGCAACCTGCTGACCCTGCCGTTCGGCGGCGGCCTGGTCTACATCGAGCCGGTCTACGTGGAGATCGCGGGCGGCACCGGCCAGGAGCCGTACCCGATCCTGCGCCGGGTGCTGGTGGGCTACGGGAGCAAGGTCGGGTCGGGCGACAGGCTGGAGGCGGCGCTGGCGGCGGTCTTCGGTGAGAACGCGACCCAGCAGCCCTCCACCGACGACAAGCCGCAGCAGGGCGACAAGCAGCCGGAGACACCGGCCAAGCCGACCCTGACGGAGGCCGAGTTGACCAAGGCGATCGACGACGCCCGCAAGGCGTACGAGAAGGCGAAGCAGGCCCTGGCGAGCGATCCGCCGAACTGGACGGAGTACGGCAAGGCCCAGGAGGAGCTCAACAAGGCACTGGAGAAGCTGGGCGGAGCCCTGCAGAGCGCGGCCCCCACGGCCACGCCCGCTCCCACGGCGACACCGACCCCCACGGGCAGCCCCGCGCCCACGGGAACGCCGGCTCCCACGGCGACTCCGGCGCCCTCGCCGTCACCGACGTCGTGAGCCCCGCGGGGCGTCCGCAGGGCGCCCCGCACCTGCGCCGATCGAATTGATTCGCGTCCACTCCCGAGTACCGGTAG
>NZ_BOOH01000032.1 GCF_016863135.1 Planobispora longispora
CCAGGTCAGAGGCCCGGAGGATCTCCTCCGGGCCTCTGCTTTTTCCGTTCCCCTTTCCGGGCGTCTTCTGTCCTCCCACCCAGGTGTCTCCGCTGCGGTGAAAAGAGATCGCGGAAACAGGGCGATCCGGCCGTGGTGATCTCTTGGCGGAGCGCGCCGACTTTGATTACATGATTACGAGCCATGTAATCGCATACCGGTGTACGACGTCCCCCCGGAAGGTGGACCGATGATCGTCGAGTACATCCGCTACCGCGTTCCCGCCGAACGCTCGGAGGAGTTCGAGGCGGCCTACCGCCGTGCCGCCGTCTCCCTGGCGAAGGCCCCCCAGTGCGCGGACTACGAACTCACCCGGTGCGTGGACGAGCCCGCCTGCTACGTCCTGCGCATCACCTGGACCTCCGCCGAGGACCATCTGCGCGGATTCCGGGAGGGCCCCGACTTCCCGCCCTTCCTTGCCGAGATCCGGCCCTACGTCGGCGACATCGAGGAGATGCGCCACTACGCGCCGACAGGAATCCGCGGTCAGGGCTCCTCGGTGCCGACGCTCTACGAGTGGGCCGGCGGAGCCGAGGCGTTCGAACGCCTCACGGAGACCTTCTACGCGAAGGTGCTGAAGGACGACCTGATCGGTCCGCTCTTCGCGCACATGGATCCCGGCCACCCCCGCTACGTGGCCATGTGGCTCGGCGAGGTCTTCGGCGGCCCGGACCGCTACACCCGGGAGCGCGGGGGCTATCCGCACATGCTCTCCCAGCACCTCGGCAAGGGCATCACCGAGCCGCAGCGGCGCCGCTGGGTGAACCTCCTCCTGGACGCCGCCGACGAGGTCGGCCTCCCCGGGGATCCGGAGTTCCGTGCGGCCTTCCTCGGCTACATCGAGTGGGGGACCCGCCTGGCCTTCGCCAACTCCCAGCCGGGAGCCGTCCCGCCGGGGCGGGCTCCGGTGCCGCACTGGGGCTGGGGCGTGGCGCCGCCGTACGTCCCGAAGGGCTGAGATCGGCCGTGCGTCCCCGCGGGCGGGGGTCTCACGTCCTGACCCGGCGGTGCCGAGGGGTGAACCCCGCCTCGGCACGGCGGAGCAGCACGCTCGCCTTGTAACAGGCCCAGCCCATGAGGAAGGTGCTGAACCCTCCCTGCCCGAGCCGGGACCAGGCCGACACGTCGACGGCCGCGAAAACCACGACGCCGAGCCAGAGAAACCCGAAGACGCCTACAAAGGACGTCGCAGCCCAATTCATCCCCCGCTGCCACATGCCTGAAGTCTTGCAGGTATGCCTTCAAGACCAGGTCAAAGCCGTGGAACGGCTCATCGTGGGAGAGTACGGCTGGTGCCTGAACATCTCCGGACACGGGGTCCGTTTCCGGCAACGGCCCGGGCTGCGGTCTTCTCCAGGGCGGCGGGCTCAAGGGGAGACTGTTCCAGGGAGGCCAGCAGGGCCGCCGCGGTGTGCGCGTCGGCCAGGATCCGGTTGACCTCCTCCTCGGTCGTCGGCAGCTGGCCTCGCTTGTTCAGCTCCTCGGTGAGGAAAGTGAGCGGAGCCGGGTAGCCTGCTGCCTCCGCGGCGGCTGTCGCGCGCGCGGCGGTGAGGAGACGCAAGTAGTAGGTGCGGAGGGTCGCCTCCCGCATCCGCGCCGTCTCCAGGTCGTCCAGCAGGGACCGGGCGACTCGAAGAAGGTCGCCGGGGCGATCGGCCTCCGCGGCGATGTGTGCGCGGATGTCGTCGAACTCCGAGCGAGTCATGGTGGTCACCTCCGTGGCAGGGCCGGAGTCACGGCCCTCGTGCCTATTTCGTATCCAGACCCGATTGCGGATGGCTTGACGTCTGGTTGCCCGCGCCACCACCAGGTTTGGGACGCTTGAGGATCGGGAATGGTTGGCAAGTTGTCCTGGGGACTCTGGAGTCCTGCTAATGTTCTTGGTGCAGGGCGAGCCCC
>NZ_BOOH01000033.1 GCF_016863135.1 Planobispora longispora
GGCCATGCCGCCGTTCCCCTCTCCCGCCTCACCGTCTCTCCGGGCCCGCGCCTCAGGCGGCCGCGAGCCTGGCCGCCTCCTCGGCGGCGCCGTCCATGGTCGTGATCTGCCGGATCGCCGGGTGACCGGCCCGCTCCAGGATCCGCCGCCCGGCGAGGGCGTTGTTGCCGTCGAGCCGCACCACGATGGGGCGGCCCAGGCCGCGCTCGCCCAGCAGGCCGAGCGCGGAGACGATGCCGTCGGCGACCGCGTCGCAGGCGGTGATGCCGCCGAAGACGTTGACGAGGACGGAGCGGACGTCCGGGTCGGACAGCACGATCTCCAGGCTGTCGGCCATCACCCTGGCCGAGGCGCCGCCGCCGATGTCCAGGAAGTTGGCCGGGCGGATCCCGCCGAAGCGCTCCCCCGCCAGGGCGACCACGTCCAGGGTGCTCATCACCAGCCCGGCGCCGTTGCCGACGACGCCCACCTGGCCGTCGAGCTTGACGTAGTTCAGGCGCCTGGCGCGCGCACGCGCCTCCAGGCTCTCCTCCCGCGACGTGCCCGCGAATGCCGAGCGGTCGTGACGGAAGGCCGCGTTGCCGTCCAGGGTGATCTTGCCGTCCAGCGCGACGATGTCGCCGCCGGCGGTCCAGGCGAGCGGGTTCACCTCCACCAGGACGGCGTCCTCCGCCGCCACGACCCGCCACAGGTCCACCAGCACCCCGGCGATCGCGTCCCGGACGTCGGCGGCGAACCCCGCCCGCGCCAGCAGTTCCCGCGCGGCCTCCTCGCCGACGCCCACCCGCGGATCGACCGGCATGCGGGCCAGCGCCTGCGGCCGGACGGCGGCGACCTCCTCGATGTCCATGCCGCCCTCGGTGGAGGCCATGGCGAGGAACCGGCGTTCGGCCCGGTCGACGAGATAGGCCACGTAGTACTCCTCCACGGCGACCGTGGCGGCCTCCACGAGCACGGTCTCGGCGATGTGCCCCTTGATGTCCATGCCGAGGATCCCCCTCGCCGCATCCTCGGCGGTGGCCGGACCGGGCGCGGGCCGCACTCCTCCGGCCTTGCCCCGGCCCCCGGTCTTCACCTGCGCCTTGACCACCACCGGCACGCCCAGCCCGGCCGCGATGCGGCGCGCGTCCTGCGGGGTCGCCGCCAGCCCTCCGGCGGGGACGGGAATCCCGTGCCGCGCGAAGAGCTCCTTCGCCTGGTGTTCGAACAGGTCCACGCATCCCTCCCGTCTCAGCTCTTGTAGACGGTATACAGTATGCAAATGAACCCGTCCAGACCTCGACAGAAGGATGGCACGGGGATATTCCATACTGTATGGAGAACACAGAGCTTGTCCGTGAGGAGCTCGTCCGCGACTGGCGGGGGCGCGACTATCTCGTCAGCCGGTCACCGCACGACCTGACCGGCCGATCCCGGTCCTGGATGTTCTGGCTGCCGTGGGCGGCGATGGCCGCCATCGGCCCCCTGCAGTACGGCTACGCGGCCGCCGTGCCCGCCCTGCTGGAGTCCGGCCGGTCCGTCGCCTCGGTCCTGGCGCCGCTGGCCGTCTGGATCGCCTGCCAGGCCGCCGTCGCGCTCCCCGCCGCGCTCCTGCTGCGCCGCGGCACGCTCGGGGTCCGCCTGGCGCTGGGAACCGGCGCGGCGCTCAGCGGCGCGGCGCTGCTCACCGTGGCCCTGGCCGATGACGTCGCGACGCTCGTCGTCGGCTACGCGCTGCTGGGCGGGGTGGGCGCGGGCCTGGTGTACGGCGCCTGCACCGAGGCCGTCGCCCGCTGGCATCCCGAACGCCCGGCCGCGCGCGTCGGTTTCACCACCGGCGCGTTCGCCTACGGCACGGCCCCGCTCGCGGTGGCCGTCGGGCTGGACGGAGACCTGCTCGCGCCGGCCTTCACGGTGGCGGCGCTCATCGCGTGGGCGGTCGTGGGCACGGCCGCCGCGCTCGTCAGCCTCCCGCCCAGACACTGGTGGCCCGGCCACATCGACCCCCGGGCATGGGCCCGCGACCGCCTCTCCCTCCGCAGGAACCGCCGGGCGCTACGGGAGTTCTCCGTGGGCCAGGCGCTGCGGACGGGCGCCTTCCCCGTCCTGGTGCCGATCCTGGTCTGCGCGGGGGCGGTCTCGGTCTTCGACGTGGTCGCCCTGGCGACCGCCGGCACGGCTCCGGCCTGGGCCGCCGTCGCCCTGCTCCTGGCGCTCAACGGCGCCGGGCGCGCCTGCGCGATGCTCGCCGCCGAGGCCGCGGGACGCGAGCGGGTCCTCGCCGCGCTCCTCGCGCTGCTCGCCGCCGGGCAGCTGCTGCTGGCCGCCGGGACGGCGGCGGGGTCGGCGGCCATGGTGCTGGCGGCGGCGGTCCCGGCCGGCCTGGGCGGCGGCGCGTTCTACCCGCTCGTCGCCAGCCTGGCCCGGGAGTATTTCGGCGAGGAGCAGCTCTCCTCCATCCACGGCGCCGTCTACAGCGCCAAGGCGCTGGCCGGGCTGCTCGGCGCCGGCCTCGCGGCCCTGGCCCTGACCTCGCCGGGGCACGTGACGGCTTTCCTGCTCGCCGCCGTACCGGCGGGAATCGCCGCGATCACGGCCACCGCCCTGCGCCGGCCCGGCTGGCCCGCCACGCTCCCGCGCTGAACACGCTCCGGCGCCGGCCGCGCCCGGGGGAAGCCGGGCGAGCGCCGCCTCCCGCGGCCTCCGCCCGGCCGGCACCGTGCCCGTGCGCGGCGTCGCCGCTCAGCCCTCGCCGTCCGTCCTGGACAGGTAGAGGGACATGCGGGTGCCGCTCGGGCTCACATCGGCGTCCAGGGTCTGGTCGTCGAGGGCGGCCGCGGCGTCGGGGTCCACGAAGACCCGGACGTCCTCCTTCTTGATCACCTGATCTCCGGCGTGCGGCACGCTCGTCAGGGACAGTTCGAGGGTGGACTCGTCGCCGGGTTTGGGCGTGATGCGAAGCCCGGCCTCCTTGGGCAGGTTCTCCCCCACCATGAGGTCGCGTATCGCCTCCACGGCTTTCTCGGTCAGCGTCAGCACGACATGCTCCTACGGGCGATGAGATATGGACGGGATGTGGACGTTGGCCGTCCCTGCCGACAGGGGTCGTGAGCCGTCCTGGCGGTTCCCCGTTTGATTAGCTGATCGACATATCACCTGAAATCGGCTGTCCGTATTCACCTCCCCCGGGAAAAACGGCTCAAACCCCGCAGTGATCGCGGCGGCGGGGGCCGGATCCCACGGCCCTTCACTCCCGCCCCGCCCGCCTCATGGGCGATGATGTGATCAGGCTCACCACGGTGAATGCGCTGTTCGCTGTATACTGTAGGCAGTCGACGACAAACAACAGTGGAACCGTCCGCAGGCGGCGGTCGTGTCGTCCCGTCCGGGAGCAGAACACCATGGTGCGGTCGGAACTAGCGAACTCGGGGGCGGCACCCAAGATCCCGCGCCCGGCCACCCTCCGCGAGAGCGTCTTCGAGGCGATCCTCGAGCTCATCATCCGCGGGAGCCTCAGCCCCGGTCAGCACCTGGCCGAGAGCGAGCTCGCCGAGATGCTGGGGGTGTCCCGCCAGCCCGTCCGCGAGGCCCTGCAGATGCTCAGCGGCGAGGGCTGGGTGGATCTGCGTCCCGGGCACGGCGCGTTCGTCCACGCCCCCACCGTCGAGGAGGCGGACCAGCTGCTCGCCGTCCGCACGCTGCTGGAGACCGAGTCCGCCCGGCTGGCGGCGGCGAACGCGACGCCGGACGGCGTGGCGCGGCTGCGCGAGGTCTGCGCCCGGGGCCTGGCCGCCGTCCAGGCCGACGACGTCGAGAGCGCGGTGGCGGCCAACTCGGAGCTCCACGCGCTGGTCACCGAGCTGTCGGGCAACCGGGTCCTGTCCGAGCTGGCCTCCCAGGTCTCCCGCCGGGTGCGGTGGTACCACACGCCCGTGGCGCGCCAGCGCGGTCACGCCTCCTGGGAGGAGCACACCCGGCTCATCGACGCCATCGAGGCGGGCGACCAGGGCCGCGCCGAGCAGATCATGCGCGAGCACACCGAGCACACCCGCCGGTCCTACCTGGAGCAGCGGGCCGAGGCCCCGGCCGAGCCCGCCCCCATGCCCCAGCGCCGCAGGCGGCCGCGCTCGCTCAGCGCCAGTTGACGGGCGGTTCACCGGCGGAAGGTTTCCCCGTGACACCTCGGGCAGAGACCCGGCAGCAGATGGGATGGTGATGACGATGAAGGCGCTCCTGGACCGGCTCCGCTTTCTCACCAGTAGACCCGCGGGCGCCCCCGCGGACGGCCGGATGATCGGCATCGGCCTCGCCACGGCCCTGCGCCGGTACGGCTCGGCCGACGATGCCGAACGCCACCTGCGCCGCTGGGCCGCCGAGCCGCGGACCGACGCCCCACGCCACCGTTCCCTCTGACGGAACCGTTCGCCACGGACTCCACCGCCGTTCCCGGTGACGGAACCGTTCCCGCCGCGGAATCCGCCGCCGTTCCCGGTGACGGAACGCCAGGCGGACGGGCCCGCCCCGGTGGAGCGGCGACCCGCCCGCGCGGCGTGATCCGTGCCCGTCAGCCGTCCGCGTGCGTCCCGGCCCGATCCCCCGCCGGACCGGCCACGCCCCCGTCCTCCGGGCCGGCCCCGTTCCGGCCGTCCGGATCCTCGCCCGCCCCGGCCCGGGCCTCGCGCCCGCGGTCGCCGCGCGACTTCAGCAGGCTGAGCACGGTGGTGACCGCCAGGGTGCCGACGATGACCCCGAGGGAGACCGTGATGGGGATCTCCGGGGCCCAGGCGACGCCGTCGTGGTGCAGGGCCTCCAGGACGAGCTTCACGCCGATGAAGGCGAGGACCACCGCCAGGCCCTTGCTCAGATAGACCAGCCGGTCCAGCAGCCCTCCGATGAGGAAGAACAGCTGCCGCAGCCCCATCAGCGCGAAGGCGTTGGCGGTGAACACCAGGTAGGGCTCCTTGGTCAGCCCGAAGATGGCCGGGATCGAGTCCAGGGCGAACAGCAGGTCGGTGGTCCCGATCGCCACCATCACGATCAGCATCGGGGTGACGACCATGCGGCCGCCGATCCGTGTGACGAGCGACGCCCCCCGGTAGGTCCCGGTCGTGGGCAGGACCCGCCTGACCGTGCGCAGCGCCAGGTTCTCGGAGAACTCCGCCTCTTCCTCCTCGTGGCCGATCAGCTTCCACGCCGTGTAGACGAGGAAGGCCCCGAAGACGTAGAAGAGCCAGTCGAAGCGGGTCACCGCCTCGGCGCCCGCGGCGATGAAGATCCCGCGCATGCCGAGCGCCATGACGATCCCGACCAGCAGCACCTTCTGCCGGTACTGCCGGGGCACCGCGAAGCGGCTCATGATCAGCAGGAACACGAAGAGGTTGTCGACGCTGAGGGAGTACTCGGTGATCCAGCCCGCGAAGAACTCGCCGCCGCGGGCCGGCCCGGCGGCCAGCAGCAGTCCCGCGCCGAACGCCCCGGCCAGCAGCACGTAGAAGCTCACCCATCCCACGCACTCGCGGAAGGACGGCTCGCGGGGGTTGCGCGCGACGAGATAGAAGTCGACGGCGAGCACGAGCGCGAAGCCGGCGATCGTGGCCAGCCAGACCCAGCCGGGGACGTTCATCGCCGCGCCCCCTTCCGTGTCCTGCGGCGCCCGGCGGCCGAGCGCAGCACCTCCGCGTGCGCGACGTAGCGGTCGAGCAGTTCGCGCGCGTACGGGTTGTGCCCGCGCAGGCGCAGCAGCCAGTACGGCATCAGCCGCTCGTGCAGCCAGACGAAGCCGATCGCGAAGCCGAGGCTCACCATGGCCTGGTAGCCCAGGAACCCCGCCACCCCGCCGGCCAGGACGACCTCCCCGGTCAGGGTCAGGCCCGCCGCGGTCTCCTGGGCCAGACGGGCCAGGGGGAAGCCCGCCAGCCAGTAGAGACCGGCCGGGGCGAACACGCCCAGCCTGATCACGCCCTGGCCGGTCAGCAGGCCGTACCCCGCCCCGAGGATCCCCAGGGGAAGGGCCAGCGCCAGGGCGGAGACCGCGGCCCAGCCGACGGGCCGACCCGCGAGGAGGGTCAGCCCGCCGGCCATGAGGCCCGCGACAGCTCCGATCACCGCTCCGGGAAGAGCGAGTTCAGCGTGGTGTCGCATCGGCCCGTCCTCAGCCCACGACCACGCCGAAGGCGAACAGGCTGTAGAAGAGCATGCCGAGGTAGAAGAAGGCGCCGAACCCGATGATCAGGTTGGTCCACCACCTGGGCCTGATGGGCTTGGGCAACATCCGGTTGTTCACCAGCAGCAGCGTCACGCAGTAGGCGCCCATCGCGAAGGTCGACAGGAAGGCCAGCGTGTCCAGGATGCCGCTGGGGCCGTCGGCGGGGCCGAACAGCAGGATGAGGATGCCGAATATGATCACGCCCCAGAGGAAGCCCGCGTACAGGTGCGAGAGCTTGACCTTCTTGGCCCCCGGGACGAAGTTGTGGGTCATGTCGGCCTGGCCCCGGGAGAAGGAGTCGAACAGGCCGAGCGTGGCGTTGAGGCCGATGAGCGCGATGAACCCGAGGAAGATCGTGCCGAGCACCGAGCTGCCCGCCGAGGAGACGGAGTCGGCCATGGCGCTGAGCGCGACCTCGCGGTCGTCTCCCTGGACGGCGGTGCGGACGGCGGGGTCCTGCCGGACCGCGGCCTGTGCGATCACCGTGAAGGAGATCGTCACCAGCATGGTGATGCCCCAGAACAGCAGCAGCGCGTCGAAGGTGACCCACCGCCGCCACCCCCGCCACTTGGCCATCTCCCGGGGGTCGTCGGTGTCGAACATGAAGCCCCGCGAGGGCATGGCCTCTTCCTCGCCGGCGTGCCGCAGCCCGCGGATGGTCGGGATGTGGGCGCCCATGCCGGCCCCCGAGTCGCGCAGGTGCAGGGTGTACCACATCTGCTGCATGCCCGAGGGGCCGGCGAAGGCGCACGCTCCGACGATGACCGGGAACCAGGCCGCCGTCATGGCCTCCTGCGGGAAGTACCCGAAGTGGAACATGCCGGTGATCGTGCTGACCACGTCGTCCCAGGTGCCGACCATGGCCGCGACGACGGCCGTGCCCAGCACGAGCGTGCCGATCAGGATCGACAGCACGTTCTCCAGCAGGTTGTAGATCACCTTCGCCAGGCTGAAGACGACGCCCACGAGGATCAGGCCGATGACGGCCGTCACCATCCACGGGATGCCGGTGATCTGCTCGAAGGCCGCGGCTCCCGCCGACAGGTGCCCCGGCCAGATGTAGACCAGGATCGCCACGACGAAGAAGAACCACATGAGCGGCTTGAAGACCCGCGCCGCGCCGGAGAAGATGCTCTCTCCCGTCGCCATCGCGTAGCGCGCCATCTCCAGCATCACCACCGCCTGCAGGGTGACGCCGATGAGGAAGAGCCACCGGATCTCCGGCCCGAACAGCAGGACCAGCCGGGGCCACATGTAGGACTCGCCCATGCCCACGCCGAGCGCGACGAGGAACACGGTGGGGCCGAGGATGTGCACCGACGGGGGCGCGTCGGGCAGCGTGCGGACGGGCATCGGCTCCAGCCCGCCCGCGCGCCATACTCGTTCTTCCTGGCCCGGCGCGGCGGAGACATGACCGGTCTCCGTTGTCGCCGGTGTTTTCGATGTGTCCACCTGCGGACCTCCTGGGGGGTTGGTTGATCCTGCCGGAGTGCCTGGGTTCGCCCCCTCGCTCACGGTGCGCGGGTCAGCCGCGCAGCAGTCCGGCCGCTCTGGCCCAGCGGTACTTCGCGCCGAGCACGGCCACCGGCTTCTCGGTCGTGTAGGGATAGGCGATCACGCCGTGGTCGAACAGGTGGTCGCAGGCGTCCTCGACCTCGGTGTCACCGGCCAGCGAGGCGACGACCGGCTTGTCGTTGCCCTTGGCCCGTTCCTCGGCGACCACCCGCGCGACCAGCTCGGCGAAGACCATCGGCGGCGTCACGATGGTGTGCCAGTAGCCCAGCACCAGCGCGTGGACCCGCGGGTCGGTCAGGCCGAGCCTGATGGTGTTCTCGTAGGTGCTCGGCGGCTCGCCGCCGGTGATGTCGACGGGGTTGCCGGCCGCGCCGAACGGCGGGATGTAGGCGCGGAAGGCCGCGTCGAGATCCGGCGGGATCTCCATGAGCGACAGCCCGTTGTCGACGCAGGCGTCGGAGAGCAGGACGCCCGAGCCGCCCGCGCCGGTGATGATGACGACGTTCTCCCCCTTGGGGGCGGGCATGAGCGGCAGGGAGCGGGCGTACTCCAGCATGTCGTTCAGGCCCGGCGCGCGGACCACCCCGGCCTGGCGCAGGATGTCGTCGTAGACCTTGTCGTCGCCGGCCAGCGCCCCGGTGTGCGAGCCGGCAGCCCGCGCGCCCATCGCGGTGCGCCCGGCCTTGAGCACGATCACCGGCTTGGCGCGGACCATCCGCCGGGCCGCCTCCACGAAGCCGCGCCCGTCCTTGAGGTCCTCCAGGTGCATGGCGACGCAGCGGGTGTTGTCGTCCTGCTCGAAGAAGGTGAGCAGGTCGTCCTCGTCGATGTCGGCCTTGTTGCCGACGCCCACGATCGCCGACACGCCCGTCCCGGTCGTCCTGCTGAACCCCAGGATGGCCATGCCGATGCCCCCGCTCTGCGAGGTCAGCGCCACTCCGCCCTTGACGTCGTACGGCGTGCAGAACGTCGCGCAGAGGTTCTCCGGCGTGTAGTAGTAGCCGTAGATGTTGGGCCCGAGAATCCGCACGCCGTGCCTGCGCGCGATCTCCACGATCTCCCGCTGGCCCTCGGCGTTGCCCGTCTCGGCGAACCCGGACGGGATCATGATGGCGCCCGCCACGCCCTTGAGGCCCGCCTGCTCCAGGGCCGCGGGCACGAGCTTGGCCGGGATCGCGAAGACCGCCACGTCCACCTCGCCCGGCGCCTCGGCGATGCTCGGGTAGGCGGGCAGGCCCAGGATCTCCGGGGCCTTGGGGTTGATCGGGTAGATGTGGCCGCGGTAGCCGCCCTCGATCAGGTTGCGCATGACCGAATTGCCGATCTTCCCCGTCTCCCCCGAGGCGCCGATCACCGCGACGGACCTCGGCCGGAAGATCCGGCTCATGGATGCGAGGATCTCCTCGCGCGGCGGCCGTACCGGCTCGGGCTCGGGCCGCTCGGCGAGCAGCACGCGGACGTCGGCCGCCGTGGCCCCCGCGGCGGTGGCGAAGACGGGGTTGAGGTCCACCTCGGCGATCTCGGGGAAGTCGCCGACCAGCGCGCCGACCCGTTCGATCATGTCCGCGAGCGCCCTCCTGTCCGCCGGTTCGGCACCCCGGGCACCACGCAGCACTTCGGCCGCCCTGATGTCGTCCAGCATCCCCATGGCATCTTCACCCGGGAGCGGGGCGAGCCGGAAGGTCACATCCTTGATCACCTCGACCAGGACGCCGCCGAGCCCGAAGGCGACGACCTTGCCGAAGGTCGGGTCGGTGACCGCACCGATGATCACCTCGTGGCCGCCGCCCACCATGGCCTGGACCTGGACGCCGTCGATCACCGCGTCGGGGTTGTAGGCGCGCGCCGACGCCGTGATCTGCTCGTGACCCGCCCGCACCGCGTCCGCGTCGCCGAGCCCGACGAGCACGCCGCCCGCCTCCGTCTTGTGCAGGATGTCCGGGGAGACGATCTTCAGCACCACGGGGAAGCCGAGCTCCGCCGCGATGGAGACGGCCTCGTCCGCGGAGGCCGCCAGCCCCTCCCCGGGGGTCGTGATGCCGTACGCCTCGCAGACGCGGCGGCCTTCCGGCGCGGTCAGGGCGGTGCGGTTCTCCGCGCGCGCCTTGTCCAGCACCTCCCGCACGGCGGCCCGGTCGTACTGTACGGTGGCGCGGTCGTACGCCATCAGATCACTCCGTCCGTCTTCAGCTCGGCGAGCTCCCGGGGGGACAGGCCCAGACCGGTGTAGATCTCGGTGTTGTGCTCGCCCAGCAGGGGCGGGGTGGTGATCTCGACCGGGGAGTCCGACAGCTGCAGCGGGCTGCCGACCGTCACGAACGAGCCGCGCTCGGGGTGCCCGACCTCGACCACCATGCCCTCCTGCCGGAGGGTCTCGTCCCGGATCAGCTCCTCGGTCGACAGGATCGGGCCGCACGGGACGCCGGCGGCGTTGAGCCGGTCGAGGACCTCCCACTTGCCGTGGCGGCTGCTCCACTCCTCGATGAGCTGGAACATCTTGTCCAGCTTCGACAGCCGGGCCTGGGGGGTGGCCCACTCGGGGTCGTCGGCCAGCTCGGGGCGGCCGATGATCGCGGAGAGGGGCGCCCAGCCGACCGGCTGGACGATGACGTAGATGTAGTCGTTGGGACCGCCGGGGGCGCAGCGCACGGCCCAGCCGGGCTGCCCGCCGCCGGAGGCGTTCCCCGAGCGCGGGACCTCCGTGCCGAAAGTCTTGTTGGGGTACTCCGTCAGCGGGCCGTGCGCGAGCCGCTGCTGGTCGCGGAGCTTGACCCGGCACAGGTTGAGCACGGCGTGCTGCATGGCCACCTGCACCCGCTGCCCGCGGCCGGTCCGCTCCCGCTGGTAGAGCGCCGCGAGGATGGCGGCCACGGCGTGCACCCCGGTGCCCGAGTCGCCGATCTGCGCGCCGGTGGCCAGCGGCGGGCCGTCCTCGAAACCGGTGGTGCTCATCGACCCGCCCATCGCCTGGGCGATCACCTCGTAGGCCTTGAACTTGGCGTAGCGGCCCGGGCCGAAGCCCTTGATCGAGGCGTAGACCAGCCGGGGGTTGAGCTCCTGGAGCCGCTCCCAGGTGAAGCCCATCCGGTCGACGGCGCCGGGCCCGAAGTTCTCCACCATGACGTCGGACCCGCGCACCAGGTCGGCGAAGATCTCCTTGCCGCGCTCGCTCTTCATGTTGAGCGTGATGCTGCGCTTGTTGCAGTTCAGCATCGTGAAGTAGAGGCTGTCGACGCCGGGGACGTCGCGCAGCTGCCCGCGCGTGACGTCGCCCGAGGGCGCCTCCAGCTTGACCACGTCCGCGCCCAGCCAGGCCAGCAGCTGGGTGCAGGACGGCCCGGACTGCACATGGGTCATGTCGAGGACGCGGATGCCGTCCAGAGCCTTGCCACCGGATCCGCCCGTGTCCACGGGCCGTTCAGCGCTCCTGCTCATCGGTCGCCCCTCACTTGTACATGGTCTGGTTCATGGTTCCGGGGGCGTATACCTCCGGATCGACCCATACGTTGATCAGCGCGGGCTTGCCCGACTCGCGGGCCCGCTCCAGGGCGGGACGGATGTCGGCGGGGTCCCTGACCTCCTCGCCGTGGCCGCCCAGCATCCGGGCGAACTCGTCGTATCTGACGTCGCCGAGGGTGTTGCCGATCCGGGCGCGCTCCTGGCCGTACTTGGCGGCCTGGCCGTAGCGGATCTGGTTCATCGAGGAGTTGTTGCCGATGACCCCGATGAACGGCAGGCCGAAGCGGACCATGGTCTCGAAGTCCCAGCCGGTGAGGCTGAAGGCGCCGTCGCCGAAGAGGCAGAGCACCTCCTTGTCCGGCCGGGCGTGCTTGGCCGCCATCGCGAAGGCGACGCCGACGCCGAGGGTGCCCAGCGGGCCGGGGTCCATCCAGTGGCCGGGCGACTTGGGCTGCACGACCTGGCCGGAGAAGGTGACGATGTCGCCGCCGTCGCCGATGTAGACGGAGTCCTCGGTGAGGAACTCGTTGATCTCGTGGACCAGCCGGTAGGGGTCGATCGGCCGGGCGCCGGACAGCTGCCGGGGCAGCCGCTTGTCGTAGGCCTGTCTCTCGACCGCGCGCAACTCCTCCAGCCACTCCTTGCGGCGGGCCGCCCCGTTGTCGGCGCGCCCGGAGGCGGCCTGCGCGGCGGCGGAGAGCACGAGCCCGGCGTCGCCGACGATGCCGAGGTCGATGTCGCGGTTCTTGCCGACGGTCCGGTAGTCGAGGTCGATCTGGACCACGGTCGCCGTGGGCGACAGCCGCCTGCCGTACCCCATGCGGAAGTCGAACGGGGTGCCGACGATGATGATCAGGTCGGCGTTGGTGAACGCGTAGCGCCGGGACAGCTGGAAGTGGTGGGGGTCGCCGGGCGGGAGCGTGCCGCGTCCGGAGCCGTTCATGTAGGCGGGGACGTTCAGCGCGCGGACGAAGTCGATCGCGTCGTCGGTGGCGCGGCAGGTCCACACCTGACTGCCCAGCAGGACGCACGGCTTCTCCGCGTGGACCAGCAGGTCGGCCAGGCGCTCGACCGCCTCCGGGTCGCCCGCCTGGCGGGTGGAGGCCCGGTAGCGGCCGGTCCGGGGGATGCGGGCCGAGGCCAGCGGGACCCTGGCGTCGAGCACGTCGCGCGGGATCTCCAGGAACGACGGGCCGGGCGCGCCGTGGTAGCACTCGCGGAAGGCCATCGACACGATGTCGGCCACCCGCTCGGTCGAGGGCACCGTCGCGGCGAACTTGGTGATCGGGGTCATCATGTCGACGTGCGGCAGGTCCTGCAGCGAGCCCATCTTGTGCTGGCTGAGGGCCCCTTGGCCGCCGATGAGCAGCATGGGGCTCTCCGCCCGGAAGGCGTTGGCCACGCCGGTGACCGCGTCGGTGGTCCCCGGCCCGGCCGTCACCACCGCGCAGCCCGGCTTTCCGGTGATCCGCGCGTAGCCGTCGGCGGCGTGCGCGGCGACCTGCTCGTGGCGGACGTCGACGACGTCGATGCCCTCGTCGACGCAGCCGTCGTAGATGTCGATGATGTGGCCGCCGCAGAGCGTGAAGATCACATCGATCCCCTCCGCTTTGAGCGCCTTGGCGACCAGGTGTCCACCGGAGATCGTTTCCGTCGCCGTGTCCGTCGGCTGGGTCATCCGTGCGATCCTCTCAGCGTGTTCTGCATACTGCATACCGTATGAGGGCAATGGTTACTCTGGAGATCGGGTGATGTCTAGACCCTTTGCCCGGCCGTCAGGACGGTCCAGCCGCCCGGGTCATCCGGATTGTCGGCACCCATCCCGGCCATGCGAGCCGCCCTCCCAGGAGAGGCCCCTCGGGGCGGCCGGCTCCGTGAGAGCGGACGGGGGATCACCGATGGCCCACCCGCCGCGAGCAGCCGGTTCACCGGCCGCGGCCAGGGCTTCAGCGGCGGCGATCTTCCGGTTGGCAGGGCTCGGCGGGACCATCGGCGGCTCCTTGACCGGCTTTTTTCCATACTGTATACCGAATGCATTGTCGACGCGAGAACGGAGCCCCCAGTGAAAGTCGCTGTTCTTGGCGCCGGCGCCATCGGCGCCTACGTCGGCGCGGCCCTCTGCCGGGCCGGGGTCGACGTGCATCTCATCGCCCGAGGCGAGCACCTCGCGGCGATGCGCGAGTCCGGCGTGCGCGTCCTGAGCCCCCGGGGCGACTTCACCGCCCATCCCCACGCCACCGGCGACCCGCGCGAGGTCGGCCCGGTGGACTACGTCTTCCTCGGCCTGAAGGCCACCTCCTACGCCGGCGCGGGTCCCATGATCGAGCCGCTGCTCCACGAGGCCACCGGCATCGTCGCCGCACAGAACGGCATCCCGTGGTGGTACTTCCACCGGCTCCCCGGCCCCTACCAGGGCTACTCCATCCAGAGCGTCGACCCCGAAGGGGCGGTCACCGCGGCCCTCCCGTTGGAGCGCGCGATCGGCTGCGTCGTCTACGCCGCCACCGAGATCGAGTCCCCCGGCGTCATCCGCCACCTGGAGGGCACCCGCTTCTCCGTCGGCGAGCCGGACGGCTCCCTGTCGCCCCGCTGCGCCGCCTTCAGCCGGGCCATGGTCTCCGGCGGCCTGAAGTGCCCGGTGGAGGCCGACCTGCGGCGCGACATCTGGATCAAGCTCATGGGCAACATCGCGTTCAACCCGATCAGCGCCCTGACCCGGGCCACGATGGCGGGGATCTGCCGCCACGGCGGGACGCGCGAGCTGGTCGTCACGATGATGCGCGAGACCGTCGAGGTGGCCCGCCGCGTCGGCTGCGACCCCGGAGTCTCCATCGAGCGACGGCTCTCGGGCGCCGAGCGTGCCGGGGAGCACAAGACCTCGACGCTCCAGGACCTGGAGCGGGGCAGGCCCATGGAGCTCGACGTGATCCTCGCGGCCGTCGTGGAGCTGGCCGACCTCACCGGCGCCGAGGTGCCGACCCTGCGGGCCATCCACGCGGTCGCCGACCTCCTGGCCGAGCAGGCCCGCCGGGACCTTGTCCCCGTGCGCTAGCGCGACATACTGTAGACGGTATACAGCATTCTCTGAAAGTTCCAGGAGATCCCTGAAAGGGGCGGGCATTGAAGAGGAAGCGCGCCGAACACTACGACCGGCTCACCCACCCCCTCGTCCGCGAGGACGGCGTGCTGCGCCGCGCGAGCTGGGAGGAGGCCCTCGACCTGGCCGCCGAAGGGTTCCGCAGGAACGTGGAGCGGCACGGGCCGGACGCCTTCGCCATGTTGTCCTGCGCCCGCTCCACCAACGAGATGAACTACGTGGCGCAGAAGTTCACCCGGGTGGTGGTCGGCACCAACAACGTCGACTCCTGCAACCGCACCTGCCACGCGCCGAGCGTGGCGGGGCTGTCGGCGGTCTTCGGCAGCGGCGGCGGCACCTCCTCCTACCAGGAGGTCGAGGACACCGACGTGATCGTGATGTGGGGCTCGGCGGCGCGCGACGCCCATCCGATCTTCTTCCAGCACGTGCTGAAGGGCATCAGGAAGGGCGCCCGGATGTTCGCCGTCGATCCCCGGCGCACGGGCACGGCCCGCTGGGCCGACCGCTGGCTGGGGCTGAACGTGGGCACCGACATCCCGCTCGCCCACGCGGTCGCCCGGGAGATCGTCCACGCCGGCCTGCACAACACCGCGTTCATCGAACGCGCCACCGAGGGCTTCGACGAGTTCGCCGCCTCGGTCGAGCCGTGGACCCTCCAGGCGGCCGAGCGGGTCACCGGGGTGCCCGCCGAGGCGATCCGGGAGCTCGCGCACGCCTACGCCCGCGCCGACCGCGCCCAGTTGTGCTGGACGCTCGGGATCACCGAGCACCACAACGCCACCGACAACGTGCGCGCGCTCATCAACCTGGCGCTGCTCACCGGCCACGTCGGCCGCTACGGCTCCGGCCTGTCCCCGCTGCGCGGGCAGAACAACGTGCAGGGCGGCGGCGACATGGGGGCCATCCCCAACCGGCTGCCCGGCTTCCAGGACATCCTCGACCCGGACGTCCGGGCCAAGTTCGAGCAGGCGTGGCAGATCCCCATCCGGCCGCGGTACGGCTTCAACCTCACCGAGATGCTGGAGGCGATGGGCGAGGGCGAGGTCACCGCCTGCTACATCGTCGGCGAGAACCCGGTGCAGTCCGAGGCCGACTCCCTGAGCTGCGTCAAGCGGCTGGGCATGCTCGACCACCTGGTCGTCCAGGACATCTTCCTCACCAAGACCGCCCAGATGGCCGACGTCGTGCTGCCCGCCGGCGCGGCCTGGTGCGAGAGCGAGGGCACCTTCACCAACAGCGAGCGCCGGGTGCAGCGGGTGCGCAAGGCGCTCGAACCGCCGGGCGAGGCCCGTGACGACATCTGGATCCTCTGCGAGCTCGCCCGCCGGCTCGGCCACGACTGGCACTACGACGGCGCCGAGGAGGTCTGGGACGAGCTGCGCCGGCTCTCCCCCGCGCACACCGGCATGACCTACCGCCGCCTGGAGGACCTGCAGGGCATCCAGTGGCCCTGCCCCTCGGAAGACTCCCTGGAGCCCCCCTTCCTGCACGGGCGGCTCTGGGAGACCGACCCCGCCCGGCGCGGCCGGCCGGCCCCGTTCGCGATCCTGCGGCACTCCCCGCCGGTGGACCTGCTCGACGACGACTACCCGCTCCGCCTCACCACCGGCCGCCGCCTCGACTCCTACAACACCGGCGTGCAGTCGTCCGGGTTCGCCTCCCCGCTGCGCCGCGGCGAGACCGTCGAGGTCTCCCCCGAGGACGCCGCGCGGCTCGGCGTGGTCCCGGGCGAGGAGGTCAGGATCACCTCCCGGCGGGGCTCGGTGGTCGCGCCGGTCTACGTCGACCCGGCCCTGCGCCCCGGGCTGGTCTTCATGACCATGCACTTCCCCGACGAGGTGGACACCAACTCCCTCACCATCGAGGCCACCTGCCCGATCGCGGGCACCGCCGAGTTCAAGGCGGCCGCCGTCCGGATCGACAAGCTCGTCCCCGCGAAGGCCGGGTGAGGAGGGCATGGATCTCCGCTTCCGCGACGCCGAGCCGTCGGCCGAGGAGCGCGCGGCGGTCGACGCCCTGCTCGGTCCGCCCCCGACGGGCTGGGAGGGCGGCCCCCGCACGGAGGAGGACCTCCGCTTCGCCGCGGGCGGCCACGCCGCCCGCGACCGCCGCGACCTCCTGCTCCCCGCGCTGCACGCCGTCAACGACCGGGTCGGGTGGATCAGCGAGGGCGCGCTCGACTACGTCTGCCGCCGGCTGACCGTGCCGCCCGCCGAGGCGTACGGCGTGGCGACGTTCTACTCGTTGTTCTCCCTGAAACCGCGTCCCGCCCGGGTCCTGCACGTCTGCACCGATCTGGCCTGCCAGGCGCGCGGCGCGGGGGCCGTACGGCGCACCGTGGAGGAGACGCTCGGCCCGCCCGGCATGTCCTGGCAGCCCAGCCCGTGCCTGGGCCTGTGCGAGCGGGCCCCGGCCGCGCTCGCCCTGGAGGCGGGCGATCCGCCGAAGACGGCCGTGCACGGCCCGCTGGCACCGGACCTCACCGAACGGGAGGAGCCGCCGGCCGAGCACGCCGTGCCGCAGGCGGGTCAGGCCGGGCTGGTCCTGCTCCGGCGGGTGGGCGCGGTCGACCCGGCGAGCCTGGACGACTACCGCGCCCAGGGCGGCTACGCCGCGCTGCGGCACGCCTTCCGGCTGGGCCCGGCCGGGGTCATCCGCGAGGTGCTCGACTCGGGCCTGGTCGGCAGGGGCGGCGCGGCCTTCCCCACCGGACGCAAGTGGGAGGCCGCCGCCCGCCAGCCCGACCACCCCCACTACCTGGTCTGCAACGCCGACGAGAGCGAGCCGGGCACCTTCAAGGACCGCGTGATCATGGAGGGCGACCCGTACGCCCTGGTGGAGGCGATGACCATCGCGGCGTACGCCACCGGCTGCCGCACCGGTTACCTCTACATCCGCGGCGAGTACCCCCGGGCCGTGCGCCGCATGTCCCACGCCGTCGCCGTCGCCCGCTCGCGCGGCCTGCTCGGCGACGACATCCTGGGCCGGGGCTTCGCCTTCGACATCGAGATCCGGCGCGGCGCGGGCGCCTACATCTGCGGCGAGGAGACCGCGATCTTCAACTCGATCGAGGGCTACCGGGGCGAGCCGCGCAGCAAGCCGCCCTTCCCGGTGGAGAAGGGGCTCTTCGGCAAGCCGACGGTGGTCAACAACGTCGAGACGCTGGTCAACGTGCCCCCCATCCTGCTCGGCGGCGCCCCCGCCTACGCCGCGACCGGGGCCGGGGGTTCGACGGGCACCAAGCTCTTCTGCGTCTCCGGCGCCGTCGCCCGGCCGGGCGTCTACGAGGTGCCGTTCGGCGCCACCCTCCGGGAGCTGCTCGACCTGGCCGGGGGCGCGTCCGGGACGCTCCGGGCGGTGCTCCTGGGCGGCGCGGCGGGCTCCTTCGTCCGCCCCGACGAGCTCGACGTCCCGCTCACCTTCGAGGGCACCCGCGCGATCGGGGCGACGCTGGGCTCGGGCGTCGTGCTCGCGCTCGACGAGAGCGTCGATCTGGCCGGGATCCTGCTGCGCATCGCCGAGTTCTTCCGCGACGAGTCGTGCGGCCAGTGCGTGCCCTGCCGGGTGGGGACCGTACGCCAGGAGGAGGCCCTGCACCGGCTCAACCGGCGGCCCGCCCCGATCGACGCCGCGGCCGACCTCGCCCTGCTGCGGGAGGTGGGCCGGGCCATGCGCGACGCGTCCATCTGCGGGCTCGGCCAGACCGCGTGGAACGCGGTCGAGTCGGCCGTCGACCGGCTGGGCGTCTTCTCGTCCCCGTCCCCGTCCTCCTCCCGGGAGGCGTCGCCGTCATGACGGTTCCGGGAGAAGTCACCGCAGCGAGCCGTTCCGTGTCCCCCCGGCGCGGAGGCCGGGAACCCCACGCCGGAGGCAGCCGATGAGCACCGTCCCCCTGCAGCCGCCCCGGCGGCTGATCGAGATCACCGTCGACGGCGAGGAGGTCAGGGTGCCGGAGGGGGCGACCGTCCTGGACGCCTGCGCCGCCGCCGGCAAGGACGTCCCCACCCTCTGCTACGGCGACACCCTCACCCCGAAGAACGCCTGCCGGGTCTGCGTGGTGGAGGTCGAGGGCTCGCGGACGCTGGCTCCCGCCTGCTCGCGCAGGGCCGAGCCCGGCATGGCGGTGGGCACCGCCACCGAGCGGGCCCGGCACAGCCGCAAGGTGGTGCTGGAGCTGCTGGCCTCCTCGACGGACCTGTCCACCACGCCGCGCGCCGCCGAGTGGATCGCCGAGTACGGCGCGCGGCCCGAGAGGTTCGGCCCGGACGCCGCTTCGGTCGCCCAGCCGCCGAAGGTCGACAACGACCTCTACGTGCGCGACTACGCCAAGTGCATCCTGTGCTACAAGTGCGTCGACGCCTGCGGCGACCAGTGGCAGAACACCTTCGCCATCGCGGTCGCGGGCCGGGGGTTCGACGCGACGATCTCCACCGAGCACGACGCCCCGCTGACCGACTCGGCGTGCGTCTACTGCGGCAACTGCGTGGAGGTCTGCCCCACCGGGGCGCTGTCGTTCAAGACCGAGTTCGACATGCGCGCGGCGGGCGAGTGGGACGAGTCGCGCCAGAGCCGGACGACGACGATCTGCAGCTACTGCGGCGTCGGCTGCAATCTGACCCTGCACGTGCAGGACAACCGGATCGTCAAGGTCGGCTCGCCCCACGACAACCCCGTCACCCACGGCAACCTGTGCATCAAGGGCCGCTTCGGCTACCAGCACGTCCAGAACGTCCCGCGCGCCGAGCCGACCGTCCTGTCGTCCGCGGACCTGCTCGACCCCGCCGGGCCCGCCTGGGGCCCGAGCTCCGCGAGCTCCGCAGGCGGAGCGGCGCCGTCCGATGGGTAGGGTCACGGTCAGGCGCCGGGTCCTTCGGCTGCGGGACACCGCCGCCTCCGCCACGGCCGCCCGCGGGACGGCCGTCCGCAAGGTCGACGTCCTGGCCGCCGAGGAGCCGCTGGAGATCCGGCTCGGCGGCCGGCCCCTCACGGTCACCATGCGGACCCCGGGCGACGACTTCGACCTGGCGGCCGGGTTCCTGGTCGGCGAGGGCGTGATCTCCTCGGCCGAGGAGATCGTCGCGATCCGCTACTGCGCCGGGGCCGCCGAGGACGGCGCCAACACCTACAACGTCCTCGACGTCGCGCTCGCCCCCGGGACCGCGCCGCCCCCGGCGTCGCTGGAGCGCAACTTCTACACCACCTCCTCCTGCGGGGTCTGCGGGAAGGCGTCGCTCGACGCGGTCCGCACGGTCGCCCGGTGGCGGGTGGACGGCGATCCGGTGCGGGTGCCGGCGGAGGTCGTCTCGGCGCTGCCCGGCAGGCTCCGCGAGGCCCAGCGGGTCTTCGACCGGACCGGCGGCCTGCACGCCGCGGGCCTGTTCACCCCGGACGGGCGGCCCCTGTGCGTGCGCGAGGACGTGGGCCGCCACAACGCGGTGGACAAGCTGGTGGGCTGGGCGGTGCGCGACGGCCGGCTGCCGCTGGTCTCCAGCGTGCTCATGGTGTCGGGACGGGCCTCCTTCGAGCTGGTCCAGAAGGCGGTGATGGCCGGGATCCCGGTGCTCGCCGCGGTCTCCGCCCCCTCGTCGCTGGCCGTGGAGCTGGCCGCGGAGACGGGTCTCACGCTCGCCGGGTTCGTCCGGGACGGCTCGATGAACGTCTACACCGGAGAGGAACGGCTCAGCCTGGCATCCCCGTGAACGTCGCGCGGCCGGGCCGGGGACCGGGAGGAACCGGCCCCCGGGCGGGATCCCCGTCAACGAGGTGATCCGGGACCGGGAGGCGCCGACCGGCCGGGCGGGGATTCCGTGAACGTCCGTACGGGGCAGGCCACGGCGGAGGCCTCCCCGGGCGGCGGAGAGGGGCCGGGACGGCGATTCGCCCCCTGCCGGCCCGGCCCCTCATCGGGCCCGGCCCACCGTCCAGACCCCGCCGAGACCGGTCCGTCGCCTTCCGGCGAGACCGGCCCGCCGCCCGGACCGTCCTTCGTCGACGCGGCCCCGGTGAAGGCGACTCCACGTCGGGACTCCGCGGCTCCGGGGTTGCGGGACTCTCCTCCTGACCGTCGGGTCCTCCATTGGGCGATTTTGACAACGGTTTTCACTTGCACGCATACTGGGTGCATGATGTCCGACTCCTCCCGACGTATTCCCATGCGCGTCACCGGCCTGCTCGCCGGGGTCGCCGCTCTCGCCGCCGTCGCCGGCTGCGGCGCGGGCGCCGCCGACTCGGCCTCACCGGGCTCGCAGGGGGGCGGAGCCGGCCTCACCGCGGCCTTCTACCCGCTGGAGTGGCTGGCCCAGCGCGTGGGCGGATCCGACATCACCGTCACCGCCCTGACCAAGCCCGGCGTCGAGCCGCACGACCTGGAGCTGACGCCGCAGGCGGTGGCCGGGCTGGAGGAGACCCGCCTGGTCCTCTACATCAAGGGCGTGCAGCCCGCCGTGGACGAGGCCGTCGAGCAGCACGCCGCCGACCGCGGCTTCGACGTGGCCCCCCTGGTCCCGACCATCCAGGCGACCGAAGAAGAGCACGAGGAGGGCCACGAAGAGGGCCACGAGGAGGAGCACGGCCACGAGGTCTCCTACGACCCGCACCTCTGGCTCGACCCGAGCCGCTTCGCCACCGTCGCCACCGAGCTGGCCGAGAGGCTCGCCGCCGCCGACCCGGCCCACGCCCAGGGATACAAGGACCGCGCCGCGAAGACCGCCGCCGAGCTGACCGCCCTGGACGGCGAGCTGGCCGCGGGACTGGCGAACTGCCGCTCGAAGGCCCTGGTCACCAGCCACCAGGCCTTCGCCTATCTCGCCGACCGCTACAAGCTCCACCAGGTCGGAATCAGCGTGGATCCCGACGCCGAGCCCTCCCCGGCGCGCCTGGCCGAGGTGGCCGAAATCGCCAAACGCGAAAAAGTGACTACGATTTTCACCGAGACCCTGGTCAGCCCGAAGGTCGCCGAGGTCCTCGCCCAGGAGGTTGGGGCCAAGACGGCGGTTCTCGACCCGATCGAGAGCAAGCCCGCCACCGGCGACTACCTGTCGGCCATGCGCCAGAACCTCACGACACTCAAGGCAGCCCTGAGCTGCTCGTAAAGGCAGCGGCGTGACAGACACAGAAGAAGCGTTCACCATGCGCGGCGGCCGGGTCAGCCTGGACCGCCGCCCGGTGCTGCGCGGGATCGACCTGACCGTCCGCTCCGGCGAGGTGGTGGCCGTGCTCGGCGCGAACGGCTCGGGCAAGTCCACGCTCGTGCGCGCCCTGCTCGGCCTGGTGCCGCTGTCCGGGGGCTCCACCCTCCTGTACGGCACGCCGCCGCCGCGCTTCCGCCAGTGGTGGCGGATCGGCTACGTGCCCCAGCGCCTCTCGGTGGGCGGGGGCGTGCCCTCCACGATCCGCGAGGTCGTCGCCTCCGGGCGGATCGCCAGGCAGAGCCGGTTCCGCCTGACCGGCGCGGCCGACGCCGCCGCGACCACGCGCGCGCTGGAGGCGGTCGGCCTGGCCGACCGGGCCGGGGACCCGGTCCAGGCCCTGTCCGGCGGGCAGCAGCAGCGGGTCCTGATCGCCCGCGCCCTCGCCGGGGAGCCCGACACCTTCGTCATGGACGAGCCCACCGCCGGAGTCGACGCCGAGAGCCAGCAGCTCCTCGCCGACACCCTGGCCGGTCTCGTCGCCCAGGGCAGGACGGTCGTGCTGGTCGCCCACGAGCTCGGCCCGCTGGAGCCGCTGGTCACCCGGGCCGTGGTCCTGCGGGACGGCTGCGTCTGCCACGACGGCGCCCCGCCCAAGGCGGTCGGCGCGCACGCCCTGCCCGGCCACGACCACGTGCACCCGCACGCCCCGGAGAAGCCCGCGGGCACGCTCGACTGGAGACCCACCTCGTGATCGCCCCCGTCCCGGGCCGCCGCGCTCCCGCCCCCGTTCCCGCCCGCCCGGAGGCGACGTCGTGATCGACCTGCTCCAGTACGACTTCATGCAGCGGGCGCTGATCGCCGCGCTCCTCGTCGGGCTGGCCGCCCCGGCCATCGGCACCTTCATCGTGCAGCGCCGCCTGGCCCTGCTCGGCGACGGCATCGGGCACGTCGCGCTGACCGGCGTGGCGCTCGGCTTCCTCACCGGGACCGCCCCCGTGCTGACCGCCGTCGTGGTCTCGGTGCTCGGCGCCGTGGCCATCGAGCTGGTCCGCGAGCGCGGCAGGACCGGCGGGGACGTGGCGCTCGCGCTGCTGTTCTACGGCGGCATCGCCGGGGGCGTGCTGCTCATCTCGCTCGCCCCGGGCGGGAGCAACGCGACCCTCATGTCCTACCTGTTCGGCTCGATCAGCAGCGTGACCGTCCAGGACGTGTGGGTGATCGCCGTGCTCGCGGCCGCCGTGCTCGGCGTGGTGGTCGTCTTCGGGCGGGAGCTGTTCGTGCTCTGCCAGGACGAGGAGGTCGCCAAGGCCAGCGGCCTGCCGGTGCGCTTCCTCAGCCTGCTGATCGCCATCACCGCCGCGCTGACCGTGGTCATCGCCATGCGGGTGGTCGGGCTGCTGCTGGTCAGCGCCCTGATGGTGGTCCCGGTGGCGACCGGCCAGCAGCTCACCCGGGGGTTCCGCAGCACCATGCTCCTGGCCATGCTCTGCGGCATGGCCGCCACGGTGGGCGGGCTCACCTCGTCGTTCTACGTCGAGGTCCCGCCGGGCGCCCTCATCGTGCTCTTCGCGCTGGGAGGGTTCGTCCTGGCCCTCGGGCTCGGTAGATTCGTACGCCGAAGCCGACCTCAGGAGTCCAACTGATGAGCAGCAGACGCGATGCCGTCCACGAGATCCTCCGCCAGAGCGAGGGTTTCCGCAGCGCTCAGGACGTCTACGCCGAGATGCGCGCGGAGGGAGCCAAGATCGGGCTGACCACGGTCTACCGGGCGCTCCAGGCTCTGGCCGACAACGGGCATGTCGACGTGCTCCGCACCGATGACGGCGAGTCGGTCTACCGGGCGTGCGCCAGCGGCGACCACCATCACCACCTGGTCTGCCGCCGCTGCGGGCGGACCGTGGAGGTGGCCGGGCCCGCGGTCGAGCGCTGGGCCGAGACGGTCGGCACCGAGCACGGCTTCACCGAGATCACCCACACCGTCGAGGTGTTCGGCACCTGCTCGTCCTGCTCGGCCGCGGCGAAGGCCGGCTGAGACCGGCCGGGACCGACCTCCGGCACGGGGTGCGGCCGGCGCTCCCCGGGGCCGGCAGGATGACCGGACTCCGCGGGCGGTACGGCGATGTGCGGTCGCGGAGGGCCCCCGGACGGCTTCGGAGAGATACGCTTCCCAGACGGCGAGCCGCCGTACGGGCGCAACCCCCGCCACAACCGTAGCCAACTGGAGTCAACATGCCATTCGGACATGACATGGTGCACTCACTCGCCACCGCCGTCGACCTGGTCAACACCTCCCCCGCCACCGGGGGCGAGGACGGTCTGAGCGATCTGGGACAACTCGGCGAGTTCGTGGAACGGTGGGAGGTGAGCGGCGTCGATGACCTCGGCGCCGCCGACCTGAACCAGGTGCGCGCCCTGCGGGAGGCCTTCCACAAGGTCTTCACCGCCCCCGACCAGGCCACCGCCGTCATCCGGCTGAACACCCTGCTGAGCGGGACCCGCATCACCCCCCGCCTCACCGAGCACGACGGCCACCCGCTGCACGTGCACTACTTCGCCCCGGGCGCCGCCCTCAGCGAGCACCTCTCGGCGGACCTGGGCGTGGCCCTGGCGCACCTGCTCGTCGAGGGCGAGTGGGAGCGCCTGCGCACCTGTTCGGCGCCCGGCTGCGAGCGCGTCTTCGTCGACGAGTCCCGCAACCGCTCGCGGGTCTACTGCGACAGCCGGACCTGCGGCAACCGCATGCACGTCGCGGCCTACCGGGCCCGCCGCCGCGCCTGAGGCCGACCGCGCGCCGGGGCCGCGAAGGCCAAGAGCCCGCAGAGCCACGCGAAGAGGCCGGGAATACACGAAGAACCCGCCGGGCGGGCTCACCCGGCGGGAACCCGAGCCCTCTCCCTAAGCCTTGGCCTTGGCGTACTCCGCGGCGCCACCCGCGAAGTCGTAGGCCACGACCTGCTCGTCGCCGACGACCCAGGCGTCGTGTCCGGGCGGGCAGACGAAGACCTCCCCCGGACCGACCTCCGTCTCCGTGCCGTCGTTCATTCGGATGTGAATCCTGCCCTGCACGACGAACCCGTTGTGGTGGACCTCGCAGGAATCGGTGCCGACGATCTGCTTGACGGACTCCGACCAGCGCCATCCGGGTTCGAACGTGGCGACGCCGAAACTCAGCCCCGTCAGGTTGCACACCTCCAGGTGCCCCTTCGGGAAGTCCCGGCGCTCGTCCGGCTTGTCGATGCTCTTCACTTCGATCATGACGTTCCCCCCTCGTCAGTTTCAGTCTCGCACCGGGGAAGAACCATCACAAGGCCGTGACCTGCGGCGCAGGGATCGCCGTACGACGTCTAGAGCTGGTTGGGAACGGCCCCGCCGTAGCGGCGGTCGCGCTTGGCGTAGGTCTCGCACGCCTCCCACAGATCGCGGCGGTCGAAGTCGGGCCAGAGCCGGTTGAGGAAGACCATCTCCGCGTAGGCCGACTGCCACAGCAGGAAGTTGGAGGTGCGCTGCTCACCGGAGGAGCGCACGAACAGGTCCACATCCGGGATCTGCGGCTCGTCCAGGTAGCGGGCGAAGATCTCCTCCTTGACCCGTCCCGGCTTGACCCGCCCGGCGGCGATGTCCTCGGCCAGCTTGAGCGCGGCGTCCACGATCTCGGCGCGGCCGCCGTAGTTGACGCAGAACTGCAGGGTCAGCGTGGAGTTGCGCTCCGTCATCTCCTCGGCGTCCTGCAGCTCGGAGATGACGCTCTTCCACAGCCGCCCGGGACGGCCGGCCCAGCGGACCCGCACGCCCATCGCGTGCAGCTGGTCGCGGCGGCGGCGGATGACGTCGCGGTTGAACCCCATCAGGAAGCGGACCTCGTCGGGCGAGCGCTTCCAGTTCTCGGTGGAGAAGGCGTAGGCCGACAGGTACGGGACGCCCAGCTCGATCGCGCCCTCGATCACGTCGAAGAGCGAGGCCTCGCCCGCCTTGTGCCCCTCGGTGCGCGGCAGGCCGCGCTGCTTGGCCCACCGGCCGTTGCCGTCCATCACGATCGCCACGTGCCTGGGCACGAGGTCGCGCGGGATCGGCGGCGGGGTGGCGCCGGAGGGATGCGGGGCGGGCGGGCGGACGTTCACGTGGCGGGCTCCCTTTCTACGTGTCGGAGAGAGCGTATGCCGTGTTCCAGGTGCCACTGCAGATAGGCGGCGACCAGGCCGCTGCACTCGGTCCGGTGCCGGGCCTCGGAGGCGTCGGCGACCGCCCAGTCTCCCTTCAGCAGCGCCAGCATCAGCGCGAGGGTCTCCCCCTCGGGGACGGCGGCGCCGGCGGGACGGCAGTTCCCGCACACCACGCCGCCCGCGACGATGGCGAACGCCCGCACGGACGTGGCCTGGCAGCGGGCGCAGGCGTCGAGCGCGGGGGCGTATCCGGCCACGGCCAGCGAGCGCAGGAAGTAGGCGTCCAGCACCAGCCGGGCCTCGTGCTCGGCGGCGGCCAGCGCGCGCAGACCGCCGACGAGCAGCAGGAACTGCCGGAGCGCGGGCTCCTTCTCCCCCGCGATCAGCCGGTCGGCGGTCTCCAGCATCGCGACGCCGGCGGTGTAGCGCGGGTAGTCGGCGACGAGCGCCTCGCCGTACGGGCGGATGGTCTCGACCTGGGTGACCACGTCCAGCGTGCGGCCGGTGTGCAGCTGGAGGTCCACGTGGGTGAACGGCTCCAGCCGGGCACCGAACCGCGAGCTGGTCCGCCGGACGCCCTTGGCCACGCCACGGATCTTTCCTGTGCGTTTGGTGAGGACCGTGATGATGCGGTCGGCCTCGCCCAGTTTGTGGGTGCGTAAGACGACGCCCTCGTCACGGTACAGACTCACTTTCCCCAGTTTAGTCTGGAGACCTGCGTGGAAGGCCTCCAAACGTTGTCAGGCAGCACGGAAGCATCACCGATGCGTGCTGTTCACCTGGAACTCACTAAACTTTGACCTCTGGCGACCTTCTCCGCCATGTCCGAACCCGGATCCACCCCCGCACGAAAGGGTGCCATGCCCCGCGTGGTCCTGCTGGGCTCATCGCCCGGCCCCGATGCCGCTTCCGGCCCGTCAGCGCCGCCCGCCGCGCTGACCCTGCCCGCGCTTCCCGGCTGCCCCACGGTGATCGGCAAGCTCCACGGCCAGCTCGCCTCGCTCGACTCCGCGCCGGTGACGATCGCCCGCAAGGACGACGCCATCGCCTACCGCGGGTTCCCCGGCAGGCTCGTGGAGACCTCCGACCTGGCCGGCGACCTGCGCGCCGTGGCCGAGGCGGCCGAGCGCGCCACGGAGAACCTGCTCATCCTCCCGGCCAACTCGCTGGTCCACGACGAGCTGATCTACCAGATCACCAAGTCCAAGCGCGGCGCGCTCGCCCTGATCGCCAAGGAGCCCCGCGAAGAGGACGAGAACGGCGACTTCATCGTCCCGGACGTCCCCATCGAGGAGGCCGAGCCGGAGATCGGCGACCGGTTCTTCGAGGGTCTCCCGGTCCGGGCCCGCGCCGCCAAGTCCCGGGTGATCTCGGTCGGCTCCGCCTACCACGCGGTGACCCGGCCCAACGCGGTGCTGCTCGGCCCGCTGCACCTGAACGTCAGGCACGCGCCCGCGCTCGCCGAGGCCGCCCGCGAACTGGCCGACATGGCCCACCTGTTCGGCCCCGAGGACGACCTGATCCAGCTCCTGATCCTGGGCCTGGTGCGCAAGGGCGTCTCCGTCGGCATCCGGGGCCGGCGGGACCTGTTCTACCGCCGGGTGACCTCGCAGGCCGAGACCGACCAGTTCGTGGCCGACATGGCCGCCTTCAACGAGGACCGGGCCCGGCTGAACAACGCGGTCAAGGGCGCCGACGGCTTCTTCACCACCTACTTCGTCAGCACCTACTCGCGGTTCATCGCCCGCTGGGCGGCCCGGCGGGGGCTCACCCCCAACCAGGTCACCCTGATCTCGATCGCGCTCGGCGTGGCGGCGGCGGCGTGCTTCGCCACCGGCGCGCGCGCCGGGATGGTCGCCGGCGGCATCCTGATCTACTTCGCGTTCGTGTTCGACTGCGTGGACGGCCAGCTCGCCCGCTACGCCCGCAAGTTCGGCGTTCTCGGCGCGTGGCTGGACGCCACCTTCGACCGCTTCAAGGAGTACGTGGTCTTCGCCGGGCTGGCGGTCGGCGCGGCCGTCTCGGGCGTCGGCGACGTGTGGACGCTGGCGCTGATCGCGCTCGGCATCCAGTCCATCCGGCACCTGCTGGACTTCTCCTTCGGCGCGGCCAACCGGCGCAAGCCCCCGTCGCCGCTGCCCTCCATGCCGCTGTCGGTCAGCTCCGACACCCCGCTCCGCGCGGCGCTGGAGGAGCGCAAGGTCGCCCGGAACGGCGGCACCATCCGCAACCTGCTGAAGATGTGGACCAAGGCGGGCAAGTACCGCGCCGTGCACTGGGCCCGCAAGATGATCGTGTTCCCGATCGGTGAGCGCTTCGCCGTCATCGCCATCGCCGGCGCCCTCTTCGACGCCCGGATCACCTTCCTGACGCTGATCATCTGGGGTGGGATCGGCGCCGCCTACTCGCTCACCGGACGTCTGATGAGGTCACTCGCATGATCACCCAGCCCCAGCCGCAGGCCACGCCCGCTCCGGACCCCTACGAGGAGCGCCTGCGCGTGCAGACCGCGCGCCTGCTCGCCTACCGCGACGACGGCCCGCTGGTCACCCTGTTCCGTGACCGGATGGGCCGGGGCCTGCCCCCGGTGCCGTCCGCGCTGGCCGCCCTGCTCGCGGTCGTGGCGATGGCGGTCGCCGGGCTCCTGGAGGACGGCCCGATCCTGCTCGTCCCGTCCCTGGTCATGATCGCGCTGGTGCTGCCCACCGCGCCCCGCGACCACCTGGGCAAGCTCGACTGGCTGGTGCCGCCGCTGATCCGGGGCACCGAGTTCCTCATCATCGTCCTGGTGACCCTGGCCGCCGGCGCGCCCAAGTGGCTGGCGTTCGTGCTGGTCTACGTGATCGGCTACCACACCTACGACACGGTCTACCGGACCCGGCAGAGCATCTGGCCGCCCGCCTGGGTCTTCCGGGCCGGCCTGGGCTGGGAGCTCCGGCTGCTGCTGATCGGCGCGGGCGCCGCGCTGGGCGTGCTGACCTGGGTGCTGGCCGTGCTCACGCTCTACCTGGGCGTGATGTTCGCCGTCGAGAGCGTGACGAGCTGGGTCCGCCTGGACAAGGAGTCGGCCACGGCCCGGGCCTCCGCCGAGGCCGACCTCGAGGCCTCCCCCGAGGAGGCGCTGGAGCAGGCGACCGGCGAGGCCGAGCCCGCCTGACCCGCCGTACGACGTCGAGGGCCGTGGCATGACGCCGCGGCCCTCCGTCGTGTCCGGGCCGCCTCACCCGGCCTTCCGCCGGCCCGTCCGTCGGCCCGCTGCCGGGCGGCTGTGTTACAAAGCAGCGTGGAACTGGACCGGCTGGATCGTGACATCATCGGGGCGCTCGTCGAGGACGCCCGCGCCACCTACGCGGAGATCGGACAGCGGGTGGGACTGTCGGCGTCGGCGGTCAAGCGCAGGGTGGACCGGCTGCGGGAGGCCGGAGCGATCACCGGGTTCACCGCGCGGGTGGAGCCGTCCGCGCTCGGCTGGACCACCGAGGCGTACGTGGAGCTGTTCTGCGCGGGCAAGACCTCCCCCGCGGACATCGGGGTGGCCGTGGCCCGGCACCCGGAGGTGATCTCGGCGTGCACGATCACCGGTGAGGCGGACGCGCTGCTGCACATCAGGGCGACGGACGTGCGCCACGTGGAGCGGGTGATCGAGCGCATCGCGGCGGAGCCGTTCGTGGTGCGCACCAAGAGCTCCATCGTGCTCTCCCGGCTGATCGACGCCCCCTCCGCGACCCCGCGCAACGAATCGCCGTCTCCCGCCTGAGACTCGCAAGAGACCTGCGCCGACACGCAAGATCGGGCTATTGGCCCGCGTGTGCCCCCTTCCTAGGCTGTTGCCGTTCTCACCACGACATCCTTTTGCGGGGGTTATCGATGACGAGGCACTACCTCATGTGTCGGCCCGACCACTTCGCGGTGGAGTACGCCATCAATCCCTGGATGAACCCCGAGGCCGGCGCCGACCGCGAGGTGGCCGTCCGGCAGTGGGAGGCGCTCAGGGGGGTCTACGAGGATCTCGGCCACCGGGTCAGCCTGATCGATCCCGTGGCGGGCCTGCCCGACATGGTCTTCGCGGCCAACGGCGCGCTGGTGGTCGGCGGCCGGGTGTACGGCGCGCGGTTCACGCACCCCGAGCGGGCGGCCGAGGGACCGGCGTACCTGAAGTGGTTCACCGACAACGGCTACGACCGGGTGCGCGAGCCGGCCTTCACCAACGAGGGCGAGGGCGACTTCCTCGTCCTCGACCACCTCGTGCTGGCCGGGACCGGTTTCCGCACCGACGTCACCGCGCACGGCGAGGCCCAGGAGTTCCTCGGCCGGCCGGTGGTGACGCTGCGCCTGGTGGATCCGCGCTTCTACCATCTGGACACCGCCCTGTTCCCGCTGGACGGCCGGAACGTGGCCTACTACCCCGGGGCCTTCTCCGCGGGCAGCCGGGAGGTGCTGCGCCACCTGTTCCCCGACGCCGTCGTCGCGGACGAGGACGACGCGGTCGTGCTGGGGCTCAACGCGGTCAGCGACGGGACCCACGTGGTGATCAACGCCGAGGCGGCCGGTCTGCAGCTGGAACTCAAGCGCCGCGGCTTCGAGGTGATCCCGGTCGAGCTGTCCGAGCTGCGCAAGGCGGGCGGCGGCCCGAAATGCTGCACGCTGGAGATCCGGGGAGCGTGAGACGCCCCCCAGGCGGCAATCGCCGGCGATCCGGGAATAAGCCCAGGTGGCAGAGTATGAGACCAGAGGGAACGGTGATATCCGGATGACCACCACGGCCGAGCTCATCGAGCTCAGCGAGCGCCGAAGCGCGCACAACTACCACCCGCTCCCCATCGTGATCCACGAGGCGCAGGGAGCCTGGGTCACCGACGTCGAGGGCAGGCGATACCTGGACTGCCTGTCGGGCTACTCCTCGCTCAACTTCGGCCACGGCAACCCGAAGATCATCGAGGCCGCGCGGGAGCAGCTCGGCAGGCTCACCCTGACCAGCCGCGCCTTCTTCCACGACCAGTTCGCCGCCTTCGCCGCCGGGCTGGGCGACCTGACCGGCAAGGACATGATCCTGCCGATGAACACCGGCGCCGAGGCCGTGGAGACCGCGATCAAGGTCGCCCGCAAGTGGGGCTACGAGGTCAAGGGCGTCGCCCGCGACCGGGCGAACATCATCGTCATGGAGGACAACTTCCACGGCCGCACCACGACGATCGTGAGCTTCTCCACCGACCCCGACGCCCACGACGGCTACGGCCCCTACACGCCGGGCTTCAGGATCGTGAAGTACGGGTCGGTCGAGGCGATCCGCGAGGCCGTGGACGACGACACGGTCGCGGTCCTGGTGGAGCCGATCCAGGGCGAGGCCGGGGTGCTGGTGCCGCCGGACGGCTACCTGCGCCAGATCCGCGAGCTGTGCACCGAGAACAACGTGCTGATGATCGCCGACGAGATCCAGTCCGGTCTCGGCCGCACCGGCGACACCTTCGCCTGCGACCACGAGGGGGTCGTCCCCGACGTCTACGTGCTGGGCAAGGCCCTGGGCGGCGGCGTGGTCCCGGTCTCGGCCGTCGCGGCCGACGAGAGCGTGCTCGGCGTGATCAGGCCGGGCCAGCACGGCTCCACCTTCGGCGGCAACCCGCTCGCGTGCGCGGTGGCGTGCGCGGTCATCGACATCCTCAACACCGGTGAGTACCAGGCGCGGGCCAGGGAACTCGGCGGCGTCCTGCACGAGCGGCTGCGCGGCATGGTCGGCCGGGGCGTGGTGGCGGTGCGCGGGCGCGGCCTGTGGGCGGGGGTGGACATCGACCCGTCCCTGGGCACGGGCCGCGACGTCTCCGAGGCCCTGATGCGCCGCGGCGTGCTGGCCAAGGACACCCACGGCTCCACGATCCGCCTCGCCCCGCCGATCGTCGTCTCGGAGGAGGACCTGCTCTGGGCCGTCGACCAGCTCGCCGAGGCCGTCAGGGAACTCGGCGGCTGACCCCGTCCGGTCGGGGAGAGGTCGGGATACCCTGCCTGCGGTGCCTCGAACCGCGTGACCGGAGGAGTCGATGCTGGGATGACCGCAGGACGACCGATGCCCACACAGGACGAGGTGCTCGGATACTTCAGCACGCTGTCGAACTGGGGACGGTGGGGCGACGACGACGAGCTCGGCACCCTGAACCACATCACCGACGACGTCCGGCTGGCGGCGGCGCGGGCCGTGCGCCGCGGCAGGAGCGTGTCGTGCGCGTGGGAGGTCGCCGTGCCGGGAGACATGGAGCGGTCGACGACGACGTGCCCGTGCGCGGCCGACATGCCGGGCGCCGAGAACATGCCGGCGCCCGGATTCCGCGACGACCGGCACTGGGGCTTCTCGGTTGAGCGGCTCGGCGTCACGTTCCACGGCAACACCCTCACCCACCTCGACTCGCCGTGCCACATCTTCTGGGACGGCATGATGTACAACGGGCGGTCGCACTCGCTGGTCGACGCCGCGACGGGATCGGCGTGGGCGGCCGTCACGGCTGCGGCGGACGGGATCGTCACGCGTGGCGTCCTGCTGGACATCGCGGGCGTGCGGGATGTGCCGTGGCTGGAGCCGGGGCAGGGCGTGTTTCCCGACGATCTCGAGGAGGCCGAGCGCCGCCAGGGTGTGCGCGTGCGATCCGGCGACGCGGTGCTCCTGCGGACCGGCTACGGCCGTCTCCGGCACGAGACCGGTCCGGCCGGCGGTTTCACGCAGGCCGGGTGGCACGCGTCCTGCCTGCCGTGGCTGCGTGAACGGGAGGTCGCGCTGATCGGCGCCGACACCACCCAGGACGTTCAGCCGTCGGGGTACGAAGGCGTGTTGATGCCGGTCCACGCCGTGAGCCTCGTCGCGATGGGCCTGTGGATGCTCGACAACTGCGACCTGGAGGCGTGCGCGGCGACGGCCGCCGAGCTCGGCCAGTGGGACTTCCACCTCGCGGTCGCGCCGGTCCGCTTCGCCGGCACGTCCGGCAGCCCGGTCAACCCGATCGCCACGTTCTGACCGCGGTTCACGGGGAGGCGCGACGCCCCGGCTGCGCGATCCGGCGGCCCGGCGATCCAGCGATCCGGCTGATGACGCTTCCACGGATGAGAGCGACCCTCTAGACGGGGAGCTCCACGGTGGCGACGTCGATGACCTCGGTGGTGCTGGCGGTCTCCCAGCGGACGGAGACCGGGCCCTCCAGGGACAGGGTGGCGATCGCGTTGGAGAACCAGGGGCCGTCGGTGATCCGCCACCTGATCGGGGGACGGGGGATCCGGGCCGTGCGGGCCAGGAAGCCGCCGATCAGGGTGGCGATGCCGAACTGGGCGACGATGTTGGCCAGGCGGAGGGTACGGCTCAGCGGGTTGCGGATGGGCGAGCAGACCAGCTGGTGGATCGGGTGCTTCCTGGCCCTGGCGGCGTACGAGTAGTGGATGTCGCCGGAGAGGATGATCACCGGCTTGCCGGTCCGGGTCAGCAACCGCGCCAGGTCCTCGAAGGACCGGCGGAAGGCCGACCAGTGCTCCAGGTCGAGGGCCTGGCGCAGCCACTCCGCCCAGCGGGCGACCCGGCGCCCCCAGGCGCCCTGGGCCAGGGCCTCGTTCCAGGTCTGCACGTGGTGGATGCCGGAGGGCAGCAGGAACGGCACCGAGGTGCCGAGCAGGATGCGCTCGGCCCCCTCCCTGGCCAGCTGCTCGGTCAGCCACTCCCACTCCACCGGGTCCAGCATGCGCCGGTCCCCGGGGATGAGCTGCCGGGCGCACCGCGAGTCGATCATGATCAGGCGGGTGGAGCCCAGGTCGCGGGCGTAGCTCCAGCGGCTGTCGGAGGGAACCGCGTCGGCGTGCGCGGCGAAGGTGTCGAGGATCTCGGCCCCGTCGCCCTCGGCGGCGCACAGCTTGCCCAGCAGGCCGTCGGCGTCGCGCTCGGCGGGCGACATGTTGCCCAGGTGCTGGTAGACCCAGTAGGCCCCGAGGCCGGCGACCACCCGGCGCGGCCACCACTCGACCGCGGCCATCTTCTCCCGCCAGTCCGCGGAGGTGTTCCAGTCGTCGCGCAGGTCGTGGTCATCGAAGATCATCGCGGTGGGCACGGTGGAGAGCAGCCAGCGGATCTCCGGATCGCTCCAGGCCACCCGGTACAGCTCGGCGTACTCCTCGAAGTCGGCGATCTCGGTCTTCGGCTCGTCGTCCCTGCGGTTCTTGATGAACTCCAGCATCTCGGCGGAGGGTTCGTCGGCGTAGACCTGGTCGCCGAGCAGGAGCAGCATGTCGGGCCACTGCTCCTCGGAGGTCTCCATCATGCGGCAGCCGTACGAGCGCAGGACGTCCACCCCGTGCGAGATCGTGTGGATCACGTCGTGCGGCACGCTGGTCCGGCAGGAGCCGAACATCACCTTCCGCGGGCCGTCCGGGCCGAGCAGCCGGATGCGGCTGGGCGGATGGTCCGGGAGCGGCCAGACGGTCTCCCCGTCCAGGCTGACCTCGTAGGTCCCGCTGTCGGTCACGTCCACGATCGCGTAATGGTGACCGTGCACGGTGAAGGTCCGCGCGCTCGCCCGCGCCCGGCCCGCCTCGACCGTCACCTCGCACGGCTCGCTGGTCTCGACCCAGATCGAGGCGCTCGTCCCGTCGACGTAACGCAGCAGCGGCCCCACGACAAGTTCCGGCACGTCCATCCCCCCAGTCGCTCCACATTGGCGGACATCCTCCGGACGGGCTGCCATATTGGCAGGTTCCTTTCCCGTTGCCCAGCCGCTTTCCTCGATAACAACAGATCGGCAAGTAAGTGGCATAACGCACAAAGATCGGCCATGAGAACGCAACATGTCTGCCTTGGTGCGATTAAACCCCCATAGCTACGCTGATCATGACAAAACGCCATGAGCGGAGCAACGGCGCTCCGCTCCCCCGTATGGAGGACCTCCTTCATGTCGATCACGGTGCCGTCAACGACGCCGGCCACCACGTCCCTGCTCACCCCGGGCCGCCAGGCCCTCGACTCCGCGCTCTTCCAGCTCGACCAGGCCGCCGACCAGCTCGGCCTGGACGACGGACTGCGCTCGATGCTCTCCACCCCCCGCCGCTCGCTCACCGTCGCGGTCCCCGTCCGCCGCGAGGACGGTCGCATGGACGTCGTGCAGGGCTTCCGGGTCCAGCACAACATCACCCGCGGCCCGGCCAAGGGCGGCATCCGCTTCCACCCCTCCACCGACATCCACGAGGTCACCGCGCTGGCCATGTGGATGACCTGGAAGTGCGCGCTGGTCGGCATCCCGTACGGCGGCGCCAAGGGCGGCGTCGCCGTGGACCCGGCCTCGCTGACCCCGCGCGAGCTGGAGCGGGTCACCCGGCGCTACGTCAACGAGATCCTGCCGATCATCGGCCCGGAGAAGGACATCCCGGCCCCCGACGTCGGCACCGACGAGCAGACCATGGCCTGGATCATGGACACCTACTCGGTCAACGCGGGCTACCCCGTCCCCGGCGTGGTGACCGGCAAGCCGATGACCCTCGGCGGTTCGCTCGGCCGGGCCGGAGCCACCTCGCGCGGCGTGCAGATCGCCGCCCTCAAGGCGCTGCCGGGCTCGCCCGAGGGCCGTACCGTCGCGATCCAGGGCTTCGGCAAGGTCGGCGCGCTGGCCGCCCGCTACCTCGCCGACGCGGGCTGCCGCGTGGTCGCGGTCTCCGACGTCACCGGCGCGGTGGTCGACCTCTCCGGTCTCGACGTGGACGGCCTGCGGGCCTGGGTGGAGGAGACCGGCGGCGTGTACGGCTACCGCCACGCCGACGCCCTGTCCCACGCCGACCTGCTGGAGCTGGACGTGGACATCCTCGTCCCGGCGGCCCTGGAGGGCGTGATCACCGAGGAGAACGCTCCCCGGATCAGGGCCCGCCTCATCGTGGAGGGCGCCAACGGCCCCACCACCCCCGAGGCGGACCGCATCCTGGCCGACGCCGGGACCACGGTGGTCCCCGACATCCTGGCCAACGCGGGCGGTGTGATCGTCTCCTACCTGGAGTGGGTGCAGAACATGCAGGCCTACTCCTGGAGCGCCGGCGAGGTCGAGGTCAAGCTCCGCGACCTGATGGAGCACTCCTACGACGCGGTGGCGGCCCTGTCGGCCGAGCGCGGCATCACGCTGCGCCAGGCCGCCCACGTCATCGGCGTGGGCCGGGTCGCCGAGGCCCACCGGATGCGCGGCCTCTACCCGTGACGGCCCGCGGGCTGCCGGCGGAACCGTCTCCCCGCGGATCGTGAACCCGTGATGACCACCGGCCCGCCGGGGCCTCACCCCACCGGGCCCCGGCGGGCCGGTCCGCGTCCCCGGTCGCGCCCGCCGGTCAGGCGGCGCGCCGCCAGGGGTTGAGGCTGAGCAGGCTGTCGATCTGCAGGCCGGAGACCGGGGGCGAGAACAGGTAGCCCTGCGCCAGCGGGCAGCCCATCCGCTGCAGGAGGACGGCCTGCTCGTGCAGCTCGACGCCCTCGACGACGGTGGCCACGTTCAGGCTGGCCGCCAGCTCCAGGATCGCCTTGGTGAAGGCGCGGGTCCGGTGGTCGGCCTCGGTGAGCACGGTGGTGAACGAACGGTCGATCTTGAGGATGTCGACCGGGAGGGTGCGCAGGTACGACAGGGACGAGTAGCCGGTGCCGAAGTCGTCCATGGCGATGCGCACCCCGTGCTCGCGCAGCGCCTCCAGGACGGCGACGACGCGCCGGGTCTCGGCCGGGGTGGTGGCCAGCAGCATGCTCTCGGTGATCTCCAGGACCAGCGCTCCCCGGGGGAGGCCGTACCGGGTCAGCGTGCTCAGGACCATCTCGGTGAAGTCCTCCTCCCGCAGCTGGCGGCCGGAGACGTTGACGGTCACGGAGATGCCGTACTGCTCGTGCCAGCGGCGCGCGTCGGCGCAGGCCTGCTCCAGCACCCACCGGCCGATGGGGACGATGAGCCCGGTCTCCTCGGCGATCGGGATGAACACCTCCGGCGGGACCGGCCGCGAACCGGGCGGGCTCCAGCGCAGCAGCGCCTCGACGGCCCGGATCTCACCGCCGGCCAGGTCGACGACGGGCTGGTAGTTCAGGACGAGCTCGCCGCCCTCGACCGCCTGGCGCAGGCCCGCGGTCAGGCGGGTGCGCTCCAGCTGCGCCTGGCGAAGCGCCGGGTCGAAGACGGTGACCCGGTCCTTGCCCGCGTTCTTGGCGGCGTACAGGGCCAGGTCCGCGTCGCGGAGCGCCTCCGACGGGCTGGCGACGGGCAGCCCGGCCAGGACGCCGATGCTGGTGGTCATGTACAGCTCCCGGCCGCCCAGCGGGTAGGGGGCCCGCAGCCCGGCCAGGATGCGCCGCGCCACGGCGAGCGCCTCCTCGGCGGTGGCCTCGGGCAGGAGCAGGGCGAACTCGTCGCCGCCGAGCCGGGCCAGGGTCCGCCCGCCGGTGGCGACGGTGCCGCTCAGGCGGTGGGTGACGTGGGTGAGCAGCTCGTCGCCGACGGAGTGGCCGAAGGTGTCGTTGACGTCCTTGAACCTGTCCAGATCGAGCAGGAGCAGGGCGGGCGGAGGGGTGCCGGGGGCGACGGCGGAGGCGGTGATGGCGCGCTGCATGGACTGCCCCAGCAGGGTGCGGTTGGCCAGGCCGGTCAGCGGATCGTGCAGGGCGCGGTAGGACAGGCTGCGCTGCAGGATCTCCTGGTGACGCAGGGCCGTGGCCAGCTCGCCCGCGTGGTCCTCGGCCACCCGGGCGACGGTGTTCAGGCGCAGCACGAGCAGTACGGCCAGCAGCATGGTGAAAACCGTGGTGACCAGCTCGCCGAAGGGCTCGTGGGCCCCGGGGACGTCCAGCAGGGCCCGGCCGAGGCCGGAGCCCAGCGGGCTGAGCAGCGCCAGGGCCAGGAACGTCATCACCCGGGCCCGGCTGGACACGGGAGGAGTCCGCAGCCGGCGCGCGGTGCCGAGGCTGGGGTGCAGGAGGGCGACGCCCGACAGGACGGAGAAGCCCAGCCAGCCGATCTCGGAGACGGGCCCGGAGGGCCGGCCCGCCACCTGGTCGAGCAGGTAGGCGCCGTCCCCGGCGAACAAGGCGACGTAGGAGAGGCTCAGCAGCGCCAGCCAGCGCGCGCGGCCGTTGTCGAGCGTCAGTCGCGTCAGGAGGCCGAAGGCGAACAGGTCGATGGCGGGGATGGCGACCGCGAACGCCAGGTGCGCGCCGGTGTGCCCGCTGCTGTCGATCATCGGGCCGACCAGGAAGGTCCAGAACGGCGTGGCCACGCCGACGGCGATGATGCCCGCGTCCAGCAGCGCCGCCCCGCGCGAGCCCTCGGCCCGCAGGTTCAGCATCACCAGCGCGGCCAGCGACAGGGCGTAGGTGATCAGGGTGCCGATCCGGTACAGGTCCATGGCGCCGGGGAGCCCCAGCCAGATGTGGCCGGCTCCCCAGGCCAGGGTGGTCGAGAACCAGGCGAGCACCGAGGCCGCGCACAGCAGCCGCCACGGCCACAGCCCGGTCAGGCCGTGCCGGCGGACCCCCGTGACGACGGCCACCGCCGCGATTGCCTGCGCCAGCACCCATACCAGGACCTCCAGCACCGGGGAGGCGGAGCTGAGGGCCGGGGTGGCGACGGCCAGCGCCGTCCCGAGCAGGAGCCAGACGGCCCACGCCCGGGAAGCGCCGGTGAGACGCGACAGGACGGCGGGAAACGCCGCGAATGGAAGCCGGTCCATCCCTTTTCTCGCCCCCGCCGCCGTACGCCGATGATCCGTCAGAGCGCATCATCGGCCGGATGGGACGGCCCCTGAGCGTTTCCGGCGCGGGGACTCCCCTCCCGGATCCCCAGCGGGACGGTCACGCACCGGGACGGGGCACACGCCGGGACGGGGCACACGCCGGGACGGGGCACCCCCGCGACCGGTCACAGGCCGGGACGGTCAGGAGCGGGCGTGGCCGGGGAGGGGCAGCGGGCCGGCCGACCCGTCCAGGGCTCTGACCAGGCTCTCCAGGTCGCGCATGAGCTGCTCGGTGCGCTCCGGGCCGTAGGCCGCCGCGATCACCTGGTGGTGCTCGGCCACCCCGCCCTCCACCCGGGCGAGCAGCTCCGCGCCGCGGTCGGCGAGGAAGACCGCGACCCTGCGGCGGTCGGCGGGGTCGTGCCCGCGGTAGACGAGCGAGCGGTCCACGAGCCGGTCGACCGCCTTGGTCAGCGTCGGGTGGGGCATCAGCACGGCCTCGGCCAGCTCGCCCATCGAGTGGCCCCGCCCGTCGGCGAGGCCCCGCAGGATGCGCCACTGCTCGACGGTGACGTCCTCGGCCGCCAGCGCGGCGGCCAGCCCTCGGTTGACGCTGCGCTCGGCCCTGCTGAGCAGGTAGGCGAGCGAGGATCCCAGCCCGGTCGTCACCACGTGGAGCTCCCGTCCCTGTCCCGGCCCCCGCTCCGGCCGGATAATCGTCCCGGCTGGATAACGGCTCTGCCGCATCCGTCCCTCCGGGAGGATACTCGTCTGCGTGGCAGAAGCCATCCCGGCCGTGACGCCGGCTCCCACCCCGGTCATCGACCCCCTCGAGGCCCGGTTGCTGACGAGCACCGCGCTGCGGGTCGGGCTCGTGGTCCCGGTCTCGGGGGTCCTCGGGCTGGTCGGGCCGTGCGCGATCAACTGCGCGGTCCTCGCCGCCGACGAGGTCAACCTCGCGGGCGGGATCCTCGGCAGGCGGGTCGAGCTCGTGCTGATCGACGGGGGCCGCCCGGCGGAGCGGGTGGCGGCCGAGACCGGCGCGCTCGTGGCCTGCGGCGCCGTGGACGCGGTGGCCGGCACCTGCGGCAGCGACGTGCGGATAGCGGTGGTGCGGGCACTGGCCGGGCGGGTGCCGTTCGTCTACGCCCCGCCGTACGAGGGGGGAGGCCGCGCGCCCGGGGTCTACTTCCTGGGCGAGACGCCGGAGCAGCAGCTCGGGCCCGGCATCGAGTGGCTGGCCGGCGACCGCCGCGCCCGCCGGTGGTTCCTGCTCGGCAACGACTACGTCTGGCCGCGCCTGGTCCACCGGGCGGCCGGGCGCCTGCTGGCCGCGCACGGCGCCGCGGTGGTGGGCGAGCGGTTCGTCCCGTACGGCGTGCGCGACGTCGCGCCCCTGTTGGAGGAGCTGGTCGCGAGCCGGGCCGACGCGGTCCTGCTCAGCCTGATCGGCAGCGACCTCGTCGCCTTCAACCGGGCCTTCGCCGCGGCGGGGCTGTCGTTCCCGCGGCTCTGCGGGGCACTGGAGGAGCACGGCCTGCTCGGCATCGGCGGTGACGCGACCGGCGAGCTCTACGGCGCGATGGGGTACTTCTCCAGCATGGTCACCGACGACAGCATGAGCCTCGGCGAGCGCTACGTCCGGCGGTTCGGCCCCACGGCGCCGCTGCTCAACGGGCACGGGCAGGGGTGTTACGAGGCGGTGCTGATGCTCGCCGCGCTCGGCTCGCGCGCCGGGACGCTCGCGGTGCCGGCGGTGGACGCCGCCGCCGACGGCGCGTCGATCGTGACGGCCCGGGGGCGGCTGACGCTCCGGGGCCGGAGCGTGTGGCGGCGGGCGCACCTCGGCCGGGCCGACGGCCTCGACTTCGACGTCGTGTGCTGAGCCCCCGGCCACGTGCCGGAACGGATCTCCCCAAAAAGCTTCCGATAGAAAACTTTTCTGATTCAAGGATTTGCCCTAGGGTACGGCTGCCCCCTCATCAAGGAGCCACCATGGCAACCGACCCCTCCCTTGAGCACTTCGGGTACCGGCAGGAACTGCACAGAACGCTGAGCTTCACCGACCTGCTCGTCTACGGCCTGATCTTCATGGTGCCGATCGCCCCCTTCGGCATCTTCGGCAGCGTCTTCCAGGGCTCCGGCGGCATGGTCTCCCTCGCCTACGTCATCGGCATGGTCGCGATGGCCTTCACCGCGCTGTCCTACGCGCAGATGGCCCGCGCCTTCCCGATGGCCGGCTCGGTCTACACCTACGCCGGCCGGGGCATCGCCCCGCCGGTCGGATTCCTGGCCGGCTGGGTGATCCTGCTCGACTACGTGCTGGTGCCCGCCCTGCTCTACCTCATCGCGAGCTACGCGATGGCCTCCTTCGTGTCCTTCATCCCCGTCTGGGGCTGGCTGATCATCTTCGTGCTGCTGAACACGGCGGTGAACTACGCCGGCATCCAGATGACCGCGCGGATCACCAAGATCATGCTGATCGGCGAGCTCATCGTGCTGGCGGTCTTCCTGGTCGTCGGCCTGGTCGCCCTGGCCCAGGGCAAGGCCCAGGCGGGGGCGCTCAGCCCGCTCTTCGACTCCTCGACGTTCTCCTGGTCCCTGGTCTTCGGCGCGGTCTCGATCGCGGTCCTGTCCTTCCTCGGCTTCGACGGCATCTCGATGCTGGCCGAGGAGAACCAGGAGGACAGCAGGCAGCTCGGCCGGTCCATGGTGGCCGCGCTCGGGCTGGCGGGCGTGCTGTTCATCGCGCAGACCTGGGTGGGCGCGCTGCTCACCCCGGACCGGGCCGAGCTGCTGAGCAAGGGAGACCCGGAGGGCACCGCCTTCTACGACATGGCCGAGTTCGCCGGCGGCCACTGGCTCGGCGTCCTCACCGCCGTCGCCACCGCCATCGCCTGGGGCTTCGCCAACTCCCTGGTCGCCCAGGCCGCCACCTCCCGGCTGCTGTTCGCGATGGCCCGCGACCGCCAGCTCCCCCGCTTCCTGGCCAAGGTCCACCCGGCCCACCGGGTCCCGGTCAACGCCACCCTGCTCGTGGCCGTCGTCTCCCTGGCCGTCGGCCTCTACCTGACCACCCGTGACGACGGCATCGGCCTGATCAGCGGGCTGGTCAACTTCGGCGCGATGACCGCCTTCCTCGCCCTGCACGTCTCGGTCGTCGTCCACTACGTCGTACGGCAGCGCAGCCGCGACTGGTGGCGGCACCTGATCGCCCCGGCGATCGGCTTCGCGATCCTGGTCTACGTCGTGATCAACGCCAGCATCGCGGCCCAGGCGCTGGGCCTGATCTGGCTGGGTCTCGGCGCGGTGGCGCTCGCCGCCTCCTACCTCCTGGGCCGCCGCCCCACCCTGCCCGGGCTGGACGCCCCGGCCGCCTCCCCGAAGCGACCCCGCTGAAGCCTCCCCGAAGCGACGCCGCCGAAGCCCCGCCGGAGCCCCGCTGAAGCCCCACCGGCTCCGGGACTCCGGGACGAATCCACCGCAGAACCCATCCGCCTCCGAGGAGAGACCCGTGTTCGACATATTCGAGGTGCCCCCGCCCGCCGCGCTCCCCCCGGCGGGTGCGCGATGAACGTCGTCTCCTACCGCCCCACCGAGCGGGATCTCGCCTACACCTTCGGCGGCCGTCCCCCCGTCGGCACCGTACGGCCCGGCGACGTCCTGGAGCTGTACACCGAGGACTGCTTCGGCGGCCGGGTCCGCTCGGTGGAGGACCTGCCCTCGCGGGTCTGCGAGTTCCCCTACCTCAACCCGGTCACCGGCCCCTTCCACGTCGAGGGCGCCGAGCCCGGCGACACGCTCGCGCTGCACTTCGTCGCCATCGAGCCGGCCAGGGACTGGGCGGTGTCCACCACCTTCCCGCACTTCGGCGCGCTCACCGGGACCCACACCACGGCGATGCTGCAGCCCGCGCTGGAGGAGATCGTCTGGCGCTACGACGTCGACGCGGACAAGGGCGTGGTCCGCTACCACGCCCGCCGCAGCGACTTCACGGTCGAGCTCCCGCTGGACCCGATGCACGGCACCGTCGGCGTCGCGCCGGGCGCCTCCGAGGCCCGCATGACGATCACCCCCGACGCCCACGGCGGCAACATGGACACCCCCGAGCTGCGTGCGGGGGTGACCGCGTACTTCGGGGTCAACGTCGAGGGGGCCATGTTCGCGCTGGGCGACGGCCACGCCAGGCAGGGGCACGGCGAGGTCTGCGGCACCGCGGTCGAGGCGGCGATGAACACCGTGGTGGCGGTGGAGCTGATCAAGGGGGTGGTCACCCCGTGGCCGCGCCTGGAGGACGACGGTCACCTGATGTCCACCGGCTCGGCCCGCCCGCTGGAGGACGCCTACCGGATCAGCCAGCACGACCTGGTCACCTGGGCCGCCGAGCTCACCGGCCTGGACACCATGGACGCCTACCAGCTCGTCAGCCAGGCAGGTCAGGCCCCGGTGGGCAACGTCTGCGACACCAACTACACGATGGTCGCCAAGCTTCCCAAGGACTGTCTCGGCGGCCCCGCCGTCTACGAGTCGGCCCACGACCGCCTGCGGGCCCTGGGCCGCCGCTACCTGTCCGAGCGCTGACGCCCCGGGGAGTCGGCGCGCCGTCGCGTCACCCGGAATCCCGCGGCCCGGAGCCCTCCTGCCCGTCCCGCCCCGCCGTACCGGCCTCGTCTCCCCGGGGCCGGTGCGGCGGCGGGGCGAGCAGGGCCAGGGCCTCCTCGACGTCGCCGAGGGTCACCGGCACGACCGTCCCGGGCGTCTCCCCGCCCTCCCGACGCTCCCGGGTCCTCCGCAGGATCATCTCCTTCTCCTGGTTGCGCAGCTCCGCGGCCCTGTCGAAGTTCTCCGCCTCGATCGCGGCCTCCTTCTCCCGCCGGAGCTCGTAGAGCCTGTCCTCGAAGTCCTCGTCGGGCGGGACGGGCTCCTCGCGACCGGCGCGGCCGCGGACGGCCGCCTGCGCGCAGACCTGGTCGAGCAGGTCGAGCGCCCTGCCGGGGAAGACCTGTCCGATCGGGCTCGTCCCGGCCCGCTCGATCACGGCCGCCACGACGTCCGGTCCGATCGTCACCGAGTGGTGGGCCTCGTATCCGGCCCGCGCCGCGGCGAGGACCTGCGCCGTCTGCTCGGCCGACAGCTCCGCCAGGGGGATGACCTGGAAGGCGCGGACGGCCGCCGGGTCTTCGGCCGCGTACCTCCGGTAGTCGTCGGGGGTCGCGGTGGCGATCACGCGGAGGCCGGGGCGCGCGAGGGCCGGCCACAGGAACGACAGGGCGCTGCCCGGAACGGGCAGTGAGCGGATCGGGGACAGGGCGCCGTCCAGGGCGAGGATGAGACCGCGCGTGCCCTCGACGTCCCCGGCGAGGCCGCTGACCCGCGCCTCCAGGTCATCGCGGTCGTAGGCTCCGCGCACCATCCCGCTCACGTCGAGCAGGTGGACGGCGGCCGCGCGGAGGCGCGGAGGGGCGTCCTCGACGGCCAGGGCCCGGGCGATCCCGTGGACGAGCGCCGTCTTCCCCGCCCCCGGCTCGCCGACGATCAGGAGATGGTTGCGCCTGAGCAGCAGCAGGGCCCGCACGGCCCGCCCGATCTCCGTCTCGCGGCCGACGACCGGGGCCAGCGTGTCCTCGCGGGCGGCCCGGGTCAGGTTGCGGCCGAACCTCCTGAGCACCCGGACCGGCGGCGTGAGTCCCCGGCGGGCGCCCCGGGCGGCCGGTTCCTCCCCTTCGTGACCGCGGAGCAGCTGGACGACCTGCTGCCGCACCCGGTTGAGATCGGCGCCCAGCTTCACCAGCACCTGGGAGGCCACGCCCTCGCCCTCACGGATGAGACCGAGCAGGATGTGCTCGGTGCCGATGTAGCTGTGCCCCATCTGCAGGGCCTCGCGGAGCGACAGCTCAAGGATCTTCTTGGCGCGCGGGGTGAAGGGGATGTGCCCCGACGGCGCCGACTGGCCCTGGCCGATGATCTCCTCGACCTGCTGCCGCACCCCTTCGAGACTGATGCCCAGGATCTTCAGAACCTGGGCCGCGACGCCCTCGCCCTCGTGGATCAGGCCGAGAAGGATGTGCTCCGAGCCGATGTAGTTGTGGCTGAGCAGCCTCGCCTCCTCCTGGGCGAGGACGACGACCCGTCGCGCGCGGTTGGTGAACCTCTCGAACATCGCCGGTCGTCCCTTCTCCGGCCCCGGACGGATCCCGTCCGGCCCGCTCCGCGCGCGGACGCTCCGCGCCGGGGGCCGTTCAGGCCGTGGCCGACGTGATGGGCAGGGATCTACGTTCCCATCGACGTCCCGATCGGGCGCTCTGTCAAGGCCGTATCGCCATGACGATGTCCTCACAGAGGGCGTGGGTGGTCAGGGCGTCGGCGGCGTCGATCACCGTGCCGGAGCGGACGGCCTCCAGGAACTCCAGGCAGACCTGTTCGATGCCGCGCTGCCGGGAGACCGGGGTCCAGTCGCCCCGCCGGGCCAGGGTCTCGTCCCCGGCGTAGTCGGTCACGTCGGCGAGGTTGACCACCCTGCGTTTGACGCCGCCGCCCATGACCTCCAGGGTCTCCTCGGTCGCGCCGCTCACCCTGTTCATGATCCCGAATGCGGTGAAGCCGTCGCCGGACAGCTCCAGTGTCACGTGCTCCAGCAGGCCGTCCCCGACCCGGGCCCGGATGCCGGTGTGCTCGACCGGGCCGGGAACCAGGAAGCGGAGCGTGTCCACCACGTGGATGAAGTCGTCGAAGATCGCGACCCGTGGATCCTGGGCCAGGTTCCTGCGGTTCTTCTCCATCACGACCAGGTGGCGGGGGAGGTCGAGCAGGCCCGCGTAGGACGGCGCCCTGCGGCGGTTGAAGCCGACCAGCAGGGACCGCTCCCGCTCCCGCGCCAGCCGTACCAGGCGCTCGGACTCGGCGAGGGTGTAGGCGATGGGCTTGTCCAGGTAGACGTGGACGCCCGCGTCGAGCAGCGGCTCGACGACCTCCGCGTGCGCGCTCGTCGCCGCGTGCACGAAGGCCGCCTCGACGCCGGCCTTCACGACCTCCTCCACCGAGGTGGACCGCCGCTCGATCCGGTGGGCGTCGCCGAGGCGGTCGAGGGTGTCGCGGTTGCGGGTGCACAGGTGGAGGTCGAGGCCGGGCAGGGCGGACAGGACCGGGAGGTAGGCCTTCTCCGCGATGTCCCCGAGGCCGATGAGCGCAATCTTCATGCGGCGACCCTATGACCTGCCGCCCCGGCCCGCGGCCTCGGCGGACGGCTCCCTCTCACGCCGCCTCGGCGAGCAGGGAGCGCCACCAGGCGATCGTCTCGGTCAGGGCCTCGTCCATGGGGGTGGGCGCCGTTCCGAAGACGGTCTGGAAGTCCGTGGAGTCGAGGACGAACGGCCGGACGAACTGGTAGCGCAGCTCCTCCAGCTCCCCGAGCATGGGCGAGAAGGCTCCGGCCGTGCGCAGGAGCCAGTGCGGCATGGCCTTGACCGCCGGGCCGGAGACTCCGGCCAGCTCGCCCAGGCGCTCCGCCACGGCGCGGTAGGTCATCGCCGGCCCCGTGGGGACGTGCCAGGCACGGCCCCAGGACCGGTCGTCGGTGGCCGCGGTCACCAGGGCGCGGGCCACGTCGGGCACGTAGGTCCAGCTGTGCGGCAGGTCCGGGTCGCCGATGTAGCGGACCGTCCTGCCCGCGAGCAGGCGGGGGACGAGCCTGTCGCCCATGTGCGACTGGTCCCGGCAGCCGGGGCCGAAGTAGTCGGACCCGCGCACCTCGGTCACCCGGACCCGGCCCGCCTCGTGCGCGGCCAGGGCCTGCCGCCACATGCGGACCCGGATGGCGCCCTTGGCCGAGGGCGGGGTGAGCGGGTCGTCCTCCCTCATCGGCCGCCCCGGCGCGGCGTAGACGTAGAGGTTGCCGAGGATGACGTATCCGGCCCCGGCCGCCTCGGCGGCTCCCAGCAGCGACTCCGCCATCGGCGGCCAGTCCTGCGCCCAGCGGTGGTAGGGCGGGTTGACGCAGTTGTAGAGGGCGTCGGCGCCCTCGGTCAGGGCGGCCATCCGCTCCCGGTCGGACACGTCGGCGGCGACCTTCCGGACCCCCGGCAGGTCGGGGCCCGAACCGGACCGGCTGACGATGACGACCTCGTGCCCCTGGGTAGCCAGCAGCGTGGCGACCTGGGATCCGACCTGTCCGGCTCCGGCGATGACGTGCTTGCCCATGGTTGTCGTTCCTCTCATTGGTTCCCGCCGGATCGGGCAATCCTTGAGATTGCCGTTCCACTCTGAGAGCAATGCTCTCTCAACGGAGCGGCAATCGTCAAGAGCAGTGCTCTCGTTTTATTGGGGTGCTCTGGTACGGTCGTCACATGAGCGCAGGCCGTACAGCAAGGGAACGGGTCCGGGCCGAGCTGACCCGCGAGATCACCGACATCGCACGCCGGCAGCTGGCCGTCGACGGCGCGGCGGGCCTGTCGCTGCGCGCGGTCGCCCGGGAGATGGGCATGGTCTCCTCGGCGATCTACCGCTACTTCCCCTCCCGGGACGACCTGCTCACCGCGCTGATCATCGACGGCTACAACGCCCTCGGCGAGACCGTGGAGAACGCCGACGCCGCCCGCCCGCGCGAGGACCACACGGGGCGGTGGATGGCGGTCTGCCACGCCGTGCGCGACTGGGCCCTGGCCCACCCCCACGAGTACGCCCTGCTGTACGGCTCGCCCGTGCCCGGCTACAAGGCGCCGATGGACACCGTCACGGCGGCGATCCGCGACACCGTCGTCTACGGCCGGATCCTCTCCGACGCCCACCGGGCCGGCGCGCTGCGCCCGCCGGGCGGCTTCCCCGCGACGCCCGGCTCGTTCTCCGAGGACGCGATGCGCGTGCGCGAGGTCATGCCCGACGTCCCCGACGACGTGGTCGCCCGGGCCCTGGCCGCCTGGACCGGCCTGTTCGGCTGGGTGAACTTCGAGCTGTTCGGCCAGTTCAACAACGTGGTCCTCGACCCCGGCACGGCCTTCGACCACGCCATGCGCTGCCACGCCGCACTGCTCGGCCTGCCGGCGGCCGACGCCCTCCCGGTGCACGGAAAGTAGTGGATCAGTAAGCGGAACGTGTCAGAGACAGCTATTTTCCCAGGTCATGCCAGGGGGCAAACTAAGGTCATCGGCCCCCCCTCCTGGAGGTAGCAGTGATCCGACCGTGGGAAGCCAGCCCAACGGCCGAATTCAAGCGCCGGCTCGGAAAGTCGGCGAGCGAGTTGGGGACGACCAACAGCAGTCCCTCCTGCCCGGACATCTGGGAGCTCGACAACGGTGACTTCGCCGTCGTCGGCCGAGATCTCACCTCCGCCTACACGGGCCGCCTCCCCACCGACGTGTCCGTCGCCCCGGACGAGCGCATCGTCATCATCCCCCGCGTCACGCTCATCGCCGCCAGATCGGACATCCCCCATGCTTGACCGGGTCCGCGCCGCACCGGGGCGGCTCCTGGACGCGGCCGCCTACCTCGACGACTTCTGGCCCCGGTTCCAGCGCGTGGGCGACGAGCCGTTCTGGAAACTGGAGCGCGCCCAGCACTTCCGCGAGCCGGACGTGGCGAGCTGGAACGCGATGATCGCCGGCGACTGGGAGCGCTCGCTCGTGCTGGTCGAGGAGATGCGCCCGGGCATCGCCTCCGCCTCCGGGCCCGAGCTGCGCAGGGTCCGCGTCGTGGAGCAGCCGGTCACCCCGTACCTGCAGTGGGAGATGCAGATCCTCAGGATCCGCGCCGAGACGGGCGAGCGGATCCGGGTCCTGCCCGCCAAGTCCGTCGCCCATCTGGAGGGCTCCGGGACGGAACTGCCCGAAGTGGTCGTCCTGGGTTCCCTGACCATGTACGAGGTCCTGTACGACTCGACGGGCACGCTCAGCGGGGCCCGCCGCATCGACGACCCCGAGCTCCTCGGCTCCTGCCGCGCCGAGCTCTCCCAGCTCTACCGGCAGGGCGAGGAGCTGCTGAGCTACTTCGACCGCGAGATCGCTCCCCTGCCGCCGCCCAAACCCGGCGCCTGAGCGGAGGTGACCACACCGTGTCACCGCGTCGCCTGACCGAGCGGATGCTGACGCGCGGTCTCCCCCAGCGGATCCTGACGACCGCCCTGTTCCTGGTCGTGATCGTTCTGGTGTCCGGTCTCGTCGCGGTCTCCCCGCTCGCCCTCGGCGCGCTGGGAGCCCAGGCCGACGACTGGGAGCACCTCAGTCTCATCGGCCAGACGTACGGCGCGGCCTCCACGCTGCTGTCGGTCCTCGCGCTCGTCGGCGTCGCCGTCTCCCTGGTCCTGCAGGCCCGCGAGGCCAAGTCCGACCGGGAGCAGACACTGCGCATGCTCCACGTCGACCTGATGAAGATGGCGATGGAGGACCCGCTCTACCGCCGGGCCTGGGGGCCGTTCTTCGACTCCGAAGACCCCGACGCCCCGCGCGAGCACATGTACGTGAACCTGATCATCTCGCAGTGGTCGATGGAGTACGAACTGGGCGCCATCACCGAGGACCACCTGCGCTCGATCTCCCGCCTGCTGTTCTCCGGCCCGGCCGGCCGCCGCTACTGGACCAACGTCCGCGGCCTCCGGATCACCAGCACCTCCACCCGGCGCGAGCGGCGCTTCCACCGGATCCTCGAGGAGGAGTTCCACGCCACGGGTGGGACGCCGCCGCCCTCCCCGCCGGCCGCGTCGCCACCGCCCCCTCCCCCGTCGCCGCCGTCCGCTCCCGCCCCGTCGCCGCCGTCTCCTTTCGCCCCGTCCTCCTCCCCGGGCTTCCCCGCTCCCCCGCCTCCGGCCGCTCCCCAGGCCCCTCCGGCCGCGGCCGCTTTCCGAGCGGCCTCCGGCGGGATCCGGCGCCTGCGACCGACCATGCTCGCCCTGACCCTGCTGGCCGTACCCGCGGCGGTGGAGGCCGCCCGCAGAGCGGTCACCAGACAGCGCACGCGGTGACCCCGCTCCGCCTGCCTCTTCCCCGGCAGGTGGGCGGCCGCACGGATACCGCGAGAGCCGAGATCACCGTTCACTGTCGAGTCGCGTGAGAACGGGCAACCGCTGGTCTGCGGCACCGGCCGCGGGAAGGCATGATCACCTTTGCGCGTTCTCGTCGCCGCCATCGCCGGGACCGGATTTCTCGCGGCCTCGGCCACGCTGGTACGGCTGTCGGCGGTGCAACCGGCCACTGCGGCCGTGTTCCGATGCGCCTACGCCGTACCGGTGCTGGCGGTCCTCGCCCTGTCCGAGATGCGGCGGCACGGCCCGCTCCCGGCCCGGCGCCGCCGCCTGGCGTGGCTGGCCGGTCTGTTCTTCTCCCTCGACCTGATCCTGTGGCATCACTCGATCCGCTACGTCGGCGCCGGGATCGCGACCGTGCTGGGCAACCTCCAGGTCTTCGTCGTCTCTCTCGCCGCCTGGCGGCTCCTGCGGGAGCGGCCCCCACCGAGGCTCCTGGCGGTCATGCCACCGGCCCTCGCCGGGGTCGCGCTGCTGTCCGGCGTGTTCGACGCGTCCGCCTACGGCTCCGCGCCCCTGGCCGGGGTGATTCTGGGCGGCGCGACGTCCCTGACCTATGCCGCCTTCATCCTGGTGTTCCGGAGAGCCGTGACAGGCGTTCCGCACGCCGTCACCCCGCTGCTGCACATGAGCGTCACCGCCGCAATGGCGAGCTGCGCGCTGGGACCCGCCACGGGCGGCGTCGACCTCGTTCCCGCCTGGCCGGGGCACGGCTGGCTGATCGCGCTCGCGTTCACCGCACAGATCGCGGCCTGGCTGCTGATCGGCTACGCGCTGCCGCGCCAGTCCGCCTCCCTCACCGCGCTGCTCCTGCTCCTGCAGCCGGTGGGCGCGCTCGTCCTCTCGTGGGAGACGCTCGGCGAACGCCCCTCCCCGCTCCAGCTCCTCGGGTGCGGGATCATCCTGGCGGCCGTCGCGTACGCGACCGTGACCGGCAGGGGCCGCCGCAAGCACCCGGAGGCGGACACCCCTTCCGAGGGTGAAGAAGAGCCGCACGCCCCCTGACTCTGTGGTCGACCACGGATGGCGCGGAGATGCCTCCTTTTGCGATCATGGATGACCGGTCGCGTGCCGCTTCGCGCCCCCGCCGGTCAAGGAGAGCCATGGCCTTCTCAATCAACCCCGTCGATCCCGCCGAGCTGCCCGAGTCGTCTCCGGCCTACACCCACGGGACACTGGTCCACGGGGCCCAGCGGACGCTCTACATCAGCGGGCAGCCACCGTGGACCACCGAGGGCGACATCCCTGACGACTTCGCCGGACAGTGCCGTCTCGCCTGGGACAACGTGAACTCGGTGCTGACCGCCGCCGACATGACGGTCCGCAACCTGGCCAAGGTCACCGTCTATCTGTCGGACCGCCGCTACCGGGAGGCCAACTCCCGGATCCGCCACGAGGTGCTCGGCGACCACTGCCCGGCGATCACCATCATCATCACCGATATCTACGACGAAGCATGGCTGCTGGAGATCGAAGCCATCGCCGTCGCCCCGGCCTAGGGAGCCGGTCCTGAGGTGCTGAGCTGCTGAAGTGCCGAGGTGCTGCCGCAGAAGCGATGCGACGCCCGAACCGCGGTGGCAAGATGCTCGAATGGAATCGATCATGCGCGCTGCGGGCAACCTGCTGGGCACCGAGCTGTCCACCCCGGTCGACCTGGGCGGCAGCCGGCGCAGCACCGTGCTGCGCTGCCGGACGGCCGGGGGCGGCAGTGTGATCGTCAAGTCGTTCTCCGACGACCCCCGGGGGTTGCGCGGCTTCGTCTCCGAGGCGGCCGGGCTCTCACTCGGGCTGGCCGGTCCCGAGCTGCTGGGTGTGGACACCGACGTGCCGCTGGTGGTGATGGCGGATCTGGGAGACGCCCCGTCCCTGGCGGACGTGCTGCTCGGAGAGGATCCGGAGGCCGCCGAGGAGGGTCTGCTCACCTGGGCCCGCGGGCTCGGACGGCTGGCCGCCGGATCGGTGCGCAGGCGCGCCGACCTCGCCCGGCTGTGGACCCGGTACGGCAACGGCACCCCGTCATGGGAGGACGAGCCGTGGCTGGAGCGGAGCGCCACCGCCCTGCTCGCACAGCTCGCCGAGGCCGGAGTCGCGGCCCCGCCCGGCCTGGCCGGGGAACTGGCGGAGATCAGGACGGTGGTGGAGAAGGAATATCCGGCGTTCACCCCCGGTGACACCTGCGCCGACAACAACCTGCTCACCCCGGAAGGACTGCGGCTGATCGACTTCGAGTCCGCCTGCTTCCAGTCGGTCTTCCTGACCGCCGCCTACTGCCGGATGCCGTTCGCCACCTGCTGGTGCGTCTTCCGGATCCCGGCCGGCCTGGCGGAAGAGGTCGAGAGCACCTTCCGCGCGGAGGTCGTCACGGCGTACCCGGCGCTGGCCGAGGACGCGGTGTGGCAGGCCGGGATGCGGCGGGCGATCGCGGTCTGGACGACGTTCATGACGGCGCACATGCTGCCGCGCGCCGCGGAGGACGGACCGATGCACCGGACCCGCCGACCGGTCCCGACGAGACGGCAGGTACTGCGGCACCGCTGGGAGACGGCGGGCGCGATCGAGGAGTATCCGGCGTTCGCCGAGACGATGCGGCTGCTGCTGCGGGAGGTCGCCGGACGGTGGGAGGACACGCCCCCGCTTCCGGTCTATCCCGCCTTCGGCGGCTACCGGAGATCGTCGCGCTGAGCGATCCCCTCGCCGAGTCCCCGATGGAGACCCGCCTGCGGCTGCTTCTGGTCAGCTTCCCGGCGAAATCCCGAAAAAGTAGCATCCCTATTGGTTCAGGCCATTGGCCCCATATAGCTCCCCGGCTTGCGAGAGGGCGAGGCCACGGCCACCGGAAAACCATTTCCGAATGACCTTCGGAAATCGGGCATCGGTTTTCACCGCCCTTAAGCTTGTTTTGTTTACACGCTGGTGATTACCGTGTGGAAGATGTGGGGGACGCCGCCTCCCGGTCTGTTTCCGGTACAGCGAGCCGTACGAGGGGATCATCGTGACTGATCTCGATCGCGAGGCGATGCGGGCCGCGGTGGAGCGGATCCAGCGGCTGTCGGACGAGCACTGGTGGGCGCTCGATCCCTCGTGCCGCCTGATGGAGAACGACGCGTGGGTGGGGCCCGCGGGCTCCCGGTTCGGCACCCGGGTCCACGCCGACCAGCGCGAGTTGCGCGCCATGCTCACCGAAGCGGTGCACAGCGCGAACCAGAAGCTGGCGTCGTTGCCGGACACGCCATGACCACCGGCCCGGAGTTCACCGAGGTCAAGCAGCCCGAGTTCGCCACGATGGCGGACAAGCACACGCAGACCGCCGGGCGGCTGGACCGGCTGGCGCAGGCGCTGTACGGCGAGCTGCAGAGCGCCGGGCTCGACACCGCCCCGGCGACCCGGCTGCGAGAGCTGGCCGACCGGGTCACCACGCAGGCCGAGGATCTGCGACGGCGGCAGAAACTGATCCACGAGATGGAGCGGCAGAAGGTCGCCTTCGGCAGGAGCACTCCCGCGGGGAGTTTCCTGGGAGTTCCCGACAGGCTGGAAGCCGCCCAGGGGTTGCTGGACGGGACCCTCGCCGCCCGCGCCGTACTGGACGCCGCCGACGGAGATCCCAAGGCACTGGCGCGGCTGGAGAAGTACGCGTCGCGGACCGGAGACCCGGAGTTCGTCAAGGTGTTCCTGGACCTGCTGGGAACCGGGGGCGTGACCAGGCTGCCCGGCTCGCTCGCCGCACAGCTGAGCGACGCCCGCAAGCACGGTGACTCCGACCGGATCGCCCGGCTCTCCTCCTCGGGCACGAAGGCCCTGGGGATGCTGAGCGCGGCCCTCGCCAGAGGAACCGATCCGAAGAACCCCGCCTACATGGGCGACGGTTTCCTGCGGGGCCTCGTCGAACAGGGCCGGGCGGAGCACAGGACCGGCGATGTGAAGTACTCGGGATACCAGGCGCAGGCACTTCTGTGGCGCGCCCACGACGGCAAGCCGCCGTTCTCGAAGAAGTTCATGGAGATCGTCGGACGCGACGCGATCGTCTACGAGCACGAGCAGCGGAAGGACGAGTGGGCGGCGAGTAAGGACCTGCTGGGCCGGACCTTCGCGGGAGACCAGATTCCCGTTTTCGACCTGGCCGGCGCGCTCGGACTGGGCGGCCTGCTGCGACCGGGGTCGGAGGCGACCAGTCCGGGCAGGCAGACCAGGTCGTCGGTCGTGGACGACCTGCTCCACGCGGCGAGCTCCAGCAGGGAGGCGTCCCAGGCGCTGCTGGACCACGTCCCGGCGGGGTGGAAGGAGTCCGTGCTGGACTACATGCTGACCACCCGGTGGGACGCCTTCCGCTACCTGGACGACTACCGGCCGTTCAACAACGTGCTGATCGCCGCGACGACCGGCCAGGACGCGACTTCCGCGAAACTGGCCGCCGAGATGACCAAAATCCTCGCCGACGAGGTCCGCCCCGCCTTCGGCAAGGCCGACAGCGGCAACCTTGCGATCAAAGACCGCGACGCACTCGACCGCCTCGCACCTCTGCGCTATCCCCTGGCCCGCGCAATGGCGGCGAACATCGACCAGTTCTCCCGGCTCCTTCTCAACCATTCGACCTTCGGCAAGGCCTCAGCCGAGGACCTGTCCTACGCGCTGGCACTGGCTACCGGCGACGACGCCGGTTTCGAGGCTCTGGTACGGGCCCAGACCGAGCACATGCGAGCGGCGTTCGACGCCGTACCCCCGGTCGGCCTCACCCTGGCGAATGTCGAAAAGCTCGGTTTCACGAAGGCCGACGTCAAGAAGTTCGACTTCGACGAGGACAGTCGGGTCGACAGGGCCGATATCAAGCAGTTCCTGACCGACCGGATCGTGGCGGAAGCACGTCCCTTCGGCCACATCACGGAGATCCGCCGCCAGGTGCTGATCGCCCAAGGACTAGATGACAAGAAGGCGGACGAGTCGCTGAAGAACATGGTGCGCGAGGCGATAGGGCTGCTTCCGGTTCCAGGAGCAAGGCAGGCGGGCGAACTGGCCACCGGAGCCTTCAGCGGACTGATCGGCACCGGATACGACAAGCTCACCGGAGCGGCGTACGACGAGGTCTCCAAACAGGTCGCCCAGCGGATGTCGGAGAACGGCCGGAGTCTGGACGAGACTCACCGAGCTCTGACGGACAACCGGGTTGCTGTGGAGAGGCTGGCAGAACAGATGATCGCTACCACCCTGCTGAACAAGGGCATGCTCGATGGGTTCAACATGAAAGATCATTCGTTCGTGACGGGAGTCCCTCCGAGGCTCAAGCCTTTTACTGAAATGACTCCACAGGAATACAGCCAGTTCCTCTCGTGGACACGTGAAACCGGCGGAAGCGACGATTTGATGGACCGCTTCTATAGCACCTTCCGCAGGACCAGTCATGTGGACGACTACCTCGATCTACAGATCCCGTCCTCTCCGGGGGGTGGCACGTGAGGCTTCGCTATCTCTCCGCCACTCTGACCTCCATCGTGTTCCTCACTACGGCCTGCACCCCAGAGAGTGATGTCGCGTCCGCGCCCGCTCCGTCTCCCCGCCCGGTCGTAGACTCAGCCCCCTACATCTGCAAACTCGTGCCCGAGCAAGCGTTTCGCTTGATTAGCGGTGTGACCGGGCCGCTTGTGGAGAAAACAGACGGCAACGAAAGCGACGGCGACTGCTGGGCACCGGACACAAACCCGCGTCCGTTGGAAGTGAGATGGCTCCGGGAGGGCGATGGGATGCCGCAGGAGCAACTGGACTTCGTTATGGACGATAGACGGGCGGTCTACATAAGGCACGGTGGAGTCACGCTTCCCAACGAGCTTGGGGACGGCCTAGCCGCATATCTGCCGAACACTCCATTCGCCGACCAGCCGTACCGCGTAGTCGCAAAATTCTACTGCGGCGGCAAAGAGCAACTGATCACCATCTACCTCGCCAAAGTCGCCCAGGGCAGAGATGCGATCAAGGACATGATCGAGCTCATGCGAATCGCCCAGAAACGCTACGGCCAGCTCTACGACTGCACCCCGGGTGCGTAACCGGCCCCGGTCCTCCGTTCCTCCGCCGTATCCCGGCGGGCCACTGGGTTCCAAGTGAGGGACAAGCGGGTCACCAGATCATGGGGGCCGTACCGGACCTTCAGGGAGCTTCCGCATGGGCATCGTCGATCTCTTCCAGGCCAGGCGTCTGCGCGCCGGACAGGTGCTGCTCCTGGGGTACCGGCCCGATCCCGCGTCGCTGCTGGAGGCCGTACGGTTGTGCAGCCCGATCGCGCACCCGGATCGCAAGGGGATCCGGGTGACGAGGAGGATGCGGCTACGCGGCCCGATCGAGATCACACCGTCCGTCGAGGCGCGGGCGGGCCTGCCTGCGGGGTGGCGGATCGCCTACGTGCTGGAGGAGACCCGGCGCGGCATCGGCGGGCGGTACTGCTTCCCGCCGGACGTCACCGAAGGGCTGGCCCGGCGGCTCGGCGGACGGTCGCATCCGGCGTCCAACCGCCGCGACGTCCTCGCGTCGGTGATCGAGTGCCACGAGATCCCTGATCGGCGTCTCGCGGAACTGCTGTCCGGGGTGCTTCCCGGCCTGCGCTTCCACGAGCGGGTCGATGAGGAGACCATCGTGTTCAGGAGCGACGCGAGCCCGATCCGGGTGCTTTTCATCGAGAGCCGCTTCGGAACCGAGTACGAGATGGACGTGGAGGATCCGGCGGCGATCACACCGGACATCCTCGCGGCGGGCGAACTGGCGGCCCGGCTGATCGCCGGGGAGACGGGCGGTGTCGCCCAGGACTTCAACGGCTTTCTCCTGCCGGGACAGGACGCCGTTCCACGGCGCGGGGCCCGCCCGAGGCAGGACACCCTCCCACGGCGTGGTGTCCGCTCAGAGAACGAGAAAAGACTCCGATGAGGACGGCGCGGGCGGGCATCCGGGCCGGGCGGGCCGGTGCCCGGCCCGGATGCGAGAAACCGTGAGGCGAGAAGCCGTACGGCGTCAGCGGGTGGCGCGGTTGACGGCGGAGATGATGGCCTTCAGGGAGGCGGTGGTGGTGTTGGCGTCGATGCCGACGCCCCACAGGGTCGTGCCCGCGACGTCGCACTCGACGTAGGAGGCGGCCTTGGCGTCGCTGCCCGCGCTCATCGCGTGCTCGGCGTAGTCCAGGACGCGGACCTGGATGCCGATGCGGGACAGGGCGTCGCAGAAGGCGGAGATGGGACCGTTGCCCACGCCCTCGACCTCGCGGATCTCACCGTCGACGCGGATGTCGGCGCTGATGGCGTCCTTGTCGTCGACGGCGGAGGAGTTGCGGTGGGCCAGCAGGCCCAGGCGGCCCCAGGGCCTGGCCGGGTCGGGCAGGTACTCGTCGGTGAAGGCGTCCCATATCGCGGCCGGGGTGATCTCGCCGCCCTCGGCGTCGGTGTGGGCCTGGACGACCCGGGAGAACTCGATCTGCAGGCGGCGCGGCAGGTCGAGGTGGTGGTCGGCCTTCATGATGTAGGCGACGCCGCCCTTGCCCGACTGGCTGTTGACCCGGATCACGGCCTCGTAGGTGCGGCCGATGTCCTTGGGGTCGATCGGCAGGTACGGCACCGCCCAGCGGAAGTCGTCCACCGGCACGCCCGCCTCGGCGGCGTCGCGCTCCAGGTGCTCGAAGCCCTTCTTGATGGCGTCCTGGTGGGAGCCCGAGAAGGCCGTGTAGACCAGCTCGCCGCCCCAGGGGTGACGCGGGTGCACGGGCAGCTGGTTGCAGTACTCCACGATGCGGCGGATCTCGTCGATGTCGGAGATGTCGACCTCCGGGTCGATCCCCTGCGAGAACAGGTTCATGCCCAGGGTGACCAGGCAGACGTTGCCGGTGCGCTCGCCGTTGCCGAACAGGCAGCCCTCGATGCGGTCGGCCCCGGCCATGTAGCCCAGCTCGGCGGCGGCGACGGCGGTGCCGCGGTCGTTGTGCGGGTGCAGGGACAGGATGATCGAGTCGCGGTGGGCCAGGTTCCGGTTCATCCACTCGATCTGGTCGGCGTAGACGTTCGGCGTGGCCATCTCGACGGTGGCGGGCAGGTTGACGATGACCTTGCGTTCCGGGGTCGGCTGCCAGACCTCGTTGACCGCGTCGCAGACCTCGACGGCGTACTCCAGCTCGGTGCCGGTGAAGGACTCCGGGGAGTACTGGAAGTAGACGTCCACGTCGGAGGCCTCGGCCAGCTTCTTGCAGAGCTTGGCGCCCTCGACGGCGATGGCGGTGATGCCCTCGCGGTCCTGGCCGAAGACGACCCGCCGCTGGAGGGTGGAGGTCGAGTTGTACAGGTGGACGATGGCGCTCTTCGCGCCCTGGATCGCCTCGAAGGTCCGCTCGATCAGCTCGGGCCGGGCCTGGGTCAGGACCTGGATCACCACGTCCTCGGGAACGCGGCCCTCTTCAATGATCTTGCGGACGAAGTCGAAGTCGGTCTGCGAGGCGGCGGGGAAGCCGACCTCGATCTCCTTGTAGCCCATCCGTACCAGCAGCTCGAACATCTTGAGCTTGCGGTGGGAGTCCATCGGGTCGATCAAGGCCTGGTTGCCGTCACGCAGGTCCACCGCGCACCACCGGGGCGCCTTCTCGATGACCTTGTCCGGCCAGGTCCGGTCGGTCAGCTTGACCGGGGCGAAGGGCTCATAACGATGGAAGGGCATGGGACTGGGCTGCTGCGGATGCATGTGCACGTGCTCCTCGACGGGGAATCGGCTGGAAAACCATCACGGCCGACGCGCATGACTCGCTCCGCGACGAGGGAGCCGGCCTGTTACAGGCCCTCGCCGCGGCAGCTAAGAAGAAGCAGCCCGCGCAGCACGCATAGCACGTTATCAGACGGTTCTTAATATCCGAGTCAGGGTCTCATATCGCGGAACACAAAGTCTCTTGACGGGTCGTCCGCCCCGGCGATTACCTCGATGTATCAGCGGTGGGCGGCTACGCCGGAGGTGCCCCCGGATGAGATCGTGGCAGCGCGTCCTGTCCCAACTGCCCGGCCGCACCACCGATCCCCGCGGTCGGCTGGCGGAGATCAGGCGCAGGCAGCAGGTTCACCGTACGGCCCTGGCCGAGCTCGACCGGCTGGAACGGGAGTCACTCGCCCGCCTCGGCGACCCCGAGCCGGGGGCGGGACCGGGGCGGGCGGCGGGGCTCATCGGCGCGCGCCCGGACCTCGTCCTGGCCGTCCACCTGCTCGGCCCGCTGACCGTCACCGTGGCGGACCGGCCGGTGGAGTCGTGGCCGAACGGCCGGTGCCGCTCGTTGCTGGCCTACCTGCTCACCCACCGCAGACCGTGGCCGCAGCGGGAGAAGCTCATGGAGGTGTTCTGGCCGGGTTCCCCGCCCGAGGCCGCCAGGAACAGCCTCCAGGTCGCGGTGCACAACCTGCGCAGGGCGCTGCGGTCCGTCTCCGAGACTCCGCTGATCGTCCTGGCCGGCGGTTCCTACCGGCTCCGTGACGACGTCTCGATCTGGCTGGACACCGAGGAGCTCATCAGGCTGGTCTCGCAGGCCCGGCAGCTGGAGACCCGGGGTGAGCCGTACGCGGCGACGGTGCTCTACGAGGACGTGGCCGCGCTCTACCGCGGGGACTTCCTGGCCGACTTCCCCTACGACGACTGGCCCGCCCTCGCCCGGGAGCATCTGCGGCTGGCCTACCTCGACGCGCTCGACCGGCTGAGCGCGCTGTACTTCGCCTCCGCCCGGTACGCGGCCTGCGTGGCGGTGTGCCAGCAGATCATCGAGCTCGACCCCTGCCGGGAGGACGCGCACCGCCGCCTCATGCGGTGCCACTGCCGCCAGGGCCGTCCGCACCTGGCGCTGCTGCAGTTCCGGGTCTGCGCCCGGCTGCTGGAGACGGAGTTCGACATCGCCCCGAGCCGCGTCACCGTCGAGCTCCGCGACAGAATCCACCGTCGGGAGCCGGTTTGACCGGCGCTTATCCGCGCGCGCCCGGTTCGTTAAGCCCGGGAGGGGCGCGGCGTTAAGCGGCGGGGGTCATATCTGGTTCCGTCGCCTTCTCCACGAAGAGGAGAGCTCCATGCCCGGCCAGCCGATGTTGAACACGCCCAACACCCTGCTCGGTATCGACGCCACCGCGGTCGTCATCCAGGAGAACGGCATGCCGCCGGCCTCCGTCATCGAACGGAACCGGCCCTTCACGGTCGGCATGGAGTTCAGGATCGAGGGGTTCATCGCCGACTGGCTCACCCGGCTCACCCCGAGCCCGGCGTTCCAGGTCGTCTACCGGTTCGAGGGTCAGGGCCCCGCCGCCGACGGCGACCTGACCCGCACGGGCACTCTGACGGCGGGACAGAAGGTCTACGGCCTCGCCGGCACCGGCCTCCCGCTCCCCGGCGGCCTGCCGGTCCCCGGCCTCTACAGGGTCTCCGCGTATGTCACCTTCGGGCCCCCCACCAGTCCGCCGATGGCCGCCTTCGTCGAGGGCGCGCTGCTGCACGTCATCTGAGCGCGACCGGGAGGTGGGTCGGCGTGGACGACCTGACGAAGATCAGCGGGATCGGCCGGGCCATCGCGGCCCGCCTGACCGGAGCCGGAGTCTCCTCCTACGCGGACCTGGCCGCGCTCGGCTCCGGCGAGATCGTCGAACTGCTCGGCGACGTGGCGGGGATCACCGCGGCCCGCGTGGAAGGATGGCGGGCCCAGGCCGCCCAGCTGGCGGGGACGGACGAGCCGGAGCCCAGCCGGTACGAGAGCTTCATCGTGCGGGTGCTGCTGGAGGAGGGCGCTCCCCGGACGGCGACGGTCCAGCACGTGCAGACCGGCGGGTACGGGCGCTGGGGAAGCTGGGACCCCCGGCTTGTGCTGGACTTCATCACCGCGTGCCTGCCCGGCGGCCACCGGTTCTTCGACAGGGAGGACAGACAGGACGGGGCCGTTCCCCCTCCCCCGGCTCCGCCCGCCGCGGGTGATGCCCTGCGCAGAAGCGTCTCGGCCGCGACCGACGTCATGGGGGAACTGCTGGTGACTCCTCCGATCCCCGAAGAGAGCGGCTTCTCTCTCGCCCTGGCCGAACCCGCCGGGACGGGCGAGACCCGCGCCCCGACCGACGCCGTCCCGGAGCACGAGGGAGCGTCATCGGTCACGCGATTGCCCCGCCGGGCGAACCCGGCACTTCCCTCACCGGGTTCGATGGAGACCAGGCTTGTCGCGGCGCACCGGCCGTTCACGCTCCTGCTGCGCCTGGCGTTGACGGATCCTCCGGATCGGCTGGCGTACACGGCGATCGTGACGCTGCGCCCCGTTCCCCGTACCGGGGAGTCCACGGTGCTGCGCGGCGACGGATCGCTGGGCGGAGCCGATCCCGTCGTCTCCTTCGGCTCCCCGGGGCTGCCGCCGGGCATCTACCGGATCGACGCGGTGATCACCCTGCGCGGGGCCGGGGAGCCCGCGCAGGGCGCGGCGTCCGCCGTCATCGACGGCGGGCTGCTCCAGGTCGTGTGAGACCGGCACGGCGGGCTGCTCCAGGTCCTGTGAGACCGGGGCGACGGCTCGCTCCGGGTCGCGCGGGACCGGGGCGGCCCGGACTCATGCCGGCCAGGCGATGCCGTTGGCGTTGAGCCATTCGCGGTCGTCCTCGCCCGGCTCCTGGGCGACGTCGACACCCAGCATGGTGATCGGCCCCTTGGCGCCGAAATGCTGGACGCTCTCGTCCCCCTCCACCAGCACCAGCCGCTCGAAACTCGGTGGCCAGCGCAGCAGGATCCGCCGGGGGCAGATGCCGCATGCCCACTCCTCGGCGCCGTTGGCCCGGGTGGTGACGTGCACCAGTTCGTGAGGACCGCCCATGGTTGACCACTCTTCGTCATCGAACGAACACTTTCCGCTAACATCTATCTCTGCCCTGAAAAGAGGTACTTATTCGTAAAGACCCTCCTTACCTCCGCCGAGACCCGCCCCTCGGCCCTTCCGGCTCATCCCGGAACGGCGGCCGACGGCTCATCAGATAAAGTCCGAAATGAGGGAGATTAGGGGGACTTAATATGAAGGACCGCGACATCCTCGCCCATATCAACCGGCTCATCACCGAGGAACGTGATCTCCGCTCCTCCCTGGCCGCCGGCTCGATCTCCTCCCACGAGGAGAACCACCGGATCAGATACATCGAGGAGGCTCTCGACCAGGCGTGGGACCTGCTCAGGCAGCGCCGGGCACGCCGGGAGTTCGGTGAGGATCCCGGCGCGACCGCGCCCCGCCCGGTGGAGGAGGTCGAGGAGTACAGCCAGTAGGGCCGCGGAGGCCCTCCTGCGAACCGGTCACCCCCGTACGGCCCGCGGGTTCGCCGGACGCCCCGGGCAGCGGGGGTCGCTCGGCTTCGCCAGCGGGTCGGGGGCGAACCAGGCGAGCACACTGTGCTCGACGTACCAGCGGCGCAGCGCGACGCGGCTGCGCGGGATCTGCCCGAGATCGGGGCAGAGGAACTGCGAGGCCACCGCGCCGTTGGCGATGAACCGCACGGTGCCGTCCTGCTCCAGGAAGGTGGAGACCCGGTCGTCGGTCGCGATGACGTGACCGATCAGAACCTTTCCTGCGATCTCCTCGTCCGCGCCCTCACGGGAGATCTCCAGCCCGACGAGGGGCAGGATCGGCGCCTCCACCACGACGGCCGCGGTGAACACCGGTGCCAGCACGAGCACCGCGACCGCCACGGTGGACGTCAGCGCCGCGGCGGCCCGCTCCGGGACGGGGCCGGTCAGCAGGCAGGCCAGACCCGGCGGGAGGGTCAGCAGCACCGCGGTGACCACGTCCCCCTCGGCGAACGCCTGGCCGATGGCCGGGGCCAGCCAGAGGTAGAGCCCGGCCCCCGCGACCAGGGGGAGCCAGAGTGTGAACACGACGATCAGCTCCGGCCGTACGGCCCTGCGGTCACAGACGGTCAGCCCCAGCGTGGCCAGCGAGAGCGCGACCAGGGTGGGCAGGAACCGCAGTTGCCAGCTCACCGCCCCCACCAGGACGGAGAGCACCACGATCCAGTCGGAGATGCGGTCGCTCACCGCCGACAACCAGGACGAGCGGCCGGTGCTGACCCGGTAGAGCGCGCCCAGGACGCGACCGGCCAGCACCAGGGCGGGCAGCACCCACAGGGTGGTCAGCAGCACCGCGGTGAGCAGGCCGAGGGCGCTGACGTGCTGGACCAGCAGGAGCAGGGTCTGGGTGTCCTGGCGGCTGGCGTACCACAGCCGCACGACGAGCAGCGCCAGCGGGAAGGCCGGCAGCATCGCGAACATCCACTGCTGGTGGCCGCCCCGCCAGGCCCCGGCGGGTGAGGCCGCGTCCGTGTCGCCCATCCGGTCTTCCGCCCGTTCCTCCCGTCCTCCGATCACTCATCCGGCCTTGCGATGAGGAATCCCCCGCTCCCAGGGCCAGCGCCGCACGTCCGGCTCCGGGACGGGCGGCTGCACCCGGCTGGCGATCTGCTCCGCCGGGTTGTACTGCTGCATGGGAGCGACGAACTTGTCGTAGGCGTCCTCCCAGCGCCGGTCCTGCGGGTCGGTGACCGAGCGGTGGAGCGAGAGGTCGACGAGGGTGCGCAGCGCCTCGTTGGTCCCGACGTTGACGGCCCACTGCTCCGAGGCCTCCAGCCCGATGTCGTGGTGCTCGAGGTCGTCCGGCTCGTTCTGGACGAACCCCGCCATGAGCGCGGTGTCGGTCGTGACCGCCTCGTACTCCTTCCCCTTGAGCCCGGTGACGCACTCGCTGATCCGGTTCCTCAGGGTGACGTCGGCCCCGGCCTGCTTCGCCGGGTGCTCGGAGGTCGAGGCGCCGAGAGTGCAGACCTTCTTGCCCTTCAGCTGCGCCAGCGAGGTGACGGCGGGGTGCCCCTTACGCGTGATGACGGACTGCTGCGTCTCCAGGTAGGGCGCCGAGAACCCGATCGCGGCGTCCCTCAGCCGCTCCGGTGTCACGCTGAAGGTGGCCACCACCAGGTCGACCTTGACGTGCTGCCCGGCGGCGTTCCTGGCCACCATCCGGGCCCGGTCCTCGGTCTCGATGGACAGGAACTCCACCTCGCTCTCGCGGAATCCGAGGTCCGCGGCGATCATGAGGGCGATCTCGATGTCGAATCCCTCGTAGGTGCCGTCCGTCTTGCGGATCGCGATGCCGGGGGTGTCGTCCTTCACGCCGACCAGGAGCCTGTCCCGGCCGCTCAGGCCCGCCTGTTCCAGCAGTTCCGCCTCCGTGGGCGGTCCCGTCTCCACGACGCTCCAGATCGCGACGACCGCCGCCGCCAGGACGGCGGCGAGCCAGCCGGCGAGCCGGACGAGAGAGCTCCTGCCACCCGCGCCCGACCGGCTTGCGGGATCCGGCTGCTCCCCGGGACCCGCCTGACTCCCGGGACCCGTCTGACTCCCGGGACCCGTCTGACTCCCGACGCCCGGCCCGCTCCCGGAGACCGGCTCCCTCGGGGACTCCTCCGTCGCGTCCGGGGACTCCACCACCGTCAGGGGCGGCGCCGCGGACGTCTCATGACCCGGTCCGGAATCCGACTTCGCCTTCGGCTTCCTGATTCGCACGACGTCCTCCGGGTCCGAATTCCCTCGCCTCCGCGGAATTCTTGGGGCAGGGTACGCCAGAGGCCGGAAGCGGCGCGATCGTCAACGGCGACAGTCATCAAGAAGTGATCAAATCGCGCGGCCGGGCGGGTCCGCGGGGAGCGTCCGATCCGGAAACCGGCGCGACATCAGCGCGCAACGCGGGGGAAACGGCCGGTTCCTATGGTCCGGGAATGCGGCTCACACCCCACGAGCAGGAACGCCTGCTCATCCATGTCGCCGCCGGTGTCGCCCGCGACCGCAGGGCGCGCGGCCTCCGGCTCAACCATCCCGAGGCCACCGCGATCATCGCCTCCTTCCTGATGGAGGGAGCCAGGGACGGACGCACCGTGGCCGAGCTGATGGACGCGGGGCGCAAGGTGCTCTCGCGCGAGGACGTGATGGACGGCGTGCCCGAGATGCTGGAATCGGTGCAGATCGAGGCCACGTTCCCGGACGGCACCAAGCTCGTCACCGTCCACCGGCCGATCCCATGAGCGGCGAGGCGCCGATCCCCGGCGAGCCCCTGCACGAAGAGGAGCCGATCCCGGGCAAGCCCTTGCACGGCGAGGCGCCGATCCCCGGCGAGATCCTGTACGGCGAGGCCCCGATCCCGCTCAACCCCGGCCGGGAGCGCCGCACCCTCAGGGTCGTCAACACCGCCGACCGGCCGATCCAGGTCGGCTCGCACTACCACTTCGCCGCCGCCAACCCCGGCCTGGACTTCGACCGCGAGACCGCCTGGGGCATGCGGCTCGACGTCCCGGCCGGCACGGCGGTGCGCTTCGAGCCCGGCATCGAGCGGGACGTGACGCTCGTGCCGATCTCCGGGCGCCGCATCGTCCCCGGCCTCCGCCCCGAGTGGGCCGGACCTCTCGACGGGAGCCCCGATGTTCATTGAGCGGGCGCGTTACGCCGCGCTGTACGGCCCCACCACCGGCGACCGGATCCGGCTGGCCGACACCGACCTCCTGCTCACCGTGACCGAGGACCTGGCGATGGGCCCGGCCGGCGCGGGCGACGAGGCGGTGTTCGGCGGCGGCAAGGTCATCCGCGAGTCCATGGGCCAGGCCAGGACCACCCGGGCCGAGGGCGCCCCCGACCTGGTGATCACCGGTGCGGTGATCCTGGACCACTGGGGCGTGGTCAAGGCCGACGTCGGGATCAGGAACGGCAGGATCACCGCGATCGGCAAGGCGGGCAACCCCGACACCATGGACGGCGTCCACCCCGACCTGGTGATCGGCCCGTCCACCGAGATCGTCGCGGGCAACGGGAAGATCCTGACCGCGGGCGCGATCGACTCCCACGTGCACCTGATCTGCCCGCAGATCCTCGACGAGGCGCTGGCCGCCGGGGTGACGACGATCGTCGGCGGCGGCACCGGCCCGGCCGAGGGCACCAAGGCCACCACGGTCACCGGGACCTGGTACCTCGCCCGCATGCTGGAGTCCCTCGACTCCTACCCGGTCAACGTCGCACTGCTCGGCAAGGGCAACACGGTCAGCGCCGAGGGCCTGCTGGAGCAGTTGCGGGCCGGGGCCTCGGGCTTCAAACTGCACGAGGACTGGGGCACCACCCCGGCCGCCATCGACGCCTGCCTCTCGGTCGCCGACGCCACCGGGACCCAGGTGACCATCCACACCGACACCCTCAACGAGGCCGGGTTCGTGGAGTCGACGCTGCGGGCGATCGGCGACCGGATGATCCACGCCTACCACACCGAGGGCGCGGGCGGCGGCCACGCCCCGGACATCATCAAGGTGGCCGCCTACGGCAACGTCCTGCCCTCCTCGACCAACCCGACCCGCCCGCACACCGTCAACACGCTCGACGAGCACCTCGACATGCTGATGGTCTGCCACCATCTCAACCCGTCGATCCCCGAGGACCTGGCGTTCGCCGAGTCCCGGATCCGGCCCTCCACCATGGCCGCCGAGGACGTGCTGCACGACATGGGCGCGATCTCCATGATCGGCTCCGACTCGCAGGCGATGGGCCGGGTCGGCGAGACGATCATCCGTACCTGGCAGACCGCCCACGTGATGAAGCGCCGCAGGGGCGCGCTTCCCGGCGACGGCGGAAGCGACAACCTCCGGGCCCGGCGCTACGTCGCCAAGTACACGATCTGCCCGGCGGTGGCCCACGGCCTGGACGGCGAGATCGGCTCGGTCGAGCCCGGCAAGCTGGCCGACCTCGTCCTGTGGTCGCCGGCCTTCTTCGGGATCAAGCCCGACCTGGTGATCAAGGGAGGGGTGATCGCCTACGCCCAGATGGGGGACGCCAACGCCTCCATCCCCACCCCGCAGCCGGTCATGCCCCGCCCGATGTTCGGGGCCGCCCCGGTCACCGCCGCCGCCACCTCGGTGCACTTCGTCGCCCCGCTGGCCCTGGAGGACGGGCTGGCCGACCGCCTGGCCGTACGGCGCCGCCTGCTGCCGGTGGCCGACGTCCGCCGCCGGGGCAAGGAGAGCATGCCGCTCAACGACGCCCTGCCCCGGATCGACGTGGACCCCGACACCTTCGCCGTCCGCGTCGACGGCGAGCTGATCGAGCCCGCGCCCGCCGAGTCCCTGCCCATGGCCCAGCGCTACTTCCTGTTCTAGGACGTCCGCCGATGAGCGCCCCTTCCCTGAACGCCGCCCTGCTGCTGCTCGCCGACTCCCGGCTCCCGGCCGGAGGCCACGGCCACTCGGGAGGCGCCGAGGCGGCCATCGCCGCGGGGACCGTACGCGACCTCCCCACCCTGGCCGCGTTCCTGCGGGGCCGCCTGGCCACCTCCGGCCTGGTCTCCGCCTGCCTCGCCGCGGCCGCCTGCGCGCTGAGCGCGCCGGCCGCCGGATCCGGCACGGCGAGCGCCCCGGCCGGGGACGACGCCGGTGAGCGGGGGATGCCGAGTCCCGCGGCCCGGGGCCGGGCCGCGGCCGGCGTTGCCGGAGGACTCCTCGGCGGCTGGACGGAGCTGGACGCCGAGGCCGACGCGCGGACCGCCTCGCCCGCCCAGCGGGAGGCGAGCCGCGTCCAGGGACGGCTGCTGCTGCGGACCGCCCGGCGGATCTGGCCCTCGCCGGTCCTCGACGGGCTGGCGGAGGCCGTGCCGGAAGGCGCTCATCATCCGATTGCGCTCGGCGCGGCGGCGGGCGCGGCCGGGTGCGCTCCGGAGGAGGCGGCGCTGGCCGCCGCCTACACGTCGGTCACCGGCCCGGCGACGGCCGCCGTCCGCCTGCTCGGCCTCGATCCCGTCGCGGTCCACCGGCTCCTCGCCGACCTCGCCCCCGACCTGGAACGGACCGCCTCCACCGCCACCGCCGCCGTCACCCCCGGTCTGGAGCAAACCGTGTCCACCGTCATCGCCCCCGGCCTGGAACGGGCCGCCACCGCGCCGTCGGCCCACACCGCCGACTCCCCTCCCCCGTCCCCGGCCCCCACCGCCTCCGCGTGGGCGGAGCTTCCCGCCCACTCGGCGCCCGCGCTGGACCTGCTCGCCGAGCGGCACCTGCGCGCCGGACTCCGGCTGTTCGTCTCCTGACCCTCCCCTCCGGCCGCCACGCCTCGACTCCCGAAAGGACGGTGCCTCATGGGCGCCAGCCACGAGGACCACCACCACACCCCGGACCCGCACGGCCGCGCGCTGCGGCTGGGCATCGGCGGGCCCGTCGGCAGCGGCAAGACCGCGCTGACCGCCGCGCTCTGCCGCGCCCTCGGTCAGAGCCTGCGCCTGGCGGTGGTCACCAACGACATCTACACCACCGAGGACGCCGACTTCCTGCGGAGGGCGGGCGTGCTCGACCCGGAGCGGATCGCCGCCGTGCAGACCGGCTGCTGCCCGCACACCGCCATCCGCGACGACATCGCGGCCAACCTGGACGCGGTGGAGACCCTGGAGGAACGGTTCGGCCCGCTCGACCTGGTGATCGTGGAGAGCGGCGGCGACAACCTCACCGCCACCTTCAGCCGGGGCCTGGCCGACCGGCAGATCTTCGTTCTGGACGTGTCCGGCGGCGACAAGGTCCCCCGCAAGGGCGGTCCCGGCGTCACCACGGCCGACCTGCTCGTGATCAACAAGACCGACCTGGCCCCGATGGTCGGCGCCGATCTGACGGTCATGTCCCGCGACGCGGCGGCCGTACGGGAAGGCAGGCCCGTGCTGTTCACCTCGGTCCGGCAGGAGCCGGAGGCGCACGCGGTGGCCGAGTGGGTCACCGGAGTCGTCGAGGCATGGGCCCACGAGCACAGGCACGCCCACCCCCATGCCCACGCCCACGCCCACGCCCACGCCCACGCCCACGACGCCGACTCCCCCGAGTCCTCCGCGCACGACACCGGGTCCCCCGAACCCGGGCACGGTCGCGACCGCACCCCCGTCTGACGCCGTGACCCGCACCGCACCCGCCCGGCAGCCCGGCCCGGCCTCCGCACCACCGCCGGGTCCGGCGCCCGCCCCGCAAACCGCCCCGATCCTTCCGGGCCCCGTCCCGCAGGCCGGTCCTGCCGCTCCGGCGGCACGGCGGCGGTCGATGACCGCGCGGGCCGTGCTCGCCACCGCGCCCGGTCCCGGCGGGCGGACCGTGCTGGCCACGATGAGCTCCGCTCCGCCGATCACGCTGCGCCGTACCGGGCCGGGACAGGTGTACCTGGTCTCCACCGCCGCGGGACCGCTCGGCGGCGACGACCTGGCCCTCGACATCGACGTGGCGCCGGGCACCGTCCTCGACGTCCGCTCGGTCGCCAGCACCCTGGTCCTCCCCGGTCCGGGTCCCGGTTCCGCCCCGGAGGAGTCGTCCATGACCGTCACCGCGCGGGTCGGCGCGGGGGCGTCGCTGCGGTTCGCACCGGAGCCGACCGTGCTCGCGGCGGGCTGCCTGCACCGCATGACGGTACGGCTGGAGCTGGCCCCGGACGCCCGCGTGTTCTGGCGCGAGGAGATCGTCTTCGGCAGGTACGGCGAGGCGTCCGGCCGCTGCCGTTCCCGCTTCGACGCCGTGGCCGGCGGCCTCCCGCTGCTCCGCCAGGAGTTCACCGTGGGCGACCCGGCGATCGACGCCAGCCCCGCCGTGTACGGCGACGCCCGCTGCGTGGGCAGTACCTTGATCGCCGGTCCTCCCGGCGCAGCCGCCGGGCATCCGCAGACCCCCCGCACGGGCGGCGGCCGGACCTCGGACTCTCTGAGCGCCGGGGGTCGCCGAACCCGAGAGGCGATCCTCGGGGATGGCTGGGCCGCACTGCCGCTGGCCGGGCCGGGGATCCTGGTCTCCGCCCTCGCCCTGGACGCGGCCGAGCTCCGCCGCCGTCTGGAGCGGGGTGAGACGGAGGCGCTCTCGCTCTGACCGACCCCCCCGGCCCGAACTGACCGACCAGCCGGCCCGCTCGCGCAAACCGACCCCCCGGCCCGAACTGACCGACCAGCCGGCCCGCCCGCACTGGCCAACCGCCCCGGCCCCTTCCAGCGCCGATCAGCCGCCTGCCCTCCACTCCCGGCGATCATGTTGCCGGGGTGAGGAACGATCGGGGTGGATTGTGCGTGTGGCGCCTGTCCGCGGCCGGGCCGGGAAACTAGCCTGGGCCGATGGCCGATCCCACCCCCGCCCCCGCGCCCGCCTCCGCACCCGGCCGGGCCCTGCCGATCGCGCTGGTCGCCGCGGGCGCCCTGCTCGTGGTGGCCGCCTTCCTGCCCTGGGCCGGGTTCAAGGCCGACATCGTCTTCGTCGGCTCGGTGAGCGAGCGCATCCGAGGCGTGGACGACTGGTCGGGCGTGCTCGCGTTGATCTCCGGAGTGGTCGCGACGGCGCTCGGCGCCATGGCGGCCACGGGGGTCGCGGGCGCCGCCAACGGCCGGCGGCTCACCGCTCTCGCGACGCTGCCGGGCGCGATCACCGCGCTGATCCTGATGATCTTCCTGAGCGATCCCCAGGGCAGGGCCGAGAACGCCTCGATCGACATCGGGGGCCTGGTGAAGGTCCAGCCGACGGTCGAGTACGGCTGGTTCGTCGCGCTCGCGGCGGCGCTGGCGGTGGCCGCGCTGGGGATCACCGCCCTGGTCCGCCGCTGACCGCGTCCGTCACGCCCGCACAGTCACCCCCGCACGGTCCCGCGCAGTCGCGGCCGGGAGCGGCCGGAGCGCGGGCCCCGGCCCGGTCTCAGTCGTAGAAGCCGAGGCGGCGCAGCTGCTTGGGGTCGCGCTGCCAGTCCTTGGCGACGCTGATCCGCAGGTCGAGGTAGACGCGGGTGCCGAGCAGCGCCTCGATCTGCTGCCGGGCGCGGCTGCCGACCTCCTTCAGCCGCGTGCCCTTGTGGCCGATCACGATGGCCTTCTGCGAGGGACGCTCGACGAACATGTGCGCGTAGATGTCGAGCAGGTCGTCGCGGCCCTCCCGGGGCATCATCTCGTCGACGACGACCGCGATCGAGTGCGGCAGCTCGTCGCGGACGCCCTCCAGAGCGGCCTCGCGGATGAGCTCACCGACCAAGACCTGCTCGGGCTCGTCGGTGAGCCGCCCGCCCTCGTAGAGGGGAGGGCTCTCCGGGAGCCGCTCGATCAGCTGGTCGGCCAGCACGTCGAGCTGCTCCCCGGACTGCGCGGAGACCGGGACGATCTCCGCGAAGTCGGCCAGCCGGGAGACCGCGAGCAGCTGTTCGGCGATCTGCTCGCGGGTGGCCAGGTCGCACTTGGTCACCACGGCGACGACCGGGGTCTTCTTGACCGCCGCCAGCTTGTCCGCGATGAACCTGTCGCCCTTGCCGATGGGATCGTTGGCCGGGATGCAGAAGCCGATCACGTCGACCTCGGTGAGCGTGGACAGCACCAGGCTGTCCAGCCGCTCGCCGAGCAACGTGCGCGGGCGGTGCAGCCCGGGGGTATCCACGATGATGAGCTGGGCGTCCGTGCGGTGCACGATGCCTCGGATGACACGCCGCGTGGTCTGCGGCTTGGACGAGGTGATCGCCACCTTGGTGCCGACCAACGCGTTCATCAGCGTGGATTTGCCGACGTTGGGCCGGCCGACGAAGCAGGCGAAACCCGCACGGAAATCAGCAGCTGAGGAACTCACGTCCTCCATTGTCCCCGATGTCGCGCTCAACTCTGACGCAGCGTGCCGTCCGGGTCGGCCACCAGCAGGATCGAGCCGCCCAGGTCGCGCACGGCGAGGGTGTCCGCCTCACTCGGCCCGTCGCCCGCCGTGACCAGCGCCGCGGCCTCCAGGGACCTGGCGCCGCTGGACACCGCCATCGCCACCGCGACCTGCAGCGCCGACAGCGTCAGCGAGGGCAGTGCCACGTTGGTCGAGGAGTAGGTCCGGCCGGTCTCGTCGCGTACGGCGGCGCCTTCGGCGGCGCCGTTGCGGGCCCGGGCCGAGCGCGCCAGGATAATGATCTTGTTGTCCTCGGGGTCGAGGGTCGTCTCACTCACGGCACAAGGGTATTCAGGCTCTCCTCGTCCCCGTTCACCCGCCCGGCGAGGAGCCGCGCCGGCGGCCCGGCGCGTCCGGCGTCGAGGTCCGCCGCCCCGGCGCGCATCGGCGGGACGGGGATCCGCCGCACAGCCGGCTTTCCTCCCACCGGTGGAACGGCCGCTCCCGGAAAACCCAAAGGGCGCCCCCGCCCGCGTGACGCGGGCGAGGACACCCTTGGTCGGGCGGCCTGCGGTCCGGCTAGGAGACCGCCTCCGTCCTTCCCCCCGAGAGTGGTCCTTGCGCCGCGAACCCCTCCCGGCGCTCAGACCGCTCCCCGGCTCCGCGTAACCGGGGCCGCGGGAGAAGAGTCGCGCGGACCGCTTGCGGTCCGCTTGAGAACTACTTGATCGGGTTCCTCCGCACCGCCCGGCGCGCGGTTCAGTCGTGCTCGGCGGAGGCCGGGACCGCGTCCCGCTCGGCCGCGCCGGTCCGCCGGACGAGCACCGTGCCGATCCGGTTGCGCCGTCCCTCGAGGCTCTCGGCGGTCAGGCTGAGCCCCTCCACCACCGCCTCGGAGCCGGCGATCGGCACCCGGCCCAGCGCGTGCGCCAGCAGGCCGCCGACCGTCTCCACGTCGTCCACGTCCAGCTCGACGCCGAACATGTCCGCCAGGTCGCCCACCGGAAGCCGTGCCGTCACCCGGACCGCGCCGTCCTCCAGCTGCTCCACCGGGGGAGCCTCCTGGTCGTACTCGTCGGTGATCTCGCCGACGATCTCCTCGAGGATGTCCTCGATGGTGACCAGGCCGGCCGTCCCGCCGTACTCGTCGATGACGATGGCCAGGTGGATCTGGCGGGCCTGCATCTCCCGGAGCAGCTGGTCGATCGGCTTGCTCTCCGGCACGTAGGTGGCCGGGCGCATGATCGATTCGACCGGCTCGGCGCGGACGCCCTCCCCGGTGTCCTGCACCCTGCGGATCACGTCCTTGAGGTAGACGATCCCGATGACGTCGTCCTCGTTCTCGCCGACCACGGGGATGCGGGAGAAACCGCTGCGCAGGGCGAGCGAGAGCGCCTGGTTCAGCGTCTTGCCGCGCTCGATGAACACCATGTCCGTGCGGGGCACCATGACCTCGCGGGCGATGGTGTCGCCGAGCTCGAACACGGAGTGGATCATCTCCCGCTCGTCGGGCTCGATGACCCTGCGCTCCTCCGCCAGGTCGACCAGGTCGCGCAGCTCCGCCTCGGAGGTGAAGGGCCCCTCCCGGAACCCCCTGCCCGGCGTCACCGCGTTGCCGATCAGGATGAGCAGCTTGGGGAGCGGGCCGAAGATGCGGGTCAGGCCGTACACGACGGGAGCGCTCGCGAGCGCGATGGGCTCGGCGTGCTGGCGGCCGAGCGTCCGCGGGGAGACCCCGACGATCACGTAGCTGACCACGACCATGACCGCCGCCGCGGCGGTGTAGGCCCAGCCCTGGTCGCCGAACCAGTCGATGAACAGCAGTGTGGCGATCACCGTGGCGACCAGTTCGCAGGTCAGCCTGAGCAGCAGCAGGAGATTGAGGTAGCGCGGCGGGTCGGCGACGATCGCCTGCAGGCGCGCCGCCCCCCGGCGGTCCTCACGGGCGAACTCCTCCGCGCGCACCCGCGAGATGCGGGTCAGCGCGGTCTCCGCACTGGCGATCAGGCCGCCGACCACGACGAGGACGACGGCCGAGAACAACCACCCGTTGGCGAGACTCACCGCTGGGGGCGCACCTCCCGCCACGATTCGAGCAGCTCACCCTGGAGGCCGAACATCTCCTTGTGCTCCTCCGGCTCGGCGTGGTCGTATCCGAGCAGGTGCAGGATGCCGTGCGTGCACAGCAGCTCCAGCTCCGCCTCGGTTCCGTGCCCGGCCTCGGCCCCCTGCCTGGCGGCCACCTGCGGGCAGAGCACCACGTCCCCGAGGAGGGCCGGGTCGGCGGGGGCGTCGCCCTCCTGCCGGGCCCCGGCGCCGCCGCCCGGACGGAGCTCGTCCATCGGGAAGGCCAGGACGTCCGTCGGCCCCGGCTCGCCCATCCACCGCTCGTGCAGGTCGGCCATGGCGTCCTCGTCGACCACGAGGATCGACAGCTCGGCGAGCGGGTTGATGCCCATCCGCTCCAGCACGTGCCCGGCGAGCGTGACCAGGACGCCCTCGTCGACCTCGACGCCCGACTCGTTGTTGACTTCAACGCTCATGTGATCTCCTTGCCTGGCGGCGCGGAGCTCGCATGGACTCGCTCGCGGTGCCCACTGGCTCGTTCGCTTCGTTCTCTCACTTGTTCACGATCTTCCCCGGGGACGCTTGACCGCGCCCTTGATCGCCTGCGGCGCGCTCTGCCGGAGGGTCTCGTCATAGCGCCCGTAGGCGTCCACGATGTCGCTGACCAGCTTGTGGCGCACCACGTCGGCGCTGCTCAGCCGGGAGAAGTGGATGTCGGGGATGCCGTCGAGGATGCCCTGGACGACCCGCAGACCGCTCTGCGTTCCGCCGGGCAGGTCGACCTGGGTGACGTCGCCGGTTACGACGATCTTCGAGTTGAAGCCCAGCCGGGTCAGGAACATCTTCATCTGCTCGGGCGAGGTGTTCTGCGCCTCGTCCAGGATGATGAAGGCGTCGTTGAGCGTACGGCCGCGCATGTAGGCCAGGGGGGCCACCTCGATCGTCCCCGCGGCCATCAGCCGGGGGATCGAGTCGGGGTCGACCATGTCGTGCAGCGCGTCGTACAGCGGGCGCAGGTAGGGGTCGATCTTCTCGTAGAGCGTGCCGGGCAGGAAGCCCAGCCGCTCGCCCGCCTCGACCGCGGGGCGGGTGAGGATGATCCGGTTGACCTTCTTCTCCTGCAGCGCCCGCACGGCCTTGGCCATCGCCAGATAGGTCTTGCCGGTGCCGGCGGGGCCGATGCCGAAGACGATGGTGTGCCTGTCGATCGCGTCGACGTAGCGCTTCTGGTTCACCGTCTTGGGCCGGATGGTCCGGCCGCGCGAGGAGATGATGTCGAGGGAGAGCACCTCGGCGGGACGGTCGGACGTCATGCGCAGCATGGCGATGCTGCGCTCCACCGCGTCCGCCGTGAGCTCGGCGCCCCCGCGCACGAGCTCGGACATCTCCTCGAAGAGCCGCACCACGGTGCTGCTCTCCTCGGGGCTGCCGGTAATGGTGATCTCATTGCCCCGGACGTGGATGTCGGCGCGGAAGGCGCGCTCGATCACCCGCAACAGCTCGTCGCCCGAGCCGAGCAGGCTGAGCATCGAGTGGTCGTCCGGGATCACCACCTTCGCCTGGGTCCGGCTCGGTCCCTTGACCCGTGGCGGTGACGTTCTGCTGGAATCGGTTGGCTCGGACATGGGCGGGCCTTCGGCGGCCTGTTCGCCTCCAGACATCGACGACGGACTCGACGAGCGCCCCGCGGGGCGCTTCACCAGTCATCGTATCCGCGATGAAGATGATCGCGCTTTCGGGTTTTTCAGCCGGGCGGCCAGGTCAGGCCGCGTCCGCCGAGCACGTGCCCGTGCACGTGGAAGACCGTCTGGCCGGCCTGCGCCCCGGTGTTGAAGACCAGCCGGTAGCCGGAGTCGGCGACGCCCTCCTGCTCGGCGACCGCGTGCGCCGTCTTGATCACTTCGTCGGCCAGCCCGTCGTCGGCGGCCGCCAGCGCCGCCGCGTCCCGGTAGTGGCCCTTGGGGATGACCAGGACGTGGGTCGGCGCCTTGGGATCGATGTCACGGAAAGCCAGGGTGCGCTCGGTCTCGTGGACGACCTCCGCCGGGATCTCCTTGGCCACGATCCTGCAGAACAGACAGTCGGCTTCACTTACCATGGGGGCACCCTATCCCGGTGAGCGTCATAGATCGGTAACCAATCACCGACGGCGAAGGGAGATCCACGGCGATAGGGTATGTGTGCGAAACTTGCGACGGCAGGCAATTGCGAGTTTGCCCAATAGTCCGCCTGGCGAGGACACGACTGGGTCATGCCCCCTAATGAACCTGAACCGCACGAGCGTAAACCCCCCGCGGATGCCGAGCGTCCCATTGATGTGACCACCGAGACCCTCGTGGCCGACAGGTCGCTCGGGGCGGTGCCCGTCGGGTGGGATGCCGACATGGCCGTTACCGCGCTCTACAGCGCGCACTACCGGTCGCTCGTGCGCCTCGCCGTGCTGCTCGTCCGCGATGTCGCAACCGCGGAGGAAGTCGTGCAGGACGCGTTCGTCGCCCTCCATGGCGCCTGGCGCAGGCTGCGCGACCCCGACAAGGCACTCGCCTACCTGCGCCAATCGGTCGTCAACCGATCGCGTTCCGTGCTCCGGCACCGCGCGGTCGTCGAGAAGTACGCGCCCAAGGGCCTGCCCGACGCGCCGAGCGCCGAGAACGGCGCGATCGGCGAACTGGAGCGGTCCGCCGTCATCGAGGCGCTCCGCGGCCTTCCGGCGCGCCAGCGGGAGGCCTTGGTTCTGCGGTACTACGGGGACCTGTCCGAAGCGCAGATCGCCCACGCCATGGGCATCAGCAAAGGCGCGGTCAAGAGCCACACCGCACGTGGCATGGCCGCCCTCCGAACCATACTGGAGCAACTGTCATGACCGACGCCCCCGACGAGTACGGCGAGCTGCTCCGCCGTGTCCTCAGCGCGGAGGCGGACTCGGTCGTTCCCTCCCCCGACGGACTGGAGATCATCCGCGCTCGCGTAGAACGACGCGGGCTCCGCGGGCTGCTGTGGTGGCGCGCCGGAGCCTCCGTCGTGGGGGCGATCCTCGTCGCCGCCGCCATCGTGATGGTGGTCCCCGGACTCCGCGAGCAGGTGCAGGAGTTCGCCCAGCCCGCCGGGCAGGTCGGCCCCGTCGAGACGACGGCGCCCCCCGAGGCGGGCAGCACCTCCCGGCCGGCCCCGAGCGACAACGTGGTCGTCCCCCCCTCCACCGAGCCCAGCGCGCCACCGTCCGCCGACTCCACGGCGGTCGAGACGGCGCCGCCGAGTGCGAACCCGCAGCCGACCTCGACGGCCCCCGTCCCGACGCCCACTCCCTGCCTGACGGTGACCGCCGAGCCCACGAGGGTCGAGCCGAGCGATCCGCTCGACGAGTGCGAGGAGAGCGAGGCTCCGGCCCCGACCCCCTCGGAGTCGGTCGTGCCCTCGGGGACCCCCTGCCCGGTCGAGGAGTGCCCGCCCACGGACGAGCCGCTGCCGACCCCGACGGAGATCCCCACCCCGATCCCGACGAACAGCTGACCCGTCCTCCGGCGGCCGGGGCTCACCGGCGGCCGGAGGCTCACCGGCGGCTCACCTGTGACCGGGGCTCACCAGCGGCCGGTGCGGGCCTGAAGCACCGCCGCCGCGGCGATCCCGGCCGTGGAGGTCCGCAGGACCGTCGGCCCGAGCAGCGCCGGCACGGCCGCCGCCTCCCGGAAGGCGGCGAGCTCCTCCGCGGAGATCCCGCCCTCGGGGCCGACGACCACGACGATGTCACCCGCGCCGGGCGGCTCCAGCCCGGACAGCGGCGCGTCGGCCTCCTCGTGCAGCACGACGCCCAGCGCGGCGGCCGACAGCAGCGCGGCGACCCCGGCCGTGGTCGCGAGCTCGGCCACCTCGGGCAGGTGGAAGCGGCGTGCCTGCTTGCCCGCCTCCCGCGCGGTGGATCGCCAGCGGGCCAGGGACTTGGCGGCGCGCTCGCCCTTCCACTGGGTGACGCACCGGGAGGCGGCCCAGGGCACGATGACGTCGACCCCGGTCTCGGTCATCATCTCCACGGCCAGCTCGCCCCGGTCGCCCTTGGGCAGTCCCTGCACCACGACCAGCCGCGGCGCGGGCGCGGGCACCTCGTGGCGGCGCAGCACCCGCACCCGGAGGGAGTCCTTGCCGGCGTCCAGGACCTCGCACTCGGCCACGGCGCCGGCGCCGTCGGTCAGGTCGAGCCGCTCACCCGCGCGCAGCCGCCGTACGGCCGCCGCGTGGCGCCCCTCGGGACCGCCGAGCGTGAACTCCTCCCGCGCCAGGTCGGTCCGGTCGGCCAGGAAGACGGGGGCCGTCATCGGCCGTTGAAGGCGTCCCGCAGCCGCGAGAAGAAGCCCTGCTGTCCGGGGGCGAACTTGCCGGGCGGGCGCTCCTCGCCGCGCAGCTTGGCCAGCTCGCGCATGAGCTCCTCCTGGACCGGGTCGAGCTTGAGCGGCGTCTCGACGTTGACGTGGATGAGCAGGTCGCCGCGGCCGGTCTCGTTGAGGCGCTGGACGCCGCGGCCGTACAGCGGGATGGTCTGCCCCGACTGGGTGCCGGGCCGGATGTCGATCTCCTCGCCGCCGTCGAGCGTCTCCACGGTCAGGGAGGTGCCCAGCGCGGCCGCGGTCATCGGGATCTGCACCGTGCAGTGCAGGTCGTCGCCACGGCGCTCGAAGATCTCGTGCGGGCGCTCGACGATCTCCAGGAAGAGGTCTCCGGGCGGGCCGCCGCCGGGGCCGATCTCGCCCTCGCCGGCGAGCTGGATGTGGGTGCCGTCCTCCACGCCCGCCGGGATGCGGACCTTGATGGTGCGCCGGGTGCGGACCCGTCCGTCGCCCGAGCACTCCTGGCAGGGGTGGCGGATGATCGAGCCGAACCCGCCGCACTGGGGGCAGGGCCGGGAGGTCATGACCTGGCCCAGGAAGGAGCGGGTGACCTGGGAGACCTCGCCGCGGCCGTGACACACGTCGCAGGTGTCGGGGTGGGTGCCGGCGGCGGCCCCCGAACCGGTGCAGACGTCGCACACCACGGCGGTGTCGACCACCAGCTCGCGGGTGGTGCCGAACGCCGCCTCGCTCAGGTCCAGCTCGACCCGGATGGTGGCGTTGCGGCCCCGGCGGGCGCGGGTGCGGGGACCGCGCGCGGCCCCGGTGGCCGTGCCGAAGAAGGCGTCCATGATGTCGCTGAAGGGGAACCCGGCCCCGAAGCCCCCGGCGCCCGGTCCGCCCGCGGCGGCGAACGGGTCGGCGCCCATGTCGTACATCTGCCGCTTGCCGGGGTCGGAGAGGACCTCGTAGGCCTGGGTGATCTCCTTGAACCGCTCCTGTGTCTCAGGATCGGGGTTCACATCGGGGTGCAGCTCTCGCGCCAGCCGGCGATACGCCTTCTTGATCTCTTCCGCACTGGCGTCACGGCGCACCCCGAGGGTGCCGTAGTAGTCACTCTTAGCCACTTAGTTGACCTCTTAGGATGCAGCCAGGATCTGGCTGACGTAGCGTGCCACCGCGCGCACCGCGCCCATCGTGACCGGGTAGTCCATTCGTGTCGGGCCCAGCACACCCAGCCGGGCCAGTTGCCTGTCCCCTGAACCGTATCCGGCGGCCACGATGGACGTGCCCTGGAGTCCGGTGTAGGGGTTCTCCGTCCCGATCCGCACGGTCAGCGCGGACTGGTCGGTGGTCTCGCCGAGCAGGCGCATGAGCACGACCTGCTCCTCCAGCGCCTCCAGCACCTCGCGGAGCCCGACGCTGAGGTCGGCCCCCGCCAGGTTGGCGGTCCCGGCGAAGACGATCTTCTCATCATGCCGCTCCACCAGCGATTCGAGCAGCACCGACAGGACGGTGGCCGCCAGGGGCCGGTCCTCGGCGGGCAGCTTCTCGGGCAGGTCGGCGACCCGGTCCGGGGCGGCGGCGAGACCGCAGCCGTCCAGGCAGGCGTTGAGCATCGCGCGCAGGTGGGCGACGCGGCTCTCCTCGACCGCCTCGGCGGACTCGACCACGCGCTGCTCGACGCGGCCGGTGTTGGTGATGAGCACGAACATCAGCCGGCGGTCGGTCAGCGGGACCAGCTCGATGTGCCGGATCGTGGAGCTGGTGAGAGTGGGGTACTGGACCACCGCGACCTGCCGGGTGAGCTGCGCCAGCAGCCGCACCGTGCGGGTCACGACGTCGTCGATGTCCACCGCGCCGGCCAGGAAGGACTCGATGGCCCTGCGCTCCGCGCCCGACAGCGGTTTCACCTGCGACAGGCGGTCCACGAACAGGCGGTAGCCCTTGTCCGTGGGCACCCGGCCCGCGCTCGTGTGCGGCTGGGCGATGTAGCCCTGCTCCTCCAGCATCGCCATGTCGTTGCGGATGGTGGCCGGCGAGACCCCCAGGTTGTGACGCTCGGCGAGGGCCTTGGACCCCACCGGCTCGTTGGTGGACACGTAATCCTCGACGATGGCGCGAAGTACCGCGAGCTTGCGGTCGTCGACCAACGCGCTCACCTCCCTGCCCGGACCCTGCGTACCTGCCGGGAAAACACCAGGCTTGGCACTCTGTCTTCCCGAGTGCCAAGTGTACGGCTCTCGTCCACAAGGTGCGATAACACCGCCGCAGGAGGATCCAAGCCGCAGTTAAGCGAGTTGCTATCGGACGACAAGCGACAGAAGGCACACTTAGCAACATGTCCCACAATTTCGGAACCCCACCGGGTGGTGGCGCGCCCGGTTACGGCACCCCCCAGTCCTCGCAGCCGTACGGCGGCCAGCAGTACGGCAACCAGCAGCACCCCGCAGGCCCCGGCGCTCCCGGCGGCCCCTACGGCTACGCGCCGCCCGGCTACGGCGCCCCCCAGGGCCCGCCCCCGAAGATCAAGCCCGGGATCGGCTGGATCGTGGGCGCCTGGCTGGTCGCGGTGCTCGCCGTGGTCGTCGGCGTCGGCGGCTCCATCGGCAGCATCTTCAGCACGGTCACCGACGCGGCGCCGACCACCGCGGTGAACCCCGGCGAGGTCATGACCGTGAATCTGGCGGACCCGACGGCCGAGACCACGGAGCGGCCCGCCCTCTACGTCTCCGCCGCCGCGGGGACCGCGTTCGAGTGCCGCTTCCAGGAGGGCACCCCCCAGGGCGAGCTGGCGCGCCCGGCCGTGGAGACGGTCGTCGCCGGCACCGACGGGGTCACCTGGGAGATGGGCCTGCGGATCGACGCCAAGCAGGGCGGAGAGCACAAGATCGTCTGCGACGTCGCGGACGGCGCCACGGCCAAGTTCGGCATCGGCAAGGAGGTGGCCGCCGAATCGCTGGTCGGAAGCGCCCTCCTGCTCATCGGCGTACCGGCCGTCGGCATCCTGCTGGCCATCGTCGTGACGATCGTCGTGCTGGTGAAGCGGAGCGGCGCCCGCAAGCGCGCCGCCGCCGCGAGCGCCGGGGCCTGGGGCTCGCCCTACGGCGGGTGACCGTCCGGTTTGCTACCGTCCCCCTGTGATCTCCCGCGAGAGAGGGCAGGCGGCCGGTGATGTACGAGCGTGACGTGCTGGCCGGGAACTGGCGGCGCCCCCTCAAGGGGACGATCCCGCAGGTTCCCGCGGAGCTCGACCTGGTCGTGGAGGACGCCGCCGGCGGCTTCTGCGGCGCGGTGGTGGCCTGCGACAAGGAGGCCGTCACGCTGGAGGACCGCTTCGGGCGGCGGCGGGTGTTCCCGCTGGAGCCCGCCGCGTTCCTCCTGGAGGGCAAGGTCGTGACGCTGGTACGGCCCGCCGCCGCCCCCGGCGGCCCCCGGCGCAGCGCCTCGGGCTCCCTCGCGGTGGAGGGGCTGCGGGCCCGCGTCGCCCGGGAGAGCCGGATCTACGTCGAGGGCGTGCACGACGCCGCGCTCGTGGAGAAGATCTGGGGTCACGACCTGCGTGTCGAGGGCGTGGTGGTGGAATACCTGGAGGGCGTCGACCATCTGCCCGCGATCGTCGGGGAGTTCGGCCCCGCCCCCGGCCGCCGCCTGGGGGTGCTCGTCGACCACCTGGTCGACGGGTCGAAGGAGAGCCGGATCGCGGCTCTGGTCTCCTCGCCGCACGTGCTGGTGGCCGGCCATCCGTTCGTGGACGTCTGGCAGGCGGTCAAGCCCTCGGTGCTCGGGATCGCGGCCTGGCCGTCCGTGCCGCGCGGCGTGCCGTGGAAGGAAGGGGTCATCTCGGCCCTGGGCTGGAAACTGGAGCCCGCCGACGCCTGGCGCCGCATTCTCGGCGCCGTCAAAACATACGCAGACCTGGAACCGGAACTGCTCGCCCCGGTGGAGGAGCTGATCGACTTCGTGACGGCTCCCGGCGCGGACGACTGACCGGCAGACAGCCACCGGAGAAGTGATGAGCGAGAATTCCGAGGAGAACCGGTACCGCCGCGAGGACGACGACCGGACGCCCCACCCCGCCGAGGGTCCCGGCCACACCCAGCCCGGCCAGGGGTACCAGGGACACCCGCAGTCCGGCCAGGGGTACACCCAGCCGGGCCAGGGGTACACCCAGCCGGGCCAGGGATACTCCCAGCCCGGCCAGGGGTACCCGCCGCCCGGTCAGGCGTACCCGCCGCCGGCCGGCTCGCCGTACGGCACGGCAGGCCAGGGCGAGTACCCCGGCGCCCCGCCGCGCCCCTACTACCAGGCCGGCTACGACGCACCGGGCGGCCACGACTACGGATCCCCCGGCGGGTACGGCGCTCCCGGTGGCTACGGCGCACCGGGCGCCTACGGCGCGGGTTCCCCCGCTCCCTACGGCTACGACCCGTACGGCCCGGGCGTGCCCGGTCCCCGTCCCGGCAGCGACGACACGACCATGGCCATGATCTCCCACCTGCTGGGCCTGCTCACCGGTTTCGTCGGCCCCCTGGTGATCTATCTGGTGAAGAAGGACCAGTCCCGCTACGTGCGGGAGCAGGCGGCCGAGGCGCTCAACTTCCAGCTCGCCCTGATGATCGCCTACATCGTCTGCTTCGTGCTGGCGTTCGTGCTGATCGGCTTCGTGCTGATATTCGCGGTCTGGATCGGGTCGATCATCTTCATGATCCTCGCCGCCGTCGCGGCCAACCGGGGCGACCATTACCGCTACCCGATGAACATCCGCTTCGTCAGCTGACGGGCCGGCCGCGGCTCAGCTGACCAGGTCGCGCACCAGGGCGTCGGCCAGCAGGCGGCCGCGGAGCGTGAGCACCGCGCGGCCCCGCTTGAACGGCTCCGTCTCCAGCAGGCCGTCGGCCAGCGCCCGGGCGACCACCGCCGACCGGTCGAGCTCGGCCAGCGGGAAGCCGTCGGCCAGCCGGAGCTCCAGCATGATCCGCTCCACCGCGCGGTCCTCCGGCGTCAGCACCTCGCGCGCGTGCGCGGGCGAGACGCCCGAGGCCAGCCGCTGGGCGTAGGCCGCCGGGTGTTTGACGTTCCACCACCGGGTGCCGCCGACGTGGCTGTGCGCGCCGGGGCCGACGCCCCACCAGTCGCCGCCGGTCCAGTAGAGCAGGTTGTGCCGGCAGCGGCCGGCCTCCGCGGTCGCCCAGTTGGACACCTCGTACCAGCGGAACCCCGCCTCGGCGAGCATGGACTCGGCGATGAGGTAGCGGTCGGCCGCCACGTCGTCGTCGGGCATCGGCAGCTCGCCCCGGCGGATCCGGGCGGCCAGCCGGGTGCCCTCCTCCACGATCAGCGAGTACGCCGAGACGTGGTCGGGCCCGGCCTCGATCGCCGCCGCCAGCGAGGCCCGCCAGTCGTCGTCGTCCTCCCCCGGCGTGCTGTAGATCAGGTCGAGGTTGACGTGCGCGAACCCCGCCTCCCTGGCCTCCCGTACGGCCTGGCCCGCGCGGCCGGGCGTGTGGTGCCGGTCCAGCACCTTCAGCACGTGCTCGCGGGCGCTCTGCATGCCGAAGCTCATCCGGGTGAACCCGCCGCGCCGCAGCTCCTCCAGGTAGCCCGGGGTCACGGACTCGGGATTGGCCTCGGTGGTCACCTCGGCGCCCGGGGCGAGCCCGAACTCCTCGTCGATCGCGCGCAGGATCCGCACCAGGTCCCGGGCGGGCAGCAGGGTGGGGGTGCCGCCGCCGAAGAAGACGGTCTCGACCGGCAGCTCGGCGGCGCCGAGGACGGCGCGCGCCCGCCGCACCTCGTCCACGGCGGTGGCGGCGTAGTCCGCGTGCGAGGCGCCCGGCCCCAGCTCGGAGGCCGTGTAGGTGTTGAAGTCGCAGTAACCGCAGCGGGTCACGCAGAAGGGCACGTGGACGTAGAAGCCGAAGGGCCGCCCGCCCAGGCCGTCGAGCGCGCTCGCGGGCAGCTCGCCTGAGGGCGGTACGGGGTCGCCGTCGGGAAGTGTGGATGGCACCTCCCAAGTCTGCCGCCCCCGCCGCGATGCCCGGTACGGCCCCGCGTACCACCTGCCGGACCAACTTACTGAGGAGTTCTCCCCTCCCCCGGGGGCGATCGAGGCTACCGTTTCCGCTGATCTTCCGGTGTGCCCCCAGACATCCTGGAGAGTCCGATGAGCCAGACCGTCGCCTCCGACGCCGGCGACCGCACCGCGGCGCCCCCCTTGCCGAACGCCACCCGCTACCTGTGCGCCGGCTCCTACCTCGACAGCCGCTTCCGCACCCACGTCCTCAACGAGATCCTCGGTGACCGCTACCGCGCGGTCGCCCCCTCCTACGGGGGGACCGACCTGACGCCCGTGGTCGCGCATTCCCTGCGGGCCGAGCGGATGGCCCTGATCCGCGACGGGCTGACCACCGTGCTGATGATCGTGTTCCTCTTCACGGTCCCGTGGGTGGTCGTCTCGTGGATGTTCATCCTCCTGCCTCTCGCCCTGCTCACCCTCCCCCGGATCCGCCGGGGACCGCGGCTGGTCCGCGTGCTGCTGGTGATCTGGACGGTCGTGGGGGTGGCCGTCCCCCTCCTGACCGCTCTCGGCGCGAGCGTGATCGGAGGGCTGGCGTACGCCACCCGGTCGACCTTCGACCTGGAGGACGGCACGTTCGCGCAGGAGGGCGTCGCGCTCCCCGTGGTGGTGGCCCTGATCGGGGCCGGCGTCCTGCTGAACCTGCTGTTCGTGTTCGGCCCCGTGCTGATCCCGCTCGGCTACCGCGTCCAGCGGTACTTCGCCCTGGCGGTGGACCTCGCCCCGGGCTCCGACGGCGGGCGGGTCGAGGAGAGCCTGTGGCGCTCCGATCGGATGTCCTACGTGTCCCGCGCGCAGTGGGGCAACATCGCGCTCTACGGGGCCGAGAACCCCTTCGTCGGCGCGGGCCGGATCCACCGCTCCTGGTCGATCACGGTGGAGATGGACCGGACGGCGGACGGCGCCAACGCCCCCTCGCCCACGCCGCGCGAGCACGTGCAGATCGACCCGATCGATCTCCACTCCTTCGTCAGGCAGCGGCTGCTGGAGATGCGCGACGCCGTGCCGTCGGCGCCGGAGCGCGTGGCCCGCCTGCACATCAACGACCACCTGGCCGTACGGGGGACCTTCGCCCGGCTCGACTGGGAGCGCTCCGCGACCGCCCAGAACTGGGGCGGCCAGAGCCACCCGCTGATCGACGCCTCCAGCGGGCTGCCGCACTTCACCGCCTCGCCGGAGACCGTCGTGGCGGCCGCCCGCCACCCGCAGGGCGGTCTCAGGCACTACCAGCGGGTCACCATCGGCGCCGAGGCCCCCGAGGTCCGCTCGCCCGCCGGCCACCTGCTGGCGCCCGGCGAGGACCAGGAGCTCGTGGTCTCGGCGTTCATCCACCTCGCCGTCGAGGGCCGGATGCTCTACACGCAGTTCGTGGTCACCGTCCTGCCTCCGGTCCGCGACTACTTCCACATCGTGGACGAGCTGCCCGTCCTCACCAAGCCCGGCGTCGTCTGGCGCGCCCTCGTCCACGCCCCCGCGGAGCTCGCCGCGGACGCGATGTTCGCCCCCGGGAGGCTGGTGCGCACCGTCGTCCGGATGGCGCGGGCCAACCGGGCCTCGCGGAATCCGGCGCGTTATCCGGTCTATCCCTTCGGCGCGCGCCTGAGCGTGCGCGAGCTGGGCGCCGAGTTCCGGGAGGACCGGTTCACCCAGATCCTCGACGCCGACAAGTACTCCAAGCTGATCGAGCGGCGGCTGACGGAGGCCGTCCTCGACTATCTGGAGGCCAAGGACGTCGACACCAGCGGGTACCGCGCCCAGGCCGCGACCCTGACCAACTACGGCGCCCTGATCACCGGCGGCACTTTCAACGGCCCGGTCGCCGCCGGGTCCGGAGCGCACGCGACCCAGAACGGGAGTGGCAAATGACCGGGAGCAACAGCGGTTTCCAGATCACCGGGGGCGTCTTCAACGGCCCCATGGCCGCGGGGACCGGCGCCCGGGCCGTCCAGAACATCGGCGCGGACTCCGGCGGCGTGGATGTGGACCGGGCCGCCGAACTGCTCACCCTCGTGCGCGAGCTGGCGCAGCGGCACGCCGACGAGCTGGGCGACCCCCGGCCGGTGCTGAGGGACGCCGACGGGATCGAGACCGAGCTCCAGCAGGAGGAGCCCGATCGCGAGTACCTGTCCGACTCCCTGGGCAGGATCGCCCGCCGGGTCACCTCGGTCGCCGCGATCGCCGAGGCCGTCGCGGCGCTCACCAACCTGATCCTCTGACCTCGGGGCCTTCGGATTCCGTGGCCGGGCCGATGCGCACGATGCAGCACATTCCAGGAGGGTCGTTGACGCGCGGATCACCCCGACCTACGATCCGGGAAAACTTAAAGGAAAGTTTCCTATAAGTACCCCCCGAACGTGTGGAGAATCCCGTGAAGCGATTCCTCCGGCCGATGGTCGCGGCGGTCCTCGCCACCGGCCTCGCCGCCGCGGCCGCCCCGGCCACCGCCCACGCCGAGGCCCAGACCGGCCACGGCGACCGCTACAAGCGGGTCGGATACTTCATCCAGTGGGGCATCTACGGCCGCCAGTTCTTCGTCAAGGACGTCGACACCAGTGGCGCCGCCGCCAAGCTGACCCACATCAACTACGCCTTCAGCAACGTCAGCCAGGACGGTTCGTGCGTGTCCGCCGACCCCTGGGCCGACTGGCAGACGCCCATGGACGCCGCGCACAGCGTGGACGGCGTGGCCGACACCGCCGAGCAGCCGCTCAGGGGCAACCTGAACCAGCTCAAGGAGCTCAAGGCCAAGCACCCCGGCCTCAAGGTGCTGATCTCGCTCGGCGGGTGGACCGGCTCGAAGTACTTCTCCGACGCCGTCCTCACCCCCGAGAGCCGCAGCAAGCTGGCCGCCTCCTGCATCGACCTCTGGCTCAAGGGCAACCTGCCCGACCTGCCCGCCGGGACCGGCGCGGGCGTCTTCGACGGCATCGACCTCGACTGGGAGTGGCCCGGCTCCTCGGGCAACGACGGCAACGTGATCCGGCCCGAGGACAAGCAGAACTTCACGCTGTTCCTCGCCGAGCTCCGCCGCCAGATGAACGAGTACGACCCCAAGAGCGAGATCACCGCCTACCTCCCCGCCTCCGCCGCGAAGATCGACGCTGGCTTCGACGTCCGCGAGGTCTTCAAGAACCTCACCTTCGGCAACCTCCAGGGCTACGACCTGCAGGGCCCGTGGGAGAAGGTCACCGGCCACAACGGCAACCTGTTCACCGACCGGAAGGACCCGCACCAGTTCACCTACAGCGTGGACCAGACCGTCCGCGACTACCTGAAGCGCGGGGCCCCGGCCAAGAAGATCGTGGTCGGCGTGCCCGCCTACGGCCAGGGCTGGACGGGCGTGACCGGCGGCAGGAACGGCCTGTACGGCACCAGCACCGGCCCCGCCCAGGGCAAGTGGGCCGCCGGCACCGAGGACTACAAGGAGCTGGTGAACAAGCCCGGCAAGCGCTACCGCGACCTGCGCACCGGCGCGATGTGGCTCTACGACGGCAACGACTTCTGGTCCTACGACGACCCGGCGACCGTGACGCAGAAGGCGGCCTACATCCGCCTGAAGGGCCTGGGCGGCTCCATGATGTGGTCGCTCGACCAGGACGACGCCGAGGGCTCGCTCACCTCGGCGCTCTACCGGGTGCTGCGCTGACGCTCTAACGGGTCCCGCGACACGAAGGCCCGGTCCGGCGCACAGCCGGACCGGGCCTCACGCGTTCGGGGCGCCGGACGCGGCCCCGCGGCCGCCTCCCGCCCCGGTCACTTCTTGGGCTTGTCCGTGGAGGACTCGGTGGACAGCGCGGCGACGAAGGCCTCCTGGGGGACCTCCACCCGGCCGACCATCTTCATCCGCTTCTTGCCTTCCTTCTGCTTCTCCAGCAGCTTGCGCTTACGGGAGATGTCACCGCCGTAGCACTTGGCCAGGACGTCCTTGCGGATGGCGCGGATGTTCTCGCGGGCGATGACCCGGGCGCCGATGGCGGCCTGGATCGGCACCTCGAACTGCTGCCGGGGGATGAGCTCGCGGAGCTTCTTGGCCATCTCGACGCCGTAGCCGTACGCCTTGTCCTTGTGCACGATGGCGCTGAAGGCGTCGACCGCCTCGCCCTGGAGCAGGATGTCGACCTTGACCAGGTCGGCCTCCTGCTCGCCGAAGGGCTCGTAGTCGAGCGAGGCGTAGCCGCGCGTGCGGGACTTGAGCTGGTCGAAGAAGTCGAAGATGATCTCGCCGAGCGGCATGGTGTAGCGGATCTCGACGCGGTCCTCGGAGAGGTAGTCCATGCCCTGGAGGTTGCCGCGGCGGTTCTGGCAGAGCTCCATGATGGCGCCGATGAACTCCGAGGGGACCAGCACGGTCGACTTCACCACCGGTTCGAAGACCTGGTCCACCTTGCCGGTGGGGAACTCCGACGGGTTGGTGACCGTGACCTCCTTGCCGTCCTCCATGATGACCCGGTAGACCACGTTGGGCGCGGTGGAGATGAGCGAGAGGTTGAACTCCCGCTCCAGGCGCTCGCGGACGATCTCCATGTGGAGCAGGCCGAGGAAGCCGCAGCGGAAGCCGAAGCCCAGGGCCGCGGAGGTCTCCGGCTCGTAGACCAGGGCGGCGTCGTTGAGCTGGAGCTTGTCCAGGGCCTCGCGGAGCTCGGGGTAGTCGTCGCCGTCGATCGGGTACAGGCCCGAGAAGACCATCGGCTTGGGGTGCTCGTAGCCGCTGAGCGGCTCGGAGGCGGACCGCGCGACGGAGGTGACCGTGTCACCGACCCGCGACTGGCGCACGTCCTTCACACCGGTGATCAGGTAGCCCACCTCGCCGACGCCGAGCCCCTTGTCAGCGATCTTCGGCTCCGGCGAGATGACGCCGATCTCCAGCGTCTCGTGGGCCGCGCCGGTGGACATCATCAGGATGCGCTCGCGCTTGCCCAGGTGGCCGTCCATGACCCGGACGTAGGTGATCACGCCCCGGTAGGTGTCGTAGACCGAGTCGAAGATCAGCGCGCGGGCCGGGGCCGCGGCGTCGCCGACCGGCGCGGGCACGTTCGCCACCACGTGGTCCAGGAGCTCGCGGACGCCGACGCCGGTCTTGCCGGAGACCTTCAGCACGTCCTCCGGCTCGCAGCCGATGAGGTGGGCGAGCTCGGCGGCGTACTTCTCCGGCTGGGCGGCGGGGAGATCGATCTTGTTGAGCACCGGGATGATCGTCATGTCGGCGTTCATGGCCAGGTAGAGGTTGGCCAGAGTCTGCGCCTCGATCCCCTGCGCCGCGTCCACCAGCAGGATCGCGCCCTCGCACGCCTGGAGCGACCGGGACACCTCGTAGGTGAAGTCGACGTGCCCGGGAGTGTCGATCATGTTGAGGACGTAGTCGGTCTCGCCGACCTTCCACGGAAGCCGGACCGCCTGCGACTTGATCGTGATGCCGCGCTCACGCTCGATGTCCATGCGGTCGAGGTACTGAGCGCGCATGGAACGGTCGTCGACCACGCCGGTGATCTGCAGCATGCGGTCGGCAAGCGTCGACTTGCCGTGGTCGATGTGCGCGATGATGCAGAAATTGCGGATCACCGCGGGATCGGTCTGGCCAGGCTGAATGCGCACCGGGGTCCGTTTCGACGGGATTGATGTGATCAGGAGCTGGTAAATCCAGCCATCTTCCCATCAAGTTTAGCGAGAGGGTCGAGGCCTTCATCCCGCAGGGGAAAGCGCCGACCGCCCCCGACCTCCCGCTCCGCGAGCTCCGCCGTTTCCCGCGGGATCCGATTGTTTTCGCGCTCCCGCCGTTGACGGGCGGGACGAACCGCAGTGACATGTCCGGATGACGAAATGGATCACGGTGCGCCGCGTCCTGCGCGTCCTCGCGGCGGTGGCGGCCGTACTCGTCGCGCTGCCCGCGATGGTCGCGGCCTTCTTCTGGCTGGAGTCCACCGGGACGCCCGAGCCCTGGGCCAGGAGCACCGGCCACGACGCCCTGTGGCTGGGCCACGCCTGGGTGGACGGCCGCAGGACCGAGGCCGACGTGAAGGCGATGGCCGTACGGCTGCGCGAGACCGGGATCAAGGACGTCTACGTCCACGCCGGCCCCTTCGACTTCGACGGGAGCCTGCCGCCGTCGAAGCACCCCGGCGCCGGGGACTTCCTGAAGTGGTGGAAGGCCGAGCTGCCGGGAGTCCGCGTCTCCGCCTGGCTGGGGCAGAAGGTCGACTACGGGCTCGACCTGGGCGACCCCGCGACCCGGCAACGCGTTCTCGACGGCGTGCGGGGCATCATGGCCCTGGGGTTCGACGGCGTGCACTACAACTTCGAACCGATCACCAGCGGCGACGAGGGCTTCCTCGACCTTCTCACCAGGACCCGCCCGCTGCTCGGCGGCGGCGCGCTGTCCACCTCGACCCCGCAGATCGAGCCGCTGCCCTTCATGCGCCCGTTCGCCCACGCCGTCATCAGCCACGACAAGTACTGGCTGCGGGACTACTTCCGTGAGGTCGCGACCCTCGTCGACCAGGTGGCGATCATGACCTACGACTCGTTCCTGCCGCTCGGTTCGCTCTACCGCGGCCACGTCACCCGGCAGGCCGCGCTCGGCCTCGACCTCGCCCCCGACGGCAAGACCCTGCTGATAGGCGCCCCCGCCTACCACGACCACGGCGTCCCCTGGCTGGACGCCGCCGAGAGCGTCGCGGCGGCCGCCGAGGGCGCGCGGCTCGCGCTGTCCGATCACGAGGCGCGGCGCGAGAGGTTCGGCCTGGCGCTCTACGTGGACTTCGCGGCCACCGGGGAGGACTGGGCCGAATACCGCCGGTTCTGGCTCAGTCCCTGATCTCCGGCGGTCCCCGGCGCCCCGCCTCCCGGAACGGTCCCGCGTCCCGGCGTCTCGTTTTCCAGCATCTCGCCTCCCGGAACGTTCCCGCGTCCCGACAACCTGTGTCCCGGCGGCGATTCCAGCCTTCCATCCCGGCCGTCCGGCAGCGGCACCGAGATCGGCAAGGTAGACTGGAAAGGCATCCTTCTGCCCCGTCCGTCGATTTGAGCGACCACCTGGGCAGTTGGTAGCCTGTTCAACTGCGTGTGGCGCGCCCTCTCTGCCCGCGCGCCCCATCCGACGACATCACCGAGGCTTCTTCGTGGCGAACATCAAGTCCCAGGTCAAGCGCAACCGGCAGAACGAGAAGGCCCGGCTGCGCAACAAGGCTGTCAAGTCGTCCCTGAAGACGGCGATCCGCAAGTTCCGCGAGGCCGCCGAGCAGGGCAACGTTGACGAGGCCCTCGTGCTCCAGCGCGCTGCCGCCCGCCAGCTGGACAAGGCTGCCAGCAAGGGCGTCATCCACAAGAACCAGGCTGCCAACCGCAAGTCGGCGATCGCCAAGCGCGCCGCCGCCCTGTCGGTTTCCAAGTAGTCCCGGGTTCTCCACCGGCGCCGCACTCCTTCACGGGGTGCGGCGTTTCGGCGTTTCAGGCCGGCGAGGCCGCCCCCTCCGCTCCCCGGCCTCCGCCCTGCGCCCCGAGACCGCGCCCGCCGTCGAAGTCGCCCCCGGCCGGGCGTTGCGCACGGGCGTCCTCCTCTCCCTGGCCACTCCCTTGGCTCTGCCGTTCTGGCTGGGGGTGTCGACGCAGGTGCCCGAGGGGGAGTCGGCGGTGTTCGTCGCCGGATTCCTGGCGGGCGCGCTCGTCTACGCCCTGGCCTGGACCGGGCTGTCCGCCACCGGAGGACGCCTGCTCGGCCCCCGGGCCCTGCGCGCGGTCAACGCCGTCGCGGCCGCGGGACTGGCCTACTTCGCGGTACGGCTCACCCTCGACCTGCTGGTCTGACCGCGCCCCGCGCGCGTCCGCCCCGACCATGACCACGTCCGCCTCCCGCGCCCCCGCGCCCTCGCACTCTTGTCTCGGCCGCACCGGATCCGGCTACTCCAAGGCGCCGAGCAGGTCCCTGAGCAGATCCGCCAGCCGCTCACGGTCCCCCTCCGCCAGGACGGCCAGCGCCTCGTGCTGAGCCTCCAGCCCCGCGACGACGGCCTCCTCGATGGTCCGGAGCCCGGCTTCCGTGAGGCTGACCCGAAGGGCGCGGCGGTCGTCCGGATCGGGGGTGCGGGCGATGAGGCCCGCCCGTTCCAGCCGGTCCAGCCGCCCGGTCATCCCGCCGGAGGTCAGCATGAGGGTGGCGGTCATGGCCTTGGGCGACAGGGTGTAGGGCGCTCCGGCCCGGCGGAGGGTGGCCAGCACGTCGAACTCGCCGCGGCCGATGCCGTACCGCTGGTAGATCTCCGCGACGCGATCCGCCATCAGCCGGGCGATCCGGTAGATCCGCCCGAAGACCGCCATCGGCGACGCGTCCAGATCGGGCCGCTCCCGGTGCCACTGCGCCACGATCCGATCGACCGGGTCCTCTGTCATGCGCCCATCCTATCTTGACGCTAAATAACTTAGTGCTAAGTTACTTACTAACAAGCTTCACTGAGGAGAAGCCATGCCGTCTCCATGCGCATCACCCGCCACCGTCGACCCCGCCCGTCCCAGTGGCCCCCCTCCCCCTCCGGCACCCGGTGCCGTGGCTCCCGCATCCGGCCACGTCCCCGCCGCCTCCTCCACCGCAGCGGCCCGGGGCGCCGTCCCGCTGATCCTCGCCACGGCATTCGCCCCCGCGGTCTGGGGCAGCACCTACCTGGTGACCACCGAGCTGCTGCCACCGGACCGGCCGCTGTTCACCGCCCTGCTCCGGGCTCTCCCCGCGGGGCTGCTCCTCGTCGCCGTGACCCGCACCGTCCCCCGGGGCGGCTGGTGGTGGCGGGCGGCGGTTCTGGGCGGGTTGAACATCGGCATGTTCTTCCCCCTGCTCTTCCTGTCCGCCTACCGGCTCCCGGGCGGCGTCGCGGCGGTGCTCGGCGCCGTCCAGCCGCTCATCGTCGCCGGGCTCACCCGCGTCGCACTCCGGGAGAACGTCCCGATCCACCGCGTGCTCGCCGGAGTGGCCGCCGCGGTCGGCGTCTCCCTCGTGGTTCTGCGCGCCGAGGCCGCCCTCGACCTCCTGGGCGTCGTCGCCGGGCTCGTCGCGGCGGCGGGAATGTCAGCGGGGATCATCCTCACCCGCTCGTGGGGCAAGCCGGAGGGCGTCGGCGACCTGGCGCTCACCGGGTGGCAGCTCAGCGCGGGCGGCCTGATGATCGCTCCGGTCGCCTTCGCGCTGGAGGGCCCGCCCCCGCCCATGGACGCCGCGGCCGTCGGAGGCTACCTCTGGCTGGGGCTCGTCGGCACCGCCGCCGCCTACACGCTCTGGTTCCGCGGCATCGGCCGGCTGCCGGCGATCCAGGTCTCCCTGCTCGGCACCCTGAGCCCGCTCACCGCCGCCCTGCTCGGCTGGGCCGTCCTCGGCCAGTCCCTCAGCCCTCTCCAGACCGCCGGTTTCCTCCTCGCCATCGCGGCCACCTCCCTCGGGCAGTTCCCCGCGCCCCGCGCCTTTAGGTAGGACCGGCAGCAAGGCGTCCGCCCCGGACCGCGTCCCGGACGCCCAGCCCCCGGGATCCGGCGGACGCCCCGGCCCCGCCCCGCCGGACCGCCGACGGGGATCGGCCCGCGAGACCGGCCCGCAAGGTGATGCCGGGGCGGGGCGGCATCTCGGCCGAGACCCGCCGGGCCGCGGGGTAGCAGCCGGTCAGCCGGTTGCTGCTGGCCGGCACCACGCGTCCGACCCCCGTGCGCCGTGCCGCCTCCAGCACGTGGCGGGCGCCCATGACGTTGCCGTCCAGGAGGCCGGAGAGCGGCGCCTCGTCCGGCACTCCGGCCAGGTGCACGACCGTATCGGCGCCGTCGATGAGCGGCATCACTTCCTCCACCCCGGCCAGCCGGACGTGGTGCATCTCCTCGCGGCCCCCTCACTCCTCACGACGCCCTCCGCCGGTGACGCATCTCGGCGCGGCATCACGGGCTCACCGATGCCGACTCACTCTTGTCATGAAAGTTTCACCAACCATTGACATACGGAAAACGCTTTCCTACCGTGTCCATTGTTCGCGAACACGGACACCACTCACATGTGGACGGTGAGTACTCGCTGGGGGGAATCCGACACGCAGGCACACGGCCTGCCGGACCAGCAAGGAGCTCGACTGTGAGACACGCAAGCAGCACGAAGGCGGTGACCGCGGCCCTCACGGGCGCGACCGTCGTCGCGGCCATGGCGGCCATGGCGGTCGGCGTGTCGGCCGCCTCCGCCTCCGCCGCCCCCGCGCCGGGGGCATACACCCTCGTCAACGCCGCCAGCAACCTGTGCCTGACCGTTCCCGGCGCCTCGACCGGAGACGGCGTGCAGCTGACCCAGAACGGCTGCGGCGGGGCCGGGCAGACCTGGAACCTGACCGCCTCCGGCGGGGGATTCCGGCTCTCCGCGGCCCACAGCGGCAAGTGTGTCGGGATCATCGGCAACAGCACCTCGGCGGGCAAAGCCGCCATTCAGCAGGCCTGTATGGAAAGCGCTTTCCAAACATGGGGGCTGGAACTCGTCAGCGGTTCCACCTACCGGGTCGTCAACAGCGGCAGCGACAAGTGCCTCAACGTCAAGGACAGCTCGACCGCCGCCGGCGCGGGGGTGCAGCAGAACTCCTGCGACTCGGTGACCAGCAAGCGCTGGACGCTCAAGGCCGCCGGGTCCAATCCCACCCCGACCGTCACCCCGACCGTGACGCCCACGGTCACCCCCACCACGACGCCCCCGCCCGGAAACGCGAACGGCCTCGTCGGCTGGGCCGCCCAGGGCGGCGGCACCACCGGCGGCGGTAACGCGACACCGGTCACGGTCACCAGCGCCTCGGCTCTGACCAGCGCGCTCTCCGCGAGCGGCGCGTCGGTGATCCGGGTGTCCGGCACCATCTCCTGCTCCGGCATGCTCAAGGTGACCTCGAACAAGACCGTCATCGGCAACTCCGGCGCCACCATCGCGGGATGCGGGTTCAACATCACCCAGGCGTCCAACGTCATCGTCCGCAATCTGACCTTCCGCGGCTGGAACGACGACGGCATCCAGGTCCAGTACTCCACCCGGGTGTGGCTCGACCACAACTCCTTCAGCAACGGCTACGACGGCGCCCTGGACATCAAGCGCGCCAGCGACTACGTCACCGTCTCCTGGAACAAGTTCTCCGATCACGACAAGACCATGCTGCTCGGCCACAGCGACGACAACGGCGGCGAGGACCGCGGCAAGCTGCGCGTGACCTACCACCACAACTGGTTCGACGGCACCAACCAGCGCCACCCGCGGGTGCGGTTCGGCAACCCGGTGCACGTCTACAACAACTACTACGCCGGCATCGGCTCCTACGGCGTCGCCTCCACCCAGGAGGCCGGGGTCCTGGTCGAGGGCAACTACTTCGAGAACACCGAGGACCCCTTCCACCGCGGTGAGGGCTCCTCCGACCCGGGCAGCCTGGTCGCCCGCAACAACCACTTCGTGAACTCCGGCAGCGGCGACGCCGGTGGAAGCGTCGCCTCCATCCCCTACTCCTACAGCCTCGACACGGCCTCCAGCGTCAAGTCGATCGTGACCACCGGGGCCGGAGCGGGCCGGATCTCCCCCTGATCGTCTGAACCGTCGCGCTCCCGGACGATCGGACCCTCCAGGCGACCGGGCTCCCCGCGGAGCCCGGTCGCACCGTCCGGCCACCGTCCACGTCCGTTTCCCGGATCACCGGCCTCTCAGGTCGCAGGGGTCCGGGAAACAGGCGTCATCTGCCGGTACGGCTCGCGACGATGGTCTGGACCGTGCGTTCCAGCGCGTAGGCCGGATCGGCGCCGCCGCCCTTCACCTGCTCGTCGGCGGCGGCGACGGCCTGGAGGGCTCGGGCGATTCCGTCGGGACCCCAGCCCCTCAGCTGGTTCTGGACCCGGGTGACCTGCCAGGGGGGCATGCCCAGATGGCTGGCGAGCTGCCCGCCCCGCAGATTGCGCGGCGCTCCCCCCACCTTCGCCAGCGAGCGCAGGCTCCTGGCCAGCGCGCTCACCAGCAGCACCGGGGCCGTGCCCGTCGCCAGCGCCCAGCGGAGCTGCTCCAGGGCGTCGCCCAGCCGGCCCTCGACCGCCGAGTCGGCCACGGTGAACCCGCTGACCTCGGCCCGGCCCCGGTGGTAGCGGGCCACCGCCGCCTCATCGATGACCTTGCCCGGGGTGTCGAAGGCGAGCTGGCTGCACGCGGCGGCGAGTTCCCGCAGGTCACTGCCCACGGCGTCCAGCAGGGCGGAGGCCGCGTCACCGCTGACGGTCCGTCCGGCCCGTTTCAGCTCGGCCTTGACGAAGGCGAGCCGCTCGGCCGGCTTGGTCAGCTTGGTGACGGTGACCACGTTCGCCCCGGCCTTCTTCACCCCGTCGACCAGCGCCTTGCCCTTCACTCCCCCGGGATGGACCAGGACCAGTGTGGTCTCCTCGGCCGGATGCGCCGCGTAGGAGACGATCTCGGCGATGACCTCCTTGACGAGATCGTGAGCCGAGCGGATGACCACCACCGACCGGTCGCCGAACAGCGACGGCGAGGTCAGCCTGGTCAGCTCGCCCGGCTCCACCTTCCCGCCGATCAGATCGTGCGTCTCCGTCGACGGGTCCGCCGCCCGCGCTGCGGCGACCACCTCGCCGACCGCTCGGTCGGCCAGCAACTCCTCGTCGCCGATTACCAGGGTCACGGGTGCCGGGTCGCTTGCCGCCATGCCGAGCAGCATGCCACGTCCCGCCGACAGACCCCCAATCAGCCCGTCAAGTCGTCCGCAACTTTCCTGCAGGCGCCGTACGGCATCCTCGGAGTGAGTAGAGGAGGTGAGATCCACATGAAGACCATCATTCACCGCCACGCCTGCCCGCGCTGCGGCACCACCCTCGACGAGGGGCCCATCATGTACCGCTGCGCGCGCTGCAACCGTTCGGTCTACGCAGCCGACGTGGACACCGAGTTCCGCCAGCCGATCCCGGCCGCGGCCTGACCCTCTCCGGAAAGAAACGGGGAACCCCCGGGGAACCAACTCCAGGGGAGACAGGACAGACCACAACGGGGGACAGCGACGCCGGGGCACCGGAAGCGCACGGGGAGCAGCGACACAAGGCGCACCGGGAACGCACGGGGAGCAGCGACACAAGGCGCACCGGGAAGTAGCCGAGGATCTCGTGAACCTCATGGAGATGCCTCATGGTGACTCTCCATGGTGAACCTCGTGGGATCGTCATCGGCCCCGCACGACGACGGCCAGCCCTCCGTCTCGGGCTACAACGGCCAGGTCTCCCGACAGGTCGGTCCGGTAGGTCCGGACACCGAGCCGGTTCAGGCGGGCGAGGGTCGAGGGGGCGGGGTGACCGTAGGTGTTGTCCGCTCCGGCGCTGATGAGTGCGGCCCGGGCGCCCACGGCTGCGAAGAAGTCCGGATCGGATCTGGCTGAGCCGTGATGGGGGACCTTGAAGATCTCGGCGGGCGGGAATCCCCGGCGGAGCAGCTCCGCCTGGGCCTCGGTCTCGATGTCACCGCTGAGCAGCGCGGCTCCGGCCGCCCAGCGCACGTGCATCACGACACTGGCGTTGTTGACCACGGCGCCCTCTCCTCCCCCGCTCGCCGCCGGCGACCCCTCCGACGGGCCGATGACCGTCAGTTCGGAAGGGCCGAACCTCCAGCTCACCCCCGGTCGGGCCGTCCATTCGGCGACCTCGCGACGGGCGAGCTCCCCGCTCAACCTGGCGGCCTCTCCGGCGGCTCTCGCGCCGGGGCTGACCACCACGGCTCCCACCCGCCGTCCGCGGAAGACACCGTCCAGCCCCCCGACGTGGTCGGCGTGGGGGTGGGTGAGAACGACCAGCGGCACCTCCCGTACGTCCATGGACCGCAGGCAGCGGTCGATCAGGACCGGATCGGCACCGGTGTCCACCACCACCGCCCGACCCGGGCCCGCGGCCACCAGCAGCGCGTCGCCCTGACCGACGTCGCAGGCCACCAGCAGCCAGCCCGGAGGCGGCCAGCGGGCCACCACCGGAGTCGTCGAGAGGACGACCGCGGCGAACATCCCGGCCGTCGCGGCGACGACGATCCACCGAGATCTCCGATGACGCGCCACCGTCACGGCGGCCACCACAGCCACAGCCAGCAGGAGCAGCCCTGGAACGCCGCCCGGCCAGGGGATCACCGCCAGCGGAAGCCCGGCGGCGTGCCGGGCGACCTCGATGATCCACCCGCAGGCCAGGCCCGCTGGACGGACCAGCAGCTGGGCGATCGGCATCGACACCGGCGCGACCAGCGCGGCGGCGAAGCCGAGCAGGGTCGCGGGGGCGACCGCCGGACCGGCCAGGAGATTGGCGGGAACCGCCACCGGGGCGACCTGCCCGGACATGAGAACGAGAATCGGGGTGACGGCGACCTGGGCGGCGGCGGGAACGGCGATCACCTCGGCCGCCCAGCGAGGGCACCGGCCAGCCATCCGTCCGGATGCCCGACCCCGCCCTCCGGACATCCGGCCCAGCCACCCGGCCGCCCCTCCCGACGGCCTGCCCGTCTGCTCTTGCCCTCCGGACATCCGGTCCCGCCAGCGGGGAGCCAGAACGAGGATGCCCCCGGTGGCCCACACCGACAGGGCGAACCCGTAGGACCGGGCGAGGGCCGGGTCGAACAGGATCAGGCCGAGAACGCTCACCGACAGGGCTGCGACCCCGTCGCGGGAGCGTCCTGTGCCGAGCGCCACGGCGGCGACGGTGCCCATCAGCAGGGCGCGGAGCACGCTGGGCGAGGGGCGGGCGATGATCGCGAAAGCGAGCATGGCGAGCACCGCGAACACCGCCCTGGCCGCGAGCGGCAACCCGGCTCCGCGTGCCAGGAGCACGGCGGCTCCGGCCACGATGGCGAGATTGGCGCCGCTCACCGCCAGCAGGTGGCTGAGTCCGGCCTCCTTGAAGTCGGCGGCGACCTCCTCCTCCATCCGGGACACGTCACCGACGACCAGGCCGGGCAGCAGGCCGCGCCGGTCCGGGGGGAGCGCGTCCGCCGCCTCGCGCAACCCGGCACGGAGCGTTTCCGCCGCCCGCTGCACCCACGACGGCCCGCTCAGGACCCGTGGCGGCTCCCGGACCATGATCACCGCCGCCAGCAGCTCACCGGTCTCCGCCGGCCCGAACCGCCCCCGGATCTCGACGCGCTGGCTGGGCAGGAGCGACCGCCACTGCTCCCCCGAGGCGAACAGCACCACCGGGACCCGCGTGCGCACCCGGCCGGCGAACGTCTCGACCGCCTCGATCCGGGCGGGCACCACGAAGCTCACCCTCCGGAACTCACCGGTGCGCTGCTTCACCTCTCGAGGGTCGTCTGTCAGCACCGCCTCCACCGTCGCCGAGGCGTTTCTGCCCGCGAGGTCGGCCACGGGCCCGGTGCCGACGGCGTGCACCCGGAAGGCCACCGTCCCGGCGACCGCCGCCACGCACCCCAGAACCGCGACCGCCACGTTCTTCCAGGGCGGGGAGGGCCTCACCGGGTTCGTCACCGTCACCCGGAGCCGGCAGCGCCGGAGACCGGCGCCCCGCCGGGACGACCACCGGGATGGCGGCGCCATGACGAGGATCGCCCCGGCAGCCGTGATGACGCCTACGGCGGCACCGGTCGGCGCCGGGCAGCCCAGCAGGACGAGAGCCGTCATCCAGCAGGCGAGAGCCGGCAGGACGAGCTGGAGCCCATGCGGGTGCCGTACCGGATCGGGGGGCGCACCGGGTACGGCCGCAGGGCGTGCGTGATCGTGGCGTCTGTCACGGGCGGCCGATGGATCGGGGGACTTCCCGCCGGTATCGGTGAAGATGTCCGACCGGGTCATGAGGGTGTCCGGAGCCGGTATGAGGGTGTCCGGAGCCGGGCGGCGGTCATACGCGCACCTTGTCTTTGATCTCGGCGTATTTCCTGTCGCCGATCCCGCTGACCTCGCGCAGTTGCTCGACGCTCCGGAAACCCCCGTTGCCGTCGCGGTATTCGGTGATGCGGCGGGCCAGCACCTCGCCGACGCCCGGCAGCTGGTCCAGCTGCTCCGCGGTGGCGGTGTTGAGGTCGAGGACGACCTCGGCCGGCGCGGCGGGGTCGGCGGGCGTGATCGGTGCTCCTCCTCGCCCCGGGGCGCCGACGACGATCTGCTCGCCGTCGATGAGCCTGCGGGCGAGGTTGAGAGGACCGGGCAGGACCCCCTTGCGGATGCCGCCGGCGGCCTGGACCGCGTCGGTGACGCGCGAACCACCGGGCAGGGTGATCACGCCGGGACGCCGGACCTTGCCGGTGACGTGCACGGTGATCTCGGCCATCGCGGACGGCCGCGGGCGCGAGGTGACGGAGGCCGTATCGGTCAGAGCGGGACCGGAGATCGGCCGGGGTGGCGCGAGGGGCTCGGGCTCCGGCCGGGACCACCAGGCGTAGACGCATCCGGTGACCACCGCGGCCAGGGCGACGAGCAACAGAACCCGGAGTCTCGGACGCCCGGGGTCGAGTTCGGGGGCTCCCTTGGCGACCGCCGCGCGCAGAGCCTCGAAGGAGGGCGGCACCGGCAGGGACGGCGGCCGACCGGCCAGCGATGCGGCCCGGGGCGGTGGGCCGCTGAACCGAAGGTCGCTGTCCGGAGGGGCGGATGCGGCGGCGCGGGCAGCCGATCCGCCGGTTGGGAGACCTCCCCGCGAACGGACCGGCGCGTCACCCTGGATCGGCACACCACGCTGGACCGGCGCACCGCCATGGCCCGGCGCGTCACCCTGGATCGGCACACCACGCTGGACCGGCGCACCGCCATGGCCCGGGATGCCCTTAGGCCGGGGGACGACGCCCGGGGCGGTGAACGTGTCCGTGCGCGGCAGACGTTCGCCGGGCGGGGAAGGAGGGGCTCCGCTCACGTCTGCCGCGTCATGGGGGTCGTCCGTCCTCCCGTCTCTCGCCGGACCTCCGGCCTTCTGGCCGGAGAAGCCGCCACGACCATCGGGCCCGGTGGGGAGGGAGCCCGGCGTCATCAGGGCCCGGAGCCGGGACTCGGCCCGGTGCCGTTCGGTGACCTGGTCTGTGGTGCGCACCCCGGAACGTTACGGCGGGGGCCGCCGAGCGCCCTCTGAGCGAATCAGGTTCTGGGGATAACCGGCCGGACCCGGATCATGCCTGTGCATGACCGAGGCAGGGCGGCGGGGGAGGGGCCCGCCGGGCCCTACCCGGGCGCCGACGGCCGTCCCCGCGGGGCAGGGCCTCAGGGGGCGGCCGGTGAGACGGTCACCCCCAGCATTCCGGGACCCACGTGGGCGCCGATGACCGCGCCGACCTCGACGACGGTGATCCCGGTGAGCGCGGGGACGCGCTGGGCCAGCCGTTCGGCCAAGGTCTCGGCGCGGGAACGGGCGGCGATGTGCTGCACGGCGACCGCCGCCGGACCGGAGCCCGCCGCCTGGACGGCCAGTTCCTCAAGGCGGGCGATGGCCCGGGTGGCGGTGCGGACCTTCTCCAGCGGGGAGATCGTGCCCTCCGTGATGTGGAGCAACGGCTTGATCATCAGGGCGGATCCGACCAGGGAGGCCGCGGCGCCGATGCGCCCTCCCCTGCGCAGGTACTCCAGGGTGGCCACGTAGAAGAAGCTGCGGGTCCCGGCCATCCGGCGCCGGGCGGCGGCGGCCGCCTCGGCGAGGGACGCGCCCCCGGCGGCCGCCTCCGCCGCGGCCAGGACGGGGAATCCCAGGCCCATGGCGATCGACCTGCTGTCGATGACCTCCACCGGGATCGACGCCTCCCGCGCGCCCGATCGGGCCGCCTCGACCGTGCCCGACATCTCCCCGGACAGGTGGATGGAGACCACACCGGTCGCGCCCTCGGCCGCGGCCGCGTCGTAGGCCTCGGTGAAGCGCCGGGGCGCGGGTCTGGAGGTGGTGACCGGGCTCCACTTCTCGAGCGCCCCGGTCATCTCCGAGGCGCCGATCTGCACCACGTCGTCGAACGGCTTGCCGCCGACGATCACCTGAAGCGGCACCACGACGATCCCCAGCCGCGAGGCCTCCTCCTGCGGGAGGTACGCGGTGGAGTCGGTGACGACGACGACCGATGACGGCATGTCCAGAGATTATCCAGGGAGCTCACGCCGGGATCGGCGGCACGGCCGGGCGCGCGATCACTGCACGGGGACGCCGCCGCGCCAGACCCGGCGGGGCTTGAGACCGAAGGCCCAGGCGAAGGCCCCTTCGTGGTCGGCGTCCCACTGGACGATGTCGGCCAGGCGGCCGGGGGCCAGGACACCCCGGTCGGGGGCTCCCAGGACGGTGGCTCCGCCGAGGGTGGCGGCGCGCAGGGCGTCGCCGACGCTCATGCCGAAGGCCGCGACGGCGAGGCTGACGACCAGGGACATCGACGTGATGCCGCAGTGGCCGGGGTTGTGGTCGCTGCCCAGGGCCACGGTGACCCCCTGGGCGAGCATGCGGCGGACCGGCGGCAGGCTGCCGTTCTGCAGGGCGGTGCCCGGGCAGACCACGGCGGGGACGCCGTAGCGGGCCAGGATCGCGATGTCCTCGTCGGAGGTGTGGTGGAGCAGGTCGGCCGAGGCGCAGCCGAGCTCGGCGGCGAGCTGCACGGCCCCGCGGCGGCTGTAGGCGCCGGCGTGCACGCGGGGGAGCAGCCCGACGTTGCGGCCGGAGGCGAGGACCCAGCGGGCCTCCTCGGTGGTGAAGTGGCCCTCGTCGCAGTAGACGTCCACGCTGTCCGCGCCGGCCGCGGCCGCGTCGGCGCACCAGGCGCCCACGGCCTCGACGTAGTCGCGCTGGCGCCCGAAGTACTCGGGGGGAACGACGTGCGCGGCGAGGAACGTGACGTGCACGCGCGGCATCATCGGCTCTTTCTCGAGCTCGCGCAGGAGCCGCACGTCGGCGAGCTCGCCGTCGCGGGTGAGGTGGTAGCCGGTCTTGGCCTCGACCGTGGTGGTGCCGCTCAGGAGCCAGTCGCGCAGGCGCTCGCGGACGCCGTTGCACAGGGTCCACGGGTCGGTGCCGCGGGTCACCGTGACGGTCGAGCCGATGCCGCCACCCGCCGCCGTGATCGCGGAGGGAGTGGAGCCGCCCGAGCGCATGGCCATCTCGGCGTAGCGGTTGCCCGCGTAGACGGGGTGGGTGTGGGCGTCGATCAGGCCGGGGGTGACCAGGGCGCCGCCGAGGTTCTCGACGTGGTCCACATCGACGATGTCGTCCACCACTCCGGGGACGCTCTGCGGCAGGTCCGCGGCGCGTCCGACCCACGCGATGCGGTCGTTGTGCACGAGGATCGCGGCGTTGCTGCAGACGTCGTTACCGGTCCAGAGTCGGCCGATGTTGGTCAGCAGGCGGACCGTCATCGCATCACCGCCTTGTGCGCAGGGGAAGGCACCTGGATGGGAAGGGTCGCCGGACGCGACGAGGGAGTCCGGCCGGTGCCGGGCACTCTGCCCGCCGGATCCGCTCCTAGTCCGGACGACATCGGGAATCTCCTGCTCTCATCCGCTCCGTATGTGCGGCACGGTATCGCCAGCAGCATGATCCAGCGGTTTCAGTTCAGTTACGTTATTTCACAGGTTGGCCTGCTGTACAGGCTAATTGGGAAGAACGCCGCTTCGCCGCGGTCACGCCCGCTTCGCCCACTCTGTCCCCGCAACAAACACTGAGCACATCTTCGCAGTTCAGGCCACTTTTTTCCCACCTGTCCCACTGGGCGTCAAGCAGACCTACGGCATAACGTCCCGTTAGATTTGCCTCATGGTAGCAACCTAAACGTTGACCCACCACTGTCCTCTTTGGGGCGTTTTGCGGCTTTTTAAAGGATTTAACTTCTCACAGAGAATCCTCCAGAAGGCAAGCCCGTCCATTGAATGCGGCGAGGGGACCTACATAGGCTGGCAAATGCATCGCGTTGGCGGACGCCACCCCTCCGCGAGGGACGGGCCGACGGATACGCCTTCCCGGTGAGCGGCGGGCGGCAGCGGTGCGAGATGCTGTATCACCGAACCATGGGGCGGCCGGAGGCGACGCGGAGAACGACCGCCTGCAGACCCAGGGCCCGCACGCCCTCCCCCGGCCGGCGAGCGATCCCCATGACTTCATAAGGTAATCGTTCCCATACTTTAAGTCACATATAGCGGAATCAGACAACAATTCATAGCCTTTCGAGCGAGTTATCGAAGGCTGTCCCCCATAGGAGTGACCTTGACCGTCCCAGTGGACGCCGGCCGGCGTCGTATCGAAGAGCTTCTGGAGCAGCACGAGGGGCAGGTCCTCCGGCGCTGGTTCGAGATAGCCGGGGCCATGTCCGGTGGTCACGTGGACCGCGGAGGCGCGGCTGTCCCGTTCGGGGAGATCTACCAGGCGCTGCGACGCTCTCTCGGCGACTCCCATGACGGCAGCGACCTGCGAGGGCTGCTGGCCGACCTGTCCCGTTCCCGCGCCCGCCAGGGCTTCACGCCGAGCGAGACCGCCAACGTGGTGTTCGGTCTCAAGGAGGCCGTCTACGAGATCGCGGAGGCCGACGGGAGCCCCGAGGCGCTGCGGGGCTTCGTCTGGTTCTCCCGGATCGTCGACGACCACGGCCTCTTCACGTTCGAGACGTACGCCGCGGCGCGAGAGAGGATCATCTCCGACCAGGCCGAGCAGCTCCTGGAGCTCTCGACCCCGGTGGTGAAGCTGTGGGAGGGCATCGTCGCGGTGCCGCTGATCGGCACGCTCGACTCCGCCAGGACCCAGGTCGTGATGGAGAAGCTGCTGCAGATGCTGGTGGAGACCGGCTCCGAGCACGCGGTGATCGACATCACCGGCGTGCCGGCGGTGGACACCCAGGTCGCCCAACACCTGCTCAAGACCGTGGTGGCCGCGCGACTGATGGGCGCGGAGTGCGTGATCTCCGGCATCCGCCCGCAGATCGCCCACACCATCGTCACCCTCGGAATCGAGTTCGGCGACATCGTCACCAAGGCCTCGCTGGCCGACGCCCTGGCCCACGCTCTGCGCCAGAGCGGCGTCGAGTTCGTCAAGGGCCGCGGCAGGCGCGTCACCGTACGGACGGAGGAGAACTGATGGACCGCGTGCCCGTTCTCAAGCTCGGGGACCTCCTCATCGTCTCCATCCAGATCGACCTCCAGGACCAGAGCGTGCTCGCCCTCCAGGAAGATCTGGCCGACAAGGTGGTCGAGACCGGCGCGCGGGGCGTGATCATCGACATCACGGCCGTGGAGATCGTCGACTCCTTCATCGGCCGCATGTTGTCCACCATCGCCTCGATCACCCGCATGCTCGACGCGGAGACGATCGTCGTGGGCATGCGGCCGGCGGTCGCGATCACCCTCGTGGAGCTGGGTCTCTCTCTCGGCGGAGTACGGACGGCGCTCAACCTCGAGAAGGGCGTCGCCCTGCTGAACCACCTCGACGGGGCCCGCGCCGTGACCGCCCGATGACATCCCCCAGTGAGCTGCCGATCAGCGGGAACAGCGACGTGGTCCTGATCCGGCAGCAGGTTAGGACCGTCGCCGTGGAGGTAGGGCTCTCCCTCGTGGACCAGACCAAGATCGTGACTGCGGCCAGCGAGCTGGCGCGCAACGCCCTGGTCTACGCGGGAGGAGGGAGGGTCCGGATCGAGATCGTGCACAACAACGTGCGGGCGGGCCTGCGCCTGACGGTCAGCGACGACGGTCCCGGCATCCCGGACATCGACCAGGCCCTCGTCGACGGGTGGACCACGGGCAACGGCCTCGGCCTCGGCCTCAGCGGCTCCCGCCGCCTGGTGGACGAGTTCGACCTGAGGTCGGTTCCCGGCGAGGGAACGCTGATCACGGTGACGAAATGGGCGCGGTGATCCGTTCCCAGAACGACGTATGGACCAGAGCCGAGGACGCGAGCGTGATCGGCTCCCTCCGGCGCTCCGCCGTCACGCTCGCCGAAGCGCGCGGGTTCGGCGAGAAGGACATCGGCCGGATGGCCGTCGCGGTGAGCGAGGCCGCCTCGAACCTGGTCAAGCACGCCGTCGAGGGAGTCATGCTGATCCGGCCGCATCCGGAGCTGTCCGCCGCGATCGAGGTCGTCGCGGTCGACCGCGGGCCGGGCATGCGCGACGTCTCCCGAGCCCTGCGGGACGGGTACTCCACCACCGGCACGCTCGGCATCGGGCTGGGCGGCATCGCGCGCATGACCGACGCGTACGAAATCCACTCGATTCCCGGCACGGGCACGGTGGTGGCCATGTGCTTCACCCCCCGGGAGACCCGCCTCCCCCCTTTCCGGATCAGCGGTATGACCCGTCCGATCGGCGAGGAGAGCGTCTGCGGCGACGCCTACGCGGTCGTCAGGACCGATGCCGCCACCACCGTGATGGTGTGCGACGGTCTCGGCCACGGCGACGCGGCGGCCCACGCCTCGCGGGAGGCCGGGCGGGTGTTCCAGGAGGAGATGGAGCGGACGGCCCTGGCGGACACCGACCTCGCGCCGGTCGCCGTGGTGGAGCGGATCCACAGGGGGCTCAACCGCACCCGAGGCGGGGCGGTCGCCGTGGCGCGGCTGGAGCGGTCCTCGGGCACGGTCCGCTTCTCCGGGCTCGGCAACGTCTCGGCGTGGATCGTGCATCCGGAGGGCCGGCAGGGGATGATCTCGATGCCGGGCATCGCCGGGCATCAGGCGCCCCGCACCCTGCGGGAGTACGAATACGCCGTGCCGCCCTCCGGCATGCTGGTCCTCCACTCCGACGGGCTCTCCGAGCGCTGGGCCCCCTCCTCCTACCCGGGGTTGTTCGCCTACTCCCCCTCCGTCGTCGCCGCCACGCTGCTGCGCGACGCGGGGACGCGCAGGGACGACGCGTGCGTGGTCACGGTGAGGTCGGAAAGATGAGCGGAGATACGCCGGATATATCCGGCAACGGAAGGCTGGAGAGGCCGGAAGCGAGCAGAAGCATGGCCGGTGACACGGCAGGCACGGCCGGAGGCGGGAGACCGGACGCGGCCGGGGACGAGCTGACCCGGCTCGATCTCCGGAACGACCAGGGCGTGTTCGCCATGCGCAAGCTGGGCCGGGAGGTGGCCGAGACGGTCGGGCTGACCGGCCCGGACCAGATCCGGGTGGCCACGGCGCTGAGCGAGATCGGGCGGGAGATCCTCCTCCAGGGGATCCCCGCCTCGGCCGCCTTCCTGATCGACGAGGCCGGACTGACCGTCACGATCTCGTTCCCCGCCGCGGCCGGCTTCGTCCCCGGCGACGGGGTGACGCTGGCGGCCCGCCTCGTGGACACGATCGAGTGCGACCTGGCCGCGGGACGCATCAGCATGCTCAAGCGGCTCCCCGTCAGCCGCCCCAAGCCCTCCGTCGAAGAGATCCGCGCGAAGATCGCCGCGCTCACCCCCGCGACGGCCCTCGACGAGCTCCGCCAGCAGAACCGCGAGCTCGCCGCGACCCTGGAGGAGGTCATGCAGCTCAACACCGAGCTGCAGGAGACCAACCAGGGCGTGCTCGCCCTGTACAACCAGCTCTCGGCGGAGCTGGAGGAGACCAACCGCGGCGTCGTGGCGCTCTACGCGGAGCTGGACGAGAAGTCCGTGCAGATCAGGGAGGCCGGTGACGTCAAAAACCGGTTCTGGACCACGGTCAGCCACGAGCTGCGCACTCCGCTCAACTCGATCATCGGCCTCGTCCGCCTCCTGATCGGACCCGGCGGGGAGCCCCTGGGCCCGGAGCAGCTCCACCAGGTCCAGCTCATCGGCTCCTCCGCGGAGACGCTCCTGGCCCTGGTGAGCGAGCTGCTCGACATGGCCAAGGCCGAGTCGGGGCGGCTGGACCCCCAGTCCTCCGTGGTCGACCTGGTCGCGCTGGTCGAACGCCTCGGGATGATGTTGCGCCCCACCAGCGAGACCAACCGCGTGACGCTCTCGGTCCGGGTGTCGGAGGCGGCGTCCGAGGCGCTGGTCGACGAGGCGATGCTCACCAAGATCCTGCGTAACCTGCTCTCCAACGGCCTGAAGTTCACCGAGGACGGAGAGGTGCGGCTCGACGTGACCCGGGACGCCTCCACCCACGAGATGGTCTTCACCGTGACCGACACCGGGATCGGCATCCCCGAGGAACATCTGGAGCGCGTCTTCGAGGAGTTCTACCAGGTGCCGGGGCCGATCCAGGCGCGGGCGAAGGGCACCGGCCTCGGCCTGCCGTACGCCCGCAGGCTGGCCGAGGCGATGGGCGGCACGCTCCAGCTGTCCAGCGGGGCGGGCGCGGGCACCACGGCCGTGGTGCGGCTGCCGGACCGGCCCGACGGCGACACGATGGTGAACCGCGTGCTCATCGCGGACGACGACGACGATTTCCGCGCCACCGTCCGGCGCATGCTCACCGGCTTCGCCGCCCGCGTCGACGAGGCCCATGACGGACTGGAGGCCCTGGAGGCGATGTCCCAGGAGCTGCCGGACCTGGTCCTGGTCGACCTGCTGATGCCCCGGATGGACGGCGCGGCCCTGCTGGCGCGGATGGCCGAGGACCAGCGGTTGCGCGGGATCCCGGTGGTCATCGTCACCGTCGCGACCTCCCAGCAGTATCCCCAGACGGAGCACGCGGTGCTTTCCAAACACGACATGCGCCGGGACAATCTGCTGGAGGCGGTACGGCATGCGCTGGAGCGCCGCGGTGAATGAGCCATCCGTGAACGAGCGGTCCGCGACGGTGCTGGTCGTGGACGACACGCCGACCAAGCTCTACATCCTGTCCAGCTGGCTCCGGCGTGCCGGGCACCGGGTCGTGGAGGCGACGGGCGGGCTGGAGGCGCTGGCGAAGGTCGGAGAGCTCCAGCCGGACCTGGTCGTCCTGGACGTCCGGCTGCCCGACATCAGCGGGTACGAGGTCTGCGAGCAGATCAAGGCGGATCCCGCCACGTCCTCGATCCCGGTGGTCCAGATCTCCGGGGCCGCGATCACCTCCGCGGACCGCGCCGAGGGGCTCGACCGGGGCGCGGACGCCTACCTCGCCGAGCCCGTGGAGCCGGACGAGTTCGCCGCCACCATCGAGGCCACCCTGCGCTACTACCGCGCGCGGCGGCGGGCGGAGCGGATGAGCGCGCGGATGGTGGCCCTCACCGAGGTCACCCTGGAGATGAACGCGGCCGGCAGCTTCGACGAGCTCCTGGTCGTGGCGGTCGAGGGCGCCTCGCGGATCCTCGGCCGGTACGCGGGCGTGCTCGCGCTCCCGCCGGACGGCCTCACCCGGCGGTACACCGCCAGGCCCCCGCAGGGCGCCGCCACGGCCAAGGCCGCCTCACCGGACTCCCTGACCGCGCTGGCCGCGATGGCGCTGGGCAACACCGCGGGAACGGAGATGTTCACGCTCTCGGAGGACGGCTGGCGGAAGGTGATGCCCGACTCCGAGGCGGAAGGGGGCGTCTCCGCGGTCGCCTGCCGGACCAAGGCCGGCCGGCCGGTCGTGTGCATCGGCGTCGAGGCGCACCCGTCCCTCGACACGGACGAGCTCACCATCCTGCGCCAGCTCGGCCAGGCCCTCGCCCTGGCCGTGGACGCCCTGGGCGCCTACCTCGAAGAGCACACGATCGCGCTCACCCTGCAGCGCAGCCTCCTTCCTCCCCGGATCCCCCGGGTCCCGGGACTGGAGATCAGCTGGCGCTACCAGCCGGCCGTGGACAACGTCGAGGTCGGCGGGGACTTCTACGAGGTCCTGCAGCTGGGCGAGCGGGTCCTCATCGGCATCGGCGACGTGCAGGGACACTCCCTGCACGCCGCGACCGTGATGGCCGAGCTCCGTCACGCGCTGCGCGCGTCGCTCCTGGGCACGGTGGACCTGGGGGCCTCGATGTCGCTCCTCAACGACGTGCTGCGGCGCTACCACCCCGGGATGACCGCCACGGTCTGCCTGATCCTGCTCGACCCGGAGACCGGTGAGGCGGAGCTCGCCAACGCCGGGCACATCCCGCCGATCTTCATGGAGGCCGGCGAAGACGCCCGCTACCACCGGCTCGGCAACCTCCTGCTGGGCGTGAGCGAGGCGGACTACCGGGTGGACCGGCTGACGATCCCCGAGGGGGGATCGGTGCTGATGTTCACCGACGGCCTCATCGAGGACCGCTACACGCCCCTGAACCGGAGCCTGGAGATCACCCGGGATCTGGCCGAGACGGTGGACGACGACCTGGAGGTCTTCTGCGACCGCCTGATCGGGCACTTCGGCGCGCGCGAGGACGACGTGGCGCTCGTGGTCTTCCGCCGGATCAAGGAGCACTGCGCCCCGGACGCCTGAGCCGCCAACGCCCGGGCCTCCGGAACCGGAAAAGGCCCTGGGACCCGGAAAGGCCGCGGGAACCGGAAAGGCTGCGGGAACCGGAAAGGCTGCGGGAACCGGAAAGGCCGCCGGCCTCCCCTGCGGGAGGTCCGGCGGCCTTTCTCCGTCGATCGGGCGCGCGGCCCGCGGGTCAGACGGTCTCGACCGGCTTGGCGACCCGCTCCAGCTCCGCGTAGAGGCCCGCCCGGACCCTGGCGTGCAGGACCGTGCCGTCCCCGGTGTGCTCGACGCCGAGGACCTCGCCCTCCTGGTGGGCCCGGGAGACGAGATCGCCGCGGTCGTACGGCACCAGCACCCTGACCTCCCGGTCGAAGCGCGGCAGCTCCCGCTCGATCACGGCGCGCAGCTCGTCGATCCCGGCCCCGGTGCGGGCCGAGACGACCACGGAGTGCTTCTCCCGCGCGGTCAGCTGGGCCAGCACCACCGGGTCGGCGGCGTCGGCCTTGTTGACGACCACGATCTCGGGGATGTCGCGGGCGCCCTCGATGTCGGCGAAGACCTCCCGCACGGCGGCCAGCTGCGACTCCGGGTCGGGGTGCGAGCCGTCGACCACGTGCAGGATCAGGTCGGCGTCGCCGACCTCCTCCAGCGTGGAACGGAACGCCTCGACGAGCTGGTGCGGCAGGTGCCGGACGAATCCGACGGTGTCGGCCAGCGTGAACAGGCGGCCCTCGGGCGTGAAGGCCCGGCGGACGGTCGGGTCCAGCGTGGCGAAGAGGGCGTCCTCCACCAGCACTCCCGCGCCGGTCAGCCGGTTCAGCAGCGAGGACTTGCCCGCGTTGGTGTAACCGGCGATGGCCACGGCCGGGACCTCGCGCTCCGCGCGGCGGGCGCGCTTGGTCACCCGCGCGGTCGTCATCTCCGCGATCTGACGGCGCAGCTTGGCCATCCGCTCGCGGATCCGGCGCCGGTCCAGCTCGATCTTGGTCTCACCGGGACCGCGGCCGCCGATGCCGACGCCGCCCGCGGCCCGTCCGCCGACCTGGCGGGACAGGTTGCCGCCCCAGCCTCGCAGGCGCGGCAGCAGGTAGTTGAGCTGGGCCAGCTCGACCTGAGCCTTGCCCTCGCGGCTCTTGGCGTGCTGGGCGAAGATGTCGAGGATCAGCATGGTCCGGTCGATGACCTTGACCTTGACGACCTCCTCGAGCTGGCGCAGCTGGCCGGGGCTCAGCTCTCCGTCGCAGATCACGGTGTCGGCGCCGGTGGCGGCGACGATGTCGGACAGCTCCTGCGCCTTGCCGGAGCCGATGTAGGTCGCCGTGTCGGGCTGCTGACGGCGCTGGATCAGCCCCTCCAGCACCTGGGAACCGGCGGTCTCGGCGAGGAGCTTCAGCTCCAGGAGGGAGTTCTCGGCGTCGATCGCCGTACCGGAGGTCCAGACGCCGACGAGGACGACCCGCTCAAGCCGCAGCCGGCGGTATTCGACCTCGGTGACGTCCTCAAGCTCGGTGGAGAGCCCCGCCACCCGGCGGAGCGCCCGGCGCTCGGCCAGCTCCATCTCGCCGATCTCAGGCAGGTCGTCGAACTGGTCAAAGTCCAGCGGCTCACGAATGTCTATGTCGTCGCTCCGTTCAGAGTGTCGTTTCACAGGCGTCATCGTCTATAAGAACGCCTGGACGCCCCGGATGTCTTCCCACGATGGTGCCACGCGATGGTCGGCCCCTTCATCTGGTTATCTGTCAGCCGTGAGCGAATCCAGCAGGTCGCGGGCACGTTTTTCCCAGTGGGACAGGCCCAGGCGCCGGTGCGTCTCCACCGCCCGCCGGGCGTGCTCGACGGCCTGCCCGGCGCGGCCCAGCCGCGCGGCCAGCTCGGCGAGGACCAGGTGGCCCGAGCCCCACCCGCAGATGCCCATCCCGCCGATCACCAGCCGGTCCGCGTACGGCAGCAGCCTGCCGTACATCTCCTCCGGATCGGGGGTGCCGAGCCGGGCCGCCACGTGACCCCAGACGACCAGCATGAGGTCGGCCGTCCAGTCGTCACGCGCCTCGGCGCCCCAGCGCCCGATCAGCTCCCGGGCGAGGTCCGGGTCGCCGCAGTCCAGCGCGGCCAGGACGGCGACCGGGCGGAGCGGGACCATCCGCGGGTCCCGCGCGCGGGCCACGAGCCCGTCGAGGATCCCGGGGACCCGGCCCTGCTCGCGCGCGCAGGTGAACGCGGCGATCAGCCGGGGGAAGTCCGGGCTCCAGAGGCTGGATCCTTCCAGCAGGGAGGCGAAGCGGGCGGTCAGCGCCTCGGCGGCGGCCCAGTCCCCGTCGAGGATGCGGCGGGCGGTCTCGGCGATGCGGACCATGGCCTCCAGCTCCGGCCGGCCGGCCTCCTCCAGCAGGCGCTCGCAGCGGGCCAGGTCGCGGTCCCACTCGCCGAACTCCGCGAGCTCCGCCGCGCGGAGCAGGGAGGCCATCCGGAACACCCGGGCGATCAGCTCGGTGGCCCGGGGCAGGCCGGGCAGGGCCAGGATCTCCTCGGCGGCGGCCCGGCGCTCGGCCTCCCGCTCGGGCACCCAGGCCGCGATGAAGTAGTTGTTGAGCGTGGTCGCGGTCAGGACCGGGTCGCCGACCCGGCGGGCGAGCTCGACGCCCTCGCGTGCCAGGCGCTCCCCTTCCGTCCGGCGGGGGCCGTAGTACAGCTCGATGCCGAGCGTGCCGAGCAGCGCGGCGCGCTGGTGGTCCGGCAGGGGCCCGGCGAGCAGGTCCTCCAGGACGGCGACCATGCGCTCGTCCACGACCCCGTAGGGCCGCCAGTTCCAGACGCTCTGCCCGCCGAAGACGCTCACCGCGGCGATCAGGGCCTCGCGGTCCTCCGTCCGGAGGGCCAGCTCCACGGCCTTCTCCAGGTCGCGGCGGGCCCCCTCGGCGTCCCCCACGGTACGGCGGGCCCGCCCGAGCGAGGTCAGCACGGCGCAGCGGACGGAGGCGTCCGCGGCGGGCACCGCGGACAGGGCCAGCTCCCACAGGCTCACGGCCTCGTCGTGGGCGAGCTGGGCGGTGGCCCTCCCGGCGGCCTCCGAGGCGTACCTGACCGCCCTGTCCCGGCCGCCGACCCGGACCGCCTTGCCGAAGTGGTGCGCCAGGGCGGGGGCCCGGCAGGACTCGTCCACGAGGGGGAGCGTCTCCATCGCCTCCCCGACCCGCAGGTGCAGCCGGGCGGCCTCCAGCCGGCCGAGCCCGCCGTAGAGGGTGTCCCGGACGAGCGCGTGGGAGAAGCGGTAGTCCGCGCCGGACTCGACCAGCAGGCCGGTGGCCACCGCCGGCTCCAGCAGGGACACGACCCGCTCCTCGGGGGTCGCGGTGGCCGCGGCGAGCAGGTCCACGTCGATGTCGCGCCCGGCGACCGCGGCGACCCCGAGCAGGTCCTGGCTCTCCTCCGGCAGCCGGGCGACCCGGCGGCCGACGACGTCGCGGACGCCTGAGGGGACGCCCGAGAGGGCGGCGATCGGGCAGACGGCGGCGGGGAGCCCGGTGGGCGGGCCGCTCCCGTCCCGCGCGGGCGGTTCCCCGGCGGGACCGGCGGCCAGGCCGTTCTCGCTCTCCAGCAGGCGGAGCAGCTCCCCCAGATAGAACGGGTTCCCGCCGCTGCGCTCGTGGAACGCCCCGGCCAGGTCCGGATCGATCCGCCGCGTCCGCAGGTAGGCGGCCACCTCCTCGCCGGTGAACGGGCCCACCGCCATGCGCTCGGTGCGCGGCTCCCTGGCCAGCGCGCCGAGGGTGTCGCGGAGCTGCTCGGGGTGCTCGCCGGGTTCGGGGCGGAGGGTCGCGACGACGAGCACGGGGAGCCGTTCCAGCTCGCCGGCGGCGAAGGCGAGCAGCCGGAGCGAGGCGGCGTCGGCCCAGTGCAGGTCGTCGAGCACGACCAGCGACGGTCCCACCGCCGTCAGCGCGGCCAGGACCCGCTGGTACAGGTCGAACAACTGCATGTCCGGACATTCCACGGAATCACCGGCGAGGAGGCGAACGGCGTCGGCGGCCTCCGGCCCCGCGTCCCGCAGCGCCTGCGTCCACGGCCAGAACGGCGGGGCCGTGGCGGTGTCGAGGCACCGCCCCCACAGCACCGTCATCCCCCGGGTCTCCGCCTCCGCGGCCGCCGCCCGGGCGAGCCGGGTCTTGCCGATGCCCGCCTCGCCCTCGACCAGCAGCACCCCGCCCTGCCCCCGCCGGACCCCGGCCACCAGCGCGCCGATCCGCGCGAGCTGCCGTTCCCTGCCGACGAGCGCCTCCCCTGTCCCCGGGGCCGGACGGGAGGGGAAGGACGCGGCCGCGCCCGTGAAGCCCGCGGAGCCCGTGACGTTGACGGAACCCACGGAACCCGCGGAGCCCACGAAGTTCGCTGAGCTTGAGGAGTTCGCTGAGCTTGAGGAGTTCGCTGAGCTTGAGGAGCTCGCGGAACCCGGGAACGCGGTCCCGAGCTCCGCGAGCTCCGCGAGCTCCACCGGAGCGGGAGCCGCACCGGCGGGCCCGCGGCCGGGAACCGGCCCGGCCAGCCCGGGATCCTGGCCGAGCACCGCCTGCTCCAGGCGGCGCAGCTCCGGGCCCGGATCCAGGCCGAGCTCCGCGGCGAGCATCTCGCGGGCCCTCCGCAGGGCGGCCAGCGCGTCGGCCTGGCGGCCGGAGCGGTACAGCGCCAGCGCGAGCAGCCCCTGGAGGCGTTCCCGGTAGGGGTGGGCCTCGACGAGCCGCTCCAGGTCGGCGACGCACGTCCCGCTCTCCCCCAGGGCCAGCCGCGCCTCGAACCTGTCCTCCTCGGCCGTGACGCGCAGCTCGGCGAGCCTGGCGAGGGCGGGCGCGGCGAACTCCTGGTCGGCGAACTCCACCAGGGGATCGCCCCGCCAGGCCGCCATGGCCCGGTCGAGGGTGCGCACCGCCTGGCCGTGCTCCCCGCGCACCAGGGCACGGCGCCCCTCCTCCGCCCAGGCCCCGAAGCGGAACAGGTCCACCTGTCCCGGGGCGACCGCGAGCAGGTAGCCGGGCTCGCGCGTGAGCAGGACGCGGGACGGGGCACGGGGCGGCCGGTCGGGTTCCAGCGCCCTGCGGAGGTGGGAGACGTACGCCTGGAGCGTCCCCGTCGCGCTGGAGGGCGCCTCTCCCGCCCACAGCTCGTCGATCAGCCGGTCGAGCGAGACCACCCGGCCGGGTTCGAGGGCCAGCATCGCCAGGACCGCCCGCTGCTTGCGGGTGCCCAGCTCGACCGCCCGCCCCTCGGCGTCCACGACCTCCACCGGGCCGAACAGCCGGATCTCCATCTCACCCCAAGTCGCGGACAAACCAACCTCAAACCCTCCACAAACGACCTCGGGCAGTATCGGTGCCAACGAAGACACGGGGAGGAAGAACGTGAGCAAGGACAGCATGAATATAGGCAGCGAGCTGCGCCGGACGGTACGCGGCCGGGTCCTCGTCCCCGGGGACGAGGGCTTCGACGAGGCCCGGACGCCGTGGAACCTGGCCGTCGGGCAGAACGTCCTGGCCGTGGTGGAGGCGCAGGACGCCGACGACGTGGCCGCCGTGATCGGATACGCCGGCCTCGCCGGGATCGGCGTCAGCACCCAGCCGAGCGGCCACGGCGCGAGCGGGGACACGGACGGGACGATCCTGCTGCGCACCGGGCGGCTGCGCGGGCTGGAGGTCCGGCCGGGTGAGCGGCTGGCCCGGGTGGGCGCGGGCGTCTCCTGGGGCGAGGTGCTCGCCGAGGCGAGCGGTCACGGCCTCATCGGCCTCGCGGGCAGCTCACCCGCGCCGAGCGTGGTCGGATACACCCTCGGCGGCGGGCTGAGCTGGTTCGGCAGGAAGTACGGCTTCGCCGCCGACAGCGTGCGCTCCTTCGACGTGGTGACCGCCGATGGGACGCGGGCCCGGGTGGACGCGGGTTCCGATCCCGAGCTGTTCTGGGCGCTGCGCGGCGGCGGCGGGGACTTCGCGGTGGTCACCGCGATGGAGTTCGCCCTGTACGCGGAGCCGCGCCTGTACGGCGGGCGGATGGTGTGGCCCGCCGGGCGCGCCGCGGAGGTCCTGGCCGCCTACCGCGAGGTCACGGCCGAGGCCCCGGAGGAACTGACCGTGTGGTTCTCGCTCGCGCAGTTCCCGCCGTTCCCCCATGTGCCGGAGCCGCTGCGCGGCCTGTCCGCGGTGGTCGTGGACGTCACCCATCTCGGCGACCCCGCCGAGGGGCAGGCGCTGCTGCGCCGGTTCGAGAAGATCGACGGCCGGGTCCTCGACACCCGGGGGCCGCTGCCGGTGTCCGAGCTGGGGAACATCTGCGCCGAGCCCACCGACCCGGGACCCGGGATGTTCCGCGGCGAGCTGCTGACCCGGTTCGACGACACGGTGGCCGCGACGGTCCTGGACGAGATCGCGGGCTCCGGCACTGTGGCCCCGCTGGTCGCGGCGCAGCTGCGCCACCTGGGCGGGGCGCTGGCCCGGCCCGTCGCCGGGGGCGGCGCCTGCGGACGCATCGAGGAGGAGTTCCTGCTCGGCATGCTGGGCGTGCCGTTCACCCCCGAGGTCGGGGCGGCCATCGGGGAGCGGCACCGGGCGGTCTCCGCGGCGCTGGTGCCGTACACCAGCGGGCGCAAGCCGTTCACCAACCTCGGCGCGGGCGAGAAGGCCGCGAACGCCTTCCCCGGCGACGTGCTGGCCCGGTTGCGGGACGTCAAGCGCCACCGGGACCCGCGCGGCGTGCTGCGCAGCAACTACCCCGTGCTGGCCGGCTGAGCCTCCGGCCCGTAGGTCCGAGAAGTCTGCGCCCGCGGACCTGAGAAGCCCGCGGGTCCGAGAAATCCGCGCCCGCGGACCTTCGCCCGCGCCGGGAGACCCCGGGAATCCGCTCAGGGGACCCTCAGGGGATCCCCGGGGTCCGCGCGGCGATCAGGAGGGCAGGACCTTCGCGTCCCCGGAACCGGTCGAGACCTGGACGGTCCGGGACGCGGACGGGTCGTTGGTGACCCCGACGGTCTCGTCCCCGCTGCCGGTCTCGGCGGTCACCCGGTAGGTCTCGCGCGGCAGCCGTACCGTGGCGTCGCCCGAGCCGGTCTCGACCTGGACGTCGTCCGGCACCGCGGTGAACTTCGCCTCGACGTTCCCCGACCCGGTGTCGGCGAGGAACCGCTTGCCGGTCAGGGTGCTGCCCTCGATGTCGCCGGAGCCGGTGCCCGCGTCCACCTCCCCGCTGAGCGAGCGCAGCGTGATGTCCCCCGAGCCGGTGTCCGCCTTGACCGACATCCCCTTGGGGATCTCGACCTTGTAGTCGACGCTGCAGGCCATCGAGTCGAGACCGTCCGGGCACTTGTACGTCAGCGTGAGGGTGTCACCGCTCACGACGTGCTCGGTCTTCGGCTTGTCCTTCCGCCAGTGGATCGTCTCGGTGACCTTGATCCCCGTCCGGCCGGACTCGTTCACCACGATGTCCCCGGACCCGCTGTCCACGACGAGCTTCAGCACCTTCTCGGGCACGTCGTAGGAGGCCACCTCCTGCTCGCTCGGGCCGAACCCGTCGAACTGACAGGCGGAGAGCACCATGACCGAGCCCACGACGGCCCCCGCGGCAAGCAGCTTCTTCTTCATCGGCTCAATCCTCAGCTCCCGGGAAGCTCGCCGCCTCCCTCATCCGACCGGTTCCCGCGCCCCCTCGGAAGGGGGTGACCCCACTATGGCCGTCCGGCGCGGCGCGCCCCATCCGGGAAGCCCCCCGAATCGGCCCTGAGGGGGACCTGAGGGAGCCCCAAGGAGGACCCTGCCTTTGACCGGCAAGTGACCGTCCAGTAGCGTCTATTCCACAATCCAGAAGAGATTTTCCATCATGTGGAAAATAGGAAAGGGAGCCCATGGACGGCGTTGAGATCACCGGCACCTCCCAGGACCGGTTCGACGAGATCCTCACGCCGGAGGCGCTGGCCTTCGTGGCCGCCCTCCAGCGCGAGTTCGGCGCCCGGCGCCTCGAACTGCTCCAGGCCCGCCAGGACCGGCAGACGGAGCTCTCGGCCGGCGGCACCCTGGACTTCCTTCCCGAGACCAAGCACGTGCGCGAGTCCGAGTGGCGGGTCGCCCCTCCCGCGCCCGGTCTGGTGGACCGCCGCGTGGAGATCACCGGCCCGGTCGACCGGAAGATGACGATCAACGCCCTCAACTCCGGGGCCAAGGTCTGGCTGGCCGACTTCGAGGACGCCAACGCCCCCACCTGGGAGAACACCGTCAACGGCCAGCTCAACCTGCGGGACGCGCTGGACCGGGCCATCGACTTCGAGACCGGCGGCAAGAGCTACACCCTCAAGCCCGACGAGGAGCTGGCCACCGTCGTGGTCCGCCCGCGCGGCTGGCACCTGGAGGAGAAGCACCTCGTCCTCGACGGCGCCCCGATGTCCGGCTCCCTCGTCGACTTCGGCCTCTACTTCTTCCACTGCGCCGCCCGGCAGATCGCCAAGGGCAAGGGCCCCTACTTCTACCTGCCGAAGATGGAGTCGCACCTGGAGGCGCGCCTCTGGAACGACGTCTTCGTCCGGGCCCAGGACCTGCTCGGCATCCCGCAGGGCACCATCCGCGCGACCGTGCTGATCGAGACCTACCCGGCCGCGTTCGAGATGGAGGAGATCCTCTACGAGCTCCGCGACCACTCGGCCGGGCTCAACGCGGGCCGCTGGGACTACCTGTTCAGCGTCATCAAGAAGTTCCGCACCCGCGGCAAGGAGTTCCTGCTCCCCGAGCGGAACGCGGTGACCATGACCGCGCCGTTCATGCGCGCCTACACCGAGCTGCTGGTGCGCACCTGCCACAAGCGCGGCGCGCACGCCATCGGCGGCATGGCGGCGTTCATCCCCTCCCGCCGCGACGCCGAGGTCAACAAGATCGCCATGGAGAAGGTCCGCGCCGACAAGACCCGCGAGTCCGGCGACGGCTTCGACGGCTCCTGGGTGGCCCACCCCGACCTGGTCCCGATCTGCCGCGAGATCTTCGACGGTGTGCTCGGCGACCGGCCCAACCAGCTCGACCGGCTCCGCGAGGACGTCTCCGTCTCCGCCGCCGACCTGCTCGCGGTCTCCGAGACCCCCGGCGACATCACCGAGGCCGGCCTGCGCAACAACGTGGACGTGGCGCTGCGCTACCTTGCCGCCTGGATGGGCGGGCTGGGCGCGGTGGCGATCCACAACCTGATGGAGGACGCCGCCACCGCCGAGATCTCCCGCTCCCAGATCTGGCAGTGGATCCACAACGGCATCGAGCTGGCCGACACCGGCGCGGTCGTCACCGAGGAGCTCGTCGAGCGGATCATCGACGAGGAGCTCGCCAAGATCAAGGCCGAGCCCGGCTACGACGAGGCCCTCTACGCCCAGGCCACCGCCCTGTTCAAGGAGGTCGCCCTGGACGACGACTTCGCCGAGTTCCTCACCCTGCCCGCCTACGCGCGCATGCCGTGACGACATGAGGAGGCCGGGGGTGGAGGATCGTCCTCCGACGAGGAGGATTTCCATCCCCGGCACCATTCGGGCACGGAGAGTAGTTAGACGCATCCGATACGTTCCGTCCATAAACGATTACACAAACGGCAAAGACATCCACCCCGACGAGTACGCCACGCTCCTGGCGGACATCAAGCGGGAGATCACCACAAGCAGGATCCGGGCCGTACTGGCGGCCAACGCCGAGCTGATCCAGCAGTACTGGCGGATCGGCCGCCATATCCTCGACCTGCAGGCCGACGGATGGGGCAGGAAGGTCATCCCGCGGCTGTCGGCCGATCTCCGTACCGCGTTTCCCGAGGCCAGGGGCTACTCCCGGACCAATCTCCTCTACATGAGGGCCTTCGCCGCGGCCTGGCCGGAATTTGTCCGACAGCCTGTTGGACAAATTCCGTGGGGCCGCATCATCATCCTTCTCGACATGCTGGACGAGCGCGGTCGGCACCCACACCGCGCCGCCTCCTCGCGTCCGGGCGGCCCTGCCGAGCGCGGAGGAACTGGCAGGTGCCATCACTCCGGTACTCAACAGGAACGCGGCTCCGGAGGACGATGTCCTGGATGAACCGATCGATTCTGGAATCGGCGACACGACCGCGCCTCCGCGTGTGCTTGAGGAGGATCCACATTGACCGAGACGCTCGATGAGCTGGCCCGGGGGTTGGCGGGGGTGCTGCCGCCGGGGGCGGTGATCACTGATCCGGTGCGGCTGCGCACCTACGAGTGCGACGGCCTCACCCACCACCGGGCCGTGCCCGGGGTCGTCGTGCTGCCGGAGAGCGCCGAGCAGATCGCCGCCGTCGTGGAACTCTGCAACGAGTACGGCGTGCCGTTCGTGGCGCGCGGCGCCGGGACCGGGCTGTCCGGCGGGGCGCTGCCGCGCACCGACGGGGTGCTGGTGGTGACCGCGAAGATGCGGCGGATCCTGGAGATCGACCTGGTGAACCGGCGGGCCGTGGTGGAGCCGGGGGTGACCAACCTGGCGATCACCGAGGCGGTCCGCGAGCACGGCTACTACTACGCGCCCGACCCCTCCAGCCAGCAGGTCTGCACGATCGGCGGGAACGTCGCGGAGAACTCCGGCGGCGCGCACTGCCTGAAGTACGGCTTCACGGTCAACCACGTGCTCGCCCTGGAGATCGTCACCCCCGACGGCGACATCGTCACGCTCGACGCCGACGACCCCGGCTACGACCTGCTGGGCGCGTTCGTCGGCTCGGAGGGCACCCTCGGGATCACCACCAAGGTCACCGTACGGCTCTCGCGGGCGCCGGAGACCGTGACGACGCTGCTGGCGGCGTTCGAGAGCATCGAGCAGGGCGGGCAGGCCGTCTCGGCGATCATCGGCGGGGGCATCGTCCCGGCGGCGATCGAGATGATGGACGCCCTGGCGATCGCGGCGGCCGAGGCGGCGGTGGCCTGCGACTATCCGGCGGGCGCGGGGGCGGTGCTCGTCGTGGAGCTGGACGGACCGGCCGCCGAGGTGGCGCACCAGTTCGCCGAGGTGGAGCGGATCTGCCGGGACAGCGGCGCGTTCGAGCTGCGGATCGCGGCCGGGCCCGAGGAGCGGGCGGCGATCTGGAAGGGCCGCAAGTCGGCGTTCGCGGCGGTCGGCCGGATCAGCCCGGCCTACATCGTGCAGGACGGGGTGGTCCCGCGGACCGCGCTGCCGGAGGTGCTGGCGAGCATCGACCGCCTCTCGGCCGAGTACGGCATCCGGGTCGCCAACGTCTTCCACGCCGGGGACGGGAACCTGCATCCGCTGGTGCTGTTCGACGACGCCGAGCCGGGCGCGGAGGAGCGGGCCGAGCTAGTCTCCGGGCGGATCCTCGACCTGTGCGTCGAGCACGGTGGATCCATCACGGGAGAGCACGGCGTTGGTGTAGACAAGTCCCGATATATGCCGAAAATGTTTACCGACGACGATCTGGACACCATGCAACTGGTCCGCTGCGCCTTCGATCCCCGCGGCCTGTCCAACCCGGGCAAGGTCTTCCCCACCCCGCGCCTGTGCGGCGAGGTCCCGGGCGTGCGCAGGGGCGTGCACCCGCTGGTGGAGTCCGGCCGGGCGGAGCAGTTCTGATGGGCGCACCGCACGGCACCGGCACGAATGGAGCACCGCACGGCACCGGCGCGGATCGACCGCGGCACGCCCCCGGGGCGGATGGCGCGCCGCGCGGCACCGGCGCGTACGACGCCCTGCTCGCGACCGGCGTGACCGTCCGGGACGCCGGTCCCGGCGACGCCGTGGCCGGAGTCGCGCCCCGCTGGGTGGCGCTGCCCGAGAGCACCGAGGAGGTCGCGGCGCTGATGCGCGTCTCGGCCGGGCACGATCTCGCCGTGGTCCCGGTCGGCGGCGGCACCAGGCTGCACTGGGGACTCCAGCCCGAGCGCTGCGACCTGCTGGTCGACACCTGCTGCCTGAACGGGGTCCTGGAGCACGCCTCCGGCGATCTCGTGGTGCGGGTCCAGGCCGGTGTGACCATGGACGCCCTGGCCGAGGTCCTCGCCGCCCGGGACCAGGAGCTGGCCCTCGACGTCCCCGTCGCCGGCGCCACCGTCGGCGGCACGCTCGCCACCGCCGCGGCGGGCCCCCGCAGGCTCCGCTACGGCACCGCCCGCGACCTGCTGATCGGCATCACGGTCGTGCTCGCCGACGGCACGATCGCCCGCTCCGGCGGGAAGGTCGTCAAGAACGTCGCGGGATACGACCTCGGCAAGCTGTTCACCGGCTCGTACGGCACGCTCGGGATCATCACCGAGGCCGTCTTCCGCCTCCACCCGATCTCCCGGGCCCGCCACTGGGTCACCGCCGCGCTCCCCGCCGGGCCCTCCACGGGCCCCGGGGCCGTCGCCGCCGCGCTGGCCGCCTCGCAGGCCGAGCCGAGCGCGGTCGAGCTGGACTGGCCCGCGCCCTCCGGGACGTTCACGGTCGCGGCGCTGGTCGAGGGCACGGCGGCCGAGGGGCGGGCGGGCGCCGTACGGGATCTGCTCGCGGGCGCGGCCGAGACCGTGCCGGAGGTGACCGGCGGGGAGAAGCCGCCCGGGTGGTGGGGGGTCCCGCCGGGCGAGGACGTGCTGCTGGAGGTGCGGGTCCCGCCCTCGGGGGTGGACGGCGCGCTGCGGGCGATCGCCGCGCGCGGGCTGCCCGTCCGGGTGCGCGGCTCGCTGGCCTCGGCGGTCCTGCAGATCGCACCGGCGCCGGAGCTCGGCGGGCCGGAGCTCGCGGAACTCGCGGCGTTCGTCTCGGGAGTGCGCGACGACGTCGCCCCCCTCGGCGGCAGGCTCACCGTGCTCGCCGCCCCGCCGGGGCTCGCCCGTCTCGTGGACCCCTGGGGCCCGGTCGGGGCGCTGCCGCTGATGCGGCGGGTCAAGGAACGGTTCGACCCCGGCCGGAGGATGTCCCCCGGCCGGATGGCGGGAGGCGTCTGACCGTGGATCCCAAGCTGATCAACGACTGCGTGCACTGCGGGTTCTGCCTGCCCGCCTGCCCGACGTACGTGCTGTGGGGCGAGGAGATGGACTCCCCGCGCGGCCGCATCCACCTGATGAAGCAGCACGTCGAGGGCACCCCGGTGACGGACGGGATGGCCGGGCACTTCGACGCCTGCCTGGGCTGCATGGCGTGCGTGACGGCCTGCCCCTCGGGAGTGCGCTACGACAAGCTGATCGAGCGGACGCGTGCCGTGGTGGAGGAGGAGCACGTCCGCGAGCCCGCCGACCGGGCGCTGCGCGAACTGGTCTTCCAGCTGTTCCCCTATCCCCGGCGGCTGCGGGCGATGCGGGTGCCGCTCCGGCTCACCGCGGGGCTGCGGCGCAGGGTCGCGCCGCGGCTGGAGCGGGTCAACCCGTCCCTGGCGGCGATGGCCGACCTCGCGCCCGACCGGGTCGAGCGGGTACGGCTGCCGCGCCGGGTCGAGGCGATCGGCAGGCGCAGGGCCACCGTCGGGATGCTCACCGGGTGCGTGCAGGGCGAGTTCTTCCCCCAGGTCAACGCGGCCACGGCGCGGGTGCTCGCGATGGAGGGCTGCGAGGTGGTGATCCCGCCGTCGCAGGGCTGCTGCGGGGCGCTGTCGCTGCACTCCGGCCGCCCGGAGGAGGCCCGGCGGTTCGCCCGGCGGACGATCACGGCCTTCGACCGGGCGGGCGTCGACACGATCGTGGTCAACGCGGCCGGGTGCGGATCGACCATGAAGGAGTACGCCGACCTCCTCGACGGCGCGTGGGCCGAGCGGGCCCGGGAGATCCGCACCGTGGACCTGGCGGAATATCTCGTCGAGCTCGGCCCGGTGGCCAGGCGCCACCCGCTCCCGCTCACCGCGGCCTACCACGACGCCTGCCACCTGGCGCACGCGCAGGGCGTGCGGTCCCAGCCGCGGGAACTGCTGACCGCGATCCCCGATCTGGAGGTGAGGGAGATCGCCGAGTCGGCGATCTGCTGCGGCTCCGCCGGCACCTACAACCTGTTCCAGCCCGAGGCCGCCCGCGAGCTGGGCGACCGCAAGGCCGAGCGGGTCCTCGCCACCGGCGCCGACCTGCTGGTCTCGGCCAACCCCGGCTGCACCATGCAGATCGCCTCGGCGGTCCGCCGGTCCGGCGCGCCCCCGATCCCGGTCGCCCACACCGCGCAGGTCCTGGACGCCTCCCTGCGCGGCCTGGGGAGGGTCGCATGAGCACGGACCACCTCGGCGCCGATACCGGTCACGCGAACGGGGACCGCCCGGCCGCGCAGTCCCCGGCCGCCAAGGCGGTGAACACGGTGCAGTCCGTCGACCGGGCGCTCGACCTGCTGGAGGCGCTGGCCGGGCACGGCGGCGAGGCCGGCATCTCGGAGCTGGCCGCCGCGACGGGCCTGCCGTACGGGACGATCCACCGGCTGCTGCGCACGCTGCTCGACCGCGGGTACGTGCGCCAGGAGTCCGACCGGCGCTACGCGCTGGGCGGGGCGCTGGTACGGCTCGGCGGCATGGCCGAGCGGCTGGTCGGCGTGTGGGCGCAGCCGTACCTGAAGAAGATGGTGGAGCTGTCCGGCGAGACGGCGAACATGGCCGTGCTGGAGGGCGACTTCATCGTCTACGTCGCGCAGGCGCCCTCGCCCCGGCGGCTGCGGATGTTCGCCGAGGTGGGCCGGCGGGTGCTGCCGCACAGCACGGCCGTGGGCAAGGTCCTGCTGGCCGACCGGCCGGACGCCGAGGTGACCTCGCTGGTCGAGCGGACCGGGATGCCCCGGCGGACCGCCAACACGATCACCGACCTGTCCTCCATGCTCACCGAGCTGGAACGGGTGCGCGACCGCGGGTACGCGATGGACCTGGGCGAGGAGGAGCTGGGCGTGCACTGCCTGGCGGTGGGGGTCCGCGACGGCTCGCGGACGGTCGCGGCGATGTCGGTCTCCGGCCCGGCCGAGCGCATCGACGCGCTCGACCGGGAGGAACTGGCCGCGGGCATGCGGAGGATCGCCCGGGACTTCGGCGCCGAGCTGGGCGGCGGCCAGTGACCGCCGGTCCCGGAGACCGGGGCCGTGACCCGCGGGCTCCGAGGACGACCCGCGGGCGGTGGAGATCCGTCAGCGGCCCGGCGGGGTGATGTTGAGGTCGGCGCCCTGCGGGACCGGGACCACCGTGACCTGTCCCTTCTGGATGGCCTGCCAGAGGACGGCGCCGTCCTTGCCGAGGACCTTCACCAGATCCCTGATGGACTCGAGCTCGGTGCGGACCTTGGCGTTGCGCTGCGCCTGGGCGACGTTCTCCGCCTTGGCGGCCTGCTCGGCGGAGAGGGCGTCCACCAGCGTCCCGGGCGGCTCGGGCTTCTGGATGGTCAGGGAGATGTCGCCGCAGTCACCGCTGCCGGCGTAGTTCTGGCCGCAGAAGTAGCCGGCCCCGGCGGTCTCCTTGATGAACTGCCGTGCCAGCTCGCCGACCCGCGCCTCCCACGCCTGCTTGACCTGCGGGTCGTTGAACAGCCCGCGCCACTCGAACTCCTGCGAGGCCGCGTCGAGCGCCCGGTCCAGCGGGACCCGCATGTAGATGCCGAGCATCCGCCGCCATCCCTCGGACTCCCCCTCCTCGTAGTAGGCGCGGAACTTCAGCCCGATCTTCTCGTGGAACTGCTGGAGCGTCTTGCACTCGGTGTTGAGCGTGAAGGTCGCCACACCCGAGACCTTCATCTCCACGTTGTCCTTGCTGACGACCGTCAGCGGCTTGGACTCGGCGTCCTCGGCGCCCGAGAAGTCGAAGGTCCGCTGGCCGAACGGGTAGGAGTAGGCGGTGTCGCCGGGGCCGAGCAGGGTGGCGCCGCTGGAGGGGTTGACGCACCGCTCGAACTCGATCGGCTCGAAGACGCCGCCCGCGTAGTGAAGGATGATCTCGTCGGGCTGGGTGCTCACCCGGGAGCACGCGCTCAGCAGCACGCTGAACACCACCACCGCGCCGACGGCCAGCGCGAACCCTCTGACCAGCAGTTTCCTTCCTCCGGACCGCTGTTCGCCGCTTTTGGACCTCTGTGCGCTCATCGCCACCCCTTGATATCCGCTTTACCAAACGCGGATCTTAGAGGCTGTCCGCGGGACCGCGTCACGGCGAGGGTCACGGCCGGGGGCGGCGGTGAGGGGCGCGGTGAGGACGGCCGTACCGCGAGAAAGAAGATCTGCGGGAGACGTCCCTTGTAGCGTTACGGCATGGGCGGCGGGGAAGCGGGCCGGGCCGCGGACAGGGCCTCCGTCCAGTCCGTGGACCGGGCGATCGAGATCCTGGAGATCCTCGCCAGGCGCGGCCAGACCGGCGTCACCGAGCTGGCGCAGGCGCTCGGCGTGCACAAGTCGACCGCGTTCCGGCTGCTCGCCTCGCTGGAGCGGCGCGGGCTGGTGGAGCAGCGGGGCGAGCGGGGCGCCTACCGGCTCGGGTTCGGCGTCGTCCGGCTGGCCGGCGCCGCCACGGCCCAGCTCGACCTGGCCGGGGAGAGCCGGGAGATCTGCCGCCGGCTGGCGGCCGAACTCGGCGAGACCGTCAACATCGCGGTCCTGGAGGGCGGCCATGTGATCAACATCAGCCAGGTCCGGGGACCGGCCGCGATCACCGGCTACAACTGGGTCGGGCAGCGCACCCCGGTGCACGCCACCTCCAGCGGCAAGGTCCTCCTCGCCTACCGGGACTCCGCCGGCCATGCCCCCCAGGCCGCTCCCGCCGGCTCCCCCGGCCGCCTCGGCCACGCCGCCCCCGCCGATCCCGCGGGCCTGGCCGCGTACGGCCCGCTGGAGCGCTACACCCCCGACACCGTGGTCTCCCCCGCCCGGCTCGCGGCGGAGCTGGCGGAGATCAGGAAGCGCGGGTACGGCTTCACGACGGAGGAGCTGGAGGTCGGCCTGAACGCGGTGGCCGCGCCGATCCGGGGCCACGACGGCTCGGTGGTCGCCGCGGTGAGCGCCTCCGGCCCCTCCTACCGCCTCACCCCGGCCCGCATCCCCGAGGTCGGCGCGATCCTGTCCGCCGGGGCCGGGGAGATCAGCGAACGCATCGGCTTCTCCGGCCCGCTCTAGGCTGAGGGGGTGGAACGCAGGCGGGTCGAGGACGCGGCGCTGGCGGCCGGGGCGGTGCTGCTGGCGACCGTCGGGACATACGTGGCCGCGCAGGACGAGGTGCCGCCGTTCCGGGCGCTGGACGGGCGCGCCTACGTCCTGCTGGCCCTCTCGGGGCTCGTCCTGGCGGCGCGCTCGCGGTTTCCGTGGGCCGTCCTCGCCGCCACCCTGGCGGGCTGCTCGGCGCTGGTGGCGCTGAACTATCCGTACGGTCCCGTCTTCCTGACCCTGACCGTCTCCCTGTACACGGTGACCGCGCACCGGCCGGTGCCGCACGGCGCGGCGGCGTTCCTGCTGTCCGGAACCACCCTGTTCGCGGCGGACCTCGTCGCCGGGAGCGACGCGACCGGCCCGGGCAACCTGCTGGCCTGGTACGCCTCGATGCTCCTGCCGTACGGCATCGGCCTCGTCGTGCGGGCGAACCGGCGGGCGCTGCTGGCCACGGCCGAGGCGGAGGCGGCGCGGCGGGAACAGCAGGCGCAGCAGGAGCGGCTCGCCATCGCCCGGGAGATCCACGACGTGCTCGGCCACAGCCTCACATTGATCAACATGCGGGCGGGCGCCGCCCTGCACGCGGCCTCCCGCCGCCCCGGGCCGGACGGGGACGCCGCGGAGCCCCTGGAAGCCCTGGAGTCGATCAAGCAGATCAGCAGGGAGGCCCTGCGGGAGTTGCGGACCACCCTCGGCACGGTGCGCGAGCACGGCGCCCGGCCGGGCACGGACCGGCTGCCCGAGCTGGTCGCGTCGATGGGCGGCGCGGGGGTCGAGATCGAGCTGAACGTCGCCGGCGAGACCCCCGCCGCCGCCGGCCACGCGATCTACCGGATCGTCCAGGAGTCCCTGACCAACGTGCTGCGCCACTCCGGGGCCCGCCACGTCGTGGTGACCGTCGACCGCTCCACCGTCACCGTCACCGATGACGGCACCGCTCCCGCGGGCCCCGCGGGCAGCGGCATCGCCGGCATGCGCGCGCGGGCCGAGGCGCTGGGCGGCACGCTCACGGCGGGCCCCCGCGCGGGCGGCGGCTTCACGGTGGAGGCGCGGCTCCCGGACGCCCTCCCCGCCCGGTCCGCTCCCTAGGGCGTCGTCCTCGCGAGGGCCCGCCGGCGGTCACGGCGCCCGCCCCTCGGGTGACCAGGGCGCGCCGCCCGGCTCCGGGGAACCGCCGGGGGACGTGTTCCTCCTGGTCGCCTCGATCCCCTCCAGGAGGACGGCGAGGCCGGTCCCGAAGGTCTCCTCGGCGCCGCGCTCCAGGTAGGACGTGCCCTCGGCCCCGTCGTCGTACTGATCCGCCGTCTCCCTGCCGAGCCGCACCGACATCGGGAACCGTTCGGCGAAGTCGGGGGCGACCTTCTCCAGCATGCCCGCCCGGCTGACCCACCACTCCCGGTCGGACACGCCGGTCGCCGTCGCGGCCAGCCGGGACTCGGCTATCGTCTGCGCCATCCCGCGCACGAAGTGGAACAGGGCGCTGACGACGCTCCGGAGCGTCCTGGCCGGCAGCCCGGTCTCGTAGAGGATGCCCGTGAGCGCCTCCAGGACGGCCTGCTCGTTGGGGCCCAGCACGGGGCGCGCGTAGGAGACCTGCAGCACCCACGGGTGCCGCAGGTAGAACGCCCGCAGGTCCCCGGCCCAGGCCGTCACCGCGGCCCGCCACCCCCCGTCCGGGTCGTAGCGGGTGGGCAGCTCGGCGTGCACCCGGTCGTACATCAGGTCGAGGAGCTCTCCTTTGCCGGGCACGTAGGTGTACAGGGCCATGGAGGAACGGCCGAGCCGCTCGGCCACCGCCCGCATCGACAGCCCCTCCACAGGGCCCGCGTCGGCCACCGCGATCGCCGCCTCCACGATCGCGTCGACGCTCAGCCCCGGCCGGGGCCCCGGGGCCACCCGCGTGTCCCCGGCTCCCGGCGCGGCCCACAGCAGGGCCATCGACCGCTCCGGATCACCCTGTCCGCCGAAGATCCCCACAGAACTCCTTATGCCGTACGGTATTATCGTCCTTATCAATCTACAGCCTACGGAATTACCCCGCCCGCCACCCCGGCGAGTGGTTTCCCAGAGTTGGAGATGCACGATGCACGAGGCGAAACTGCACGACGGAAGCACGATCGAGGTGGAGGTCCACGGCTCGGGTCCCGCCGTGCTCCTGCCGGTCAACCCGCGGCCGGTCGAAGGACCCCGGGCCGACGAGATGCGGAAGTGGGGCGTCGACCCCGCGCTGGGCCGCTCCCTCATCGACGGTCTCCGCGACGCCTTCCGGGTGGTCGCGTTCGACTACGAGGGCCACGTCCTGAGCACTCCCAAGCCGGACACGCTGACGCCCGCCGCCATCGCCGGCGACCTGCTCGCCGTGGCCGACGCGGCGGGCGCCGGCCGGTTCGCCTACTACGGATACTCGTGGCTGGCGCTGAGCGGCCTCCAGCTCGCCATCCGCACCGACCGCCTCTCCGCGCTCGTCATGGGCGGCTTCCCGCCGATCGGGGGGCCGTACGCGGAGATGCTGAGCGTCACCGTGGCGACCCACGAGCTGGCGAAGGCCGCCCCGGACACCGCCACTCCGGGCACTCCGGACGCCGCCGCTCCGGACGCCCCGTCCGCCCCGGCCACCGGGGAGGAGCCCGACTCCTACGACTGGTCGTCCGCGGAGGTGACGGTGTCCGAACCGCAGACCCGGCAGTTCGTCACGCTGTACCAGGCGCTGCGGGGGTTCGACGATCTGGCCGTCCAGGAGCGCGTCCGCTGCCCCCGCCTCTGCTTCGCGGGCTCGGCCGACGAGATCGTGTACGGCGAGCGCTGGGGCGACGTGCGCGTGGACATCGCCGGGCCGATCGTGAGCCGGCGCGCGGAGCTGGAGTCCCTCGGCTGGGACGTGCGGGTGCTGGACGGGCTCGATCACACTCAGGCGATGCAGGCCGCCCAGGTCCTGCCGATCCTGCGCCCGTGGCTCGTCTCCCGGGTGGACGGCGGCTGAGGGACGGCCGGATCTGCGGGTGGGACCCGGCCCCCGCCGGCGGCCGGCGGGCGGGGCCCAGTCGGGCGCGCCGCCCGTTTCACGAGCCGTCGAAGTCGGTGAAGTGCCGGCGGATCCAATCGACGGACCGCTTCCGGACCCGGGCGAAGTCTGCGATCTTGCGATCGGGATGCCCGCAGAGTTCATCCAGCAGGGCGAAGGCGGAGCGCACGTCCTCCGGCGGCGGCCTCCTCGCCTTCTCCTCCCATTTCGCGACCTCTCCCGCCTCCTCCAGACGCCGTTCGAGGCCGAGCACGACGCCCCTGCGCACCCTCGGCCCGCCGGACGAGAGCATCTCGTCCAGCTCGGCCCACCGGCTCTCCCCCGCCAGCCGCGCCGCCAGGCCGGCGGCGCAGCGCTCCACCACGGCCGCCCTGCCGTCCAGGCCCGTGCGCAGCGCCGCCTCGGCGGCCGGCCTGGTCTCCGGATGGCGCATGAGACCGCCCAGGGCGAACGCGGCCTCCCGGCCGGGGTCCATCGTGAACCGCACCTGGCCCCCGTGCTCGGGCACGTGCACCGCGGTGCCGCAGGCCAGCAGCGCGGTCAGCTCCTCGACGACGCCGAGCGCCATGCCCTCCCGCCGGGCGATGTCCGCCGTGGCCCGGCAGGCGCGGTGCAGCACGAGCAGCGCGTCGTCGGCGAGCAGGCGCCGCAGCAGTTCCTCGGTCGCGGCCCGCTGCGGGTCCCCGCCCCTCAGGGCTTCCCAGACCCAGTCCCCCGGGCGGCGGCGGTAGAGCTCGACGGCCCGCCGCGCGTCTCCGCGCCGCAGATAGCCCCGCAGGGCCGAGGCGCGGTCGACGGCGGGCGGCCGCGGCTCGACGGCGGGCGGGTCTCCGTCGAAACGCGCCGATCCGACGGCGGCGCCGCCGAACGTCGCCCCGTCGAGAAGGGCCCCGGTGAAGTCGGCCCCGGTGAGATCGGCGAGGCTGAAGTCCGCCTCCCGCAGGTCGGCCCCGCGGAAGTCCGCCTCCGGCAGCCCGGCGCCCCGGAACGACGCGCGGGCCAGCCGGGCGCCGCGGAGGATCACCGCCTCGCCGGCGGCCAGATCGAAGAGCGCCTCCTCCAGGCCCGCCTCCCGGAAGTCGGCGTGCGGCAGGCGCGCCTCCCGGAAGGACGCCCGGGGAAGGTCGGCCCGCCGCCACCAGCTCATCGCGGAGTGCACGCCGTGGAAGGAGACGCCCTCGCCGGTGGCGTTCTCGAAACCGCACTGGAAGAGCGTCGCTCCGCTGAAACCGGCCCGGCCGCACCTGGCGTCGGTGAAGTCGCAGTCCATGAGGTGGGCGCCGGACAGGTTGGCTCCGGACAGGTCCGCTCCGGAGGCGTCCAGGAAGTCCGCCTCGAGCCGGGGCAGCCAGGCGCCGGCGAGGTCGAGGCCCGGCGCGGCGACGTCTTCGAGCCGGGTCCGCCCGCGGGCGGCCTTCTCGAGTTCCTCCCGCGTCACCGCGCGCCGCTCGGGAGCCATCGTCCTCCGTCCGTCTCGGGAGCGCACACGCCGGACCGCCGGGGAGGAGGGGGTCGTGACGCCACGGGCGCCGCACGCCCGTCCGGGACCCACCTTAACCCGGTCTCAGGCGTCGCCCAGTTCGCGGCGGCGGCGGGTCACGTAGTCCCGGAGCTCCTCGCGGATCGCGTCGTCGAGCGGCGGGAGCTCGTACTCCTGGAGCTTCGCCTGATAGACGTCCGCCGCCCGGGCCGCCGCGTCCTTGGCGCCGCGCCGCATCCAGCGCTCGTAGTTGTCGGAGGAGGACAGCAGCGGCCGGTAGAAGCAGGTGCGGAAGCGCTCCATGGTGTGCGCCGCGCCCAGGAAGTGACCGCCGTGGCCGACCTCGGCGTGGGCGTCGAAGGCCAGGGACTCCTCGGTGATCTCCATCGGGGTGAACTCGTGCTGGAGCATGCGCAGGATCTCCACGTCCATGACGAACTTCTCGAACCCGCTGACCAGGCCGCCCTCCAGCCAGCCCGCGGCGTGCATGACCCAGTTGGCGCCCGCCAGGAAGGTCGGCAGCATCGTCATCAGCGCCTCGTAGCCGGCCTGGGCGTCGGTCGTCTGCGAGGAGGTCAGGGCGCCGCCCGAGCGCCAGGGCAGCCCGAAGCGCCGGGCGATCTGGCCGGTGCACAGAAGGCCGACGGCCGACTCGGGAGTGCCGAAGCACGGCGAGCCGGACTGCATGTCGATGTTCGACAGGAACGAGCCGAAGATCACCGGACAGCCGGGGCGGATGAGCTGGGACAGGGCGATCCCGGTGAGCGCCTCGGCGATCTGCTGGACCAGGGTGGCCGGGACCGAGACCGGCGACATGGCGCCCATCAGCAGGAACGGGGTGAGGACGACCGGCTGGTTCGCCGCGGAGTACTCGAACTGGGCGTCCAGCATGCGGTCGTCCCAGCGCAGCGGCGAGTTGCAGTTGATCAGGGAGATGGTCGCGGGGGTCGTCTCGATGTCGCCGAGCAGGATGCGGGTCATCGCGACGGTGTCGGCGGCGTTCGGCCCGGAGACCACGTTGCCCATGTAGACCTTGTCGGTCAGCGTCTGGAGCGCGTAGACCATGTCGAGGTGCCGGGAGTCGAGCGGGGCGTCGTTCGGCTCGCAGACCACTCCCCCGGCGGAGTCCATCTCCCCGAAGACCTGGGAGAGCTTGCAGAACCGGTGGAAGTCGTCGAGGGTCGCGTCGCGCCGCACGTCGCCCTCGCGCACGAACGGCGCGCCGTACACCGCGCCGAAGGCCATGTGGTCGCCGCCGATGCGCACGGTGTTGGCGGGGTTGCGCGCCTGGACGTCGAACTCCCGGGGAGCCTTGGCGACCTGTTCGAGGACGAACTCCGGATCGAAGAAGACGTTGTTCTCCTCGACTTTCATCCCGGCCCGGCGGAACAGCTCCAGCGCCCGGGGGGACATGAACTCCACCCCGATCTCGGAGACGATGCGCCGCCAGCCCCGGTCGAGGGTGGCCATCGCGTCGGCGGACAGGATCTCGTAGCGGGGCATCTGGTTCAGGAACACGGCCACTCCTTCTGGACCCTCGTGACCCTCTTGACCCGGATCTGCGGCCGATCTTACGCTCGTTTAATGGAACTTCGGTTCCACAATATGGAACTTCATCCGGGGCTCCGATCTGCAGGACCACGGCGCGCCGGCGCCGCGGCGAGCCCGTGACCAGCAGGGAGCACCGACGTGAAGACCCCGTCCGGGACGCAGGCGATCGACCGGGCCGCGCAGCTGCTCGTCCGCGTCGTCGAGGCGGGCGAGCCCCAGCCGTTCACCGCCCTGCTCGCCGAGTCGGGGCTGCCCAAGAGCACCGCCTCCCGCCTGCTGTCGGCCCTGGAGCGGCACGGCCTGCTCCAGCGCGACCGCGACGGCGCCTTCCGGCCGGGGCCGGTGCTCGCCCGCTACGCCAGCCGGTCCGGCAGCGCCGACCTGGCCGTCACCGCCCAGCCGTACCTGGAGCGGATCGGCGGCAAGACCGGCGAGACCGTCAACCTCGCCGTGCTCAGCGGCGGCGCGGTCGAGCAGATCGCCCAGGTGGACAGCAGCTACCTGCTCGGCGCGACGAACTGGGTGGGGCTGCGGGTGCCGCTGCACTGCTCGGCGCTGGGCAAGGTCTTCCTCGCCCACGGCGCGGCCGAGCTGCCCGGGGGCCCGCTGGAGCGCCGCACCGCGCGGACCGTCACCGACCGCGAGCAGCTCGGCCGGGAACTGGCCGGGATCCGGCGGCGCGGGTACGGCGTGGCCCGCGAGGAGCTGGAACCCGGGCTGATCGCCGTGGCCGCCGCCGTACGGGGCAGGGACGGCGCGGTCATCGCGGCCCTGTCGGTCTCCGGCCCCTCGGTCCGCCTCACCCCGGACCGCGTCACCGAGACCGGCGAACTCCTCGCCGGCGAAGCCGCCGCACTCTCCGAAGTGTTAGGAGCCCCCCTTGACCGAGCAAGAGATCCTGCAGGGCCTCTATGACCGGACCCTCGTGGGCGACGCCCCGGCCGTCCTCGACCTGACCGACCGGGGCCTGGCCACGGGCCTGCCCCCCGAGACCATGCTGTTCGAGGCGCTGATCCCCGCCCTGGAGGAGGTCGGCGCCCGGTTCGAACGCGGCGACTTCTTCGTGCCGGAGATGCTGATCGCCGGACGGGCGATGGCGGGCGCGATGGAAGTGCTGCGCCCGCTGCTGGCCCAGACGGGCGCGGCGTCGCTGGGAAGGTTCCTGATGGGCACGGTCAAGGGCGACGTGCACGACATCGGCAAGAACCTGGTGAACATCATGCTGGAGGGCGCCGGGTTCGAGGTGATCGACCTGGGCGTGCAGGTGGCGCCGGAGAAGTTCGTGGCGGCGATCCGCGAGCACCGGCCCGACATCGTGGGCTTCTCGGCGTTCCTGACGACGACGATGCCGATGTTCAAGGCGAACATCAACGCGCTGGAGAAGGCGGGCCTGCGCGACCAGGTGATCGTGATGGTCGGCGGGGCCCCGGTCACGCAGGAGTACGCCGACGCGGTGGGCGCGGACGGCTACGCCGCCGACGCCTCCACCGCCGTCCGCCGCGCCAAGGAGCTCCTGGCCCGGCGCCGCGCCGTCGCCGGGACGCCGTCATGAACCCGGACGCCGCCGCCGACCCGGACACCGTCGAAAGCCCGGACACCGTCATGAGGCCGTACGCCGTCGCAAGCCCGGACACCGTCACGGACCGGCCGAGGAGGTTCCCGTCGTGCACACCGTTCTGAGGTCCCGGACCCGGGAGGTCGTCATCGGCCCCGACCGTCCGTTCTGCGTCATCGGGGAGCGCGTCAACCCCACCGGCCGCGCGAAGTTCGCCGAGGCGCTGCGCGCGGGCGACCTCTCCCAGGTGATCGTCGACGTCCGGCGGCAGGCCGAGGCCGGGGCGCACGTTCTCGACGTGAACGCGGGTGTGCCGCTCACCGACGAGGCCGAGCTGCTCACCTCCATGATCAAGATCACCCAGGAGAACACCGACCTGCCGCTGTGCATCGACTCCTCGGTGGTCGAGGCGCTGGCCGCGGGGCTGGCGGTCTACCAGGGCAAGGCGCTGGTCAACTCGGTGACCGGCGAGGACGACCGGCTCGCCGAGATCCTCCCGCTGGTCAAGCGGCACGGCGCGGCGGTGATCGCGCTGGCCAACGACGAGACCGGGATCCCCGAGACCGCCGAGCAGCGGCTGGAGATCACCGGGAAGATCGTCCGGGTGGCCACGGAGGAGTACGGCATCCCGATCGAGGACATCGTCGTCGACCCGCTCGCGATGGCCGTCGGCGCCGACACCGACGCGGTGAACGTGACGCTGGAGACCATCCGGGCGATCCGCGACGCCTACGGGCTCAACATGTGCCTGGGCGCCTCCAACGTCTCCTTCGGCCTGCCGGACCGGCACGCGCTGGGCTCCGCCTTCCTGGCGATGGCCGCCGCGGCCGGGCTGACCAGCGCCATCATGAACGCGCTCGCCCCCGAGTGCGTGACCGCCGCCCGCGCCTCCGACCTGCTGCTCGGCAAGGACCCGTGGGGCTCGAACTGGATCTCCGCCTACCGGGCCCGGCAGGGATGACAGCGCAGGACCCCGCGGCGCAGGACCCCGCAGCCGGGCGCGGCCCCGGAGCCGGACGGGACACCGGCCCCGTGACCGGACGGGACAGCGGGACCGGCCGGGTGCGGCTGCGCCTGCTGGCCGAGGGCAGGCCGCCCCGGGAGGTGACCGTGCCGCCGGGGGTGAGCGTGTTCGAGGCGGCGAGCTGGAACGGCGTCGCGATCGACTCGACGTGCGGCGGGCACGGGACCTGCCGCAAGTGCAAGGTCAGGGTGGCGGCCCCCGGTGCGGGGGGCGGGAACGACGGGAGTGCCCCGGACCGCGCGGACGGCACAGGGGGAGCGGGCTGCCCGGTGCCGGTCTCCCGGCTGGATCCCCGGGCGTTCACCCCGGAGCAGCTGCGCGAGGGGTGGCGGCTGGCCTGCCTCGCCCGGGCCGTCTCGGATCTGGAGGTGGAGATCCCCGCGCTGTCCACCCGTCCGAAGGCGGCGACCGTGGGGGTCGGGCGGCAGGTCATCCTCCGCCCCGCCGTGCAGAAGCGCTACGTCGAACTGGCCGAGCCGTCCCTCTCCGACCAGACCCCCGACCTGGAACGGCTCCTGGCCGCCCTGGACGACCTGGAGCCGGTGCCGGACCTGCACGCCGTACGGGCCGCGGGAAAGACGATGCGGGCGGCGGACTTCAAGGTCACCGCCGTGGTGGTGGACGACGTCCTGATCGACGTGGAGCCCGGCGACACGAGCGGGTCGCGCTACGGGGTGGCCTTCGACCTGGGGACGACGACGGTCGTGGCCACGCTGCTGGACCTGTCGTCGGGGACGCCGGTGGCGGTGCGCTCGATGCTCAACCTCCAGCAGCCGTACGGCGCGGACGTGATCTCCCGGATCAGCGCGACGATGCTGGACCCCTCGGCGCTGGACCGGCTGCGGGACGCGGCGCGCGAGACGCTGGACCAGCTCGCGCGGGAGGTGTGCAAGGAGGGGGACGTCTCCCCCGGGCACGTCTACGAGGTGGCGCTCGCCGGGAACGCGACCATGGTCCATCTCGTCCTGGGCGTCGACCCCGAGCCGCTGGGGGTGGCGCCGTTCGTGATGGCCACCCGCGCGCTGCCCGCCCTGCTCGCCTCGGACCTGGGCCTGCGGTTCCATCCCCGGGCGCGGGCCGTGGTGCTGCCCGCGCCGGGGGCGTACGTGGGCGGGGACATCGTGGCCGGGGTCCTGGCCTCCGGCATGGACCGGGACCGGCGGCTGCGCCTCTTCATCGACGTGGGCACGAACTGCGAGATCGTGCTCGGTGACGCCGACCGCCTGCTGGCCACCGCCGCCCCGGCGGGCCCGGCCTTCGAGGGCGCCCAGATCCGCTGCGGCATGCGCGCCTCGGCCGGGGCGATCGAGACCGTACGGCTGACGCCCTCGGTGGAGCTGGGCGTGATCGGCGACGTCGCACCGGCGGGGTTGTGCGGGTCGGGGCTGGTGGACGCGGTGGCGGAGCTGCTGCGGGTCGGGCTGCTGGACCGCTCGGGGCGGTTCGTCCCGGACGAGGAGGCCGTACGGCTGGCGCCGGAGCTGGCCGGGCGGCTGGCCGCGGTCGGCGGGGAGCGGGTCTTCACGCTGGCCGGGGACGTCTTCCTGTCCCAGCGGGACGTGCGCGAGCTGCAGTTCGCCAAGGCGGCGATCGCGACGGGCTGGCGGCTGCTGCTGGCGGAGCACGGCGCCGCGGAGGACGAGATCCAGCAGGTCCTGCTGGCCGGGTCCTTCGGCTCCTACCTGTCCCCGGCCTCGGCCGTCCGGATCGGCCTGGTCCCGCGGCTGGCCCTGCCCCGGATCGTCAGCGCGGGCAACGTCGCCGGGGAGGGCGCCAAGCTCGCCCTGCTCTCGGTCCAGGAACGCGCCGGGGCCCTCGCCCTCCTGGAGGAGATCCACTATGTCGAACTCTCCGACCGCCCCGACTTCAACGACCGCTTCGTCGACCTCCTCGCCTTCTGAGGTGGGGGTGGTGGCGTGCGGGGCGCTGGCGGGGCACGTGCGGGACATCGCGGGGCGGCGGGGCTGGGCGGTGGAGGTCTATCCGCTCGCGCCGCTGCTGCACAACCGGCCCGCCGCCATCGCCGCCGCGGTCGAGGCGGTGATCGAGGAGGTCGGGGACAGGCACCGGCGGCTGGCGGTGGCCTACGCCGACTGCGGGACCTACGGAGCCCTCGACGAGGTGTGCGGGCGGCGCGGGCTGGTACGGCTCCGCGGCGAGCACTGCTACGACGTCTTCGCCGGGCGGGACGTGCGCGAGCTGACCGAGCAGGAGCCGGGGACGTTCTTCCTCACCGACTACCTGGTCCGCACCTTCCGCCGCTCCGTCGTCGCCGAGCTCGGCCTCGACCGGTACCCCGGCCTCCGCGACGCCTACTTCGCCCACTACCGCCGCGTCGTCTGGCTGGCCCAGCGCCCGACCCCGGACCTGCGCGCGCGGGCCGTCCGGGCCGCCGCGGCCCTGGGCCTGCCCCTCCTGGTCCGCGAGGTGGGGGACGCGGGCCTGGAACGCGGGCTGGAGGAACTCGTGAACCCGTACCCGGGAACCGCGGAACCCGGTGAAGCCGTATCCGGGGACCTCGTAGAACAAGGTTCGTGATACCGGTCTGGCCCCGCGGTCATATTCGCGCCGTCCCTCCCGTCACCCCATTGACAGGCCAGGGGACGAGGAGAAGTGTCCGGGTATATCTCCGCGAGTCTGCGCGGCCAGACTTCCGGCGGCACGTCATCGAGCGTTCATGGGCCCTGCGATCCTCGGTGGCGCCGCCGTGCCCGAACCACGACGCGAGCGACTGGAGAGAGCGTATGTCCGCTCCATCCGACCCGACCCAGGGGACATCGGCGTCCCTGTCCGGCGTGACCGACCTCGAACAGCATCTGCGCGAGGAGACGGTCCAGGCCGAGGGGAGGGTTCCCGAACAGCATGAGGCGGCCGGCCTCTACCAGGAGACCCAGTGGCAGCTGACGCGCGGCAGATACCGCAGCGGGGGCCAGGGCTACCAGCTCGAACTCCGGGTGGACGTCGACGGGACCCGCCCGCAGAACCGGGTCAGCGCCGACTTCTTCTCCATCAGCGGGAGCACGGTCTCCTACTTCGGCTCCTTCATCGTGCACTTCCCCACGGTCGCCGTCACCGCCGACCAGGTCGTCCTGGAGGGCCTGGGAATCTTCACCTTCACCGCGGGCGCCCCCCGGGTGCGCGTGACCGTTCCGCGCCGGACGACCGCGCAGCCCCAGGCCGACGCCACCGTTCAGTTCCTCACCGACTCCGGCCGGCCCGGCGCGAACTACGCCTGCGCGTTCGTCTCGCCGTACTTCCGCAGCGTGATCCTGGAGCAGGACTCGGTGACCGGGTCCGTGCCGTTCGTCTCCTACAACACCGCGGCGCTGCCCCAGCCCCCGAGCAGTCCGGCGCGCGTGCTCACGGTCGTGAAGTCCTACGCCGAGGCCGGCATCGAACTGCAGATGTCGGGCATCTCCGACATCATCACCGACGCTCCGGGCACCGACCTGCGCTGGGACGACGCCGAGCTGCACAACGCGATGGTGCAGCACTTCAGCGGTCACGCCAACGCGCCGCAGTGGAAGGTGTGGATGCTGGTCGCCAGCGCGCACACCGGCGGCTACCGCGGGATCATGTTCGACTACAACGACGCCAGCCAGCGCCAGGGCGCGGCCGTCTTCTACGACGCCATCAAGGGCGACACCCCGCAGTCCCAGCGCGCCCAGCTCCGCACCTACGTGCACGAGATCGGCCACGCCTTCAACCTGCTGCACTCCTGGCAGAAGAACCTGGCCGTGCCGCCCCAGCCGCTCGGTCCCAACGGCGGTTTCGCGGACCTGAGCTGGATGAACTACGTCCAGAACTACCGTCCCGTCTCCGGCGCCGGGGGCGAGGCCGCCTACTGGGCGGCGTTCCCGTTCCAGTTCACCGACAGCGAGCTGGTCCACCTCCGCCACGGCAACTACCGTGATGTGATCATGGGCGCGAACCCCTTCGCGACCGGCGCGGCGGAGATCTCCCCCGAGCTGTTCGAGGAGCCGGTCGAGGACCAGTCGGGCCTGGCCCTGGAGGTCCGCGCCAAGGAGACCTTCGCCTTCGGCGAGCCGGTGGTCGTCGAGCTCAAGCTCTGCACCACCGACCTGCGCGGTCGCAGCACCCACGGCCACCTGCACCCGGACACCGACTTCACGCACATCGCGATCACCCAGCCGTCCGGCCGGACGGTGCTCTACCGGCCGATGATGCGCCACTGCTCGGACGATGCGGCCACGATCCGGCTCGACGGGAACAACCCGGCGATCTACCGCAGCGCCTACATCGGCCACGGCGCCGACGGGCACTACTTCCAGCAGCCCGGTGAGTACCGCATCCGGGCCCAGTACCTGGCCGGCGACGGTTCCCGGATCGTCTCCCCGGTCTGCGTGCTCCGGGTCCGCTACCCCCTCGCGCAGGCCGACCAGGAGGTCGCCGAGCTGATGCTGGGCGAGGAGGCGGGCACGCTGCTGTCCCTGCTCGGCTCCGACTCCCCCTGCCTGACCTCGGGCAACAACGCGCTGCGCGAGGTGATCGAGCGGTACGGCGACCATCCGCTGGCGGTGTACGCCCGGATGGCCCAGGGCATCAACGCCGAGCGCGAGTTCAAGGACATCACCGCCGACAAGGAACTGAAGATCCGCCGGCCCGACACCAAGGAGAGCATCCAGCAGCTCACCGCGGTCGCGGACGCGTCGGCGAGGGGCGAGGGCGTCGACAACATCACGCTCAACATGGTGATGCGCCGTCTGGCCCGCGCCCAGGCCAGGCAGGGCGACCTGGAGCAGGCCACCGGCACGATCGACAAGATGGTCCGCACCTTCGAGTCCAAGCAGCTGCGTCCCCCGGTGCTGGAGCAGATCCGCGGGCAGGCCGAGCGCACCAAGGCGGCGCTCCTCGCCGAGGCGGGGAAGGGCCCCACCCAGAAGAACCAGAAGAACCAGAAGAAGCAGTGACCACGGATCAGAAGAAGCAGTGGACCACGGAACGGTGACCCGAAAAGAGGTGACATGTCCGTCACGGGTGACATGATCACCGGGAAACCGAGAAGGAAGACACCGTGATCCGGATAGAACTGACCGCTCCCGGCGGGCCGTACCCCGCCGGGAAGCCGGTCCCCGTGACCGTGTCCGTCGTCAGCACGTCGGACGTGCTGCTCGTCGGCGTCCTCGACGGCTCGGAGGACGGCAGCCGCTACCCCCGTTACCGTCCCACGGTCTCGCTCGGCGGCCGGGTCGTCGCCGCCCCGCCCGCCCCGGAGGACCCCCTCGTCGGCCCCCTGCGGCTCTCCGATTTCGTCCGGCTGGCGCCCGGCGAGCCGTACGACCCCTGCACGACCCGGACGCTGGCGACCTTCGAGACCTTCGTCCCGGACGGCCCCGGCTCCTACGCCTACGAGCTGACCCTCGACACCGAGAGCGACACCCCCGAGCAGTGGCTCGGCCGCGTCGGCCAGACCGACGTCCCCGAGGTCCTGACCCTGGTCCGCGAGGTCCCCCGCCTCCGGATCACCTCCTCCCCCCTGGTCGTCGAGATCCGCTGAACCGTCCGGGCGGCCGCTCCCACTCGTCCCGGGCTCGCCTCCCCGTCCACCGCGTCGGCGAAGCCCGGCACGGTGGTGCCCGTGACGCCGCCTCCGCGTGCGGCTGGTCGCGGAAGGCGATGAGAAGATGCGATCTCCGGCGTGCGCGCCGGGAACCGGATGGCGGTGGACGGCGGAGTAGGGGGTGAGGGCGCGGACGCGCCCCGCGAAAGGACCCCTTGCGATGACTGGACGAAACGGGTGGTGACCCTGTCGCTCCCCCAACGGGCGACGGAGCCCGCGCCGCCCCCGCCCTTCGACGACGCGGCGCTGATCGAGGCGTCGCTGGCGGATCCCGACCGGTTCGCCGTGCTGTTCGACCGGCACGCCGACGAGATCCACCGCTACGCCGCACAGCGGCTCGACGACGTCACCGTGGCCGACGACGTGACGGCCGAGACGTTCCTCGTGGCGTTCCGCAAACGCGCCCGCTACGACCTGGCCAGGCCCGACGCCCGGCCCTGGCTGTACGGCATCGCCTCGAAGCTGATCTCCGGCCACCGCAGGGCCGAGACCCGCAGGCTCAAGGCGCTCGCCCGCCAGGCCCCGGAGCGGGCGACCGGTTTCGAGGAGCGCAGCGCGGAGCGGGTGACCGCCGACGGGCTCCGGCCCGCGCTGGCCGCCGCGCTGGCGAAGCTCGGCTCGGCGGAGCGCGAGCTGCTGCTCCTGGTCGCCTGGGCCGAGCTCAGCTACGAGGAGGCCGCCCAGGCGCTGGACATCCCGATCGGGACCGTGCGCTCCCGGCTCTCCCGCACCCGAACCAAGATCCGTCGCTCCCTGGAGTCGCGCCCATGAACAAGGATGAGATCCGGCTGGTGGCGGAGATCCGCCCGGACGCGCCGCCGTACGATCCCGAGGCGAAATCCGCGGCCCGGCGGGGGCTGGTCGCGGCGGCCGCCTCGAACCCGCCCGCGCGGTCGTCGTGGCGCAGGCCGCCGGTGCTGATGCTGGCCGGGGCGCTCGCGGCGGCCACGGCGGCGAGCGTGACCATCCTGGCCACCGGCTCCGGAGAAGGCCCGGAACGCGGGCCGGGGCGCGATCCGGCACGGGAGATCGTGGTGACCCTGCCGAAGCTCGCCCCCGTGTCGGCGGGCGAGGTGCTCGGCCGGGCGGCCCGGGCGGCCGTCCGGACCGACCTGGACCCGCGCGACGACCAGTTCCTCAAGGTCGAGTCGGAGACGATGTACGGAGCGTCGAGCGGCGGCGGCGTCCGCCACGACACCGGTGAGACCGTCCCCCAGTCCCGCTACCTCTACCGGACGAAGCGGGTGATCTGGCAGTCCGCCGACGGGACCAGGGACGGCGCGCTGCGCATCGAGCACCTGGAGCCGAGGGCCTACCCCGGCTGGCCGATCCCGCAGGAGGCCCACCGGGAGGCCGGGATGGTCGAAACGCTCGCGCTGCGGGTCTGCGAGCCCCTCCCCGCGCACCTCCGCAGGGACTACGCGGCGCTGAAGCAGCTCCCCACCGACGCCGAGGGCATGCGCGCCCGCCTCTACGCGGGCGTCTCCGAGGACGACGGCAAGGAGATCTCCCCGGACGAGGTCGCCTGGGAGCGGGTGGGCGAGATGCTGCGGGAGACCTACATGCCCGCCGCGCAGCGGGCCGCGCTGTTCCGGGCCGCCGCGACGATCCCCGGGGTCGACGCGGTGGACGGCGCCGAGGACGCCGCGGGGCGCACGGGCATCGGGGTGGGCCGGACCGGACGGGACGGCGTCCGGGCGGATCTCATCTTCGATCCGGAGACCTACGAGCTGCTGGGCGAGCGCGGGGTCGTGGTGGACGAGAAGCTGGCCCAGGCCCCCGAGGGAAGCCTGGTCGCCTCCACCGCGCAGCTGTCCATCACCGTGGCGGACGGGGCTCCCGCCGTCGAGGACGAGGGCGGCGTGTCCTCGGACTGCGGCTGAGGACGGGCGGGCCGGAGCATGCCGGGGTCGCCCGCACGGGCCATCCGACCGGGCCGCCCGCGCGCGGGGCGTCCGCCGGGCGGGAGCGCCGGGGCGGCGACCTGACCCTGTTTTGGCGCGGACTTGACGGGCTCCCCTGCATCATCAGGGAAGGCCTGAGGTATGAGACCGATCGACGCGATCACCGGAACCGTCCTCGCCGCCGGGACCGCCGCACTCCTGCTCGCGGGGGGCGGCGCCGTCCAGGCGACGACCGGGACGGCCGCCGCCCGGGCCGCTTCCCCCACCACGGCCCCCAGCACGGCTCCCACCGCAGCTCCCACCAGCGCCCCCGCCGAGGAGATCACCTCGGAGAAGGCCGTGGAGATCGCCAGGCATCACGCGCCCGGGGCCGAGGTCGTCGGCGTCGAGCGCGTGCACGAGCAGGGGATCTGGACCTGGTGGGTCCGGATGGAGGAGGGAGTGTGGCGGTACGACCTCTACATCTCGACCAAGAGCGGGAGGGTCGTCAGATTGAAGATCAACTACAACTGGTGACCTCAGTCGTGCAGCCGGTGCACCGGCGAGCCGTCCGCCGAGCACCACACCTCGATCTTGACGTCGGTCTCGTCCGACTCGAACTCGACGCGGACGCGGGCGGCGGGGCCGCGGTCCACGTCGTCCACCCGGAAGCCCTGCGCGGGACTCCACGCCCGGAGCGTAACCAGGCCATCGTCGCACCGGGCGATCGTGCTCCCGCCCTCCGTGCCGATCACCCGGCTCCGGCCGGTGGACGGCCCGCCGGGCGGGGGCGCGGGGGTGGACGCGCCGGTGCGGGCGGGATCACCGGACGGGAGCGGGGTCTCGGGCGGGGTGGCCGCCGGGGAAGGCACGGCGGCGGGCCGGGACGCGGACGGGGTGGTGCGGGCGAGCGCCGCGGTCACCTCGGCGGAGGAGAGGGGACGGTGCGCGGAGGCCGTCAGCGGCTCCCCCAGAAAAGTGATCACCGCGACCCCCGCCCCGGTCGCGAGGGCACCGGTGACCAGCCATCCGGCCATGACGAGAGGGAGACGCCTGCGCATGCGCCCACCCTGCCACCCTCATCGCTAAGGCGGGGTTAAGGGGCCGATAACGCGGTTCCGCGCCGGTTCCGCCATGGGCCCGGCGGGGCTAACGTGGCGGCAAATGCCGAACTTGCTGCTCATCGAGGACGACCCCGCGATCCGCACCTCGCTCACGCGGGGCCTGCGCGACCGCGGCCACGCCGTGTCGTCCGCCCCCGCCGCCCTGGACGGCCTCCGCCTCGCCGTCGAGGAGCGCCCCGACCTCATCGTGCTCGACCTCGGCCTGCCCGACATGGACGGCCTGGACCTGCTGCGCATGCTCCGCGCGGTCAGCCGCGTCCCGGTGATCGTCGCCACCGCCAGGGACGGGGAGGCGCAGATGGTCGAACTGCTCGACGCGGGAGCCGACGACTACGTGGTCAAGCCGTTCAGCGCGGCCCAGATCGACGCCCGGGTCCGGGCGGTGCTCCGGCGGTCGGGCGAGAGCCGCGCCGACAGCTCGGTGACCGTGGGCGGCCTGCGGATCGACCCGCGCAGCCGGGAGGCGACCCTGGACGGCGCGCCGCTGGACCTCAGCCCCCGGGAGTTCGACCTGCTCCATTACCTGGCGGCCCGGCCGGGCGAGGTGGTCAGCAAGCGCGAGCTGCTCACCCACGTCTGGCAGATCCCGTACGGCGGCGCGGACAAGACCGTGGACGTCCACCTCTCCTGGCTCCGCCGCAAGCTGGGCGAGACGTCCGCCGAGCCCCGCTACCTGCAGACGGTGCGCGGCGTGGGCGTACGGCTGGCCGTGCCCTCGTGAGAACGCGCGTGAAGGATCCCGCGAAGGTCCCGGCGAGGCGGCCATGAGACGCTGGCTGGCCGTGCTGGTCGCGGCGACCACCTCGCTCGTCCTCATCGCGCTGCTGATCCCGCTCGCCCTGCTCGTCCGCACCGCCGCCGAGAGCGCCGCCGTGGACCGGGCGAGCGCCGAGGCGGAGTCGGTGGCCGTCGCCGTCGGCGCCCTGGGCGCCGCGGCCCCGGACGCCGGAGCCCCCGGCACCGGTCCCGCGGACCTGGAGACCCTGCGCCTCACCGTGGAGCGGGCCGCGCACCCCGCCACGGTCTTCCTCGGCGACGGCCGGGTCGTCGGCGCCCCCGCGCCCCGGTCCGCGGCGGTCGAGCTGGCGTCGCGGGGGCGCAGCGTCACCGCGGCGGTCCCGGGCGGCAGGGAGATCCTGGTCGCGGTGGCAGGCGCGCCCGGCGGCACGGCGGTGGTCCGGGTGTTCCTCGGTGACGGCGAGCTGGCCAGGGGCGTCACGCGGGTGCAGGCCGGATTGTCGGTGCTCGGGCTGGTCCTGGTCGGGCTGGGCATCCTGGTGGCCGACCGGCTGGCCCGCGCGGTGATCCGGCCGATCTCGTCGCTGGCGAAGGTGTCGCACCGGCTCGCCGCCGGCGACATGACCGCCAGGACCGTGCCCGGCGGCCCGCCGGAGGTCCACGCGGTCGGCCTCGCGCTCAACCACCTCGCCGGGCGCATCACCGGCCTCCTCGCCGAGGAGCGGGAGAACGCCGCCGACCTGTCCCACCGGCTGCGCACGCCGCTCACCGGACTGCGGCTGGAGGCCGAGTCCCTGTCCGACCCGGACGAGGCGGCCAGGATCGAGGCCCGGGTGGACGCCCTGGAACGGGCCGTCACAGCGGTGATCACCGAGGCCCGGCGGCGGACGCGGGAGCGGCAGGAGTGCGACGCGGTGGCGGTGGCCCGGGACCGGGTGGCGTTCTGGTCGGTGCTCGCCGAAGACCAGGGGCGGACCGTGGAACTCGATCTCGCCCCGGGCCCGATTCCCGTCGCGGTCGCCGCCGACGAACTCGCCGCCTGCGTGGACGCCCTGCTGGGCAACGTGTTCGCGCACACCGGCGAGGGGGTCTCCCTCGGCGTCCGGCTGGCGCCCGCCCCGGGCGGCGCGGTGCTGACGGTCACCGACGCCGGGCCCGGGTTCGGGACGACCGCCCCGCTGGAGCGCGGCGAGAGCGGGGCCGGATCGACCGGGCTCGGCCTGGACATCGCCCGCCGTACGGCCGAGTCGTCGGGCGGCGCGGTCACCCTCGGCGCGTCCCCGGAGGGCGGGGCGAGCGTGTCCCTGTTCCTGGCCGCCCCCCGCCCGGCCCAGGCGCGGCCCTGCGCCAAGCCCCGTCCCGTCGTGTGACGCCCGGGGCACCGCCGCCGGCGTCGCGATCCCCGCCCCGGTTCAGACGGACGGTTCAGGCGGGCGGTTCAGGCGGGCGGTTCAGGCGGACATGGCGACGGCCTCGTCCCGGACTCGGCTGGCGGCGGGCAAGGTGAAGGCGAAGCAGGCGCCGTGGGCGTCGGCGGGGTTGTCGCGGGCGGTGATGGTGCCGCCGTGGCGTTCGACGATGCGCTTGCAGATCGTCAGGCCCAGGCCCGTGCCGGCGTAGCCGGCGGCCCGGTGGGCGCGGTGGAAGTTGCCGAAGATCGCTTCATGCTGGCCGGGCGGGATGCCGACGCCGTTGTCGCAGATCTCCACCCGGACCAGGCCGTCCGCGGTGCGGGCGGAGCGGATGGCGATGTGCGGGACGGCATCCGGCCGGGTGTATTTGAGGGCGTTGCCGACCAGGTTCTCCACCAGCTGGCGCAGCAGCACCGGGTCGGCGTGCACGTCCTGCAGGTCGCCGACGGTGAAGCGGGGCCGGGGCCTCGCGTCCCCGGCAGGCGTGTCGGCGCGGGCGGTGATGATCTCGGTGACCAGATCGCGCAGGCGCACGTCCCGCGGTGCGAGGCTCGCGTCCCGCGCGGTGGTGTAGGCGAGCAGGTCGTTGATCAGATGGCGCATGCGGAGGGCGGCGCGGCGGATCCGGACCAGGCCGTCGGCGATGTCGGGCTGGGCCGGGTGGCGGGCGGCGACGTCGTTCACCCGGTCGGCCCAGCCGTCGATCGTGGTGAGCGGGTTGATCAGGTCGTGGGCGACGACCCCGGCGAACGCCGCCAGCTCGTCGCGGTGGCGGCGGTCCCCGGTGACGTCGCGCAGGACCACCACGGCGCGGCGGTCGGGAGGGTCACCGTCCGAGATGGGCGTGGCGTTCACGCTGACGGTGACGCCTTCGGGAACGGACCGGTCGTTCACCACCACGTCCATGTCCTGCACGTGCTGCCCGGCCAGGGCCCGGACATGGGGCAGCTCCTCCGCGGCCAGCGGCCTGCCGTCGGGGTGGAACAGGCCGTAGTGGCCGGGATCCCGGGCGATCGTGGAGCCGTGGCCGGCGCCCAGCAGCCGGTGGGCGGCCGAGTTGCCCAGCACCATCCGGTCCCGGGAGTCGACCACGATCACACCCTCGGCCATGGAGTCCAGGATCGTGGACAGCAGCCTGGCCTGCGCGCAGGCCTCCTGCTGGGCGGTGGTGGCCCTGCGCGTCAGCGTCTCGCGTTCGGCGCGGGTGAGGCTCAGGGCCAGTCCGACGAGGGTGACCAGGCCGATGAACGTCTGCACGACCAGGGCCCGGGCGGCGGGCCCCTCCATGACGGCCAGCGGGCCCTCACCGCGCATGGTGAAGCCGACCGCGATCGCGCTGACGAGCAGGCTGTGCAGGGTCACGAACGTGAGGCCGCACCGCATCGCCGCCCACACCGTGAACGTCATCAACGAGAACGCCAGCGGCACGCCCTGAGTGCCGAACACCGCGCAGTAGGCCGCGACCGCCCCCGCCACCAGGGCGGCGCGCTCGGCCGGCGGCCCGGCGCCGGGCGCGGCCCGCGCCCGCCGCGCCGACCGGCCGCCGAGCGCCCCGTACAGGCTCAGCCCCGCCGAACCGACCACCACGACGCCGACCAGGTCGCGGGCCAGCCAGACGGCGGTGGCGGGCCACGACCACGATCCGGCCTGCAGCCACGCCGCAGCGGTCCCGAGGACGGCGCCGCAGGCGCCGGCCACCGCCGCGGCCAGCACGAAGCTCCGCAGGTCGGCCAGGCCCGTGAACGGCTCGCCGCCGGCCGCCGGCCGGTGCGACCGGCCCCATAGCCGGGCGAACACCAGTGCCTGGATGACGGTGGTCGCGGTGAAGGCCGCGACCAGCGGAACGGGGTCGCCGGCGGCGAGGTTGACGGCCGCGGACGTGACCGCCAGCGCCACCAGGTCCGTCCGCAGCCGTCGCGCGTCGGGCGAGGTGGCCACCCATACCGCCATGACACCGGCGGCGGGCCAGATCAGGCTGAGATGATCGGCGTCCATGAGGGTCAACCGGCCCACCCACTGCGCCCCCAGGTACAGGCAGGCGAACCCGGCTACGCGTCGCACCATCGCGGCCGGCGTCATCGTCGGCCCTCCTTCCCGGCCCTCCCCTTCGCCGCCCGCGCGGTCCGGGCGGCCCTCGCGCGAGACCGCGCCGGTCACCGGTCGACAGCCGGCGTCCCCGGGCCGCACGTGCGCCGTCCTGACGCGGCGGGTCCGCGCCCGACCACGCATAGGGCGTTCCCGCCCTCGCCTTCATCACGGCCGATATACGGAATCTCTCCACAAAAATGGATAAATCCGTATCAATTGGTGCATCCCGCCGGGCATGGAACCGCAGACCGCCCCCGGACGCACGGGGGCGCACACACGCCCCGGAGGCGATCAGGGGCGCCGCCGAGGAGGGGTCCCCGCCCTCACCGCTCGGGCGGACTCGCCAGGTTCCGCACGGCGGCGTCCGCGTCGGGATAGGTGTCCAGGTACGGGTGCAGGCCGGTCAGGACCAGCAGCCGCTGCATGATCCCGACCGCCCCGGCCAGGGCGAAGCCGACGCCACGCCCCTGGCAGAGGTTGCGCGCGCCCATCAGCTTGCCCAGACCGGTGGAGTCGCAGAAGTCGACCTCGGCGACATCGACCACCAGCCCGGACAGCCGGGGTTGCCGCCACAGCGGTTCCAGATACGCCTGCAGGACCGGCACGGAGTTGATGTCCAGGTTCCCGCTCAGCCGCATCACCGCGATCTCCTCGGCGGTGGTGTCGACGGCGACGACCAGCCGTCGGTTGCTGCGGGCGGGGGTGGCCATGGCAGACCCTCCAGAGAAACGAAGGACTGGATTCCCTCTCCTTTACCGCTTCGATAGGTCCACTAACGCGTAAAAGCGACACATCTTCCCGTAAAAGTGACATTTCTTCTCGGTGATGCCATCGGCCCGGTCCCGGCGTCAAGAACTCGTGAGGATGACGAGTCGCTGGGTCGCCCGGGTCATCGCGACATAGCGGTCGACCGCTCCCTCGATGCCCTCGCCGAACGCCTCCGGGTCGACGAGGACGACCAGGTCGAACTCGAGCCCCTTCGTCAGCTCCGGGGCCAGCGACCGGACGCGCGGCCTCTCCTGGAACGCGGGATCGCCGATGACGCAGGCGATTCCGTCGGCATGGGCGGCCAGCCAGGAGCCGAGGACCGTCTCCAGCTCCGAGACGGATCCGCGGACGACGGGAAGGCCGCTGCCGCGGATGGAGGTCGGCACGTTGGCGTCCGGGAGCGCGGCCCGGATGACCGGCTCGGCCTCCGCCATGATCTCCGCCGGGGTCCGGTAGTTGACGCTGAGCGGGGACAGGGTGATCCGGTCGAGCCCGACCCGCTCGAGCCGTTCCCGCCAGGACTCCGTGAACCCGTGCCTGGCCTGGGCCCGGTCCCCGACGATGGTGAAACTCCGCGACGGGCACCGCAGCAGCAGCATCTGCCACTCCGCGTCGGTCAGCTCCTGGGCCTCGTCCACGACGACGTGCGCGAACGGCCCGGCCAGCAGGTCCGGGTCGGGGGCGGGCAGCTCGGACTCGTCGACCAGATTCCGCTGGAGGTCCGCCCGGCGCAGCTGTGTCACGAGCCCTTCGCCGTCGTCGTCGGCCTCGATCAGGTTGTCGACGACCTGGGCCATGCGCTCGCGCTGGGCGGCGAGAGCGGCTTCCTGCCGGCGCCTGCGCCGTGACGCCTCCGGGTCGCCGAGCCGCTGCCGCGCCGCGTCCAGCAGCGGCAGGTCGGACACCGTCCAGGCCTGGGCCTCCTCGCGCTGCAGCTTCCGCACCTCGTCGGGGCTGAGCCAGGGGGCGCACATCCGCAGGTAGGCGGGGACCGTCCACAGGTCCCCGACGAGGTCGGCCGCCTCGATCAGCGGCCAGGCCCGGTTGAAGACGGTGACCAGCTCCCTGTCCCGCAGCAGCGACTTGCGGAGCAGCTCCGCCGGGACGTCGCCCTCGTGCTTGTCGGCCACGATCGTGACCAGTTCCTCCCAGATCCGGTCGCGCGCCTCGTTGTGCGGGGTTCCGGGATCCGGCGCGTCGAACGCCTCGGCCCAGTCGTCGGCGCTCAGCCAGATGTCCTCCCACTGGGTCGTCACCGTCATCCCCTTGGCGGGCGGGTTCTCGTAGAACCTGACGGCCGGCTCGATCGCCTTCACCAGGTCCGCGGACGACTTCAGGCGAGCCGCCTCCGGGTCGGTCTCGATCGCCGCCGCGGCTCCCTCCGCGACGAGGTCCCGCAGGGTGCACGTCTGCACGCCCTCCTCTCCGAGGCTGGGCAGGACGTCGGCGACGTAGGCCAGGTAGGGCTGGTGCGGACCGACGAACAGCACGCCGCCCCGGTGGTGGCCGAGGCGGGGATCGGAGTAGAGCAGGTAGGCGGAGCGGTGCAGGGCGACGACGGTCTTCCCCGTGCCGGGACCGCCGTCGACGACGAGCGCCCCGTGGGATCCCGCGCGGATGATGGCGTCCTGGTCGGCCTGGATGGTGCCCAGCACGTCTCGCATCCGGCTCGACCGGCTGCCGCCCAGGCTGGCGATGAAGGCGGACTGGTCGTCGAGCGCGGCGTGCCCTTCCAGCCCGTCCGGGGTGAACACCTCGTCCCAGTAGTCGCTGATCCGCCCGCGGGTCCAGCGGTACCTGCGGCGGCTCGCCAGGCCCATCGGGTTGGCGTGGGTGGCGCCGAAGAACGGCTCGGCCGCCGGGGAGCGCCAGTCGAGCAGCAGCCGGCGGCCCGCGCTGTCGGTGAGGCCGAGCCGTCCGACGTACACGGGCCCGGAGTCGTCCGCGCCGACCATGCGTCCCAGGCACAGGTCCAGGCCGAAGCGGCGCAGGGCGCGCAGGCGGGCGCTCAGCCGGTGGATCTCCAGGTCCCGGTCCAGCGCCTGCCGGCCCTGGCCGCCGGGCGCCATGCGCTCGGCGTCGAGGCGGCGGGACAGCTCGGCGATCGACTGCTCGAGGGATTCGGCGACGGCCGCGAAGTGCTTCTCATCATCGGAGATCAGCGCCGGGTCGGCCTTGGGAGCGAGGTGGGCGGGAAGGTCGAACGCACCGGTGGTCTGGGTTCTCATGTCATCAGCTCCGATCTGAGGCCGCGTACGGCCGTTCCCCCGTTTCCGCAGGCTGTTGAGCCCCGGCCGACGATTGTGCGGCATGCCCCGGGTCTTGCCGCAAGCCCCCCGGTGCGCTATAGCTTGAGAGTGGAAGGGAGCGGTCGTCTCCCTTCTCCCCTCATCGCCCGCCGTGCGGACGCCCCCTCGCGGCCCGCCGGCGCCGCCTCGAACGCGCGCGGCCTCGATCGTTCAGGTGCTCCCGGGGGAACTTCTCTCAGGGATCTCGGAGGGCTTCTCTTAGGGGAGGGTTAGCGCGGCCCTATCCCGGCCCGCGCGAGCCTTGAGCCATGACGAAGACCCACATGATCTCCAAGATCGCACTCGCCGCGGCCGGAACCGTCGCCCTGCTGTCCGCCGGGAGCGGCGTGGCCCTCGCCGGGAGCGGGAGTCACCCCGCCGCCGCCTCCGCCCCGATCGCGGCGGCCGTCCCCGCCGCCGCCTCGGCTCCCGCCACGGGCATCTCGTGCGCGAAGGCCGTGAAGATCGCCAAGAAGCGGGTCCCGCGCGCCCGGGTCACCGAGGTCGAGCGGGAATGGGAGCACGGCCACCGCGTCTGCAAGGTGGAGCTGGTCCGGGGGAACTGGGAGTACGACGTCTACGTCTCCCTGCGGACCGGAAAGATCATCAAGTTCAAGAAGAAGTACGACGACTGATCTCCCGACCGCACGACCGCACGACCGCACGACCTCCTGATCTCCCGGCCGGCCCCGGCCCTCCGGCGATCCCGGGGCCGGCCGGGCGCCGCCGGCCTCAGCAGGACTTCAGCACCCGTTCCATCGCGGCCTTCTCCCCCGAGGTCACCCAGAGCTCGTACTTGAGCTTCACCGAGATCTGCCGGGAGACGTAGGGACAGCGGTAGGCGCGGCGCGGCGGCAGCCAGGTCGCCGCGTCCGCGTCGCCCTTCTGGTTGTTCAGCGGACCGTCCACGGCCAGCAGGTTCAGCGGGTCGTTGGCCAGTTCTCTGCGTTCGGCCGCGCTGAGCTGCTGGGCGCCCTTCTGCCAGGCGTCGGAGAGCGCGACCACGTGGTCGATCTGCACCTCCATGCTGCTCCGCTCGCCCCGCGTGAACTCGATGGTCTTGCCGCCGTACGGATCCTCCAGGACACCCGTGAGCACGACGCAGTCCTGGGTGCCCTTCTTGAACGTCTCGTCCTTCAGATCCCGCTTGAGGATGTCGTTGCGGGTGTCGCACCCGTTGTGGTCGACGTCCGCCCACGAGGGCCCGAATTCGTCCCGGTCGAAGCCCGTCTTCGGAGCACGGCCCTTGACCGGGAGCTTCTCCAGATCCTTGAGCGCCTCGGAGGCGGATTTGCCGCCCCCGTCCTTGCCGTTCCCCTCCCGGGAGGGGCCGCTCAGGGCCTCCCCGTCGAGACCGCACCCCGCCGACGCCCCGGCCAGCGCGAGCGCGACCACCGCGACGGCCGCGCGTCGCCCCCGTCTCACCTGCACTTTTCCATCGACTCTCACATGATTTGGCTACCCGGAAACGGGAAATTTACCCGAACAATCAGTCCCAGTCGTAAAAGCCCCGTCCGGTCTCCCGTCCCGGCCCGTCCGGCCTCCCGTCCCAGCTCGCCGCGGCGGATCGGGCCCGCCCGCCTCCCGCCGACCACCGCGACGTTCACAGCCCCTCCAGGGCGTCCAGCAGCCACTCGGCGAGGTACCCGGCGAGGGAGGAGCACACGAGGATCAGGTAGGCGTCCGGCTCGATCCGGTGCAGGACGACCGGGACGCGGGCCAGCAGGGTCCGGGTGTGCGCGCCGACGGTGAACACCGCCGGATGCAGGTCGATCCGGCAACCGGTCATGAGCACGTCCCCGGCCCGCGGCCCGGACAACCTGACGACGGCCCGCTGACCCGAGACGTCCACACCCGGCGGCCCGCCCGCGACCAGCCGCCCGCCCACGACCAGCCACCAGTCGGGCCCGAGCCGCAACCCCTTCCGTCCCCGCTCCTCCACCGGCGCTTCCCCCCGGGCCTCCCGCATCGGCACGAGCGGGACCTCGCGGATCATCGCCCCGCAAGAGCCCGCCGCGGCGAACCGGCCGCCGAACCCCGCCAGCGCGCTCCTCGCGCCGTACCCCCTGACGGGTTCCAGCCGGACGTCCGGAGGGTCGCCGTCACGGCGGGCGTTCTGCGGATCGTGGAAGACCGGGTCGGTCACGGTCACCGGCACCTCGCAGCCCCGACGGGCGTCGAAGGCGAAGAGCCGGTCGCCCGCCCGGACGTCGCGGATCATGGCCAGCGCGACTCCGGGATAGGCGGAGGTGACGTGGCCGAGCATCCGCCTCCCTCCGGGGGACGCGACGAGCTGGGCGCCCTCGGTGAGGACCTCGCGGGGATCGTCGGGGACGAGGCCGACCAGGCGCTTGCGACCGGGACGGGCGGTGTCGGGGCGGCTGTGGGAACGTCTGCCGACGAAGTCCGGCTTGCGCGCGGAGACGATCCACGACATCCCCAGATCCTGCGGGGTCACGGTCCCGTCGGTCTCCTGCCCGACGATCGCGAAGCCCTTCTCGGCCCGGAGCACGTGCATGGTCTCGGTCCCGTACGGCACCGCCCCCCGCTCCAGCGCGGCCTCCCACAGCGCCGCGCCGAACCACCGGGGCACGTTGATCTCGTAGGCCAGCTCACCGGAGAAACTGATCCGGAAAACCCTCCCGAATCGGCTCTCCCGGCAGGTCATGAACGGGAAGTCGGCGAAGTCGACATCGGTGACCAGCGCCTCGGCGACGGGCCTGGCCCGCGGGCCGACCACCGCGACGACCGCCCAGTGGTCGGTGACGGAGGTGAACGAGACGTCCAGGTCCGGCCACTCGGTCTGCCGCCACTCCTCCAGCCGGTCGAGCACGGCGGCGGCGTTCCCGGTCGTCGTGGTCACCAGATAGCGGTCCTCCGCCAGCCGGGTGATCACCCCGTCGTCGAGGACCATGCCGTCGGCCCCGCACATCACGCTGTACCGGCAGGAGCCGACCGGCAGCGTGGAGAGCGTGTTCGGGTACATCCGGTCGAGGAACTCCCCCGCGTCCCTCCCTACGACCTCGATCTTCCCGAGGGTGGAGGCGTCGATCGCCGCCACCCCGGTCCGCGCGGCCCGGCGCTCCCGCTCGACCGCCTCCGCCATGGACTCGCCGTCCAGCGGGAAGTAGCGGGGGCGCTTCCACTGCCCGACGTCCTCGAAGACGGCGCCGCGGGCGACGTGCAGGTCGTGCATGGCCGTGACCCGGATCGGGTCCGACAGCGCCCCGCGGTCCCGTCCCGCGAGCACCCCGAAGGCCACCGGCGTGTACGGCGGGCGGAACGTGGTCGTCCCCACCTGCCCGGGCTCCACCCCGAGCAGCGCCGCCACCACTCCCACGGCCGTCGCCCCGGACGTCTTGCCCTGCTCCGCGCCGGTCCCGGCGGTGGTGTAGCGCTTGACGTGCTCCACCGAACGCAGGCCCGCCCCGGCGGCCCGCCCGAGGTCCGCCACCGTCACGTCCCGCTGGAGATCGACGAACGCCTCCGCGTCGCCCCCGGCGCCGGGACCGTGCGCGGCCTCCGCCGTGGAATCGGACGGGTCCGGGGCCGCAGGCGCGGTTCCCGCCGCACCGGCGGGTCGATCCGGTGACGGCCGCCGGGCGGGAACCGTCCACAGGGCCGCGGGAGGGCTCTGTGCGGGCTCGTCGCACTCGGGGACGCGGAAGACCTCCCGTTCCCGGACCCCGGCCAGCTCGGCGGCCTGGGATCCGGCGGCGAAGCCGTCGGCGACGGCGGCGGCCGTGCCGTACACGCCCCGGCACGCCCCCGCCGACCGCTCGGCCTGGGCGGACAGATGCGGGACGAACGCCTGCAGGGTCTCGTCGAACCGGAGCCGTCCCTGGGACTGGCTGAACAGCTGGACCGCCGGGTTCCAGCCGCCCGAGACGGCGAGCAGATCACAGGCGGCCGCCCGTTCTCCGGCCGCGCCGCCGATCACGGCTCCGGCGAGGGCTCCCTCCCTGTCCGCGAGCGTCCCCACGACCAGTGAGCCGTCCCGGCGGGGGTCCACGATCTCCACGATCTCGACTCCGGCGGCGGCCAGGTCGCGGGCGGCCTCGTGACCGGAGTCGGTGCAGGTGAACACCACCGCGCGGCGGCCGGGGAGCACGCCGTACCGGTTGGCGTAGGTCCGCGCGGCCGAGGCCAGCATGACGCCCGGGCGGTCGTTGCCGGGGAAGGCGACCGAGCGCTCGTGCGCCCCGGTGGCCAGCACCACCCGGCCCGCCCGGAAGTGCCACAACCGGCACCCGCCGCGCCGCTCCACGGCGACGACGTAGTTGTGGTCGTGGTAGCCGATGGCGGTGGTCCGGGACAGGACGCGGACCTCGGGAAGCGCGGCGAGGCGGGCCGCGACCGAGGAGACCCAGTCCGGCGCCGGTCCCCCGTCCAGGAGGACCCGGCTGCTCAGCAGGTCGCCGCCGGGTTCGGGCTGGTCGTCGAGGAGCACGACGCGGGCGCCCACCTCTCCGGCCGCCAGCGCCGCCGCCAGCCCGGCCGGGCCGCCGCCGACCACGAGCACGTCGCAGTGCAGGTACGCCTTGTCGTGCCGGGGCTCGCCCGGCGGCGCGCCCGCGCCGGGACGACCGGCCGCACCCGGCGACCTGTCCGTGCCGGGACGACCGGCCGCACCGGACGGCGCACCCGGCACGGGACGGGCGCCGCCGGGTGGGAGCGCCGGGCCGAGGCGGCCGCGGCCCCGCAGGCTCCACGCCTCCAGGCCGTCCCGCAACTCCACCGTCGTCGCCGGGACCATGGGCTCGTCCCCCACCCGGACCAGCGCGTTCGGCTCCTCCGCCCCGGCGGTGAAGACGCCGCGCGGCCGTCCGAGGTCCACGCTCCCGCCGACGATCCGGACACCGCAGGCCAGCAGCGCCGAGGCGAGCGTGTCGCCCGGATGCCCGGTCAGCTCGCGCCCGTCGAAGGTGAAGCGCAGCACGCGCGAGCGGTCGATCCGGCCCCCGCTGTCCCGTCTCATCCGAACTCCTCACGCCGTGGAGACCCCGGGTCCCGGCCGATCTCGTGGGTGACGGTGTGCCGCCGTACCGAGAACCAGGTCCGGCAGCCGTGGACGTGGAACCAGCGCTCGTGGAACCAGCCCCGCGGGTTGTCGCGCATGAACACGTATCCGGCCCATTCCTCGTCGCTCAGCGCCGCCGGGTCCTTCGGGTAGGCGATCCCGGCCTGCCCGCCGTACCGGAACTCGATCTCGTCGCGCGGGCCGCACCACGGGCACTCGATCAGCTGCACCGCTCCGCCACCGCCCTTCCCCTCCCGCCGTCCGGCCGTCCCGGCCGCATCAGTGCGCCACCGCCGCCGCTCCGTGCTCGTCGATGAGCGCCCCCGTGGTGAACCGTTCGAGACCGAACGGCTCGGCCAGCGGGTGCGGCCTGCCGGAGGCGATCGTGTCGGCGTAGACCCAGCCGGAGCCGGGCGTCGCCTTGAACCCGCCCGTCCCCCAGCCGGCGTTGACCAGCAGTCCGTCCACCGGGGTCGTCCCGATGATCGGGGAGGCGTCCGGGGAGACGTCCACGATCCCGGCCCAGGTGCGCACCACCCGCACCCGCTTGAAGATCGGGAACAGCTCCAGCGCGGCGGACATCTGCTCCTCGATGACGTGGAAGGACCCGCGCTGGCCGTAGGAGGTGTAGGGGTCGATGCCCGCGCCCATGACCAGCTCGCCCTTGTGCGCCTGGCTGACGTAGACGTGCACCGCGTTGGACATGACCACGCAGTTCAGCACCGGCTCCAGCAGCTCCGAGACCAGCGCCTGGAGGGGGTGCGACTGCAGCGGCAGCCGCAGGCCCGCCCTGGCGGCCAGCACGCTGGTGTGCCCGGCCGCGGCCAGCGCGACGGTCCCGGCCGCGATCCGTCCCAGCGAGGTCAGCACGGCCCGCACCCGGCCGCCCGTGATCTCGAACCCGGTGACCTCGCACCCCTGAATGAGATCGACTCCGAGCGCGTCGGCTCCCCGCGCGTATCCCCAGGCGACGTGGTCGTGCTTGGCGATGCCGCCGCGGCGCTGGAGGGTCGCGCCGAGCACCGGGTGGCGGGTGTGCCCGCCGACCTCGAGGATCGGGCAGAAGGCGCGCGCCTCGTCGGCGTCCAGCCACTCGGCGTCGACGCCGTTGAGCACGTTGGCGTTGACCCGCCGCCGCCCCTCGCGCACGTCGTGCAGGCTGTGGGCGAGGTTGAGCACCCCGCGCTGGCTGAACATCAGGTCGTAGTCCAGCTCGGCGGAGAGTCCCTCCCAGAGTTTCAGGGAGTGCTCGTAGATCGCGGCGCTCTCGTCCCACAGGTAGTTCGAGCGGATGACGGTGGTGTTGCGGGCCATGTTGCCGCCCGCCAGCCAGCCCTTCTCCAGGACGGCGACGTCCGTGATCCCGTGGTTCTCCGCCAGGTAGTAGGCGGTCGCCAGGCCGTGCCCGCCGCCTCCGACGATCACCACGTCGTAGGAGGGGCGGGGGTCCGGGTTCCGCCAGAGGAAGTCGGGGTGGGCCCGCGCGCTCACCGGGGGACCCGCCGTTCGCTCCGATCCATGACCGTCCTGTCGCTCGTCCGCTCGTCCGCTCGTCCGCTCGTCCGCTCGTCCGTCGTTCTTCCCGTCTACCGCTCGTCCCGGCTGCCCGTTCGTCCGCCCTACCGCTTGATCCGGGACATGGCCGGGTCGAAGAGCGGTTCGGCGGCCACCCGCGCGGGCACCCGTTCCCCGAAGTACTCCACCTCGACGGCGGTGCCCGGCGCCGCCGCGGCGGCCGGGAGCCAGGCGTAGGCGATCGCCCGGCCGAGGGTGTGCCCGTAGGCGGCGCTGGTCACGTAACCGGCCGCGCGCCCGTCGTGGAAGACCGGTTCCCCGCCCATGACGACCCGCTCGGTGAGCAGCGGCACCAGCCTGCGCGTCACCTCGCCGCCGCGGGCCCTGAGAGCTTCGAGGGCCTGCCTGCCGACGAAGTCGTCGCCGTCGTCACCGCTCTTGCCCATCCGTACGGCCCAGCCCAGCCCGGCCTCCTCCGGCCGGTGCTCCGGGGTCATGTCCACGCCCCAGAGCCGGTAGCCCTTCTCCAGCCGCAGGCTGTTGAAGGCGGCCCGGCCCCCGGCGGCGACGCCGTGCCGGCGGCCCGCCTCCCAGAGCAGGTCCCAGAGCCGCAGGCCGAGGTCGGCGGTGGTGTAGATCTCCCAGCCCAGCTCGCCGACGTACGAGAGCCGCATCATCGTCACCGGCACCTGGCCGACATAGCCCGATTTAACGGTGAAATAGCGGAAACCTTCGTTGGACAGGTCCAGATCGGTGAGCGGCTGCACCAGGTCCCGCGCCCGCGGTCCCCACACGCCGACGCAGCACGTCCCGGGGGTGACGTCCCGCACGCCCACCCCGTCCGGCGGGGCGTGCCGGCGCAGCCAGGCGAGGTCGAGGTTGCCGTTGGCGCCGACCTGGAAGCGCTCCTCGCCCAGCCGGGCCACGGTCAGGTCGGACCTGATCCCGCCCCCGGGGTCGAGCAGCAGCGTGTAGGTGACCGCGCCGGGCGGCTTGTCCACGGCGCCGGTGGTCATGCGCCGCAGGAAGGCCGCCGCTCCCGGCCCGGTGACCTCGATGCGCTTCAGCGGCGTCATGTCGTACAGCGCCACGCGCTGCCGGGTGGCCCACGCCTCGGCGGCGGCGATCGGCGACCAGTAGCGCGCGGCCCACTCGTCGCGCGCCGCCGCGCCGACGAACGCCTCGGCGTCGGGCGCGAGCCGTACCGGATCCTCCAGCAGCGCGGCGTTGGCCTCGAACCAGTGGGGCCGCTCCCAGCCGGCGGCCTCCAGGAAGAACGCGCCCAGTTCGCGCTGGCGCGGGTGGAACGGGCTGGTCCGCAGGGGCCGGGGCGAGTCCATCGGCTGGAGCGGGTGGACGACGTCGTAGACCTCGACGAAGTTCTGCCCGCCGCGCTCGGCGACGTAGGCGGGCGCGAGCTGGACCGGCTCGAACCGGCTCAGCTCGCACTCGTGCAGGTCGAAAGCGGAGTGGCCGTCCACCAGCCACTCCGCCAGCGCCCTGGCCACCCCGGCCGAGTGGGTCACCCAGACCGCCTCGGCGACCCAGAACCCGGCCAGCTCCGGAGCCTCTCCGATCAGCGGGAACCCGTCGGGGGTGAAGGAGAAGATCCCGTTGACGCCCTCCTCGGGCTTGGACCCGCCGAGCGCGGGCACCAGCTCGGCCGCGTCCCGCCAGGCGGGATCGTAGTCGCCGGGGGTGAACTCCTGGACCGACGGCATGGTCGTGGCGCGGAGCGGGATCTCCTCCTGCCGGACGGGCATCGGGCGGTGGGAGTAGGAGCCGACGCCGATCCGGTCGCCGTGCTGGCGGAAGTACAGGTCGCGGTCCTGGTGCCGCAGGATGGGCAGTACGGCCTCCGCCCCGCCCTCCCCTCCGGCCCCCGCCCCGCCGCGTTCCCCGTCGGAGGACCGCACGGCCCGGCGACCGGCGGCGAGCACGGGCAGCGGCCCGGACCGGGCGTACTGATGGGCCAGCGGCAGCAGCGGCACGGTCAGCCCGGCGAGCTCCCCGATCCGCGGCCCCCAGAACCCCGCCGCGCAGACCACGAGGTCGGCGGGCAGCGTCACCCGTTCCAGGACCTCACCGCCCGCCGGGGACCCCGTGACGGCCGGAACCCGGCCCGGCCCCCGCGACCCGGCCGCCGGGCCGCCCGTGAGCACCTCGGCGGTGACCCCGGTGACCCGTCCGCCGCGCTGATCCACCGCGACCACCCGGTGGCCCGCCAGGAAACGCGCGCCGCGCTCGATCGCCCGGCGGGCCTGGGCCTCGCCGCAGCGCACCGCGTCGGCCAGGCCGTCCGACGGGATGTGGAAGCCGCCGTGGACCAGGGAGGCGTCGAGCGGCGGCCAGAGCGCGGCGCAGCGGGCGGGATCGACCAGCTCGCTCTCGACGCCCCAGGATGCGGCCCAGCCGTGTCTTCGGTGCAGGTCGCGCCAGCGTTCGGGGGTGGTGGCGACCTCCAGGCCGCCGACCTGGGTGAAACACGGCTTTCCGTCGAGCGATAAATCGCGGTATTTCGCAACCGTGTAAACCGCGAAATCCGTCATCGTCTTCGACGGATTGGTCTGGAAGACCAGGCCCGGCGCGTGGGAGCTGGAGCCGCCCGCGGCGAAGAGCGGCCCCTGCTCCAGGACGGTGACGTCCGTCCAGCCCCGCACGGTGAGCTCGTCGGCGAGGGCGCAGCCCACGATGCCGGCTCCGATGATCACAACACGAGGCCGGCCCGCCATGCGCCCTCCGGGTGTTCCCTAATACGCAACAATCACCGGACTACGCAACGAACATAAGGCGCGGCGGAACGCCGAACAAGAGGAGAACCGTCGATCAGGCTCGGCCGTAGGAGTCTTCGAGGCGCTCGATGTCGTCCTCGTCGAAGTAGCCGAACGCTATCTCCAGGATCCTGGTGGCCGGGCCCGAGGAGCTGAGCCGGTGGGTCTGACCGGCGCGGATGAGAACCCGGTCACCGACCGCCGGCTCCGTCCGCACTCCGTCGATCTCGAAGACCGCGCCCGGGTCCAGGGCGACCCAGAGCTCGTCGCGGTGCTCGTGCCGCTGCAGACTGAGCCGCTGGCCGGGGGCGACGTCGATGATCTTCACGGTGGTCGGCTCGTTGAGGGTGAAACGCTCGAACCCACCCCACGGACGCTCGTCGCGCACCACGGCGCCGAGCCGGTCGACTTCCAGCAAGATGCCCTCCATCTGCTCCACAATGTAAGAGAAATTTTCGCATGCGCACATGACAGATGCGCATTATTCATGCAACTAGCCGATTAATTCATGTGATCGAAATTTGATTCACGTGACCAGAATCCCGCCGTCGACCGGGATCACCGCGCCGGTGACGTACGATCCCGCGTCGCTCGCCAGGAAGACGGCGGCCGCCACCAGCTCGGCCGGGTCCCCGGCGCGCTTCATCAGCACCCGGTTCTCCAGCTGCCAGGCCATGTATCCCTCGGCGTACTGTTCGGTCATCTCCGAGGCGAAGAAGCCCGGCTCCAGGCAGTTGACCCGGATGCCGCGCCGCGAGGTCCACTGCTGGGCCAGGTCGCGGGTGAGGCCGACGACCGCGGCCTTGGAGGCGCTGTAGGCGGCCTGCGGCAGGCCCGCCGTGGTCTCCCCCAGGATGCTGCCGATGTTGACGATCGAGGAGCCGGGGCGCATGACGCGCGCACACGCCTGGGCCATCCAGTAGGTGCCGTGCAGGTTGATGTCCACGACCTGCCGGAACTGCTCGGGCGTCTCCTTGAGCGCGGGCACCGCCGTGCCGACGCCGGCGTTGTTGATCAGGACGTCCACCGCGCCCAGCTCCGCGACCGCCGCCTCCACCAGGGCCTGGCAGTCCTCGGGCCGGGTCACGTCGGTGGCGAGCGCCACGCACCGGCGGCCGGTCTCCTCCACCAGCGCCCTGGTCTCCTCCAGGCGGTCCTTGCGACGGGCGCCGATCACGATGTCGGCTCCGGCCTCCGCCAGGCCGCGGGCGAAGGCGACGCCCAGCCCCGAGGAGGCGCCGGTGACGATGGCGACCTTGCCGTCCAGCCGGAATCGGTCCAGCATGCGAATCTCCTTCACCCGGGGAACACACCGAACGAGATTCTAGAGGCGGACGGCGCATGCCCTCGACGGCGCGCTCCCGCAGCGCACCCCCGGATCTCCGCCGTCGCGGTCGCGACGACGGAACGACCCGGGGAACGCCACGCCTCACGGCGGCCGCCCTCCTTGACGACCCGCTCGCCTCAGAAGCCGTACTTCCTTGACGGCATGCTCGCCTCAGAAGCCGTACTTCCTTGACGGCATGCTCGCGTCAGAGGCCGTACTCCTTGACGATGCGCTCGTGCCGCTCGACCTCGACGTCCACGGCCTTGGCCAGTTCGAGCCAGGCCAGCGGGTGCACCCAGCGCTCGGTGGCGTCGTCGAGCACCGCGTCCAGATCGACCGGGGTGGCGTCCGGCGGGATCGCGATCCAGCCGAACACGCCCGGCAGGGGCTCGCCCGTCGTCGGGTGGGTGACCTTGTAGTTCTCGTCGCTGTAGACCCACATCGGCCAGCCGCGCTCGGCCATGACCTCGTTGAACTCGGTCCAGTCGGCCTCGCTCGGCGCCGCGCCGTCGAAGAACCAGCTGGTGTAGCCGCCGGGACGGAGCACGCTGACCGCCGCGAACGGCGGGATGAAGCCCTCCTGCTCGGCGGGGTCCTCCGGGACGGGCTCCAGCAGCGCGGGGTCGAAGACGACCACGTCACCGGCGTTGTACTCCATGCCGGGCGGCTGCGGGATGGCCAGGCGGGCCGTGGCCGGGCCGGTGCGCAGGCTGAGGACCTGGCGCTGGCTGCCGTCGGGGGCGGGGAGGATGACGCGGATCAGGCCCATCTCCTCCTCGATCGGCCCCTCGGAGGACGAGAGCGGCATGCCGATCTTGGCGGCCCCGGCGCGGACGGTCTCCCAGTCCTCGGCGGCGGTCGCCATGGTGATCATCCGCCAGACGTCCTCACCCTCGATCTCCTCGGAGTCGAGGATCTCCTTCAGGATCGCGGCGCCCTTGGCGTTGTCGCCGGTCTGCTGGACGGTGCTGGCCCACAGGCGGCGCGCCTCCAGGCCCGCGCCCGCGGCGACGGCGGCCTCCGCCTCGGCCGCGGCCTGCTCCCAGCGCTCCCGCGCGCGGTGCAGGCGGGCCAGGGCCATGTGGCGCAGGGCGACGGGGAGCCGCTGGGCCATCTGCTCCAGGCGCTCGTCCTGGCGGGCCTCGATCAGCAGGCCGGTGAGGTAGGAGACGTCCTGCTCGTCGGCGGTCTCGACGGCGCCGGACTCGACCAGCATGTTCCAGTAGACGTCCGCGCCCCTGGCCGGGTAGCCGAGGAAGCCGATGGTGGTCGTGTGCCGGCGGGTGGCCTCGACGTCCTGCCCGGACAGCGGCTCCAGCCAGCCCACCCAGCGCTCGGGGTCGGCGTTGAACCCGTCGGCGGCGTCGAAGTAACCGACCAGCTCGTCCTGCGGACCGGGCGCCTCGGGGGCGGTCGTCGCGTCGGCGGCGGCGCGCAGGGCGGCGATCCGGCCGGCCACGTCGTCCGGGTTCTTCAGCTCCGCGGCGGTCGACTCGGCCAGGTCGGCCAGGGCGCGGGCCTGCCAGACACCCTGGCGGGCGACGGCGAGGTCGCCGGCGACGAGGGCGAGGTCGATGCGCGCGCGGTAGCCGCCCATCACGGCGAAGTAGTCGACCCACTGCTTGATGACGCGGCCGAGCTGCCAGCTGTTGGTGATCCGCTCCGAGCCCGCGAGCCCGCGCACGGCGTGCGCCCACTCCACCCAGACGCGGGGGTGGTCGCCGACCACGTCGAGGTCGGGCAGGGCCTCCACCGCCTCGTCCACGCGCTCCAGCGTGGCGAGCACGAACGCGCGGAGCACACCCTCGCGGTGCTGCTTGGCCACCGGGTCGTCGGGCTTGAAGCCGGCCGCGGCGTCGAGCGCGGTGAGCGCGTCCTCCGCGCGGCCGGCGGCCAGCAGCGCCCGGACGGAGGCCGCCCCCAGCTCCCAGCTCGCCTCGCGCCCGGCGGCGCCGAGCTCCGCCACGGCGGCCTCGGCGTGCGCGACGGCCTCGTCGGCGCGGCCGGCGTCGACCAGCGCGGCGACGTACTGCTCGGCGACGGCGGAGAAGGCCTGCGAAGCGGGCTCGACCCCCAGGGCCGCCAGGGCCTCGAGCCGCTCGGCCGCGTAGCCGGGGCCGTCCGTGTTGGCCTGGGCGATCGCCAGCGCGACGACGGCGCCCGGGGCGGAGGGGCAGTCACGCACGTCCTCGCGCCCGGCGAACTCCACCAGCGTCCGGGCGTCGTCGAGGGCGACCACGCCCTGAGCGCGGTTGCCGATGCGGCCGATCAGGTGCCAGTAGCGGGCGTAGAACTCCAGCCAGGGCAGCCCCAGGTTCTCCGCCTGCTGCGCGATGGCCGGGGCCAGCACGTCGAGCTGCGCGTAGCGGCCTTCCAACGCCTGGGCGGGAACGTCGCCGATCGCCATCGCCAGACCGGTGTTCCCGGCTTCGTGCAGTTGCCGCTGGGTCTCGCCGACCCAGGACCAGATGTCCACGTCCATGGGACGCCAGTCTGCCAGGTCGGGGAGGATGCCCAAAACGGCTCGCGCTCCCGGCCCCCGCCCGGCGGCACGCGGACCCGTCCCGGACGCCCCGCCTCCCCTTCCCGGCTCACGGGCCCGTCCCGGACGGCCCGCCCCGCCTTTCCCGCTCGCGGGCCCGCCGGACTATCCCGCCTGGCCGGCCAGTCCCGTCAGCTCCACCACCTCGGCGGCCTCTTTCTCGTCCAGGACGGAGAAGGCGGGCGCCATCAGCCGGTCGGTGAGCTCCTCGGCCCGCGCCCGGCGCTCGACCAGCTCCGGGCTCGGCGCCGGGTACGGCTCCGGCCACTCGAAGAAGCGCGCCACGGCCTCCCCCGCCGAAAGCCCGAGCGGGGTGCCGTCGTGCGCGGCCAGCAGCGTGGCCTCCAGCGGCGTCACGCCCTCGGCCAGGACGGCCACCGCGTGCAGGCCGCCGCGCAGCTCACGGACCAGGTGCATGAGCTGCGTGACCCGGGCGGGGGCGTCATCGGGCAGCGGCAGCCGCCGCCAGCCGGCGAAGAGCGGGGCGCCGAGCACGTCGGCGTTGTCCACCACCGGTTCCAGCAGCTCGGCCAGGCGCGACGCCCCGGCGAAGCCGCCGAGCCTGCGGCGGCCCCATTCGTGACAGGCCCCGGCGTAGAGCTCGACCGCCTCGTCGACCGGGAGCGACCGGCCGGCCTCCCAGTTCTCCCTGACGTGTTCGGCGGGGAAGAAAACTGTGGCCGCGAGGACCACGTCGGCGTCCACCTCGCCGAGCACCCCGCACCGGCCGCGGAAGTACATCGCCCGGGGGCTGAGGCCCGTCCGCTCGCACAGCCCCTTGACCTCTCGCGAGATCATGAACCCGCCGCCGAGCTTCCCGATCGTCCCCTTGACCGCCGCCGCCGTCGCCTGCGAATCCGTCATACCGATCCCCTCCTTCTCGGTCTACCAAAGGAACCCAGCTTCTCTCACCAGAACAACCTTCGGCAACCCGGAGTCCCCACCCTAAGGGCGAGAAGATCAGAGGCCGGTCTCGCCCGAGGCCACCAGGACCGCCGGACCCGCCAGGTAGCTGGTACGGCCGTCGAGGGTGACGGTGACGGTGCCGCCGAGCACCTCGACCTCCCAGGTCCCGGTCTCCTCCCCGGCGAAGCGGGCGGCGGCCACGGCCGAGGCGACCGAACCGGTGCCGCAGGACCGCGTCTCGCCCGAGCCCCGCTCGAAGACCCGCATCACGACCCGGCGCGGGCCCACCGGGTTGAGCAGCTCGACGTTCACCCCGTTCGGGAACGCCGCCGGGTCGAACCCGGGCTGCCGGGTCAGGTCGAGCCCGGCCACCGGGTCCTCGATGACGCACGCCAGGTGCGGGTTTCCCATGTCCACGCGGAGCCCGCCGTACTCCGCACCGGAGACGGTCGCGCGGCTCTCCCCCAGCACCCGGGGCATGCCCATGTCCACGGTCACGTCACCGGTCTCCGCCAGCCGCACCCGCTTGATCCCGCCCCGCGTCGCCACGCCGAACTCGCCGGCCGCGGCCAGCCCGGAGTCCACCAGGTAACGGGCGAAGACGCGCACCCCGTTGCCGCACATCTCGGCCACGCTGCCGTCGGCGTTGCGGTAGTCCATGAACCACTCCGCCTCGCCCGCCTGCTCCGCCGCCTCCGGGACGAGCTTGGTCCGCACCACCCGCAGCACGCCGTCCCCGCCGATCCCGGCCCTGCGGTCGCAGAGCGCCGCCACCCGCGTGCCGGGGAGCTCCAGCTCCCCTTCCGGATCGGGGAGGATGACGAAGTCGTTCTCGGTGCCGTGACCCTTGACGAAGCGCATGCCCTCAACTCTATTGACGGCGACGTCGCGCATCGCGGCCCGGGGGCCGGTAACCGGCGCCCGCGCCGCGCGCGTTCCCCCGCCGGTTCACCGGCGCCCCTCCGCGCGGTCGAGGACCTCGGCGAGAGCCCGGTCCAGGAGGTCCGGGGCCTGCTGGGGGAGCCAGATCACCCGGGGGTCGCGGCGGAACCACGACTCCTGGCGGCGGACGAACCTGCGGGTCGCCCGGATCGTCTCCTGCCTGGCCTGCTCCTCGGTCCATTCACCGGCCAGGAAGCGCATCACCTGGGCGTAGCCGAGCGCGCGGCCGGCCGTACGGCCCTCGGCCAGGCCCCGGCCCATCAGCTCCCGCACCTCGTCCACCAGCCCGGCCGCCCACATCCGCTCCACCCGGACCGCGACCCGCTCGTCCAGCACGTCCCTGGGCACCTCGACGCCCAGCTGCACGCTGTCGTAGACCGCGTCGTAGGACGGCATCGTGGCGGAGAACGGCCGCCCGGACAGCTCGATGACCTCCAGCGCGCGCACGATCCTGCGGCCGTTGCCCGGCAGGATCGACCGGGCCGCCTCCGGGTCCCGCTCGCGGAGCCGCTCGTACAGCGGGGCCGGGCCGACCCGCTCCAGCTCGGCCTCCAGCCGGGCCCGGATCTCCGGGTCGGTGCCGGGGAACTCCAGCCGGTCGAGCGCGGCCCGCACGTAGAGCCCGGACCCGCCGACCAGGACCGGCACGACCCCCCGGGCCGTCATGTCGTCCATGAGCGGCCGGACCAGCGCCTGGTACTCCGCCACGCTCGCGGTCGTGCGCACGTCCCAGACGTCCATCAGGTGGTGCGGGACCCCGCGCCGCTCCTCCATCGACAGCTTCGCCGTCCCGATGTCCATCCCCCGGTACAGCTGCATGGAGTCGGTGTTGATCACCTCTCCCCCCAGTCGGATGGCGAGGTCCACGGCCAGGTCGGACTTTCCGGCCGCGGTGGGGCCGACGACGGCGATGACGGGTAGCTGAGGCACGCAGACAAGTGTCCCAGCCGGGGAGGTCAGCTCCAGTCGAGCATGGGCTGCAGGTATCCCTCCAGGGTCAGCAGCCACCGCTTGGACTCGACGCCCTCGCCCCCGCTGAACCCGCCCAGGCCCCCGGCCGCCACCACCCGGTGACAGGGGACGATGACCGGGATCGGGTTGGCGCCCATGATCGACCCGATGGCCCGCGCGGGGATCCCGGTCCCGCTCCGGTCGGCGAGCTCGCCGTAGGTCACCGCCTGGCCGTAGGGGACCGTCTCGTACAGCGTGCCCAGCACCGCTCGCTGCACGGACGTCGTCAGCCGCCAGTCCACCGGGACGGTGAAGACCTTCAGCCGCTCGGCGTAGTAGTCCGCGAGCTCGCCCAGCACCGGGGCCGTCCGCCCCGGATCGTCCGCCTCGGTCAGCCCGAGCCCGTCCAGCAGCCGCCCGGCGAGCCACCGCCGGTCGCCCCAGCCGGTCCCGGCCACGCCCTCCTCGGTGACGGCGACGGTCATCTCCCCCAGGGGTGTCGCAAGGCTCCCGAACGCCACGGTTCCTACCATTGGCCCTGTGTCCCTTCGTGAGCTCGTCGTTCTCGGCACCTCCAGCGCGGTCCCTACCCGCCACCGTAATCACAATGGATATCTCCTGCTATGGGATGGTCAGGGCTTCCTGTTCGACCCGGGTGAGGGCACCCAGCGCCAGATGACCCGGGCGGGCGTCGGCTCCCACGACATCACCTGGATCTGCGTCACCCACTTCCACGGCGACCACTGCCTCGGCGTCCCCGGCATCGTCCAGCGCATCGCCAGGGACGGCGTCGCCCATCCCGTCCAGGCCGCCTATCCGGCGAGCGGCGAGACCTTCTGGCGCCGCCTGCGCCACGCCTCCGCCTTCGCCGACACCAAGGTGATCTCCGAACGCCCGGTCTCCGGCGAGGTCGCGACCTTCGACGCGGGCCCGGTGACCCTCACCGCCCGCCCGCTCTCCCATCCCGTCGAGGCGTACGGCTACCGCCTCGACGAGCCCGACGGCCGCCGGATGCTCCCCGAGCGGCTGCGGGAGCGCGGGATCCGGGGCCCGCTCGTCGGCGAGCTCCAGCGCGCCGGGACGGTGACGGCGCCGGACGGGTCCGCCGTGCGGCTGGAGGAGTGCAGCGAGCCCCGCCCCGGCCAGAGCGCGGCCTTCGTCATGGACACCCGGCTCTGCGACGGGGTGTTCGCGCTCGCCGAGGGCGTGGACCTGCTGGTGATCGAGTCCACGTTCCTGTCCGGGGAAGCGTCCCTGGCCACCGACTACGGGCACCTGACCGCCGCCCACGCGGGCCGGGTCGCGGCCGAGTCCGGGGCCCGCCGCCTGGTCCTGACCCACATCTCCGAGCGGTACGGCGTCGACGACGAGCCCCGGTTCGTGGAGGAGGCGGGGCACTTCTTCGACGGCGACATCGTCCTGGCCCAGGATCTGGCGCGCGTCCCCGTGCCCAGGCGCGCCTGACGCGGCCCGTCCCCGGGCGCGCCGTGCGGCCCCGGTCGTTCCGTACGTCCCCGGTCGTTCCCGCGGCTCGGGGACGGCGGCCCTCAGGCGCCTGTCAGCAGGGCCACGAAGTATCCCACCCCGTACGGGGCGTCGTCGTAGAGGATCTCGCCGCGGAACGGCCCCCCGGCCCCGGCCCCGGCTCCGGCTCCGGCGAGGACCGTCAGGGCCGCCCGGCCCGCGACCCAGAGCCCGGCCGCCTCCCCGGGGTCGAGCTCGGGAGCCCCGCCCCGGGCGAGCGCGCCGACGATCGCGGCGTTGTACGGCTCGGCGCGGGGGTCGAGGTAGCCCGGCGCCTTCTCGGTCAGGCAGGCGGAGCCGTCCGCCATGACGAGGAGCGCCGCCCGCGCGTCCCCGGCGGCCAGGTCCGCGCCCAGGGCCGCGCACTCCTCCGGGGAGGCGTCGAAGGGCACCGCGTGGAAGGCGGAGGCGGTCAGGCCGCCGGCCTCCAGGAGCCGGCGGCCGACGGTGAGGGAGAGCGGCAGGATGGGCTCGCCGGCGCCGGCGCGCGCGTCCACGCCCCACGGCGCGAGGGTGCCCGCCGCGGCCGGGCCGTAGCTCCCGGCCGTCTCCGCCCCGCCGACCACCACGACGGTCTCGGGCGCCGCCTCCGCCAGCCTTCCGACCGCGGCGGCGCAGGCCGCCCGGAGCTCGTCGAGCTCGGCCGCGGCGGCGCCGGCCAGCTCGGGGAACAGCAGCGGAGGATGCGGGCACACGGCCGCGGCGACGATCACGCCGCCAGACTAACGGAGCTCGCGGAGCCCACGGAGCCCACCGGAGCTCGGCTCACCTGCGGCGCGGCCCGGAACAGGGGTCCACCGCCCGCGTGCCGGACGGCGGGACCGGCGCACACCCGGCGACCAGCGGATGTCCGGGAGCCGGCGCAAGCCCGGGGACCGGCGTATGCCCGGGGACCGGCGTATGCCCGGGGACCGGCGTATGCCCGGCGACCGGTGCACGCCCAAGACCAGCGCACGCCCGGCGACCGGTGCACGCCCAAGACCAGCGCACGCCCGGGGACCGGTGCACGCCCGGGGACCGGTGCGCCCACGGGCCCTCGATCAGCCCGTGGGCCCCTGCGGGGCGACGAACCCCGCGGGGCCGTCGGCGGGCAGGCAGCAGTCCGGGGCGGCGGGCAGATCCTGCTTCTCGCCGCCCTTGCCGGAGTCGTTCTTGCCGGTGTCGGGCGTGGTCGAGTCGGAGCCCGATCCTGAGCCCTTCCTGTCCGACGTCCCGGTTCCGGAACCGGAGGTGTCGCCGTCGCCGGAGCCGCCGGACCGGTCGGCCGCGTCGGAGCCGCCGGACCGGTCGGCCGTGCCGGAGTCACCGGACCGGTCGGCGTCGACGGAGACGTTCGCGGGGTCGGACGGCTTGCCCTCGGGCTCGCCGGACTCCCCCTCCGCCGTCGCGGGGTTCTGCGGGGCCGCCTCCTGCCCGCTCGACGGCGGCTGCGGGGCCGGGGCGGCGTCGCCGTCCATGCCCTTCATGACGGCGAACACGGCGCCTCCGCCCACGAGGGCGGCGGCGACGACGGAGACGACGGCTATGGCCGGGCCGCCCTTCCGCCGGGATCCGGGTCCGCCCGCTGGACCGGTGAGGATCTCGCGTTCTCCGGGCTGCTCGGGGTGACCCGGAGGCGGGGGGACGTGCATGCGGAACAACTCCCTAGGTTTTCGACGGAAACCTCCGCGGCTTCCGAGGGTGCCGAACCACACTAGCCACAGAGGCGAAGTGCTTGCACGTCAATCACTAAGGGATCACGACTTGTCATACTTTCAAATACTGAAGAGAGCCTCGCGGACATATGTCCTGATCAGTGTCACAACCGCCGCCGGCGTCGCCGGAATCGGCGTATTGATCATGATGAACACCGCTCCGGATCCGGCCCCCGGAAACGGCACCTTCGAGAGCGGGAGATTCCCCGGGGACCGGCCCGTCTCATGGGACTCCTCCTGGATCTCCCCCGTCCCGGAACCCGCCTCCGCCGGGCCCGCCGGGGGGTTCCCCGCCGAACCGGCGCCGCCGGCCCGCGACCCGCTCGGGCGCGTCCTCGCCCCGGGCCCGTTCCCGCCGTCCGTCCCCCCGGTCCTCCCGCACGCGCGCGCCGTCCCGGAGAACGGGAGCGCCCCGCGAGGCCGCCTCGCCCCGCCGGTCCCCGCCGCCACGGCGGACGGGCACGGAGACGACGGCCCGCGACCGTCGCGGGCGGGCGAGCGCGGGGACGACGGTCCGCAGCCGTCGCGGGCGCCCGTCCCGCGGCCGCGTCCGGCGCCGTCCAGGATCCCGGCGCCGCGCCCTCCGGTCCCCGGCCCCGGTCAGACTCCTCGCCTGCCCGACCCGTGCGCGACCTTCGACGACTTCCGCAGGTCCTACTGCTACGCCGTGCTCGAGGAGATGACGAACCGCTGACGGAGGCCGCCGCGGGCCGGGGAGGTCAGGGGCAGGTGGAGCAGCCCGGCGCCTCCTGCCGGGCGGGGGCGGCCGGACGGCCGATCGACGGCATGCCGAGCATGACCCCCGGCTTGCCCGCCTCGCCCGCCGGCGCGCCCTGGCGGGCCTGCCAGGCGTCGCCCGCGCGGGTGCGGCGCAGCTTGAGCACGGGGCCGTCGGCGACCAGGTGGTGCGGGGCGGCGTAGGTGACCTCCACGGTCACCATGTCACCGGGGCGCGGCTGCCCGTCCCCGCCGCCTTCGGGGCCCGGCGAGAAGTGCACCAGGCGGTTGTCGGGGGCGCGGCCGGACAGGCGGTGGGTCGCCTCGTCCTTGCGGCCCTCGCCCTCGGCCACCAGCACTTCCAGGACCCGGCCGACCTGCTTCTTGTTCTCCTCCCAGGAGATGTCGTTCTGCAGGGCGACGAGGCGCTCGTAGCGCTCCTGCACGACCTCCTTGGGGATCTGGCCGTCCATGGTGGCGGCGGGCGTGCCGGGGCGGATGGAGTACTGGAAGGTGAAGGCGTTGGCGAAGCGCGACTCGCGCACCACGTCCAGCGTGCCCTGGAAGTCCTCCTCGGTCTCACCGGGGAAGCCCACGATGATGTCGGTGGAGATCGCCGCGTCGGGCATCGCCGCCCGGACCCGCTCGATGATGCCCAGGTAGCGCTCGGCCCGGTAGGAGCGGCGCATGGCCTTCAGGACCCGGTCGGAGCCGGACTGCAGCGGCATGTGGAGCTGGTGCATCACGTTGGGCGTCTCGGCCATGGCCGCGATGACGTCGTCGGTGAACGCCGCCGGGTGCGGGCTGGTGAAGCGCACGCGCTCCAGGCCGTCGATCTCGCCGCAGGCCCGCAGGAGCTTGCCGAAGGCGAGCCGGTCGCCGAACTCGACGCCGTAGGTGTTGACGTTCTGCCCCAGCAGGGTGATCTCCAGGACGCCCTGGTCGACGAGGGTCCGCACCTCGTTGAGGATGTCGCCGGGGCGGCGGTCCTTCTCCTTGCCGCGCAGCGACGGCACGATGCAGAAGGTGCAGGTGTTGTTGCAGCCCACGGAGATCGACACCCACGCGGCGTAGGCGGACTCGCGCTTGGTCGGCAGCGTGCTGGGGAAGGTCTCCAGGGATTCCTTGATCTCGACCTGGGCCTCCCGCGCGATCCGGGCGCGTTCGAGCAGGACCGGCAGCGAGCCGATGTTGTGCGTGCCGAACACCACGTCGACCCAGGGCGCCCTGCGGACGATCTCGCCCTGGTCCTTCTGCGCGAGGCAGCCGCCCACGGCGATCTGCATGCCGGGGTTGCCCGCCTTCGCCGGGCGCAGGTGGCCGAGGTTGCCGTAGAGGCGGTTGTCGGCGTTCTCCCGGACGGCGCAGGTGTTGAACACGACCACGTCGGCCGTCTCCCCCGCCGCGGCCGGGACGTAGCCGGCCTCCTCCAGGAGGCCCGACAGGCGCTCGGAGTCATGCACGTTCATCTGGCACCCGTAGGTACGAACCTCGTACGTGCGGGCGCTCTCCACGGTGACAGTCATCTCAACGAACAAGGGTAGGCGCTCCGCCGACTTCCGGGTACGGCTCCCGCGGAGCGCACGGAGCGTGACCGGTCCGCCGCGCCGGCGGGAACGGCGCCGCATGTGCTTCACCGCGCGTGCGGGGACCGCGCCCCGCGTGATCCGCCGTCCTCGGGGGAGACGGCGTCGCGCGTGGTCCGCCGGCCCGTTCGCGGTGCCACCAGGGGCGATTCATGAAATATCACTACATAGAAAATTTTTTCATGATGGTCATCCGCCCAGCTCTCCCGCGCGAAACGCGGATGACCCAGCCGTTGGCCGTCCGTGATCGGATCGGTACCGCAGGGTTAGCGCGGCTTGCCCTCTTCGGAACTACGTTGTGATCTATGAAGGAGACCCTGGACTCGACTCCTCTTGTCGTGCTCGACGACGTCAACAAGCACTTCGGCAGCCTCCACGTGCTGCGCGACATCAACTTGACGATCTCGCGCGGTGAGGTGCTGGTCGTCATCGGCCCGTCGGGGGGAGGCAAGTCCACCCTCTGCAGGGCGATCAACCGGTTGGAGACCATCGACAGCGGGACGATCACATTCGACGGGCAGCCGCTCCCCAAGGAGGGCAGGGCGCTGGCCCAGTTGAGATCCGAGGTCGGCATGGTGTTCCAGTCCTTCAACCTGTTCGCGCACAAGACGATCCTGGAGAACGTCACGCTCGGGCCGATCAAGGTCCGGGGCACCGGCAAGGCCCAGGCCGACAGGCGCGGCATGGAACTGCTGGAGCGGGTCGGCATCGGCGCGCAGGCGGCGAAGTACCCCGCGCAGCTCTCCGGCGGCCAGCAGCAGCGCGTGGCCATCGCCCGCGCGCTGGCCATGGACCCCAAGATGATCCTCTTCGACGAGCCGACCTCGGCGCTGGACCCGGAGATGGTCCAGGAGGTGCTCGACGTCATGATCGGCCTCGCCCGTGACGGAATGACGATGATGGTCGTCACCCACGAGATGGGCTTCGCCCGCCGGGCGGCCAACCGCGTGGTGTTCATGGCGGACGGGCAGATCGTGGAGGAGAACACACCCGACCAGTTCTTCACCAACGCCCGGACCGACCGGGCCAAGGACTTCCTCTCCAAGATCCTTACCCATTGATCCTTTCGACCGGCTGGTCACCCCAGATGAAGAAAAGGACTGAGGACAGAACATGCGAGTAATCCGTATCGGAGCCGCGCTCGTCGCCGCGAGCGCGCTCACCCTGGGCCTGGCGGCCTGCGGTGGGGACGGCGGCGACGGTGACACCGCGGCCTACACCACGGTCGCCGACAAGGCCAAGGGCGCCAAGAAGCTGATCGTCGGCACCAAGTGGGACCAGCCGAGCCTGGGCCTGAAGAAGGGCGCCGAGCCCGAGGGCTTCGACGTCGACGTCGCCAAGTACGTCGTCAAGGAACTCGCCGGCGGCGCCGAGGTGGAGATCGAGTGGAAGGAGTCCGCGTCGTCCAACCGCGAGGCGTTCCTCGCCAACGGCACCGTGGACATCATCTTCGCGACCTACTCGATCACCGACAGCCGCAAGGAGAAGGTGACGTTCGGCGGGCCGTACATCGTGGCCCACCAGGACGTCATGGTCCGGGCCGACGACACGAAGATCGCCAAGCCCCAGGACCTCGCGGGCAAGCGCATCTGCCAGGCCGCCGGCTCCAACTCCTACAAGCGGATCACCGACCCGCCGCCGGACGGCGAGCTCGACCTCGACGCCGAGCTCGTGGGCGCCGCGAACTACTCCGAGTGCGTCCAGAAGCTCGGCGGCAACAACCTCGACGCGGTGACCACCGACGACCTGATCCTGGCCGGTTTCGCCAAGCAGGCCGGCGAGGCGGGCGGGGGCTTCAAGATCCTCGGCCAGCCGTTCACCGACGAGAAGTACGGCGTCGGCCTGAAGAAGGGCGACACCAAGACGTGTGAGGCCGTCAACGCGGCCATCACCAAGATGTACCAGGACGGCACCGCCCAGAAGCTGTTCGAGAAGTGGTTCGCCGGGACCCAGGGCCTCACGGCCCCGACCGGCGCGCCGCAGTTCGAGCCCTGCGCGTAGTCCGGCCTCACGTGGCGGCCGGTGACCCCACCGGGGACACCGGCCGCCGCCGTCTTCGCTGTGGAGCACCATGGACGATCTGATCAAATACGCCCCCGCCCTCTTCGACGGCTTCATGGAGAACGTCAAGCTCTCGTTGATGTGCGGGGTCCTCTCCCTCGTACTCGGCACGATCCTGGTGTCGATGCGGGTCTCCCCGACACCGGTCCTGCGCGCCGCCGGGACCGTCTACGTCAACGTCGTGCGGAACACCCCGCTGACGCTCGTGCTGGCCTTCTCCGCGCTCGGCCTCAGTGACACCCTCGGCCTGGCCTTCTCGGACAAGCCCAGCAGCAACAGCTTCTGGCTGGTCGTGCTCGGACTGTCGATCTACACGGCCGCCTTCGTCTGCGAGGCGCTGCGCTCGGGCATCAACACGGTGCCGCTCGGACAGGCCGAGGCCGCGCGGGCCATCGGGCTCACCTTCCTGCAGTCCCTGCGGCTGATCATCCTGCCGCAGGCGTTCCGCGCGGTGATCGCCCCGCTCGGCAGCGTGATGATCGCGATGATCAAGAACACCACGGTGGCGATCGCGGGAGGCTACCTTGCGGAATCGGCGTTCGTCATGAAGGACACCTTCGACGACACGGGCGTGTCCATCCCGATCTTCCTCGGCCTCGTCCTCGCGTTCATGGCGGTGACCCTGCCGGTCGGCTTCCTCACCGGCTGGCTGGCCCGGCGGCTGGCGGTGGCGCGGTGAGCAGCGCCTCCGTCCTCTTCGACGCGCCGGGACCGCGCGCCCGCGCGCGCAACGCCCTCTACACGGTCGCCGGCCTGGCCGCGATCATCGCGATCCTGTACTTCATCTACGTCAAGTTCGACGAGAAGAAGCAGTGGGAGGGCAGGATCTGGCAGCCCTTCCTGGAGCCGGACACCTGGACGACGCACATCCTCCCCGGCCTGCTCGGCACCTTGCAGGCCGCGGCCCTGGCCGCGGTGCTCGCGCTCGTCTTCGGCGCCGTGTTCGGCCTGGCGAGGCTCTCCGACCACGCCTGGGTCAGGATCCCCGCCGGGGTGGTCGTCGAGGTCTTCCGGGCCATCCCGCTGCTCCTGCTGATCTTCTTCATCTTCTATCTCGCGCCGAGCGTCATGGGCGGCGGCGACTACGCCTTCATGGCGGTGGTCGCCGGCCTGACCCTCTACAACGGGTCGGTCCTGGCCGAGGTCGTCCGGGCGGGCGTGCTGGCCGTGCCGAGAGGCCAGTCGGAGGCGGCCTACGCCATCGGCCTGCGCAAGAACCAGGTCATGCGGATGGTCCTGCTCCCCCAGGCCGTGACCGCGATGATGCCCGCGATCGTGAGCCAGCTGGTCGTGCTCCTCAAGGACACGGCGCTGGGGTACATCATCGCCTACGTGGACCTGCTGAACACGGGCTTCAAGATCCTGCCCGCGGTCTTCTTCGGGTCCCTCATCCCCGCCGCGATCGTCATCGGGGTCATCTACGTCGGCCTCAACATGGCGCTCAGCGCCCTGGCCACCTGGCTGGAGAAGCGCAGCCGACGCAGCCGCAAGACGGCGGCCCGGCCGATCGCACCGCCCGGGGCGGCCGCGGCTGAGGGCGCGAGCGGCATCGGGGCCGCGGTGGACTGACCCGGTCCCGCCGATCCGGTCCCGGCGCGGGGCGGTCACCCGGAAGGGCGGCCGCCCCGCGCCGTTCCCGGCGACCGGGCCCCGGGAGTCCCAGAACTCCGGGAGTCGCGGAGCGCCGGGACGGCGGCGTTCCGGGGACCCGGGGAGACGACTACCGACACCCGGACACGATGAGCCCCATACCGGCGACACGGGACGGGTTATCGGGCAGGATTACGCCATGTCCCCAGAGCGCGATGCCGTGGAACGCGATGCCGTGCCGTACGCCGCCTGGCCGTCTCCCATCTCCACCTCGGATGTCGCCCGCGCGGGAATGCACCTGTCCTTCCCCACCGTGCTGGGTGAGGAGGTGTGGTGGACCGAGGACCGCCCGGCCCAGGGCGGCCGGACCACGATCATGCACCGGAGCGCCGACGGCGCCCGCCGCGAGCTGCTCCCCCCTCCGTGGAGCGCCAGAACCCGCGTGCACGAGTACGGCGGGCGGTCCTACGCGGTGGTCCCCGACGAGGACTCCGGTGACGGCGGCGACGGTCCCGGCAGGAGCGTCGTCTTCGCCAACCTCTCCGACCAGCGGCTCTACCTGCTGACCCCCGGCGCCGACCCCCGGCCGATCACCCCGGAGCCCGCGGCCGAGGCCGGGCTGCGCTACGCGGACCTGCTCGTCCACGACGGCCAGGTCTGGTGCGTGCGGGAGCGGCACCACGACGACGGCAAGGTCAGCCGCTCGATCGTCTCCATCCCCCTGCACGGCGGCGCCGAGCCGCGCGAGCGGGTCGGCGGGTGCGACTTCTACGCCTCTCCGACGATCTCCCCCGACGGCGAGCACCTCGCCTACATCTGCTGGAACCACCCGCGGATGCCCTGGAACGGCACCGAGCTGCGGATCACCCGCCTGTCCGACGGCCACTCCTGGAACGTCAAGGGCGGCACCTCGGAGTCCGTGCTCGCCCCGCGGTGGCGCGACGACCGGACCCTCTACCTGATCTCCGACTGGTCGGGCTGGTGGAACCTCTACCAGATCGGGATATACGGCACGTCCTCCCAGGCCCTCCATCCCGCCGAGGAGGAGTTCGCCGGACCGCTCTGGCAGCTCGGCGGCGCGCCGTACACCGTGCTGGACGACGGGCGGCTCGCGATCCTGCACGGCCAGGGCAACCTGAAGCTGGGCGTCCTCGACCCGGCCTCCGGGGCCCTGACCGACTTCGACGTCCCCTACGACGGGTGGGCCCCCGCCCTGGCCTCCGACGGGCGCATGATCGTCGGCATCGGGTACGGCCCCGCGGTCCCCCGGTCGGTCGTCCGCGTCGACTCGGTGACCGGCCGGGTGGAAGGGCTCCGGCGCGACATCGACGAACTGCCGGACGTCGCCTACCTGCCCCGCCCCGAGGCCGTGGAGATCCAGGGGCGGTTCGGCCGCCGGGTCCACGCGCTCGTGTATCCGCCGTCGAACCCCGAGGTCGCCGGGGAGGGCGCGCCGCCGTACGTCGTGGTCGCCCACGGCGGCCCCACCGGGAACAGCACGACGGCGCTGGACCTGGAGAAGGCGTTCCTCACCAGCCGCGGCATCGGCGTGATCGACGTCAACTACGGCGGCTCCACCGGCTACGGCCGCGCCTACCGCGACCGGCTGCGCGGGCAGTGGGGCGTCGTCGACGTGGAGGACTGCGTCGCCGCGGCCGAGTGGCTGGCCGAGCGGGAGCTGGCCGATCCGGCGCGCATCGCGATCCGGGGCGGCAGCGCGGGCGGCTGGACCGTCATGGCGGCCTGCGCCCAGTCCGAGGTGTTCGCCGGCGGCGTCTCCTACTACGGGGTGAGCTCCCTGGCCCCGTTCGCCGAGACCACCCACGACTTCGAGTCCCGCTACATCGAGTGGCTGGTCGGCCCGGCCGATCCCCTCCTGTACGGCTCCCGCGAGCCCCTCGGCCAGGTCTCCGGGGTCAGCTGCCCCATGCTCCTGCTCCAGGGCCTGTCCGACCCGGTGGTCCCGCCCGCCCAGTCCCAGGCCTTCGCCGACGCCCTCGCCGAACGCGGCGTCCCCTGCACCTACCTCACCTTCGAGGGAGAGGCCCACGGCTTCCGCCGCGCCGAGACCCGCAGCGCGGCCCTGGCCACCGAGTTCGCCTTCTACCAGCAGATCTTCCGCGTCTGACCCCGCCGCCGCCGACCGCCCCGCCGCGTTCCCGGCGGCGGCGCTGCGGCGAGGAGCACGACGACACGGCGCGTCAGACCGGCCTCGCCCGGCCACACCCCACCCACCGACGCACCCCACCACGGCGCCGCTGCGGCGAGGAGCACGACGGCGACGGCCGGCGCCGCGGTACGGCGCGTCAGCGGGCGAACTCGATGGCCCGGGACTCCCGGACGACGGCGATGCGGATCTGGCCGGGGTAGGTGAGCTCCTCCTCGATGCGCTTGGCCACGTCACGGGCGATCACCGAGGCCTGGATGTCGTCGACGGAGTCGGGCTTCACCATGACCCGGATCTCGCGGCCCGCCTGCATCGCGAAGACCTTCTCCACCCCGTCGTACGACTGGGCGATCTCCTCCAGCCGTTCCAGTCGCTTGACGTAGGCCTCCAGCGACTCGCGCCGCGCGCCCGGACGGCCCCCGCTGATCGCGTCGGCGGCCTGGGTGAGGACCGCCTCGACCGTGCGGACCTCGACCTCGTTGTGGTGCGCCTCGATCGCGTGGACCACGTCCTCGTGCTCGCCGTACCGGCGGGCGATCTCCGCCCCGATCAGCGCGTGGCTGCCCTCGACCTCGTGGGTCAGCGCCTTGCCGATGTCGTGCAGCAGCGTGCAGCGCTTGAGCAACGTCTGGTCCAGTTTGAGCTCGGCCGCCATGATTCCGGCGATGTGCGCGGACTCCACCAGATGCCCGAGCACGTTCTGCCCGTAGGAGGTGCGGTAGCGGAGCTGGCCGAGCAGGGTGACCAGCTCGGGGTGCATGTCCGTGATGCCCAGCTCCACCAGGGCGTCCTCGCCGGCGCGCACGCACAGCTCCTGGACCTCGGTCCTGCTGCGCTCGTAGGCGTCCTCGATGCGCTGCGGGTGGATGCGGCCGTCGAGGACGAGCTTCTCCAGGGTCAGCCGGGCGGTCTCGCGGCGGACCGGGTCGAAGCAGGACAGCAGCACCGCCTCGGGGGTGTCATCGATGATCAGGTTGACCCCGGTGGTCGACTCGAAGGCCCGGATGTTACGGCCCTCCCGGCCGATGATGCGGCCCTTCATCTCGTCCCCGGGCAGGTGCAGCACGCTGACGACGGACTCGGCGGTCTGTTCGGCGGCCATGCGCTGCACCGCCAAGGTGATGATCTTCGTGGCCCGCTTCTCGCCCTCCTTGCGGGCGTCGCTCTCGATCTCCCTGACGATCAGCGCCGCCTCGCGCTTGGCCTGGTTCGCGATCTCCCCGACCAGTTCGGCCCTGGCTTGAGTGCTGGTGAGCCCTGCCACCCGCTCCAGAACGGCCCTGCGCTCCTCCGCGAGCCGGTCGAGGTCCTCCCGGCGGGCGGCCAGCTCCGTCTCGGTCTCGGCGAGCTTGCGCGCCCGCTCGGCCTGGCGCCTGGCCTCCTCGTCGAGCCGCTGCTCCCGCTCGGCCAGCCGGTTCTCCCGGCGTTCCAGGTCGGAGCGGAGCTCCTTGAGCTCGTATTTGAGCACCTGGGTCTCGGCTTCGACCTCTTTGCGCATCTGCGCGGCACTCTCGGCGGCGGCCTCGGAGCGGCGCAGGATCGCCGCGGCGTCCTGCTCGGAGCGGCGGAGCGCCTCCGCGGCGTCCTGCTCGGAGCGGCGCAGGGTCTCCGCGGCCTCCTGCTCGGCCCTGTCGAGGATGCCGACCGCCTCGCGCCTGGCCGTCTCCAGTTCGGCGTGGATCTCCGCCAGTTGCTCGGGAGTGGGCCCGACCGGTCTGCCCGTCAACCCTCCGGTCCGGCGGAGCAGCATGACCAGCACGGTTATCGTCACCCCGGCGAACACCACCATGGCCCCTGCCAGCACGACGATCACAACGGGCTCCATGCGCGCCCCACCCCTCCTCGCGTCGCCGACATCGAGCACACGAGGGGTCACACGCACGGCACGGAAGGCCCACGCGGTGTCGCCACCAGGACAGATATCAACCCAGAACCGGCGCCGTCCCGACCCCCGTCGGCACTTCGCCCGCCCGCGCCATCAAGCCTGCATGTCCGTAGTTCACCGTTATGACAATCCGCGCTGCGCGGAGTAACTCCTCACTGCCGTCGAGGTTAAGCGTCAAACAGGTAACGAGCAAGCAAAGACCCACGGGAGCGGGTCTTTGTATCAGTCGAAGGGATATTCCGGATATTCCGGAGATTCAGCGCTTTCCGACTCTTCGTTCTCGAGCGCCTCACGAATCACCCGGAAGGCCAGGCCGGGACCGTAGCCCTTGCGGGCGAGCATGCCGGCGAGCCTCCGCGTCCTCACCGCGGGCTCCAGCCCCCGGGTGGAGGGGAGCTTGCGCGCCACGAGCCTGCGGGCGGTCTCCACCTCCTGCTCGGGGTCGAGTTGCTCCACCGCCTCCTTGACGGTGTCCTCCTCCACCCCGCGCTGCCGGAGCTCCGACGCCAGGGCCCGCCGGGCCAGGCCCCGGCCGGCATGACGCGAGCTGACCCAGGCGGCGGCGAACGCCTCGTCGTCGATCAGCCCGACCTCGGAGAAACGCTCCAGCACGGCCTCGGCGGCGTCGTCCGGCACCTCGCGCTTGCGCAGCGCCTCCGCGAGCTGAGCGCGGGTGCGCGGCGACATGGTCAGCAGCCGCAGGCAGATGGCCCGCGCCACCGCCTGCGGGTCGGCCGGGGGCCCCTGACTCGCAGCCGACCCCTCCACCGGCCCGTCGGGCAGGAACCCCCCGGCGCGACGCCGGGAGGAGCGGCCGGAGCGGCCGGATCCGTCTGCGGAGGGACCTTCCGGACCTTCCGGCCCTCCAGGGAAGCCGCCCGCGGAGCCGTCCCAGGACGACTCGCCGGAACCTCCGGACCCGCTCCGGGATCGCCCGCCGGAACCTCCCGCGGACCTCCTCCCCGAACGGCTCCGGCCCCGCCGCGAACCACGGCGGCTCCCGCCGCCGGATTCGGGGAGGTCGGGCCATGCACCCCAGTCTCGCGGCCCGGCCTCACCGGCCGGACCGGAGTCGGGTCCCGTCGTCATCGCGCAGGCTCGGATCAGACGTCACCCGGCTTGGCGGCCGCGGCCGCCTTGCCGCGACCGGAGGGGGCGGGAGCCGCGGGAGCCGCCGGGGCGGCGGGAGCCTGAGCCTCCGGCACGTCGACGCGGGGACCGACCCCGAGCTTCTCCTTGATCTTCTTCTCGATCTCGTTCGCCATGTCGGGGTGGTTCTTCAGGAAGTTACGGGCGTTCTCCTTGCCCTGGCCGAGCTGGTCGCCCTCGTAGGTGTACCAGGCGCCGGACTTGCGGACGAAGCCGTGCTCGACACCCATGTCGATGAGGCCGCCCTCACGGGAGATGCCGATGCCGTACAGGATGTCGAAGTCGGCCTGGCGGAAGGGCGGGGCCATCTTGTTCTTGACGACCTTCACCCGGGTGCGGTTGCCGACGGGCTCGGTGCCGTCCTTCAGCGTCTCGATGCGGCGCACGTCGAGACGGACCGAGGCGTAGAACTTCAGCGCCTTTCCACCGGTCGTGGTCTCGGGCGAGCCGAACATGACGCCGATCTTCTCGCGGAGCTGGTTGATGAAGATCGCGGTGGTGCCGGTGTTGTTGAGCGCGCCGGCGACCTTGCGCAGGGCCTGGGACATCAGGCGGGCCTGGAGACCGACGTGGCTGTCGCCCATCTCGCCCTCGATCTCGGCCTTGGGCACCAGGGCCGCGACCGAGTCGATGACCAGCAGGTCGATGGCGCCGGACCGGATCAGCATGTCGGCGATCTCCAGCGCCTGCTCACCCGTGTCGGGCTGGGAGACCAGGAGCGCGTCGGTGTCGACGCCCAGCTTCTTGGCGTATTCCGGGTCGAGGGCGTGCTCGGCGTCGATGAACGCCGCGATGCCGCCCTGACGCTGCGCGCTGGCCACCGCGTGCAGCGCGACGGTGGTCTTACCGGAGGACTCCGGGCCGTAGATCTCGACGATGCGGCCGCGCGGGAAACCGCCGATTCCCAGGGCCACGTCGAGGGCGATGGATCCGGTCGGGATCACTTCGATGGGCGCGCGGGCGTCATCGCCGAGGCGCATGACGGAGCCCTTGCCGAACTGCCGCTCGATCTGGGCGAGCGCGGTCTCGAGCGCCTTCTCGCGGTCGTTAGCTGCCATTTGGGAGCCCCCTGGAGGGTTACGGGTCGGATCTGTTGCCAGAAAGCTACGGGGTGCCACCGACATTTTCCGGAGAGCACGCCACGAGGGCTGACACGTTCAATATAGCCGAACGGCTGTTCGATCGTTGCTCAATCGCACCACGCGCTCCACGGGCCGCCCGGTTCGCGCCCGGCGTCCCGCGGCGTCACAGAAATGACATTCCTGGGCATTCCGCTACTCGAGGTGTTACCCGCTGACCTGGGGGAACGCTGGTGTCGACATGATTTTCGAGAGGTCTCCGAGGTAGCCGTCGTGACCAACACGTTCACCCAGCAGCGTCTGGCCCACCTGGAGTCCCTGGCCGCCGAGTTGCCCGACCGGGGGATGGTCAGCCGGTTGCTCGGCGGCGAAGACCCCGTGCTCTGGGTGTGGCACCCGACCAGCGGGAAGCAGACGATCGTCTTCGCCACCCCGGCCAAGGAGGGCTGGTTCTTCCTGTGGTCGCCCAACGGGCAGGAGGGCACCGGCGACCCCGGCCACGTGGCGGACTCGGTCGGCAGGCTCCTGAGGCCCGCCCCCGAGGCCGCCCCGGTCTCCTGAGGCCGCCCTGCCGAGGCCGCCCGGTCTCCTGACGTCATCCCGCGGAGGCCGCCCGGTCTCCTGGAGCCGCCCTGGCGTCGCCCCGGTCTCCCGGGACGGCCCGGTCCGCGGCCTTCGTCGTGGGCGCGGTCAGCGGAGCCGGGCGGCGACGTCCGTCACCCGGCACACCGCCGCCCAGACCTCCTTGGCCGCGATGCCGTCGGCCAGGGCCTGGACCACGGTCCGCCCGCCCAGCTCGGCGATGACGTAGTCGCGGGCCCACGACTCGGCGTAGGGGTCGCCGAAGTGCAGCTTCATCCGTCTCCAGAACTCTGACAGGCGCATGCCCCCAAGTATGGGGTCCCCCGGCGCCCCCGCCGTCCCGTCTCCGCTCACCCGCCCCCGCCGTTCCGTCTCCGCTCACCCGCCCCCGCCGTCCCGTCTCCGCTCACCCGCCCCCGCGGATCCGGTTCTCCGGGCGCATCCGGCACGGAGTGGGCCTGGCACTCTCCTGTTCGAGGGGTGAGACTCGGAGGATGCCCAATCTCCCCCTCGCCATCGCCGTCCTCCTCCTCCCGGTCCTCAGGCTGACTCCCGCCGAGAAGGCCGAGCGCCGCGCCAGACGCCGCAGGTTCCTGCTGCAACTGCGCCTCGCCGTACAGCAGGACAAGGCCGAGCGCGCCGAACGGCACGCCACGCGGACGCAGCCGCCCAGCAGGGGGAGACCGCGCAGCCGGCGTCCGTCCCGGCGGTGAGGGGCCCGCGGGTCCCTCACCCGGGCGCTTCAGAGCACGCGCGAGCCGTACATCTCACCGAGCGGGTCGGCGAGCAGTTCCAGACGGGCCCCGTCGGGGTCGCGGAAGTAGATCGAGGCGCCGTTCTCGATCTGGTGCGGCACGCCCGCCGCCTCCAGCTTGCCCAGCAACCGCTCCCAGGTCGACGGGTCCACCGAGATGGCGACGTGGTGGAGTCCGCCCAGGACCTCCCGGTAGGGGCCGAGGTCCAGTCCCGGGAAGTCGAAGAAGGCCAGCAGGTTGCCGTTGCCGATGTCGAAGAAGAAGTGGTTGGAGCCCTCGTAGTCGCGGTTCTCGATGATCTCCGTGAGGGGGAACTCCAGCAGGTCCTGGTAGAAGTCGATCGTCTTCTCGACATCGGAGGAGATCAGGGCGAAGTGGTGCAGGCCCCTCGCGCTGCTCGGCGGGCGGCGCGCCTGTAACCGCTCCGCCCTGATCCGCTCACGTGCCGTCTTGATGGCCGGATAGTCGATGCTCATAGCTGACCCGCCGTTCAGTATGTGAACGTTCAGGTGAGCTATCTCCCTGGGTGCGGCCACCCAACCTGTCCATGTCGTCACGCCATGGTGTCGAGGATCTCCTCCACGATCTCCATGGACGTGCCCGGGTGCAGGAACGCGAACCTCGCGACGGTCTCGCCCTCCCAGCCGGTCGGCGTGACGAAGCCGATCTGCCCGGCGAGCAGCCGCTCCGACCAGTCGTGATAGTCCCGGCTCGTCCAGCCGGCGCGGCGGAAGAGCACGGCCGACAGCTCCGGCTCGCGGATCAGCTCCAGGTGCTCGGTGCGGTCGATCAGGTCCGCGGTCTCACGGGCGAGCCGCAGTGCCGTCTCGATGGCCTCGGTGTAGGCGTCGGTGCCGTTGACGGCCAGGGAGAACCAGAGCGGGAGCCCTCGCGCGCGCCGGGTCAGGTGGTAGGCGTAGTCGGTGGGGTTCCACTCGTCGCCCTCGGTGTGCAGGACGTCGAGGTAGGAGGCGTCCTGGGTGTGCACGGCCCGCGCCAGGCGAGGCTCGCGGTAGAGCAGGGCCGCGCAGTCGAAGGGGGCGAACAGCCACTTGTGCGGGTCCACGATGAAGGAGTCGGCGTGTTCGATCCCGGCGTAGCGGTGCCGGACCGAGGGGGCGAACAGGCCCGCGCCGCCGTACGCGCCGTCCACGTGGAACCAGAGGTCGCGCTCACGGGCGACCTCGGCGATCCCGGCGAGGTCGTCGATGATCCCGGCGTTGGTGGTACCCGAGGTGGCGACCACGGCGATCACGTCGGACGGGTCGGGGTCGGCCTCCAGGGCGGCGCGCAGGGACGCGCCGGTGAGGCGGTGGTCCCGCGAGGGCACGACGAGGGCGTCCACGTCGATGATGCGCAGAGTGTTGGAGATCGAGGAGTGCGCCTGGTCGCTGACCGCGACGCGCAGGCGGCCCCGGGGGATGCGGCGCCGGGCGGTGTCGCGCGCGACGACGAGCGCCGACAGGTTGGCCGCCGAGCCTCCGGAGACGAAGCAGCCGCCCGCGCTCGCGGGCATCCCGGCCAGGTCCGCGAGCAGGCGGAGCACCTGGTTCTCCGCCGCGATCGCGCCGGAGGCCTCCAGCCAGGAGATGCCCTGGAGCGAGGCGCAGGAGACGACCATGTCGAACAGCAGGGCGGCCTTGGTCGGGGCCGCGGGGATGAAGGAGAGGAACCGCGGGCTGTCGGCGGAGATGACCGCCGGGGCCAACTGGTCGGCGTACAGGTCCAGGACCTTCTCCGGGTCGGTGCCCTCGGGGCTGATGATCCCCGCCAGGGCGGCCTCGAGCTTGTCCTTCACCCCGGGGTTGTCGAGGGGGACGGGATCGAGGGAGAGCCGGTCCTTCATGTAGTCGAAGACCAGGCTCGTCAGGCGCTCGTCGTAGCTGTGCACATGAGAAGTATGCGGATAAAACGGGTAAAGCAGACAATCGATGTATTGGACCGTCGGCCCGGCGTTTTTAGCCTTCTCGTATAGGTCGCGCCCGGCGCGGTTCCGCCGCCCGCATCAGGTCTCCCGCGTCAGGCCGGGTCCGGCGCCGTTCTGTCGGTGGCGCGAGGCACCATGGGACGGTGACCGGTTCAGCGCTCGACCACTTCACCCCGGTGACCAGGGAATGGTTCACCGGGGCCTTCGCCTCGCCCACCGCCGCCCAGGAGGGGGCGTGGGCCTCGATCGCCCGGGGCGACAACACGCTGGTGGTCGCGCCGACCGGGTCCGGCAAGACCCTGGCCGCCTTCCTGTGGTCGCTCGACCGGCTGGCCGCCGAGCAGACGGAGGCGGCGGGGCGGGCCGGAGCGCCCGCGGGCGCGGAGCCCTCCGGACGGGCGGACGGCCGCGACGGAGGCGGGGAGCGCGAGCCGGCGAAGGGGCGCCGCCGGCGGAAGGGCGGCGCGGAGGCGGACGAGCGGCCCGGGCGGTGCCGGATCCTCTACGTCTCGCCGCTCAAGGCCCTGGCGGTGGACGTCGAGCGCAACCTGCGGGCGCCGCTGACCGGGATGCGGCAGACCGCCCGGCGGCTGGGGCTGCCGGCGCCGGAGATCTCGGTGGCCATCCGGTCGGGCGACACCTCCGCAGAGGAGCGGCGCAGGTTCGCCGCCCGGCCCTCCGACATCCTCATCACCACCCCGGAGTCGCTGTTCCTGATCCTGACCAGCCAGGCCCGCGAGGCGCTGCGCGGCGTGGAGACGGTCATCCTCGACGAGGTGCACGCGGTGGCCGCCACCAAGCGAGGCGCGCACCTGGCGCTCAGCCTGGAGCGGCTCGACTCCCTGCTCCCCCGCCCCGCCCAGCGCGTCGGCCTGTCGGCGACCGTCCGGCCGGTGAGCGAGGTGGCCGAGTTCCTCGGCGGGCCGCGCCCGGCGGTCGTGGTGCAGCCGCCGTCGGAGAAGGAGATCGAGATCGAGGTGGTCGTCCCGATCGAGGACATGACCGAGCTCGACACCGCCCCCCGCCCCAGCCAGGACGACGACGCGTGGCTGACCGGGCAGCAGACGCGAAGGTCCATCTGGCCGCACGTCGAGGAGCGGCTCTTCGACCTGATCGGGGAGCACTCCTCGACGATCGTGTTCGCCAACTCCCGGCGGCTGGCCGAGCGGCTGTGCACCCGCCTCAACGAGCTCGCCTGGGAGCGGCGCCCGGGCGGAGACGGCCCCGGGGAGGACGTCTTCGGGACGGACGTCCCCGGCGCTCCGGTCCACTGGGCCGAGGGCTTCCCCCGGCCGCCCGCCTCGACCGCCACCCCGGCCGCGATGATGGCCCAGGCCGGGGCGAGCGCGGGGGTGGTCCCGGAGATCGTGCGGGCGCACCACGGCTCGGTGTCCAAGGAGGAGCGCGCCCAGATCGAGGAGGCGCTCAAGTCGGGGAGGCTGCCCGCCGTGGTGGCCACCTCCAGCCTGGAGCTCGGCATCGACATGGGCGCGGTCGACCTGGTGGCGTGCGTGGAGGCGCCGCCGAGCGTGGCCAGCGGCCTGCAGCGGATCGGCCGGGCCGGGCACCAGGTGGGCGCGGTCTCGCGGGGCGTGATCTTCCCCAAGTACCGCGGCGACCTGGTCCAGACGGCCGTGGTGGCCGAGCGCATGAAGCGGGGCGAGATCGAGGAGCTGCGCTACCCGCGCAACCCGCTCGACGTGCTCGCCCAGCAGATCGTCGCGATGACCGCTCTCGACGAGTGGACGGTCGACGAGCTGGAGACCGTGGTCCGCCGCGCCGCGCCGTACCGCACGCTGCCCCGGAGCGCGCTGGAGGCGACGCTCGACATGCTCGCCGGGCGCTACCCCAGCGAGGAGTTCGCCGAGCTGCGCCCGCGCGTCGTCTGGGACCGGGTCACCGGGACGCTCCAGGGGCGGCCGGGGTCGCAGCGGCTGGCCGTGACCAGCGGCGGGACCATCCCCGACCGGGGGCTGTACGGCGTCTTCCTCGCCGGGGAGAAGTCCTCCCGGGTGGGCGAGCTGGACGAGGAGATGGTCTACGAGTCCCGGGCCGGGGACGTCTTCGTGCTCGGCGCGACCTCCTGGCGGATCGAGGACATCACGGCCGACCGCGTGCTGGTCTCCCCCGCCCCGGGCAAGCCGGGCAAGCTGCCCTTCTGGCACGGCGACACGCCGGGCCGCCCCGCGGAGCTGGGCCGGGCGATCGGCGCCTTCCTCCGCGAGCTGTCCGAGTCCGGCGCCGAGGCCGCGCGGACCCGGGTCAGGGCCGCCGGCCTGGACGGGTTCGCCGCGGCCAACCTGCTGTCCTACCTGTCCGAGCAGCGCGAGGCCACCGGATACGTCCCGGACGACCGGACGCTGCTGGTCGAGCGCTTCCACGACGAGCTGGGCGACTGGCGGGTCGTGGTGCACTCGCCGTACGGCGCGCGGGTGCACGCCCCGTGGGCGCTGGCGATCGGGCGGCGGCTGCGCGAACGCTACGGCGTCGACGTGCAGGCCCTGCACTCCGACGACGGGATCGTGCTGCGCATCCCCGACACGCTGTCGGACCCGCCCTCGGACGTCGCGGTCTTCGACGCCGAGGAGATCGAGCGGATCGTCACCGAGGAGCTGGGCGGCTCGGCGCTGTTCGCGGCCCGGTTCCGCGAGTGCGCGGGCCGGTCCCTGCTGCTGCCGCGCCGCAGCCCCGGCCGGCGGACCCCGCTCTGGCAGCAGCGGCAGCGGGCCTCGCACCTGCTGGGCGTGGCCTCCCGCTACGGCTCGTTCCCGGTCGTGCTGGAGACGATGCGCGAGTGCCTGCAGGACGTGTTCGACGTGCCGGGCCTGGTCGCGCTCATGCGGGACATCGCGGCCCGGCGGGTGCGGCTGGTGGAGGTGGAGACGTCCCAGGCGTCGCCGTTCGCCGCGTCCCTGCTGTTCACCTACATCGGCGCGTTCATGTACGGGGGGGACGCCCCGCTGGCCGAGCGCCGCGCCCAGGCGCTGGCCCTCGACACGAGCCTGCTGGCCGAGCTGCTCGGCCAGGCCGACCTGCGCGAGCTGCTCGACCCCGATGTGATCGCCGACACCGAGCGCGAGCTGTCCCGGCTGGACCGGCCGCTCCGCGACGCCGAGGACCTCGCCGACCTGCTCCGCTCCCACGGTCCCCTGCTCGCCGACGACGTGAGCCTGCGCGAGGGCGACCCGGCGTGGCTGGCCGATCTGGAGACCGCCCGGCGCGCGATCCGGGTGCGGATCGCCGGGCACGAGCAGTGGGCCGCCATCGAGGACGCCGCCCGGCTGCGCGACGCGCTCGGCGTGCCGCTCCCGGTGGGCGTGCCGCACGCCTTCCTGGAGCCGGTGGACGATCCGCTCGGCGACCTCCTCGCCCGCCACGCCCGCACGCGCACGCCCTTCCCGGCCGGCACGGCCGCCGCCCGGTTCGGTCTCGGCCCCGCCGTCGTCGCCGACGCGCTGCGCCGCCTGGCCGCCTCCGGCCGGGTGGTGAGCGGCGAGTTCCGGCCCGGCGGCCGGGGCGAGGAGTGGTGCGACGCCGGGGTGCTGCGGATGTTGCGCCGCAGGTCCCTGGCCCGGCTCCGCAAGGAGGTGGAGCCGGTCCCCGCCGAGACGCTGGCCGCCTTCTCCCCGGCCTGGCACGGGATCACCGGCGCCCCCGGCCGGCGCAGGCCGCCGATCGACGCGCTGGTGGACGCGATCGAGCGGCTGCAGGGCGCGCCGGTTCCCGCCTCGGCGCTGGAGACGCTGATCCTGCCCTCCCGGGTGCCCGGCTACGACCCGTCCCTGCTGGACGAGCTGACCTCCTCCGGCGAGATCGTCTGGGCCGGGCAGGGGTCGCTGCCCGGCGGGGACGGCTGGGTCGCGCTGTACTTCGCCGACACCGCCCCCCTGCTGATGCCCGACCCGCCGGCGATCACCATGACCCCGCTGCACGAGGCGGTCCTGGAGGTCCTCGGCGGCGGGGGCGCGCTGTTCTTCCGCGAGCTGGGCGCCCGCGTCGGCGCGGTCCTGGCCGCCTCCGGAACGCCGGAGCACCCGGACCCCGCGGGCTCTCCGACGCCCGGCGGGACGCCGTCGACCGGGGAGGCTCCGCCGGCCCGGACGGGGATCACCGGCCGTGGGGCGTCCCGGACGGGGATCGCCCCGGACGACGCGACGCTCGTGGCGGCGGTCTGGGATCTGGTGTGGGCGGGACGGGTCACCGGCGACACCCTGGCCCCGCTGCGCGCGACGCTCGGCACCGGACGGCCCGCGCACCGCCCCGCCTCCACCCGCAGGCGCCGGGCGGTGCTGCCCTCCCGCAGCGGCCCGCCGACCGTGGGCGGACGCTGGTGGCTGCTGCCCGCGCCGTCCGGCGACGCCACCCAGCGCGCCCACGCCCAGGCGGAGGTGCTGCTGGAACGGCACGGCGTGGTGACCCGGGGCGCGGTCACGGCCGAGCGGATGCCGGGCGGGTTCTCCGCCGTCTACCAGGTGCTGCGCGTGTTCGAGGAGAGCGGCCGGTGCCGTCGCGGCTACTTCGTCGAGGGCCTGGGCGGCGCCCAGTTCGCCCTGCCGGGCGCCGTCGACCGGATGCGCGCGGCCGCGTCCCTCCCGGCCCCCCTGCCCTGGCAGGCCCCTTCCGGATCAGGCGGGGCCTGGGACGACGCCTCCGGCCGGACCGGGCCGGGGAGGCCGGATGAGTGGGGCGGTCCGGCGGGAGCGGCCGGGCGATGGAGCGGCTCCGAAAGTGCCGCGGGCGGGCAGTGGAGCGGCTCCGCGGATCCGGCGGGCGGGCGGCGGAGCGGCTCCGAAGGCGCCGCGGGCGGGCGGCGGGCCGTGGTGCTGGCGGCGACCGATCCCGCCAACCCCTACGGCGCCGCGCTGCCCTGGCCGGCCCACCCGGGGGACGTGTCCCACAAGCCGGGCCGGAAGGCGGGGGCCCTGGTGGTGCTGGTGGACGGCCACCTGATCCTGTACGTCGAGCGCGGCGGCAAGACGCTGCTGTCCTTCGCCGACGACGACCGCCTCCAGCCCGCCGTGGACGCGCTCGCGCTGGCCGTACGCGACGGCGCGCTCGGGAAGCTGACCGTGGAGCGGGCCGACGGCACCGCCGTCGGCGACTCCCCCCTCGCCGCCGCCCTGGAGGCCGCCGGGTTCCACCCGACCCCCCGGGGCCTGCGCCTGCGGGCCTGACGCCCGGCCGCGATGGCCTCGGTGACGCCGGACCGTGGCACACCGTGGTCCGTGACGGCATGCCGGCGGCGTTCATCGACCGGACCCTGGCCGGACCGGTCGACCGTCTCGACGAGGTCGTCGCCGCCTGGTGGCACGCCCGGCCACACGACCACGACATCACCGTGCGGCCTCAGCGGCCGAGGCCGGCGTCCCGGGCGCGGACGATGGCCTCGGCGCGGTCGGCGACCTGGAGCTTGGCCAGGATGTTGGACACGTTGTTGCGAACCGTCTTCGGTGACAGCACCAGGCGCTCGGCGATCGCCCGGTTGGGAAGGCCTGCCGCGATGAGATCCAGAACCTCCCGTTCTCGTGCGGTGAGTTGCGGGAACGCTTCCTCGGTGGCGGGGCGGAGGGTGGCCAGGCGCGCGAAGTAGGCGGTGACGCGGCCGGCCAGGGCCGGACCGAAGATCACCTCACCGCTGGCGACGGCGGTGATGGCGCGCAGGATCTCCCCCTGATCGGCGCCCTTGACGAGATAACCCCGGGCACCGGCGAGCATCGCGGCGAAGACGCTCTCGTCATCGTCGTGCATGGTGAGGGCCAGCACTCCGGTGCCGGGATGCGCCGCGACGATCCTCCGCGTCGCCTCGATGCCGCCCAGCTTGGGCATCTGCAGGTCCATCACGACGACATCGGGGCGCAACCGCCCGGCGAGGACGACGGCCTCCACACCGTCGGCGGCGGTGGCGACCACCTCGACGGCGCCGGTGGAGGCGAGCATCATGCGCAGCCCGTCGCGGTAGACCGGGTGGTCGTCCGCCAGGAGGACGCGGGGAGGCACGAGACCGCCCGGCGGGGAGGAGGGATCGGGTGCCATCGAATCTCTTTCGGTGCGAATCTCGCGGGTTCAGGCCCGGAAGGGTCATCAGGGTACCGGGCCCGGGGACGCCGCTCCCGACGCGTCGTTTGAACGTCATCCCGGGCCCGGAACCGTACCGTCGGGAACCGGGCCCCGGCCGTGCGGGATGGTTCCGTACGGGATGACCGCGTGGACCCGGGTGCCCCCGTCGGGGCGAGCCGCCACCGTGCAGCGCCCGCCGAGTTCCTCGGCGCGCTCGCGCATCGCGACGAGGCCGACGCCGGAGAGGGATCCGGGGGGCAGGCCGCGTCCGTCGTCGGTGACCTCCGCCTCCAGAGCGCCCCGGACGGCGGCCAGCCGGACCGCGCAGGTGGTGGCCCGGGCGTGGCGGGAGACGTTGGCCAGCGCCTCGGCGATGATCCGGTAGGCGGCGACCTCGACCGCGGCGGGCAGCCCCGGAAGGCCGCCCTCGATGTGGACGGCCACCTCCAGGGAGCCGCCGGCGAACCCCGCGGCCTGCCGTTCCACCGCTCCGGCCAGCCCGAACTGGTCCAGCGCCGGGGGACGCAGGCCGTGCACGAGGCGGCGCACGTCCGCCAGCATGGCCGAGAGGTCACCGCGCACGTCGTCCAGGGCCGCGTTCGCGGCCGGGAGGTCCCGCCCGGCCAGGTTGCGAGCGGCTTCGATCTTGAGGGCGGCCCCGGCGAGAAGAGGGCCGAGCCCGTCGTGCAGGTCCCGGCGGAGCCTGCGGCGCTCCTCGGCGATACCGGTGACGAGCTGCTCGCGGCTGCGCTGGAGCTCCTCGGTGAGCGCGGTGGCCCGGGCCGCCGCGGCGGCCTGCCGCAGGACGTCGGCCAGGAGACGCTGATCGGCGTCGGACAGCCGGGGGCCGACGCGGGGCACCAGGGCCAGCCGCCCGATCTGCGCCTCCCGGTAGGCGAAGGGCAGTACCACGACGTCGTCACGGCGGATGATGCCGTGCTCGACGACGTAGGTGCCCCCGCCGGGCCGGTCCAGCTCGACCCGGACGTACGGCGAGCGGAACGCGGTCGACAGCACCCGGGCCACCTCGCGCAGCAGTTCGTCCGGGCCGACGGACTCCTCCAGCCGTTCGGCCAGCGCGGAGACCACGTCGTACGGATCGCTCCGGCCGTTCAGGACCCGGTCGGTCCAGCGCTGGATGCGCAGCCGCAGCGGCGCGTAGAGTATGCCGACCGCCCCGGCCCCGATCACCGCGGCAAGCGGGTCGTCGACCAGTGCGCCCGCGCCCACGAAGACCGCGGTGTCCACGGCGACGACGGCCACGGCGAGCCCTCCGTACAGGATCGTCCGGCCGAGCAGAAGGTCCACGTCATAGAGCCGGTGGCGGGCCACCGCGACGAGGACGGCCAGCGCGAGGACGCCCAGGCAGGCCGGCCACAACGCCTCCGGGGCGCCCGGGAGGTACGGCCTGACGGCGAAGACCAGGGCGGTGATCACCAGGTTGACCAGGGCGGCGAACAGCATCCATCGCAGCCGCACGCGCAGCTCGGGGCCGGAGCCGCGGAACCGGGCGGCGAAGGCCGCCACCGGGATGGCCACACTGGTCAGCAGGAGCACCACGATGATCACCCGGGTCGCCTGCCACACCGGATCCGGCAACGCGGGAGTCACCGGGTCCAGCTCGATCCCGGTCAGGCCGGGGAAGGGCGGGTCCCCCTCGGAGATGATCCGCCACGGGACGGTGAACAGGATCAGGATCACCAGTCCGACACAGCCCAGCGCCGCCCCGGCGGGCAGGCGCCAGCGCGGCGAGGGCAGCCTCCCATCGGGGAACAGCAGCAGCACCAACGGGACGATCAGGTTCTGCAGAGGGCCGGAGCGCCCGCCGACGAACAGCGCGGCCGCGGTGAACGGCAGGTCGCCGCCGTGTCGGACCACGGACAGCGCTGCGTAGGCGGCGCAGAACCCGCCCGCGCAGGCCACCACGGCTCCGCCGAGAAGTAGCCAGGCCACGGGATGCCGGGGCAGCCGGTGGACGAGTACGGCGCCCGATGCGACCAGGATGAGCCCGGCGGCCACCGAGGACCACGACGGCCACGCGATCGGGTCGGGCCGGACCGCCTCGCCGAGCCGCACGCCGGCCCAGACGCCTCCGGCGGCGGCGAGCACGCAGAGCGGGGACAGGACGAGGGCGGCCACCCGGAGCAGCCGGTCGGCGGGGTCCGTGCCGAGGACCCGCGGGAACTCCGGACCCGGGACGTCGGCGGGAGCGGGGGATCCGGCGGGGGTCCCCCGGCCCGGAGCATCCGCGGAACCACGACCCTCCCGATCCGGGGCGGCGGCGGAAGCAGGCGACCGGGAAGAAACCCGCTGGTCAGAATGAGGGGCCACGCCCGGATTGTCCCATTGGTGGGGTCCCGGCCTCCCGGGTCCGGCGTCCCGATGGGACGGGACGGCGGGCCCGCGGACAGGAGCCCTCCGACCCGTGCGAAGCCGGGCGGATTCGGGACGGCGACGGGCCGGATGCTCCCTGGCCGCCCGGGACGGGCCCCGCCGACGCTGGTCTCTCCGACCTGCGACGAAGGGAACCACCATGGAAAGGCTTCTGAGACGGATACGGCTCGCGGGAGCGATGATATGCGTCGGCGCGGCCTCCTGGGCGGCGGGGACGATCATCGCGGGCGAGGCCATCCAGACGCGCATCGTGCACGTCTCGACGGTCACCGGGATCCTCTACCTGCTGGGCGTCGCCGCGCTCGCCTGGACGGTCATGGCGACCGGGGCCCTCAAGAGCCGGGTGATCCCGATCGTGCAGCTCGTCCTGCTGGCGGGGGCGCTGGTGTACAGCGTCGCCTCGTTCGGCTACCGCTTCCACGACGACATGACGGGCTGGCTGGTCGTGACAGATGTGTGCTGGCCGCTGGCCAACCTGTGCACCCTCGTCATGGGGATCGCCATAGCCTGGGCGGGCCGGTGGTCTGGCCTGCTGCGCTGGTGCCCGCTGCTCTGCGGGGGCTGGCTGGTCGTGATGATCCCGGTGAAGAACATCCTCGGAATGGGCGTGGGCGTCTACGTCAGCGCCGCCTGGCTGCTGGGCTCCTACGCGGCGCTGGGACTGGCACTGGCGCTGCGCCCCGCCGCCGCCCTGCCTCGCGGGACGGCGGCGACGGCCGTCACCGCCGGAGTGTGACCACCCCCGCCGTGGGTCCCGGCGCCGCGGCCGGCGGGGTGCGGATCACTGGAGTTCCTCGCGGAGCGCGGCGAGGAACAGGGCGGCGTCCCGGCCGTTGACCAGGCGGTGGTCGTAGGCCAGGCCGATGTCGGCGACGGTCCGTACGGTCACCGCGCCGTCGGCGGCCAGGACGACCTCCGGCCGGGGGGAGGTCACCGCGAGGGCGGCGGCCGTGCCGGGCAGGACGATCGGGACGGCCAGGATCACGTCGGCGTCGGTGTGCAGGGTGACGGTGATGTTCGCCCCGGTCAGGTCCTTCTCCCGGAAGTCGCCGGTGGCGGCGGCCAGCCGGTGGCGCATCATCGTGGCGGCGATGTCGCGCAGGGAGCCGGTCTCGCGGACGACCGGCACGTACAGGCCCTCGCCCAGGTCGAAGGTGACCCCGACGCACGGGGCGTCGGACAGCCGGACCACCGGCCCGGCCGGGCCGCCGGACGCGCCCCCCGCCTCTTCCCCGACGGAGGCGAACAGCAGCGGGAACCTCCCGTGCAGCCCGGCCACCGCCCGCACGAACAGCTCGGGCAGGCCGACCGGGCGGCGCACCTCGCGGGTCAGCCCGCGGGCCCGTTCCAGGGCCGGGCCGACATCGAAGCGCATCACGGTGTAGGCGGCCGGGACCGTCCGGTGGGAGAGGGTCACGGCGCGGGCCACGGCCCGCTGGACGCGCGACAGCTCGTGCCTCCCGGCCGCGTCCTCCGTCGCCGTACGGCCCGCCTCCGCACGGTCCGCGCCGCCCGCCTCCGCACGGCCGGTGTCATCCGCGCCGCCCACGTCTACGCCCACGCCGCCCGCGGCGGCGTCCGCGGCGGCGAGGCGCTCGACGTCGGCCCGCCGGACCAGCGGCAGCCCCAGGGCCAGCACCCGGTCCTCGGCGACGCCCAGTTCCAGCATCGCGGCGCGGGCCGGGGCGGTGATCAGGGAGTCGGCCGCTCCGGCGGGCGCTCCGGCCGCCGCACCGCCGGCGGCCCCGGATGACGCTCCGCCGGACGGCCCCCCGGAGGCCGCCGCGGATTCCGCGGAGTCCCCGGCGGGCGCGTGGGCCCCGGAGGCGGCGGCGCCCTCGGAGAGGATGCGGGCCAGTACGGCGCCCGGGGTGATCCAGGTGTCCTTGGCCGCGGCGTGGACGAGCAGGCCCGAGGCGACCGCCTCGATCTCGTCGGCGGCCTTGGAGGTCTCCAGGACCGCCACCGCCTCCCCGGCGCGCACCGGCTCGCCGTCGCCGACGAGCCACTCCACGACCAGGTACTCGGTGTCCTGGTTGTTCAGCTTGGGGACGAGGACGTCAGTCACGCAGGGCCTCCCGTACGGCGCGGTGGATCGCGGACTCGGTGATGAGGACCTCCCGCTCCAGGTGGGCGGCGGTGGGGATGACCGACGCCGCAGAGTGGACCAGGCGGACCGGGCCGCGCAGCCGGTCCCAGGCGCGCTGGTGGACCAGGTGGGCGACCTCGCCGCCCCAGGTTCCGCCGGCGGTGCTCTCCTCGGCGACCAGCACGACCTCCCCGAGGTACGGCAGCAGCGCCCCGACCTCCAGCGGGTACAGCCGGGACGGCACCAGCAGCCGGCAGGAGATCTCCTCCTCCAGCAGCAGCGACCGCATCGCCCCCAGCGCCCGGTGCGCCGTCCCGCCCGGCGCGACGATCACGCAGTCGGGGCGGGCGGCCGGTTCCGGCAGGGCCGGGTCCACCACGGCCAGCTCGCCGTCGCGGCGGACCGTGAACAGCGGGTCCGCCTGGCCCATCGGCCGGGTGTAGAGGATCTTGTCCTCGAAGAACAGGCACGGCTCGCCCCGCTCCACCATGGCCGCGAAGACCTCGCGGTTGTCGTGGAAGGGCGACATCTCGTACAGCGCCAGGCCGGGCATGCCGATGAAGTGCTTCTGCAGGCTCTGGCTGTGCGTGGGACCGTAGCCCCGGCCGCCGCCGGTGGGGCAGCGAACGATCATCCGCAGCGGCAGGCGGGAGCCGTACATCGACACCGACTTGGCGGCGAAGTTGCACAGCTGGTCGAAGGCGAGTGCGGCGAAGTCGCCGAACATGATCTCGGCCACCGCCGTGTTGCCGGTCAGGGCGAGCCCGGCCGCGACCCCGGTGAGGGCGCCCTCGCTGATCGGCGTGGTGATCACCCGGTCGGGGAAGCGGGTGGACAGCCCCTTCGTGATCTTGAAGGCGCCGCCGTACGGGTCGAGGACGTCCTCGCCCAGCACGTACGCCGTGGGATCGTCGTCGAGCAGCCCGTGCAGGGCGGCGTTGAGGTTCTCGGCTACGCGCACGGCGACCACCTCGACGGCGGGCGGGCGGCGACCTCGTCGGCCACGCCCTCGACCAGGGCCCGGGCCGGGCCGTCGAACCGGTGGAAGTGCTCGGGATGGTCCTGGGCGTAGCGGGCGTACCAGTCGTTCTCCGCCGCCGCCCGGACCGCCTCCGGCGGGCGGGTGTCGTCGCCCTTGCTGTGCGGGCCGAGGCGGTGGGTGACGAACTCCGCCGCCAGCGGCCGGCCCTCCCGGACCCGCGCGACCAGCGGCTCCAGCCCGGCGCGGATCTCGTTGACGTCGCCGGAGACCACGAGGTGGTGGTCGACGCCGAACGCCGCCGCCCGGCCGGCGACGGTGCCCGCCATCTGCGCGGCGGTGGGCGTGGACTGGGCGATGCCGTTGTTCTCCACGACGACCAGCAGCGGGAGCCGCCAGAGCGCGGCCAGGTTGAGCGCCTCGTAGACCGCGCCCTCCCCCCACGTGCCGTCGCCGATGTACACGCAGGCCAGGGCGCCGGGGTCGGTCCGCCGCAGGTGGAGGGCGACGCCCGCGGCCACCGGCAGGCTCTCGCCCTGCACCCCGGTGGACAGGTAGCGGTCGCGGTGGATGTGCTGGCTGCCGCCCACCCCGCCGCAGACCGCGCCCTCCCGGCCCATGATCTCCGCCAGCAGGCCGTGCGCGTCGCCGAACCGGGCCAGGTAGTGGCCGTGGCCCCGGTGGTTGCTGAACACGAAGTCGGCGGGGCCCAGCAGGGTGCGCAGCGCCACCGGCACGTACTCCTGGCCCAGGCAGGTGTGCGTGGTGCCGTTCAGCTCGCCCCTGCCGTACAGCTGGAGCAGCTTCAGCTCGAAGTGCCGGATCAGCAGCAGCAGTTCGAGGTCGTCGTCGGACAGGCGGGAGAGCCCGGGCCGGCCGGTCGCCGGGTCGAGGGCCGGGACGAGGGTCTCAGTCATCGCCGAGGATCTTGACGATTCCGGCGATGGTGGGGTTGTCGAAGAAGTCGTCCAGCTCGACCTCGACGCCGAGGCGCTTGCGCATCCGGACGATGATCTGCGTGATGGTCAGGGAGTGGCCGCCGAGGTCGAAGACGTCGTCGTGGTCGCCGATCGGCGAGACGCCCAGGACCTCCTCCCAGATCTCACGGATCTGGTCGGCGCGGGTGGGGACGGAACCCATGTCGTGCTCCAGGGGTGTTGCGCGGTTCTTCGGTGGGTCTCGGACGGGTCTCGGTGCGTGCGGCGGCGGTCCGCCGGATGGGGGCGGCCGCGGAGAGCCGCCGGGAGTCGTTCAGTCGCGGGGCTCCAGCTCGCGCAGGCGCAGGCCGGGATCGCGGGCGACCCGGTCCAGCAGCAGGCGCAGATCACCGGCCAGGCCTTCCGCGTCCGGCACCGCCTCGGGATCGTGCCGCAGGGCGACGACGAGACCGTCCGGCCCGTCCACGCACTGCAGGTGGAGCGCGCCGCGGACGGAGCCGTTGGGGACGGCCCAGTCCACCGCGCAGTCCAGGCCGGTGAAGACCGGGTCCGGGACGGTGCGGGTGCGGTAGCTGACCGAGACGGGCGCCAGCGCGGCGTGCGGCCGCAGGCGGGGCAGCGCCCGGCTGAGCGGGACCCGGCGGAACCGGTAGATCTCCCGCAGCCCGGCCCGCAGACCCGCGGCGAAGTCGTGGAAGGCGCTCTCCGGCTCCGGGCGCGAGGCGACGGGCAGCTCGTTGACGAACACGCCGATGTGCCCGGCGGCCTCGGGAGGCCGGGTGGACAGGTCCACGGCCGTGGTGACGTCGGCGTTGCCGTACCCGGCCAGCAGGGCGTGCAGCGCGGCGAGGAACGTCTCGAACCGGGTGAGCCCGGCCACCGGCGTCAGGTTCACGGGGAAGCGCAGCGTACGGCCCCCGGCCGCCCGGCGGGAACGCAGCGCCCGGCCGCGCACCACCGTCTCGCCCGGCTCCCGCCACCGGGCGCCCCAGAACTCCCGGGCGGCCGGCAGCTCGGCGGCGACCCGCTCGCGTTCGGCCCGGCCGTGGTCGAGCGCCGGCAGCGGGGCGAGCCGCTCGCCGTTGTGCAGGGCGGCCAGATCGCGGACCAGGATGTCCTTGGAGTGGCCGTCGAAGACCAGGTGGTGGGCGGTGAAGGCGAGCGTGTGCCGTCCGGGGCCGGTCTCGATGAGGGTGAACCGCGCCAGCGGCCCCTTCTCCAGGTCGAACGGGGCGAAGACCTCCCGCCGTACGGCCTCGGGCCAGGTGTCCGGGTCCCCGGCCGCGTGACCGTCCGCCACGGAGGCGCCCGCGGCGCCCGCAGCGTGACCGTCCGCCCCTGAGACGCCCGCCGGGTCCCCGGCCGTGAACGCCCGTCCGGTCCCGGGCCAGGCCGCCCGCATGCGCCGTACCGGCACCGGGACGCCGGGGGCCAGCCGCAGGCCTCCGCCCGCCTCGGCCACCACGGAGCCCAGCATCGGGTGCCGGTCCACGACCGCGGCGCAGGCCGCCAGGAGTTCTGAGCCCGCTGTGTCCCCGCGCGAGCTCATGCCGACTTCTGAGCTCGCTGACGGGTCCGGCTCGCCGCGCAGGTGGACCAGGAGCGGCATGTGATAGGCGGTTCCCGCCGCCCCCGTCTGCTCGGTCACCCATATCCCCTGCTGGAGGAAAGTGACCTCGGCGCCGTCCGGGCCGGGGGCGGGCGATGCGGGATCGAAGGCGGGCGGCACGGGGCCGGGAGGCGGGTTCGGCGGGCTCGCGTTCATACCGGGATCTCCTCGGCCGCGCCGGGAGCCGCAGCCGCGCCCGAGGCCGTACCGGAGTCCGAGACCGCACCCGGGGCCGTGCCGGAGACGAGGGTTTCACGCAGGGCCCGCTTGTCGGCCTTGCCACCGGCGTTGCGGGGCAGGGCGGGAACCGTGATCACGTGGGCGGGCAGCTCCTGCGGCGCGAGCCGGTCGGACAGGAAGACGCGGAGCTCCTCGGCCGCCAGCGGCTCGCGGACGACCAGGGCGACGGCGACGACCGTCCCCAGGACCGGGTGCGGCACCCCGAACGCGGCGGCCTCGACCACGGCCGGGTGGCCGAACACGGCTTCCTCGACGTGGAGCGTGGAGACCTTGTAGGCGCCGGACTTCACGACGTCGCTCTCGCGGTCGACGAGGTAGAGGTAGCCGTCCGGGTCCAGGCGGCCGAGGTCGCCCATGCGGACCCAGCCGTCGCGGAAGGTCCCGCTCTCCGGATCGCCGTAGTAGGAGCGCGACGCGGCCGGAGAGCGCATCCAGACCTCGCCGGTCTCTCCCGGCGCGAGCGGCTCCCCCTCCGGGGTGGCGATTTTGATCCGCCCTCCGGCCACCGCCCGGCCCACGCTGCCGGGGCGCTCCGGATCGAACATCATGATCGTCTGGGCGGGTGCCGCCTCGGTCGAGGTGTAGTAGTTGGTGATCGTCGCGTTGGGGAAGGCGCCGGTCAGCGCCTCGGCGACCGTCGAGGGCAGGGGCGCCGCGGCCGAGCCGAGCAGCAGCACGCTGGACAGGTCGTGCCGCTCCGCGACTCCGGCGTTGAGCAGTTCGATCGCCATCGCCGGGACGAGGAAGACCGTCCCCGCGCGGTAGGACTCGATCAGCGCGGCGAAGCGGCCGGGCGTGAAGCGGGGCAGCGTGACCACGGCGGGGTGGGCGTCGAGGGCGTTGATCAGCATCGTCTGGCCGGCGTTGGTGCCGATCGGGAAGGCATGGACCAGATGCCGCGAGTGCGCGAACGGGCGCCGCCTGCCGCCGCAGCCGTGGGCCAGGTTCGCGTGGTTCGCCGCCACACCCTTGGGACGCCCGGTCGTGCCGGAGGTGTAGAGGATCTGCGCCAGGTCTCCGGGATCGGGATCGGCCCTCTCATGGGAGGTTTCCGCCGCGGAGACCGCCGCGGAGACGGACGCGCCCTCCGCGCGCAGCACCTCCGGCGTCACGGTCCAGCCCTCGGCGGGCGCGTCCGCCCCCTCGGCGTGGACGACCCCCGCGGCGCCGCAGTGACCGAGCATGAACCGCAGGTCGGCGGGGGCGAGGCGGTCCGAGAGCGGCACGGCCGCCGCCCCGGCCTTGAGCACCCCGAAGAACGCCACGGCGTAGTCCGTCCAGTCCCCGCTGCCGAACACCAGCCCCACGCGGTCGCCGCGGGTGACACCGCGCCCCAGCAGGCCGTTCGCGATCTCGGTCGAGCGTTCTTCCCACTGGCCGTAGGTGAGCGGCGCGGAGCCCCGCACGATCAGCGCGACCCCGTCGGGATCGGCGAGCGCCCGGTCCCTCAGCAGGCGGGTGACGGTCAGGTTCACCATGTGAACCTCCCAAAAAGATCGGATGTATGCGGGCCGTGGCCGCTCGGCCACCAGGGCCACAACAGGAAAGAATCTTTACTATTCCGATTCGAGCGTCAGTCTTACATGATCGAAAGGGTGACGCAAGCCCTTTGCCATGACCCGCCGAGCGGATCCGGAACCCTCTACCTCAAGGTCTTGCGCACCCCGAACGGAGGTGTAACACTGACGAACCCACCTTATTGAAAGGTTTCTTTCCGGAAACCTCGCTTTCCAGAACCCTGTTCGACAGCGGCTCCGGTTCCTCCATCGCTGAGACCCGGCCGATCCGGACGCCGACACGTCCTATGTCTGCCGATCGGAGAGGGCGGCCGGCAGCGTCACCTACCGAGGACGCCGTGGTGCGGGGAAGGGGACGGCACGTCTCGGTGAAACGGAGGGCTGAGATGGAGGAAGCGGCCGTGCGGGAAGCCCCGGCGCTCAGGGAGCGGCTGGCCGCGCTGGTGGCCTGGGCCTCTGACGGGACGGTCACCGCCGCCGAGGCGCTGGCGGCCACGGTGCCGCTGTCCGCGCTGGGGGTCACCTCCCTGGCGCAGATGCGCCTGATCGACGCGGTGGAGCGGGAGTTCGGCATCGAGTTCGACTTCTCGGACGGCGAGGTCGACGTGCTGAACGACCTGGGAGCCCTGGAGCGCCGCATCACCGGGGCGGTGTGATGGACGTCCGCTCCCCCGAGGGGATGGACGCCCGCTCCGGCGGGACGGTGGAGGCCCGCTTCTCCGGGGGCAGGTCGGGTACGGCGCCGCTCACCTGGGGCCAGCGGGCCATCTGGGACGCCGTCCGCAAGACCGCCCCCGACGACCGATACTTCAACTTCGGCCAGATCCTCCCGGTGCCCGGCCGGGCCCGGCCGCTGACCCCGGAACGGGCCGCCGCGGCGCTCGGCTCCCTGGTCGAGCGGCACGAATCGCTGCGGACCCGGCTGGGCCCGGCGGATCCCGACCGGGCTCAAGCAGACCAAGCCCAGGCAGAGCAGGCCCAAGCAGAGCAGGCCCAAGCAGAGCAGGCCCAGGCGGACCAAGCCCAGGCGGAGCGGGTTCGGCCGTACCGGCCGCTGGAGGACCCCGAACCGCAGCAGGTGCTGGAGGGTTCGGGCACGCTCACCGTCACCGTCACGACCGGCGATCCGGAGCGGCTGCTCGACGAGCTGACGGCGACCGCCTTCGACTACGCCGCGGAGTGGCCGCTCCGGGCCGGGCTGGTGGTCGACGGCGACGAGGTGACCCACCTCGTGCTCGCCTTCTGCCACCTGGCCGCCGACGGGATGGGCGCCGAGGTCGCCCTGCGCGACCTGCGGCTGCTGCTGACGCGCGGCGCCGTACCGGGCCCCGTCCCGCCGCGACCGCTGGACCTGGCCCGCTGGCAGGAGTCCGAGCCCGGCCAGCGGGTGGCCCGCATGGCCGCCGAGCACTGGGAGCAGGAGTACCGGCGCATCCCGCCGACCATGTTCGACCGCCCCTCGGGGGAGGCGGCGAGCCCGCCGGTGTGGCGGGCGAAGATCGTCTCCCGGGCGATGGACCTGGCCGCGCAGCGGATCGCCGCCCTGCACTCCACGAGCACCTCGACCGTGCTGCTGGCCTTCTCGTCCTCGCTGGTCACCGAGGTGACCGGGCACGAGGTGTGCGCGATGCTGCCGATCGTGGGCAACCGCTTCCGCGGCGACACCGTGAACGCGGTCACGACGCTGTCCCAGGAGGGCCTGTTCGTGCTCGAAGCGGGCCACGAGGACGTCGCCGCGCTGCTGCGGGCCGCCAAGCCGGCCGCGCTGCGCGCCTACCGCTCCGCCTACCACGACCCGCGCGACCGCGACCGGCTGACGGCCGAGATCAGCCGGTCCCGGGGAACGGCCGTCCACCCCTACTGCTGTTTCAACGACATGCGCTTCACCGACCGCGCCGACGCCACCCACGACGAGGCGACGGTACGGCGGGCGCTGGCCGAGACGGAGCTCACCTGGCCGCTCCAGCAGGACAAGCTCAACTGCCGGTTCTGCCTGCACCTGACCGCCGAGCCCGGCGGGCTGGGGGTCTCGGTGACCGCCGACACCCGTTTCCTGTCCCGGCCGGCCATGGAGCGCTACCTCCTCGACCTGGAGTCCGCGCTGGTGGCGGCGGCCTTCGCCGGGGCGCCGGAACTCGTCGGCTGACCTCCCCGCCCCGCCGGAACCCCGCGGAGCCCGGGCGCCCCCCGCTGAAGGAGATGCGATGACCGTCTACGCCTACGCCGAGTCCACCTCCCGCGCCCAGGGCGAACGGCTCGTCTTCCACCTCGACCACACCTCCCGGGCCCCGCTGAGCGGCTCGGTGAGCGTCGAGGACGTCGCCTCCGGCCGGCGTGTCCTCGACGCCGCCTTCAACGGACCCCGCTGGACGCTCGACATCCCCGGCGACTGGACCAGCTCGCTCTACCGGGCAATCTTCACTGTTTCTCCA
>NZ_BOOH01000034.1 GCF_016863135.1 Planobispora longispora
CGAGGAGGGCGACTGCGAGGTGTACTTCGCGGTCCGCGCCGCCCGGCCGAGCTCGCCGATCCTGCTCTCGATCCCGTTCCCGACCTGGCAGGCGTACAACCGGGCGGGCATCCCCGGCGAGGGGCTCTACTGGGCCGAGCATCCCACCCGGGCCGCGCGTGTCTCCTTCGACCGGCCGGGCGGCGGTCCGCCCCCGGAGCGCTGGGAGGAGGGCATGATCCGCTGGCTGGAACCCGCCGGATACGACGTCGACTACTGCTCCGGCCTCGACCTGCACGACGGCCGGGAACTGCTGGCCGGCTACCGCCTGCTGGTGGTCAACGGCCACGACGAGTACTGGACGGCGGGCATGCGCGACACCGTCGAGGAGTTCGTCCGCCGGGGCGGCAACCTCGCGGTCTTCTCCGGCAACACCTGCTGGTGGCAGTTCCGGCTGGAGGACGGCGGGCGCACCATGGTCTGCCACCGCGACGCCGCCGCCGATCCCGTCGCCGCGACGGACCCGGCGCTCACCACGGTCGAGTGGTCCAGCTCACCCGTCGACCGGCCGGAGAACTCGATGATCGGGGTGAGCTTCCGGCGGGGCGCGGGGACCTGGGGACCGTACATGCAGCGGATGCACGACGAGTCCTACGTCGTCCGCTTCCCCGAGCACTGGGCCTTCGCCGGGACCGGGCTCGGCGAGGGCGACAAGTTCGGCCGGGGCGCGCTGGGATACGAGACCGACGCGTGCGACTTCGTCGAGATCGACGGCGTCCCGGCGGCCACCGGCCGCGACGGCACGCCGCCGTCCTTCGTGATCCTGGCCACCGCGGACCTGCGCCACTGGCACCGGTACGGCCAGGGCGGCATGGCGACCATGGGCGCCATGCGCCTGGGCGCGGGGACGGTGTTCACCGCCGCCACCGTGAACTGGGGCAACGCCCTCCACGAGCCGCACGTGGAGCGGATCACCCGCAACGTGCTGGACCGGCTGTCCGCATCCGGGGACGGCTGGGAGGTGATCGGCTCCGCGGGAGCGCTGCGCGCCATGTCGGTCCTCGGCTCCGTGCTGTACGGCGCCGACGCGGACGGCATGCTGCTGACCCGGGAGCTGTCGGGCCAGAACCTGCGCTGGCGGCGGGGCGGCTCCACGCCGGGGGTGACGGCGCTGGCCGTACCGCGCGAGGCCACCCCGGCCCGCCCCATCGGCCTGTACGGCCTCACCGGGGACGGCCGCCTGGTCTACCGCGAGCCCGACGGGTCCTGGACGACGCTCCTCGATGACGCCCCCGCCGGGGCCACGGGCCTCGCGACGGTCAACGGCGAGTTGTTCGCCGCCGCCTCCGGGACGTTGTGGCACCGGTCCGCGGAGGGCGACCGCTGGGAGCCGATCGACACCCTGCCCGGGATGACCGCCCTGACCTCCACGAACGGCCGTCTCTACGCCACGGACGCCGCGGGCCGGGTCCGCACCCGGCTGCCGCTGGGCGTCCCGGCCGAGTGGACCGATCTGTGCGACGCCGCCGGGGCCGCCGTCCTGACGGCCCACGCCGGGCGGCTGATCGCCACCGGCCCCGGCCTGCCCCTGTCCTGGCGCGCCTGCGTGCCCGACCCGGCGCCCTCGTCCTGAGAAGGCGCGGCCTCCTCGCCTTGAGAAGGGCCCGCCTCCTCGCCTTGAGAAGGCGCGGCGTCCCCGTGCTGAGAGGGCCCGGCGGGGTCACGGCTCCCGGGGGCCGTAGCGGGCCGCGGACGCCCCGGTGACCATGGCCCAGTACCGGTCGCCGTAGGACCAGTGCCACCACTCGGTCGGGTAGTTGACCAGGCCGGCCGGTTCCAGGGCCGAGGCGAGGAGCTTGCGGTGGTGGCGGGCCTCGGTGGACAGGCCGGCGGCGGCGGTGTAGCAGGCGCCGTCGCTCTGCTCGGGGGTGGCGTTGACCGGGGTGCCCATGTCGAGTTCGACGCCGTCCTCGGTGCACAGGGTCAGGTCCACCGCCGCGCCCGCGGTGTGCGGGGCGACCTCGACGGGTGAGACGTAGCGGCTGGCCGCCGACCGGAGCTCCTCGGGCGACATCCCGGGGAACTCCGCCCGCAGGGACGCCGAGTAGTCGTCGAAGATCTGCTGCTGCGTCACGATCGGCCGGTACCCCTCCACGACCAGCAGCCGGTAGCCGCCGGGGAGCTGGCCCTGCGCCGCCTCCAGCCGGGCCAGCAGTCCTTCCCGGAGATGGGCGTAGGCGCCCTCGGGGTCGGCGAGCCGGTCGTCGGTGCGCAGCCGGCCGCGGATGTCGACCAGCGGCTCTCCGCTCTCCTCGACCGGGATCGAGACGACTCGGGGGTCGGAGATCAACACGATTTCCCGCATATGCGCAATTGTCACACTGTGTCGGAGAACACCGCTTCCCGGGCCTGCTGGAGGGCGGAGACCAGGGCGCCCCGCAGCACCGGGTTGCCCTCGACCTCGGTCACCACGACCCGGGGCCGGCTCGGGCAGATCCGCGCCACGGCCTCCTCGACCCGGCCCGCCAGCGCCTCGCCCCCGGCCCGGCCGACGTCGCCGCTGAGCACGATCAGGCCCGGGTCAAGGACGACCGCCACCGCCGCCACGCCGACCGCCAGGCGGCCGGCGAGCTCGTCGAGGAAGCCCTCGGGGCCGTCGGCGACGGCCGCGCGGACCCGTTCGCCCACCGAACGGCCGTCGACGCCGTACGCGCCCGCCAGGCTGGTGACGGCGTCCCCGCCCACCAGGCGCTGGAAGGAGCCCGACTGGGGCTCGCTCACGTCGGTCGGGAGCGGCTCCCCGGGGACCGGGAGCCAGCCGATCTCGCCCGCGCCCCCGGTGAAGCCGCGGTGCAGCCGCCCGCCGAGCATGACCCCCAGGCCCTGGCCGACCCCCGCCCAGACGAGCACGAAGTCGTCCACCTCCCGGGAGGCGCCGTGGGAGCGTTCGGCCAGCGCGGCCAGGTTCACGTCGTTCTCGATCGTCACCGGGACGTCGAGGTCGCGGCGGAGCCCGGCGAGCACGCCGTCGTGCCAGGAGGGCAGGTCGAAGGAGAAACGCATGTCCCCGGTCCGGGGATCGACGACGCCCCGGGTGCCGATCACGAAGGCGCGCAGCCGCGTGAGATCGATGCCCGCCGACGCGCAGGCCTTCTCGATGACGCCGCGCACCAGCCGCACCGGGTCCTCGTACCCGCTGGGGTCGGCCGAGACCTCCGCGACGAGCTCCCCGGTGATGTCGGCGATCCCCGCGCTGATCCGGTCGGGCAGCACGTCCAGGCCCGCGACGTACGCGCAGGAGGGCACGACGCCGTAGAGCGCGGCGTTCGGGCCGCGCCCGCCGGCCTGCTCGCCGACCACCGCGACGAGGTCGCGCTCCTCCAGCCTGACCAGCAACTGGCCGGCGGTGACCTTGGACAGGCCGGTGTGCTCTCCCAGCTCCGCGCGGGTGAGCGGACCGCTGGACAGCAGCAGTTCCAGCGCCGCGCGGTCGTTGAGCTGGCGCAACAGCCGGGGTGTTCCCGGGCGTCTGGGCACGATCTGCCTCCCCCGTCACGATCCGCTAACGATCGTTTCTTTTAAGAAAGTTTCTTGTTAGTTTAGCCGCAGTCAGCCCGGCGGCAAGGGCACGAGAACGCCGCGGGATGTCAGAGCGCCGACCGTATGGAGGGCGTCTTCGATCAGGTACGGCCTGGCATGGGGACCAGACCGGCACCCGAAGCGCGACCCCGACGCGAAGCCGGGAAGGGAGAACCCCAAATGAAGTTCACGAAGATTGCCGTTGCCACGGCCACCACCGCCGCCCTGGCTCTGGGCCTCGCCGCCTGCGGCTCCAGCGAGCCCGCCACCGAGACCGCCCCGAAGGCCGACGCCTCCGCCGGCGGCAAGAAGTTCGCGGGCGAGACTCTCACCCTGTGGCGTCTGGGTGAGAGCAACCCGGCTGCCCAGAAGTACACGGACGCCCTGGTCGCCGCCTTCGAGGCGGAGACCGGTGCGAAGACCAAGGTTGAGTGGATCCCGTGGCCCCAGGTGAACGACAAGTTCACCGCGGCCGCCGCGGGCGGCGCCGGCCCGGACGTCACCGAGATCGGCAACGACCAGGTGCCGCTCTGGCGCAGCCAGGACGCCCTGCACCCCATCACCGCGGTCTTCGGCGGTGGTGACCACGCGCAGATTCCGAAGAACCTGCTCTCCCTGGAGACCGACGGCGGCGAGATCTACGCCGCGCCGTGGGGCGCCGGCACCCGCGCCGTGCTCTACCGCAAGGACTGGTTCGACGAGCTCAAGATCGAGGCCCCGAAGACCTGGGACGAGGTCATCGCCGCGGCCAAGAAGATCCAGGAGAAGAAGGGCAAGGACGTCGACGGCTTCGCCTTCAACGGCGGCTCCGACGCCAACCACCTCCTCGGCGCGCTCGCCTGGGCCGAGGGCGGCGAGTACGCCCTCAAGGAGGGCGACAAGTGGGTCGGCAAGCTGACCGACCCGGCGTTCAAGGCCGGTTTCGACACCTACACGAAGATCGTCACCGAGGGCCTGTCCAGCAAGTCCCGTCTCGGCCAGAACTCCGCCGACATCCGTACCCGCTTCGCCAACGGCAAGGTCGGCATGTACCTGACCGCCGGCTGGGACATCGCCACGATCAAGGAGGAGAGCTCGGGCAAGGTCGCCGAGGACCAGCTCGCCTTCTTCCCGCTCCCGAGCAAGAGCGGCGGGGCGGCCCCGGCCTTCTTCGGCGGCAACGACATCGCCGTCTGGAACGACGCCAAGAACAAGGACCTGGCGACCGAGTTCGTGAAGTTCTCCACCACCAAGGAGTGGGCGGGCCGGTACGCCTCCGAGGGCGGCCTGCTGCCGATCTACCCCGAGCAGCTCGAGAAGCTGAAGGAGGACCCGGCGCAGGCTCCGTTCGCCGAGGCCTTCGCCAACGCCAAGGCGCTGCCGGCCGACTCCAACTGGACCGAGGCCGGTGAGACCAAGGCCGTGCTGCAGAACGCCGCCCGGTCGGTCATCGAGGGCAAGGCCACCGCTGACGAGGCTCTGGCCAAGGCCAACACGGAACTCGAAGAGATCCTGAACCAGCAGTAACCATGGCGAACACGTCGACGCTCGCCCGGGGCGGGGGCAACCCCCCCGCCTCCGGGCGGCCCCCCACGCGCTCCAGGCGCCGGACGAAGGCCAGCGGGATGCCCGAGTGGGTCATCCCGTACGTCCTTCTCATCCCCGGCCTGCTGGTCATCGCCGGGTTGCTGCTCTACCCGACGATCCAGATGGTCATCATGTCCTTCCAGAAGGTCGGGCTGCGCCAGATCCGCGGCGTGCCGGCCGAGTCGGTGGGCACGGAGAACTACACCCAGATCTTCGAGAGCGAGATCTTCTGGTCCTCGCTCCGCAACACCGTCACCTTCGCCGTCGTCACGGTGGCCCTCACCCTGATCCTCGGCACCGCGGTGGGCACCCTGCTCAACAGGTTGAGCAGGAAGATGTCCACCTTCGTGGTCGTCGGCATCATGTCCGCGTGGGCGGTGCCGCCGGTCGCCCAGGGCGTCATCTGGCGGTGGCTCTTCGACGCCGACGCGGGCATCATCAACTGGGCGCTCAACCTGCTCCCCGACTGGTTCTCCGAGCTGCTGTTCGGGCGGTCCGACTGGACCGGCGAGCCCTGGCTCAACGACGCGTTCACCATCTACCTCGTCCTGATCGTCTGCGTGGTCTGGGCCTCGTTCCCGTTCATCGCGGTCTCGGTGCTGGCCGGGCTCAAGGGCATCCCCGCCGAGCTCTACGAGGCGGCCCGGGTCGACGGCTCCGGCGCCTGGCGGACCTTCAGAACGATCACGCTTCCGCTGCTCAGGCCGGTCTTCGCGGTGCTGACGATCCTGTCGATCATCTGGAACTTCAAGGTCTTCAGCCAGCTGTACGTGCTGATGGGCGGGCCGAACAACCGCGAGGCGTTCAACCTGTCGATGTTCTCCTTCGCCGAGGCCTTCCGCAGCCCGCCGAAGATGGGCAGCGGCGCGGCGATCGCGGTGGTGCTCACGCTGCTGCTGCTCGTCGTGACCGCTTTCTACGTCCGGCAGATCGTGAAGACGGAGGAGATGTGACGACCTCACTCACCGGCGGCAAGCCGGACGCCTCCACCCGCAACCGACCGGCCGCGAGCGGGGGGATGGATCCCCGTACCCGCAAGCGCCTCGGTGTGATCGCGCTCAACACGGCCGGAGTCCTGGTCTTCCTGTTCGCGACCTTCCCCGTCTACTGGATGGTCTCCACCGCGTTCAAGACCAACGACCAGATCTTCACGACGGACTTCATCCCCATCCCGACGGAGATCACCTTCGATCACCTGGACCGGGTGCTCACCGAGGGCGTGGCCGGCAACTCCATCTGGGTCTACATGCGCAACAGCGCCATCGTGGCCCTGGGGACCGTGCTCATCGGCGCCGTCTTCGCCCTGCTGGCCGCCACGGCCATCGCCCGCTTCCGGTTCCGGGGCCGCACCAGCTTCCTGATCACCCTGCTGATCGTCCAGATGATCCCGGCCGAGGCCCTGCTCATCCCGCTCTTCCTCAACGTCAGGCGACTCGGCCTGTACGACCAGCTGCTCGGCCTGATCGTGATCAACGTCGGCCTGACCCTCCCCTTCGGCATCTGGATGCTGCGCACGTTCGTCGCCGCGGTGCCCAAGTCGCTGGAGGAGGCGGCCTGGATCGACGGCGCGAGCCGGTTCACGACCTTCCGGAAGGTCCTGTTCCCCCTGGTGGCCCCCGGCCTGGTGGCGACGAGCATCTTCTCGTTCATCACCGCCTGGAACGAGCTGATCTTCGCGCTCATCCTCATGTCGGACTCCTCCGGCTACACGATGCCCGTCGCGCTGCAGTTCTTCTTCGGGCAGCGGGGCACCGACTGGGGCGCCATCATGGCCGGCTCCACGATGATGACCATCCCGGTCGTCGTCTTCTTCCTCCTGGTGCAGCGGCGGATGGTCTCCGGCCTCGTCGCTGGCGCAGTCAAGGGCTGACCCCCGGTGCCGGTACGGCCCGCGCCCACAAGGCGCGGGCCGCGCCCGGCCCTGCCCGTATCCGAATCCCTCCTCAGCTAAGGAGCGCTCCAGCGCCATGTCCGAGTTCATCGCGGGTCCCAGCGAGCAGGGGCTGTACCGCCTCGCGGCCGGCACGTTGCTCGTCGCCTTCCAGGGGACCACCGCTCCCGAGTGGGTGCTCCGGGAGCTGGACAACGGCCTCGGCGGCGTCACCCTCTTCGGCTTCAACGTCGCCGACCCCGGTCAGCTCTCCGCGCTGACCGCGAGGTTGCGCGCCGCGGGCGAACCCGTCATCTCGCTGGACGAGGAGGGCGGCGACGTCACCCGCCTCGCCTACCACGTGGGCAGCCCCTACCCGGGCAACGCGGCCCTCGGCGCCGTCGACGACGTCGAACTGACCCGGAGCGTCTACCGTTCCATCGGCGACGACCTGGCCCGCTGCGGGATCAACCTGGACATGGCCCCGGACGCCGACGTCAACACCGCCGACGACAACCCGGTGATCGGCACCCGCTCGTTCGGCTCCGACGCCGCACTCGTCGCCCGGCACACGGTCGCCGCCGTCCAGGGCCTGCAGTCCGCGGGCGTGGCCGCCTGCGTCAAGCACTTCCCCGGCCACGGCGCCACCCGGCAGGACTCCCACCTGGAGATCCCTCTCGTCGACGCCTCCATGGAGCTGCTGCGCGAGCGCGAGCTCGTGCCGTTCCGCGCCGCCATCGAGGCCGGGACCATGTCCGTCATGACCGCGCACGTCCGGGTCCCCGCCCTCACCGGCGACCTGCCCGCGACGCTCTCGCCCGCCGCGCTGACCACGCTGCTCCGCGGCGAACTGGGCTACGACGGCGTGGTGATCTCCGACGCCCTCGACATGCGGGCGATCACCGACGCCTACGGCCTGGCCGGGGGCGCGGTGCTCTCCCTGGCCGCGGGGACGGACCTGCTCTGCCTCGGCCCGGTCCCCAGCGAGGACGACGTCCGCGCGATCATCGCCGGGATCGTCGCCGCGGTGCGGGACGGCAGCCTGCCCCTGTCCCGCCTGGAGGAGGCCGCCGAGCACGTCTCCCGCCTCCGCGCCTGGTTCGGCGAGCCCCGGCAGGTCGCGAACGGCGAGAACGTGATCGGCCTGACTGCGGCCCGGCGCGCGGTCAGCCTCACCGGCTCGGCCGCCCCGCTGGTCAACCCGCTGGTGGTCGAGATAGACACCCCTCCCACCATCGCGGTGGGCGACGTGCCGTGGGGCTTCGCCCCGTGGCTCTCCCGGGCGGAGATCGTCCGGGTCAAGCCCGAGACCGCCGACGTTCCCGGCCTCCTGGAGGGCGCCGTCGGCCGTTCCCTGGTCATCGTCGTCAAGGACGCGCACCGCTACGAGAGCAGCCAGACGGTCGTGTCGGCGCTGCTGGCCGCCCGCCCCGACGCCACCGTGGTGGAGATGGGCCTGCCGATCTGGCGCCCGGAGGCCGCCGCGTACCTGGCCACCTACGGCGCCGCCCGGGCGAACGCCCAGGCCGCGGCCGAGCTCCTCGGCGTCTGACCCCGGCGGCCCCGCACCGCGACGCGCCCGACTCCCGACGCCTGCGCCCGCCGACGCGTCCACCCCCCAGCGCGTCCATCCGCCGACGCGTCCATCCCTGACGCGTCCGGCCCGCGGAGACCTCCACGGCGTCTGGGCCCGTGGGGGTCACAGATCATCACATAGCATCGACGTCAGCCATGCGTACCGTTCGCCTCGAAGGCCCGATCATCGTCGTCACCCCGGACCCGAATCAGGTCATCGGTGACTTCCTCGGCTATGCCCTCTCGTTGCGGAACCTCTCCGGGCTCTCCCCCGCCGTGGAGTTCGCCGAGCGTTTCTCCCCCGGAGGCCACGGCATGCGCCTGCCCGACACCTTCGTGGCCTACCGGGCCGAGGAGCCGGACGACATCCCCGAGGAGTTCGGCGAGCGGTTCGCCGAGGAGCTGGAGCGCAAGGAGCTCTGGGTTCTCACGCGGCTGTGGTACGGCCGGACGCCGGAATCCGCCGTCGTCGAGGGCGACGAGCTGCGCCACCTGCTGGACGAGGCCCTCCGGCGGCGACGGGCCGCCTACCCGCTGCGGTACGAATGACCCGGCGCCCGCGCAGACCGCCGGGTTCCGTACAGGCGCCCTAGGAGGCGAAGATCTCCTCGCGGGCCTGCTCCAGCGCCGCCAGGACCGCGCCGCGCAGGACCGGGTTGCCGTTCACCCCGCTGGCCACCACCTGCGGGCGGACCGGGCAGATCCGGGCCACGGCCTCCTCGATCCGCCCGGTGAGCGCGTTCCCGCCCGCCTGGCTGACCTCGCCCGCGAGCACGACCAGGCCGGGGTCGAGCACCACGCACACCGACGCCACGCCGAGCGCCAGCCTGCCGGCGATGTCGTCCAGGAGGGGCTCTCCGCGCTCGCCGGCCTCGACCGCGGCCGCCACGCACTCGGCCCCGCTCCGCCCCGCGAAGCCGTAGGAGGCGGCCAGCTCGGTCACCGCCTCGGCGCTCACCAGGGACTGCAGGCCGCCGGCGAGCGAGGGCAGCCGTCCGGGCACGGCCCGCACGTCCCCGGCCAGCGGCACGCCCGGCACCGGCAGGTAGCCGATCTCACCCGCGCTGCCCGAGCGGCCGCGGTGCAGCCGCCCGCCGAGCACGACGCCCAGGCCGATGCCGCGTCCCGCCCACAGGAGCACGAAGTCGTCCACGTCGCGGGCGGCGCCGAGCGTGCGCTCGGCGACGGCGACGAGGTTCACATCGTTCTCGATCTTCACGTCGCGGCGCAGGTCGCGGGCGAGCGCCTCGTGGATGCCCTCGTGCCAGCCCGGCAGGTCGAAGGAGAACCGCACGTCGCCGGTGCGCGGATCGACCACGCCGGGCGTGCCGATCACGACGGCGCGCAGCTTGGAGAGCGCGACCTTGGCCGAGCGGCACGCCTTGACCACCGCGTTGTGCACGACCGCGACCGGATCGTCGTGCTCGTCGGGCGCGACCGTCACCTCGGCGACGATCTCACCGTGGATATCGGCGATGGCGGTGGTGACGAATTCCGGGCCGACGTCCAGACCCGCTACGTAGGCGGATGAGGGGACAATTCCGTAAAGAGCGGCATTGGGCCCTCTGCCCCCGGCCTGCTCCCCGGCGACCTCCACCAGGCCCCGCTCCTCCAGCCGCGCCAGCGTCTGCGACGCCGTCACCTTGGACAGGCCGGTGAGCTCGCCGATCTGCCCGCGCGTCAGAGGCCCGGAGGTGAGCAACAGCTCCAGGGCGGCCCTGTCGTTGATCTGCCGCAGCAGCCTGGGCACGCCAGGACGTCGCTCCATACCCATGCTCTCTTGTCCGCCGTTTCCCCGTCACTATTACATTCGCAGAATAGCCACCTTATTCATTAATAAGGGTTCCTGATAGTTTAGCGTGGAAGGGAGCCCGTCCCGCTATCCCCGCTCCCGGCGGGACCTGGCACTGAGCAGTGGGCGGGAGCCGGGATAATCGATCGCATGCGCCTATCCGCCCGTGTCGACTATGCCTTGCGTGCCGCCGCCGAACTCGCCGCCGCCGGCGAAGGCCCAACCACCGTGGGCGAGCTGGCCAAGGAACAGGACATGCCTCCCAAGTACTTGGAGAACATCCTGCTCCAGATGCGCCGCGCCGGGTTGGTCCGCGGTCAGCGCGGCCCCGAAGGCGGCTACGTGCTGGCCCGGCCCGCGAGCGAGATCAGCCTTGCCGACGTGATCCGCGCCGTTGACGGCCCGCTGGCCAACGTTCGGGGCGAACGCCCCGAGCACGTCGGCTACCGGGGGCCCGCCGAGTCTCTGCAGCAGGTCTGGATCGCGTTGCGCGCCAGCGAGCGGGCCATCCTGGAGGAGGTCAGCCTCGCCAGCGTGGCCAGCGGAGCACTCCCCGCGCGGGTCCGCGAGCTCGCCTCCGACCCCACCGCCTGGGACTGACCCGGCCCGGCCGCGCCCATGCCCGAAGGTGACGTCGTCTACCGGACCGCCGCGCGGCTCGGGCGGGCGCTCGACGGCCGCCCCCTGACCCGATCCGACTTCCGCGTGCCCCGCCACGCCACGGCCGACCTGACCGGCCGGACCGTGCTGGAGACCGTCCCCCGGGGCAAACACCTGCTCACCCGCGTCGAGGGCGGCCTGACCGTCCACACCCACCTGCGGATGGAGGGGGCCTGGCACATCTCCCCCGCGGGCCGCCGCGTCCCCCCGGGCGATCTCGTCCGCCTGGTGCTGGCCAACGCCGAGTGGCAGGCCGTGGGAGTACGGCTCGGCATGGTGGACCTGCTCCGCACCGGCGATGAGCGCCGGGTGGTGGGACACCTCGGCCCCGACCCGCTGGGACCGGACTGGGACGCCCGGGAGGCCGTGCGGCGGCTCCTGGACGACCCCGGCCGGACCATCGGGGAGGCGCTGCTCGACCAGCGCAACCTGGCCGGGATCGGGACGATCTACCGGGCCGAGACGCTGTTCCTCGCGGGCGTCTGGCCGTGGCGGCCGGTGGCGGCGATCGCGGACGTCCACGGCGACGCCGATGCGGGCGGCGCGACGGGTCCGGGCGGCGACGTGACCCTCAGGGACGGCATGGGGATGGACGGCGACACGAAGGCGAGCGGCGCGACGGGTCCGGGCGGCGACGTGGCCGCCAGGGGCGGCGGGAACGCCCGTGGGGGCGCGGGAGGCGGGCGGAGCGCCGGAGGGCTCATCGGGCTCGTGGAGCTCGCGCGGGAGTTGCTGGAGGCGAACAAGGACCGGCCGGAGAACCGGACGACCACGGGGGATCTCCGCCCGGGGCGGGGCATGTGGGTCTACGGCAGGGCGGGGCGGGCCTGCCTTCGCTGCGGCGGCAAGATCAGCCGCGGCGAGATGGGGGCGCGCACGCAGGAACGCCTGATCTACTGGTGTCCCCGGTGCCAGTCGCCGTGAAGGCGCACGGCGGTATGAAGGCGCGTGACCTGCCGCCGGGCGGCGGCCATGCCGCCTGCGGCGTCAGGCGGCGACCATGTCCTTGACCTCGGGGGTGTGCTCGATGGGCGGGACCACGGCGCGGAAGCCCTCGAACGCGTCCTCCGGCAAGGGGGTCGCGGGCACGGTCTCGGGGATCGGCAGACGCTCCCGCTCGGGGACGTCGGCGAGCACCGGGGCGTGCTGGAGCTCGGCCAGCGCGAACTGGTCGGACACCTCACGGAGCACCTGGGAGAGCGGAACGCCCAGCGCGCCGCAGATCGACGCGAGCAGCTCGGACGACGCCTCCTTCTGGCCACGCTCCACCTCGGACAGGTAACCGAGGGAGACCCGCGCCAGTGTGGACACCTCGCGCAAGGTGCGACCCTGCCGCACCCGCAGCCGCCTCAGCACGTCACCGAGCAGCTGACGCAGCAGAACCATCTGTCGCTCCCTCCCCGGCGCGGACGTCTTGACGACGCTCCGCGCAATCGGTTCGTGCCGCCCGTTCTTTGAACGCGACCCTTCGTACATTCGCCTCGCCGTCATCATTGCTTGACGCTGCCCTCACTCACAGCTCCACCGTACCCGCATCCACCGACACCGCGGCAGACCGTCGTGAGCATGTTCGCTGGGGACGTAACGCGGTAATCATCCTGATTGTTCCCCCGAGTTCGGCTCCAGAACCCCGTGAAGCAGGTCTATTGCCTCGTTCACGGTCCATTGCCGGATCTCCTCACGCGTGCCGCGCAGCTGCAGATCCCGATGCCATACCCGCTCGCCGGGCCCGCTAACAGCCAGGTGAACGGTGCCGACCGGTTTCCCGTCCTGCGGGTCGGGCCCGGCCACGCCGGTGGCGGCCACGCCGTACGTGGCGCCGGTGAGCTCGCGCACGCCGCCCGCCATCGCGGCGGCGACCTCCGGATGCACGGCCCCCTCGCGCTCCAGCAGCGCCGCCGGGACGCCCAGCAGGCGGTGCTTGAGTTCGGTGGCGTAGGCGAGGACCCCACCGGCGAAGGCCGCGGAGGCTCCCGGGGGGCCGGTCAGCGCCGCGCCGATCAACCCGGCGGTCAGCGACTCGGCGGTCGCCACGGTCGCGCCCCCGCGGACGAGCAGCGCGAGCACCCGGGCGGCCTCCGGGACGGCGGGCCTCGCGGGCTCGGGGGCGTGGCTCACTGACCGGCCCGCGCTCGTTTGGCCACCTGGCGCAGCTTCACGGCCCGGATCACGTAGTCCAGCCCGGTGGCGACGGTCACGAGGATCGCCGCGCCCATCGCGATCCAGCGGAGCAGGTCGGGCACGCCCGGCCACATGTAGAGGGCGATGGCGAAGATCTGCAGGACCGTCTTCACCTTCCCGCCGTAACTGGCCGGGATGACGCCGTGCCTGATGACCGCGAACCGCAGCAGCGTGACGCCGATCTCCCTGCCCAGGATCACGATGGTGACCCACCAGCCCAGCTCGTCCAGGATCGACAGGCTGATGAGCGCGCCCCCGATCAGGGCCTTGTCGGCGATCGGGTCGGCGATCTTCCCGAAGTCGGTGACCAGGCCGTACCGGCGGGCCAGCTCACCGTCGAGGAGGTCGGTGAGCGAGGCCGCCATGAACACCACCAGCGCGGTGACCCTCCAGCCGGTGCCCGGAAGGAAGAGGCAGACCGCGAAGAACGGGACCATCGCCAGTCGTATCACCGTCACGACGTTGGCGATGTTCCACGGGCTCACCTTCGGCGGGTGCCCGTGCGCCGACGTCGCGTCGGTGCCGGTCTCTGGCGTGTTGGTCATGCGCTCTCCCGGCCCGGCGGCGCGCTCACGGGGCGGCCTTGATGCGCGCGATGAGGTCGACCCCCTCGGAGTCGACCACGACGGCCCGGACGATCTGGCCGCGGACCAGGCCGATGCCCTGGACCGTGACGCAGCCGTCGACCTCGGGGCCCTGGTGGGCGGCGCGGCCCTCGTAACCGCCGTCGCCCAGGTCCTCCTCGATGAGGACGTCCACCTCGGTGCCGATGCGCTCCTCGGCCCGCTGGGCCATGAGCTCCTCGGCCAGCTCGGTGAGCGCGGCCACGCGGGCGTCCACGGTCTCCTGGTCGAGCTTGCCGGGCAGCGACGCCGCCTCGGTGCCCTCCTCGTCGGAGTAGCCGAACACACCGATCACATCGAGCCTGGCCTCCTGCAGGAAGTCGACCAGCTCGGTGAACTCCTCCTCGGTCTCGCCGGGGAAGCCCACGATGAAGTTGGAGCGCACGCCCGCCTCCGGGGCGGCGGCCCGGATGGTCTCCAGCAGGTCGAGGAAGCGCCGGGGATCGCCGAAGCGGCGCATCCGGCGCAGCACCGAACCGCTGGCGTGCTGGAAGGACAGGTCGAAGTACGGCGCCACGCCCTCGGTCCGGGCGATCGTCTCCAGCAGGCCGGGACGGAGCTCGGCGGGCTGCAGGTAGCTGACCCGCACCCGCTCGATCCCCTCGACCGCGGCCAGGGAGGGCAGCAGCTTCTCCAGCGCCCGCAGGTCGCCGAGGTCCTTGCCGAAGGAGGTGGAGTTCTCGCTGACCAGGACGAGCTCCTTGACGCCCTGCTCGGCCAGCCACGCCGCCTCGCCGAGGAGCTCCGCGGCGCCGCGCGAGACGTAGGCGCCGCGGAACGCCGGGATGGCGCAGAAGGTGCAGCGCCGGTCGCAGCCGGAGGCCAGCTTGAGCGAGGCCACCGGCCCGTCGCCCAGGCGCTTGCGCAGCGGCCGGGGACCGCTGGCGGGGGCCAGCCCCTCGGGCAGCTCGCCGTGGCCGGGGATGCCGGCCTTGGGAGCCGCGGCGCGCTCGGCCGGGGAGATGGGCAGCAGCGTCCTGCGGTCGCGCGGGCTGTGCGGGACCAGCGGCCTGCCCTCCAGCACGTCGTCCAGGCGGTCGCCGATCTCGGTGTAGTCGTCGAAGGAGATGACGGCCGCCGCCTCGGGCAGGGCCTCGGCGAGCTGGTCGCCGTACCGCTCGGCCATGCACCCCGCGGCGACCACCTTGGCCCCCGAGTCGGCGGCGGCGAGCAGCGTGTCGATGGAGTCCTTTTTCGCTGAGTCGATGAAGCCACAGGTGTTGACGACGACGACGTCGGGGTCGTCGTCGCCCAGCTGCCAGCCGGCAGCCTCGAGCCGCGCGGCGAGCTCCTCGGAGTCGACCTCGTTACGGGCGCAGCCCAGTGTGATCAGCGATGCGGTTCGGCGGGATGACATGGTGAACACTACGGTATAGGGAGTTGGCCACTACCCGGTGCACCTCCCCCCGCTTCCGGTCCGCCGCGAGCTACCTCCGGGAGGGGGCGGCGGCCCCGTAGAAGCGCTTCAGGCTCTGCCCCGGACGCCCCGGGACACCCAGATCCTTCCCGTTCACCAGCAGGGAAACCGCTCCGGCGTCGGCGAAAGTGACCCGCACCCCGGTCTTCGCCCGCCACACGGAGGTTTTACCCGCCGGGAGCGTGCCGGAGAACAGGCGGCGCCCCCCGGCGTCCCTGACCGTGAGCCGGGTGGAGCGCTCCGCCCTGACCTGGAAGACCACCGTGCCGTTCTGCCTGGGCGAGGAGAGCGAGGCCTCCTTGCGCGGCGGCTCGGGCGCCTTGACGATGGAGGTGGACGGCGACGCGGCCGGCACCGAGACCTCCCGGCCCTCCGCCGTCGTGACGTCGCCCTTGCCGCCCATCGTCTTCACCACGCCGAACACGACCACGACGGCCAGCGCGACCGCCATGGCCATCGTCCAGTTGAGCGCGTGGCGGTCGCGGATCTTGATGGGCTTCTCCGCCTGGAAGATGCTGGAGGCCCGCACCGGCAGCGGCACGCCGCCGTGCATGTGGTCGAACTCGTGCACCATGGCCTCGGCGTCGATCCCGAGGAAGGTGGACAGGTTGCGGACGTGCCCCCGCGCGTAGAAGTCACCCCCGCACAGGGAGAAGTCGTCCCGTTCGATCGCGTTGATCAGTGCCTCGCGCACGCGGGTGCGCCTGCTCAGCTCCTCGGCGGACAGCCCCGCGGCCTCCCGCGCCTCCGCCAGCCTGGCGCCGACGCTCATGCGCGCACCTCGCCCGGCGGTTCCTCGCCCGCGCCGTACCCGGCGGCCCCCTCGTTCACCATCGCACGCCTCCCCCGACTCTGACGTTACGTAGTGACCCCCATTCAACCAGTGACGATTCGGGCGATGAACCCGGGGTGCCACAACCAGCCGTCAAGCACGCGAACCGCCCGCCGTACGCCGTCTTCAGCGGTGCGCCGTCGTCAGTCGCACACCGCCGCCGGAGGCGCGCGGCCGTCAGCGGTGGACCGCCGCCGGCCGCGCGCGTCTCCGGCCGGTCAGCCGCGCAGGTCGGCGAGGAGTCCCGGCAGGTCGTCGGGCGTGACCAGGACCTCGCGGGCCTTGGAGCCCTCGCTCGGGCCCACCACGTTCCGGCTCTCCAGCAGGTCCATCAGGCGGCCCGCCTTGGCGAAGCCCACCCGGAGCTTGCGCTGGAGCATGGAGGTCGAGCCGAACTGGGTGGTCACGATCAGCTCGGCCGCCTGGATCAGCAGGTCGAGGTCGTCGCCGATCTCCTCGTCGATCTCCTTCTTGGCCGTGGCGGCCGCCGCCACGTCCTCGCGGTACTCGACCTTCATCTGGGCCTTGCAGTGCGTCACCACCTCCATGATCTCCTTCTCGGAGACGAAGGCGTTCTGCAGGCGCATGGGCTTGCTCGCGCCCATCGGCAGGAAGAGCGCGTCACCCTGGCCCACCAGCTTCTCGGCGCCCGGCTGGTCGAGGATGACCCGGCTGTCGGCGAGGCTGGAGGTGGCGAAGGCCAGCCGCGAGGGCACGTTCGCCTTGATCAGGCCGGTGACGACGTCCACCGACGGGCGCTGCGTGGCGATCACCAGGTGGATGCCCGCGGCCCGGGCGAGCTGGGTGATGCGGACGATGGAGTCCTCGACGTCGCGGGGGGCGACCATCATCAGGTCGGCGAGCTCGTCCACGATCACCAGCAGGTACGGGTACGGCTGGTAGACCCGCTCGCTGCCCGGGGGCGGCACGAGCTTGCCCGCGCGCACCGCCTTGTTGAAGTCGTCCACGTGCCGGAACCCGCTGGCGGCCAGGTCGTCGTAGCGGCGGTCCATCTCCCCCACCACCCACTCCAGGGCCTCGGCGGCCTTCTTGGGGTTGGTGATGATCGGCGTGATCAGGTGCGGGATGCCCTCGTAGACCGACAGCTCCACCCGCTTGGGGTCGACCAGGACCATCCGGACCTCGTCCGGGGTGGCGCGCATCAGGATCGAGGTGATCAGCCCGTTGACGCAGACCGACTTGCCCGCGCCGGTGGCGCCCGCGATGAGCAGGTGCGGCATCTTGGCGAGGTTGGCCACGATCGTGCGGCCCTCGACGTCTTTGCCCAGGCCGACGATCATCGGGTGGTGGTCGGCCTGGGCCACCTGCGAGCGCAGGATGTCGCCCAGCGAGACGAGGTCCTTGTCGCTGTTGGGGATCTCGACGCCGATCGCCGAGCGGCCCGGGATCGGGGACAGGATGCGCACGTCGGCCGATTTGACGGCGTAGGCGATGTTCTTGGTGAGCGCGGTCACCTTCTCGACCTTGACCGCCGGGCCCAGCTCGATCTCGTAGCGCGTCACGGTCGGCCCCCGGGTGAAGCCGATCACCTGGGCGTCGATCGAGAACTGCTCCAGCACGCTGGTCAGCGCGTTGACCACGACCGTGTTGGCCTTCGTCTGCGGCTTGGGCGCGCTGCCCGGCTTCAGGAACTGCGCGTCGGGCAGGGTGTACGGCCCCGCCTGCGGGGAGAGCACGAGCTGCTCCACCTTGCGCGGCGCCGGGGTCGGCTCGGGCGGCGACGGCCGGCGCTCCTCGACCTCCGGCTCCTCCGTCACCAGGCCGGGCACGATCTCCGGCGAGTGGTCGGCGAGCCTGCCCGACGTCTCGGCGAGCACGGGCGTGTCGTACGGCTTGACGCCGTCGGGGTCCCCGGGGTCCGAACCCTCGGGCCCCCCGGAACCGGAGCCCGCGGAGCCGGTCTTCCCCTTGCCCCGCACGGGGCGCTTGGCCGGGGTCCGGGGCGCGCGCGCCGGCGCGGCCTCGCGGGTGAAGAGCATGTGCCTGATCTCCGCCAGCCGTTCCGGGACCCGGTGCACCGGGGTCGCGGTGATGACGAGCACGCCGAAGGCCGACAGGAGCAGCAGCAGCGGGATGGTGATGAAGACGGGCAGGATGCTGTCCGGGGGCGCGGAGATGATGAACCCGATCATCCCGCCGGCCGCCGACACCTTGTCCATGCCGTCGGAGGAGCCGCCCGAGGGGTACGGCGTGCCGTTGGCGACGTGCACGATGCCGAGCACGCCGACCGTGAGGGCGGCCCACCCGATCATCATCCGGCCGGTGTCGGTGTTCTGGTCGGGGTGACGCAGCAGCCGCCAGGCCAGCAGCGTCAGCAGGATGGGGATCAGCCAGGTCAGCGAGCCGAAGACACCGCGCATGACGGTGTTGACCACCTCGGAGACGGTGCCCGTGCCGGTCCGCCAGGTCATCGCGGCCAGCACGATCGCACCGGCGAACACGGCCAGGCCCAGCCCGTCGCGGCGGTGCACGGGGTCGAGCTCCCGCGCGTTGCGCCCCAGGGCCCGCGCGGCGCTCCCGATGCCGCCGGCGAGCAGCATCCAGATCCCCACGAACAGCTTGCCGATCATGGTGAGGACCCAGCCGATCGGGTCGGGCTGGGAGCCGGACGGCCGTCGCGGCGGGGACGCGGACTTCGCCCGGGCGGCGGAGGCCCGCCTGGCGGGAGCCGTACGGGCAGGGGTGGACCTCGACCGGCCGGGAGCTCCCTTGGCCGGAGTTTTACCTGAGGTGCCTTTAGACGTACGGGTGGCCATGGTAGGAGGCTAACGACAGTGGCCGCCGGGGAGGCGGAGGCTCGCCGGGACCGGCCCCTTCCCCGGATCGGGCCGGGGAAGGGGCCGGCGGCGGGAACGCGGCGGGGAACAGGGTGAGATCACCGTGAGGGCGCGGCGGGAGCGCGCCCCGCCGGGATCCGCGGGATTACTTGTAGGTGATGGCGGAGGCGCTGTAGACGCAGTTCACGCCGTCGGCGCCGCTACCGATCTTGCTCGGCTCTCCGCTGGTCACACCCTTGTACCTGTCGCAGATCGCGATCTTCTTGCCGGGGTCGCCGACGATGGTGATCCCCGAGAGCTTGGCGGTGTCGCCGTAGTTGCTGTTGATGCCCACCAGGGACTTGCCCGGGGCGGTCACCTGCACGTTGGAGACGACGACGTGCCGGGCGTACTGCTTGGAGCAGTTGCCGCAGGAGCGGTAGAGCTTGCCGAAGTCGGTGATCTGGAAGTTCTTGATCACCATCGTGCCGGGGCCGTTGTGCTGGAAGGTCTTGTCGGAGGCCTTGCGCGCGCCGCCGCCGTCGATGGTCATCACCTGGGAGGCCGAGGCGCCCTTGAAGGTGGCGGCGTCCTCGCCGACGTCCTCCCACCAGACGTTCTTCAGCGTGCAGGTGCCCAGGCAGTGGACGCCGTCGGCGGCGGGGGCGCCGAGGATGACGTTCTGCAGCGTGGCGCCGTCGGCCAGCTGGAACAGCGGGCCCTGGCTCTCGCTCTGGCCGTCGCTGCCCAACTCGCCGGAGCCGTAGAAGCGCTTCATGCCGCCGTCGCGAACGCCGCTGACGGGGATGGTGGAGGTGACGGCCTGCTGCCCGTTCGCCGCGGGCCAGCCGGGCAGCGGGGAGGGGCCGCTCGTCGCGGTCGGCGCCGGGGTGGGGGTCGGCTTGACCGTCGCGGTCGGCGCGGGCGTCGGGGTGGCGGTCGGCGCGGGGGCGGAGCCCGCGGCCTTGAGCGTCCAGCGCTTGCTCGCGGCCGTGTCGCAGGAGTTCTGCTGCACTCCGACGCCGGCGGCCTTGGAGCTGTCCTTGACGTTGAGGCATTTGTCGCTGCCGGCGTTGACGACCCGGTAGATCGAGCCGCTGACGAGCTGCAGCTCCCAGGTCTGGAAAGCGCTTACTTGGCAGGCCTGCTGAGCGACCGCCTTGCCCGCGGAGGTGCTGTTGCCGGCGATGCCGGCGCACTTGCCGCTGTGGGCCGCGGTCAGGCGCTGGCCCCCGGGGACGTTCGAGAGCGTCCAGGTCTGGCCGGACCGGCCGCAGGACTGCTGGACGAGCTGTACGCCCTCCGCCGTTCCCGCCGAGGGAACTTCCAGACAGAGACCACTGTTAGCGTTAACAAGCGTATACGAGCCCGCCGCCGGGGCCGCGGAAGCCGCCGCCGGCGCCACCGCGAGCGCGACGCCCGCGAGGGTTGTCGCCGCGCACGCCACAACGCGTGCGCGGGTTGCGAGATTACGTAGCACTCCTCATCTCCCTTGAGGCCGTACGTACCCGAAATTTCGGTTTGACCGGAAAAGGTCGTTCCACACCGTAGAGCAAGATCTCATCTCGGCAAACAGGAACGGGAGGAGAGGCCGCATGTTTCGGAAAGCGCATTCCATCGTGCGCGTTGGCACGGTGTTCCGGACATGAACTCTTACCCGGGCAGGCGGCCGACAGAGGGTGTCACATGCGCGGAAGCGTGCGCTGCGCCCGGGAGGCCGCAAGCCGGGAGGCCGGAAGAAACCCCGGAGAACACGGGCGCCCGGATCCGGACCTGGGAAGGTCCGGATCCGGGCGGGAGCCGTGCCACCGAAACTGCGGGGCCGGAGCGGTACGGCCGGAGCCGTACGGCCCGAGCCCCGCGATCAGACCTCGATGATCACAGGGACGATCATCGGGCGGCGGCGGTAGGTGTCGCTCACCCAGCGGCCCACACTCCTGCGGACCACCCGGCGGATCTGCTGGATGTCCACCACCCCGTCGGCGGCGTTGTCCTTCAGGACCTTCTCCACCTGCGGGATGACCTCGTCGAACCGGTCGGGGTCGATGCCCGAGCCGCGGGCGTGGATCTCCGGGGCGGCGGCCAGCTCGCCGGTGGCGGTGTCCACCACGATGATGATCGAGATGAACCCCTCCTCGCCCAGGATCCGCCGGTCCTTCAGGGCGAACTCGGTGACGTCGCCCACCGAGGTGCCGTCCACGTAGACGTAGCCGGCCTGCACCGCGCCCACGATCCGCGCGCGGCCGTCGACCAGGTCCACCACGACGCCGTCCTCGGCGATCACGATGTGGTCGTCGGGCACCCCGGTCAGCGCGGCCAGCTTGGCGTGCGCCCGCAGGTGCCGCCACTCGCCGTGCACCGGCATGAAGTTGGACGGCCGGGTCAGGTTGAGCACGTACAGCAGCTCACCCGCGGCGGCGTGCCCGGAGACGTGCACCTTGGCGTTGCCCTTGTGCACCACCCGCGCGCCCCACCGGGTCAGGCCGTTGATCACCTTGTTGACCGCGGTCTCGTTCCCGGGGACCAGCGAGGAGGCCAGCAGCACGGTGTCGCCTTCGGCGATCCGGATCGCGTGGTCGCGGTTGGCCATGCGCGACAGCGCGGCCATCGGCTCGCCCTGGGAGCCGGTGCAGATCAGCACCACGTCCTCCGGCGGCCACTCCTCGATCTCGCGGGAGTCGACGATCAGGCCCGGCGGGATTCGGAGATAGCCCAGGTCGCGCGCCACGCCCATGTTGCGGACCATGGAGCGGCCGATCAGGGCGACCTTGCGACCGTGCCTCCCGGCGGCGTCGATGACCTGCTGCACGCGGTGGATGTGGGAGGCGAAGCTCGCCACGATCACGCGCTTGCTCGCCGTGCGGATCACCTCGTCGATGACCGGGGCGATCTCCCGCTCGCTGGTGACGAAGCCCGGCACCTCGGCGTTGGTGGAGTCGGACATCAGCAGGTCGACGCCCTCCCGGCCGAGCCGGGCGAACCCGCCGAGGTCGGTCAGGCGGCCGTCGCTGGGCAGCTGGTCCATCCGGAAGTCACCGGTGTGCAGCACGATCCCGGCCGGGGTGCGGATCGCGACCGCCAGCGCGTCCGGGATCGAGTGGTTGACCGCGAAGAACTCGCAGTCGAACGGCCCGAACCGGTGCCGCTCCTCCTCGACGACCTCGACCTTGACCGGCTGGATGCGGTGCTCGGTCAGCTTGGCCTCGATCAGCGCCATCGTCAGCTTGGAGCCGACGATCGGGATGTCGGGGCGCTCGCGGAGCAGGTACGGCACGGCGCCGATGTGGTCCTCGTGACCGTGGGTCAGGATGACCGCCTCGATCTGGTCCAGCCGGTCGCGGATGTAGTCGAAGTCGGGAAGGATCAGGTCCACGCCCGGCTGCTCGGTCTCGGGGAACAGCACCCCGCAGTCCACGATCAGCAGGCGTCCGTCGAACTCGAACACCGCCATGTTGCGGCCGATCTCCCCGAGGCCGCCCAGCGCGACGATGCGCAGCGCGCCCTCCGGGAGCCGCGGCGGCGGCCCGAGTTCGGGATGGGGGTGACTCATGCGGTCACACCTCTCTCACACGTGTCGGCGAACCTCCCATACGGCAGGACTGCTCCCTCGCCGAGCACTCCGCACCCCACAAGAAGGCCTCTGTCTGCAACCTTCAAACCGCCGTTCCTCCCCACTGCGGTCATTCCCGACCGCGCCGCATCCGATGCCGGTCCTGACCGCGGTCTCACCGCGGTCAGGACCGGCCGTGGTCTTCTTTCTCACGTCACATCTCCGTCGGACAGCTTCACGCCGCCCGCCGCCAAGTCCGCCCGCAGGATCGCCAGCTCCCGCTCCGTGGCCTCCGACAGGGGCGGGCGCACGGGGCCCACCGGGCGCCCGACCATCGCCAGCGCCGCCTTCGCCATGATCGCCCCGCCGGCCTGCATCATGATCCCGGAGACCACCGGGAGCAGCCTGCGGTGGATCTCCAGCGCGCCCGCGACGTCACCGGAGCGGTGCAGCGCCATCATCTCGGCGATCTCCGCGCCCACGACGTGGCCCACGACGCTCACGCACCCGGCGGCCCCGACCGAGGCCCACGGCAGGTTCAGGGTGTCGTCGCCCGAGTAGAAGACCAGGTCGGTGGCGAGCATGACCTGGGATCCGGCGAACAGGTCGGCCTTGGCGTCCTTCACGGCGACGACGCGCTCGTGCATCGCCAGCCTGATCAGGGTCTCGGTCTGGATGGGCACGCCGCTGCGGCCGGGGATGTCGTAGAGCATGACCGGCAGCCCGGTGGCGTCGGCCACGGCGGTGAAGTGCCGGTAGAGCCCCTCCTGCGGGGGCTTGTTGTAGTAGGGCGTCACCACCAGCAGGCCGTGGGCCCCGGCGCGCTCGGCGGTCCGGGCCAGCTCGACGCTGTGGTGGGTGTCGTTGCTGCCCGCCCCCGCCACCACGACGGCGCGATCGCCGACCGCCTCCACGACCGCGCGCACCAGGCGCTCTTTCTCCTGGTCGGAGGTCGTCGGGGACTCGCCGGTCGTGCCGCTCACGACCAGGCCGTCGTTACGCTGCTCGTCCACCAGGTAGGTGGCCAGGCTCTGCACCGCCTCGTAGTCGACCGCGCCGTCCGGGGTGAACGGGGTGACCATGGCGGTCAGCATGCGGCCGAAGGGGGCGTCGGAGGTTGTCGTTGGCGCTGCCATAGACGGAACGGTACCCGGATCCGGGAAGGCGGTGGACTCCGCCACCCCGCTCCGCGCCGCGGCCGCCCCGGGCGGGATCCGCGGCCCGGCCTCCCGGGCGTCGCGAGCGGCGCCCGGGGAACGCCGGGGACGGGACCGGAAGCCGCCCCGCGAAGCCGTACAGCGACTGGATTGCGCGCTTAGATCACGAATTCGGACCACAAACCCGGACATATGACTGAAGGTGGCGCCCGACCACGAAAGAGGCCGCCGATATGTGCTCGGGGGTACACACATCGACGACCTCTACCGTTGAATCGACACTGCTCCCGGGGCCGTTACACGCTTCTCGAAAATTTTTCCCGGCGATGAGAACAACGGACGGAAGTCCGTAAAGTTGGAGCTCCAAATAGACGCCATTACCCTGGGTTTTCCCTTGAATACGACAGGATGGGGCAACGTCTAGCACCCTTGGATGGACCACGTGGCAAGCTCCGATCCGGTCTACCTCCGCGTCGTCGCCGACATCCGCCGCCAGATCCTCGACGGCTCCCTGCCCCCCGACGCCCCGATCCCCTCCCGGGCCCAGCTCACCCGCAAGTACGGCGTCGGCGAGACCGCCGCGCGCCACGCCCTGCGGGTGCTCGCCGCCGAGGGCCTGATCGTCGGCCGCGTCGGCTCCGGCCACTACGTGCGGGCCAAACCGGTGCTCCTCCCCCTGCACCGCTGGCGGTTCCACGACCACCACGTCCCGTTCGGCGCCGACCTGCACGCGCAGGGCATCCGCACCACCTGGGACCGGCGCAGCGAGCCGGTCGAGGCCACCCCCGACATCGCCCAGCGCCTCCGCATCGAGGAGTCGGCCCCCGTCACCCGGACCCGCTACGTCTTCCGCGGCGACGGCAAACCCGTCCAGCTCACCGTCTCCTACGAACCGGCCGGGTTCGGCGACCCCGCCCCCGACGAGGCCCCGCGCGCCCTCATCGGACGCATGTCCGCCCACGGCGCGAAGATCACCGAGGTGGTGGAGGAGGTCTACACCCGCGTCCCCGAGCCCGCCGAGAGCGACGTCCTCGCCCTGCCCGCCGGGACCCACGTCCTCCACGTCGAGCGCACCCACTGGGCCGGCGACCGCCCGGTCGAGACCAGCGACATCGTCATCCCCGGCGACCGCTTCCGCCTGGTCTACGCCCACCCGCTGCACCCCTGAGCACCCTTGAGCCCCGATCACCCCTGGGCGTCCCCGAGCGCCCGCCCCTCCGGAACGGACGCCGCCGGACGCCCTTCAGACGTTCCGTGATCTTCGCGTGACGAATTGTCAGGACTCCCTGGTAGAACCGTCGCAGGTTCCCATCCCGGAGGTGCCGATTGCGCGTCAAGGACATGCCCCCGACCGACCAGCCCCGTGAGCGACTCCTCTCGATCGGGGCCACGGCCCTGGCCGACCGGGAGCTGCTGGCCTTACTGCTCGGCTCCGGCGGCCGGGGCGCCAACGCGGTCGAGCTGGCCTCCCACCTGATCGCCCACTGCGGCGACCTGCGCGGCCTGGCCCGTTCCGACCCGCACCGCCTGATGTCCGTCCCCGGCATCGGCCCGGCCAAGGCGGCCCGCGTCGTGGCCGCCTTCCATCTCATGCGGCAGGCGCAGACCGAGCCCGAGCGCCGCCGCGTCACCTGCTCCGGAGACCTGGCCGCCGTGGTCTCCCCGATGTTGCGCTGCCTCAGCCATGAGCGCGTGGTCGCCGTGGTCTGCGACTCCGGCGGCGCGGTGCTCCGCAGGGCGATCGTCAGCGAGGGGGGCAGCGACCACGCCGTCGCCCCCGTCCGGGAGATCGTCACGACCGTCCTCACCTCCGGCGGCTCCTCCTTCGGCCTGGCCCACAACCACCCCAGCGGCTCCCTCGACCCCAGCCCCGCCGACCTCGACGTCACCGCCCGCCTCCGCGAGGCGGCCGAGACGGTGGGCCTGCGCTTCCTCGACCACGTGATCGTCACCGACACGGCCTGGCGCCGCATCGCCGGATAGACGCCGCCGACGGAGGGTTCCGGCCGCCGCCGCACCCCAACGGCGGCGGCCGGGGAGTGGCCTCGTCACCCTCCACGATCCGAGGCCACGTCGACCCCCGGCAGGGGGCGCATCAACCTGCCGGGGTGCTCTGATCCGATGGGCGGGTCCACACGTCCTCATCGATGGACCCGCCCACCGGAACCCGCGCCCGGCGGACGGGTGGGATGCGGGAAGTCCGCCGGCACGTCCCGGCCCGGCGGCGGAGCCTGTCCCGCCCCACCTCACCGGGCACGCCTGTCATCGACCGGTCATCGCGCGCCGCCCATCAGCAGCCGGAGCCACAGCTTCTGCGTCTCCTTCGCCGGGGCCCACGGCGATTCGTGCACCGCCGTCTTCCCCATCGCGCGGTGCGTCCGCCGTACGAACATCAGCCCGCCCGCCTGGCAGAGCTCGTAGAACGTCGCCCTGCAGTCGCACGTGTGCTCCCTGACCCGCACCCTGTCCGCCCTCGGCCGCTCCACCCGCCAATCGATCCGCTCGTGCTCCGCTTGCAAGACCCCCACATGGTGGCTGTGGTACCGGCCCACCGGCGCCACGATCACCCTGCCGGCCTCTACCGCCTCTTCGGCCACAAAGAAACAATACGTCTAGTTGTATCTTCTCGTCAAAGGAGAAACGGATACCTCCGTTTAGGTGTCTTATTTTGTGCGGTACTGTCCCTATCCGTCTATCTTCGAGTCGTGCTCGACTATGACGGAGACACCCACCTCTACCTTCAGATCGCCGAGATCATCCGCCAGCGCATCGCGGAAGCAGCCCTTCCTCCTGGGCACACCGTCCCCAGCGAGGCGGATATCCGGAACGAGTTCGGTGTGGCGAGGACGACCGCCAGGCGGGCGGTTCAAATGCTCCGCGATGAGGGACTCGTTTACACGGTCCAGGGAGAAGGCACTTTCGTCGGCCCGCCCGACAAGGGCCCTCGGCAGGCGAGAAAGATCCCGATGTACCGGCAGATCGCAGAGGATCTCACCGAACGCATCCGCGGCGGCGATCTTCGTCCTCGTCGCCCCATCCCCAGCGAGACCGCCCTGGTGGATCAGTACGACGTGGCCAGAGAGACCGCCCGCCGAGCCGTGGGACTCCTCCGAGAGCAGGGATGGATCTACACGGTGCCCCAGCGCGGGAGCTTCGTATCCCCGCAGGAAAAGTGGCCCACGGAGTAGCCGAGCCGTTTTTTCACGTTTTCTCGTCCAGTCGTATTAGCACGTCTAGCCTTAGAACGTGCTGGATCGAGAGGGTCCCGTACCGGTCTGCCTGCAGACAGCGGCCCTCATCGGGGAGTCGCCTTCCTGCGCGATCAGGGCTGGGTCTTCACCGTCCCCCATCGCGGCACATGCGTGAAACAGCCCGAGGAGTGGCCCGGGGAGACGGGAGGAGGAGGTCGACAAGCGACCGCGGATCAGGAGGCGCGGGCGCGGAGGACCTCGAGGGAGCGGTCGGCGTGGATCTCCATGCTGGCCTCGTTGTGGATCACTTCGAGGATGCGGCGGTCGACGTCGACGACGAAGGTCACCCGGCGGGTGAGGAAGGGGCCCACGGCGTAGCTGCGGCGGGCGCCGAGGGAGCGGGCGACGACGCCGTCGGGGTCGGACAGCAGTGGGTAGCCCAGGCTGTGGGTGTCGGCGAAGCGCTTCTGCCGGGGCACGGTGTCGCGGCTGATGCCGACCGGGGTGGCCTTCACCCTGGCGAACTCCGCGGACAGGTCCCGGAAACGGCAGCTCTCCAGCGTGCAGCCCGACGTCATGGCGGCGGGGTAGAAGAACAGCACCACCGGCCCGTTCTCCAGGAGCTCGTTGAGCTTGCGTGGCGTCCCGGTCTCGTCGAGGAGCTCGAAGTCCTCCACCACATCCCCGACCGCGGCGGTTACAGCCATGACAGACCCTCCCGGTAGCCACGCAGAGGCCCCCGGCGGCCGCGATCTGGCGGACGCAGCCGGAGGTCGATGTCATTGGGACCCGTTCACGACACGCCGCCTCGCCGTACGGTGGTGCGGGAAAACGTGCGGAACAGGCTCAAGGATGACGTGTCAGGATCAGTCGAGCAAGAGCTCCCCGACGATCTCCCCGTCGAAGACCTGCCCGGTACGGCGGAAACCGAGCTTGAGGTAGAACTCCTCGGCGCCGTGCTCGTGGTCCGGCACCCAGAGCACGGTGACGCGCTTGGCGCCCCTGCGCCGCGCCTCCTCGCAGAGGGCCTCCACGGCGAAGCGCCCGTATCCCTTCCCCTGGTGCTCGGCGGCGATGTTCAGCCGCCAGATGCCGTAGCGGAAGATGTCGATCGACGCGCCGGGGTCGAAGTTGCCCATGATGAACCCGACCAGCCGGTCACCGTCGTAGACCAGGCGGGGCCAGGCCGTCTCCCGGGAGGCGTAGGCCTCGGCGAGGGAGCGCTCGACCGGGGCGACGGTCCCCTCCTGCTCCGGCCGTATCTCGATCTTGAACGCGTCGCCGATGTTCTCCGGGGTCACCTGCTCCAGGCGTAATGACGAGGTCATGCGCGGCAGTAGACCACATAACCGACATTCTCCGCCTCCGAAAAAACAGCCGCCGAAGAACAGCCCCCGGGAAACACCGGAGCCCGACCGGCATCGTGTTCTACCGGTTCCAGCACGATCCGGGGCGGCGTTCCGAGAGGGATCGCGGGCGCCGTCAGGTCATCAGCGCCGCCATCGACCGCCACGGCGCCGCATCGAAGATGAGGCCGATCGAGGTGATCCTGCCGTCCCGGTCGAGGCGGAAGTGCTCGGCGGTGTGCTGGGTGCCCGCCGGGGTGGCGGTGTGCACGTCGTAGACGAGCGTGGCCTCGGCTTCGCCGTACAGCTCGCTGATCATGTCGACACCGGTGACCACCTGGACGAATCCCGGCAGTCCGGCCAGGTGGCCGGCCGGGTCGGTGGAGGCGATGAACGGACTGCGGAAGGTGAACGGCTCGGCGAGATACGCGGCCGCGGCGGTCACATCACCCCGGAACCTGGCCTCGTGGTAACCGCGGACGGCCTGTTCGGTGGTCATGGGGCTCCGTTCAGATGCTGGGCGAGCTTGTTCTGGTTGTCGGCCACGCGCAGGCAGAGGTGGCGCAGCTGGTGCAGTTCGGCTGGGGTGAACCCCCGGAAGAGCGCGGCCATGGCGGCCTGCGTCGGCCGCCTGAAGTTCTCGATCCACTCCTGCCCGGCGGGAGTGATCGCGGCCAGGACGGAACGCCGGTCATGGAGGGCGGGCGTCCGCCGCACCAGACCCTCGCGTTCGAGGGTGTCGACCAGCCCGGTGACGTTGCGGGAGCTGACTCCGGCCGACTGGGCCAGGTCGCCGATGCTGATCTCGCTGCCGGAAGCGCTGAGCCGCAGCAAGATGTCCAGCGCTCCCGAGCTCAGCCCCCGCCCCCGGGCGCCGTGGGCACGGATGCGTTCGATCGCGTGGAAGGCGATGCGGACGGCGGCCGCGGCCTCCAGGTCCAGGGTCTCCTCGCCGCCGACGAACCGGGCCATCGCGGTCCTGGTCTCGGGGTCGAAGAGCAGGCCGTCCGGGCCGGTCGACGGATTGAATACTTCCTTCTCCATGAAGGACTACTTTATTACGTACTTCCATAAATGGGAACAGGCCGGTCGCGGGGGACGGCCCGGATCGCCCCGCGCGCATCGTGCAAGGCCGAGTCACGGTCACCGCCCCCGTGTTCTCGGCGCGCCGGCGCGGGTGTCGCCGACGAGTTCCATCGCCGACAGCGCAGCCAGTCGGCTATAACGAGATATGGACGTCCCTCCTGCCCTCGATGACCTAGAGGCGCGTGTCCGCCGTCTGCTGGCGCAGACCGGCTTCGGCGACGACCTCGCCGAGACCGACGACGACCACGGGATGCGGGTGTACCCCGACCCCGCGGGAGGGCTCCGCGTGGTCTGGCGGCGGCCGGCTTCCGGCCTCACCACGGACGGAACCCGCTCCTACCCCGGCATCCACGCCGTGGTGCGGGAAGCCGTGATCAGTGTGCTGACCGGCGCCGGACACCGGGTCGTGCACACCGACGGCGTCATCCGCGTCTTCGCCTGAGCCGCTCCCCGGAATCGAGAGCCCGCCCCGTCAGGGACGGCTCACGCGCGTGCGGAGCCACTCCAGCGCGGCCCGGCCCTGGGCGGCCTGGAAGGCGCGGAGAGTGGGCAGGCCGGGCGGGGACGGCTGCCGGGACTGCCGGACGAAGTAACCGGTGAGCGCGGCCACCGTCGTGGTCACCGCCGGATCGGCCGCCCGCCCGAGCGGGTGGGCGGTGAAGACCTCCTCGGACGGCGGGCCGCCCTGCATCCGCACGCTGGGCAGCATCTGCAGCAGGTCGAACCAGGCCGGGCCGGTGAACGCCCACGGCCAGTCGACGACCATCACCCCGTCGGCGGTGAGCAGCAGGTTGTCGGCCCGGATGTCGCCGTGGACCAGGCTGTCGCCCTCGGCCGCCTCCGGCCAGCCCGCTTCCAGCTCCGCCAGCGCGTCCAGGTGGCGCGCGGCCCACGGGTCGAGTCCCGACAGGTCGTCCAGGCCCGCGTCACGGGCCTGAACCAGCCGACGCCAGCCCTGGAACTGCTCGCCGAGATGCTCCTTCGCCTCCGGAGCGGGCACCGGGGACGGGGTCAGCGCGGCGGCCAGCCCGTCCAGGGCCTCCAGCACGCGATCGAGTTCGCCGGCCCGCCACGGGTCGGCGGGCGCCCGGCCGTCCACGTCCTCGAACAGCAGCGCCACCCAGCCCTCGGACTCGAAGGAGGCCAGCAGCCTCGGCGCGGGCACCCCGGCGGGGAGCGCCGCGGCGATCCGGGCCTCGTTCCGGTAGATCCCGGGGCTGAGCGCGTTGGGCTCGGGCCCGACCGCCTTGGCGAACGCCCGCCGCCCGTCGGCCAGCGTCAGCCGTACGGCGGCGCCCGGCGAGAACCCGCCGTGCTGGGTCACGGCCCCGGCCACCGGCGCGCCCAGGTGCGTCTCGACGGATCGGCGGATCTGCTCGGGCACGGCGTTCCAGGGAAGGCGCACACCGGTCGCGGGCACGTTCATCACCCCATCGTGCCGAAGGCGGCGGACGGGAGGCGAGTGAATAACGGCGCCTCCGCCCGGCGCTCCGCACGGGGCGCGGCCCCCAGCGCCCCGGCGAGCTGGGGCGTGGCCGAGGAGATCGCCGGGAGGGCCGGGCCGCCGCCCGCGGGGACCTGGGTGAGGATCCCGTGGCCGATCGCGGAGGCCGAAGGAGCCGTCCGCAGTCCGGCTTCCAGCGGGGACAGACCGTGCACGAGCTGGAAGTACTGGGCGATGGCGTAGTTGGAGCCCCACAGGACGAAGATGCCGAGGCCCAGCGCGGCCACCGCCGCGGCGAAGGCCCGGTCCGCGAACAGCCGCGGGTCGATCAGCGGGTCGGCGAGGGCGCGCTGCCGTGCCGCGAAGACCGCTCCCAGTGCGAGGCCGGCGGGGCGCCGGGCCGACGCGCCCGCCGGGGAGATCGGCCGTGATCAGAACACCGGGATGACGTCCTCCGGGTCGAGGAAGTCGACCTCGACGCCCTCGATGTCCAGCTCCGGGATCGCCGGGAACTCGATGCCCCAGCGCTCCACGATCGCGCGGACCCGGGCCATCGCCACCCGCCAGTTCTCGGCCTGCTCCTCGTACGACAGCACGCCCAGGCCGCCGTCGCGGGCGTGGTCCATCAGGACGCGGTGGTTGTTCAGGAAGTACGGCGGCAGCTCCCAGAAGCCCCCCGGGGGCTCCCACAGGATCATGGACAGGAAGACGAACCCGGCGCGGAGCTGGCGGGTGATGAGGGAGCGGGTGTCATCGGTGAGGCCGGGCCACTCGTTCTCCAGGATGGTCATGCAGATCTGCAGGTGGCGGGACTCGTCCCGGCCGATGCGGTGGAACATCTCACTGAAGACCGGGTGCTGCGTGCCGCCGGCCATGCCGCGGAAGAGGGTGGAGGCGGCCATCTCGCCCATCATGAAGCTGGTGAACAGCACCGGCAGTGTGTACTTGCCGACGGCGGTGGTGTAGCCGTTCCAGTAGCGGCCGCCGTTGTGGTAGAGCCAGCCGATGTTGTTGTGCGCCGCCTGCTCCAGATCGGTCTCCGGGGTCCAGTTCAGCGGGCCGCCCGGCCAGAGCCTGGCGATGGTCCGCTGGCAGCACTCCTCGTGGTTCATCTCGTCGCGGGTGATCGAGAAGAAGCACTTCCTGACCGGATCCTCCTCGTGCTTCTCGAAGGCCTGGATGGTGGCCCGGGCGAAGACGGCCGGGCCGGAGGCGTCGAAGTTGGCCAGCACCGAGAACCAGTACATGATCCCCAGGCGCTGCTCGACGGTGAAGTCGGCCGGATCGAGACCGTCCCAGGGCAGGTCGGCCGGGTTCCAGAGCATGCGCTTGGACTTCTCGTAGATGGCCGCGAGCTTCTCGGTCTCCACCCGCCACTCCATCGGGTAGATGTTGGGCTGCGGGATCTCCGGCGCGGGCCAGAAGCCGCCGTCGGGAATGGCCAGATCCGCCATGTCTCCCCCTCGTGTGACACCGATAGCTCACACACTGCTCCTCGATGTCACATCTTTCAAGAGCGGGCGCGCTGCGTCATCGCGACACACGCCAGTACGGCGAGCGCGCCCACGACCGTGACCGCCCCGAAGCGCTCGCCGAGCAGGAGCCAGGCCCACGTCAGCGTCAGCAGCGGCTGGGCGAGCTGGGTCTGCCCCGCGCGGGCGATCCCGCCCACGGCCAGCCCGGCGTACCAGGGGATGAACCCGAGGAACATGGAGATCAGACCGGCGTAGGCGAATCCCGCCAGGGAGGCCGCGCCGGGCCGCACCTCGGTGGTCAGCGCCAGTACGGCGGTCGCCGGCACGGTGAGCGGCATGGCCACGACCAGGGCGTGGGAGATCACCCGCCAGCCGGGGGTCTCGCGGGCCAGGCGGCCTCCCTCGGTGTACCCGGCGGCGGCCGAGAGCAGGGCCGCCACCAGGAGCAGGTCGGCCCCGGTGACGTGGCCGCCGCCCCGGCTGAGCGTGAAGGCCGTGACGCAGACGGCTCCCAGGCCGCAGGAGGCCCAGAACAGCGCCCGGGGCCGCTCCCCCGCCCGCAGGACGGCGCAGGCCGCGGTGGCGGCGGGCAGCAGCCCGACGACCACGGCGGCGTGGGAGGCGCTCGCCCCGGAGTCGAGGGCGAGCCCGCTGAAGACGGGGAAGCCGAACACCACTCCGGCGACGATGACGAGATACGACCCCAGCCGGCCCCGGGGCGGCAGCAGCGGCGCCCCGGCGACCGCCAGGAAGACCAGGGCGGCGGCACCGGCCAGCACGGCCCGCCCGATCGCCACCAGGTAGGGGTCGAAGCCCTCCATCGCGAACACCGTCGCCGGGAACGACCCCGAGAACGCCAGCACCCCGAGGCTCGCGAGCGCCGTCCCCCGCCATGCAGTCCCCCGACGCGTCTTCCTCTCCGGCGCCGGAGCACCTCCACCTGGACGCGGAGCAGAATCCGAGACTGGGGCCGAGGGCGCCGGAGCGGGACGGCGGGAGAGGCCGGACGCGGCGGCGGGCCGGGGGTCCGCTACTCGATTTGGGGCAGTAGCGCTACTCTTGTCTCTCATGAATGACGATAGCAGTATCGTCCGATTGGCGACCATCCTCCGCGAGGAGACGGAGCGGCTCCGGCCCGGTGACCGGCTCCCCTCCAGCCGGGAGATCGTCCGGCTGCACGGCGTCAGCCCGGTGACCGTCTCGCGCGCCCTCGGGCGGCTGGCCGCCGAGGGGCGGGTGGTGACCCGGCCGGGGAGCGGGACCTACGTCGCCCACCGCCCGGCCCGCGCCGACGGCCCCGCCGACCTCTCCTGGCAGACGGTCGCGCTCGGCGACCGGGTGGTGGACGACGCCGGCGTGAGCGGCCTGCTCACGCCCCCGCCCGACGGGGTCGTCCCGCTCACCGGCGGTTACCTCAACCCGGCCCTGCGGCCCTCCAGAGCGCTCAACGCCGCCGCCGCGCGCGCCCTGCGCCGTCCCGACGCCTGGGCGCTCCCGCCGCTCACCGGTCTGGCGGAGCTGCGCGGATGGTTCGCCCGGGAGGCCGGGGGCGACGTCACGCCCTCCGACGTCCTCGTGGTCAGCGGCGGGCAGTCGGCCCTCACCCACGCCCTGCGCGCCCTCGCCGCCCCCGGCACCCCCGTGCTCGTCGAGACCCCGGCCTACCCCGGGGCGCTCGCCTCCGCGCGGGCCGCCGGGCTCCGGGCGACCGCGGTGCCGATGGACCGCGACGGGGTGCGGCCCGAGCTCCTCGCCGAGGCGTTCGCCGTCACCGGCGCCCGGGTCTTCCTCTGCCAGCCGACCCTGCACAACCCGACCGGCGCGACGCTCACGCGCGAACGCCGCGAGCAGGTCCTCGCGGTGGCGCGGGCGGCGGGGGCGTTCGTCATCGAGGACGACTACGCCCGCTACTTCGCGACCGCGCCCGTCCCGCCGCCGCTCGTCGCACTCGACGCCCACGGCACCGTGGTCCACGTCAACTCCCTGACCAAGGTGCTGGCCCCGAGCATGCGCGTGGCCGGGGTGATCGCCCGGGGGCCGGCCGCCCACCGCATCCGGGCGAGCCAGCTCGTGGACTCCTTCTTCGTCGCCAGGCCGCTCCAGGAGACGGCGCTGGAGCTCGTCAGCTCCGGCGCCTGGCCCCGGCACCTGTCCATGCTCGGCGCCGAACTGGAGACCCGCAGGAACGCCCTCGCCGCCGCCGTGACCGCCCGGCTGCCCGCCGCCGGCCTCCACCTCGTCCCCCGGGGCGGCCTGCACCTGTGGGTACGGCTCCCGCCGGACCTCGACGAGGAGGCCGTGGTCGAGGCGGCACGCCGCGAGGGGGTCCTGGTGAGCCCGGGGCGGATCTACTATCCGGCCGAGCCGCCCGGCCCCCGGATCCGCCTCACCCACGTGGCGGCGGCCCACCTCCCCGAGCTGGCCGAGGGGGTCAGGCGGCTGGCCCTCGCCGTCGAGCGGGCGGCCGGGGGCTCCCCGTGACCCGTCCTCACCGGGCGGGACGCCGTCCGCGCCCGAAGGCCGGCGCCGTACGGCCGCGCCCGGAGTCCGGCGTCGCACGGCCGCGCTCCCCTCTCGGACGGTGCTCGCTCCTGCGCCCCTCCCGGAACGCCGGATGGACCGGGTGCCGCGTGGCGATCTCCCTTCGACACCACCGAAAACGTTATGACGGCGTCTAAGCGAGGGCAACCTCCTACTGGCGTACAGTGGTCACGAAGAGGTGATCGATGCCCATGACCGGCCCCGCCGCCCTGGTGTGCGACTTCGTCAACAGTTACGACGTCGAGAGCGGCACCGACACGATCCCCTCTCCCGCCGCCCTCGTCGCGTGGCTGGGCGAGCACGGCCTGGCCGATCCCGGCGACACCGCGAGCGCGGAGGACCTGGCCACCGCCGTCGATCTCCGTGAAGGGCTGCGCGCGGCGCTCCGCCGCCACCACGGCCGGGAACCCGACGGCGACGACGGCGGAGACGGCCGGAACGGAAACAGCGCGACCGGAAACGACGGGAGCGGAAACAGGGCGACCGGGAACGGCGCGGCCGGGGAGCCGCGCCTCTCCCGCGCGCTCGACCGGCTGCCGCTCACGGTCACGTTGGCCGGTGACGCCCCCGCGCTGGAGCCGGTGGCGACCGGGGTCCCCGGCGGGCTCGCCGGGATCGCCGCCGCCGTGATGGCGCTCCACGCCGAGGGCGCCTGGCCCCGACTGAAGGTGTGCACCGAGAGCACCTGCCAGTGGGCGTTCGTCGACTCCTCCAAGAACCGTTCGCGCTCCTGGTGCTCGATGAAAGTCTGCGGTAACCGGACCAAGACCAGGGCATACCGGGCACGGCGTCAGACGGAGACGGGTTCGCGTCATCTGTGAGCCAGATTCCCCGATACGGTGTAACTGCCTGCCTCACGGGTCCGCCCGCCTGACGCCCGCTCGCGCGGAACGGCCCCCGGGGCAGCGTGTCCTGGCGGTGTACGGCAGATAAGGAGCGGGCCGAGATGGCAGACGTAGGCGTGCGGGCGGCTCGGCACGATGATGTCGACGCGGTGACGGGCACCCAGATCCGCGCCTGGCGGCAAGGCTACCGGGAGTTCCTGCCCGAGGGGCCGCTGGAGCAGATGACCGGCCCGGCCGCCGAACGCATGTGGCGGCGGCAGTGGGACGAGGCGATCATCTCCCCGCCCAGCTCCCGGCATCGCGTGCTGGTCGCGGTGGAGCAGGTCGTCCTCGACACCGACGCGTTCCCCGCGCTCGGTCCCGGCGGCATCGAGGCCCTGGCCGCGATGCAGGGCGCGGAGCGCGTGGTCGGCCTGGCCTCGCACGCCCCCGCCGAAGACCCCGACCTCGACCCCACGATCGCCTCCGAGCTGCTCACCTTCCTCGTGGACCCGGACTTCGTCCGGCGCGGCCACGGCAGCCGCCTGCTCAACGCCACGGTCGACCACCTGCGCGAGGACGGCTACCGGACCATCGTGACCTGGGTGTTCGCCGACAACCACCCGCTGCTCGGGTTCCTGGAGTCGGCGGGCTGGGGCGAGGACGGAGCCGAGCGGGTCCTCGACATGGGCCGGCCGGTGCGGATGATCCGCCTGGCCACCGACATCAGTTAGGAGCGGCCGTCCCCCGGCCCCGGAGGACCGGAACCCCACCGCGCGCCCCGGCGAACCCGGGACCGGTCGCCTGGACCCCCGAGAGGAAGACCGTAACGCCATGGCCACCCCGAGCCAGTGGATCGCCGGCGCCCGCCCGCGCACCCTTCCCGCCGCCGTCGTCCCCGTCGCCGTGGGCACCGGCGTCGCGATCGGGTACGGCGGAGCGGTGTGGTGGCGGGCGCTGCTCGCCCTGTTCGTGGCGCTCGCCCTGCAGATCGGCGTGAACTACGCCAACGACTACAGCGACGGCGTACGCGGCACCGACGACAACCGGGTCGGCCCGATGCGCCTGGTCGGATCGGGAACCGCCGCCCCGCGGCAGGTGCTGGCGGCGGCCCTGGGCTGCTTCCTGGCCGCCGCGGCAGCCGGGCTGGTCCTGGTCGTGGCGACCCGGGCGTGGTGGATGCTGGCGGTCGGCGCGGCGGCGATCGCCGCGGCCTGGTTCTACACCGGCGGCTCCCGCCCGTACGGCTACCGCGCGATGGGCGAGATCTCGGTCTTCGTCTTCTTCGGCCTGGTCGCCGTGGCCGGCACCACGTTCGTCCAGCTGGAGTGCCTGCCCTGGACCGCGCCGGCCGCCGCCGTCCCGGTCGGGCTCCTGGCCTGCGCGCTGCTGGTGGTCAACAACCTGCGCGACATCGTGACCGACGGCCCGGCGGGCAAGCGCACCATGGCCGTGCTCCTCGGCGACGGCCGCACCCGCACGCTCTACACCCTCTGCCTGGTCCTGCCGCTCGTCATCGCGGCGGCCATGGTCCCGTGGCATCCGTTCGCCGCGCTCGGCCTGCTCGCCGCACCGCTGGCGATCGGCCCGGTCCGGGCGGTCCGGGCGGGGGCCGTCGGCCCGGCGCTGATCGCCACGCTCCAGCAGACCGGCCGCCTGCAGATGGTCTTCGGCCTGCTGTTCGCCATCGGCCTGGCCCTGTAGGCGCGGCCTTCGCGGGCACGGCCCGGCCGCGCGCAGAGGGAGGATCCGCACGCTCACCGGGTCCGCGCGCTCACAACACGCGGCGCATCACGACCCGGGGCGCGAGCTCGATGCCCAGCTCCCGCTCGTGCGCCACCAGCGCGGCCGTCTCCGGCCCCCACTCGGCCCGGTCCAGTACGGCGAAGCCGCGCCGGCCGTACCACGGCCCGTTCCACGGGACGTCGCGGAAGGTGGTGAGCGTGACGGCCGGCGCCCCGACCGCCGCGGCGTGCGCGCACAGCGCCTCCACCAGGCGCCCGCCGACGCCCCGCCGCCCGTGGTCCGGGTGGACCGCCAGCTGGTCGAGATGCACGTTCCCGTCGACCCAGCCGAACAGCGCGAACCCCACCGGCGGGTCCCCCGCGACGAGCACCCTGGACGGATCGCCGACTTCCTCGACCATCGTCGTGCCCGCCGGAAAGGTGATCCCGACCTGGGCGAACACCTGGTCGGCCGCGACCTCGACCGCCACCAGCCCCGGCAGCTCCGCCGCCTCGGCCCAGCGGACCTCAGTCGAAGTCGAAGATGGAGTGCTTGTCATAGAAATGGAGGATATAGCGGCAGCGGCCGCAGATCATGAGGGTTACCCGGTGGGAGGTGATCCCCCACCGGCTGTCCAACCGGCCCCGCTCCTTCTGGAACTCAGTGTTACCGCAGAGCGGGCAGACGAGCTCAGGACGATCCATACTCTCAAGACGAGCGGCCCGTCCCGGAAAGTTCCGCCCACCCGCCCCCCGGACGCTCCGGAGACCCCTCAGAGGTCGAGCAGGTTCTCCAGCCCGACGGTCAGGCCCGGGATCTCCCGGACCCGGCGCACGCCCAGCAGCACGCCCGGAGTGAACGACGCCCGGTTCATCGTGTCGTGCCGGATGGTGAGGATCTCCCCGTCACCGCCCAGGATCACCTCCTGGTGCGCGATCAGCCCGGCCAGCCGTACGGCGTGCACGTGAACGCCGTCCACGTCCGCGCCGCGCGCGCCGTCCAGTTCCGAACTGGTCGCATCCGGCATCGGGGCCATCCCGGCCTTGCGCCGCGCCTCGGCGACCAGCTCGGCCGTGCGGCGGGCGGTCCCGGAGGGCGCGTCCGCCTTGTTCGGGTGGTGCAGCTCGACGATCTCGACGGAGTCGAAATAACGGGCGGCCTGCTGGGCGAAGTGCATCATCAGCACGGCGGCGATGCCGAAGTTCGGCGCGATCAGCGCGTTGACGCCGGGGCCGGCGTCCAGCCAGCCGCGCACCGCGGCGAGCCGGTCGGCGTCGAAGCCGGTGGTGCCGACCACGGGGTGGATGCCGTGCCCGATGCACCAGCGCATGTTGTCCATGACCACGTCGGGGTGGGTGAAGTCGACCACCACCTCGGCGCCGTCCAGCCGCTCGATCGGATCGTCCCTGTCGACGGCCGCGACCAGCTCCAGGTCGTCCGCCGCCTCGACGGCCTTGCACACTTCCACACCGACGCGCCCGCGGGCGCCGAGAACACCTACCCTGATCACGCGCCCCAGCGTATACCGTCCGCCCTTCCGGACACCGCCCGGTACGACGCGGCATCCCCCTGCCACGGCGCCGTCCCCTCGCCGCCGCCGTGGACCCGCCTCCGTGCGGTGCCGTTACGGCGGAACGGGGTGCGGTGGTGTTCAGCTCCGCGCTCCGCCGGCGTAGCGTCAGGTGTCATGCGGGCAGGCATCGTGATCCTTCCGGATCGTCCGTGGACGATCGGCGCGCAACGGTGGCGGCGCGCCGAGGCGTACGGATTCGCCCACGCCTGGACCTACGACCACATCGGATGGCGGGACCTGGTCGACGGTCCGTGGTTCGACGCCGTCCCCACCCTCACCGCGGCCGTCCTGACCACGTCCCGGATCCGTCTGGGCACCATGGTCGCCTCCCCCAACTTCCGCCATCCGGCCCACTTCGCACGCGAGGTCGTCACCCTCGACGACATCAGCCGCGGCCGGTTGGTCGTCGGCGTCGGCGCGGGCGGTGTCGCCGGGTACGACACCCGCGTGCTCGGGCAGCCGCCGCTGACCCCGCGGACGAGGGTGGACCGGTTCGCCGAGTTCCTGCACCTGCTCGACCGCATCCTGCGCGATGAGCGGGTCACCTGGCGCGGCGAGCACTACACCGTGGTCGACGCCCGCGCCACGCCCGGATGCGTCCAGTCACCGCGGGCGCCGTTCGTGGTCGCCGCGACCGGGCCGCGGTCGATGCGCCTTGCGGCGCGCTACGGCACCGGCTGGGTGACCACCGGCGCACGCACGAACGATCTCGACGCCTGGTGGCGCACGGTGGCCGAGGCGGGGCGCCGTTTCGACGACGTCCTGGGCGCCGTCGGCCGTGATCCGGCGACCATCGACCGATACCTGATGCTGGACCCGGCCTCGCCGGTCTACTCGCTGTCCAGCGCGGGGTTCTTCGCCGACGCGCTCGCGCGGGCGGCCGAGTACGGTTTCACCGACGCTGTCACGTACTGGCCGCGCAGTTCAGGCTGGTACGCGGGCGATGAGGCCGTCTTGGACAGGATCGCCGCCGACGTGCTACCGGGCTTACGGCCGCCCGGGCAGACCACCGACTCCGATGCCCGGCCCTGAACGAGGAAGGCGGTCCGCCGTGGGGCGGACCGCCGTGCTGGGGCGTCAGACGGACAGTGCCCGGCTGAAGTCCTTGTCCTCGTAGGGGCCGATGACCGCGAGGGTCAGCGGGCGCGTGAAGATGTCGCGGGCGATCTCGGTGATCTCCTCGGGAGTGACCGCGTCGATCCGCGCCAGTACCTCGTCGACCGAGAGCAGTTCGTCGTAGACGAGGTCGCCCTTGCCGATCCGGGACATCCGGGAGCCGGTGTCCTCCAGGCCGAGCACGAGGCCGCCGCGCATCTGGCCCTTGCCGCGGACGATCTCGTCCTCGGTGATGCCCTCGGCGACCACCCGGTGGATCTCCTCGCGGCAGATCTCCAGCACATCGTCGATCTTGGAGGGCAGGCAGCCGGCGTAGATGCCGAACTGGCCGGTGTCGGCGTACTGGGAGGTGTAGCTGTACGTCGAGTAGGCCAGGCCGCGCTTCTCCCGGATCTCCTGGAACAGGCGCGACGACATGCCGCCGCCGAGCGCCGCGTTGAGCACGCCGAGGGCGAAGCGGCGGTCGTCGGTGCGGGTGATGCCGGTCGTGCCCAGGACCAGGTTGGCCTGTTCGGTCGGGCGGTGCAGCACCCGGATGCCGGAGCGGGGCTCGACGCCCTCGCCGGACACCCGCGGCGGGATCGGCGAGGCGTCGCCGCCCAGGGCGCCGGCCCGCTCGTAGGCGGCGGCGACCAGTTCCACCACCTGCTCGTGGGTGACGTTGCCCGCCACCGACACCACCGTGCGGGTGGGCAGGTAGTAGGTCCGGTAGTACTCCACGATCCGGTCGCGGGCGATCGCGTTGATCGACTCGACCGTGCCGAGGATCGGCCTGCCGATGGGCGTGTCGCCGTACAGCTCCGCGGAGAACTGCTCGTGCACCACGTCCGACGGGTCGTCGTCGTGCATGGCGATCTCCTCCAGGATCACGCCACGCTCGGCCTCGACGTCGTCGGGAGTGATCAGCGAGGAGGTCACCACGTCGGCGAGCACGTCGATCGCCACCTTCAGGTCCTCGTCGAGGACCCGGGCGTAGTAGCAGGTGTACTCCTTGGCGGTGAAGGCGTTGATCTCACCGCCGATGCCCTCGATGGCCGCGGAGATCTCCAGGGCGTCCCGTGTGGGGGTCCCCTTGAACAGCAGGTGCTCAAGGAAGTGGGAGGCGCCCATGTGCTCGGGCGCCTCGTCCCTCGATCCGATGCCGACCCACATGCCGACCGCGACGGATCGCACGGTCGGCATGGATTCGGTCACCACCCGGAGCCCACCGGGGAGGACGGTGCGCTGCACGACCCCGGCGCCGTCCTTGCCGGGGTGCAGAGTGGTGGTCATCACGAGTTGCGGTCTTCTCCCCCGCGGTTGCCGCCGCTGCTGCGGGTCCGCACGCGGGTGCGGCGGGGCTTGTCCTCGGCGGGCCTGTCCTCGGCGGGAGCGGCGGAGGCGGCGGGGGCCGCGTCCGACTCGCCCGACTCGGGGGTGCCGGCCTCGCCCTTGGCCTCGGCCTCCTTCTCGACGACCTCGACCGGGACGAGCGAGAGCTTGCCGCGCGAGTCGATCTCGGCGATCTCCACCTGGATCTTCTCGCCCACGTTCATGACGTCCTCGACGTTCTCGATGCGCTTGCCGCCGTGCAGCTTGCGGATCTGGGAGACGTGCAGCAGGCCGTCCTTGCCCGGCATGAGGGAGATGAACGCGCCGAAGGCGGCGATCTTGACGACCGTGCCCAGGTAGCGCTCGCCGACCTCCGGCATGTGCGGGTTGGCGATGGCGTTGATCGCCGAACGGGCCGCCTCGGCGGACGGGCCGTCGGTGGCGCCGATGTAGATGGTGCCGTCGTCCTCGATCGTGATCTCGGCGCCGGTGTCGTCCTGGATCTGGTTGATCATCTTGCCCTTCGGGCCGATGACCTCGCCGATCTTGTCGACCGGGACCTTGATCGTGATGATGCGCGGAGCCGTGGCGTTCATCTCCGCCGGGGAGTCGATGGCCTCCTGCATCACGTCGATGATGGCCAGGCGGGCGCCCTTGGCCTGCTTCAGCGCGGCGGCCAGGACCGAGGCGGGGATGCCGTCGAGCTTGGTGTCGAGCTGCAGCGCGGTGATGACGTCCTTGGTGCCGGCGACCTTGAAGTCCATGTCGCCCATGGCGTCCTCGGCGCCGAGGATGTCGGTCAGCGTGACGTACTGGTCGCCCTCGTTGATCAGGCCCATCGCGATGCCCGCGACGATGCCCTTCAGCGGGACGCCCGCGTCCAGCAGCGACATCGTGCTGGCGCACACCGAGCCCATCGAGGTGGAGCCGTTGGAGCCGAGCGCCTCCGACACCTGGCGGATCGCGTAGGGGAACTCCTCGCGGGCCGGCAGGACCGGGATGAGCGCCCGCTCGGCGAGCGCGCCGTGGCCGATCTCGCGGCGCTTGGGAGAGCCCACCCGGCCGGTCTCGCCGGTGGAGTAGGGCGGGAAGTTGTAGTTGTGCATGTAGCGCTTGGTGCGCTCGGGGTTCAGCGTGTCGATCATCTGCTCCATGCGGAGCATGTTGAGCGTGGTGATGCCCATGATCTGGGTCTCGCCGCGCTCGAACAGGGCCGAGCCGTGGACCCGGGGCACCACGTGGACCTCGGCGGTCAGCTGGCGGATGTCCTTCGCGCCGCGGCCGTCGATGCGCACGCCCTCGTTGATGACGCGCTCGCGCATGAGCTTCTTGGTCAGCGACCGGAAGGCGGCGCCGACCTCCTTCTCGCGGCCCTCGAAGTCGGGGGCGACCTTCTCGGCGGCCAGGCTCTTGACCCGGTCGAGCTCGATCTCGCGCTCCTGCTTGCCCGCGATGGTCAGCGCGGCGGCCAGCTCGGTCTTGACCGCGCCGCTCACGGCCTCCAGGACGTCGTCCTGGTAGTCGAGGAAGACGGGGTACTCGGCGGTCTCCTTGGCGGCGACCCCGGCCAGCTTGGACTGCGCGTCGCACAGCACCTTGATGAACCGCTTGGAGGCCTCCAGGCCCTCGGCCACGGTCTCCTCGGTCGGCGCGACCGCGCCCTCGGCGACGAGCTTGAGCGTGTCGCGGGTGGACTCGGCCTCGACCATCATGATCGCGACGTCGCCGTCCTCCAGGACCCGGCCGGCCACGACCATGTCGAAGGTGGCGCTCTCCAGCTCCGAGTGGGTCGGGAAGGCGATCCACTGGCCCTCGATCAGCGCGACGCGCACGCCGCCGATCGGGCCGGAGAAGGGCAGTCCGGCGAGCTGGGTGGACAGGGACGCGGCGTTGATCGCGACCACGTCGTACAGGTGGTCGGGGTTGAGCGCCATGATCGTGGCGACGACCTGGATCTCGTTGCGCAGGCCCTTGACGAACGACGGGCGCAGCGGCCGGTCGATCAGGCGGCAGGTGAGGATGGCGTCCTCGGAGGGACGGCCCTCACGGCGGAAGAACGAGCCGGGGATGCGGCCCGCGGCGTACATCCGCTCCTCGACGTCCACCGTGAGGGGGAAGAAGTCGAGGTTCTCCTTGGGATTCTTGGACGCGGTGGTCGCGGACAGGACCATCGTCTCGTCGTCCAGGTAGGCGACGGCGGAACCCGCCGCCTGGCGCGCGAGCCGTCCGGTCTCGAACCGGATCGTACGCGTGCCGAAAGAGCCGTTGTCGATGACGGCTTCACTGCTGTGGACACCCTCCACGGGGGACCTCCTTGTGGTCGGTCACCCGCGTCCGCCCGGGCACGCGTGTCATGCCTGGGTCGTCTTTGTTGCCGCTTCCCCGTAGGTGCAGCGCCGGTCTTCGATCGAAGCGCCCGGTTCGTGTGTGCGGCATTCGCCGCGGTGACCGGGGGCCACTACCGAGGACCGGCCCTCCGACGCCGTGGGGCGCGTTTGCTTGCGGACGCGGGGGCACTTTCTCGGCTATTCAGTTTGCTCGTAGGACCGGGTTCCCGTGACGCGACGCGCCGAAACGGGCCCTACGAGATGGGGGAGCGGCGCGAACGCCACTCCCCCGTCATGCTATCGGCGAAGACCGAGTCGCTCGATAAGCGAACGGTAACGCTCGATGTCCTTGTTCTGCAGGTACTTGAGCAGGCGACGGCGACGGCCGACCAGCAGCAGCAGACCGCGCTGGCTGTGGAAGTCGTGCTTGTTCCGCTTCATGTGCTCGGTGAGCTCACTGATGCGCTTGCTGAGCAGCGCGATCTGCACCTCGGGCGAGCCGGTGTCGGCCTCGCTCTTGGCGTATTCACCGATGATCTGCTTCTTGGCGGCGCTGTCGAGCGACACGTCTCTCCTTGAACATCTACGGGCACACGTTGATTTCGGAAAAGGCCCGAGCGACCGTGTGTGCCTACAGTCGCCGTGGCGGGAGTCAGCGGCCGGGGATGACTTCACCACCGGTTACAGAGCTGACATGCCAGGCTACCATCGGCCGTCACGTGCTCGCACGCTCCACGACCCCGCCGCCCACGATCACGGTCTCGGCCCGGACCTCGGGGATGCGCTCGACCGGGATCCCGAAGAGGTCCTCGGAGAGGATCACCAGGTCGGCGAGCTTGCCCACGGTCAGGGAACCGCGGTCGTGGTCGCAGAAGTTGGCGTGGGCCGAGCCCAGCGTGTAGGCCCGGATCGCGGTCTCCAGGTCAACGGCCTCCTCCGGCACCCAGGCGGGGCCGCCCGCCAGGCCGCGCCGGGTGACGGCGGTGTAGATGCCGATCATGGGGTCCATCTCGGCGACGTTCCAGTCGCTGGAGAACGCCAGCACGGCTCCCGCCTCGTGCAGCGAGCGCATCGGCCACGCCTTGGCCCACCGGCCCGGTCCCACGGCCTCGGCCCAGTCGTGGCCGGGCCCGGCGATGTCGGGCGAGCAGTGCCGGGGCTGCATGCAGGCGACGACGCCCAGCTCGGCGAAGCGCGGCACGTCCGCCGGGTCGAGGCACTCGACGTGGACGACCTGGTGCCGGGCGTCCCGGGGGCCGTTCACCTCCCGGGCGTGCTCGACGGCGTCCAGCACGGTGCGGATGCCCCGGTCCCCGGTGGCGTGCACGAACGCCTGGAAGCCCGCCGCGTCCAGCTTGGCCAGCAGCTGCGCGAACTCCTCCGGGTCGTAGAAGGTCTCCCCCCGGTGCGCGTGCCCGCAGTACGGCTCCAGCAGCGCCGCCGTGTGCGGCTCCACCACGTCGTCGATGTAGAGCTTGAGCGGCCCGGCCCGCAGCCACTCGTCCCCGCCGCGGGCCGCTGCGGCGAAGTCCGCCAGCTCGGCGTCGCCCGTGCCGCGGGGGTGGAACAGCGCGGCGATCACCCGCGACCGGAGCCGCCCCTCGGCCCGGGCCCGCTCGAACAGCGCCAGGTCGTCCAGCGAGTTCTGCGGCTCGACGATCGTGGTGATGCCGTACCGGGTGGCCATGTCGAGGCTGGCCAGCAGCCGGGGGTACTGCCGCTCGGCGCTCGCCCACGGCACCCCCAGCCCAGCGAGGGCGCGCTGGCCGTCCCGGGACAGCCCGCGCACCGCGAACTCGGTGACGAACCCGGTCGGCTCGCCCGTCTCGTCGGTCTCGGCCACGCCGTACGGCAGGTCGGTGTGGTCGCGGTCGATGCCCAGCTCGCGCAGGCCGGCCGTGTTCAGCCACATGGTGTGCACGTCGTAGCCGAACACGAAGGCGGGCAGGCCCTCGGTGAGCGGGTCCAGGTCGGCGGCGCGCGGCATCCGGCCGCCGGGGACGGCGGAGTACTCGAAGCCCTCGCACTCGATCCACCGGGCGCCGGGGTTGGCCGCCCGCCACGCGGCGATCCGCCGGCCGATCTCCGCCAGGGAGCCCGCCCCGGCGAGCTGGACGCACGCGTCGTCCGAGCCGAGCCGTACGTGGTTGTGGGCGTCCACGAAGCCGGGCAGGACCAGCCGCCCGCCCGCGTCGATCACCTCGGCGGCCTCCGGGCGGGAGGCGTCGTCGCCGATCCAGGTGATCCGCCCGTCCCGTACGGCCAGCGCCTGCGCCCGGGGCAGCGCCGGGTCCACGGTGTGGATCCGGGCGTTGCGGACGACCAGGTCGTTCACCGCTCGTCCTCCTGGCCGGTCGTCTCCTCGGGGGCCGTCACGACCCAGCGGCTGGCGGCGCGGGGCCGCAGGTACAGGAAGTAGTAGGCGCTGCAGATCGCGATGATGCCGCCGGCGACGGCCAGGTCCGTCAGGTCCTGCTCGGCCAGGGCGTAGAGCAGGGCGGCGATCACCGCGATCGGGACCACCGGCCAGAGCGGCATCCTCCAGGCCGCGGCCCGGCGGTATCCGCCCGAGCGGGCGCGGATGGCGGCGACCGCGATGACGAGGGAGACCAGCGTCAGGATGACCGAGGTCACGCCGAGCAGTTCCTCGATGTTGAGCACGGCCGCCATCAGCGCGCCGGGCAGGCCGATGGCCAGGGTGCTGACCCAGGGCGAGCCCCACTTGGGGTGGAGCTTGGTCAGGGCGCGGTTGACCGGCTCGGGCCAGGCGCGGTCGCGTCCGGAGGCGAAGATGACGCGGCCGTTCTGCAGCGCCATGACCAGCACCGCGTTGAGGATCGCGATCGCGATGCCCAGGTTGATCATGGCGGCGAAGCCGGGGCTGGTCCAGGCCCGGACGTAGTCGGGGAAGGTGCCGTTGACCAGGTCGTCGAGCGAGCCGACGCCGAGCACCGCGGCGGCCGTGGGAATGATGATGATCGCTCCGGCCAGGCCGAGCGACCAGAAGACGGTCCGGGGGACGTTGCGGCGCGGGTTCTTGATCTCCTCGGTGAGGTAGACGGCCGAGCCGAAGCCGTTGAAGGAGAACATCGTGACCGTGAGCCCGGCCATCAGGATGCCCGCGGAGAAGGCCGACAGGCCGCCCTGGCCGTCCGGCACCACCGGGGAGACCAGCACCGACACGTCGCGCTCGGAGTTGAGGAAGCCGAAGCCCGCGACCACGGCGGCGGCGATGATCTCGACGGCGAGGAAGGCGCCGGTGATGAAGGCGTTGGAGCGCACGTCGAGCACGGCGAACACCGTGGCCAGCAGCATGACGACCGCCCCGGCGAGCGCTCGGTCCACGGTGAACAGGTCCGCCAGGTAGTCGGCGGTGCCCAGGGCGATGATCGGCGGAATGACCACCAGGAGGGAGGCGGAGAGCCCGAAGGTGACCCATCCGGCGAACCGGCCGAGCACCGTGGTCACCATGGCGTACTCGCCGCCGGAGCTCGGCACGAGCGTGCCCAGCTCGGCGTAGCAGAAGGCGATCCCGGCCGAGACCACCAGCCCGGCGACCAGGGCGATCACCGCGCCGCTCCCCTGCTCGGCCAGCACCTCGGGGACGATGATGAACAGCGACGAGGTGGGCGTGATGCACGACAGGGTCAGCATGACCGCGCCGAACAGGCCGAGGACTCGCGGCAGGGATGGAGCCGGCTGCGGCGCGAGTGTGGATTGGTCGAGCACGGGGGCTCCTCACACGACGATCAGTTTTGAATGATGTTCAAAATTTTGAATGCCATTCAAAATGCACTGTCGTAGAGTTCAGCGTCAAGACTCCTTAATGACCCGTTACCGGAACGAGGCGACATGGCACGCGGTCAGGCGCGCGGCACGGTCCGGCGGCGGCTGGAGCGCCCGCGCGAGCAGATGCTCGAAGCCGCGATGGAGGCGATCGCCGAGTACGGCCCGGCCGAGATGACGATGGCCGAGCTCGCCCGGCGGGTGGGCACCAGCGGCGGCCACGTCCTCTACTATTTCGGCAGCAAGGACCAGGTCCTGCTGGAGACGCTGCGCTGGAGCGAGGAGAAGCACGTCCCGGGCCGGACGGCGCTGCTGACGGCCGGCGGGAGCGCGATGGACCGGATCCCCGCCTTCGCCGGGCTGTACCTCCCCGAGGGGACGGCAGACCCGCGCTGGCTGCTCTGGGTGCACGTGTGGGGCCGCACGCTGGCGGTCCCCGCGCTGGGCGAGACCCAGGCGGAGCTCGACCTGGCCTGGCACCGCGACCTGGTCGCGCTGCTGGAGCAGGGCGCCCGCGCCGGCGAGTTCGCCCCCGTGGACCTGGAGGACTTCTCCGTACGGCTGCGCGCCATGCTGGACGGCTTCAGCACCCAGATCGTGATCGGCGTCCCCGGAGCCACCCGCGAGGGCTCGATCGCCCACGCGACGGCCTACGCCCGCCAGGCCCTCCTGCCCTCCCCCGCCTGACCTCGCCCGGACGCGTGTCCGGCTGATCCCCGGGGGAAGCGATCACCATGATCGACGAGGTCGGGGCGACCGCGGGCCGGGCGTCCGGCTTCAGGAGGTCAGGCGGCGGGTCTCGGCGACGTCGGCGTTCATCTGCTCGATCAGCGCCTCGATCGAGTCGAACCTCGTGTTGCCGCGGAGCCGGTGGCCGAAGTCGACGGCCACGTGCGCGCCGTACAGGTCGAGGTCGTCGCGGTCCAGCGCGTAGGCCTCGACGGTGCGGTCCACGCCCTCGAAGGTCGGGTTGGTGCCCACGGAGATGGCCGCGGGCCAGCGCTCGCCGCCGTAGACGGCCGGCAGGTTGCCGGTCGGGATGCCCTGCAGCCAGCCCGCGTAGACGCCGTCGTCGGGGATCGCGGTGAACTCCGGCGACTCGACGTTGGCGGTCGGGAAGCCCAGCTGGCGGCCGCGCTGGTAGCCGCGGACCACCACGCCCTCCACCCGGTGCGGGCGGCCCAGCGCGGCGGTGACGGCCTCGATCTGCCCGGCGGCGAGAAGTTCGCGGATCCGGGTGGAGGAGATGGCCTCGCCGTTGCTCACCAGCGGCACGCCCTCGGCCTCGAAGTCGTACTTCTCCCCGAGCGTCCGCAACGTCTCCACGTCGCCGGCGGCCTTGTGCCCGAAGCGGAAGTTCTCCCCCACCACGACCCCCGCCGCGTGCAACCGGTCGACCAGCACCGTCTGCACGAACTCGTCCGGGCTCATCTGGGAGAACTCCAGGGTGAACGGGAGCACGCAGACCGCGTCCACGCCGAGGGAGGACAGCAGCTCCGTGCGGTGCCGGGCCGTGGTCAGGCGCGGCGGGTGCGTGCCCGGCCGGACGACCTCCTCCGGATGCGGGTCGAACGTCACCACCACCGAGGGCAGCCCGAGCCGCCGCGCCATCGTCACGGCGCGCGCCACCATCTGCTGGTGCCCGGTGTGAACACCGTCGAAGACGCCGATCGTGATGACGGACCTGCCCCAGTCCTCGGGCACGTCGTCCAGTCCGTGCCAGCCTCGCACGTGAGCCTCTTCCCTCGTGACGGATCCGCTTCGAAACGCCCGGCGCCGGGGACCGCGCTGCCGCGCGACGCCCCTGTCACCGGGCACTCCACAGCCTCCCATGCTTCCCCGGCCTTCCCCCAACCGGGGAGGCGCTTGCTCCCCTTCCGAGTCTCACCCCACGAACACGGCCAGGGACTTGGCGGTCTTGCCGTGCTCCTCGACCAGGGCGATCAACGTGCCGTCCGGGTCGAACACCCCTATCGGGCCCGCGCCCAGGCCCGCCGCGGGCAGTCTCCCGCCGTGCGCGACCCTGCCCGCCTCCTCGGCGGTCACGTCGCGGCGCGGGAACGCCGCCGCGACGGCCTCGGCCATGGGCAGGATCACGCACTCCCGGCCGAGCTCCTCGATCGTGCGGGCCATCGACAGGTCGTAGGGGCCGACCCGGGTGCGGCGCAGGTAGGTCAGGTGGCCGCCGGTCCCGAGGAACGCGCCGAGGTCGCGGGCGAGCGCCCGGATGTAGGTCCCGCTGGAGCAGGTCACCGAGACGTCGACGTCGAGCAGGTCACCCTCCCGCCGGAAGGCGGTGATCTCGAAGCCGGAGACCGTCACCGGGCGCGCCTGGAGCTCGACCTCCTCCCCGGCCCTGGCCCGCTTGTAGGCCCGCTCGCCGTTCACCTTGATCGCGCTCACCTGCGGCGGGATCTGCATGATCCGCCCGGTCAGGGTCGCGACGCCGCGGCGCACGTCCTCCTCGGTCACCCCGGCCGCCGAGGCCGTCGCGACGACCTCCCCCTCGGCGTCGTCGGTGTTGGTGGACTGGCCGAGCCGGATCGTGCCGTCGTAGCCCTTCTCGGTGAGCGCCAGGTGGCCGAGGAGCCGGGTCGCCTTCTCCACGCCGACCACCAGCACGCCGGTGGCCATCGGATCGAGGGTCCCGGCATGGCCGACCCTGCGGGTGCCCGCGATGCCGCGGAGCTTGCCGACGACGTCGTGCGAGGTCCACTCGGCGGGCTTGTCCACGATGATCAACCCGCTCGGCGGAGGGGTGCGCTTGGCGCGAGCCGTGCTCATGGGGAGGTTCCTTCTGCGACGAGCGCGCGCAGACGCGCCATCGTCTCCTCGACGGGAAGGTGGGAGGTGAAGCCGGCGGCCCTGGCGTGCCCGCCGCCGCCCAGCGCGGCGCACAGGCGCGCGACGTCCGTGCCGCCCTTGGAGCGGGTGGAGACCTGCCAGACGCCGTCGTCGTCCTCCTTCAGGACGACGGCCACGTCCGCCTCGTCGGCGCGCCGGATCACGTCGATGATCCCCTCCACCGCGTCGTACGGCAGGCCGTGCGCCGCCCGGTCCGTCCGGGCGACGAACGTCCAGACCAGCCCCCCGCCCACCTCGGGCTCCAGGGTCACCCGGTCGAGGACCGCGCCCAGCGCCTTCAGGTAGCCGAACGGCGAGCGGTCCCAGAGCTGCCGGGCGATCTCCTCGGTGTTCAGGCCGGTGGCCACCAGCCGGGCGGCCATGCGGTGCGCGGCGGGAGTGGTGGAGGAGTGCCGGAAGGAGCCGGTGTCGGTGACCAGGCCGGTGTACAGGCAGGTCGCGATGGCCTCGTCGACCGGGAGGCCGAGCCGGTGCAGCAGCTTCTCCACGAGCGTGGTGGTGGAGGCGGCGGCGGGGTCGACCAGGTTGAGCGTGCCGAACCCGGGGTTGGACGGGTGGTGGTCCACCACGATCAGCTCACGGGCCTTGCCCGCGTTCTCGGCCAGCACACCGAGCCGGTCGGCGACGGCCGCGTCAAAAGTGATCATCAGGTCGGGTGCGGCCGGATAGTCGCCGGGCCCGACCAGCAGGTCCTGCCCCGGCAGGAAGCGCAGCAGCCGGGGCACCTCGAACCGGCGGTCCCCGAAGGAGGCCGCCACCCGCTTGCCCGCCGCGCGCAGCGCCAGCCCGGCCGCCAGCATCGACCCGAGGGCGTCGCCGTCCGGCGCGATGTGGCAGGCCAGGGCGACCTCGGTGGCGGAGGAGATGAGCTCGGCGGCCCGCTCCCAGTCATGGTCTGGGACCGGACCGCCGTCGAGCAGGTCGGACGTCACGTCGCCGAGTGTCCCGCGCGGTCCGGTGACTCGTCCGCGCTTTCGGGGGATTCGCCGTCTTCGCCGTCCTCGTCCTCGTCGGGCCTGCGGTACGGGTCGGCCTCGCCGGCGTACTGCGCGCTCTCGGCCTTCCTGGCGATCTCCTCGTCCCTGGCGCGGGCCTCGGCGAGCAGGTCGTTGATGTGCCGGGCGCTGTCGGGGAGCGGGTCGTGCGTGAACGTCAGCGTCGGCGTGTGGCGCAGGCCGGTCTGCCGGCCCACCTCCGAGCGGATGAGCCCCTTGGCGCTCTCCAGCGCCGCCGCGGAGTCGGCCCGCTCGGCCTCGGAGCCGAACACGGTGTAGAACACCGTGGCGTCGCTCAGGTCGGCGGTGATTCGGGCGTCGGTGATGGTGACGAAGCCCAGCCTCGGATCCTTGATCCGGCGCTCCAGCAGCTCGGCCACGATCTGCTGGATACGGTCAGCGATCTTGCGTGCGCGTGCGGCGTCCACCATATTCGCTTCCCCCCTTCTTGTACGGCCGGCGGCCGCGGAGATGGCTCCGCGACCGCCGCCCGCATCTCGTCCTCGTCAGTCCTCGTCGTCGCTGTGCAGCCGCCGTCTGGCCGACAGCAGCTCGATCTCCGGGCGGCCGGCGACCAGGCGTTCGCAGTCGTCCAGCACCTGCTCGCAGTTGGCGGCGGTGGCGGAGACGACGGCGATCCCGATCTCCGTACGGCGGTGCAGTTCGAGGTGGCCGGTCTCGCCGACCGCTACCCCCGGGAACCGCCGCTGCACCTCGGCGACGATGGGACGCACCACGGAGCGCTTCTGCTTCAGCGAACGCACGTCACCGAGCAGGATGTCCAATGTCAGAGCACCTACGTACATGGTCGGTCACCACGCGTGCCGACCCGCCCCGTCCGGTGCGGCCAAGCGCACCGGACGGGGCGGGAACGGGCATCAGTCGCGCGGCTTCTCCCGCATCTCGAACGTCTCGATGACGTCGTCGATCTGGAGGTCGTTGTATCCGACGCCGATACCGCACTCGAAGCCCTCGCGGACCTCGGTCGCGTCGTCCTTGAAGCGACGCAGCGACGACACGGTGAGGTTGTCGGAGATCACGACACCGCCACGGATGATCCGCGCCTTGCTGTTGCGGACGATCAGACCCGAACGGACCAGCGCACCGGCGATGTTGCCGATCTTCGGCACCTTGAAGACCTCGCGGACTTCGGCGGTGCCCATCTGGACCTCTTCGAACTCGGGCTTGAGCATGCCCTTGAGGGCCGCCTCGATCTCCTCGATCGCCTGGTAGATGACCGAGTAGTAGCGGATGTCGACGCCCTCGCGCTCGGCCAGGTCGCGCGCCCGGACCTCGGGACGCACGTTGAAGCCGATGATGACGGCGTTGTCGTCGGCCATGGCCAGGTTGACGTCGTACTCGGTGATGGCGCCGACCGCGCGGTGGAGCACCCGCAGGCGCACCTCCTCGCCGACGTCGATCTTGAGCAGCGCGTCCTCGAGAGCCTCGACCGAACCGGAGACGTCACCCTTGATGATGAGCTTGAGCTCGTCGATCTGGCCCTTCTCCATCTCGTTGAAGATCTCTTCGAGGGTGCGGCGCCGACCGGACTTGGCCATGTCCGCGATGCGCTTGCGCGCGGCGCGCTGCTGGGCGATCTGGCGCGCCATCCGGTCGTCGGTGACGACGATGAAGTTGTCACCGGCGCCGGGCACCGCGGTCAGACCGAGCACCAGAACCGGACGCGACGGGTCGGCCTCGTCGATCGAGTCGCCGTTGTCGTCCAGCATCGCCCGGACGCGGCCGAAGGCCTCGCCACAGACGATCGAGTCGCCGACCCGGAGCGTGCCGCGCTGGACCAGCACGGTCGCGACGGGGCCGCGCCCCTTGTCGAGGTGGGCCTCGATGGCGACGCCCTGGGCGTCCATCGTCGGGTTCGCCCGCAGGTCGAGCTCGGCGTCCGCGGTGAGCAGGACCGCCTCGAGCAGGTTCTCGATGCCGATGTCGTTCTTGGCGGAGATGTCGACGAACAGCGTGCTGCCGCCGTACTCCTCGGCGACGAGGCCGTACTCGGTGAGCTGGGCCCGGACCTTGTTCGGGTCGGCGCCCTCCTTGTCGATCTTGTTGACCGCGACCACGATCGGAACGTCCGCCGCCTGGGCGTGGTTCAGCGCCTCGATGGTCTGCGGCTTCACACCGTCGTCGGCCGCGACCACCAGGATGGCGATGTCGGTGACCTTGGCACCACGGGCACGCATGGCGGTGAACGCCTCGTGACCCGGGGTGTCGATGAAGGTGATCCGCCGCTCCTCGCCCTCGTGCTCGGTGGCGATCTGGTAGGCGCCGATGTGCTGGGTGATGCCACCGGCCTCGCGGGCCACCACGTTGGTCTTGCGGACGGCGTCGAGCAGCTTGGTCTTACCGTGGTCGACGTGACCCATGACGGTCACCACCGGCGGGCGCGCGACCAGGTCGGCCTCGTCGCCCTCGTCCTCGCCGAACTCGATGTCGAAGGACTCGAGAAGCTCGCGGTCCTCCTCCTCCGGGCTGACGACCAGGAGGTTGTAGTCGAGCTCGGCGGCCAGCAGCTGCAGGGTCTCCTCGTTGACCGACTGCGTGGCGGTCACCATCTCGCCGAGGTGCAGCATGATCTGCACCAGCGACGCGGGGTTGGCGCCGATCTTGTCCGCGAAGTCCGCCAGGGAGGCGCCGCGCGGCAGGCGGACCGTCTGGCCGCCACCGCGGGGAACCTGCACGCCGCCGATCGCCGGGGCCTGCATGTTGTCGAACTCCTGGCGCCTCTGGCGCTTGGACTTGCGGCCGCGGGCCGGGCGTCCGCCCGGACGGCCGAAGGCGCCCGCCGTGCCGCCGCCGCGGCCGCGGCCACCGCCGCCACCGGGACGACCGGCGAAGCCGCCGCCACCGCCGCCACCGGGACCGCCGGTGCCGGTGCCCGGGCGACCGGCGCCGCCACCGGGACGGGCGGCGAAGCCGCCGCCGCCGCCGGGACGACCCGCGCCACCGCCGGGACGACCCGCGCCACCGCCGGGACGACCGGCGCCGCCACCGGGACGACCGCCGCCGCCCGGACCGGCCGGACGGCCCTGGGGCATCATCATCGGGCTGGGACGCGGACCGCCGGGACGCGGACCGGCGACACCGCCGGTGCCACCGGGACGCGGGCCGCCCGCGCCGGGACCCGGACGGGGACCGGCCGCACCGGGCGGGCCGGGACGCGGACCGCCGGGACGGGGACCGGCGCCGTCGCGGGGACCGCGGTCCTCGCGGGGACCGCGATCCTCACGCGGGCCGCCGGGACGCGGACCGCGCTCGCCGGGACCTCCGGGGCCGCCCGGACGCGGCGGACGGGCCTGGCCCATGCCGCTGGCGTTCGAGGAGAACGGGTTGTTGCCCGGACGCGGGCCGCGCGGGCCCGGACGCGGGCCGGGCTTCGGCCCGCCGGCACCGGGAGCCCCGGCGCCGGGACGGGGACCCGAGGGGCCCGAAGGGGTCGCCGGACGACCCTCCGGACGCGGCGCCTCGGGCCGGCCGCCCTGAGCCGGACGGGGTCCGGGCCGCGGGCCGGGCTTCGGCCCGCCGGCACCGGGAGCCCCGGCGCCGGGACGGGGACCCGAGGGTGCCGCCGGACGGGTTTCCTGACGCGGCGCCTCGAAGCGCGGCGGCTGGACCGCCGGAGGCTGCTGCGCCGCCGGGGGCTGCTGGATCTGCGGCTGCTGAGCCTGCGGCGCGGGGGCCGCGGGTCGCGGAGCCGGGCCGGGCCTGGGACCCGGCTTGGGAACGGGCCCCGGCTTCGGGGCGGACGGCGCCGGAGCGCCGTTGGCGGCCTGGCCGCCGGCCGGCTGCGATGCCGGCCTGGGCGTCCTGCCGCCCTTGTCGGACGAGCCCTTCGCGGACCCGCCCAAAGCTTCAGTGAGCCTGCGGACTACCGGTGCTTCGATAGTCGAGGACGCCGAACGCACGAACTCGCCCATCTCCTGGAGCTTGGCCATCACGACCTTGCTCTCGACACCGAACTCCTTGGCGAGCTCGTATACCCGGACCTTCGCCACTGCACTCCCTTACTCGGCCCGGGAGGCAGTGCCGCCGGACCGTCGTTACGTAGATGTGTTCATCGCCGCATGCTCATCAGGCGCTCATAGCTATCTGACCAGCCCATCAACTCGGCGTCCTACATGACAGTTGGCAACCATTTCACCCGGTCCTTTCAGCCTGCAGCTCTTCCACGTGGTCTCGCAGCAGCGACAGATCGAGCGGTCCCGCGACGCGAAAAGCGCGCGGAAACGCTCGACGGCGCTCGGCGAGCTGGAGACAGCTCGAGGTGGGATGCAGCGAAGCACCACGCCCCGGGAGCCGTCGTCGCAGGTCGGGGACTATGACGCCCTCGACCACCACCAGGCGGAGCAGCTCGGAGGAAACCGTGCGAACCCGGCACCCCACACAGGTTCTCAGTGGGGTGACCTGGCCACCATATTCCAGCTTACCGTGTAGACGCATCTGCGGAACCAGCCGCGTCCCCCGCCTGGGTGTCGGGACGGATGTCGATGCGCCAGCCGGTGAGCCGTGCGGCCAGCCGGGCGTTCTGACCTTCCTTGCCGATGGCCAGGGAGAGCTGGTAGTCGGGCACGGTCACGCGCGCCGCGCGACCGGCGAGATCGATCACCTCGACGTTGGACACCCGGGCGGGCGAGAGCGCGTTGCCCACGAACTCCGCCGGATCCTCCGACCAGTCGATGATGTCGATCTTCTCGCCGTGCAGCTCGGTCATCACGTTGCGCACCCGCGACCCCATCGGGCCGATGCAGGCGCCCTTGGCGTTGACGCCCGGACGGCGGGACCTCACCGCGATCTTCGTCCGGTGCCCGGCCTCGCGCGCCACGGCCGCGATCTCGACCGTGCCGTCGCCGATCTCCGGGACCTCCAGCGCGAAGAGCTTCTTCACCAGGCCCGGATGGGTGCGCGAGAGGGTCACCGACGGGCCCTTGTGACCCTTCTTGACCTGGACCACGTAGCAGCGGATGCGCTCTCCGTGGACGTACTCCTCGCCGGGGACCTGCTCGTTGTGCGGGAGCACGGCCTCGATCCGGCCCAGGTCCACCAGGACGACCCGCGGGTCCTTGCCCTGCTGGATCACCCCGGCCACGAGCTCGCCCTCGCGGCTGGCGAACTCGCCGAAGTTGATCTCGTCCTCGGCGTCCCTGAGCTGCTGCAGGATGACCTGCTTGGCCGTGGTCGCCGCGATGCGGCTGAAGTTGCCCGGGGTGTCGTCGAACTCCCTGAGCACCTCCCCGCCCTCGCCGATCTCGGCCGCGTAGATGGTCACGTGGCCGGTGCTCCGGTCCAGCTCGGCGCGGGCCTTGGCGGCCGCGCCCTCGGTCCGGAAGTACGCGATCAGAAGTGCGTCCTCGATCGCCTTGACGACCAGGTCGAAGGAGATGTCCTTCTCCCGCTCCAGGCTGCGCAGGACGCTCATGTCGATGTCCACGAGGCTTCCCCTTAGCCCTCGTCGCCGTCGTCGCCGTCGTCTCCGGCGTCCTCGCCGTCGTCGTCGGTCTCGTCGAGCCGGCGGAATTCCACCTGAACCCTGCCTCGGGTCAGGTCCTGATAGTCGACGCGGTGGGCCACGCCCTCGACGTCCAGCTCCACGCCGGTCCCGTCGGTGGCGACGATCCGCCCCTCCAGGGAGGTGCCGTCCCTCAGATCGGCCTTGACCAGCCGCTTCGTGGCACGGCGCCAGTGGCGCGGCTCGGTGAGCGGGCGGTCGACCCCGGGAGAGGAGACCTCCAGGACGTACGGTGCGGAGCCCATCGCGTCATCGGCGTCGAGCGCGGCGGAGACGGCGAGGCTGACCTCTGCGACGTCGTCCAGGCTCACGCCGCCGTCACGGTCGACGACGACGCGCAGCAACCGCCGCTTGCCCGCCGGGGTGACCGTGACGTCCTCCAGGTCGAGCCCCTCGGCTCCGACGACGGGTTCAAGAAGCTTCATCAGGCGGTCGCGGGATGTGGCGCTGCCCATGCCGACCTCCCATTGTCACGATCTCAAGCGGGCGGACCTCGCCCATGCGACTCACCAGCCTATCCACACCAGGGCGTAGAAAGAGCGCCACACGGTGTGGCGAGGCCCCTCGAGGGGCGCGGCGGCTGTCATTGTGAGCCCGTACGATGCTAGTGCCGTCAGCAGCCCGCACCGAACCGGAGGTCGTCCGTGCGTTCCATCTCCCGGCGCACCCTGCTGGGGGGCGGTGCTCTCGGAGCCGCCGCCGCGATGGTCCCCGGGTGCACCGCCGAGCGGCCGGAACCGGTCGTGACGGCGGCGCCCGATCCGGAGACCGTCCTGCTCAAACAGCTGATCGAGGACAAGGAGCGGACGATCGCGCGCTACGCGGCGGCGACGTCGAGCAGGCTCGCGCCCTTCCGGGAGCGGCACGAGGCGCATCTCGCCGAACTCCGCCGCCGGCTGCCCGCCGACCCCGCGCCGGCCGGTTCCCCCGCCCCGGCCACCCCCGCGCCGTCCGCCCCGGCCACCCCCGCGCCGGAGCCGAAGGTCTCCCTGCGGAGCCTGCGCGACCTGGAGCGGAAGGCGGCGGCGCTGCGCGCCCGGCAGCTCGCGGACGCCTCGCCCCCGCTGGCCCAGCTGATCGCGTCCATCGGCGCCTGCGAGGCCGCGCACGCCGCGGCCCTGTCGAGGTCCCTGTGAGGGCCGATCAGGGGCTCGGCACGGCCCTGGCGGCCGAGCACGCCGCCGTCCACGCCTACGGGGTCATCGCCGCCAGGACCACGGGGAGGCTGCGGGCCACCGCGACGAACGCGTTCAACGCCCACCGGGCCCGCCGCGACCAGCTCCGCTCCCTGATCACCTCTCGCGGCGGCACCCCGGCCGAGCCCGAGGCGGCCTATTCCCTGCCGATCACTCCCTCCACCGCGGCCCAGGCCGTGGAGCTGGCGGTGCTGGTCGAGCGCGGGGTGACGGCGGCCTACCTGGAGCTGGCCGCCACGGAGGACGCGACGCTGCGCCGCATGGCCGCGCTCGCCATGCAGGAGTGCGTCACCCGCTCGTACGGCCTGCGCCCGGTCATCGACGCCTTCCCCGGCATGCCCCCGCCCCCCGCGTCCGGGGAGGGGACCCCCGCGCCGACCCCCTCGTCCTGACCTTTACGGGCGCTTAATCCGTTTTACCCATGTTTGAAGGGGTCCTGATGGGTAGCTGAACTCCACAACCCACCAAGGAGTCGAGATCATGGGCTGGAGTTATAGGAAGTCGATCAAGCTGGGGCCGTTCCGTCTCAACCTGTCCCGGGGCGGGGTGGGGCACAGCTGGGGCAACCGCGCCTTCCGGGTGACCAAGACGGCCGACGGCCGACGGACGCTCAACGTCAACCTTCCCGGCGGGTTCCACTGGCGCAAGACCCTGGGCAGCGACTCCCGGCGCTGACCCGGACCCCCGGCGCGGGCCCGGGAACCCCCTTCGCGTGCCGCTCGTTGTCCCGACGACGCACGACGTTCCGGGGAGACGCCATGGGCTGGAGTTACAGAAAGTCGATCAAGCTGGGACCGTTCCGGCTCAATCTGTCCCGGCACGGGGTCGGCCACAGTTTCGGCAACCGCCGGTTCCACGTCAGCAGGACGCCGGACGGCCGCACGTACGTGACCGTGAACCTTCCCGGCGGCCTCCACGTGAGCAAGGCCGTCGGCAAGCGCTCCCGGTACCACCGTCACTAGACGAGCCCCCGGATCCCCGCCGCGGCGGGGATCCGGGGGCAGCGGGACCCGGGCCTAGAAGCGGAACCCGGCCACCAGGGAGCGCAGCCGTCCCGAGGCCTCCGCGAGCTCGCCCGCGGCGCGCCGCGACTCCTCGACCGAATCGGTCGTGGACCTGGCGACGGCGGCCACCCCGGTGATGTTCTCCGCGATCTGCCCCGACCCCGCGGCCGCCTCGGCGACGCTGCGGTTCATCTCGTTCACCGTCGCGGTCTGCTCCTCGACGGCGGCGGCGATGGTCGTCTGGTAGTCGTTGATCTGGGCGATGACCCCCGCCACGTCCGCGATCGCCTGGACGGCTCCGGCGGTGTCGGCCTGGATCGCCTCGACCCGGCGCGCGATGTCCTCCGTCGCCCGGGCGGTCTCCTGGGCCAGGTCCTTGACCTCGCCCGCGACCACCGCGAAGCCCTTGCCGGACTCCCCTGCGCGGGCCGCCTCGATGGTGGCGTTGAGCGCGAGCAGGTTGGTCTGCTCGGCGATCGAGGTGATCACCTTCACCACGTCGCCGATCATCCGGCTGGACTCGCCCAGCCGCGTCACGGTCGCGGTGGTCGTCTCCACCGCGGCCACCGCGCGGCCGGCGACCGTCGCCGCCTCGCTGGCGCTGTGCGCGATCTCCCGGATGGCCGATCCCATCTCCTCCGAGCCCGTCGCCACGGTCTGGACGTTGCGGGAGACCTCGTTCGCCGCGGCCGCGACGACGTCGGTCTGGGCGGCGGACTCCGTCGCCCCGTCGGCGATCCGGCGCGACAGCGCGCCGATCCGCTCGCTGGTCCCGTTCAGGCCGTCGGCGCTGCGCGTGAAGGCGGCCATGACCTCGCCGATCTTCGCCAGGGCGGAGTTCATGGCCTGCCCCATCCGGCCGACCTCGTCTCCGGAGGTGACCTCCACCCGCCGGGTCAGGTCGCCCTCCGCGACGGCGTCCATCACCGCGACCGCCTCGGCCAGGGGGCGGGTGATGCTGCGGGTGATCCGCCAGGCCACGACGACCGCGACGGCGATCGCCAGGGCGCACAGCAGCATCATGACGGTCAGGAAGCCGTCGGCGGTGCTGCGCGCCTGGGCGGTCTCCGCCCGGTTCATCGACTCCTCGAGGTCGATCAGGCGGTTGATCGCCGCGAGCCAGTCGACGAACAGCGGCTTGGCCTGCTCCGTCAGGATCTCCATGGCCTTGCCGGTGTCGCCGGCCATGCGCAGGGTGATCACCTCGTCGATCAGCGGCAGGGTCTCCCGCTCGATCCGCTCGATCTCCGCGTGCGCGTCCTTCTCCGCCTGGCCGACCTTGTCCTCGTCGGCGAATATCGCGGTCAGCTTCTCAGCCGAGGCGGCGTAGTCGGCTGCGAGTTCCTCGATGTTGCCGACCTCCGGCTCGGCCTCGGCGGGGGTCTTGGCCATCACCACGTCCCGCAGGCTGATGGCGCGGTCGTGCACGCTCCCGCGGAAGTTGATCGCATAGCGCTGCTTCACGCTGTTGAGGTCGTTGATGGTGCTCAGCCGATTGTTGATCTCTTCGACTCGCGTCACCCCGACAACCGTCACCATCAGCATGGTGAGCACGACCACGAAGAAGCCGACGCCCAGCCTGCGGCTGATCGTGAATTTCGATGTTCTCATTAAAAGCCCTGCTTCCGACGGCAATCCCGATAAGGGCGGAACCCGGAAGGATCTTCCTTCCTGGCCGCTCGATCCCGTATCGGAAAACGCGCCGGAAAACTGAGACAAACACCCGCCCGATATCCGCGCCGTCAGAACACAGCGCACCCACCGCACCACCGGAACCCGTCGCGGCACCGGAACCCGTCGCGGCACGAAAACACCGCGGCGCCGGAGCGCGCCCTGTCAGGGCACGCCGACGAGCGGCCCGCCGGGCGGCGGACCGCTCATCGTCGTCCGGCGACGACCGTCCGGACGGTCAGGCGCGGCAGGCGGCCTCGACCCGGTCGGCCGCCTCGGCGATCGGGATCTCCTCCTTGACGCCGCTGACCCGGTCACGGAGCTCGGCGACACCCTGGGTGAGGCCCCGGCCGATGACCACGATGGTCGGCAGGCCGAGCAGCTCGGCGTCCTTGAACTTCACCCCGGGGGAGACCCCGGCGCGGTCGTCCACCAGGACGCGAAGGCCGCGCGCCCGGAGCTCCTCGGCGAGCTGGAGGGCCGCCTCGATCTGGTTCTCCTTGCCGGTGCCCACGATGTGCACGTCGGCCGGGGCGACCTCGCGGGGCCAGACCAGGCCCAGCTCGTCGTGCTTCTGCTCGGCCAGCACCGCCACCGCCCGCGAGACGCCGATGCCGTACGAGCCCATGGTGATGCGGACCGGCTTGCCGTCGGGACCGAGGGCGTCGAGCTTGGCGGCGTCGGCGTACTTGCGGCCGAGCTGGAAGATGTGGCCGATCTCGATGCCGCGGTCGATGGAGAGCGGGGAACCGCACGCGGGGCAGTCGTCCCCGGCGCGGACCTCGGCGGCCTCGATGGTGCCGTCGGGGACGAAGTCGCGTCCGGCGACCACGTTCGCGGCGTGCTTGCCGGGCTCGTTGGCGCCGGTCACCCAGGAGGTGCCGGTGACGACCCGGGGGTCGACGAGGTAGCGGACGCCGAGACCCTTGAGCACCTGCGGGCCGATGTAGCCGCGGACCAGGCCGGGGTGCCTGGCGAAGTCCTCGGCCTCGAAGATGGCGGGCTCGCCGGGGGCCAGCGACGCCTCCAGCCGCTTGAAGTCGACCTCGCGGTCGCCGGGGACGCCGATGATCAGGACCTCGGTCTTGTCCGAACCGGGCGTGGTGACCTTGACCACGACGTTCTTGAGCGTGTCGGCGGCGGTGACGTCCAGGCCGTGGTGCTCGTTGACGTGGGCCACCAGCGACTCGATGGTCGGGGTGTCCGGGGTGTCCAGCACCCGCAGGGCCGGGTGCTCGCCCCCGGGCGCGGCGGGCGCGGGAGTGGTGACCGCCTCGGCGTTTGCCGCGTAGCCGCAGTGGTGGCAGGCCACGAAGGTGTCCTCGCCGGTCGCGGCCGGGGCGAGGAACTCCTCCGACGCCGAACCGCCCATCGCCCCGGAGGTGGCGAAGCAGATCTTGTAGGTGAGCCCGAGCCGGTCGAAGGTCCGGATGTAGGCCTCGCGGTGCTGCTCGTAGGAGCGCTTGAGACCGTCGTCGTCCAGGTCGAAGGAGTAGGAGTCCTTCATGACGAACTCGCGGCCGCGCAGGATGCCGGCCCGGGGGCGGGCCTCGTCGCGGTACTTCGTCTGGATCTGGTAGAGGGTCACCGGGTAGTCCTTGTAGGAGGAGTACTCCCCCTTGACCATGTCGGTGAACATCTCTTCGTGGGTGGGGCCCAGCAGGTAGTCGGCGCCCTTGCGGTCCTTGAGACGGAAGAGCGTGTCGCCGTACTCCGTCCAGCGGCCGGTGGCCTCGTAGTACTCCCGGGGCAGGAGCGCGGGGAAGAGCACTTCCTGGGCGCCCATGCGATCCATCTCCTCGCGCACGACGCGCGCGACGTTCTCCAGGACCATCTTGCCGAGCGGCAGCCAGGAGTAGACGCCGGGGGCGACGCGACGGATGTAACCGGCGCGGACGAGCAGCTTGTGGCTCGGAACCTCCGCGTCTGCCGGGTCGTCCCTCAGCGTTCGAAGAAACAACGACGACATGCGCAGCAGCACGGCTACTCCTAGAGCTCTGTGGGGACCGTCAGGGATCGTTTCCTGACAGGTTATCGATTCGGGCGGGACGGCCGCCCGCCATTGTCCCGGCCGCCGGAGCCCCGTCGCGAACGCCGGCCGGCCGCGGCGGCGTACACCAGCGTGCCGGCGGAGGTCAGGGCCAGGAGCGTCAGGTTCAGCTCCATGCCGTCGGCGCCCAGATGGGGATCGTGGCTCCCCGCCGCGAAAAGGGTCGCGCCCAGCGTGGAGATGACCGGGCCGAGCGCGGCCAGCGCGCTGCCCAGCACCGCCCAGCCGAATCCTGCGGCGGTCCACCCCACGACGGCCGCCAGCAGGAGGTGGGCGTAGGGGTCGTAGACGGCGTGCAGCGCGGCCTGCCCGTGCGAGAGCAGCTCGCCCACCGCGCCGACCGCCAGTCCCCCGACGAGCGAGAGCATCATGTGACGCAGGATCGCTCGCTCTCTGCGCTCCCCCGCGAGGAAGTCGAGCGTGTCGTTCTGTCCAACCAAAGTCGCCAATCCCCCGATTTACATCCGACTGTGGCCATACAGAGCATATATGACCTGCAAAGATGCACAAAAACCTTCAAACCGTACCAAACAAGCTAGCGCTTGTTTATCATGTGCCCGTGGACGCCACCGACATGAGCCTCACCGAGGAGCAAGCCGCCCTCCGCGACGCCGTCCGTTCCTTCCTGTCCGAGCGCCCGGACGCGTCATGGCGCCGGTTCGCCGCCGAGCTCGGCGTGGCGGGTCTCGCCGTTCCCGAGGAGTACGGCGGGGCGGGCTGCGGCATGGCGGAGGTCGCCGTCGTCTGCGAGGAGCTGGGCCGCGCGCTGGCGCCGTACCCCTACCTGTCCACCGTCGTGCTCGCCGCCGAGGCGCTCAGGGCGGGCGGCGACCCGTCGGCGATGGCCCGCCTGCTGCCGGGCATCGCCGACGGCTCCCGGACCGCGACCGTCCTGCTGCCCGGCGACGCCGACCTGACGCTGACCGGCGGCCGGCTCACCGGCGCCGCCCGCTACGCGCTGGACGCCGAGGTGGTGCTGGCGTTCGCCGGCGGGGAACTGGTCGAGGCCGTCCCCTCTTCCCGCACGCCGCACACGACCCTGGACCCCACCCGCCCGCTCGCCACCCTGACCTTCGACGCCGTCCCGGTCCGGCCCGCCGGGGACGGCGCGGCCGCCGGCCGGATCCGCGACCTGGGGGTCACCGGCCTGGCCGCCGAGCAGGCGGGCGGCGCCGCCCGCTGCCTGGAGACGGCCGTCGCCCACGCGGCCGGGCGCCACCAGTTCGGCCGTCCCATCGGGTCGTTCCAGGCCGTCAAACACAAGCTCGCCGACATGCTGCTGATGGTCGAGTCCGCCCGGTCGGCCGCCATGGCCGCCGCCCGCGCCCTCCCCGGGGACCTCCCCGTCGCCGCCGCCGTCGCCGGCTCCTACTGCACGGAGGCGTACCTCTCCGTCGCGGGCGAGAACATCCAGATCCACGGCGGCACCGGCATCACCTGGGAGCACTCCGCCCACCGCCACTTCAAGCGCGCCGCCGCCGACGCGCAGCTCTTCGGCCCGCCCCAGGCCCACCGCGCCCGGCTGGCCTCCGCCGCCGGCCTGTGACCGCTCCCGGCACGGGTCCGCCGGCCGCTCCCGGAACGGGCCCCGCCGAGGGCTCACCGGCCGCTCCGGCAGGGGGCTCACCGATCATTCCGGTACGGGACTCACCGATCACGCAGGGGCACGACGCCCGAGACCGTCGTCCCGCCGCCGGGCGTGCCGTTGACGGTGAGCACGCCGCCGAGCTCGGCGAAAGCCGTCCGCATCGCCGCGGAGCCGCGCCCGAACGCCAGCCTGGAGAAGCCCACGCCCCCGTCGCTCACCGTCAGCTTCAAACTGTCCTGGCCGGCGGTCACCGCGACGGAGACCGAGCGCGCCCGGCTGTGCCGCTCGACGTTCGACAGCGCCTCCTCCACGGCGACGAGCACGCCCCGGGCGACCCGGGCGGGCACCCGCCTGCCGGGCAGGGCCCAGGTCTCGACCGTGATCCCCGTACGCCCCGACCAGCTCGCCAGCAGCTCTTCCAACGCCTCCGCCAACGCCCCGTCCTCGACCCCGGACGCGCGCGGGACTCCCCCGGCGGCGGCCTCCTCCGTGCCGTGGGCGCCACCGGGCACCGAGCCGGCCGCGTCACCACCGAACTGCATGGGCAACTGTTTTCTCCCGTCTTGCACGGATCATCACTTTGCCCAGCATCGCCGAGAACCGCAAGACGGCCACTGATCTGTTCACGGCGGCATACGGGGGCGGCCGCCCGTCAGCCTCCGAGGAGCTCCTCCCAGGGGTGGCGGGCGGCCGGGGGGCGGGTGGTGTCGAGGGCGTCCGCCAGGCGCCAGGGGGCGGGACGGGCGTCCAGGCGGGCGCGGCCGAGGGGGTCGACGGCCCGCAGGACGAAACGGACGCCCATCACGTCCAGGACGGCGGTCCCGGCGGCGACCAGCCCGGCCGGGGCGACCAGGGGCACGCAGTGGTCCGGCTCGCGGACGTGGGCGGCCAGGGTGTCCGCGACCTCGGAGGCGTACAGACCCTCGCGCCACTCGATGTGCCAGCTGTGGTCGGCCCCGCGCCACCAGGTCAGGTCGGAGCAGGTCTCCATCAGTTCGGCGTCGCAGGCGAGCGCGGCCATCACCCGGCCGAAGGCCTCGAAGCGGCGCGCGCCGGTCAGCTGGATCTGGATCTCGTCGGGCGCGATCGCCGCGCGCCCTCCGCACAGTCCCCTCATGACTGGGAGCGTCCCATCTCCGAAGTGTCGCGTCCCCCTCTTTGCCTCTTCTTCGCCCCGGCCTCACGAGAACCCGCCCTGCCGGCTCCCGCTCCGGCCCCGCGGGCGCCCGCCCGGCCGACCGGCCCGCCTCACGGCGCGGTCGGCTTGTTGCCGTTGCACCCGGCTGGTAATCTCGCCAAGCGAGCGCTTGGTTAAGTAAGAGCCCGCGACCGGGGATCGACGTGACACAACGGAGGCGTGGATGACGTCCCTACGGATCAGCCTGGGATACGAACTGGAGGTCCGCGGGCGTTCCCGCGAGGTCGAGCAGCGCGCGTTCCGGAACGTGATCGACCAGGTGGTCCTGGGCGACCAGCTGGGCTACGACACCGCCTGGTTCGTCGAGCACCACTTCACCCGGGGCTTCTCCCATTCCTCCGCCCCCGACCTGGTCCTGGCGGCGGCCTCCCAGCTGACCGAGCGCATCCACCTGGGTCTCGGCGTGGTCCTGCTGCCCTTCCAGTCCCCGATCCGCACCGCGGAGCGCGTCGCGACGCTCGACGTCCTCTCCGGCGGCCGGGTGGAGTTCGGCACCGGCCGGGGCGCCTCCCCGCTGGAGTACCAGGCGTTCCAGCGGCCGTTCGAGAAGTCCCGGCAGATCTGGGAGGACTCCCTGGAGGCCACGCTGGCGATCTGGAAGGCCGACGGCGAGCCGGTCAGCCGCTCGAACGAGTTCTTCGAGATCCCCGACGTCGCGGTCTACCCCCGCCCGGCGCAGGTCCCGCACCCGCCGGTGTGGGTGGCCTCCACCTCCCTGGAGGGCTACCTCGCCGCGGCCAGGCACGGCTACAACCTGCTCGGCATGACGATGCTCAAGGGCCTCGACGACGTCGCCGAGGACATCGCCAAGTACAAGAGGTGCCTGGCCGACAGCGGCTTCGACCCCGAGACGCGGCGGATCGCGCTGATGATCCCCTGGTTCGTCGGGCGGACCCGCGAGGAGGCGATCGAGATCGCCGCCGATCCCGTGCTCTGGTACATCAGGCGCCAGGTCAACCTGGTCACACCGCCCGACTACTACGACGCCCGGCACGCCACCCACAAGGTCCTCGGCCAGCTCGCCGCCGGCCTGCCGCCGGAGGACGCCATGGCCACGCTCCGCGAGCACCACATGGTGGTGGTCGACGACGTCGAGGGCTCGCGCAAGGCCGCCGCCCGGATCGCCGAGGCCGGGGCCACCGACCTGATCCTCCAGGCTCAGGTGGGCGGTCTCGCGCACGAGCAGGTCTGCTCGTCGATGCGGCTGTTCATGACCGAGGTGATGAAGTGACGACCCCGATGACCTGGCGGACCCGGAGCGACCTGGCCGCCGCGGGCCGCACCGCGACGGGACTCCTGCACGTCTCCCCGGACGGCGACACCGTCGTGCCGGGCGACCCCGCCGGAGCCGCCGGAGCGTTCGTCGCGGCGCTGCGGGCGGCGGGCGTGGACCCCTCGGACCGGGTCGTGGCGGCGCTCTCCGGGGACGGCGAGCTGGCCGCGCCGCAGTGGACGCACGCCGCGGCGGAGGTCGCGGCCGCGGCGGCCGCGGTCGGCCCCCGCGGGCGGCTCCGGCTGCACCACGCGCTGGAGACGCTGAAGGCCACGACGCTGGTCATCACGCCCACCGGGGCGATGGACCTGCTGGCCCGGCTGCACCTGGAGTTCCTGCTCGACCCGCTGGACCTGGGACTGCGGCACATCGTGCTGACCGGTGAGATCGCGTCCCGGCGGACCATGGACCACCTCGCCGCCGAGTTCGACGCGGAGGTCACGGAGGTCTACTGCTCGCCGTTCACCGCCGCCCCGCTGGGCTGGAGGTCCTCGGAGGCGGAACCGCTCACCCCGATCGCCCCGGGGTCGCTCGCCCTGGCCTCGCTGGAGAAGGACGAGCTGCTGGCCCCGCCGTACGCCGAAGGGCTGGCCGAGCTGGTCGTCGCCGACGGCGACACCGTCCTGCGGACCGGGCAGGTCGCCCGGGTGCCCGCCGGGGACGCGGTCCCCGCGCCCGCGCACACCGTCGGCGACCACGTGCTGGTGCGCGGGGTCTGGCTCTCGCTGGAGCGCGTCCGCAAGGCGATGGGCAGGATCGACGGGGTCTCCGGCTGGGAGCTCGGCATCTCGCGCCAGGGCACCCTCGACGCCGCCGTCTTGACGGTGACGTTCAACCGGGAAAGTCTCATCGACAACCCCATGTGGAAGTCCCGCATCCAGCAGTCGCTCAAGGCGCTCACCCCGATCACGATCACCGTCGAGGTCGCCGGGGAGGTCGCGGAGGCGAGCACGCCGGGCACGGTGAACGACGCGCGGGGCCACCACCTGGGCAGGGACCGCACCGCCATCGCCCGCTGACGTCCCGAAAGGCGCGAGATGGAAGTTCCGGACTGGGGGACCATCCCCCGGATGTTGCGCGACCAGGCCAAGAACCATCCCTCCGACATCGTGGTGGCCGACGGGGAGGTGCGGCTCTCCCTCGCCGAGCTGCGCACCCGGGCCGCTTCCGTCGCCCGCGGGCTGATCGCCCTGGGCGTGGCGCCCGGCGACCGGGTCGCGATCTGGGGCCTCAACGACCTGCAGTGGGTGGTCGCGGCGTTCGGGGTCTGGGACGCCGGGGCGGCGGTGGTGCCGCTGTCGTCGCGGTACAAGGGCATCGAGGCGGCCGAGCTGCTCCGCGCGACCGGGGCGGTCCTGCTGATCACCGGGGAGAGTCTCGACGGCTCCTCCTTCACCGACCTGCTGGCCGACGCGATGGGCGGCCCCGTGGCCGGGCGCCCCTTCGCCGGGCTGCACGACCTGCGGCACGCGGTCGTGCCCGAGGGCCTGGAGCGTCCCGGGACGCTCCCGCTCTTCCGGCTGCTCTCCGCGGGCTCGCGGGTCTCGCACGCCGAGGTCGAGGAGCGGGCCTGCGCCGTACGGCCCGGCGACCTGTGCGAGATCATGTCCACCTCCGGGACCACCGGCACGCCCAAGGGGGTGATGCTGGAGCACGGGCAGGTCCTGCGCGGCTACTGGGACTGGGCGGAGATCGTCACGCTCGGCCCCGGGGACCGCTACCCGGTCGTCGCGCCGTTCGCCCACGGGTTCGGCCTCAACGCCGGGCTGCTCGCCTGCGTGCTGCGCCGCGCCACGATGATGCCCATCCGGGCGTTCAGCCCGGACCTGCTCACCGAGCTGATCCGGGACAAGAGGATCACGATCCTGGCCGGGCCGCCGACCCTGTTCCACCGCATCCTGGACGAGGTCGACACCACCGGCCACACGCTCCGGGTGGCGATCTGCGGCGCCGCCGCGGTCCCGGCGGAGCTGGTCCGGCGGCTGCTGGACCGGCTCGGGCTGGAACGCATGATCAACGCGTACGGGCTGATGGAGGGCACTGTCGTCTCCATGACCAGGGCGGAGGACCCGGTCGAGGTCATCGCCTCCAGCACCGGCCGCGCGGTTCCCGGCGTCGAGGTCAAAATCGTGGACGACGGGGGCGCGGAGGTCCCGGCCGGGGAGCGCGGCGAGATCCTGGTCCGCGGGTACGGCGTCATGCGCGGCTACTGGGGCGAGCCCGTCAAGACCGCCGAGGTGGTCCGCGACGGCTGGCTGCACACCGGCGACATCGGCGCCCTCGACCCCGCCGGCAACCTGGCGATCGTGGACCGGAAGAAGGAGCTGTTCATCGTCAACGGGTTCAACGTCTCCCCCGCCGAGGTCGAGGGCCTGCTGCTGCGGGAGGGCTCGCTGGCCCAGGCGGCGGTGGTGGGGGTCCCGGACGTGCGCCGGGGCGAGGTGGGCTGGGCGTTCGTGGTGCCCCTGCCGGAGGCCGGCGCCGACCCGGAGAAGATACCGGACAAGATCATCGCATGGGCCCGGGACAACATGTCCGGCTACAAGGTCCCCGCGCGCGTGATCGTGGTGGACGCCCTCCCCGTGAACGCCAACGGCAAAATAGACAAGCGGGCATTGAAGGAACGGACCGCCATATAGGCGGTCGCGGGAGTACTTTGGAGATGGCCGCCTTCACCATGGGGAGCCCGCCCATGCTCCGACTGCTCTCCGGGGAGGCCGCACGCAGGTTCGGGGGGCGCGCCGCGGTCGACTCCGGCTCCCTCGTCCTCTCCTTCGCCGAGCTCGACCGTCTCTCCGACGGCGTCGCCGCCGGGCTCGCCCACCGGGGCGTGCGGATGGGCGACCTGGTGGTGCTCGCCCTTCCCGACGGACCCGAGTTCCCGATCTGCTACCTGGCCGCGGCCAAGGTGGGCGCGGTCACCGCGGGGCTCCGCCCCGACCGGCCCGTCCCGCCGGCCCGCCTCGATCCGGCGCTGGTGGTCGCCGCCCCCGGGACGGCGCTGCCGGGGCTGGAGGTGGTCACCCTTCCGCTGCGGGACGGCCCGGCCGGGCGCAGGCCGTACGATCCCGGACGGCTGGGAGCCCTGTACCGGTCCGAACCGCCGCCCCCGCCGCTCCCGCCCGACCCGAGGCGGCCGGTGGCCGTGGTGTTCACCCGGGGAGCCGTGCGCAGAGCGGACGGCGGGACGGCCCCGCGGGGCGCGGTGTTCTCCACCCGCCGGCTGGAGGCGGTCCGCGCGCACGGGGCCGGGCTGCGCTGGGGCACCGGCGAGGCGAGGCTGCTGTCCCGTCCCCTGGGGCATTTGACGTTCATGACCAGGCTCCCGGTCTTCCTGCAGACCGGGCGGACCGCGCTCGTGCCGCCGCGCTGGGAGCCGGAGACGGTGCTGCGGATCCTGGCCGAGCAGCGGCTGGGCGTCCTGCAGGGCACCCCGGGGCAGCTGGCGGAGCTGCTGTCCCACGAGGCCGCCGCGGCCGGGGGGCCGGTGCGGCTGCCGTACCTCCGGATGGTCCTGTCCAGCGGCGGCGCGCCGGCCGCGGAGCTGATCCGGGCGCTGCGGAAGCGGTTCGGCGTGCCGGTCTGCAACCGCTACCTGTGCACCGAGGCCGGGCTGGGCCTGGGCACCCGCCCCGAGGACCCGCCGGAGGACGCCGAGCACACGGTGGGCCGCCCGCGCGGCGGGGTGAGCGTCGCGCTGCGGGACTCCTCCGGGCGGTCGCTGCCGCCGGGCGAGATCGGCGAGGTGCTGCTCCGGTCGGAGGCGGTGGCGGACGGCTACTACCGCGACGCCCGGGCGAGCGCCGGGCTTTTCACCCGGGATGGGTACGTACGCACGGGAGACATGGGATACCTCGACGACGCCGGCCGGTTGAGTCTGGTGGGGCGTGCTTCGGTTGATACACAATCGCGGGCATAACCCTCTGGGAGGCGACGTGTCATTGCGAGTCGCGATCATCGGATCAGGGCCCGCCGGGGTCTACACGGCCGAGGCGCTGGTCAAGCAGGCCCCCGGGACGGTCGAGGTGGACGTGCTGGAACGGCTGCCCACGCCCTACGGCCTGGTCCGGTACGGCGTCGCCCCCGACCACACCTCGATCAAGTCGATCGCGGGCTACCTCCGCCGGGTGCTGGAGCTGCCGGGCGTGCGCTTCCTGGGCGGCGTCGAGTTCGGCCGGGACGTCACCGTCGAGGACCTGCGGGCCTGCTACGACGCGGTGATCTACTGCACCGGCGCGATGGTGGACCGGCGGATGGGCATCCCCGGTGAGGACCTGCCCGGCAGCGTGGCGGCCACCGATTTCGTGAACTGGTACTGCGGGCATCCGGACATGCCCGCCGACCGGTTCGTCCTCGACAGCCCCGAGGTCGCGGTGATCGGGGTGGGCAACGTGGCGGTGGACGTGGTGCGCGTCCTGGCCAAGACCGCCGAGGAGCTGCGGGCCACGGACGTTCCGGAGGAGGTCCTGACGCGGCTGGCCGAGAGCCAGGTCAAGGCCATCCACATGATCGGCCGTCGGGGGCCCGAGCATGCCAAGTTCACCCTGAAGGAGCTGCGGGAGCTCGGCGAGCTGGTCAACGCGGACGTGTGCGTGCGTCCCGACGAGGCCCCGATCTCCGGCGACCCGGCGGCGCTGTCCCGGCAGATCCGGGGGAACGTCGAGGTGATCCAGGCGTGGGCCGCCCGCACGCCCGCGGGCCGTCCCCGCCGGCTGGACGTGCGCTTCTGGATGCGCCCGGTGGAGATCCTGGGCGACGGGCGGGTGGAGGCCCTGCGCCTGGAGCGGACCCGCCTGGAGGACGGCCGGGTCGTGGGCACCGGCGAGTTCGAGACCATCCCGGTCGGCATGGTGCTGCGCTCGGTCGGTTACCGGAGCGTCCCGCTGCCCGGCGTCCCCTTCTCCGAGGCCACCATGACCGTGCCCAACGAGGCGGGACGGGTGCGCGAGCGGGAGTACGTGGCGGGCTGGCTCAAGCGCGGCCCCACCGGCGTGATCGGCACCAACAAGTCCGACGCCGCCGAGACGGTCCGCACCCTGCTGGCCGACCTCGACGGCCTGGACCCGGTACGGCGCGCGGACCTGGACGCCGTCCTCGCCGAGCGCGGGATCTCCCCCGTGACCTACCGCCAGTGGTTGTCCATCGAGGCCGCCGAGGCCGACCTGGCCCGCACCCTCGGCCGCGGCGAGCGGGTGAAGCTGCCGGGCCTGGCCGCCATGCTCGGCGCCCTGAACCGGCCGGAGTGAACCGAAAATCACCCAGCGTGTTCGCTATTTCACTCAAATGGAGGGAATCGCTAAGGAGGTGGACACCTCCGCCGATGGGCCCTTCGTGAACGGACCACTGGCTGACAAGGTTCCGGGACGGACGTCGAGGACACCCGCCCCGGGAGACTCGTCGCGCTCGACCTCAGACAGCCCTGCCGGGGCACTCACTGTCGAAGCGATCTGCGCCGAGCTGGACACGCTGGAGAGCGCCAGCGTCTACAACATCGAGACCGCCTACGACCACGCCGTGGAGCTGGAGCGGGCGGCGGAGGAGCTGGGCGAGATCGTCGCGGCGCTGCGCGCCCGGCTGATCCAGGCCGACGTGCGGATCCGCTCGGGTGAGGTGACCGCGGTCGTCCCGGTCATCTGGCAGGTCAACCAGTGGGCCGACGCCAACGGCTGCCGCCCCCTGCTGGCCCGCAGCCATCTGCTGATGGCCCGGGTCTACCGCGACCTGGGCGACGTGGCGTCCACGCTGGAGCAGATGGTCTCCTCCATGGAGGCGCTCGACGAGGACACCCCCTCCCGCATCCGGCTGACCCACCTGATGAAGCTCGCCGACGCGCTCGACGAGAGCGGCTCCAGGGACGCCTCCCACGAGCGCTACCGGCAGGCCGAGCGCCTGGCCGCCACCATCGACGTGGAGCGGCACGTGGCGGTGCTCAACAACCTCGCCTACTCGGAGTACTCGGCCGGGGATTACGAGCGTGCCTGGGAGGTCGTCGAGCGCATGCTGACGATCAGCGAGGCGCGCGGGTACGACCCCGACACGACGATCATGGACACCGTCTCCCGGGTCCAGGTCGGCCTGGGGCACTACGCCGAGGGCGTGATGACCGCCGAGGCCGGCATCGAGATGTACGACTCCCAGGAGCTGACGCAGGCCGACTCGCTCCCCGAGGCCCTGCTCACCCTGGCCATCGCGCAGCGGCACCTGGGCACCACCAGGGACGCCGAGCGCAACCTGAGCACCCTGAAGGACGCCCAGAAGACCCTCGACCGCGCCCGCGCGATCTGCGAGGAGCACGGCTTCGTCAGGATCCTGGTCCAGATCAAGCAGGAGCAGGCCGAGCTGTACGCCGCCTCCGGCGACTACCGGAAGGCCTTCGAGGCGTACAAGCTCTACCACGCCGCGGAGAAGGACCTGGTCTCCATGCAGCGGGCGGCCCGCGCCCACACCCGGCAGGCCATGTTCGAGGCGGCCGAGGCCCGCCAGGAGGCCGAGCGCTTCCGCGAGCAGGCCCGCCGCGACCCGCTCACCGGGCTGCGCAACCGCCGGTACGTGGACGAGCACCTGCCCGGCCTCCTCGCCGACGCCGCCTCGACCGGCGGCGCGGTGACGGTCGCGCTCGTGGACCTCGACCACTTCAAGCGGATCAACGACACCTGCTCCCACGACGTGGGCGACCAGGTCCTGGTGGCGATCGCCAAGATGCTCGAGGCCGTGCCGCCCTGCGACACCGGCGCCTCGGGCTTCGCGGCCCGCATGGGCGGCGAGGAGTTCCTGCTGGTCCTGAACGGGATGACCCCCACCGCCGCGGTGGCCAAGCTGGAGGACCTGCGGGCCTCCATCGCCGCCCGCTCCTGGCAGTCGCTCACCGGCGACCTGCCCGTGACGGTGAGCATCGGCGTGACGGCCTCCCAGCCGCACAGCGGCCAGGCCGAGCTCCTCAACCTCGCCGACGCGAACCTGTACACCGCCAAGCACAAGGGACGCAACCGCGTCTGCGCCACCTCCGGCGCGGCTCCGGTGCCCACCCCCTCCGGCGACCGGCGGCGTCACCGCGACGCCCCGCTCCCGGCGGACACCCGCTGAGCCCGGCTCGCCGGAGCCCCGGGGCGAGGCACTAAGGTGCGACGGGTCAGGTACGTCCACGAGGAGCACCACCATGCGCGTCACACTCGCCGACCCTCTCGCCCTGATCCCGGGCTTCGCGCAGACTCACCGAGAGCAGTCGGCGCGTTATCCGGCGGCGGCGCCGGGGTGGCAGCCGGTGCACACCGTCTACGTGCCGGCCGACCGGTTCGGCGCGGAGACGCCGGCGCAGTGGGGCGCCGCGGCGCTGGAGCTGTTCACCCGCCACCTGGCCGGGCCCGGCGATCTCGCCGCGGTCTTCGGGGTGGACGCGCATCTGGCCGATGACGTGCACGCAAGAGTGGCCGCCAAGCTCCGCCGCGAGCCGGTCGAGGACCTCCGGGTGGACTTCGAGGACGGGTACGGAGTGCGTCCCGCCGAAGAGGACGGCCACGCCGCGCGCGCGGCCGAGGCGGTCGCCGCCCTGCACGCGGCCGGGGCCCTCCCCCGCCGCTGGGGGCTGCGGGTCAAGTCGTTCGCCGACGGCGACCCGGGCCGGAGCCTGCGGACGCTGGACGGGTTCCTGACCGGCGTCGTCGAGCGGGCCGGGCTCCTGCCGGAGGGGTTCACGGTCACCTTCCCCAAGGTGCTGATGAAGGACTACCTGTACCAGTTCACCGACTGCCTGGGAGCGCTGGAGAAGGGGCTGGGCCTGGCCGGGGGCACGCTGCGGTTCGAGATCCAGGTCGAGGCCACCCAGACCGTCGGCTTCCTCGACTCCTCCCTGGCCGGCTCGCTCGGCGGGAGGCTCGCGGCCGCCCACTTCGGCGTCTTCGACTACACCGCGAGCTGCGCGCTCCCCCCGCACGAGCAGCGGCTGGACCATCCGGCCTGCGACCACGCCCGGCACGTCATGCAGACGGCGTTCGCCGGGACCGGCGTGGAGCTGTCGGACGGCTCGCTGGCCGCCTCCCCCGCCTCCGACGGCAGGGACGACGTGCACGCGCTGTGGGCGCGTCACGCGGAGCTGGTCGGGCACTCCCTGCGGCACGGCTTCTCCCAGGGCTGGGACATGCATCCCTCGCACCTGGTCAGCCGCTTCGTCACGGTCTACGCCTTCCACCTGCGCCACTACGCCGAGTTCTCCGCCCGGGTCCGGGCGTGGGAGGAGCAGCGCGAGGCCGGCGGCGGGGTGATGGACGAGCCCGCGACGGTCAAGACGATGGCCGCCGCGCTGCGCCGCGCGGATCTGGCGCTCTGAGTCCGCGCTCCCCGGCCCGCGGACCCGGCACCGCGGTCAGTCGATCAGGGTCCGCCACCGGCGGACCCTGAAGGGGTCGACCGGGTCCGACCACGACGCCCGCACGGCGCTTCCGACGTGGAAGGCCCGCACGCCGTACTCCAGCAGGACCGGGACGTGGGCGGGCTTCAGCCCGCCGCCCGCCATGATCAGGGGGCCGTCGCCGGCCTCGCACCGGGTCTTGAGGACGGGCAGGCCGTCCCCCACGCCGCCGGGCGCGCCGGAGGTGAGCACGGTGGCGAGGTTGGGCAGCAGCCGGACGGCGCGCCAGCCCGCCTGGACGTCGGCGGCGTGGTCCACCGCCCGGTGGAAGGTCCAGGGCAGCGGGGCCACCGCGTGGATCATCGCCTCGGTGGCGGCCAGGTCGACCGCGCCCTCGGCGTCGAGGAAGCCGAACACGAACCCGGCCGCGCCCGCCTCGGCCAGGGCCTTGGCGTCGCGCCGCAGCCCCTCCAGCGATTCGGGCGTGGCCAGGAACGCGGGCTCGGCGCGCAACATGACCATCTGCGGCAGCGCGCACACCTTGGAGATCTCCGCGACCGTCTCCGCCGCCGGGGTGAGCCCGTCGGAGGCCATGTCGGCGACGATCTCCAGGCGGTCGGCGCCGCCCTCTTCGGCCGCGACCGCATCACGCGCGTCGAGCGCGATCACCTCAAGCAGGGACCCGGTCATAAGATGAGGCTATCGGATGGCTTTGTCCGAGATCTCTGGGGATCGCCCTGATTCAGGCATGCTCCGCGACCCGCTCCGCGGGCGCCGGCGCCCGCCGGTCCGCGAACGGCAGCGCGGTTCCCGCAAGCCCCCCGCGCACCCCGCCGAGCCGCTGGAACAGCGCTCCCGAGGCGCGGTGCGGCAGATCGACCGTCCGCAGATGGGTGAACCGCTGGCGCCGGTAGTAGTCCTGCAGTCCCGGGTTGTCCTTGGAGCAGTCCAGCCGGAGCCAGCGCCTGCCCTCGGCGAGCACGCGCAGCCCCGCCCAGTCGAGCAGCGCCTCGCCCAGCCCGCGGCCGGAGTGGCTGCGCGCCACCGCCAGTTTGTGGACGTAGAGCGCCGCGTCCGGGCTGTCCTGCGGGGTCCAGAACTCGGGGTCGGCGTTGCCGTCCAGGGCCACGGTCGCGGCGGGGCGGCCCTCGCCGTCCCCGTCGTCCTCCCCGTCGATCACATACAGGGTGCCCTCCTCGATCAGCGGGATGATGCGTTCGGCGGGGAAACCGCCGGCGGGCCACTGCCGCACGCCGCGGCCGTTCAGCCAGGCGGCGGTCTTCGCCAGGAGCCCGAGCACGCCGGGGAGGTCGTCGCGGGTCGCCCTGCGGAGGGCGAGGCGACGCCGGGTGACGAGATTGACGGTGTTCGAGTGCATGATTCATCCCTTCGTTGCGTTCGGTACACGAGTTGACACGTTCCGTGATCGGCCGATGGCGCACGGCATCCAGGCCGGCCCTCGGAGAGGTCCTAGGGGCCGGAGGCGAAACGGGGGAAGAGACGGGGAAAGAAGCGCCGCCGCCCGCGGCGCGGGCGGGGCGGAGACCACCCGGCCGGGGTGGTCACGGGGACCTCAACGGCTTTCCAGCTCGTACCTGATCAGGTGCTTGTCGGCGGGGAGCACGGAGACCGCCACCCGTACGGGGACGTCTTCCTCGTCATAGCCGACGCGGACATAGACGAGGACCGGCGTGCCCGACTGGAGCTGCAGTCGCTCGGCCTCCGAACTGGTGGGCATCCGTGCCCAGATGTCGTCCACGACCCTGATCTGGGGGTGGCCGAGTTCCTCAAGCACCCGGTTGGCCCCGCGCGCGATGTCACCGGGACGGGCGATCTCCGATCCGGAGACCAGCGCGAGCGGGAAGTACGAGTCATTGGTGTTGTACGGCTGGCCGTCCACGAACCGCAGCCTGCGGCGGACCACGGCGAGCTCCTCGTCGGGCAGTTCCAGCCTGCTGGCGATCTCCTCCACCGGACGCACGATCGACACCTCGATCTCCTGGCCCGGCTTGCGGCCTTCCTGGGACACCGCCCAGGCGAAGGCCTCCCGAGTCTCCCCGGGCTGCGGCTGGAGCTCTCGCTGGGGATGCATGAGCAGCGGACGGCGTTCCCTGACCACGGTGCCCCGGCGCGGCGTCCGCGTGACCAGGCCCTCGTTGACCAGCTCACCGAGGGCGAGCCGGACGGTGTTCCGGCTCACCTGGTGGGTGAGCATGAGTTCGGATTCGGTCGGCAGCTGATCCCCCGGTCCGAGCACACCGGTGTAGATGGTCCTCCTGAGCTCGGAGGCCACCAATTGGTACAGCGATGACCGTGCCATTAAATCCCCTTTGTTCCAACAAACCTAGACGATCTGGTTCTAGTGGGGAACAGCCCCTTGACCTAACCTGCCAGGGGCCGCATCATCCAATCGTTGGTACAAATCCATCGAAAGGTCGGCAAGGGGGTGGAGGCCGGTGCCGTTGGTCCGTGCGGATGCGCCGTACCTGCCCTGGCGTGATCCCTGCGAGGCGACACGTTTACTGCGCTACGCGTTGCACCGCCAGGGGTTCACCCACACCTACCAGAGCAATGGGAACGGGATGTCCGTGCTTTCGGTGCTGACCGATCTGACCGTGTGGTGCAAGAGCGGATCGTTCATCTGGAGAGAAGACGGGTGCGAGATCTCGCACCCGGCGGACGATCCGGTCGGAGCGGCACGAATGATCTCCCAGCACTACCGGCGACCGGCCGCCGAGGACGACTCGGAGGTGATGGATTTCGCCCCCACCGACTCCCTGCGCGACTGACCGGCCTGAGGACCCCATCCCTCGCCGGGGTCCTCTACCGGCGCGCAGGGCGGAACGCGTCCTGGCGGGTCCCCCACGCCCGCCAGGGCGCGCTTTCGTGTGACGTTTCCCGATTTCGCGGGCTTCCGCTTTCCCGCGAGACACACCCATAATGGGCGCTCAGGTGAAATGTCTCATCGAGAGACAGGGGCGTCTGAATGCCGCATGCCGCACCTTTAACCCCGGCGGATCCACGGGAATTCGCGGGTTACCGGATCACCGGCAGGTTCGACGACCCGCGCTCGGAGGGCACCTATCTCGCCGAGGCCCCCTCCGGCGGTCAGGCGGTGATCCGGATCCTCTCCGGCGGCGCGGACCCCGACCGTTTCCTCCAGGCCGTGGAACCGCTGCGCGGGGTGTCGGCGTTCGGCGTGGCGCAGGTCCTGGGCGGCGGCGTGCACGACGGCCGGCCCTACCTGGTGAGCGAGCACGTCGAGGGCCCGGCGCTGGCGGAGGCGGTCCCGGCGGACGGCACGCTGCGCGGCGCCGCCCTGGACCGGCTGGCCATCGGCGCCATGGCCGCGCTGGCCGCCGTGCACCGGACCGGCGTCGTGCACGGCGACATCCGCCCGGAGACGGTGGTCCTGGGCCCCGACGGCCCCGTCGTCACGGATTTCGGGCTCGTCCAGGCGCTGGGGGCCGTGGACACCGGGCCGACCCGGTCCGTCGGCCTGCCCGCCTACCAGGCCCCCGAGCAACTGGGCGGTTCCCCGCCCGGCCCCGCGGCCGACGTGTTCGCCTGGGCGGCGACCATGGTGTTCGCCGCGACCGGCGTCTCCCCGTTCGCCGCCGGCACGGTGGCCATGACGATCAACCGGGTCCTGCGCGACGAGCCGAACCTCACCGCCGTGCCCGGGGAGCTGGGCTCCGTGCTGGCGGAGTGCCTGGCCAAGGACCCGGCGGACCGGCCCGCCGCCGGCGCCGTGCTGATGCGGCTGATCGGCGAATCGTCGCTCCTGCAGGCCGCCACGGCAATCGCCACCGGGCAGGTGCCCCACCCGCCGGCTCCCCCGCCGCGCGGAGGCCGTCGCCGGCGCGCCCTGCTCCTGGGCGGCGCCTTCCTCGCGGTGGCGGGCGTCGCCGGCGCCGCGGTGTACCTGGTGGCGCCGCCTCGACCGGCGGAGATCCGGCAGGCCGCCGCGGCGGTCACGCCCGGCGGCTCGCCGGCCCCGGCGCCCACGGCCGCCCAGCCCGTCACGACGGCGCAGCCGACCACCGCGGCCTGGGCGAAGGTCGAGAAACCGACCTCGGAGGTCGAGCTCGCCGGCACCTCCGTCACCGTCCACGAGCACCCCTCCGACCCCGTCAAGCTCAGCACCTACCTGCTGGCCAAGCAGCCGTTCACGTCCTACCTGCGGGAGCGGTCCGGGAACTTCCGCCAGGTCGGCACGGCGGAGCAGGCCGTGCCGTCCCCGGACGGCAGATGGGTGGCGCTGAACCCGTTCATCAAGTTCGTCGAAGCCGACCACGACCGGGTACGGCTGAGCAACCCGTCCACCGGGGAGCAGTTCACGGTCGCCACGGTCGAGAAACCCCTGCAGACGACGTTCCCGGTCTGGTCCCGCGACGGTTCCCGGCTGCTGCTGTCGATCCACGACCCGGAGAAGGAGCTGATCACCGGTTTCGTGCTCGTCGACCCGGTCTCCCGTACCGCCACCGCCGTCCAGGCCGAATACTTCGACCACGCGGCCAGGCCGTTCACCTTCATGCCCGACGGCCGGATCGCCCGCGGGTTCTCGGACGGCAAGCGGATCGGGATCAACGTCTACGACACGTCCGGGCGGGTGGCCAGGTCCATGCACTGGGTGGGCGGCCCGCAGGGCACCTCCTGGTTCTCCCCCTCCGGCGCCCTGTTCGCCACCTACTGCCCCAGGGGCGACGGGAGCATCTGCGTCTGGAGCACCGCGGAGGGCGAGCGGCGGGCCACCATCACACCGCCCGCTAAGGCGCAGCTGGACGGCTGGTTCAACGAGCAGCACGTCATCGTGCGGGTCCCGCACAAGAAGGGCGCCCGCCTCCAGCTCGTGGGCCTCGACGGCGCCGTCGAGCGTGTGCTGGCCGACGTGCCCCGGGAGGACGAGGCCTTCCTCAGGTTCGACCCGGTCGCGCCGAAGTGATGTCCCCCGGCACGCACCCCTCCCCCGAGGATCCCGGGCTCCGCGAGCTCCGCGAGCTGCCGGCGGGCTACCGCGTGCTCGGCAGGCTCGGCGCGGGCGGGCAGGGCGTGGTGTACCTCGCGGAGCTCGCGGAGCCCGCGCGCTCCGCGGAGTCGGCCGGGGGCGAGCGCGTCGCGGTCAAGGTGCTCCACCGGCACGCGGCCGGCGACCTGGGCCCGTTCCTCGCCGAGGCCGAGATGATCCGCAGGGTCCGGGCGTTCTGCACCGCCCAGGTGGTGGACTCGGGGGTGGCCGACGGCCTGCCGTACCTCGTCACCGAGTACGTCGACGGGCCGAGCCTGGCCCGGGTGATCGATGAGCGCGGCGCGCTGCGCGGGGCCGAGCTGGTCCGGCTGGTCTTCGGCACGCTCACCGCGCTGGCCGCCGTCCACCAGGCCGGGGTGGTGCACCGGGACTTCAAACCGGCCAACGTGCTGCTCGGCCGGGACGGGCCGCGAGTGATCGACTTCGGGATCGCCCGGCTGCTGGACGCCGCCGCCGGCACCGGCGAGCTGGTCGGCACGCCGCCCTACATGGCGCCGGAGCAGTTCGACGGGGCGGAGGCCGGACCGCCCGCGGACATGTTCGCCTGGGCCTCCACCGTCGTCTGCGCCGCCACCGGCAGGCCCCCGTTCGGGACCGGACCGCCCCCCGCGGTGATCAACCGGATCCTGAACGAGCCCCCGGACCTGGGCGAGGCGGGGGAACTGGACGACGAGCTGCGCCGGCTGGTGACCGCCTGCCTGGACAAGGACCCCGCCCGGCGGCCCACCGCCTCCGGCGCCCTGATGCGCCTGCTGGGCGGGGAGGTTCCCGCGCGGGAGCTCCTGCCCGAAGGGAGCCGCCGGGCCGCGCCGGACGCCCCGCCCGAGGGGGGCGTCCCCGCGGGGGGAGGGCCCCGCGGGAAGGACACCGCACCGCCGCCCGCTCCGGACCGGGCGCGACGGCCCCGGCGGGCCGTGGCGGTGGGGACCGCGCTGGCGGTCGCGCTGGTCGCGGGCGGTCTGGTGACCGCCCGCCTCCTGGCGGCCGGCGACCCGCCGGCCTCCTCCCCGTCCGCGGCTCCGCCCTCCTCGCCCGACCCCGTCGCCCCGCCGACCATGGCGGCCGAGCCGACCGCGCGGACTCCCGTCCCCGGCTCCGGGGTGACGCTGCACGAGGACCCCGCCGACGAGATGCGGGTCTCGTCCTACTGGGACCGGCGTTCGAAGGAGGCGCCCTGGTTCCTGCGGGATCCCCGCTCGGGCGCCTTCCGGCCGGTCGTGGAGCCGCGGCAGGCGATGGAGGTGGCCCCGGGCGGGCGCCTGGTCGCGTCGCTCTCGGCCCTGCGCCTGTACACGCTCGACTACGACCGCGTCCACATCGCCGACCGCGCCTCCGGCGGCTCCTACGACATCCGCACCGTGGACCGGCCGCTGTTCACCGGCGACCTCTCCTGGAACGACGACGGCACCCGGCTCCTGCTCACCGTCTACGCGGAGGCCAGGGACGACGCGCCGTCCGTCGGCTTCGCGGTGGCCGACCCGGCCGGGCGCACGGCGCGCGTCACCCGGATGCCCGCGACCGAGCACCCCTACATATGGGGTCCCGAACCCGGCACCGTGCTGCAGCGGGGTCCCGGCGGCGCGGTCCGGGTGTACGGCCTGGACGGCACGCCGCGGCGGACCATCCCCGGCGTGGGCGACCTGCTCCGGGGCGGGGCCGTCGCCACCGCCGGGGGCGGTCTGTTCCTGACCGCCTGCCCGGACGCGCCCGGGGACACGTGCGTCTGGGACTACCGCTCGGGCGCGCGCGAGGCCAGGCTGCGGACCGGCGGCCGGATCACGGTGCACGGCTGGCTGGGCGCGGAGCACCTGCTGGCCACCCGGAAGGGGGCGAAGGTCTCCGAGGTCGTCATGCTCGACCTGTCGGGGAAGGCCGTCCGGGTGCTCGCCGACGGGCCCGCCGCCGAGGTCGACAAGATCGCCCTGTCGTACACGCGGAAGTAGTCGTGCACGCAGGGGGAGGAGCCCGCAGGGCCACTCCGCCGGGGAGATCCGGGGCTCTCAGGCCGCCGGGCGCCAGTCGATCAGCGTCAGCCCGTCGTCCACCGCGGTGAAGGCCGCCTCGACGCGCTGCCCGGCCCGCGGGGGCTCCTCACCTCGCCAGTTGCCGTACATCACGCACTCGGGCGCGGCGGCCAGCCTGACCATCACCACGACGTACGGCTCCCGCACCCCGGGCAGGAACGGCTGGTGGCTGACGATCCAGCTCTCGATCCGCCCGGCGGGCTCGACCGGCTCCCAGCTCCACTCCGCGCCGCGGCAGCGGTGGCAGTAGGCGCGGGCGGGGAAGCGCGGCGTGCCGCAGGAGCCGCACCGCTGGAGGGCGAACTCGCCCGCGCGGACCCGGTCCCACCACTCCGCCGAGTCCCGGTCGGTCACCGGCCGTATCGCTTCCGCGGACACGGGTTCACCCCTTCCTGAGGATCAGCGCCGAGGTGGCGGGCAGGATGTAGCCGGGCTGGGCGGTGGACAGGGCCACCTCGGCGCCGTCCACCTGCCGGTCGCCGGCGTCGCCGCGGAGCTGGGAGACGGCCTCGGCGACGTGGTTGATCCCGTGCACGTACCCCTCGGAGAGGAACCCGCCGTGGGTGTTGACCGGGATCCCCTCCCCCGAGGCGGCGTACGGCCCGCCCTCGCCCTTGGCGCAGAACCCGTAGTCCTCCAGCTGGACGACCACCGAGTAGGTGAAGCAGTCGTAGATCTCGGCCACGTCGATCTCGGCGGGGCCGACGCCGGCCTGCCGGTACAGGCGGGGGGCCAGTTCGGCGGCGGCGGTCACCGTGACGTCGGACGGCCCGCCGGACAGGAACGAGTCGCCGCCGCCCCAGGCCGCCGCGGAGATCAGCACCGGCGGGCGGCGCAGGTCGCGGGCCCGTTCGGCGGTGGTGACGACCAGGGCGCAGGCGCCGTCGGTCTCCAGGCAGCAGTCGAGCAGCCGGAACGGCTCGGCGATCCAGCGGCTGGCGAGGTAGTCGTCGAGGGTGATCGGGGTGCGCATCAGGGCCCGGGGGTTCTTGGCCGCGCTGGCGCGCTGCCGTACGGCGAGCTGCCCGAAGTGCTCTTCTTTAGTTCCATATTTCGCCATGTGGGCGCGGGCGAACATCGCGTACTGCTGCGGCGGCGCGACGTACCCGTAGGGCGCCTGATACTGCACCTCGGGACTGACCGGCAGGCCGCGGCCGGTCCCGCCCATCCGGAACTCCGAGCGCGCGTTGATCGCCCGGTAGCAGACGACCGTCTCCGCCACCCCGGCCGCGACCGCGAGCGCGGCCTGCCCGATCACGGAGTGGGAGACGCTGCCGCCGCCGAACTGGTCCAGGTGCCAGGAAGGCCGGTGGACGCCGAGCGCGGGGCCCACCACCGAGGGAGCCGCGGAGTCGCCGACCCGGTGGGTGGCCAGGCCGTCCACGTCGTCGGCGGTCAGCCCGGCGTCCTCCAGCGCGGCCAGGATCGCCTCACAGGCCAAAGTCAGCGTGCTGACACCGGAATCCTTGGAGAACCGCGTGTACCCGACGCCCGCGACGGCCGTACGGTCCCGGAATCCCGCCACACGCACCCCCTATCCAAGCAAGCGCTTGGCCAGAGGCTAGGCTGGTGCGCCGCGAGTGTCAACGAACACACTTTTTCCGGCGCTTCCCTACCATCCAAGCAAGCGCTTGGTAATATGAAGGGGACGGCGGACCCCCGGTCCGCCGCCGCCATCCCCACGGGGGGCCGATCGGGCGCGATTGAGGAGGCGAGAGCGACCATGGGCACCCACGCGGCACGGCTGCTGGAACCGGAGGGCCACTCCCGCGCGCATCTGAACGGACACGGGACCACCGGCAACGGAGCCGCCATGCGCAACGGCCTTCTCCCGGGTCACTCCGACGGATCCGGCGACCGGTCCCGCAGGCCCGGCGACCGCAACGGGCCCGTCGACAGCACGCGGTTCCGGTCCGTGCTCGGCCACTTCGCCACCGGCGTCGTGGCCATCACCGCGATCGACCCCGACACCGGCGCGCCGTGCGGCCTGGCCGCCAACTCCTTCACCTCGGTCTCGCTCGACCCGCCGCTCGTGGCGTTCTGCGTGGCGCACACCAGCACCAGCTGGCCGCGCGTGCGCGCCGCCACGACCCTGACGGTCAACGTGCTGGCCGAGCACCAGCAGCCGGTCTGCGCGGCGCTGGCGAGCAAGGGCGGCGACAAGTTCGCCGACCTGGAGTGGACCGCCTCCCCCAGCGGCAACCCCGTGATCAGCGACGCGCTGGCCTGGATCGACTGCTCCATCGAGGCCGAGCACCCGGCCGGCGACCACGTCATCGTCGTCGCCCGCGTCCACCAGCTCGACGTCCACGGCGACAGCGGCCCGCTGGTGTTCTTCCGCGGCGGCTACGGCCGGTTCCACACATGACCGGGCTCACCGGGGCCGGGCGGCCCGCAGAGGAGGGCGCGTGACCGCCGCCTTCCGCGAGGAGATCCGCTCCTGGCTGGAGAAGCACCTGAGCGGCGAGTTCGCCCACGCCCGGGGGCTGGGCGGGCCCGGCCGCGAGCACGAGGGCCACGAGGTGCGCCTGGCCTGGGAGCGGCTGCTCGGCGCGGCGGGCTGGACCTGCCTGGGCTGGCCCGGGGAGCACGGCGGGCGGGAGGCGTCCCTGGCCGAGCAGGTCGTCTTCCACGAGGAGTACGCCCGCGCCCAGGCTCCGGCCCGGGTCGGGCACATCGGCGAGGGCCTCATCGGCCCCACCGTCATCGACTACGGCACCGAGGAGCAGAAGCGCCGCTTCCTGCCGCCGATCCGGCTCGGCGAGGAGCTGTGGTGCCAGGGCTACTCCGAGCCGGAGGCCGGGTCCGACCTGGCGAACGTGCAGACCCGGGCGCGCCTGGAGGGCGGCGAGTGGGTGATCACCGGCCAGAAGGTGTGGACCTCCCTGGCCCACGTCGCCGACTGGTGCTTCGCCCTGTGCCGCACCGAGCCGGGCTCGGCGCGGCACAGGGGGCTGTCGTACCTGCTGATCCCGATGGACCAGCCCGGCGTCGAGGTCCGGCCCATCGTCCAGCTGACCGGGACCAGCGAGTTCAACGAGGTCTTCTTCGACGGGGCCCGCACGGCCGCCGCCAACATCCTGGGCGCGCCCGGCGACGGCTGGCGGGTGGCGATGGCCACGCTCGGCTACGAGCGCGGCGCCTCCACCCTCGGCCAGCAGATCGGTTTCCAGCGGGAGTTCGACCGCGTCGTGGAGACCGCCAGGCGCACCGGCGCCGCCGAGGACCCGGTCCTGCGCGACCGGCTGGTCCGCTCGTGGCTGGAGCTGCGGATCATGCGCCTGAACGCGCTGCGCACGATGACCTCCCTGGCGGCCGGGGAACCGGGCCCCGAGGTGTCGATCGCCAAGCTCTACTGGTCGGAGTGGCACCGGCGGCTGGGCGAGCTGGCGCAGGCCGCGCAGGGCAGGGCGGGGCTGGTGGCCGACGGCCCGCCGTACGAGCTGAACGACCTGCAGCGGCTCTATCTGTTCAGCCGTGCCGACACCATCTACGCCGGGTCCAGTGAGATCCAGCGCAACATCATCGCCGAACGCACCCTCGGCCTCCCCAAGGCATAGCTCCCCGGATCCTCCTGCCTGCCGGGGCCGGAATCCGGGGAGCGGGCCTCCGACGGCCCGGGCCGCGGGTGAGGCGTGCCCGGGCGCGTCACCGCCCGCCTCAGCGGGCCGTCAGCTCGGCGAGCAGCTCCTCCAGGCGCTCGTCGGAGTCGCGCACACCGTGCTCCATGCCGGAGGCGACCATCCCGTCGCGGTCCTCGACCGACTGGAAGACCGAGACCGTGCGCACCAGCGTCCTGCCGTCGCGCTCCTCCAGGGTGAGCGTCTCCAGGCAGACGTGGCCCGGCATGCCATCGAACTCGAAGGTCTGCACGATGGCGTCCGGCGACGGGGTGCCGTGGAAGATCCCGTGGAAGCCGTACTCGTTGCCCTCGGCGTCGGTGGAGATGTAACGCCACCTGCCGCCGTCACGCACGTCGTACTCCTTGACCGTCATGGTCAGGTCGCGCGGACCGAGCCACTTCGGCAGCAGCTCCGGGTCGGTGTACGCGCGGAAAACCAGGTCGCGGGGGGCGTCGAACTCACGGGTGATGATGATCTGCGGGAGGCCGGGCTCCGCGGTGATCTGCGTCTTGGCCATTGTCTTCTCCCCTTGCTCGAACGGATTCGTCACCTTCGCCACGGCCGGGCGTCTCGTCCCGGCCGCCTTGCAGCACCACGAGCAGCTCGTCGAGCCTCTCGTGGCTCTCGTCCCAGAACCGCTGGTAACGGGCCAGCCACGTGGTCACCTCGCGCAGCGGCTCGGCCTCCAGATGGCTGAGCCGGGCGGTCGCGCGCCGGGTGCGCGAGATGAGGCCCGCGTTCTCCAGCACCTTGAGATGCCGGGAGATCGCCGGCTGGGACACGTCGAACGGCGCGGCGAGCTCGGCGACGGTCGCGTCACCTTCGATCAGGCGCAGCAGGAGCGCACGCCGGGTCGGGTCCGCGAGCGCCGCGAACACGAGACTGAGCCTGTCTTCCGCCATCGGTGGCCGCCTGTTCGATAACAGCCTTGTTTAATAACAAAACTATTCCATAACCATCATGTTAATGATGCGCCCGTACTTCCTGCCCGTCAAGAGAGCCGCAAGGAAAGTCGGTATCGTGATCCGTGGCGGGCCCGTAGCGCTTGCTCCCCGGGGCCCGAGACGCGAACCGGACCCGCGACGGCGACCGTCACCGGCGACACGACGACCGGAGAGCCATGGACCGCGAGAAGATCACCCTCAGCGGCGCCCAGGAAACCATGCTCGCCACGCTGTACGGCAGAGCACTGAACAGCCGCTCACCGAAATCGGTCCTGCACGACGACGAGGCCGCCAGGGCGGTCCGGCGCATCGACTACGACTTCCGCAGGACGGGCGTGGCAGCGACCACCGCGGCGGGAGTCGCGCTGCGAGCCCGGCAGCTCGACGGGATACCCGCCGACCGCCCGGCCGTGGCCGTCTTCGAGGGCCTGACGATGTACCTCCGTAAGGAGGACGGCAAACGGCTGATCCAGCGGATCACCGGGCGCTTCCCCGGCGGACAGCTGCTCTTCGACGCCTAACTGCGGGAGGTGCCGCCTTTGAGCGGGGACGCCTTCGCGGACGCCGTACTCGGAGCCGAGGGGATGGACCCGCACCTCTACCAGGACCTGCGCCGGCAGGTACGCGACAGAATCCGGCGTCTCCTCGTCACTGTCGGCCCGACGAGCCAAGCCTACGGTCTGCTCTGCCGAAGTGCCGGACCGACCAAGCCGCCGAGATCGAATGCGGGTCCGCTCCGGAGGAGCAAGCCGTACGGCCCTACTCTCGCGAATGGGTCACATGGCTTGACGCCGGCGACCGGCCAGGTACCGCCACCCCAGGGTGCCGTACCAGATCATGATCGGCAGGTGGAGGGCGTACCCGAGCTGTTCCAGCGCCACCGTCGGGCCGCCGGTCCCGGTCGTCCACGGGAGCGCCGCCCCGGCCAGACCGGAGAGCGCGGCGATCATGCCGGCGATGCGGAGCCCCGCGGGCATCGGGATGCCGGCCGCTCCGGCGGCGGTGGCGGCGACCCACAGCAGCCCGGCCAGGTTGACCACCCACTTGGCGGTGAGCATGAGCGCCAAGGCCACGGTGGTGGCCGCCGGGGCGGCGGGGTCGACGGCCAGCCGGGTCAGGGCCAGGTTTCCGGCGTCGTGGAGGAGGCCCGCCAGCCCGGCCGCGGTCAGCAGGCCGCCGGAGAGCGTCACCATGTGCGGTCTGGGCGCGTCCGCCGGGCGGGCGGCCAGCGCCAGCCCGGCCGCGGTCAGCGCCAGCCAGCCCAGCACGTCGAGGGCCAGCTCGGTCATGTGCAGTACGGTCTGCTCGCCCACCGCGGCCAGCGCGGCGCCGGGGTCGGACGGGTTCAGGGTCAACCCCGATGGCACCACGATGGCCGCACCCGCCACCATGGCTATCGGCGAGATCAGCAGCAGCACGCCGGTGAGCCGGTTCCGAGAGTTCAGATCAGTCATGGACGGTGACGGTAGAACCCTGACACAGGGGCAAGGTCAACATGCCGGGGAGAGGAGACACCATGTGGCGGATCGGGCAACTGGCGCGCATGGCCGGCGTCTCCGAGCGCACGCTGCGTCACTACGACAAGGTCGGACTGCTGGCCCCCGCCGCAGTCGACCGCACCACCGGCTACCGCTGGTACGGCGTGGCCGAACTGTCCCGGCTCGAACGCATCCGCGGGCTGCAGCGCCTCGGCCTGCCGCTGCGCCGGATCGCCGACCTGCTGGACGCTCCCGAGACACAGCTGCGGCAGGCGCTGACCGAGGTCGTGACCGGCATCCGGCATGACATCGCCGCAATGGCCACGACCGCAGCACACGCCGAGGACCATCTCGCCACGCCGATGTCGATCCTGCCCCAGCAGGCCGCGGTGGGCCCGCGCCGGCTGCGCGTCCGCCGCATGCGTCTCGACCATCCGTCCGAACTGGCCGCCGTCTGCCCGGCGCCACCGGCGACGCTGGTGACCTGGCTCGACGGGCAGCCGACGGGCGCGTTCACCGTCGCGGTCACCATCGGCCGGGACGGCGAGCGGCTCGTCCTGCCCGCCCGTACCGTCGTGCGGGCCGTCGTCCCCCCTTCGGGAGACGTGGTCAGCGCCGGGCAGGAGCTGTTCGGCTGGCTGCGCCGCCATCGCCTGGGCGTCGCCGGTCCCACTGTGGAGGAACACCTCGTCGACGCCGACGGCGTCCGCGCCGTCGTCCTTGAGATAGCCACCTCGCCCCTTATAGACACCTCGCCCCTGAGGCAGCCGTCTGTTCCCCGGACCGCGCCCACACCGCTTGACCGCAGGTGACCAGACGGGGCAAGTCAGGCCGAAAGTCCATCCCTGGTGGGACCGTTCTCCTCTGATCCCGCCGGTACGGGCGTGCGATGGTGTTCTCAGACCCCCGGAGACGAGGCGCCCCTCTGACTGCCGGGTCTCCGGGGGCTACATGATCGGGCGGGTCCGCGCGGGGCGCGGCCGAGGAGCCGCCCCGGAGATTGTCGGTCCGGTGGAGCAGGATGGCCGGCATGGCTGAGCGCAAGTACGGCGTGCCCGCGCCCGAGACCCGGACGACCATCCGCTCCGAGGACTGGGGCTGCGACGATCTTTCGGACCGCGCCTTCGAACGGGTCGCCTTCGTCGACGTGGACATGACCGAGGCGACGAGCCGGGGGGCGACCTTCACCGAGTGCACGTTCCGCGACGTCCGGTTCAACGCGTCCGTCCACTCCGAGAGCGCGTTCCTGAACTGCACCTTCACCCGCTGCACGTTCTTCGACGCCGCCTTCACCGGCTGTAAGCTCGTCGGCAGCATGTTCGACGACTGCACCTTCGACCTGCTCAAGGTCGACGGCGGCGACTGGTCGTTCGTCGGCCTGCCGGGAGCCGTCCTGCGCGGCGCCTCCTTCACCGGCGCGCGGATGCGCGAGGCCGATCTCACCGGCGCGCGGTGCGAGGGGGCGACGCTCCGGGAGGTCGACCTGTCCGGCGCGTGGCTGCACCGGGCCGACCTGTCCCGCTGCGACCTGCGCGGCAGCGACCTGTCCTCCCTCGACCCGCTCACCACCGCGATCAAGGACGCGGTGATCGACCTCCGCCAGGCCGTCACGATCGCCACCGCGCTCGGCCTGCAGGTGCGCTCCGAGTGAACGCCGCCGGGCGGGCGGAAGACCGGGCGGCGGGAACGGTCAGCGGGCGGTAAGGGCGCGGTCAGCGCTCCCGTCGATGCTTCTCGGCAGGCCCCTCACGGGCCGGTCCGACGACACGACGAGGAGTCCTCCGTGAAGAACACGAACGTGCTGATCTCCGGCGCCGGCATCGCCGGGCCCGCGCTGGCGCACTGGCTGAGCCGGTACGGCTTCGCCGTCACGGTGGTGGAGCGGGCCCCGGCCCTGCGCGAGGGCGGCCAGGCGGTCGACTTCCGCGGCGCGGCGCACATGGGCATGCTGCGGCGCATGGGCGTCCTGGCGGACATCCGCCGGCTGCGGACCACCCCGGGCCCGCTGACCGTGGTCGACGGGGCCGGGACGCCGCTGGTGAGCCTGCCGCCGGAGTTCACCGGCGGCGAGGTGGAGATCCTCCGGGGCGACCTGAGCCGCCTGCTGTACGAGCGGACCAGGGACGACGTCGAATACGTCTTCGGCGACTCCATCGTCTCCATGGACGAGACCGCCGCCGGGGTGGACGTCGCCTTCGACCGCGGCGCCCCGCGCAGGTTCGACCTGGTCATCGGGGCCGACGGCCTGCACTCCACCGTGCGCGGACTGACCTTCGGCCCCGAGGAGCGGTTCGTCCACCCGTCCGGCTACCACGTCGCGATCTTCACCACGGACGACGACCCCGGCCTCGGTCCGGGCTCGCTGATGTACACCGAGCCCGGCAGGGCCGTGGCCGCGGGCGGTCAGGGCGGCCGTACCGACGTCATGTGCGTCTTCTCCGCCGAACTGCCGGCCTACGACCACCGCGACGTCGCGAGGCACCGGGAGATCCTGGCCGGCGCGTACGAGGGCATGGGCTGGCTCGCCCCGCGGCTGATGACGGCCGTGTGGGAGGCCGACGACCTGTACTTCGACTCCATCGCCATGGTGCGCATGGACCGCTTCACCGGCGGGCGCGTGGCGCTGCTCGGGGACGCCGGGTACGGCGCCACCTGCGGCGGCATGGGCGCCGGGATGGCGATGATCTCCTCCTACGTGCTGGCCGGGGAGCTGGCGGAGGCCGGCGGCGACCACCGCTCCGCCTTCCCCCGCTACGAGGAGGCGATCCGCGGCTACGCCCGCGCCTGCCAGAAGGTCGCCGGCAACGTCGGGCCGTTCTTCGCGCCGCCGACCGCCAGGAAGATCCGGAGCCGGAACCGGGCCTACCGGATGCTGACCTCCCCGCTGCTGGGCGGTCTCCTCAACCGGCTGACCACCAGGGCCGCGAACTCGATCACGCTGAAGGACTACGGGAGCGCGCGGAGCACGAACGGCTCGCCGCACACGATCCCGTGATCGGCAGTCGCGCCCCCAAGATCCCATTGATTACTGATATGCCGTTAATACGTTCCAAAATCCTCCTTCGTCATCTGGCGGACACCGGTTCTGCGGGTTTACCGTGCGCATCATGACCACCGACGGGCGCTCGGCCCACATACTCGACGTCCTCGTCACCGAGTTCGGTGACTCCATGGCGATCGACCCGCCCGCCTTCCGGCGTAAGTTCCGGAAGATGGCGGCCTCCCCGTTCGCTTTCTACCGGGGCAGCGCCTGCCTGTTCTACGCGGACATGACCGGCGCGTTCGCCGACGACGCGTTCCTGGACGGCCCGACGAGCCGGGTGTGGATCCACGGTGACCTGCACGCCGAGAACTTCGGCACCTACATGAACGCCTCGGGCGTCCTCGTGTTCAACGTCAACGACTTCGACGAGGCCTACGTCGGCCCCTACGTGTGGGACCTCAAGCGCTTCGCCGCCAGCGTCGCGCTGATCGGCTACGCCAAAGCGCTCTCGGACGAGATGATCTCGGGTCTGGTCACCGAGTTCACCCGCGCCTACCTGGCCGAGCTGAACGGCATCGCGCACGACGGCGACGACGCGATCGGCTCGCTGACGCTGAAGACCACCAGCGGCGTGCTCCACCAGGTGCTGCAGCGCGCCCGGCTGCACACCCGGGTGGCCCTGCTGGACCTGGAGACCACGGTCGAGAACTACGACCGCCGCTTCGCCGTCATGGAGGGCCGTCACCCGGTCGACGAGGAGACGCGGCACGCGGTCGAGGCGGCCTTCCAGGACTACCTGACCACCCTCCCCTCGGTCTCCGAGGTCGAGCACCGGATCAAGGACGTCGCGCTGCGCAAGGGCGTCGGCATCGGCTCGGCCGGACTGCCCTCCTACAACCTGCTGCTGGAGGGCCACACCGAGGCGCTGGAGAACGACGTCATCCTCTACATGAAGCAGGCGCAGGTCCCGGCCGTGGCCCGGCACATCGCCGACGAGAAGGTGCACGGCTACTTCAGGCACCAAGGCCACCGCACCGCCGAGTCCCAGCGCGCCCTGCAGGCCTACGCCGACCCCTGGCTCGGGTACACCGAGCTGAACGGCGTCGGCCAGCTCGTCGCCGAGATCAGCCCGTACTCCGCGGACCTCGACTGGGGTGACGTGAACGAGCCGGAGGAACTCGCCTCCGTCATCCGCGACCTGGGCACCGCGGTGGCCCGCATGCACTCGGTGGCCGACGACGAGTCCAGCCACGACCTGGTCGACTTCTCCACCGAGGACGCGATCACGGCCGTGATCGGCGACGACGAGAAGGGCTTCACGGCCATGCTCGTCGACTTCGCCCACGCCTACGGCGCCCAGGCCAGGGCCGACCACCAGCTCTTCGTCGACCTGTTCCGCAACGGCCGCCTCCCCGGCCTCTGAGCCTCCGGGGCGCGGACCTCCCGCCGGGCGACAGGCCCGCGCCGGACCCAGGCTCCCGGCCGAGCTCGGATCCCCCGCCGGGCTCAGAGCGGGGCCCGGCTCACCTCGGCGAAATAGCAGGCGACCCGGGAGCCCGGCACGGCGGGCAGGATGCTCAGCGGCTGCGACCGGCAGCGCCCGTCGACCCCGGCCTCGGCCGCCTTCCCCCCGGCCAGGACCTGGCAGCGGGGGTGGAAGCGGCAGCCCCCGGGGACACGGGTCGGGTCCGGTGGCTCGCCGCCCAGCACGATGGGCGCCGGCGACTCCGGGAGCACCGAGAGAAGCGCCTGGGTGTAGGGGTGGGAGGGCGCGCTCAGCACCTGCTCGACGGGGCCCGACTCGACGATCCTGCCGAGGTACATCACCGCGACGCGGTCGGCGATGTTCCAGGCCAGGCCGAGGTCGTGGGTGACCACCAGCGCGGACAGGCCCAGCTCCGCCCGCAGGCGCAGCAGCAGGGCGAGGATCTCGCCGCGGACGGAGGCGTCCAGGGAGGCGACGGGTTCGTCGGCGACCAGGACCTTGGGATCGAGGGCGAGCGCCCCGGCGATGACCACGCGCTGGCGCTGCCCGCCGGACAGCTCGTGCGGGTACACCGGGAAGAACCGCTCCGGCGGGCGGAGCCCGGCCCGCGACAGCGCCGAGGCGACCCGTTCCCGCTCGCCGGGCAGGCCGTGGATGCGCGGCCCCTCGGCCACCGCCTCGTAGACGGTGTGCCGGGGGTTGAGCGAGCCGGTCGGATCCTGCGGCACCAGCTGGACCTCGCGGCGGTAGGCCTTGAGCGCGCGGGTGGAGTAGGTCAGGGGCGCGCCGCCGTACCGGACGGCGCCCGAGGCGGGCCGTTCCAGGCCGAGCAGGGTGCGGGCCAGCGTCGTCTTGCCGCAGCCGGACTCCCCGACGAGCGCGACGATCTCGCCCTCGCCGACGGTGAGGTTGACCCCGTCCACCGCCCGGGCCCGCCGCCCGCGCGAGGTGAACTCCACGTGCACGTCCACGGCTTCGAGCAGGGTCATGCGCTCTCCTTCGCCGGTCGCCCGGCCGGGGTCTCGTCCTCACCGGTCGTCTCCGGCTCCGGTCCCGCCTCCGGATCCGGCAGGACGTGGACGCACGCGGCGGTGTGCGAGGGAGCGGAGCTCGCGGGGCTCGCGGGCTCTTCCGGAGCGCGGTCGGCGGGCCACAGCTCGACGTCCCGCCACGCGCAGGACGGCAGCGCCACCGGGCAGCGGGGGTGGAAGGAACAGCCGCCCGGCAGCCGCATCGGATCGGGCGGGTCGCCGCCCAGGCCCCGGGGCGCCATGCGGGAGGCGAAGTCGCCGACCGTGGGGAACGCCTCGGCCAGCGCCCTGCTGTACGGGTGCCGGGCGCCGGTGAAGACCTCCCGTGACGGCCCCGTCTCGACCAGCCGCCCGGCGTACATCACCGCCAGCCGGTCGCACGTCGCCGCCAGCACCGACAGGTCGTGCGAGATCATGATCAGGCTGATGCCCCGGCCGGCGATGAGCGAGCGGATCAGCGTGAGCACCTGGGCCTGGATCATCACGTCCAGGGCCGTCGTCGGCTCGTCGGCGATGATCAGCTGGGGCTCGCAGGCCAGCGCCATGGCGATCATCACGCGCTGGCGCTGCCCGCCGGACAGCTCGTGCGGGTAGCTCCGGGCCCGCCAGGCGGGCAGGCCCACCTGCTCCAGCAGCTCGGTCACCCGCGTGCGCGCCCGCGCCGGGGTCGCCATGCGGTGCACCAGCAGCGGCTCGGCGATCTGCGTGCCGACCCGGCGCACCGGGTTCAGCGCGTGCTGGGCCCCCTGGAAGACCACCGAGGCCGACGCCCACCGCACCGCGCGCAGCCGTCCCCACGTCATCGCGAGCACGTCCTCGCCGTCCAGCATGATCTCGCCGGTCACCCGGGCGGTCTTCGGCAGCAGCCGGAGCAGGGCCAGCGCCAGCGTCGACTTCCCCGATCCGGACTCCCCGGCGACGCCGAGGGCCTCGCCCTCGGCCAGCTCCAGCGAGACCCCGCGCACGGCGGGGACGTCCCCGGCGGCGCTCCGGTAGGTGACCGCCACGTCGCGCAGCTCCAGCAGCCCTCCCCGCCGCGCCTCCGGCCGGGTTCCCGGCCGCGTCTCCGGTGATGTCACGAGACCCCCCGCAGGCGTGGGTTGAGGACGACCTCCAGCGCCCGGCCGCAGAGCGTGAACGCCAGGACGACCGCGACGATGCACAGGCCCGGCGGCAGGACGTACCACCACGCGCCGGAGGTGACCGCGCCCCAGTCGTAGGAGCCGCGCAGCATGCTGCCCCACGACGCCTGCCCGGCGTCCGCGCCGAGGAAGGCCAGGGTCGACTCGGTGACGATGGCGCCGGCCACCGTGAGGGTGGTGTTGGCGAGCACCAGCGGCGCGACGTTGGGCAGCACGTGCCGGGTCATGACGTGCCAGTGCCCCCCGCCCAGCACCCGGGAGCGCTCGACGTACGGCCGGGCCTCCACCGCCAGCGTCTGCGCCCGGATCAGCCGGGCCGTCGACGCCCAGGAGGTCACCCCGATCGCCAGGACGATCGTGGAGGTGCCGCCGCCGAGGATGGCGGCGAGCACCAGCGCCAGCACGAGCGTGGGCAGGACCAGGAACCAGTCCGTGATCCGCATCAGCACGGCCGACGGCCAGCCCCGGAAGTGCCCCGCGGTGATCCCGACGACCGTGCCGATCACCATGCTGAGCAGCGCGGACAGGAAGCCGATGAGCAGGGACACCCGCGAGCCCCACAGGATCATCAGCAGGATCGAGCGGCCCGACTCGTCGGTGCCGAGCGGGAACCCGAGGCTCGGCGGCGCCATCTTCTCGCCCGTCGCCCTGGTCACGTCCAGTCCCGACGGGTCGGTGAGCAGGGGGGTGAGCAGGGCCGCCAGGACGGCCACGACCAGGATGGCGGCGCCGTACATCCCGGACCGCTGCGCGCGGTACTCCCGCCAGAACCGGGCGAGCCCCTCGCGGCGGCGCGCCGTCACATCACTCATGCGGCTTCCCCGCCCGGCGGCTCGGGGCCCGCGTCCGCGGGCGCGCCGTGTCCGTCGATCCGCTCGCTCATGCAGACCTCACTCTGGGGTCCAGGACGTGGTAGAGCACGTCGGCCAGCGTGTTCATGACGATCACCGCGACGCACAGGACCATGAACGTCCCCTGCATCACGGCGAAGTCGGGGCCCTTGATCGCCTCGTAGAACAGCAGGCCCAGGCCCGGCCAGGAGTAGACGGTCTCGGTCGTCACCGCGCCCTGGACCACCAGCCCGATGTGCAGGAAGACCAGTGTCACCGTGGGCAGCAGGGCGTTGGGCACCGCGTGCCGCCGGCGCACCTCGGCGTCGCGCAGGCCCTTGGCGCGGGCGGTGGTCACGTAGTCCTGGCCGATCTCGTCGAGCAGGGACGAGCGCATCACCACCAGGTACTGGGCGTAGACGACGGCGACCAGGGTGACGCACGGCAGCACCAGGTGGTGGGCGACGTGCAGCAGGTAGAGCGGGCCGTCCGGCGCGTCGACGTCCTCCATGCCCCGGGTGGGGAAGATCCCCGGGATCGGCCCCACCCCGGCCGCGAAGACCATCAGCAGCAGCAGCCCGAGCCAGAACGTCGGCACCGACCACAGGGTGAGCGAGAGCCCGGTGGAGAAGCGGTCCAGCCGCCCCCCGTGGTTCCAGGCGGCCCTGGCGCCCTGCCACAGGCCCAGCGTGACGGCGACCGCCAGGCCGGTGCCGACCAGCAGCAGGGTCGGGCCGAGCCGCTCGCCGATGAGCTCGGCGACCGGCCTGCGGTACTCGTAGGAGGTGCCGAGGTCCCCCCGGAGGGACTTGAGCACGAAGTCCAGGAACTGCTCCGGCAGCGGGCGGTCCAGCCCCATCTGGCGGCGGAGCAGGGTGAGCTGGTCGGGGCTGAGCGGCACGTCCCTGGTGTAGGCGACCGCCGGGTCGCCGGGGATCAGCCGGAACAGGAAGAACGTCGCGACCACGACCATGCCGATGCTCAGGAGCGCGCCGCCGAGCTTGGCCAGGGCGTAGCGGATCAGGCCCCGTCCGGTTCCGCGGGCGCCGCGGAGCCCGGACGGCGCGGCTCCGCCCGCGGCGCCCTCTGCGGAGCCCGCCGGTCCGACGGGCTCCATCTCGGTGGGTACGGCCATGCGCGCTTACCCGCGGCCGGTCTCGGCGGGCACTGCCGTGCGGTTCCCGCGCTTCCCGCGCTTCCCGCAGTCCGCGCGGTTCATGCGACCCCCGCGGTTCGAGCGGTGGCCACGGTTCGAGCGGTGGCCTCGCTTCATGCGATCCGTACGGTCCACGGGCCTACTCCCGGTCGTCCGCGGCGGCACGGCGCCGCCGGGCCAGGAGATACCCGCCCGCGCCGAGGATCACCACCGCGCCCGCGACGATCCCGGCGATCAGGCCGGCGGAGGAGCCGCCGTCCCCGGACGATCCGGCCGGGGTGGCGACCGCCTGGAGCGAGTAGACGGGCCAGTAGCCGCTGCCGCCGTACAGGATGCCCTTGTCCTCCGGGATCGGAGTGATCGAGGTGATCCGGTCCTTGCGGTAGGCCTCCAGGTTGTTCGGGTAGTAGATGGCGATGATCGGCGCGTCGGTGTAGAGCTTCTCCTGCATCTGCTTGATCAGCTCGATGCGCTTGGGCCGGTCGAGCTCGGCCAGCTGCCGCTGGTAGAGCTTCTCGTACTCCTCGTCGCAGTAGAACGACTCGGTGCCGCCGCCCTCGCCGGCCGCCGTCGGCCGCCGGCTGCACAGGTGGGTGGCGAAGACCTCCTCCGGGTCGGGGTTGACCGACCAGCCGCTGATGGCGATGTCGTAGAGGGCGGTGCTCCCGGTCTCCTCGGTGAACTTGTTGGAGTCGAGCTTGCGCGTGGTCAGCTGGATGCCGATGTCCTTGAGCCAGCCGGTGAGGAACTGGGCCAGCTTGTCCTCGACCGGGTCCTCGGTGTGGATGCTGAAGCGCATCTCCAGTTTGCGGTCCCCGTCCGGCATGGTGCGGATGCCGTCGGAGCCCTTCTTGTACCCGGCGGCGTCGAGGATCTCGTTGGCCCGGGCCGGGTCGAAGGCGACCCGCGTGTCACCCTCGGCCTGCCAGAAGAAGTCCTTGTACATGGGCGGGACGATCGAGCCGTGGGCGGGCGCGGCCAGGCCGTTCTGCACCTGGTCGACCAGGGCCTGCTTGTCGATCGCATGGTGGATCGCCTGGCGCACCTTCGGGTCCTTCAGGGCCGGGTGGCCGTCGCCGATCTCCTTCCCGTCGGCGGTCGCCGCTCCGGGGTTGATCTGCAGGTAGGAGGCCCGGCGGCCCTGCGTGTTCCACTGCACGATGTCCGGGTCGCCGGCCAGGGCCTGGAACTGCGGGCCGGCCAGCCGGCCGATCCAGTCGATGTCGCCCTTCTTCAGCCCGACGTTGGCCGCCTCGGGGTTCTCATAGAAGATCACGTGCAGTTCGTCGATCTTGGGGGCGCCGCGCCAGTAGCCCGGGTTGGCCTTCAGCTTCACGTAGGCGTTCTTCTTGTGCTCGATCGCGATGTAGGGCCCGTTGCCGACGGCCGGGTACTGCTCGGCCTCGAAGGCGGCGATGTCGGTGACCTTCTCCCAGACGTGCTTGGGCATGATCGGGATCGGCAGCTCCAGCATCGAGGCCTGCGGCTGCTTCGTCTTGATCACCAGCGTGCGGTCGTCGGAGGCGGTCACGCTGTCGAAGTTCTCCACCGCGGGGCCGTTGGCCGTCTTCGCCCCGTCATCGGTCATGATCTTGTTGAGGGTCCACGCGGCGTCGTGCGCGGTGACCGGGGCGCCGTCGGACCACTTCGTGTCGCGGATCTTGAAGGTCCAGGTCAGCTTGTCGTCCGAGGTCTCCCACGACTCCGCCAGGTCCGGGCTCGGTGCGAGGGTCTTGGAGTCCGGGGTCGTCAGGTAGGCGTACATCCACCGGTGGACCCCGGTGGAGACCACCCGGACCGCCAGGAAGGGGTTCATCGAATCGATGGCCTGTATCGCGCCCAGGCGGACGATCCTCTTGCCCGCCGCGGGGTCCTGCGCCGCCTGCGCCGGCACGGCCGGTCCCGCCTGCGCGGCGGTCGCGGGGAAGGCCGCGAGCGACAGCCCCAGCCCCAGCGCCGCCAGCCGCACGCCCAATCTGGTCATGATGGTGCCCTCACCTTCGAACCAGCGAATCGTTGTAGTCGAAGTCACACCCTGTCGGGACGCCGTGTCAACGAGCGATGGAAGATTGTTTCACTCTTGTTTCTTTTTCCGGCATTATTTTTCACCTCGGGCGAGGGTCAAAACCGACCAGTCGGTATGGACGGGGCGGCGGCCGTACGGCATGCTTACCGGACATGAGTCTGTTCTCCGTGGAAGGCAAGACAGTCGTGGTCACGGGCGGATCCCGGGGGATCGGCCGGATGATCGCGGCGGGGTTCGTGGACGCCGGGGCCACGGTCTACATCTCCTCGCGCAAGGCCGCCGACGTCGAGAAGACGGCCGCCGAACTGGGCTGCGCCGCCGTACCGGCCGACCTGTCCACCCCCGACGGCGTCGCCACGCTCGTGGAGGCGGTCTCCGCCCGCGAGGAGCGGCTGGACGTGCTGGTCAACAACGCCGGGGCGACCTGGGGCGCGCCGCTGGAGGAGTACCCCGACCACGCCTTCGACAAGCTCTGGAACGTCAACGTCAAGGGCGTGTTCTACCTGACCCAGCGGTTCCTGCCGCTGCTGCGCGCCGCCGCGTCCGCCGAGGACCCGGCCCGGGTGATCAACATCGGATCCGTCGACGGCATCCGGGTGCCCGCGATGGAGACCTACGCCTACTCCACGACCAAGGCGGCCGTGCACATGCTCACCCGCCAGCTGGCGCACCGGCTCGCCGCCGAGTCGATCACGGTCAACGCGATCGCGCCCGGCCCGTTCGAGTCCAAGATGATGGCCTTCGCCCTCAACGACCCGGGCACCCGTGACGCGGTCGCGGCGAGCGTGCCGCTCGGCCGGATCGGCACCCCGGAGGACATGGCGGGCGCCGCGATCTACCTCTCCTCCCGGGCGGGCGCCTACCTCACCGGGGCCGTGATCCCGGTGGACGGCGGCATCACCACCCACGGCTAACCCCTCCACCCGCGACCGGGTCCGCCCATCCTCGGCACAACCACACATTTCGTATCTTGCTGGCGACGATCACGGGTGACACCGTGATCGTCATGGCGAACCGCTTCAAAGTGATCGCGACGGCCGTCCTGGCCGTCGCCGTCACGCTCCCCGCCGGGGCCGCCCACGCGGACCCCGCCCCGGCCGCATCCCCCGCCCCCGCCCTCACCGGCTGCGACGCCACCCAGACCGCCCCCTCCTACACCGGCGGCGTGCCCACGCCCCGGAGCGTGCTCGGCTTCGACCTCGGCGAGCGCGAGGTCACCGTCGCCGAGTCCGACACCCTGCTGGCCGCGATCGACGCCGCCAGCGACCGGGTCGTCTCCGGCACGCTGGCCACCAGCGCCCAGGGACGCGCGCTGAAGTACGCGATCGTCGGCGCCCCCCGGAACCTCCGGGCCCTGCCCGCGATCGAGGCCGCGATCAAGACGCTGCGCAACCCGCTCACCCCCGAGCCCGCCGCCCGCGCCCTGGCCCGGAAGACGCCCGCGATCCTCTGGGTCGCCGGGAACGTCCACGGCGGCGAGGAGAGCGGCACCGACGCCGCCCTGAAGACCCTCTACGACCTCGCCGGGCGCGACGACTGCGCGGCCCGGCGCATCCTGGACAACGCCGTCGTCGTCGTCCTGCCCACGCAGAACCCCGACGGCCGCGAGGCCGACACCCGGCGCAACGCCTACGCCTTCGACATGAACCGCGACTGGTTCGCCCGGACCCAGCCGGAGACCGACGGCAAGATCGAGCTGCTCCGGAAGTACCCGCCGCAGCTGTTCATCGACGCCCACGAGATGGGCGGCACGGAGTACTTCTTCCCGCCGAACGCCGACCCGATCTACCACGACATCGCCGAGCCGGCGGTCTCCTGGATCAACGACGTCTACGGCGCCTCGATGATCGCCGAGTTCACCCGGCGCGGCATCCCCTTCTTCAACCGCGACGTCTACGACCTGTTCTACATGGGCTACGGCGACACGGTCCCGGTGACCGGCTTCAACGCCGCGGGCATGACCTTCGAGAAGGGCGGCTCCTCCCCGATCGCCGCCCGCACCTTCGAGCAGTGGCTCACCCAGTGGGTCTCCCTGTCGGCCGCGGCCGACCGGAGGGCCGAGATCCTCACCGCCTGGGCGGGCATGCACCGGGAGGCGTTCAGGCAGGGCCTGGCCGGTGAGCTGGAGCCGAACAAGGTCTACAACCCGGGCAACGAGGTCATCACCCAGGTCCCGGACCGCAAGGTCCGCCACTACTTCCTGCGCGCCGACGACCCGGCCAAGAAGGCCGGGACCGAGCTGATCGTGCGCCGCCTGCAGCGCATGGACGTGCAGGTGTTCAAGCTCGCGCGGCCGCTGACGGTAAGGGACTTCAAGGCGTACGGCCGTCCCGAGGCGAAGACCACCCTGCCCGCGGGCACCTACTGGATCCCCATGGCCCAGGGCCAGAAGCACTGGATCCAGGCCATGCTGAACGAGGACACCTACACGCCGTTCCCGTACTTCTACGACGTCACGGCCTGGAGCCTGCCGCTGCTGGCCAACGTCTCCGGCGGCTCCTCCGGCGCCGTGCTGCTCCCGGCCGCGGTCCCGGTCAGGCCCGTCGCCGCCCCCTCGGGCCGGATCACCACCTCCCGGAAGATCGGCGTGCTCCAGCTGGCCGGTCCGGCCCAGGCCGCCAACGAGTCCACCGGCTGGCTCCGCCACCGGCTGGACCGCGACTGGCGGGTCCCGTACGAGGTGCTCGTCCCCGCCGACGTCGCCGCCGGCAGGCTCGCCGGGCTCGACGTGCTGCTGGTCCCGGACGGCCCGGCGGCGGCGGGCAACGAGACCCTCGGCGAGGCGGGCCGTGCCGCGCTGCGGGAATGGGTGGCCGCGGGCGGCCGGTACGTCGGCTGGGCGGGCGGCACGCGACTGGCCGCGCTGGCGGGCGTCTCCGGCGTCACGCTGGCCGAGCCGACCTCCGACGTGCCCGGCTCGCTGTTCCGGACGAACGTCTCCGACGGGCCCCTGGGCGCGGGCGTCGGGCCGCACGTCATGACCTTCTACGCCTACGACCTGGTGATGCGGGCCGCCGACCCGTCCCACGCGGTCGTCTCCTACCCGGCTCCGGACTCACCCGACTGGTACGTGTCCGGCTTCGCGGCGGGCGCCGAGGAACTCGGCGGCACGGCCGCGGTGGTCGACGAGCCGGTCGGCGCGGGCCACGCGGTGCTGTTCGCCGCCGACCCGAACTTCCGCGCCTTCACCGACGGCACCGCCAAGCTCGTCGCCAACGCCGTCACCGCCGACCTGCCCTCCGCGCGGGCCAGGGCCGCGGCCCCCGCGCCGGAGGCGTCCCGCGCCGCGGCGGCCGTGCCCGACCGGGAGTCCCCGATCCGGATCACCGTCCCGGCGGCCCAGAAGGCCGAGCTCGCCGCGGTCCTGACCGGCTACGGAGCCGCCTGGACCGAGCAGCCCGCCCCCGGCGGCGCGGCCCGCCTGGTGGTCGCCAACCCCGGCGGCCTGAGCCTGGACGAGCACCCGTGGGCGGCCAGGCTCCCCGCGGCCCTGCGCGCGGCGGGCGTCTCACCGCTCGCGGTGGTCCTTCCCCGCTGATCCGCCCGGTACGGCGTGCGTCCCCCTCGTGGGGACGCACGCCGTACCCCCGGCGCATCGAATGGTCCGGAACCGGGAACCCGTGGCGGGCGATCAGCCGGCCGGTATCCGGCGCCCGTGGGTGAGTGGTTAGGTATTAGAGACGATCCGCGGGAAAGGCGGCGGTTTGGCATGTCGGGGAAGCACGGCGACGACCTGTCGCACTGGATCGGCGACCCGCTGGTGGTCCAGCGGGTGTTCGACCAGCTGCCGCTGATCATCGGCGCCCTGGAGGGCCCGGAGCACCGGTTCGTGGCGACCACCGCCCTCCAGCGCGCCTACGCCGACCGCGACAGCGTGATCGGCATGCGGTGGGAGGACGCCTACCCCGAAGTCGTCAGCCAGCAGTTCAAACCGGCCTTCGACCGGGTCTACGCCTCCGGGCAGCCGGCTCACCCGCATCGCCGGCGTCACCGGCACCCGCTCGCTGACCGTGGACCTGACCGGGGTGACCCACCTGGCCAGCGCCGGCGTCGCCGTCCTGCACCGGCTGCTCGCCCTGCACCGCGACAACGGCACCACGCTGCAGCTCTACGCGCCGATCGGCACGCCCGCCGACGTGATCCTGTCACTGGTGAACGTCGCGCACGAGACCCACGATCCGCACGATGTATCAGACGCGTCCGATTGAGTTCAGGTCTCCACCGCCTCCCCTGCCGAGACGCGGGCCGGTCGCGGCGGGCGCCGGTCGAGCGCCTGGGCCCACTTGGCCGCGACGGCGGCGACCTGGATCAGCTCGGTCCGCAGCGCCTCGGGGTCGTCCTCGGCGAACGCCTCCAGCACCTCCTCGATCAGGATGTGCCGCCAGGTCAGCGTGCCGTCCGCGAAGGCCGCCCCGGTCTCCTCCTTGGCCCGCTCGGCATCGGCCGTCCCCTCCGGGCCGGTGCCGTCGGGGATGTCCTGGATCCCCCACCGGGCGTCCTGGGCGGCCCGCTCCGCGCCGATCTCGGCGAGCACCCGGGCCAGCGAGCCCGGCACGCCGAAGTCTCCGTCCGCGGGCGTCGTGCGCTGCGGCGTTGTTCCATCGATGTCCACGCCGGGGAACGCTACCGCTCCGCGACGCCCGCAGCCGATCTCCTCACCGAGATCGCGTCCCCTGGGTGACGGGGCCGGGCGCGGCGCCGGCCTCCCGGAACCCGTCGCGGAAAAATCTTCCGGGGGCGTGTCCATCCGGAGGTGTCCCGTTCGTCGTCATGGCGTACGGCGAGCACGCCGTACGAGATCACACAGAACGCAGGAGTCGGACCATGAAGTACATGCTGCTGATCAACGCCGCGATGGACGATGAGACCGGCCCCGTCGGCAACGGGTGCACCGTCGAGGACTGGATGGCCTACGACAAGACCGTGAAGGACGCGGGGATCTTCGTCACCGGGCACTCGCTGGCGGATCTGGTCACCGCCACGACGGTCCGGGTCGGTCCCGGCGGCGAGCGGACCATCACCACGGACGGGCCCTTCGCCGAGACGCGCGAGGTCCTCGGCGGCTACTACGTGATCGACGTGCCGGACCTCGACGTCGCCCTCGACTGGGCCGCCCGCTGCCCCGGGTCGTGGGGCGGCGGCTCGGTCGTGGTGCGGCCGGTCGCCGAGTTCTAGGCCCGACGGCCATGGACGAGCGAGCCGCCGAGACCTCGGGACCCACGGGATCCGCCGGGGAACCGCCCGCCGGACCGGCTGCGGGGCCTCCCGCGGGATCCGCCGGGGAACCGGCTGCCGGACCGGCTGCGGGGCCTCCCGCGGAGTGGGCCGTGGAGGCGGTGTTCCGTGAGGAGCGCGGCCGGTTGCTCGCCGCCCTCGCCCGCCGCTTCGGCGACCTCGACCTGGCCGAGGAGGTCGCCTCCGAGGCGGTCGAGGCGGCGCTGGTGCACTGGCCGGTCGAGGGCGTCCCGCCCAAGCCCGGCGCCTGGCTGATGACGACGGCGCGGCGCAAGGCCGTCGACCGGCTGCGGCGGGACAAGGTCTACGCCGCACGGCTCGCCATCCTGCAGGCGGAGGCGGACCGGGCCGGTCCCGTCCCGTCCCCGGACCCGGACGCCGATCTGCCCGACGAGCGGCTGCAGCTGTTCTTCACCTGCGCCCACCCGGCCCTTCCCGCCGAGGACCGGGGCGCGCTGACCCTGCGCTGTCTCGCCGGGCTGACCACGCCCGAGGTGGCACGGGCCTTCCTCGTGCCGGTCGAGACGATGGCCAAGCGCATCGTCCGGGCGAAGAAGAAGATCCGCGAGGCCCGCATCCCGTTCCGCGTGCCCGGCCCGGACGAGCTGCCCGGACGGCTGCCGGGAGTGCTCCAGGTCATCTACTCGATCTTCACCGAGGGCTACGCGGCCAGCTCGGGCCCGGATCTGCAACGGCTCGACCTCGCCGAGGAGGCCATCCGGCTGGCGCGGATCCTGCGCCGGCTGCTGCCCGCCGAGCGGGAGGTCGCGGGCCTGCTCGGACTGATGCTGCTGATCCACGCGCGGCGCGACGCACGGACCGGCCCGGACGGCGGGCTCGTGCTCCTCGACGACCAGGACCGCGGCCGCTGGGACCGTACGATGATCGAGGAGGGCCGCGGCCTGGTGGTCGTCGCGCTGACCGGCGGCCCGCCCGGCCCGTACGGGGTGCAGGCCGCCATCGCCGCCCTGCACGACGAGGCCGCGAACGTCGCGACCACCGACTGGCCCCAGATCGTGGCGCTCTACGACGTGCTGCTCGTGCTGACCCCGTCCCCGATCGTCGCGCTGAACCGCGCCGCGGCGGTGGCGATGCGCGACGGCCCGGAGGCGGGCCTGGCGCTGCTCGACGAGCTGGCCGGCGAGCCCCGGCTGCGCGGCTACCCCCCGTACCCGACGGCCCGGGCCGACCTGCTGTTCCGGATCGGCCGCCTCCCCGAGGCCGCGGCGGCCTACCGGGAGGCGCTCGGCCTGGCCGGCAGCGAGCCCGAGCGGGCGCACCTGCGGCGCAGACTGGCCGCGGCCGAGGCGGCGGACCCGGGGGCGCGACAGGCTCGTGACGGCGGGCCGGACGGTATGCCGCACGTGTGACGGCGCCCGGGACGACCTGACCGGCTTGTGACGCGCGCAGCCGGTGATCACTCCGCCACCCGGCTCGACGTCTGTTTTCCGCCAGCGCCCCCCCTCGGCCGGTCACGCACACTTGATCTCGTACCCGTCACGCTCGCCGCAGCGTTCCCGACCCCCAGAGGGTGGACTCGTGCACAAGGTCTCCGACTTGAAGGTGCTGTACTTCGGCACGCCCGTCGTACTGATCAGCTCCCGCAACCCCGACGGCGGCGCCAACCTCGCGCCGATGTCCTCGGCGTGGTGGCTGGGCCAGTCCTGCATGCTCGGCCTCGGCAATTCCGCCCAGACCACGGCCAATCTCCGGCGGGAACGGGAGTGCGTGCTGAACCTGGCGCCGTCGTCGCTCGTCGACGCGGTCGACCGGCTCGCCATGACCACCGGCGCCCCCGTCGTGCCACGGCGCAAGGCGGAGATGGGCTATCGCTACGAGCCGCGCAAGTTCGCCGCCGCGGGGCTGACCGAACAGCCTTCGGATCTGGTCGCCCCGCCGCGCGTCCTGGAGTGCCCGATCCAGCTGGAGTGCGAGGTGGTGGCCGCGCATCCGTTCGGCGATCACGGCGCGACCGCCACCGCGTTCCACGTCACGGTCCGCCGCGCCCACGTCCACGAGGAACTCGTCATCCCGGGGACGCACTACGTCGACCCGATCGCCTGGGACCCGCTCATCATGAAGTTCTGCGAGTTCTTCGGCGACGCGCGCAACGTCCGGTCGTCCCGGCTCGCCGCGGGCTGGCGGATGCCGCACGACCTGCGGGCCCCGGCCGAGGTCTCCTAGGACCGGCTCAGCCCGGGAACCGGATGAACGACGGCGGGACGTGGTCGGACAGCCAGACGCCGTTGGCGCTGAGGCGGAACTCGTGCCCGGCGGCGCGCATCGCGCCCGCGTCGACGGCCAGCACGACCGGCCTGCCGCGGCGGCCCCCGACGCGGGCTGCGGTCTCGCGGTCGGGCGACAGGTGGACGTGGTGGCGGCTCATCGGCCGCAGTCCCTCGGCGCGGATCGCGGCCAGGTTGCGGGCCACCGTGCCGTGGTAGAGGAACGCGGGCGGCTCGGTCACCGGCAGGTCGAGGTCCACGGCCACCGAGTGGCCCTGGCTGGCCCGGATCATGCCGTCCCCGACGGCGTAGCGCCGCTTGTCGTTGGCCGCCACGACCTGCTCCAGCTCGTCCCGCGAGATCGGGAACCCGTGCGCCGCCGCGGCCGACAGCAGCACGTCGATCTCCACCCAACCGCGCTCGTCCAGCGTGATCCCGATCCGCTCGGGCTGGTGCCGCAGGTGTTTCGCCAGATACTTGGAGATCTTCACCAGCCGCCGGTCGTCCATCGCGTCCTCCCCCGTACCGGGCGACCGTCCCGTCCCGGCTCTCACGGCGTCATGAGAGCGCCGGGCCTCTCCGGCCGCCTTCACCCGTCCCATCCGTCGGGCAGCGTGTAGGTCCAGCCTTCCCGCCAGGCGAACGGCGCGTCCACGAGTTTTTCCAGCGGCTCCCCGCCGAGCAGGTGGTCCAGCGCCCACCGGTTGGCCGAGTGGGCGATCACCAGCACCCTGCGGCCGTCCCATCCCGCGGCCAGGTCGCGCAGGAAGTCACGGGTCTGCTCGACCACCTGCCGGTAGCTCTGCCCGCCCGGCCACGGCTCGTCGACGCGCGCGGACCGCTCGGCTGCGAGGCGGGCGACGGGCATGCCGTTCCACTCGCCGTAGTCGCACTCGCGCAGCCGGGCGTCCCGGCGGATCGGGATCTCCCCGCCGGGAAAGGCGATCTCCGCCGTCTGCACGGCGCGGCGCAGGTCGGAGGTGAAGACCGCGGCCAGCCCGTCGTCCCGGCGGCGCTCGCCCAGGCTCCGGGCCAGCTCCCTGCCGCGCGGCGACAGCTCGCCGGGGAGCCAGCCGGTCGCGGTCCCGGCCTCGTTGTCGGTCGTGATCGAGTGCGTCTCGTAGACGATCGTGACGGCCACGACAGCCGAGGCTACGTCACCTCACCTCACGCCGGGGAGACCCACTCGCGCAGGGCCCGGGCCAGGTTGGCCGCCGCGTCCGGGGCGTAGCGCAGGAACAGGTAGGGCTCGGCGAGCTCGATCTCGATGAGGGCCGGGCTGCCGTCGGGGAGCCGGACCATGTCCACCCGGGCGTACAGCACGCCGGGGAACTCCGCGAGGACCCGCTCGGCGAGGGCGACCTGGTCGGGCTCCGGGGTGCGGAGATCCGCCCGGGCGTTGTCGGCGTCCGGCGCGGCGGTGCCCCCGGCGAGCATCGGGTTGCGCCGTACGGTGTGACTGAGCCGCCCGCCGAAGTAGAGCAGCGAGGTCTCCCCCTCGGCCTCGACCATGTCCAGGTACGGCTGGACCATCGCGGTACGGCCCTCGGCCGCCAGCAGGGCCGCGTGGGCCCCCGCCTTCTCCCGGTCGACGGTCCTGATCGTGTCGCGGGCGCCCGCCGAGATCGCGGGCTTGACCACGTACTCGTCGAGGACCGGCAGGTCCGCGTCCCGTCCGGGCTCGACCCAGGAGGTGGGGATGGACGGGACCGGCAGGTCGCGCAGGTAGGTCTTGTCGGTGTTGCGCTCCAGCACGGCGGCGGGGTTGGCCAGCCGGGTCACCGCCTCGACGCGGCGCGCCCAGGCCAGGAACTCCTCGCGGCGGGCCACGTAGTCCCAGACCGAGCGGACCACGACGGCGTCGAAGGAGGCCCAGTCGACGGAGGGGTCGTCCCAGCGCACGATCCGCCCGGTGATGCCCTCCTCGGCCCAGGCGGCGAGCGCGATCTCCTTCTCGTCGTCGAACCCGTCCAGGTCTTCGTACGTCACGTACGCCACGGAGATGCTCACCGAAACGCCCCAAATGTCAGCATTTAAATAACATTAGAGACATTACACATCGGAAGTGAGATCCATCCCGGCGGGTTCCGGCGCCGCCCCGGGAGGGCGTTCAGGCAGGGGCGCTCACGCGCCGTACACCGGCTCCGGCCCGGGCGCGCCGGCGAGCAGCTTGGCGACCGCCTCGCCGACCTCGGCCGGTTCCCAGCGGGCGTCCCGCTCCGCGCGCGGGCCGTGCCGCCAGCCGTCGGCGAGCGCGATGCTCCCGCCCTCCACCTCGAACATCCGCCCGGTGACGTGCGCCGAATCCGCCGATCCCAGCCAGACCACCACAGGAGCCACGTTGGCCGGGTCCATGGCGTCGAAACCGCTCTCCGGCCGGGCCATCATCTCGGCGAAGACCTCCTCGGTCATCCGGGTCCGGGCGGCCGGGGCGATCCCGTTCACGGTCACGCCGTAGCGGCCCAGCTCGGCCGCCGCGACCAGGGTGAGGGCCGCGATGCCCGCCTTGGCGGCGGCGTAGTTGCCCTGCCCGACGCTGCCGAACAGGCCCGCCCCCGAGGAGGTGTTGATCACCCTGGCGTCCACCCGCTCGCCGGACTTCGACCGCTCCCGCCAGTGCGCCGAAGCATGGCGCAGCGGCAGGAAGTGCCCCTTGAGATGGACGCGGATCACGTCGTCCCACTCCTGCTCGGTCATCGAGACCAGCATCCGGTCGCGGACGAACCCGGCGTTGTTCACCAGGACGTCGAGCCTGCCGAAGGCGCTCAGCGCCATCTTCACCAGGCGCGCCGAGCCGTCCCAGTCGGCGATGTCGTCGCTGTTGGCCACCGCCTGCCCGCCCAGGGCGCGGATCTCCTCGACCACCTCCAGGGCGGGGCCTCCGGAGCGGCCCGTCCCCCCGGGCCCGGCGCCCAGGTCGTTGACCACGACCTTCGCCCCCTGGCGGGCGAACTCCAGGGCGTGCTCCCTGCCGATGCCGCGCCCGGCGCCGGTAACGATCACCACGCGCCCGTCACAGATCCCGCTCATGCCAAGGTCCCTTCGCCGTGATCATCCAGAGTTTCCCGGGCGTTCACCCGCCCTGTCCAGACACGGTCCCCAGCCGGAGGGGTCCGGCCGTCATTTTACCAAGCAAGCGTTAGGTCGAACAGGGGGTGGCTGCCCGCCTCCTTGCTTCGAGGGGCGTACGGACACATATTCGTTCACGAGTATTCGTTGACGAGCGAAGGTCTGATGAGCAAACGACGCAAGGTGGGGAACCTGCTCGCGCCGGCGCTGCTCGCCACCGTCATCCAGCGGCCGACGCATCCGTACGAGATGGCCTCCCTGCTACGGGCCCGCGGCAAGGAAGACGACATGGAGATCAAGTGGGGCTCCCTGTACACCGTGGTGGGAAACCTGGTCAAACACGGATTCCTCGAAGTCGCGGACACCACGCGGCGGGGCGCCCGACCGGAGCGGACGGTCTACCGGATCACCGACGCCGGGCGCGCCGAACTGGTCGACTGGGCTCGCGAACTGGTCTCCATCCCGCAACCCGAGCACCCGAAGTTCAAGGCCGGGCTGTCCGTGCTCGCGACGCTCTCCCCCGACGAGGCCACGACTCTGCTGCGCGACCGGCTCGACAGGCTGGAGCAGGCGATCGCGGCGTCACGCGCGTCACTGACGCGGTACGGCCGGGACGTCCCCCGGCTGTTCCTCGTCGAGGACGAGTACGAACTCGCCGTCCGCGAGGCGGAGGCTGCATGGGTGCGCTCGCTGCTCGACGAGCTCGCCTCCGGCGCCTTCCCCGGCCTGGCCATGTGGCGGCGGTGGCACGCCACCGGCGAGATCCCACCCGAAATGGCCGAACTGGCGGAGAGAGGGAGCGTGGACTGAACGACCCCGGCGGGGTGTCGGCGCACCACCGCCGGGGTCATCGGCTTCGAGCGCGAGTTCCGTGGGAGAACCCATGACGAAAGCACGCACAGCACTGATCATCGGCGGTGGGATCGCCGGTCCGGTCACCGCCCTGGCCCTGCGCAGGGCAGGCGTCGAGGCGACCGTCTACGAGGCGTATCCGAGTACGGCGGACGGCGTCGGCGGCACGCTCGCCCTCGCCCCCAACGGGCTGGCCGCGCTCGACGTGGTCGGCGCCCGCGAGGCGGTGGCGGCCCGCGCCCTGCCGATCCCCCGGACGGTGATGTCGTTCGGCGGCAAGAAGGTCGAGATCCCCCGGCTGGCCGGCCTGCCGCCGCTGCACCTGGTGCACCGGGCCGATCTCCACCGCGCCCTGCACGACGTCGCGGCGGCCCGCGGCATCCGGGTCGAGCACGGCAGACGCCTGGTGTCCGCCGAGCAGGGCGCCACCGGCGCGCTCATGCCGCTGCTGATGAGAACGGTGATGAGGCCGGAGAAGAACGCCGGCCCGGTACAGCGGTACCGCATCGACTGGGACGCCCCTGCGGATTCGGACGGCGTGACGGCGCCCGCCTGACTACCGGCCGTTACCGGAGGCGTAATTCGCCTCCGGCACAAGAACCGCCTTTACGAAGTAATGTCAGCCCATTCCGGAAATATCAACACCTGGAGTCGCGAGTACGGACACCCCGCGCGGACCGGCCGGGCAGGACGATCCGCGCGGGCAGGGCGACCGGCCAGGCGGGGGGGAGGTCGGGCGGGCGGGAGGTCAGGCGGGAAGGTCTCCGGCGAGCAGTTCGGCCGCCGCCTGGCCGCAGACCCGGGCGGAGCCGTGGGTGGCGATGTGCACGGCGCCGAGGTCGGAGCGGCCGGGCAGTCCCATCTCGACCACGACCGCGTCCGGGCGGGCCGCCAGCAGGTGGGCGAGCGCGTCCGTCTGCCAGGCGTGGCGATGGGCGTCGCGGACCACGGCCACCAGGGGGCGGCCCGCGGCGGACGCCAGGACGGCCTCGACCGCACCCCCGGTCGCGGTCGAGGCGCCCAGGCGGGTCACCGTGGTGCCGGGCAGGAGCTTGCCGAGCGGCTCTCCGACGCCCCACGGCGTGCTCTTGTCGATGGCGAGGTTCATCTCCGGGGCGAGTTCGACGACGTGCGGCGGGGCGGGCAGGGGCAGGACCGCGTCCGCCGAGCGCCGGGTGACCCGCAGGGCGCGCCGGGCGGCGGCCATGCCGACCGGGACGTCGCCGGGGCGGCCGGGAACGGCCGGGGGGATGCGGCCGGAGGCGCCCCAGACGGCGAGCGCCTCGACCCTGCGGGCCGCGTCGGCGAGCCGCTCCTCGGGCAGCCATCCCTCGATCACGGCGTCCACGATGGCGTCGCGGATCGAGACGGCGGTCCGCTCGTCGGCGTGCTCCCCGCCCACGCAGACGGCGTCGGCGCCCGCGGCGATCGCGCGGGCGGACGCTCCGCCGATGCCGTAGGGGCCGGAGACGGCTGCCATCTCGATGCCGTCGGTGATGATCACGCCGTCGAAGCCCATCTCGACCCTCAGCAGGTCGTGCAGGATCCGGGCGCTGAGCGTCGCGGGCATCTCCGTGTCGTAGGCGGGGACCAGCAGGTGGCCGGTCATGACCAGGCGCACACCGGCCTCGATGGCCGCCCGGAAGGGACGCAGCGCCACCTCGTGGAGTTCCTCGGCGGTGGCGGCGATCAGCGGGAGTCCGTGGTGGGAGTCCACCGAGGTGTCCCCGTGGCCGGGGAAGTGCTTGGCGCAGGCGGCCACGTGGGCGGACTGCAGGCCCTTGATCCAGGCGACGGTGTGCCGGGCGACGAGGTCGGGGTCGGCGCCGAAGGAACGCAGTCCGATGACCGGGTTGTCCGGGTTGGAGTTGACGTCCGCCGAGGGCGCGAAGTCCAGGTTGACACCCGCCCGGGCGAGGTCGTGGCCGAGCTCCCTGGCGATCTCCTCGGTGAGCTCGGCGTCGTCCACGACGCCGAGCGCGAAGTTCCCCGGCCGGGTGCTCCCGGCGGCGGCCTCCAGGCGGGTGACCTCCCCGGACTCCTCGTCGATGCCGACGAGCACGCACGGGTTCTCCGCGCGGAGCGCGGCCGTCAACTCGGCCACCTGGGGCGGGGAGGCGATGTTCCGGGAGAAGAGGACCACCCCGGTCAGTCCGCCGGCCAGACGCCTGCGGACCCAGTCGGGCGGGGTCTTGCCCTCGAACCCCGGGAAAACGACCGTGTCGGCCAGACGGAGCAGCTCCGGTCCGCGCTTCATGCATCCTCCTCGCCTGGCGGATCGGCGGCATGACATGCCGAGAGCGCGCAGACAACCGTCATCCCGAACCCGCCGGGAAAGCGCTCCCCGCGGGCTTGGGGTAAATCTAATAGGAAAGTTTCCTATTAGCCATAGTGCTGACCATGGCTCTTTTCGCATAAGTCGGTTGAGCGGTGCGACGGAGGCACCGCTTGAGGGCGGAGAACGACCCGCGGCCGGGGCGTCCGGAGCGCCCCGGCGAGGCGATCCGGGCGCTCGCCGGAGCGGGACGAACCGGCGCGTTCTCGTGAACAAGCGATTGCGCAAGGGCTCATAATGGAACGGTGAACATGCGAAAGAACTCCGGCGGCGCCGCCACCACCCCGGTCAAGCGCCAGGGCACGACGAAGCGCGCGGCCGCATCCGGCTCCGCCTCGGAGCGCCGCGATCACCTCGTCAAGCTCGCCGCCGAGCTCTTCGCCCGCAAGGGGTTCCAGGCGACCACCGTCCGCGAGATCGCGGAGGAGGCCGGAATTCTATCCGGGAGTCTCTACCACCACTTCGACTCCAAGGAGACGATCGTCGACGAGGTGCTCAGCACCTTCCTCGACGACCTCGTCGGCCGCTACCGCGCCGCGCTGGAGCAGGGCGGCGACCCCCGCACGGTCCTGTCGGAGATGGTGCGGATCGGTTTCAGCACCCTCGAACCGCACCGCGCGGCGATCACGGTCATGCAGAACGACTGGAACTACCTGCGCTCCCTCCCCGGCGACCGCTTCGACTACCTGGTCAAGGCGGAGGAGGAGGTCGAGCGCATGTGGGTCGAGCAGATCAAGCGCGGCCAGGCCGCCGGCCAGTTCCGGGGAGACGTGGACCCCAAGCTCACCTACCGCATGATCCGCGACACCATCTGGGTCGCCGTCCGCTGGTTCCGCCCGGGCGGCCGCCTCAACACCGCCGGTCTCGCCGACCACTACGTCACCGTCCTCTTCGACGGGCTGGCCACCGGAGAGCGCACCAGCCAGAAGGCGTGACACTCCGCCCGCGCACGCGGGACGCGACACAGTCTCAGCCAAGCCGGAGGACATGAGTCCCCCGCGGGCCGACCCCGGCGCGGTACGCTCTACGGCCGGCGAGGCATGAGCCGTCCGTGAAAAAGCGAACGAGGAGTGGTGAGCGGGCATGGAGGCACTCCTGAAGGCCGTGAGGCTGGCGCTCTCCGAGGCCGCCGACCCCGTCAAGGCTCCGGCCATGCAGGCTTACATGAAGTCGGCCATGCCCTTCCTCGGCGTGCAGGCCCCGCTCCGGCGCGCCCTGCTGCGGAGGGTCTTCGCCGAGCACCCCATCGCGAGCGCGCCCGAGTGGCGCAGGGCCGTGCTCGCCCTGTGGCGGGAGGCGGAATACCGCGAGGAGCGGTACGCGGCGATCGCCCTCACCGAGTTCCCCGTCCAGTGGGGCCGGACGCTCTACACCCTGCCGATCTACGAGGAGATGATCGTCTCCGGGGCGTGGTGGGACTTCGTCGACGAACTCGCCATCCGGCGCGTCGGCCCGCTGCTGCGCGAGTTCCCCGACACCATGCGCCCGCTCATGCTCGAATGGGCGCACAAAGGCGACCTCTGGAAGCGCCGGACCTCGATCATCTGTCAGATCAAGTTCGGGGACGCCACCGACACCGGCCTGCTCTACGCCTGCATCGAGCCCAACCTCTCCGACACCGACTTCTTCACCCGCAAGGCGATCGGCTGGGCTCTGCGCGAATACGCCAAGACCAACTCCGACGAGGTCGTCCGCTACGTCACCCACACGGGCATCAGCGGCCTGAGCCGCCGCGAGGCCCTGAAGAACCTCCCCCTCCGATAGCCCGGGACCCCTCCTCCGCTCTTCCGGTACGGCGCAGCCTCCCCGAATCCCCGCATCCCCGCTTGCCCTCGGCAGGCGGGGATGCGGCGTTTCACCCCCCGGCCTGCACCCCAAGATTTCATTAGGTTAGCCTTTCCTAAGAAAAATTAGGCCAACCTAACCTCGATCAGGAGTGTCATGAAGGCTTTATCCCGCCGCCGCTGGGCAACCGCCGTCATCACGGCCGCGGCCATGCTGACTCTCGCCGCCTGCGGCTCCGGAACGGACTCCGCCGGGACGAAGAGTGCGGCCGCCGGGACGGGGAGCTCCGGGAAGACCAGGAGCGTTCAGCACGACGCGGGCACCACGGAGGTGCCGGTCTCCCCCAAGCGCATCGTCTCGGTGAGCGTGACCCTCACCGGCCACCTGCTGGCCCTGGAGGCGCCGCTGGTCGCCTCGCAGGCAACCCCGCCGAGCCCGATCACCGACGCCAACGGCTTCTTCTCGCAGTGGGCGGGCGTGGCCACGCAGCGTGGCGTCCAGGTGGTCTACCAGGGCTTCGAGGCCGACATCGAGAAGGTCATCGCGGCCAAGCCCGACCTCATCATCGGCTCCGCCTCCGGCGCGGACAGCACGCTCAAGGTCTACGACCGGCTCAAGGCCGTCGCCCCGACGGTGCTCTTCCGCCACGACGGCCTGTCCTGGCAGGACCTGATGACCAAGCTGGGCGGCGCGCTCGGGCTCGAGGAGAACGCCAAGAAGGTCCTGTCCGCCTACGACCAGCGCGTGGCCGAGGTGAAGGGCAAGATCAAGGCGCCGGAGCAGGACGCCGTGCTGCTGCGTGACAACAACACCGACATCCCCGTCTTCACCGACGCCTCCGCGCAGGGCGCGCTGCTCGCCTCCCTGGGCTTCACGCTGCACGCGGTCGACCCCTCCTTCGCCGCCGCGGACAACCGGGAGGGCGGAACCCGCAAGGACATCGTGAGCGTCTCCCAGGAGAACGTCGTCAAGGCGTTCGGGGACAGCTCGCTCTTCTTCGTCAGCCACAGCGCCGACGAGATCACCGCGACCCAGGCCAAGCCCCTGTGGAAGGACCTCGCCGCGGTCGCCGACAAGCGCGTCCACGACCTGGGCCTCGACTCCTTCCGCATCGACTACTACAGCGCGTCCAACATCATCGACCGCGTCGAGAAGCAGTTCGCCCCCTGATGCGGAACGTCCCTCCCCAGATCCCCTGCCCCTGTCCTCCCCAGGTCGTCACGGGACGGCGCGTCGCCGCACTGGCCGCGGACCTGCGGGAGGGGCGGGCGGGGGCGCTGGACGCGTTCTGGGCGGAGGCGGCCGCGAAAGGCGCGCCCCTGACCGAGGAGATCCCCGGCGACCCCGGCCACCGCGCCGTCACCTTCCTGTGGCGCGGCGACGCGGAGGACGTGCTCGTCATGGCCAACAAGATCACTGACCCGGGCACGCTCGACGCGGGCCTGATGGAGCGGCTCGACGGAACCGACGTCTGGCACCGCACCTTCCGGATCAGGTCGGGCTGGCGCGGCTCCTACCGGCTCGCGCCGCGCGCCGCCGGCACGGCCTCCGCGCCGGTCGGCGGCGAGGCGGCCCGGCGGCGGGACGCCATGATCGCCGCCGGGTCCCCGGCCCCGCGCGCCGCGGTCGAGCGCTGGTGCCTGGGGCTGACCCAGGCGGTCGCCGACCCGCTCAATCCCCGGACCGTCGGCGGGCACTCGGTCGCCGAACTGCCGGACGCCCCGCCGCAGCGGTGGCTCGCGCCCGGCCCGCACCGGGGCCGGACGGACCGTCACACGATCGGCGGCCGGACCGTGTGGCGCCACCGGCCGGACCGGAGGCCGCAGGGCACCGTCGTGCTGCTGGACGGGGAGTCCTGGCTCGACGACCTGCCCGTCATCCTCGGCAACCTGACCGAGGCGGGCGCCGTTCCCCCGCTGACCGCGCTGCTGCTCCAGGCGGGGCCTCCGGTCGCCAGGATCCGCGACATGACCTGCGATGACGGATTCGTCGCCTTCCTCGCCGACGGCCTGCCCTCCGGGGAGCACCCGCCGGCCCGGACCGTCGTCGCGGGGCAGAGCCTCGGCGGACTGACCGCTCTGTACGCCGCCCACCGCCGTCCGGACCGGTTCGGGTCCGCCATCTCGCAGTCCGGCTCGTTCTGGTGGCCCAACACCCCCGACGGGCACGGCGGGAACGGCGGCGAGTGGCTGACCGCCGAGCTGGCCGCGGCGGACCGGGTCCCGGCCCGCGCCTACGTCGAGGTCGGCACCTACGAGTGGGCGCTGCTCGACCCGACCCGGCGGCTGCGCGACGCGCTCCGCGCGGGAGGCTGCGAGCTGACCTACCGGGAGTACGAGGGCGGGCACGACCTCGCCTGCTGGCGCGGCTCACTCGCCGACGGCCTGATCTCGGCCTCCTCCTGATCCTCGGGGCCGGCCGGTGCGCCGTTCCCGCCTCCGGCGTCAGGACCGGCCGGCGCGCCACTCCCGGTGGAGCAGCCAGGCCAGGTAGAGCCCGCCCAGGCCGCCGGTCAGCACGCCCACCGGCAGCTGTCCCGGGGTCGGCAGCCGCTGGGCCGTCAGGTCGGCGGCGCCCAGCAGCAGGGCGCCGGTCGCCGCCGCGGCGGCCACGCCGGCGCCGGGCGCCCGGGTCAGCCGGCGCGCGAGCTGGGGGGCGGCGAGGGCGACGAAGCCGATGGGGCCCGCCACGGAGACCGCCACCCCCGACAGCGCCACGGCCGCCATCAGCAGGGCCAGGCGCAGGCGCTCCACCGGGAGACCGAGGGCGGCGGCCGCGTCGTCGCCCATCTCCATGACGGCCAGGGAGCGGCTCAGCCCGAGCGTCAGCGGCAGCAGGACGGCCATCGCGGCCGCCACCGGCCACACCCGCTCCCAGCCCGCCCCGGCCAGGCTGCCCACCAGCCACACCTTCGCCCCCTGCGACTCGTACAGGTCGGCCCTGGTCAGCATGTAGGCGATCGCCGAGTGCAGCGTGGCGGTGACTCCGATGCCGACCAGCACCAGCCGGGTGCCCTGCACCCCTCGCTTGAACGACAGCGCGTAGACGGCCAAGGCTGCGGTCAGGCCGCAGGCCAGCGCGCCCCCCGTGACGGCCGCCGGGGTGACCGCCCCGACGACGAGGATCATCAGGACCGCACCCGCCGCCGCGCCCGCGTTCACCCCGATCACGTCGGGGCTGCCCAGCGGGTTGCGGGACAGGCTCTGCACGACCGCGCCCCCGCCGCCCAGAGCCGCCCCCACCAGCAGGGCCAGCAGCGCCCGGGGGGCGCGGAGCTCGAAGACGACCATCTCGCTCATGGCGTCGCCCCGCCCGAGCAGGGTCATCACGACGTCGCCCACCGGCACCGCCGAACCGGTGCCCATGGCGGCCAGCGCGATCCCGCAGGCCGCGGCGAGCAGGCCGAGGACGACCGCCGCCGCGCGCAGGTGGACCCGCATCGAGATCCGGCGCGACGGGGTGCGCAGGACGCGGTAGACGCTGTGGACGCTCACGCGGCCTCGACCTCCTTCGCCGGCCGCGTTGACCGCGTTCGCGGCGCCGCCGGATCCGCGGCTCGCTGGCTCCGCTCGCTCACTGGTGCACCATCCTCGGGCGGGTGGCCCGCATCGGGCTCGGCATCGGACTCGGCATCGGGTTCACAGCCGGACGATCCGGCGCCGGCGCAGGAGGAAGACGAACACCGGGGCCCCGACGAACGCCGTGACGATGCCGCTCTCCAGCTCGCCCGGGCGGACCACCACCCTGCCCAGCACGTCGGCGGCGAGCAGCAGGGCCGGGGCGAGCACCGCCGAGTAGGCCAGCACCCAGCGGTTGTCCGGGCCGGTGAAGGCCCGTACGGCGTGCGGGGCCATCAGTCCGATGAAGCCGATGGGGCCCGCGGCGGCGGTCGCCGCACCGCACAGCAGCATGACGGCCGCCGCCCCGGCGAGGCGGACCCGGCCCAGGTCCACCCCCAGGCCCTGGCCCGTCTGCTCGCCGAGCGCGATGGCGTTGAGGCCGCGCCCGAGCCCGAGGGCGAGGACGGCGCCCGCCACGACGAACGGCGCGACCTGCCCGACCACCTCGGCGTCCCGCCCGGCGAGCGCGCCCACGTCCCAGAACCGCCACTTGTCGAACACCGCGAGGTTCAGGGTGAGCACCGCCTCGATGACCGCCAGCAGGGAGGCGCTGATCGCCGCGCCGGCGAGCACCAGCCGGGCGGGGTTCGCCGCGCCGCGCCCCGTCGTGCCGAGCGTGTAGACCGCGGCCGCGGCGGCGGCCGCGCCGGCGAGGGAGAACCAGACCCAGCCCCGCAGGTCGGTGACGCCGAAGAGCAGGATGGACAGGACCACCGCCAGCGAGGCCCCGGCGTTCACGCCGAGCAGTCCCGGGTCGGCCAGCGGGTTGCGGGTGAGCCCCTGCATGAGCGCCCCGGCCAGGCCGAGCGCCGAGCCGACGCAGAGCCCGAGCAGCGTCCGGGGGATGCGCAGGTCGTGGATGATCGCCGCGGTCTCGCCCCCGTCCGGCCACCAGAGCTGCCGCCAGACCTCCCCCGGCGGGATCGCCTGGGCGCCGACCGCGAGACTGAGCGCCGCCACCGCGGCGAGGACCGCGAAGGAGACGGCGAGCCCCGTCCAGCGCATCAAGCCTCCCGCACAATGATGTTAGGTGAGGCTAACCTTATATACACTCCGCTGGCGGGGAGGAACCGGGGGCTCCGCCGATAGCGGCCGGAAATCCGCCACACCGGTCCCGCATGGCCGTCCCGGCCGGGCACGCGCCGCTCAGACACCCCGGGTGAGCAGCGCGGCGCTGCCGTAGCTCCCGCCGAACCCCGTCACCAGCGCCGTCCGGCGGCCCGCCCGCAGTTCCCGTACGGCCTGCGCCACATTGTTGAGCCCGTGCACGTACCCTTCCGAGAGCAGGCCGCCGTGCGGATTGACCCCGGCGTGGCCGCGCCGGAGCAGGAACTCCCCGAGCTCGGCGCGCGCCACCAGGCCGAAGTCCTCCAGCTGGCGGGGGACCAGCCAGGAGTACGCGTCGTAGAGCAGGGCCACGTCCACCTCGCCCGGTTTCATCCCCGAGCGCTCCCAGAGCAGGGGGGCGAGGTGGCCGGAGAAGATCCCGGTGACGTCCGGCGCGCGGTCCATGGCCGAGCAGCCGGGGCCGCCGCCCCGCACCACCGTGTGGATGCGGGGGGCCTCGGGCGCCAGCCGCACGTCCCGGACCACCAGCGCGCACGCGCCGTCGGTCTCCTGGCAGCAGTCGACGGTCCGCAGCGGCGAGCAGACGTACGGCCGGGACAGGTAGTCCTCCAGAGAGAGCGGGTCCCGGCGCAGGGCCCGGGGGTTGGCGGCGGCGTTCTCGCGGGACTGCGCGACGACCGCGTGCAGGTGCTCCTGCGTGAGGCCGGTCTCGTGCAGGTAGCGCTGGGCCGCCAGGGCGAACATCGGGATGGGGCCGGCCATGCCGTACGGGACGGTGAAGCGCTCCTGCGGACCGGTGGAGACGGTGTTCATGCGCGTGCCGGAGCGGCCGTTCAGCGCCCGGTAGACGAGGACCGTCCGGGCCAGGCCCGCGGCGATCAGCATGGCCGCCTCGCCCAGGATGGAGGCCGCCTGGGTGCCGCCGCCGGTGATGTCGTTGTGCCAGCCCAGCGGCTCGATCCGCAGCGCCGAGGCGACCTGGACGACCGGGGCGGAGTCGTTCATGTGGTAGCTGAGCACGGCGTCGACCTCGCCGGGCTCGATCCCCGCGTCGGCGCAGGCCGCCCGGGACGCCTCGACCGCGAGCTCCAGCTCGGTCCTGCCCGACTCCCTCGTCAGGGCCGTCATCCCGATCCCCGCGACGGCCGCCCTGTCGCGCATCGGACTCCCGAGAGATTCGTGTCGCCCGCCGGGGCGGGGCGCGATCCGCCCCGGCGAGCGACGTCCGTGGGCGGCCCGGTGCGGGCCGTCGCCCGTCACGCTAACGCGCTCCAGACACTTAGGCAAGCGCTTGCTCGGGTGAATCGGCGCGCCCCGGACGGGTCCGCGGTGCGCTCCCGGAACCGAGGTCAGATCATCGAGACGAGAATCCTCCGGTTCCCGGTGTAGGCGTGCCTTCCGTGCATCACCAGGAGATTGTCGATCATCATGACGTCCCCCCGCTCCCACGGGAACGAGCACTCGTTGCGCTTGGCCGTCTCCCGCACCTCGCGGAGGTCGTCCGCGCCCAGCGGGCTCCCGTCCCCGTACGTCGCCTGGAGGGGGAGCTCCTCGTCGGAGGAGGCCATCTCCAGCAGGACCTCGGCCTCGTCGGCGGGCAGGCTGGACACGTGCCACTGCTCGGCCTGGTTGAACCAGACCTCCTCCCCCGTCACCGGGTGCGAGCGGACGGCCGGCCGGACCTGCCGCACGCGCAGCTCGTCGTCGTCCGTCCACCGGAACTCGGCGCCGGTCCCGGCGAGGGCGCGCTCGACCTCGTCCCGGTCCCCGGTCTCGTAGGTGTCCTGCCAGGACTTGCCGAGCCCGAACCCGCCGTGCAGGTTCTGCAGGTAGGCGATCCCGAGCGAGGTGAACCGCGAACGCACGCCGGGCGAGAGCCCGGCCAGCACGGCACGCGAGTCGGACACGGGGGTGGCGCCGCCGCCGGCGGGAGCCCGGTCGCAGTAGAAGAACAACCGCGAGGGCCACCGGTGGGCGTAGGACAGCTCGTTGTGCAGGGATATCTCGTACTCCGCCGGATACTCGGTGGACGTCCAGACACCGGTCTGCACGGCGACGCGGGGCGAATTGCCGTGGCGGTAGTCCGTGAACGGTTCCCCGAAGGTCCCGACGAACTCGTGGAAGGCCGCGGGCGAGTCGACGCCGAGCCCCCGGAAGAGGACCGCGCCGTGCTGGAGCAGCAGCGAGTCGGCGGAGTCCCGGTCGGAGGAGCCCAGAACGGCGATGGTCGTCGCACCAGAAGTGATCTTGTCCATGGTCAGTGCTCCTGCGGGTCCGGCATGCCCTTGGTGCGCGGGATCGGGGAGAGCGCCAGCACGATGATCGGGATCACCGCGCCCGCGGCGCAGATGAGCAGGGTGGTGCGCAGGCCGATGCCCTCGGCGAGAAGGCCCATGAGCAGGGCGCCCACAGGCGCCAGGCTGAGGGCGACGGCCCGCTGCGAGGCCATGACGCGGCCCTGGAGGCGTTCCGGGGTGGCGCCCATGCGGAGGGTGGCGCTGGAGACCATGGCGATGGGGCCGGTGACGCCGAGCAGGAACTGCGCGAGGCCGATCATGGTGACGAGCAGCCAGGTGGGTCCGGTGGCCAGGCCGATGAGGAAGAGCGAGAGGTTGCCGACGACGGTCATCCAGAAGAAGGAGGGCCCGATGCCGATCTTCTTCATGGACCTGACGGCCAGGAGCGAGCCCAGGATGGCGCCGGGCCCGCCGATGGCCAGCAGGATGCCGACCCAGTACCCCGGCAGGCCCAGGCCCTTGATGACCCAGATGGGCAGCAGCACCTCGATGCCGGTGTAGAAGAACATGTAGAAGCCGGCGGCGATCACGCTGGGGCGGATCAGCGGGTCGCGCAGCACCCAGCGCAGGCCCTCGGCGATGGAGGAGAAGACTCCGGGCCGGTCCCCGTCGTGCTCCGGCACGGGCTCGGACTTGCGGATGAGCGCGCAGCTGATCGCGGAGACGACCAGCGTCACCACGTCGACGATCAGAACCTGGACCGCGACGAAGGCGCTGACCAGCAGGGAGCCGACGCTGTTGCCCGCGACCCGGGCGACGGAGTTGCTCAGCTGGAGCTTGGCGTTGCCGTCGCCGATGAGCTCGCGTCCCACCAGGAACGGCAGGTGCGACATGTTCGCGACCTCGAAGAACACGAACAGCACGACGGACAGGAAGGAGATGGCGCCGAGCCAGAAGAGCGTCAACATGTCCGCGGCGTACAGGCCGATGACCGCCAGGAGGAGGACGGCGCGGCCGACGTCGGCGGCGATCATGGTGGGCCGCTTGCGGAACCTGTCGGCCCAGAACCCGGCGAACAGGAACAGCAGGAACGGCAGCCGCCCGACCGCGCCCAGCGTGCCCACCTCGGCCTCGCTGGCGCCCAGCACGATGATGGCGACCAGCGGCATGGCCACGACCGTGATCTGGCCACCGAACTGGGAGGTGGTGTAGCCGAGCCAGAGTTTGAGGAAGTCGCGGTGCTTCCACAGGCTCGTCGGTGCTGTCTCAGTGGCGGGCATGGCTTTCGAGACCACGGTCCATCCACCTCCTCCATGCTTTGGCGGTCCGGGTGACGTAGGGGTCGTAGAGCGCGCTGAAGCGCGCACCGGGGATGGGCCCGGTCTCCAGGTTCGGGACGAACGCCCGCCACCCGTAGTCCTCGCCGGGCGGGGCGTCGTCCTCCTCGGGGATCAGCAGGATCGCCGGCCCGTCGAAGGTGTCGTGCTTGTAGCGCCCCACCGCGTGCGCGTTGGCGCGGAAGACCTCGACGTAGCGCTGGATCTGGTCGAGGTCGGCGCTCTCCGTGCGGAGCTGCCCTTCCTTGGTGGCGGCGTTGACGATGGCCAGCAGCCGTTCGGCCGGTTCCATCAGGCTCAGCTCGCGGGGATCGAGCGAGGTGGCCCCGCCGGCCAGCGCGTGCACCATGAGCGCGGTGTCGTCCTCCAGCGTCGAGCCGACCACCGGCTCCTCCGCCGAGGACCAGGCCAGGAAGACGTACGGCACCGCGTGGCCGTCCTCGCGCAGCCGCCGGGCCACTTCGAGGGCGATGTTCCCGCCGATGCAGAAGCCCCCGACGAAGTACGGCCCGGCCGGGAAGAGCTCGCGGATGTAGCCCGCGTAGGCTTCGGCCATCTCGTCGATGGTGGTCTGCACGGCGTCGCCCTCGGTCAGCCCGTGCGCGGGGATGGCGTAGACCGGCTGGTCGTCGCCCAGGTGCTGGGCGAGCGGCCGGTACCGGAAGACCTGCCCGCCCAGGGCGTGGATGAGGAAGAGCGGCGGGCGGTTGCCCGCGGTGCGCAGCGGCACGACCCGGCCCCGGGAGACCGGGTTCTCGCCCTCGTCCGCCAGGGCCTCGGCGAGCTGGGCGATCGTCGGCGCGGCGAGCACCGTGGCCACCGGGATCTCCCTGCCGAGCTCCTGCCGCATCCGCAGGGCCAGGCGGAGCGCCAGCAGCGAGTGCCCGCCCAGGTCGAAGAAGTCGTCGCGGATGCCCGGACGCTCCGCCCCGAGGATCTCCGCCCAGATCCCGGCGAGGGTCTCTTCCACCTCGTCGCGGGGCGCCTCGTAGGGGGGCCGGGCCACCGGCGCCGGATCCGGG
>NZ_BOOH01000035.1 GCF_016863135.1 Planobispora longispora
TGGACGCCTCCTGTGCTCCGCGGCACCGTAACGCACACGATCGGCCTCTACCAGACTCTAGCAGCAGCGACCCCTCCTATCCTGCGATCGGTTGCTTCCCCTATCACCTGGAGCGGAGAACAAATCGCCAGTTCAGACAGTTGATCGCGACCGAGCCCTTGACGTTTCCTCCGGATGCCGACACTGTTTGATGCAACTGGTTGCAGTCCCCGGGCTCACCCGCTGACTGCCAGAAGGGAAAGACACCCGTGAGCAGAACTCTTGTCACCGGGAGCGCCGGGCGCCTCGGGCGCAGCGTCGTGTCCGCGTTCGCCGCGGCCGGGCACGAGGTGATCGGCGTGGACCGGGCCCCGGGCACGCCCGCCGACGCCGCCGCCACCCTCCCCGCCGACCTGACCGATCTCGGCGAGGCGTACGAGGTGATCGCGCGCTTCCGGCCGGACGCCATCGTGCACCTGGCCGCCATCGCCACCCCGTTCAGCCACAGCGACGCGGTGACCTTCCGCACCAACACGCAGCTGGCCTTCAACGTGTGCGACGCGGCGGTGGCGCTGGGCGTGGGCAAGGTGATCGTCGCCAGCAGCCCGACCGTCATGGGGTACGGCGCGCCGGGCGGCTGGACCCCCTCCTACCTGCCCCTCGACGAGGACCACCCGGTCCTGCCGTGGAACTCCTACAACCTGTCCAAGGTGGTCGCCGAGGAGACGATGCGGTCGTTCGCCCGCGCCGCCACCGCCACGAAGCTGGCGGCGGTGCGGCCCTGCTTCGTGATCGCGCCGGAGGAGTGGGAGGGAGCGCCGACCCAGTCGGGGCACACCGTGACCGAGCGGCTGGACCGGCCCGAGATCGCCGGGGTCTCGCTGTTCAACTACATCGACGCCCGCGACGCGGCCGACATGCTCATCACCCTGCTCGACCGGCTGCCCGGCCTGCCCAACGGCGAGATCTTCTTCGCCGGGGCCGCCGACGCCCTGGCCCGCGAGCCGCTCTCGGAGCTGCTGCCGCGGATCATCCCCGCCACCGCGGGCTTCGCCGACGCCCTCACCGGCACCGCCCCCGCGTTCTCCTCCGCCAAGGCCGGCAAGCTGCTCGGCTGGCAGGCCAAGCGCAGCTGGCGCACCGAACTCTCCTGAACCCCCCGAGCCTTCCCCCTGGAGCACCGACCATGAATCTCAGCGGAGTCCTGTTCTTCCCCGTGACCCCCTTCGACGCCACGGGCGCGCTGGCCGAGGACGTGCTGGCCGAGCACATCCGCCAGGGCGTCGCGCACGGAACCGGCGGCGTCTTCGTCGCCTGCGGCACCGGGGAGTTCTCCGCGCTCTCCCAGGCCGAGCACGCCCGCGCCGTGCGCGTGGCGGCCGAGACCGTCCAGGGCGCGGTCCCGGTGCTGGCCGGCGCGGGCGGCCCGCTCGGCGCCGCCCTCGAGCAGGCCCGCACCGCCCGCGAGGCGGGCGCCGACGGCCTGCTGCTCATGCCGCCCTACCTGACCCAGGGCAGCTCGGCCGGGTTCGCCGAGTACGTGCGCGCGATCGCCGCCGAACTCCCCGTGATCATCTATCAGCGCGGCTCCGTGGTCCTCGACCCGGCCGCGGTGGTGGAGCTGGCCCGCATCCCCGGCGTGATCGGCCTGAAGGACGGCCTGGGCGACATCGACCGGATGCAACGCATCGTGCTGGCGATCCGGCGGGAGATCGGCCCGGACTTCACCTTCTTCAACGGCCTGCCGACCGCCGAGCTGACCATGCCCGCCTACCGCGGCCTCGGCGTGGAGCTGTACTCCTCGGCCGTGTTCGCCTTCGCCCCCGAGATCGCCACCGCCTACTTCAACGGCGACGACCGGCTGCTCACGGAGTTCTACGCTCCCCTGGTCGAGCTGCGCAGCAAGGCGCCGGGCTACGCGGTCGCCCTGGTCAAGGCGGGCCTGCGGCTGCGCGGCCTGGACGTCGGCCCGGTCCGGGCGCCGCTGACCGACCTGACCCCCGAGCACCTGGCCGAGCTGGACGGGATCCTCAAGAACGGCCTCGCCCTGGTGGGCGCATGACCGGGGAGACCGTGACCGGCCGGATCAAGGACCTGCGGACCACCCTGCGGTCGGCGCCCCTGCGCCGCCCGTGGGGCGCCGACGTGCCGTACAACCACGTGATCGTGTGCGAGATCATGCTCGCCGACGGGCGGACCGGCACCGGCTTCTCCTGGACCCCGCAGATCGGGGCGAAAGCCGTGCAGGCCCTGCTGGACAACGACATCCGTGAGGCGCTGATCGGCCTGCCCGCCCACCCGGAGGTGGTGTGGGACCGGCTCGCCGCGCACCTGAGCGAGGCCGGGCGCGGCGGGCTGGCCACGGTCGCGATGGCCGGGGTGGACCTGGCCCTGTGGGACCTGCGCTGCGGGGAGTCCTCCCTGGTGGAGGTGCTCGGGCCGCGCCGGGAGAGCGTCCCGGTGTACGGCAGCGGCGTCAACCTGCACTACTCCCTGGCGGAGCTGGTCGAGCAGGCCGGCCGCTGGAAGGCCGCGGGCTACCCCGCCGTCAAGATCAAGGTGGGCCGGCCCGACCTGGCCGAGGACGTCGAGCGGGTCGCCGCGGTCCGCGAGACCGTCGGCCCCGGCACGCTCCTGATGATCGACGCCAACCAGCGCTGGGACCTGCACCGGGCCCGCCGCGCGATCGCCGCGCTGGAGCCGTACGACCCGCACTGGATCGAGGAGCCGCTGCCCGCCGACGACCTCGCCGCCCACGTGGAGCTCCGCAGGAGCATCGGCGTGCCGGTGGCGGTCGGCGAGAACGTCTACACCGTCCACGGCTTCCGCGACCTGCTCGTCGCGGGCGCGTGCGACGTGGTCCAGCCCAACGTGGTCCGGGTCGGCGGGATCACCCCGTTCCTGCGCGTCGCCACCCTGGCCCGCGCCTTCGACGTCCCCGTCTACCCGCACCTGCTGACCGAGCTCTCCGGGCAACTGGCCCTTACCCTGCACCACCCGGTCATGGTGGAGTTGGTCGAGGACGCCTCCCTCGCCGACCTGGGGCTGCTGGCCGGGCCGTCCCCTCTGGAGATCGACGGCGCCGGGCTGCGCTCGGCCGGGAACGCGGGACTGGGGCTGACATGGGCATGACGGAGAACAGGGCGGTCAAGGTCGTGCTCGCGGGCGCGTACGGCCACGGCCGCTCGCACCTGGAGAACCTGCGCCACCTGTCCGCGCGGGGGCTGGTCGAACTGGCCGGCGTCTGCGACGTGCGCGAGGTGGACGCGGAGTGGCTGCACGGCCTGGGCGCTCCCGCGCAGGCGCGCCCCGACGGCCTCGCCGGGCTGATCGAGCGCACCGGCGCGGAGATCACGATCCTGTGCACGCCCATCAACACCCACGCCGACCTGGCCGTGACCGCGCTGCGCGCGGGCTCCCACCTGCTGCTGGAGAAGCCGCCCGCGGCGTCGATGGCCGCCTTCGAGCGGATCACCGCGGCGGTCGGGGAGACCGGGCTGGCCTGCCAGATCGGCTTCCAGAGCCTCGGCTCGGCCGCGATCCCCGCGCTGCGCAAGCTGATCGCCTCCGGCGAGCTGGGCGAGATCCGCGGCATCGGGGTGGCGGGCGCGTGGGAGCGGCCCGCCGAGTACTTCACCCGCTCGGCCTGGTCGGGCCGGCGGCGGCTGGACGGGCAGGACGTGGTGGACGGCGCGCTCACCAACCCGTTCGCGCACGCCACGGCCACCGCGCTGGCGGTCGCCGGCGCCGAGGAACGCGGCTCGGTGGCCTCGGTCGAGCTGGAGCTGTTCCACGCCAACCCGATCGAGGCGGACGACACCGCCGCAGCCCGGATCCGCCTGGCGGACGGCCAGGTGATCACGGTCGCCGTGACGCTGTGCGCGACGGGTCGGAGCGAGCCGTACCTGATCGTGCACGGCTCGGCCGGCACGGCCCGCCTGACCTACACCACCGACGAACTCGACGGGACCGTCCACCCCCGGGCGAACCTGCTGGAGAATCTCGCCGCCCACGTCAGGACCGGCGCGGAGCTGCTGGTGCCCGCGCCCCGCACCGGCGCGTTCATGGAGTTCATGGAGGCGGTGCGGCTGGCGCCCGACCCGCTGCCGATCTCCGACGAGCACCAGGAGATCCACGCCGACCGGCGCGAGCTGCCCGGGATCAGGGAGCTGACCGACCTCAGCGCCGAGCGGCTGGCCCTGTTCTCGGAACTGGGCGTGGCGTGGGCGGCCGCGCCGGGAGCCGCACGTGGATGAGACGACCAGCCGACGAGCGCACGGGAGCGAGGCGATCATGCCGGAGACGCACGCGGACGAGCCGGTCACGCGGGAGCGGGCGGACGGGGAGACCACCCGGGAGCTGCGGGTCGCCGGAACGCCGGTGGCCTCCTACGTGTGGGAGCCCGACCTGCCGGCGACCGACTCGCCGCGGCCGTACCTGCACCCGGTGCGCACGCTCGCGGGCACGGCGGTGACCCAGTTCCGCCCCGACGACCACGTCCACCACCTGGGCGTCAGCCTGGCCGTCGCGGACGTCGGCGCGGTGAACTTCTGGGGCGGCCGGACCTTCGTCCGCGATCAGGGCGCGACCTGGCTGGACGACCACGGGCGCCAGCGGCACGACGCCTTCGCGGAGCTCGACGGCGGGTTCCGGGAGGCGCTGACCTGGATCGGCCCGGACGGCGCGACCGTCGCCATCGAGGAGCGGACCGTCCTGGCCCGCCCCGTGGCCGGCGCGGGGACCGCGTGGGCGCTGGACTTCTCCTTCGCGCTGACCGTGACCGAGCCGCTGGAGATCAGGAGCTCGGCGTGCAAGGGACGGCCGGGCGCCGGGTACGGCGGGTTCTTCTGGCGGGCGCCCAAGGACGCCGCGGACCTCGCCGTGTTCACCGCCGAGGCCGAGGGAGAGGCGGGCGTGCACGGCAGCGTCGCCCCCTGGCTGGCGCTGGTGTCGGACGCCTGGAGCCTGGTGTTCGTCCAGGCGGGCGCGGTGGACCCGTGGTTCGTGCGGGTGGCCGAGTACCCCGGCGTCGGCCCCGCGCTGGCGTGGGACCGGCCGCTGGCCGTGGCGGACACGCTGCGGCGGCGGGTGGTCACGGTCGTGGCGGACGGGCGGCTCGACCGGGCCGCCGCCGCGAAGCTGGCCGCGGGACTCGCCGGGGCGGCCGCGGACGGCCCGGCGAGCACGGGCGCTCCGGCGGATCCGGCGGGGACCACGGGTGCGCCGGAGGGAACGGGTGCGCCGGCGGATCCGGCGGGGACCGCACCGTGAGGGTCTTCATCGCGGGCGACTCCACCGCCGCCTCCTACCCGGTCACGCTCGCGCCGCAGGCGGGCTGGGGGCAGGCGCTGCCCCTGCTGTGGGACGTGCCCGTGGTCAACGAGGCCGTCCCCGGCGCCAGCGCGCGCAGCTCGGTCGAGCGCCTGGGGATGCACGAGCGGATCATGTCCGCCATCGGGCCGGACGACCTCCTGCTGATCTGCTTCGGCCACAACGACCCCAAGCACGACCAGGGCCGCTTCGCCGCGCCGTTCACCGGCTACCAGGACTTCCTGCGCCGTTACATCGACGGGGCCCGCGAGCGGGGTGCGCGCCCCGTGCTGGTCACCTCCGTCGAGCGGCGCGTCTGCGGCCCGGAGGGGACGCACGGCCGCTACCCCGAGGCGATGCGGGCCCTGGCCGCCGCCGAGGAGGTGCCGCTGGTCGACCTCCAGGCCGCCAGCCTCCGCCGCTGGCGTGAGCTGGGCTCGGAGGCGACGAAGGAGCTGTTCCTCTGGCTCGCCCCGCACCCCAACTACCCGGACGGCAGCGCCGACGACACCCACTTCACCGGGCGCGGCGCGATCGAAGCGGCCCGGCTGCTGCTGGAGGCGGCGGGCGACCTGCTCCCGCCCGCCGTCCGGACCCCCGAAGCCGATCTCATGGATTGGAGACCTGTGATGTCCGTGTGGAGCCTCGACGCCCGCTCAGGCGAGCGCCGTCGCGAGTTCGCCTCCACCAGCGCGGAGGAGCTCGGCACCGTCTGCCGCCGTGCCCACGAGCTGCTGCCCCGACTGGACGAGGCCGGTCCGCAGGGGCGGGCCGCGCTGCTTTCGGCCATGGCCGACGCGCTGGACGCGCGGGTGGACGAGCTGGCCGCCGCCGCCGACGCCGAGACCGCGCTCGGCCTGCCCCGGCTGACCGGCGAGGTCGCCCGGACCAGCGGGCAGCTGCGCCTGTTCGCCGAGGTGCTGCGCGAGGGGTCCTTCCTCGACGTACGGCTCGACAGCGCCGACGGGGTCAAGCCGGACCTGCGCCGGATGAACATCCCGGTCGGCGTGGTCGGCGTCTTCTCCGCCAGCAACTTCCCCTTCGCCTTCAGCGTCGGCGGCGGCGACACCGCCAGCGCGCTGGCCGCGGGCTGCCCGGTCGTCGTCAAGGCGCACTCCCTGCACCCGGAGACCTCCGAGCTGACCCTGGCCGCCCTCCAGGACGGCGCCCGCGCGGCGGGCTTCCCCGCCGAGGTCGTCCAGCTGGTCCACGGCCGCGAGGCCGGGGTCGCGCTGGTCAAGAACCCGCTGGTCAAGGCGGTCGGGTTCACCGGGTCGATCCCCGGCGGGCGCTTCCTGTACGACATCGCCAAGGCCCGTCCCGAGCCGATCCCGTTCTACGGCGAGCTGGGCAGCCTCAACCCGCTGGTCGTCACGCCCGGCGCGGCGGCCCGCCGTACCGGGGAGATCGCGGCCGGGCTCGTGGCCTCGGCGACGCTGGGGGCGGGGCAGTTCTGCGTCAAGCCCGGCCTGATCCTGGCCCCGGCGGGCAGCGGGCTGGTCGAGGCGATGGCGGAGCACTACACCGAGCTGGGCCCGCAGGTGCTGCTCGGCGACGGCATCAGGGAGAGCTTCGAGAGCGGCGCGAGCGAGCGGGAGGCCCTCCCGGGCCTGCGCGTGGCGGCCTCCGGGCAGGTGGGCGGCGAGCGGCAGGTGACGGCGCGGCTGCTGACCGGGCACGTCTCCGTCCTGGACACCACCGAGCTGCTGCTGGAGGAGTGCTTCGGGCCGATGACCGTGGTGCTCACCTACGACAGCGAGGACGAGCTGGCCGAGATCCTGGCCACCACCCCCGGCAACCTGACCGCGACCCTGCACAGCGAGCCCGAGGAGGAGAAGCTGGCCTCCCGGATCGTGGCGGTGATGCGGGACCGGGCGGGCCGCCTGGTCTTCGACGCCTACCCGACCGGGGTCGCGGTCGGCTGGGCGCAGCAGCACGGCGGGCCGTACCCGGCGACCACCGAGCCGTCGACCACCTCGGTCGGCAGCGCGGCGATCTTCCGGTTCCTCCGTTCGGTCGTCTACCAGAACTGCCCGGCGCACCTGCTGCCGGAGGCCCTGCGCGACGACAACCCCTGGCGGCTCCCCCGCCGCCTGAACGGGGTGCTCACCCTGCCCTGACGTTCACCGGGGAACGCGGCCCCGGCGGACTCCCCGCCGCCGGGGCCGTCGGCATGCACTGATTCAGAGGGTTCCTGCAATCGTTTGTCGCTATGGAAAGCGATTTCCTAGGGGCTATTGACGTGAATAAGGGATTACGCCACCGTTTCATGCAACCGATTGCCGCATCCCCCAAGGCTGCACATGCGACTTCTGACGCTTCCTCCGGTGATCGCTCTCACGATCATCGCGACGGCCGCACCGGCCGTCTCCGCCACCGGGCCGGCCGCCCCCGCTCCCGCCACCATCGTGGTCGCCGCCGACGGCTCCGGAAACCACACGACCGTGCAGGAGGCGGTCAACGCCGTCCCCGCCGGCAACACCAGGCCGGTCACGATCCTGGTCCGGGAAGGCACCTACAAGCAGCAGGTGGTCATCCCGGCGGACAAGCCCTACATCTCGCTGGTCGGCGACACCGACGACCCGCGCAAGGTGGTGCTCACCTTCGACGCCGCCGCCAAGACCCCGAAGCCGGACGGCTCGGGCGCCTACGGCACCTCGGGCAGCGCCTCCTACGTGATCGGCGCGCCCGACTTCACCGCCCGCAACCTCACCTTCGAGAACTCCTACGACGAGGTGGCGGGCGGCAACAGCCAGGCCGTGGCCGTGCGGACCACCGGCGACCGGCAGGTCTACGAGAACGTCCGGTTCATCGGCAACCAGGACACCCTCTACGCCAACACCGCCTCCGCCACCGCCGTCGCCCGGCAGTACTACCGGAACTGCTACGTCGAGGGCGACGTCGACTTCATCTTCGGCCGGGCCACCGCGCTGTTCCACAACTGCGTGATCAAGTCCCTCGACCGCGGCAGCGCCGACGGCAACAACGGCTACGTCACCGCGGCCAGCACCGAGATCACCAACCCGTACGGGTTCATGATCTACCGCAGCCACCTGGTCGGCGACGCCCCCGCCAAGACCGTCCACCTCGGCCGCCCGTGGCCGGCGGGCGGCTCCGCCACCGCCCGCGGACAGGTCCTGATCCGTGAGTCCTGGCTCGGCCAGCAGTTCAAGGACGCCCCCTGGACCGACATGTCCGGTCTGAACTGGCGGGAGGCCCGGCTCTCGGAGTACCTCAACCGCGGTCCGGGCGCGGCCGTGAACAACGACCGGCCGCAGCTGACCAGGGAGCAGGCCGAGGACTTCGATCCGGAGGACTACCTGAGGGGCCAGGACGGCTGGGACCCCTTCCGCAGCTTCCCCTCCCACTCCGACCAGCAGCTCGGCCGCCAGGCGCTGCCCAAGAACGACGGCTGGGCCGCCGCGGGCACCGGCACCACCGGCGGCTCGGCCGCCCGCCCGGAGAACATCCACACCGTCTCCACCCGGGCGCAGCTGCTCGCCGCGATCGGCGACCCCGCCGACAACACCCCGAAGATCATCTACGTGAAGGGCGCCATCGACGCCGACACCGACGACGCGGGCAACCCCCTCACCTGCGCGAGCTACGCGGTCAACGGCTACAGCCTCCAGGCGTACCTGGCCGCCTACGACCCGGCGGTCTGGGGCCGGGACAAGGTCCCGTCAGGCCCGCTGGAGGACGCGCGCAAGGCCTCCTACGACAAGATGGCCAAGCACGTCACCATCACCCTCGGCTCCAACGTCACCCTGGTCGGCCTGGGCCGCGACGCCGCGCTGAAGAGCTTCGGCATCCGGATCACCAACGCCGACAACGTCATCGTCCGCAACCTCACCATCACCGACACCTCCGACTGCTTCCCGCAGTGGGACCCGACCGACGGTGAGGAGGGCGCGTGGAACGCCTCCTTCGACAACGTCGAGGTCTCCGGCTCCACGCACGTTTGGCTGGACCACAACACCCTCGACGACGGCGACAACCCGGACTCGAACCAGCCGCTCCACTTCGGCCGGCCGTACCAGGTCCACGACGGCCTGCTCGACGTGGTGCGCGGCTCGAACTACGTGACCCTGTCGTGGAACCACCTGAGCAACCACGACAAGGTGACGCTGATCGGCAACACCGACAACGCCACCCGGTACGCCGAGGCCGACAAGCTCAAGGTGACGCTGCACCACAACTACTTCGAGGGCCTGGGCCAGCGGACCCCGCGGGTGCGCTTCGGCCAGGTGCACGTCTACAACAACTACTACACCGGCTCGGACATCCACCAGTACAGCATCGGCGTGGGCTTCGGCTCACAGGTCTACGCGCAGGCCAACGCCTTCGACGGCATCCCGGCGGAGAAGGTCCTCGGGGTCTTCAAGGGCACCGTGATCGCCGCCAGGGACAACCTGGTCGACGGCAAGCCCGTCGACCTGGTCGCCGCCTACAACGCCGCCAACGACCCCGACCTCGGCTCCGACGCGGGCTGGACGCCCACCCTGGTCACCAAGGTCCACCCCGCCCAGGCGGTGCGCGGCCTCGTCACCGCGGGCGCGGGAGCCGGACGCCTCCGCTGAGGGCCGGGACTCCGGTAAGAGGCGGGCCCGGTGAGAGCTGACAATCCGGCGAGGCGGAAAATACTTACCATGTGGTAGAAAAAACGGGATGCCCGCACCCGGCGGGCATCCCGTCGTCTCTGGAGTGCCATGTCCGAGCCGCCCGCCCCGGTCGTCCCCCTTCCGCAGCTCCTCGCCCCGGAGGGGGGGAACGGCCTCCGGCTGGGTGCGCGAGTGCGCATCGGGGTCTCCTCCGACGACCTGCTCGGCCTCGGCCGCACCGTCGCCGGGCTGCTCCGCGTGCTGCACGGGGTCGATTCCGAGGTCCGGGCCGGCGGCGGGGCGTGCCTGCGCGCCGACCTCCTCCTCGTCCTCGTCCCCGAGGTACCGGGCGCCGCGGGGCTCGCCCCGGCGCGGGGCGTCGACCCGCTGGCCCGGGAGGGGGAGTCCGCCGGATCCGCCGAGCCCGCCGGTTCCGGCGGGTCTCGCGAGCGCTACGAGCTGGTGGTGACCTCCGGCGGGGCCACGGTCACGGCGTCCTCGGCGGAGGGACTGTTCCGCGGCGCGACCACCTTCGCGCAGCTGCTCACCGGTCAGGACGCCGGAGGCGGCCCCGGCGGTCCGCACGCCGGGGACGGCCGCACCGCTCAGGATTCCGGGCCCGGCCTCACGGCCCCCGCCGTACGCGTCCTCGACGGCCCCGCCCTGCGCTGGCGGGGTCTCTCGCTCGACGTGGTACGGCGGTTCTTCCCGGTGGCGCAGGTCAAGAAGGTCGTCGACCTGCTGGCCCTGTACAAGTTCAACGTCCTGCACCTGCACCTCACCGACAGCCAGGCCTGGCGCCTGGAGATCACCGGCCGGCCGGGGCTCACCGACCCCGCGAACTGGCCCGGCGGCGAGGGCTCGCGCAACGGCGACGGCCCGCAGTTCTACACCCGCGAGGACTACCGCGAGATCGTCGAGTACGCGGCGGAGCGCTTCGTCACCGTCGTCCCCGAGATCGACATGCCCGGCCACGCGCTGGCCGCCGTCCGCGCGTACCCGGAGCTGGCCGGCGCGGACGAGCCGCCGCACCCGCTGCTGCCCTTCATCGACCCGCGCGCCGGGGCGGCGGACGGCTTCGTGGCGGACGTGCTGCGGCAGGTGGCCGACCTCACCCCGGGGCCGTTCCTGCACATCGGCGGCGACGAGGCCTTCGGCATGCCGCACGAGCTGTACGCCGCGTTCACGGCGCGGGCGCTGCGCCTGGCCAGGACGACCGGCAAACGCGTGGTCGCCTGGCAGGAGGCGGCCCGCTCGGGCGCGCTGACCCCCGCCGATCTCGCGCAGTGCTGGATCGGCTCCGACCACTCCTTCGACGCCGAGGGCGCCCGCGAACTCGCCCCGGCCGAGTACCACCCGATCATCGACATGGTGGAGCGCTCGTTCGAGCGGGCCCCGCGGGACGCGCCGGAGGCCGTCGCCGCGGGCGCCCCCGTGCTCGCCTCGCCCAGCAGCGTGCTCTACCTCGACCGCCGCTACGCCGAGGACTCGCTGCTGCCGGACCAGACGGCCCGGCGCGAGCGGGTCGGCTTCGCCTCGTACGAGCCGCGCACCAGCCGCGAGCTGTTCGCCTGGCACCCGGAGACGCTGGCCGAGGTCCCCGGGGACGCCCGGCTCGCCGGGGTGGAGGCCGCGATCTGGTGCGAGACCGTCACGGACTTCGACGACCTGGCGTTCCTCCTGCTCCCCCGGCTGCCCGGGATCGCCGAGAAGGGGTGGACCCCGCAGGTCACCGCCTGGGCGGACTACCGCGGCCGGGTGGCCGCCCACCCGGGCTGGTGGGAGCGCCTCGGCTGGGGAGGTTACTACCGCTCGGCGGAACTGTTCGGCGCCGTCGCGGCGGACGCCGCGGGAAAGTAGGGCGACCCGGAGCCCCGGCGGCCCGCGAGGCCGCCGGACCCGCCCTTGGAACGATCCATATGCGAGCTCTTCCGGAACCGCCTAGCCTCGTCGCGTTCGCGGGTCGCCGCCGCGGAACCGGGCCAACGGACGCGACGGCGACCCATCGCCCCATCAGGCAAGCAGAGGAGCAACGTGACGATTCTAGTGACGGGCGCCACCGGCGACATCGGCCGCCGCGTGGTGGACGGGCTGGTGGGCGCCGGCCAGCGGGTGCGCGCGATGGTCCGCGACCACGCGGCCGACTTCCCCGGGGAGGCGGCGTGACGATCCTGGTGACCGGTGCGACCGGTCTCGTGGGCAGAGGCGTCGTCGGGGAGTTGCTGCGGGCCGGTCGCCGGGTGCGGGCCCTGACCCGCCGCCCCGCCACCGCCGGCCTGCCCGGCGAGGTCGAGGTGTGCGAGGGGGACCTGGAGCACCCGGAGTCGCTGCGGGCGGCGCTGGCGGGCGTGGAGCGGCTCTACCTGTTCCCCGTGGCGCGCACGGCCGCCGAGGTGGTCGCGCTGGCCGCGGCGTCCGGAGTGCGGAGGATCGTGGACCTGTCAGGCGCCGGAGCCGACGACGAGACGTTCGGGGACGGCTACCGCGTGGTCGAGGGGGCCGTGGAGGCGTCCGGCCTGGACTGGACCCACGTCCGTCCGGGTGAGTTCGCCGCCAACTGGCTGGACTGGGCGCCGTCGATCCGCGCCGGACGGACCGTGCGCCGTCCCCACGGCGGGGCGGTGACCCGGCCCACGCATGAGGCCGACGTCGCCGCCGTCGCCGCCGCGGCGCTCCTCGGCGACGGACACGAGGGCCGCACCTACACGTTCGCGGGGCCGGAGGCCCTCACCGTCGTCGAGCAGGTCGAGGCCATCGGCCGGGCGATCGGAGAACGGGTGCGCTTCGAGGAGCAGGATCCGGTGACGGCCCGGGAGCAGTGGATCCGGGACGGGTACCCGGCCGAGGTGGTGGACTGGCTGTTCGGGATGTGGGCGGCGTCGGCCCGCGCCCCCGCCCCGGTCGACGAGGAGTGGGCCTCCGTCGTCCCCCGTCTCACCGGCCGCCCGGCCCGGACGTTCTCCGAATGGGCGGCGGAGAACGCCGGGGCGTTCAGATGACCGCTTCGCCCGTCCCCGCCTCCCGGGCGCGGAACTCGCGCTCGAACGCCTCGCGGCGCTCCCGCTGCCCGGCCACGTCCGCGACCGGGGCGGACAGCAGGAGCGCCCGGGTGTAGGGGTGCCGCGGCCCGGCCGTCACCTCGGCCGCCTCGCCCATCTCCACGATCTCGCCGTGCCGGATGACGGCCACCCGGTGGCTCATGAACCGGATCACCGACAGGTCGTGGGAGACGAACAGGTAGGAGACGCCCGTCTGCTCCTGGATCTCCAGGAGCAGGTCGAGGACCGTCTTCTGGGTGGTCAGGTCGAGGGCCGAGACCGGCTCGTCGCAGACGATCAGTCTCGGGTCGATCGCCAGGGCGCGGGCGATGGCCACCCGCTGGCGCTGCCCGCCGGAGAACTCCCTGGGGAGCCGGTGGGCGGCGTCGGCGGGCAGTTCCACCCGCTCCAGGAGCCGGGCGACGCGGGCGCGGGCCTCGCGGGCGCCGTACCCCTGCCCGAGCAACGGCTCCGACAGCGTGTCCCCCACGGTCAGCGACGGGTTCAGCGAGGTGTACGGGTCCTGGAAGACGACCTGGATGTCGCGGCTCAGCTCACGGCGGCGCCGGGCGGTGACGCGGTCGACGCGCTCCCCGGCGAACGTGATCGTCCCGGAGTGGACCGGGACGAGTCCCAGGATCGCCCGGCCGATCGTGGTCTTGCCCGACCCCGACTCCCCGACCAGGCCCAGGGTCTCGCCGGGCCGGACGTCCAGCGACACTCCCCGCAGGACCTCGGCGCGCGGGGCGCGCCAGCCCTTCCCCGGGAAGGAGACCCGCAGGTCCTCGACCGTCAGCAGGGCGCCGGCGGGCGTCTCGGGGGGCGGATCGGTGGACATGTCGGTGGACACGCTGTCCGGCATCACACGACCTCCGCGTTCGAGGGCTGCCAGGGCCGGCGGGCCGGGGCGTCGTCCAGCACGGCGCCGAGCAGCTTCCGGGTGTAGGGGTCCCGGGGGGCGTGCAGGACCTGCTCCGCCGTCCCGGTCTCGACGATGCGCCCCTGCCGCATCACGGCCACGCGGTCGCACAGGTCCGCGACCACGCCGAGGTTGTGGGTGACGAGCAGGACCCCGAGGCCCCGCTCCCGCTGCAGCCGGCGCAGCAGGCCGAGCACCTCCGCCTGGACCATGACGTCGAGCGCCGTGGTGGGCTCGTCGGCGACGAGGAGTTCGGGATCGCAGGACATGGCGCCCGCGATCAGGACGCGCTGCGCCATACCTCCGGAGATCTCGTGGGGGTAGGAGTCGAAGGTCCGCCGCGGGTCCGCGATCTCGACCTGGCTCAGCAGGTCGAGCGCGCGCCGGACGGCCTCCGCCCTGGAGATCCGGAGCTTGTGGCGCATGGGCTCCACGAGCTGGCTGCCGACCGTGAACGCCGGGTCGAGGTTGCTCATCGGCTCCTGGGGGACGTAGGCGACGACGCTCCCCCGCAGCGCGCGGTGCCTGCGTTCGGGCATGCCGACGATCTCCTCGCCGCCGACCGTGACGCTCCCCCGGCTCACCCGTCCCCCCTCGGGCAGGATGCCGAGGATCGAGAAGGCCGTCTGGGTCTTGCCCGACCCCGACTCGCCGACCAGACCGACGATCTCCCCGGCCCGCACGTCGAGGTCCACGCCGTGGACCACCTCGCGCGTCCCGCCCCCGGGCAGGACGTAGGAGACGGCCAGGTCGCGCACGGACAACAACCCGGCGCGCTCACCCGCGTCCGCCGGAGTCCCGTTCGTGACCTGCGGCGTCCCGCCCGTACCCGGCGAGACGGCGGAAACGGCGGAACCGGCGGGGATCGCCGGAGTCGCGGAAGCGGCGCGGCGGCTCCGGCGCCGGGAGGCGGGCGCCGTGCCCCGGTCCTCCAGCGCGTCGCGCAGGGCGGCGGCGAGCAGCACCAGCGCGCCGCTCGTCAGGCCCAGCGCGAGGCCGGGCCAGAGCATCAGCGACGGAGCGCGCTGGATGTTCTTGAACGCCTCGTTGAGCATCGCGCCCCACGTCGGCGTGTCGCCGCTGCCGATGCCGAGGAACTCCAGGCCCGCCTGGAGGCCGATGGCGATCCCGGAGACGAGCGCCACCTGGATGATGATGGGCGCGCGGACCACGATGAGCACGTGCCGGACCACGATCCGGGGGTCGCGCAGTCCCGACACCTTGGCGGCGTCGACGTAGAGCTCGTTGCGCACGCTCGCGACGATGCCGCGCACCAGCCGGAAGAACGCGGGCGTCACGAGGAACCCGAGGACCACCATGAGGACCCAGACGGTGGGGCCGAGGATGGCGCGCGAGGCCAGGAGCACGACCATGGCGGGCAGCGCCATGACCAGGTTGACGATCCAGCTCGCCGCGGAGTCGAACCAGCCGCCGTAGTAACCCGCCAGCAGGCCGCCGGGCACGCCCAGCGCCAGCGCGACCGACAGGGCGATCACCGCGCCGCCCAGTGTGTTCCGCCCGCCGTACAGCAGGCGGGTCAGGATGTCCCGGCCGGCGGAGTCGAAGCCGAGCGGGTGACCGGCGGACGGGCCGCCGAACGCGTCGCGCAGGCTGGACACGCCCGGGTCCGCCGGGCTGAGCGCCGGGGCGAACAGCACCGCCAGCACGATGGCGGCCAGGACCGCGGCGGAGGCCAGCCCCAGCGGGTGCCGGAGCAGCCGCCGGACGGTGCCGGTCCGCGGCGCGGCCGGGACCGCCGGGGCGATCGGCGCACCCTCGCTCATGCGATCCTCGCTTTCGGGTTCAGCCATCCGATCAGGATGTCGACGACGAGATTGATCATGATCACCCCGACCACGGAGAACATGACCAGCGCCATGATCACGGGGATGTCGCCGCGGGTGGTGTAGTTGACGGTCATGCTCCCGATGCCGGGGAGGCCGAAGATCTGCTCCACCAGCACGGCTCCGCCCAGCATCCCGACGAACTGCATGCCGAGCACCGCGAGGGCGGGTGCCGAGGCGTTGCGCAGGACGTGTCGGAAGACGATCCGCCAGGGCGGCAGTCCCCGCGCCCGCAGGGTGCGCACGTAGTCCTGGCGCATGACGTCGATCACCGATCCCCGGACCTGCTGCGAGACCCCGGCGACGGACCCGACGGACAGGGCGGCGATGGGCAGCGTCACGGTGGACAGCCAGCCGCCGAAGGATTCGGTGAGGCCGACGTACCCGATGGCGGGGAACCAGCGCAGGTGCACCGCGAAGACCAGGACGATGACCAGGGTGACAAGGAAGCCGGGCAGGGCGTATCCCACGACGGCGAAGACCTGGACGAACCGGTCGATCGCGCCCCGGCGGACCCCGGCCCACACCCCGAGCAGGAACGAGAGCACGGCCGTGACGAGGGTGACGCCGACCATCAGGCTGACCGTGACGGGCAGCCGGTTCGCGATCGCCCGCGTCACGTCCTCGCCGCTGAACCAGGAGGTCCCGAAGTCGCCCCGGACGGCGTGGGCCAGCCAGTCCAGGTACTGCGCGAGGACGGGGCGGTCCAGGCCGAGGGCCGCGTTCCTGGCGTCGACGAGGTCCTGGCTCGCCCCCTGTCCCAGGAGCTGCCGGCCCACGTCCATGTCGGGGATCGACAGGAGCATGTAGGAGAGGAAGGAGATCACGAACAGGAGCGCCGCCCCCGCCGCGGTCCTGCGCGCGATGAAGCTCAGCATGAGAACTCGGCATCCGTTGTCGGGCCCGGTCCGGGGCGGGCGCGCCGCCCCGGACCGGAGTTCTTCGTGGGAACGGGGCGCTACTCGGCGGGCGCGTAGTTGTAGATGGACGGCACGGCCATGCCGTCCTGCGGCGTGATCGTCACGCTGCCGTCCGAGACGTGCAGGTACGTCATCCGGTAGAAGGGCACGAACCAGCCGTCCTCGACGAGGTGCTCGTTGAGCGCCTGCAGCTCGGCCTTGGCGTCCTCGGCGTCCCTGCCCTGGATCTTGGGCAGCAGCTCCTTCACCGTGTCGTCGGTGTAGCCGAACATGTTGAACGCTCCGGGCAGGACCAGCTCGCCCACCACCACCCAGTCGGTCGAGGACTGGCCGATGTTCATGACCAGGCCGGAGAAGGCGCGGTCGGTGAAGATGCGCTTGATCGCGCTGCCCGCGTCGACGTCCTCCCAGACGAGCTTGACGCCGACGGCGCCCAGGTCGCTCTGGAGCGAGGCGGCGAGCGCGTCGGAGACGATCGCCGCGATGCGGGGCAGCTTGAGGGTGAAGCCGCCGGCGTGACCGGCCTCCTTGAGCAGCTCGCGCGCCTTGGCCGGGTCGTAGGAGTAGTAGGTGTCGAGCTCCGGCTTGTAGGCCGCGGTGCTCTCGCCGAAGACCTGGTTGGTGAGCTCGCCGCGGCTCTGGCGGATCTTCTCCAGCATCGTCTTGCGATCGATCGCGTAGTTCAGCGCCTGGCGCACCCGGGGATCGCGCATCTCCGGGGTGACCATGCCGCCCCGGTCGAACAGGACCAGGCCCTGGAAGTCGAACTCCTGCTTGACGGTCTTGACCTTCGGGTCGCCCTCGGCGCTGATCTGCTGGTCGGCGTCCTGGATCAGGGCGGCGTTGACCTGCCCGGTCTTGATGCCGTTGACGATCGCCGTCTCGTTGTCGAAGAAGTTGATCGTGATCGTGTCGTAGGGGAGCCTGGTCCCCCAGTAACCGGGGGCCCGGGTGAAGGTCCACCTGGTCCCGACGAAGGTCAGGTTCTGGTCCAGGTCGTAGGGGCCGGTCCCGCTGGGCTTGGTCTTCAGCGCGTCGCCCTTGGCGAAGTCGGCGGGGTTGGCCATGAGGCCGGCCGCGTCGCTCAGGTAGAACAGCATCGCGGGGTTGGGCTTGGCCAGCTCCAGGGTCACGTGCGTGGCGTCGACCACCTTGATCGTCTTGACGTCGTTGAGCGTCTTGGCCTGGGCGCCGCCGCCCTTGCGGAAGCGCTCCATGTTCGCCTTGACGGCCTCGGCGTCGAACGGGGTGCCGTCGTCGAACTTCACGCCGCCGCGCAGGGTGAGCGCCAGCTCGGTGAGGTCGTCGTTGTACTTCCACTCGGTCGCGAGCATCGGACTGTAGGAGCCGTCCGGCTCGCGCTTGATCAGGGTGTCGTACACGGCCTGGAAGAACGGGAGCGCGCTGCCGGTGGCGTCCTTCGGGTCGAGACTCTGCGGGAGCGTCATCGTCGCGACGCTCAGGGCCTTGGGTCCGCTCTCCGGCGTTGCGCCGCCGGCGTCCGAGCAGCCTGCGAGCGCCATCGGCGCGGCGAGGAAGGCGAGCGCGGCTATGGCGACCCTGGCGGATTTCTTCATGGAGCTCACTCCGTCTCAAGGCGGGGGGATGACTGTCTCGGCCGGATGTGCGGCGAGCATACCCCCAAAACTAACCACGTGGTAGGTTTAATGTGAGCCGCCGACGACCGGGCTAATCTCGCGGTACCGCGGCACGTACCAGCACCCACGTGCCGTGAGGACATCCCCTGGACCGCAGAAAGGCCGGTCGGTGACCGAAGCGACTCCCCGCCAAGGGCGCAAGGGCGAGCGCACCCGCTCGCGCATCCTCGACTCCGCCATGGAGCTCTTCTCCCGCTCCGGCTTCCACGCCGTCTCCCTGCGCGACATCGCCGCGCACGCGGGCCTGACGCACGCCGGATTGCTCCACCACTTCCCCGGCAAGGACAGCCTGCTCATCGAGGTGCTCAGCCGCCGCGACGAGATCGACGCCAAGGTCATGTCCCGCCCCGACCCCGGCGACCTGCTGGGCCGCGTCGTCGACCAGGTCACGCGGAACATGCGGACCCCCGGGCTGGTCGGTCTCTACGTGAAGATCTCCGGCGAGGCCGCCGACCCGGACCACCCCGCGCACCAGTACTTCGTCGAGCGGTACCAGCGGCTGCGCAGGCAGGGCGCACGGCTGCTGTCCGAACTGTTCAGCCGCGCCTCGCCCCCGCTCCCCCACGACCCGGACGCCGTCTCCCAGCAGCTCATCGCGCTGATAGACGGCCTGCAGACCCAGTGGCTGCTCGAACCGGAGGCGGTCGACATGCGCGCGTCGGTCGTCGCCTTCCTCGCCCAGCTGGGCCTGGACGTGCCGTCCGCACCCGCCGAACCGGACCCGTCACCCCCGCCGTCCCCGGCGACCACGCCCTGACGATCACGAACACGAGGCAGCACATGACACAGAACGGCCGTGAAGCATCGACCTCCCGCCCCGCCCCGGGGGAGGACTCCCGCCCCGTCCCGGAGGAGGTCTCCGGGCTCGGCCTGGCGGAGAAGGCCTCGCTCACCTCCGGGAGCACCACCTGGAACACCACGGCCGTTCCGGGCACGGTCCGCGCCCTCACGCTCTCCGACGGCCCGCACGGGATCCGCCGCCAAGGTGAGGGCGCGGGCGACGCCCTCGCCATCCACTCCAGCCTCCCGGCGACCTGCTTCCCGCCCGCCGTCGCCCTCGGCTCCTCCTGGGATCCGGCGCTCGCCCGGCGGGTGGGCGCGGCCCTGGCCCGTGAGGCGTCCGCACTCGGGGTCGACGTCGTGCTCGGTCCCGGGATCAACATCAAGCGTTCGCCGCTGTGCGGCCGCAACTTCGAGTACTTCTCCGAGGACCCGCACCTCACCGGGGTGATGGGCGCGGCCGTCGTCACCGGCGTCCAGTCCCTCGGCGTCGGGGCGTGCGTGAAGCACTTCGCGGCCAACAACCAGGAGACCGACCGCATGCGGGTCAGCGCGGACGTCGACGAGCAGACGCTGCGCGAGATCTACCTGCCGGCCTTCGAGCGGATCGTGCGCGAGACGCGGCCGTACATGGTCATGTGCTCCTACAACAGGATCAACGGCGTCCACGCCAGCCAGAACCGCTGGCTCCTGACCGAGCTGCTGCGCGGCGAGTGGGGCTTCGACGGGCTGGTGGTCTCCGACTGGGGAGCGGTCAACGACCGGGTGGCGGCGCTGGAAGCGGGCCTCGACCTGGAGATGCCTCCCACCGGGACCGACGGGGAGATCGTCGAGGCCGTGCGCTCCGGTCGCCTGCCCGAGGAGGTCCTGGACCTGACCGCCGGGCGCCTGCTCGCGCTCGCCCGGCGGCTGGAGGGCCGCGAACGGTTCGACGGCTGGGACGCCGGGGCCCACCACGAGCTCGCCCGCGAGGCGGCGCGCGCCTCGGCCGTCCTGCTGAAGAACGACGGCGCCGTCCTGCCGCTGGACCCGGAGGCCCGCCAGCGGGTCGCCGTGCTGGGAGAGCTCGCCCGCACCCCGCGTTACCAGGGCGGCGGCAGCTCGCACGTGGTCCCCACCCGCCTGGACGACGCCTGGGGCGCCCTGCGCGCCGCCGTCGACCAGGCCGCCGATCGGAGCGGCGGGCAGGCCATCACGCTGACCTTCGCGGCGGGCTACCGCCTGGACGGCGCGCCCGACGCCGAGCTGGAGCGGGAGGCGGTGGCCGCGGCGGCGGAGGCCGACGTGGCGCTGATGTTCCTGGGGCTGCCGGACGCCGCGGAGTCGGAGGGCGCCGACCGCACCACGATCGACCTGCCCGCCGTCCAGATCGCCCTGCTGCGCCGGGTGGCCGAGGTCTGCTCGCGCGTCGTCGTGGTCCTGTCCAACGGGGGCGTGGTGTCGGTCGCCGAGTGGCAGGACAGCGCCTCGGCGATCCTGGAGGGGTGGCTGCTCGGCCAGGCGGGCGGGTCCGCCCTGGCCGACCTGCTGCTCGGCGCGCACAGCCCGTCGGGCCGGCTCACCGAGACGATCCCCAACCGCCTCTCCGACGTCCCCTCCCACCTGCACTTCCCCGGCGCCGACGGGCACGTCCTGTACGGCGAGGGCCGCTACGTCGGCTACCGCCACCACGACACGCTCGGCACGGACGTCGCCTACCCCTTCGGCCACGGCCTGACCTACTCGCGGTTCGAGTACTCCGATCTCGACGCCCGCGAGACGGGGGTCAACGAGTGGAGCGTCGAGGTCACCGTCGCCAACACCGGCGAGCGCTTCGCGCAGGAGGTCGTCCAGCTGTATGTGGCCTTCGAGGAGGAGCGGCCCACCCGTCCCCGGCACGGGCTGCGCGGCTTCGCCAAGGTCGGCCTGGAGCCCGGCGCCGCGGAGCGGGTCCGCTTCACCCTCACCGGGCGGGACGTCGCGCAGTGGTCGGTCTCCCGCGGGGACTGGAAGATCGATCCCGGCTCCTTCACGGTCGAGGTCGGGGCGTCCTCGCGCGACATCCGCCTGCGCGCCGGGCTGAGCACCCCGGGCGACGGCTACGCGGCCCCGCTGGGCAGGATGTCCACCCTGGGCGAGTGGCTCGGCCACCCCGTCGGCGGCCCGGTGCTGCGGAAGCTGCTCGGCGACGCTCCCGCGCTGTCCGCGCTCGACCGGGTCGACCCGGCGCTGCTCGGCCTGGCGCTCGGCATCCCGCTGGCCAAGTTCAGCACCTTCGGCATCGGCCTGACCTCCGAGGTGGTGGACCGGCTCGTCGCCGCCGTCCGGGAGCCCGCCCCCGGCCACGCCGGCTAGGTCGTGTCCGCGCGGGAGCCCGCCCCCGGTCACTCCCGCCGGATCGTGTCGGCGCGGGAGCCCGCCCCCGGCCGCTCCCGCCGGATCGTGTCCGCGAAGGCGTCCGGGCGCTCAGTCGCCCGGCGCCGGGCGGGTCTCAGCCCACCGCCCGCTTCACCAGCGCGGCGATCCGCCCGGCCACCTCGTCCGTCACCTCGGTCAGGGCGAAGCCGACCGCCCACATCGCGCCCTCGTCCAGCGTGGCCGGGTCGCTGAAGCTGAAGGTCGCATAGCGGGTCTTGAACTTCTCCGCCGGCTGGAAGTGGCACACGATCTTGCCGTCCAGCGTGTAGGCGGGCATGCCGTACCACAGCTTCGGCGCCAGGGCCGGGGCGGTCGCGGTGACGACGGCGTGCACGCGCTCGGCCAGGACACGATCCGCCTCCCGCATCTCAGCGATCTTGGCGAGCACGTCCCGCGCCGCCTCGGCCGCCCTGTCGGCCGCGCTGCGGCGCACCGCGGTCTTCTTCAGCTCCTTGGCGTGCTCCTTCATCGCGGCCCGCTCCTCGGCCGTGAACCCCTCGTAGGCGCTGCTCATCGTGCTCTCCTTCGTCGTTTCCGGCATAAGTCAAGCATGTCCGTCCTGCTTGATAGATCCGCTATGCACCGACGATGCGGCCGCCATCGCGCCGGGCACGCGGCCGATGGGCGCCGGGACGCGGGCGGCCGCCGCCGTCACAACGTCCCGGGGAAGCCGGGGAGCACGAGGTGGAAGAAGTCCTGGGCCGTGTAGGTGGCGAGCTTCCTGGCCTCGCCGGTCTCGACGTTCACCGCGTAGGCCGTGAAGGGGACGTACGGCGGGTCCAGGCGCGGGGTCGGTTCGGGGGCGTCCCTGTCCCCGCACACGAAGCGCTTGGTGAGGGCGATGATCTCCTCGGGGCCGATCCAGCTGCGCAGGTAGACGAAGTTGCCCCTCATGTCCAGGTCCCGCACGGGGACCCTGCGGAGCACCTTGCCGGTCTCCCGGTCCAGGTGCACGAGGGACCCTGCGTTCCCCATGCAGTCGGTGCCGGGAACATCCACGCTCTCCACCGCGACGACGCTCTTGCCGTCGGGGCCGAGCGCGCCGACCAGGTGGGACCCGGCGACGTCGGCGGTCCTGGTGTTGCCCGCCGTGGACGTCCGCCACAGGTGGCTGATGGTCCGCAGCCGGGTCCTGGGCGCGTACTCCGCCAGAGTGATCGTGTCGCCGTCCGGGGACAGGCCGATGGGGTTCCAGCCGTTGGGCAACGGCCTGACCATGCGCTCGCGCAGGTCGAACAGCATGGCCGGGTCCTTCAACGGCGGGTTCTTGGTGAAGGCCAGGAAGCGGCCGTCGTCCGACAGCAGGAGGTGGGCGATGCCGCCGAGCCAGGCGGTGGGCACCCTCGTCGGGGCCGTCCGCACCGCTCCGGAGGCGAGGTCACGCACCGCGAAGGTGCCGGCGCCGGCGTCGTAGTAGGCGATCTTCCGGCCGTCCCGGCTGATCGTCAGCGGGCTTGGCCGGCCCCCGTATTCGGGAGTGCGCAGGGCCTGCGCCAGCCGGTAGGTCTCGCCGTCCCTGGTGACCACCCGCCAGCCGCCGTCCACGCACCCGGGCGGGGCCTTGCCGCTCTCCGGCTGGCAGAACGTCATGTAGGCGTGGCTCAGCGGCCCCACCCCCCGGGCCGGCGGGTCGGTCACCGTCCCGGTGTCGCCGATCGCATCGGGCTCCGACGGCAGCAGCCGTACGGCGGCCGTCGCGGCGAGCATGACGGCGACGACCGCCACGGCCGGCCGGCGGCGCCAGGAGATGTACTGGTTGACCAGCGCCTTGCGGGCGTACGCCCCGGGGCTGGCGACGTGCGCCAGCTTGGGCCAGCGCTTGAGCACCTTGACCAGCGCGCTCTGCAGCAGGTCCTCGGCGAGGTGGGCGTCTCCCGTGAGCAGGTAGGCCGTCCGCATCAGCGACTGCTGGTGAGCGGCCATGAACTCGCGGAAGCTGTCGTTGGGGTCCAAGGCGACTCCTCTCACCCGTTACCGACGCCCGCCGGCGGGGGAAAGGTTGGGCCGGATCGGCCGGCGCCCGGACGGATTCCCGGACGCCAGCGCCCGAAGGGGTGCCCGGCGCCCCGGATCGGCCGGGCTCGCGGGCGCCGCCGGCACGGCCGGCGGCGGGCGCGGGTTCACCCGACGGGTGACATCTCCTCGCGGGCCGTCCCGGCGGGCAGCGCTCCCGCGCGGGCCACCCCGCCCAGCCAGCGGGCGCTCGGCTTGACCGTGCGCGCGAACGTCTCGCGGTCCACCGCGACCAGCCCGAAGGTCGGCCGGTAGGAGCCCCACTCGTAGTTGTCGAGCAACGACCAGTGCAGGTATCCGCGGACGTCGATCCCGTCGGCGATGGCGCCGTGCAGACCGGCCAGGGCGCCGCGCGTGTACTCGACGCGCTCGGCGTCGTCCGCCGTCGCGACGCCGTTCTCCGTCACGAGGATCGGGACCCCCGGCAGCCGCGCCGCCGTGTACCGTACGGCGTTGCCCAGCGCCTGCGGGTAGAACTCCCACCCCGTGAGGGTACGGCGGGCGCCCTCCGGCACCGGCAGCGCTCCCTCCGGCCCGATCCGCACGCGCGTGTACGCCTGCACGCCGATGAAGTCGTCGCCCGCCGCGACGTCCAGGAACCGGTCCTCACGCGGCCACGCCCACGCGTCGCGCTCCGCCTCGGCGCCGCCGTCCGCCTCGAAGTTCTGGTTGGCGACCGTCCAGCCTGACTTCAGGCCGGCCGCGCCCAGTTCCTCGCGGGCCGCGCGGTGCGCGGCGGCCAGGGCGTCCGCCACCGCCGGGTCGGGAGCGGGCAGCGCGCCGGCGGCGTTCTCCGCGCGCTCCTCGCGCCCGTCGCCCTCCCCGTTCCCTCCCTGGTTCATGATGCTGGCCACCATCGCGAGCATGTTGGGCTCGTTGATGGTGCAGACCCACTCGACGCCGTCCAGAATCGGCAGCACCGCGCGCACGTATCGGCGGAACCGCGCGACCGCCTCGCCGGACAGCCACCCGCCGGCGAGCTGGAACCAGAACGGGCTGGTGAAGTGGTGCAGCGTCACCACCGGGGTGAGGCCGCGCTCCAGGCATCCCTCGATCACGCGGCGGTAGTGCGCCAGCGCCGCCAGGGAGATCTGGCCCTCCACGGGTTCCACCCGCGCCCACTCGACGCTGAAGCGGTAGGCCGTCAGGCCCAGCCCCCGCACGATGTCGAGGTCCTCGTGCCAGCGGTGGTAGCTGTCGCAGGCGTCTCCGCTGCGCTCCCGCATGACGCTGCCGGGGCGGTTCTCCAGCGCCCACAGGTCGCTGGCGACGTTGTTCCCCTCGATCTGGTGCGCGCTGCCCGCCGCTCCCCACAGGAAACCCTCCGGGAACGAGAGCTCCATACCGCCTCCCCTTGTCCACCTCGACGCACAGATCACCGCGAGGACTGACAGAAAACCTACCACCTGGTTACTTTTTCTGGGGTGCGATACGGGCACACGATGCCCGAGACAGACGACAGGCACCGGACGACAGGCACCGGACGACAGACACCGGACGAGAGACATCGGCGACGACGGGCGGCCGGTACGCCGGCCGGCGGCCTACAGCCCCTCGGGCAGCGGAGTTTCCCCGGACGGCGGGGACAGCAGCGTGACGCGGGCGCAGGTGCCCCCGTCCGGCTCACCGGTCAGGCGCACGTCACCGCCGTGCATGGCGATGACCCGCCTGACGATGGACAGGCCCACTCCGATCCCGCCGATCGCGTGCTCCTCGGCCTCGGGCGTGCGGTAGAAGTCGTCGAAGACCCGCCCGGTCTCGGTCGTGCCGATGCCGATCCCGGTGTCACGGATCTCCACCGCCGGGACCGGGTCGCCGCTGACGACCACGTCGACGCGGCCGCCGGCGGGGGTGAACTTGATCGCGTTGTCGAGCAGGTGCACCAGCGCGTGCCGCAACCGGCTCGCGTCGGCCCAGGCCACCACCGGCCGCGGCGCGTCCAGGATCAGGGTGTGCCGCTTGGGCTCGGCCTTGGTCTCGGCCTCGGCCACCACCGTGGAGGTCAGGGCCGACAGGTCGATCGCGCCCGGAGCGAAGGCGGCGGTCTGCGCGCTGAGGCTGGCCAGCAGCAGCAGCTCGTCCAGCCTCTCCAGCAACCGGTCGCTGTTGCGCTCGATCACATCCAGGAACCGTTGCTCGGTGCCCGGGTCCAGCTCGGTCTCGTCGTCCTGGATGAGCTGCAGATAGGAGCGGATGGAAGTCAGCGGGGTGCGCAGCTCGTGGTTGACGCTGCGCAGGAACAGCTGCTTGAGGTCCTCCACCTGCTCCCGCTGCGCGGCGATCTGCTTGCTCCGGCGGTCGTGATGGTGACACTCCACCACGGCGACCGTGCAGGTGGCGAGCGCGATCAGGGCGCCGCGCCGCTCGGGGCTCAGCCGGCGCGGCCGGCGGTCCATCACGCACACCGTGCCCAGGATGTGCCCGCCGCTGCCGATCAGCGGCGCGCCCGCGTAGAAGCGCACCCGCGGCTCACCGGCCACCAGAGGATCCTCGTGGAAGCGCGGATCCGCGAGCGCGTCGGGGACCTCCATCAGTTCCCGGCCGCAGATCGTGTACGGGCAGAACGCCACCTGACGGTCCATGGTCTCCGCGCCCAGCCCGACGCGGCCCTTGAGATGCTGGATGTCCTCCCCGACCAGGTTGACCAGCGCGATCGGGGTGTGGCAGATGCGCGTGGCCAGCTCGGCGACGGCCGTCAGGATCGACTCCAGGGGAGCCTCGACGACCTCCAGCTCCACCAGCTCCCGCAGCCGCTCGGATTCATCGGCCGGGATCGGGAACGGGTCCGCTCCACCGGCGGAGACGGTCGCGGCGGAGACGGTCGCGGCGGAGACGGTCGCGGCGAGCCCTTGGTCCTCACCGGCGAGACGGTGCGGCGGCCGCCGCACCGTGCTCACCCGCGAAGCCCTGCAGGAGGGGGCGGCGTGGAGATCTCCCGACCGCCCGTGACCGTCAGCGCGCTGGACATGGCCTTCTCACCTCCAGCTTCCCTGTCGATGTCGGCTCCGGAAACGCCCTGGGTAAGACAGACCTACCCGGTCAGGCCGCACAAGTACGAGCCGCGACGTCAAAAAACCGTCGTTTTTTGACGATCATCGGGAGGGAGGCCGCGGAAACCGCGGTTCTTCCGGAAAATCATCGAGCAACCGTGAAAATGTCCCACCGTGAGAATCGTTCAGTGAAAGGACGGCAGCCGTGACGTCTTCCGCGGGGCCGTTCAGCGAACCGTCGACCGCCCGCCCGGCCGCGCCCGGCGGGATCCGCGTCGGTTACGCCCGAGTCTCCGCCGAAACCCGGAGCCTGCTGCCCCAGATCGACGCCCTGCTGGCGGCCGGGTGCCAGAGCGTGTTCATCGACACCCCCTCGGAAGACGGCGCGCGGCAGCCCGAACGCCAGGCCTGCCACGCCGCCCTGCAGGCGGGCGCCACGCTGGTGGTGCCCTCCCTGGACCGCTACAGCGACTCCCTGCACGAACTGATCAGCGTGATCGGCGAGCTGGACGAGCGCGGAGTCGGCTTCATCTCACTGCGGGAGAACATCGACACCACCGCCCCGGGCGGGCGCCAGGTCATCCGGGCTTTCGCGGCGCTCGCCGCGTTCCCCCGCAAGCCGCTCACCGGCAACCATCGCGGCCGTCCCACCGTCATCACCCCCGAGCTCCTCCGGGTGGCCCGGGAGCTGCTGGCCGATCCCGGGAACTCGGTGGCCTCGGTCGCCAGGCTGCTCGGGGTGAGCACGGGGACGCTCTACAACCACATCCCCGACCTGCGTGAGCTGCGTGCCGCCCGCACCACCCGCGCCCCGGCCCCGTGAGGTGCGTGCCGGCCGTACCCGCCCGCACCCCGGCCCCGGCGGACCGGAACGGCCGGTGAGGGACGCCGCCCCGCCGGAGGGCGGCCCACCGGCCGGACGTCACGGATTCGGCCGGACGCCGCGGATTCCCGGCGGCGTGAGAGCCGCGGGGCCGTCAGCCGTCCTCACCGGCGAAGTGGAGGGCGCGGCGGCGCATCCGCTCCGCCTCCAGCAGATGGAACCGGTCGTCACAGCCCAGCGGGGACTCTCCGCGGAGCGCGGCCCGCCTCGCGAGCGCGGTGTGGCAGGAGGCCAGGCGCTCGTGGGCTTCGGCAGTGATCACGCAGGCCGTCTCCGCGCGGAGGAGCATGCTCTCCAGCTGCGCGGTCGCCTCCTTCTGGAGGCGCGCGGCCCTCTCCAGGACAGGGTGCGGAGCCACCGGCGGGGGCGCCGGAGGCAGCGGGGGCGCCGCGGGAGCGGCGGCGGAACGGCGGCGCTCCGCGTTCCGTACGCGGCGCACGTGCTGGTTCCCGAAACGGCGGATCGGAAGATGCCGCCGACGCGCGCGCGGGGTGACGGGTTCGACGCCCCGCCCCGGCTTCTCGGCCGTGCCGGGAGGTTCCCGGCCGGTGAGCTTCCTCAGGGCGTCGAGCGTCTCCGTCACGGACTCGGACGCGGTGACCACCAGTTCGCCTCCGGCGAGGCGAAGCCGCCGGTGGACCCGGGCCAGCATGTAAGCGCCCGTGACATCGCAGAAGTTCAGCTCACCGGCGTTGATCATGATGTACCGGGCCCCGCGCGCGATGATGGAGTCCAGGATCGACTCCAGGAGCTCGCAGTTCGAGGCGTCCATCTCACCCGTCACGACCAGTGAGGCGGTGTCGTCACTGCAGTGGGCGATACGCACCGATACGTTCACGGAGCCCTCCTACCCGTCCCCTGTGCTTTTCATCCCGCCGGCCGCACCCGATCGTGGGTGATCGCCCCGCTCCGCCTCACCCCGGCCGGTCCTGGTCATCGGGGGTGTAGGCGAGATTGGGGCGCAGCCAGCGCTCGACGCCGGCCGGGGTGAGCCCCCGCCGGAGGGCGTAGTCCTCGATCTGGTCCCTGCCGAGGCGCCCCACCGTGAAATAGCGCGACGCCGGATGGGCGAAGAGCAGTCCGCTGACGCTGGCGGCGGGGGTCATCGCGAAGGACTCGGTCAGGGCCATGCCGAGGCGCTCCGCGCCGAGCAGGTCGAACAGGTCCCGCTTCTGGCTGTGGTCCGGACTGGCCGGGTAGCCGAACGCCGGGCGGATGCCGCGGAAACGCTCGGCGTGCAGGTCCTCCAGCGAGGGATCGGCGTCGGGTTCGTACCACTCGCGCCGCGCCCGGAGATGGATGTACTCGGCGAACGCCTCGGCGAGGCGGTCGGCCAGGGCCTTCACCATGATGGACCGGTAGTCGTCGTTGCGGGCCGCGAAGGCGGCGGCGAGCTCCTCGGCCCCGTGGACCGCCACGGCGAACCCGCCGAGGTGGTCCCCGTCCGGGGCCACGTAGTCGGCCAGGCAGCGGTTGGCCCGCCCCTCGGGCTTGGCCGTCTGCTGACGCAGCATCGGCAGGCGGAGGGGGCCCGCCGCACCCGTACCGGCCGGGGCGTCACCCGCCGTGCCCGCCAGGACATCGCCCGCCGTACCGGCCGGGACATCGCCCGCCGTACCGGCCGGGACATCGCCCGCCCTCCCGGTCTCCGCCGGGACCTCCGCCGGGATCTCCACCAGGATGTCGTCGCCGTCGGAGCGGGCGGGCCAGAAGCCGTAGGCGCCGCGGGCCCGGAGGGAGCCGTCGGCGATGATCTGGTCGAGCAGCGCGTTCGCCTCGTCGTAGAGCTCGCGGGCCACCGGCTGGTCGAGGATCGCCGGGTACTTGCCCTTCAGCTCCCAGGCGAGGAAGAAGAACTGCCAGTCGATCATCTCGCGGACGGCGGTCAGGTCCGGCTCCACGACGCGGACCCCGGTGAAGGCGGGGACCGGCAGGTCGTCGAAGGAGACCCGCTCGCGGTTCGCGCGGGCCTGCGCGAGGGTCAGCAGGGGGCTCCGCTCCCTGGCCGCGTGCTGCTCGCGCAGCCGCTCCTGGTCGGCGCGGTTGCTCTCGGCCAGTTCCGCGGCCCGGTCGTCGTCCAGCAGATCCGAGACCACTCCGACGACGCGGGAGGCGTCGAGCACGTGGACCACGGCGCCGTCGTAGGCGGGGGCGACGCGCACCGCGGTGTGCTGGCGCGAGGTCGTGGCGCCGCCGATCAGCAGGGGCAGCTTCAGCCCCCGGCGCCGCATCTCCCCGGCCACGGAGACCATCTCGTCCAGCGACGGGGTGATCAGCCCGGAGAGGCCGACCACGTCGGCGCCCTCGGCGACCGCGGTGTCGAGGATGACGTCGGCGGGGACCATGACGCCGAGGTCGATGACCTCGTAGTTGTTGCAGCCCAGCACGACGCCCACGATGTTCTTGCCGATGTCGTGCACGTCGCCCTTGACGGTGGCGAGCACCACCTTCCCGTTGCCCCGGACGACCTCGGCCCGTCCCTCCAGCCGCGCCCGCTCCTTCTCGGCCTCCATGAAGGGTTCGAGGTAGGCCACCGCCCGCTTCATCACCCGCGCGCTCTTGACCACCTGCGGCAGGAACATCTTCCCCGCGCCGAACAGGTCGCCCACGACCTTCATGCCGTCCATGAGCGGTCCCTCGATCACGTCGAGGGGACGCGCCGCCCGCTGCCGGGCCTCCTCGGTGTCGGTCTCGACGAAGTCGACGACGCCGTGCACGAGCGCGTGCGCCAGCCGCTCCTCCACCGGGGCCTCGCGCCAGGACAGGTCCACGGTGCGGCGGGTGCCGGACCCGCTGACCGTCCCGGCGAAGGCGACCAGCCGGTCGGTGGCGTCGGGGCGCCGGTCGAAGATGACGTCCTCGACGAGTTCGAGCAGGTCGGCGGGGATGTCCTGGTAGACGGCGAGCTGGCCCGCGTTGACGATCCCCATGTCCAGCCCGGCGCGCACGGCGTGGAAGAGGAACGCCGAGTGCATCGCCTCGCGCACGACGTCGTTGCCGCGGAAGGAGAACGACAGGTTGGAGATGCCGCCGCTGGTCCGCGCCCCGGGGCAGCGCTCCTTGATGCGCGGCAGCGCGTCGATGAACGCCTTGGCGTAGCCGTCGTGCTCGGCGATGCCGGTGGCGACGGCGAGGACGTTGGGGTCGAAGACGATGTCCTCGGCGGGGAACCCGGCCTCCCGGGTGAGCAGGTCGTAGGCGCGGGCGCAGATCTCCACCTTGCGCTCGGCGGTGTCGGCCTGCCCCTTCTCGTCGAAGGCCATGACGACCACGCCGGCGCCGTACGCCCGGATGCGCCGGGCCTGCTCCAGGAACGGGCCCTCGCCCTCCTTGAGGCTGATGGAGTTGACGACGCCCTTGCCCTGCACGCACTTGAGCCCGGCCTCCAGCACGCTCCAGCGCGAGCTGTCGATCATGATCGGGATGCGGGCGATCTCCGGCTCGGTCGCGATCAGGTTCAGGAAGGTGGTCATGGCCCGCTCGCTGTCGAGCAGGTCGGCGTCCATGTTGACGTCGAGCAGGTTGGCCCCGCCGCGCACCTGCTCCAGCGCGACGTCCGCGGCGGCCTGGTAGTCGTCCGCCTCGATCAGGCGGCGGAACCGCGCCGAGCCCGTGACGTTGGTGCGCTCGCCGATCATGACGAATCCGGTGTCGGGGCCGATCTCGAACGGCTCCAGGCCGCTGAGGCGGGTGCGCGCCGGCACCGCCGGGACCGGGCGCGGCGGCAGGCCGGACACGGCGGCGGCGATCCGCTCGATGTGCGCGGGCGTCGTCCCGCAGCAGCCGCCGACGATGTTGACCATTCCGGAGGAGGCGAACTCGCCGAGCAGCTCCGCGGTCTCCTCCGCCGTCTGGTCGTAGCCGCCGAAGGCGTTCGGCAGCCCGGCGTTGGGGTGGGAGGCCGTGTAGGCGCCGGCCAGGCGCGACAGCTCGGCGACGTACGGGCGCATCTCCCGCGCCCCCAGCGAGCAGTTCACGCCCACGACCAGCGGGTCGGCGTGCTCGATCGCCCGCCAGAACGCCTCGACGGTCTGCCCCGACAGGGTGCGCCCGCTCAGGTCGACGACCGTCAGCGAGATCCACAGCGGCAGGTCCGGAGCGACCTCGCGCGCGGCGGCGACGGCGGCCTTCGCGTTGAGCGTGTCGAAGATCGTCTCGATCAGCAGCAGGTCGACGCCGCCCTCGGCCAGCGCCTGGATCTGCTCGGCGTAGGAGTCGCGGACCTCGTCGAACGACACCGTGCGGTGGGAGGGGTCGTCCACCTTCGGCGACAACGAGAGCGTGACGTTCAGCGGGCCGACCGAACCGGCGACGAACCGGCCGCCCGCCTCGTCGGCGGCCTGGCGCGCGAGCTGCGCCCCCCGCAGGTTCATCTCCCGCACCAGCGGCTGCAGCCCGTAGTCCGCCTGGCCGATGCTCGTGGCGGTGAACGTGTTGGTCGTGGTGATGTCCGCGCCGGCCGCCAGGTAGCGCCGGTGGACGTCCAGGATGACGTCCGGGCGCGTCAGGTTCAGCAGGTCGGGGTCGCCGGTCACGTCGTACGGATGATCCGTCAGCAGCTCGCCGCGGTAGTCGGCCGGGGTGAACCCGGAGCCCTGCAGCATCACGCCCCAGGAGCCGTCGAGCACGGCGATCCGCCGGTCCAGGAGCTCCTTCAGGGCCCGCGCGCCGCGGCCGGAAGACGAATTCACTCAGGTCACCTCCGTTGTCCGGAGGCGCCCTTGCGAAACATGCGCCAGGCCGAGCGTGGCGGGTCTCAAGCCCGTTGCAGCGCCTCTCGGCCTGGGATTCGACGATACCAAGGAACCGGCCCGGGCCACCGGCCCCAGTCCGAGTTTTCCTATACACCCGAATTGTCCACACATTCCGGCCGTTTTCGCGATATTTACGGGGTCCAGCCGTTACGCAGCGCGCGGATAACAGCGATCATCAACAGAGAACAGGACATTCCCATCGATCAGGGAGAAAGCATGACGACCTACGGATTGCTCCTCTTCGAGGGTGTGGAGGAGCTGGACTTCGTCGGGCCGTGGGAGGTGTTCACCGTCTCGTCGGTGCTGCGCGGCGGCGCCGACACGTCGGTCCTCATCGCCGAGCGGGACGAGCCCGTACGGTGCAACAAGGGCATGCGGGTCCTTCCCGACCACACCGTGGACGACCACCCGCCGCTGGACGTCCTGCTGGTCCCGGGCGGCAGCGGCACCCGGCGCGAGGTGTCCAATCCCGCGCTGGTCGGCTGGATCACGAAGACCGCCGCCGCCACCGCCTGGGTCACCGGCGTGTGCACCGGCGCGCTGCTCCTGCACGAGGCGGGTCCGGCGCGCGGCCGCCGGGTGGCCACCCACCACGCCTTCCAGGAGGCCCTGCAGGCCCGGGGCGACATCACCGTGGTCCGCGACGCCCGGTACGTCGTCGACGGCAACCTGGTCACCAGCCAGGGGGTGTCCGCCGGGATCGACATGGCCCTGTGGCTGGTCGGCCGGCTCCACGGGCGCGACCACGCCCGCGCGGTGCGCCGCGCCATCCAGTACGAGCCCGCGCCGCCCTACCTCGCCGACGAGCCCCTCCCCGGCTGATCACGGTCCCGCGCCGGTCGCGTCACCGGCACCATCACACCGGGCCGGGACCGCACGGGCGGAGCGCCGCGGGCTCGCCGGAACCGCGGCCTACCCCCGGGCGGTGATCTGCTGGACGGCCCAGCCGTTGCCGTCCGGGTCGCCGAAGAAGACGAACCCCTGGTTGTTGAGGTCGTCCCCCTCTTCGGCCGGGCGGAAGCCCGCCGGACCGGCGATCTGGATCTCGCCGACCTCCACTCCCCGCTCGATGAGCTGGGCGCGCGCCGCCCGGAGGTCGGAGACCACCAGCTGCAGCCCCTGCAGGGAGCCGGGCTTCATCTCCGAGAGCCCCTTCCCGATCACGACCGAGCAGCCCGACCCCGGCGGGGTCAGCTGGACGATGCGCGTGTCCTCGCTGATTTCGGTGTCGTGGTCCACCGCGAAGCCGAGCCGGCCGGCGTAGAAGGCCTTGGCCCGGTCCACGTCCGTGACGGGGACCACGACCACTTCCAGCGTCCAGTTCATGCGCGCCTCCCCTGACAACCTTTTAGTTATATAACCTATTGGTTTTCTATATGCCCGCAGCGGGAGCCGTCAAGCACGGCGGAGGCGCCGGAGACCCGGCCCGGACGGGCTCAGCCCGCGGTACGGCCGTGCCGGTCCCGGGCCTTCAGCCGGACCGTGGGCATCTCGGGGGCCGGGAGCGGCGCCGCCGAGCAGTCGGCCACCGTGCCGAAACGCCGTCCCGCCGCCCAGTCGTCACGGGCCTGGACGATCTCCTCGTGGGAGCGGCCCACGAAGTTCCACCACATCACCAGGGGCTCGTCGAACGGCTCGCCGCCCAGCAGGAACAGCCTGGCCTCACCTGCGACCTCGACGAGCACCTCTGACCGGCCGCGGCCGAGGTAGAGCAGCGAGCCCGGCGCCAGGGGCGTGCCCGCGACGTCCGCCGCGCCGGACATGACCAGCACGGCGTTCTCGAAGCCGGGGTCGAGCGGCAGCTCCCGCCGCCCGGGACCGGTGAACAGCACCTCGGCGCCGAGGAGCGGGGTGTGGACGCGCGCGGGTGAGCGCATCGGCCCGAACTCCCCCACCACGACGGTGACGGTCATCTCGCCGTCGCGCAGCACCGGCATGGCCGCGTGGTGCTCGAAGCGGGCCTCGCCGTGGCGGGCCTCCTCCGGGAGCGCCACCCACAGCTGCAGCCCGTGCATGCCCGGCGGGTGGTCCTCCGGCGATTGCTCGGAGTGGGCGATGCCGTGTCCCGAGGTCATCAGGTTGAGCTGCCCGGGAACGATCGCCTGGTCGCTGCCGAGGCTGTCGCGGTGCACGATCTCGCCCTCGACCAGCCAGGTGACGGTCTGCAGGCCGGTGTGCGGGTGCGGCGGCACCTGCATGCCGGGCCGCCCGCTCACGTCGTCCGGGCCGAAGTGGTCCACGAAGCACCAGGCGCCGACCATCCGCCGCCGCCGGTGCGGCAGCAGCCTGCGCACCGTGGTGTAGCGGCCCAGCGGCACGTCGTGTCCCGGCAGGAGCACGCTCTCCGGCTCGGCCACGGTCGCCACCGCGCAGTCGTACACCGCCTGGCCGGGTTCCCGGTCGAGATCGCTCATGAGGCGACCCTACGCCGCCGGAGCGACCGGAGGCTCCCCGCCGCCGGGCCCGCCTCGGCCGATCAGCCGCAGTCGGTCAGCCACAGTCGGTCAGCCGCGGTCGGCTCCGCCGGGTGCGGGATCGGCGGGATCGGCGGGGGCGAGGGAGAAGCGCGCCCGCTGGTCGGCCGGGACCAGGTCGAGATAGCCGGGGTGACGCTCGATGTAGCCGCGGATGAACGGGCAGAACGGCAGCACCGACAGCCCTCCGGCCCGGGCGGCGTCCAGCGCGCCGCGGGCCAGGGCCGAGCCGAGTCCCCGGCCCTCGAAAGCCGGATCGATCTCCGTGTGGGTGAGCGAGAGCTTCGCGCCCTTCCGCCGGTACTCGGCGAAGCCGGCTTTCCGACCGTCCAGCAGGATCTCGAACCTGCCGGCCTCGGGGTTGTCCACGACCTTCGGCTCCGCCTGCTCCATGCCCGCCCCTCCTGGAGATCGTCGAATCTCCCCGCACAGTACCCGGGCGCGGACCGGTCGCCGCGACCGGCCCCGCCGAGCGCATGAGCCGCCCGGGCCCGGCTCCCCCCGGACGCGACCGGCACGACCGGCACGACCGGCACGACCGGCACGACCGGCGCGACGATCCGTCACGTGGCGGATTCCGGATCCGTCACGTGGCGGATCCGCCCGGGCCCCGTCCCCGCTCCCCGGATGGCGGCCCCGGGGTCCGGGGTCTCATACCCTGTGCGACATGCCCAGAAGCACACGGAACGGTTCATACGCACCATGACCATCAGATTGGTCATCGCGGATGACCAGGCCATGATCCGCGCCGGGCTCCGGCTGGTCGCCGAGACCGCTCCGGGCATCGAGGTCGTCGGAGAGGCCGCCGACGGGGTGGAGGCGCTCTCCGTGGTCCGCCGGCTCCGGCCGCACGTGCTTCTGCTGGACATCGCGATGCCCCGCATGGACGGACTGGACACCGCCCGGCACCTGCTCGGCGACCCCGACCCGCCGAAGATCGTGATGCTGACCACCTTCGGCACCGACGCCAACCTGCGCGCCTCGCTGCGCGCGGGGGTGAACGGCTTCCTCCTCAAGAGCTCCCCGCCCGAGCAGCTGGCCGAGGCGATCCGGGTGGCGGCGGCCGGTGACGCGCTCATCGACCCGGCGGTCACCATGCGGGTGATCGCCTCCTTCGCCGCGCAGCCCGAGCCGTCCGCCCCGCCCGAGCTGGCCACGCTCACCCAGCGGGAGCTGGACGTGCTGAACCTGCTGGCCCGGGGCCTGTCCAACCCGGAGATCGCGCGGCGGCTGGAGATCGGGGAGGCGACCATCAGGACCCACGTCGCCCGGGTGCTGCAGAAGCTCGGCCTGCGGGACCGCATCCAGGCCGTCGTCTTCGCCTACGAGGCCGGGATCGTCCAGGCCGGCCGGGAGCGGAAGGACCCGGCCCGGTGAGAGACGCGCGGGCAGCCTCGCCGGGGACTCCAGCGGAAGGACCCGTCGCGTCGAGCCTCGCACGCAGGACCCTGGGAGATCTGCGGGAACGGCTCGGCGGCTGGTGGCCGACCCGGCTCGACCTGCTGCTCTCCCTCGCGGTGGGGGTCGCCGGCCTGGTGGAGTCCTTCGGCCGCCAGGGCCCGGCCTCCGGCCAGGTGCAGCACCCGGTGGCGATGGCCGCCGGAGCGATCGCGGCCGGGGCGCTGCTGCTGTTCCGGCGCAGGTTCCCCGCGCTCATGCTCCTCGCGCTGATAGCGACCGGCGTGGCCGTGCGGACGGTGACGGGGGACGGCTACTACGCCGCCTGGCATTTCTACTCGACGCTCATCCTCGTCCACACCGTGGCCAGCGCCTCCGAGCTGCGCAGCCGCCGCGGCCTGGCGGGGCTCGGGTGCGTGCTGGCGGCGTACGCCTTCCTGCAGACGCTCCAGAGCAACGACCTCGCCGAGGTCATGATCAGCGCGATCTTCGTGGGCGTGGCCTACGGCAGCGGCATCCTCCTGCGCCGCCAGATCGACGAGACACTGCGGCTCGCCGAGCGCACCACCCGCCTGGAGGTGGAGCGCGAGGAGCGGGCCCGGCGCGCCGTGGAGGAGGAACGGGCCCGCATCGCCCGGGAGCTCCACGACGGCGTCACGCACAACGTGAGCGTCATGACCCTGCACGCGGGCGGGGTGCGGATGCTGCTCGGCGACGACCGCGAGCGCGAGCGCGACATGCTGATCGGGGTCGAGCGGGCCGGCCGCGACGCGATCGAGGAGCTCCAGCTCATGCTGGGGGTGCTCCGCGACTACGGCGGCTCCCGCCCCGAGGCCCACCGGCCCGGCCTGGATCGCCTGGACGAGTTGCTCGCCCAGGTCCGGGAGGCCGGCCTGGACGTCCGGCTCCGGACCGACGGAGAGCCGCGGCCCCTGCCCCCGGGTCTCGGCCTCTCGGCCTACCGCGTGATCCAGGAGGCGCTGACGAACGTGCGCAAACACGCGCGCGCCGCCCGGGCCGACGTCGTCATCGGGTACGGCCCGGCCGAGCTGGTCGTGGAGGTCGTCGACGACGGGGCGGCCCCCGTCCTGGACGCGGTCGCCCCTACGGCCGGCGGAGGTGGGCCCGCCGGCGGCGGGCACGGTCCCCGGCAGGCCGCGGGCGGGCACGGTCTGATCGGGATGCGCGAGCGGGTCACGATGCACGGGGGCGAGCTGTCCGCCGGTCCCGTGCCGGGCCGCGGCTACCGCGTGGCCGCCCGCTTCCCGCTCTCCGGCCCGTCGGGAACGTGCTGAACCCGCCCCGCGACGGTCCGCGCCTCCCCGATCCACTCGGCGTTGCCCATCCGCAGCATGCGCAGCCCGATCGCCCCGGCTCCGGCCAGGTAGAGCAGGCCGCCGACGACCGTGCCGATCGGGTACACCGGCGCGCCGAAGATGCCCAGGAGCATCGCGAAGGGGGCCCACCACAGCTCCCGCCGAGCGTAGGCCAGCACCAGCCCGAGCAGGAACAGGCCGAACAGCCCGGCGAAGCCCGGGATCTGGAAGCCGAACACGGCCCCGGGGTCGGCGAGCGCCTCGTCGCCGAGCGCCGCCCCCTCGACGGGCCGCATCGTGCTCTCCAGCTGAACGTAGAAGAAGTCGCCCAGCATGAGCGCGGAGAAGTTGACGACACCGAGCAGGGCGAGACCGCCCGCCAGATGCCCGAGCACGACGCCGCGGTGGTGGATCAGCTGGATCATTCCGATGATCCCGGGGATCAGCAGCACCCAGCTCCAGTGCAGGAGCGCGGCGCTGATCGAGACCTGCTCCGGGTGGAGCCCGTAGGTTCCGATGGTGTCACCGTCGGTGCCCTGCCGGATGGCCGGATCGACGAGCAGGCCCGCCGTGTAGAGGACAGGTGCGGCGATGAGGCAGAGCCCGGCGACCGTCCTGCGGATTCCGTGCGGGTCGGAGAGCAGTGACATGGAACCTTTCCTTTCGTCTGTCCCGTGCCCGGACGGGCGGGGACGCGTCAGGAAAGGTAGGCGTCACGACCGGCTCGCGTCGTCACCCCGGAGGGGCCCGTCCCTCCGTTGCGTGACCGACCGCCGCTCCGTCGCCCGGCGGAGCGACCCGGCCGTGGTCCCGCGCTCAGGCCAGCAGGTGGGGCGCGTGCTCCCGGACCGCCTCCAGCACCCGGCGCCTCGACGGGTTCACCATCGCCCGGCCGGCCACGGTCACGGTCGGCACGGTCTCGTTCCCGCCCGCGACCGAGCGGACGAACGCCGCCGCCTCGGGGTCCTTCCAGATGTTCACCGTGGTGTACTGGAGCTTCGTGAAGCGCAGGAGCGTGAGCAGCGTCATGCAGTACGGACATCCGTGACGCCAGTAGACGACCACGCCGTCCCGACCCTCGCTCATGATTTCCCCCTCCACGTGCATGTTTTTCGCAAATCGTAGATGAGGGCCCGGCCGGCGGCGAGGTTCGCGCCCCGGCCGGGATCCCGTGCGGGAGGGGGTCAGGCGAGCCAGGCGGCGGTGTCGGAGGGCAGCTCCTCCCCGTCCAGCGTGCCGCTGGCCAGCAGCACCGACTCGTGCGGCGGGAGCCGTACCGGATCGGCGCCCAGGTTCACCACGCAGGTCAGGCCGGACTCGCGGGTGAAGGCGAGCACGTCCGGACGCGACTCCAGCCAGGTGAGCGTGCCGTCGCCGAGCCGGTCGCGGCGCAGGCGCAGCGCGGCGCGGTAGAGGTTGAGCGTCGAGCCGAGGTCCGCGGTCTGGGCCTCGACGGTGAGCTTGCGCCAGTCCTCCGGCTGCGGCAGCCACGGCTCGCCCGCGCCGAAGCCGAACGGCGGCTCCTCCCCCGACCAGGGCAGCGGCACCCGGCAGCCGTCGCGGCCCGGCACGGTGTGGCCGGAGCGGGTCCACATCGGGTCCTCGCGCAGCTCGTCGGGGATGTCGTCCACCTCCGGCAGACCAAGCTCCTCGCCCTGGTAGACGTAGACGCTGCCGGGCAGGGCCATGGCCAGCAGCGCGGCGGCCCGGGCCCGGCGGTGGCCGAGCTCCAGGTCGGAGGGGACGCCGTCGCGGCGGTTGCCGTGGTCCCAGGAGGTCTCGGCCCTGCCGTACCGGGTCACCACCCGCGCGACGTCGTGGTTGGACAGCACCCAGGTGGGCGGGGCGCCGAGCGGGATGTGCGTGTCGAGGGTCTGCTCGATCGAGCGGCGCAGCGCGGCCGGCTCCCAGGGGCAGGCCAGGAAGTCGAAGTTGAAGGCGGTGTGCAGCTCGTCGGGGCGCAGGTAGCGGGCGAAGCGCTCCTGGTCGGGGAACCAGACCTCGCCGACGAGGATGCGCTCGTCGTACTCGTCGGCCAGGCGGCGCCAGCCCCGGTAGATCTCGTGCACTTCGTCGAGGTCGGTGTAGCCGTCGGGGTCGCCGCCGTCGAAGTCCTTGACCAGCACCGCGGCCGAGTCGATGCGGATGCCGTCCACGCCCCGGTCGAACCAGAAGCGCAGGACGTCGTGGAACTCCTGGTGCACCTCGGGGTTGGTCCAGTTGAAGTCGGGCTGCCCGGGGTCGAACAGGTGCAGGTACCACTGCCCGTCGGGCAGCTGCGTCCAGGCGGGACCGCCGAAGATGGACTTCCAGTCGCCCGGCTCGTCCCGGAACCAGAACCGCTCCCTGGCCGGCGACCCCGGCCCGGCGGCCAGCGCCTCCCGGAACCACGCGCTCGCGGTCGAACTGTGGTTGGGCACCACGTCGATGATCACCCTGATGCCCAGCGCGTGGGCCTCCTCGATGAACCGCTCGGCCTCGGTGAGCGTGCCGAAGACCGGCTCGATGTCCCGGTAGTCGGCCACATCGTACCCGCCGTCGGCCATCGGCGACGGGTACCACGGGTTGAGCCAGACGGCGTTCACCCCGAGATCCGCCAGGTACGGCAGGCGTGTGCGCAGCCCGGCCAGGTCCCCGACCCCGTCACCGTTTCCGTCGGCGAAGCTACGCAGGTAGACCTGGTAGATCGCGGCCCCCCGCCACCACGTTTCCGGCATGCTGAACACGACTCCTTGCTGTAGGTATGGGCTGATCTGCAGCGATCGGCTGGGAACGTCAGCCCTTGAGGCTGCCGGCGGTCAGGCCGGCCATGATGTGACGCTGGAAGAGGAAGAACACGATGATCGTCGGGATGCTCGCGATCACGAGCGAGGCGATGAGCACGTTCTGCGGCATCTGCGACGACAGACTCGCGATGCCGATGCTGACCGACATCTTCTCGCTGTCGGTCAGGACCAGCAGCGGCCAGACGAAGTCCCGCCACACGGCGACCACGGTGAGGATGGAGACCACGCCCAGGATCGGGCGGGAGACCGGGATCACGATCGACCACAGGATGCGGACGGGGCCCGCGCCGTCGATCTCGGCGGCCTCCAGCAGCTCGCGCGGGATCGAGTCGAAGAAGCGCTTGAGCAGGAAGATGTTGAAGCCGTTGGCCGCCGCGGGCAGCCAGATCGCCCAGGGCGTGTTGAGCAGGTCCCAGCCCAGCAGCGGCAGGTCCTTGACGGTCAGGTAGGCGGGCAGCATGATCACCATCGGCGGGATCATCAGCGTGGCCAGCATCAGCGCCAGGACGAGCTTGCCCAGGACCGGCCGGAGCTTGGACAGGGCGTAGGCGGCGGTGACGTCGATCGCCAGGGTGAACAGCCACGCCCCGCCGGCGTACAGGGCGGTGTTGCCCAGCAGCAGGCTCAGGTCCATCAGCTCCCACGCCTCGGCGTAGGCGTCGAGGGTGAACTGCGGCGGCAGGAACGTCGGCGGGATCTGCACGAGGTCCTCGGTGGTCTTCATCGCCCCGGTGACCATCCAGTACAGCGGGAAGACGAAGGCCGCGGTGAAGCTCACCACGACCGTGACCAGGACGGTCCAGTAGATCGCCCGGCCATGGCGGGAGTTGAGCTGGTGCGGGGAGACGACGGTGCGGAACTCCTGGTGGATCTTCCGGGGCGTCCGCCGGGCCCGCGCCGGACGGGTGGCCGCCGATGCGGGCGGTCCGCCCCCGCCGGGCTGCTTCGGCGACTCGGGGATGACGGTGAGGTTCGACATCAGCTCTTGTCCTCCCGCGAGACGCGCAGGTAGACGGCGGAGAAGACCATCAGAACGATCATCAGCATGACGCCGAGCGCGTTGCCGCCGTTGATGTTGCCGAAGTTGAAGGCGTACTGGTACATGAGGTAGACGACGCTGACCGTGGAGTTCTCCGGGCCGCCGCCGGTGAGCAGGAAGGGCTCGATGAAGACCTGCATGGTCGCCACGATCTGCAGCAGCAGCATGACCAGCAGGATCAGCTTGGTCTGCGGGATCGTGACGTGCCAGATCCGCTTGAAGACGCCCGCGCCGTCCAGCTCCGCGGCCTCGTACAGCTCACCGGGGATCGTCTGCAGCGCGGCGAGGTAGATGAGCGTGCCGGTGCCGAGGTTCATCCAGGTGGAGACGATGACCAGGGAGATGAGCGCGGTGTCGGTGGAGTTCAGCCAGTCCAGGCCGGGCAGCCGGAAGAAGCCGAGGATCTGGTTGAACAGCCCGTACTCCGGCTCGTAGAACCACTGGAACAGCAGCACTCCGACCGCCGGGGGCAGCATCACCGGCAGGTAGACGACGAACCTCAGGTAGGCCCGCGCGTGGCGCAGCTCGTTCAGGACGAGGGCGATGACGAACGGCACGCCGTACCCGAAGACCAGCGCGAGCACGGTGAACATCACCGTGTTCTTCCAGGCGGGGCCGAACGCCGCGTCCTCGAAGACCGTGGCGAAGTTCTCCAGCCCCACCCAGACGGGCGGGTCGACGAAGTTCGTCTGCTGGAAGCTGAGCACGACCTCCCAGATCATCGGGTACCAGGAGAAGAACGCGAAGCAGATCAGCGCTCCGCAGAGGAATCCGTAGGCGGTGACGTTCCGCCGCACCTCGCGGCGCCGCCTGGTCGGGGGACGTCCCCGTGAACCTCGCGGGTTCCGCGAGACGCGCATGCTGGTTGCAGTCATCCGTTTTCCGATCTCGACGTGACGCCGGGGGCGGCGGGGTGGCCGCCGCCCCCGGCTCCTGCGGGGTCAGCCCTTCTTCTCCAGCAGGGAGTTGACCTTCGCCTCGGCGTCGGAGAGCAGCTTGTCGATGTCGGCGTCCTGCCTGGTCAGCACCGCGGACATCGGGGTGTCGAGGATCGCGTAGATCTCCTGGGCGTACGGCCCCGGCTCGGCCTTCGGCGGGATGCCCTTGGAGCCCTCGACCCAGAGGGCGAACTGCCCGGGGTCGACGTTGGCGTTCTCCGCGCGCAGCTTCAGGACCTCCTGGCCGGAGGGCGTGTCGGCGCCGTAGAGGTCGGGGTACGGCTGGCCGACGGTGAGGTTGGCGCCCTTGGCCCGCACGTAGTCGAGCTGGCCCTTGCCGGGGGTGAGGAACTTGTACTCGATCCACTTCAGGCCGGCCTTGATCTGCTCGGGCGTGGCCTTGGGGTTGATCATGTAGCCGGCGCCGCCGTTGAACAGCGCCTTGGCCTCGGGCATCGCGGTGACCTGGTAGTTCTCGAACTTCGCCTGGAAGTCGTTGCGCAGCCCGATCAGCACGTCGGGGGCGCCGAGCATCATGCCCATCTTGCCGCCGGCCATGGCCTTCATCAGCGCGGGCCAGTCGATGTAGAGCTTGGACCCGGTGCTGTTGTCGGTCCAGCGCATCTGCTTGAGGTTCTCCAGCACGGCCTTGCCCTCGGGGGTGTTGAAGGCGGCCTTCTTGCCGTCGGGGGTGAGCACGTCGCCGCCGCGGCCGTAGAGGGAGGCGGTGAAGTGCCAGCCGCCGACGTTGTTGCCGCTGTACTCGCCGAAGCCGACGTAGCCGGGGCCGAGGGCGGCGATCTTCTTGGCCGCGGCCTGCACCTCCGCCCAGGTCTTGGGCGGGTTGGCGGGGTCGAGCCCGGCCTTGGTGAAGACCTCGCGGTTGTAGACCAGGCCCATGCCGTACCCGTCGGTGGGCAGGCCGTAGAGCTTGCCGTCCTTCTTGAAGATGTCGATGGAGGCGTTGTAGTCCTTGAACGTCTTCAGGTCGCCGACGTAGGGGGTGATGTCGGCGGCCTGGCCGCTCTCCATAAGGCGGCCGACGTTGGGGAAGTTCACGTAGAAGACGGTCTCCAGCTGGCCGCCGGCCAGCTTGGCCTCGAACGTGCGCGGCTCGTAGCACGGGAAGGCGTCGGTGGCCTTCTCGATCTTGATGTTCGGGTTGAGCTTCTGGAACTCCGCGAGGTCTTCCTCGAAGGTCGCGCGCTCCGCCTTGTTCGTCTTCGGCGGCATGCAGTTGACGGTGATCGACACCGGTCCGGCGGCGCCGGAGCTTCCAGCCGTGGGCTGGGCGTTGTTCTGCGCGGGCTCCTCACCCGAGCCGCACGCCGACGCCGTCAGGCCGAGAGCGGTCGCGAGCAGCAGGCCCGCGGTTCTGCGATAGCCGGATCTCGTCATGAAGCTGACCCTTCTGATGCGGATGGACGCCGGCGGAGTGAGACGGTGATCCGCTCCGGCGTGCCCTCACGATAGGCTCCACGACACATTCCTGCAATATTACGACAGAGAATTGCAATATAACGACTGAGTTACGCGATATCTGGGTCGTGAGCTGGTCCGGAGCGGACCCGGAACGTGAGAGGGCGCGACCCGGAGCACGGGAAGGGGCGGGACGCCGGAAGAGGTGACGAGGAAGGCGGAGAAGGGGCGGCACGATCGCCGTGCCGCCCTCTCGTTCCGAGCGCCGCCGGTCAGCCGTCGGCGTCGCCGAGCGCCGCCGGTCAGCCGACGGTCAGCCGTCGGCGTCGCCGAGCGCCCAGGCGACACCCGCCTCCAGGTCGATTTCGTATCCGTCCCGGTAAGCGATCTTGTAGGCCCGCTCCCCCAGCGCCCGGCGGTTCCGCCGCTCGCACGCCTCGCGGGCGGCGACCCACTCGGGGATGCCGGCCTGCGGCCGGCCCAGGGTTTCCCAGAGCCGCTGGGCCAGGCCGAGCAGCCGGGCCGCCGATTCGGCCCGGCCGACCTCGGCGCACGCCAGCACGTCCAGGGCCGTCGCGACGCCGACACGGTCGCGCAGCCGGTGCTTGGTCCTCAGCGACGCCCGGGCGTAGGCGCCGGCGGCGGCGGGCCGGTCCCGCATCAGCTCGACCCGGGCGAGCAGGATCTCGCTGTAGGCGCGCGCCCAGTGCTCACCGTGCCGCTCACAGGCCGCGCGCACCCGCCGCAGCACGGTGACGGCCTCGTCGGCGCGGCCGACGCCGGTCAGCATGATGGCTTGGGCCTGCCAGGCCGAGATCGGAGGGAAGCTCAGCTCGTCCTCCCTCCAGGCGATCTCGGTGACGCGATGGCCGTAGGCGGCCATGGCCCGGTCCGGGTCGCCCAGCGCCGCCGCGGACATGGCCGCCATCAGGCCGTACTCCCGCAGGCGGACGTCGCCGAGCTTCTCGGCCGCGGCGATGGCTTCGGCGCCACGGACCTGAGCGCCCTCGCCGTCGCCCAGCATCACCAGAACCATGCCGCAGGCCCACAGGGCCTGGGCGCGCTGCGGGCTGGGCGCGGTGTCGGCGGCCAGCACCCGCTCCAGGTAGTACTGTCCCTCCTTGGGGAACCCGCAGCAGACCCAGAGAAACCACAGGTTCCCGGCCAGCTCCAGCGCGTGGCGCCCCTCCGGTTCGGCCAGGGCGAACTCCAGGGCGGCGCGCAGATTGTCCAGCTCGGCGCTGGCCCGGTCGTACCAGGCGTATTGATCGGCGCCCATCCAGGCGGCGGAGCCCCGGCTCGCCAGGGCGCGGTAGTGGTCGCGGTGCCGGCGGCGCAGTTCCTCCTGCTCGCCCAGGTGGTGCAGGTAGAACGCGCCGAACTCACGGACGGTGTCCAGCATCCGGTAGCGCTCCCCGTCGCCGACGGGCGCCCAGGTCAGGATGGACTTGTCGGCCAAGGAGGCCAGCAGGGCCGGGATCCGCCCGGCGGGCAGCCGCTCGTCGGCGCACACCGCCTGGGCCGCCTCGGGGGTGAGGCCACCGGCGAAGACCGAGGCCCGGGCCCACAGCAGCCGCTCGGCCGGGCTGCACCACTGGTGGCTCCAGCCGATCGCGGTGCGCAGCCCCCGGTGCCAGGGCGGATCGGCGGCGTAGACGGCCGCCTCGGTCTCCAGCGCGGCGAAGCGGTCCTCCAGGCGGGCGGCCAGCTGCTCCAGGGACCACTCGCCCAGCCGCGCGGCGGCCAACTCGATGGCCAGCGGCAGCCCTTCCAGCTTCCGGCAGATGCGCACCACGGTCCGCCGGTTGTGCTCGGTGAGGGCGAACCCGGGCACGCTCTCGGCGGCCCGGACGGCCAGCAGCGCCACCGCGTCGCCGTCCGCGGAATCGCCGTCCTGGGGTACGGCACCCGCCACCGCGCCCCCCGCCCCCCCGCCTCCGGGCACGATCCAGGCGCCCGCGAACGGGGACCCGGCCTGATCCGTCCCGTCGCCGGCGACGGGCAACGGCTCCAGCGCCAGGACCTCCTCCGACGGGGTCTCCAGCACCCGGCGGCTGGTGGCCAGGATGCGCAGATCCGGCGCGGCGGCCAGCAGATATTCGGCGACCGGCGCGCACGCCTCGGTCAGATGCTCGCAGGTGTCCAGCACCAGCAGCAGCTCCCGGCCGGCCAGATAGCCGGCCACCACCTCCAGCATCGGCTCGGTGGTCTGGTTGACCAGCCACAGCGCCTCGCCGATGGCGTACGGCAGCGAGGTGCCCAGCTCCAGCGGCGACAGCGTCACCAGCCACGCGCCGTCGGCGAAGCCCGGCGCCAGCTCGGCGGCGGCGCGCAGCGCCAGGCGGGTCTTGCCCACCCCGCCCGGCCCGGTCACCGTCACCAGCCGGGAGCGCTCGCACAGCCGTCGCAGGTCGGCCAGCTCCGCCTGCCGGCCGATCAGCGAGGTGGTCTCGGCGGGCAGGTTGCCCGCGTTCCTCCGGCTCGCAATCATGAGCGTCACCTGCCCGGTTGTGATCCGCCGTCGCTGTGGAGACGGCGACCCGCCCGAGCCACGGCAGAACGTGCCAGTCACATCCATCACGGCGGCCCCGCACCCGGGCAGGGGAGGGTCCGCCGTACCGGCGCACTCGTTGCCACATCCAGATTGCCTCCTGCCGTGGATGATCGCCAGCGCGACGGCGTTCCCGCCCGGGATCGGCGTCCGGCGGCGGGCGCGCATGCCGGGCCATCAGGGCTCGGAGGTCAGGGCTCGGAGGTCAGGGCGAGGGCCTCGCCGTGGAGGCGCGCACGACCAGCTCCGGCTCGAAGAGCAGCTCGTCGGCCGGGACCACCGCCTTGTCGATCAGGGCCATCAGCAGGTCCACCGCCGCCCGCCCCATGGCGTCGATCGGCTGGCGCACCGTGGTCAGCGGCGGCTCGGTGCAGTTCATCAGGGCCGAGTCGTCGTAGCCGATGACCGACACGTCGCCGGGGACCGAGAGCCCCGACCGGCGGGCCGCCCGGACCGCGCCGAGCGCGAGCAGGTCGCTGGCGCACACGACGCCGGTGATCCCGCTCCGCAGCAGCCTGGTCGTGGCCGCGTGCCCCCCTTCGAGGGAGAACATCGTGTGCTCGACGAGCCCCGGATCGCCGCCCGAGGCGATGAACGTCTCCAGCTTGCGGCGGGAGGGCATGTGGTCCTTCGGGCCGAGCACCATGCCGATGCGCTCGTGGCCCAGCGCCTTCAGGTGCCCGATCGCCATCTCCGCGGCCACCACGTCGTCGCAGGAGACCTGGGGGAAGCCCAGGTGCTCGACCGCCGCGTTGACCAGCACCGCGGGGAGCTTGCGCTCCCGGAGCAGCTCGTAGTGCTCGTGGGAGGCGTCGGCCTGGGCGTACAGGCCGCCGGCGAAGACGACGCCCGACACCTGCTGCTGCAGGAGCAGGTCCACGTAGTCGGCCTCGGAGACCCCGCCCACGGTGCGGGTGCACAGCACCGAGGTGAAACCCTGCTGGGCCAGCGCGCCCCCGACGACCTCCGCGAAGGCCGGGAAGATCGGGTTCTGCAGCTCGGGGAGGACCAGGCCGACCAGCCGCGCCCGGTCGCCGCGCAGCTGGGTGGGACGCTCGTAGCCGAGCACGTCGAGAGCTGTCAGCACGGCCTCGCGGGTCGCCTCGGACACGCCGGGCTTCCCGTTGAGCACGCGGCTGACCGTCGCCTCGCTCACCCCGACCTTCTTGGCCACCTCTGCAAGTCGTCGTGTCATGCCGCAAACTATACGACAATCAGCGCAACTGCTTGCAATGGCTTGCGCTCACCGAACGTCACCTGGTTGCACAGCGTGAAACAGATTTTCCACGCTTCTCCAACTCCACAGCCAGAGACGACGCGCCCACCTCTCCGATCTCGTCGCACGACGATACTTGCGAAATTCAGTTGGAATATTGCTGGTGACTGTCCGGTATCTTACGGTCTGGCCAACTTCGCTTACCGTGCGGTCGAGACCGTTTGAGTCCCGAGTCGTGCCCCGTCGTTCCACGAACGAGACAGAGGAACGGATGAGACCCCCCCACACAGCCCTCTCACGGTTGGTCGCGGCCGTCACCGCGATCGCCTTCAACGCCGTCACCACCCGGTACCTGCGGCGGCGGGATCTCCGCCACGCTCAACGTCTACGTCGACGGCGCCTTCCACAAGGCGATCAACCTGACCTCGCGATACGCCTGGCTGTACGGCAACGAGACGAACCCCGGCGACTCCCCCGGTTCGGGCGGGCCGCGTCACATCTACGACGAGGCCAACATGACGCTCGACACGACCGTCCCGGCCGGGAGCAAGATCAGACTGCAGAAGGACGCCGCCAACACCACCGCCTACCCCATCGACGGGGATCTGGGCGTTCTCCGCCTCGAAGGTCTTCCAGGGCATCCGGGTCAGCAACGTGGACATCGTCGACCCGACGTACCACGGCATCATGTTCCAGACCAACTACGTGGGAGGACAGCCGCAGAACCCGGTCAAGGACACGGTGTTCACCAACGTCTCGATCACCGGCGCCCGCAGGAGCGGTGACGCCTACGACGCCAAGTCCGGCTTCGGCATCTGGGTCAACGAGATGCCCGAGGCCGGCCAGGGCCCGGCGGTGGACTCGGCCGTCTTCGACAACCTCCGGATGAGCGGCAACCACGAGAACATCCGGAACACGACGTCCACCTTCACCGTCACCGTCAACCCGTGATCGCCGCCGCTTCCTGATCCCGCCGCCCGCGGGACCGGCCGGCCCGGCCGGGGAGGAGACCCCTCCCCGGACTTCCGGCCCGGGGAGCCCCCGGTCAGCCGGTTCCGCCGGAGGCGGTCCCCGCCTCGAAGGACTGCACGATCCGCTTGGGAGCGCTCATCCGCCACGCCTCCGTGACCAGCTCGCGCAGCTCGTCGGCGGCCAGCTCCGCCGTCCGCACCAGCACGTACGGGTAGTTCTCGTAGTGCGGGGTGACGACGAAGACCTCGGGACGCTCCCCGGCCAGGGCCTCGCGTTCCTCGCGGGAGACCTTGACCACCGTGAACTCGGGGTCCTCGTAGTGGCGTAGGAACATCCTGCCGCGGACCTTCAGGGAAGGCGTTCCCCAGGAGACCGACTCCTCGACCTCGGGCAGTTCCAGGGCGATGTCGCGCACACGATCGAAATCGGGCATGCCTCATGATCCCATGGATTGCCACCCCGGCGGACACATCACAGATTTACCTCCCGTAGCGGGCGGTGTCATGGGAAACGATCCCGGCGGGTCCCGCCTCTTCCGACCTTTGCCGTCCCATGGGCTGTTCCTTCGCGCGAGCCCGTTACTCGTGTTACTTGCGGGGCAGGACGGCCCCAATGGCACGCGGATGGGTGGGTGGATGAGGATCGTGGGCATCGCGGGCGTCCTGCGCCCGCAGGCGTACGTGCGCCGGTTGCTGGACGCCGCGGCGCTGGAACTGCCGGGATCTCCGGCCCTTTCGAGGGTCACGGGGCTGCCGGGCCGCTCGGAGCCCCCGGAGGCGGGTCCCCCTCGTTTCGAGGTCTGGGAGGGCCTGGACCGGATCCCCTCCGCCCGCACCGGCCCGATCCCCGCGGAGGCGGACGAGTTCTGCCGCGTGCTGTCCGCGGCCGACGGCATGGTGATCACCGTGCCCGGATACAACCTCCTCCCGGAGCAGCTGGGACACGCGCTGGACTGGGCGGCGTCGCCGCTGGCGGGCGGCGCCCTGGTCGGCAAGCCCGTCGCCGTGATCACCTCCTGCGTGAGCCCGCACGAGGCGATCTGGGCGCAGACGGAGCTGCACCGGCTGCTCGGGGCGGGCGGCGCCGTCGTGTACGGCGTCGACCTGACCGTGCTGCCGGGAACGCGGCAGTTCAACGTCATCGGCAGGCTCGCCGATCCGGTGGCCCGCGACCGGATCCGCACGGCGCTGCGCGCGGTGTGCGCGACCGCCCGTGAGGACCTGGCCGCCAAGGCCGCCCTGCACACCGCCGGCCTCCCCTCTCCCGGGAACCCGGCGCCGGGACTGGTCGCGAATCCGGTGCCGAGCCCGCTGTCCGGGGAGGTGCCGGGGCTCCCCCATCCGCAACCGGCGCATGCCGTACGGCGGGAGCCCGATGTTCTCCCGAAGAGAGGTCACCGCAGGCTCCGCTCCGACGAGCTGCTCGACCCCGTTGACGTCGCCGCGGGCGACCTCCTCGGGTAGCCGGATCCGGCAGGGCGTCTCGGCGAGGTTGTGCGGGACGACCAGCCGGGACTCCCGCCAGGCGTAGAAGAGGGCCGGGACGCCCGGCTCGCCGGTGTCCGGCGGCGGCCCGGCCGCGGGGGCTCCGCGGCACGCGGCGGACCGCCGTCCCGCCAAGGGGCCGCATCGCGGCGGCAAGGATTCCGCCCCGGCCGGGAAGGTCCTTCCCACGCCGTGGCCAAATCCATCCTCCCGCGTTCTCATCCGGGCGTTTCGGTCCGTGCGCCGGCGGGGGGTTCCGGATGACATGACGGTGAGCCCCGGAGCCGGGAGGCCCGTCCGGAGCCCACCGCCGGAGCCGTCCGGAATCCGGCGACCGCGAGCTCCCGCCGGAGCCGTCCGGGACGCCCGCGGAACCCTCCGGGGCGGCGCGAGGCGCGGGCCGGCCCGCCGGGCATGGACACGATCCGGGAGAGTGATGTCCTCACTGCTCTACACGCTCGGGCGGACCTGCTTCCGCGCCGGGAAAGCGGTGATCATCGCATGGGTCGCGGTGCTCGCCGTCCTCGGCTCCGCCGCCGGCGCGCTCTCCACCGGCATGAGCAACTCCTTCGCCATCCCCGGCACCCCCGCGCAGAACGCCCTGGACACCCTGGCCAGGCGGTTCCCGCAGGCCGGCGGCGCCCAGGCGCAGATGGTCGTGGTGACCCCGGCCGGGGAGACGATCACCGACGCCCGGGTGCGGGCGCGGGTCGGGCAGGTCGTCGACGCGCTCGGAGACGTCGACGGGGTGGCCGCGGTGGTCGATCCGTACGGCGAGAACGTCACCGCGACGTTGTCGGGCGACGGCCGCGCGGCCCTGGTCACCGTCCAGCTCGACGTGGGCGGGGACGAGGTGACCGACGAACTGCGCTCCGCCCTGGTCGCGACCGCCGGCCCTCTCCGGGACGCGGGGGCCGCGGTGCGCTTCGGCGGCGCGGCCTTCGGCACCGCCCCGCCCCGGCTCGGCGCGACCGAGACGCTCGGCGTGGTGGTCGCGCTCGTCGTGCTCCTGGTCACCTTCGGCTCCCTGCTCGCCGCCGGGATGCCGCTGCTGATCGCGCTGGTGGCCGTGGGCGTCGCGATGTCGGTGGTGATGGCCGCGACCGCGTTCACCTCGGTGTCCTCCACCGTCCCGATGCTCGCCCTGATGCTCGGGCTGGCCGTCGGGATCGACTACGCCCTGTTCATCCTGTCCCGCCACCGCGACCAGCTCGCCGACGGCCTCGAACCGGAGGAGTCGGCCGCGCGGGCGGTCGCCACGGCCGGCTCGGCGGTCGTGTTCGCGGGCCTCACGGTGATCATCGCGCTGCTGGGCCTGGCCGTCGCGCGGATCCCCTTCCTGACCACGATGGGCCTGGCGGCGGCCGGCGCGGTGCTGGTCGCCGTGCTCGTCACCCTGACCCTCCTGCCCGCCCTGTTCGGCGTCTCGGGCGGCAGGCTCCGCCCCCGCCCGGCCGGCGGGTTCCGCGGGCTGCGGAGGCTAGGAGGGCTGCGGAGGCTGCGGGGGCGCGGCCCGGCCGGGGCCGGAGCCGGAGCCGGGGCCGCCGTGGCCGCGACCCCGGATCCGGCCGGAGAGGCGGAGGTTCCCCGGGAAGGCTCCCCGGGGCGGTCTCGCTTCGCCGAGCGCTGGGTGCGCGCCGTGACCCGGTGGCCGGTCCTCACCGTCCTGCTGGTGACCGTCTGCCTGGGCGTGGTGGCCGTCCCCGGCCTCGACCTGCGGCTGGCCCTGCCCGGCAACGGCTCCGCCCCGCCGGGCAGCACCCAGCGCCAGGCGTACGACCTGGTCGCCGAGCACTTCGGCGCCGGCTTCAACGGCCCCCTGCTCGTCACCGCCGACATCATCCGGACCACCGACCCGCTGGGCGTGGTCGACGGCATCGCCGACGAGCTGCGCGCGCTGCCCGGGGTCGCCGCCGTCACGATGGCCACCCCCAACGCCTCCGCCGACACCGGGATCATCTCCCTGGTTCCGGAGAGCGGCCCGGAGGAGGCCGCCACCGAGGACCTGGTGGCCCGCATCCGCGGCATGAACGGGCACTTCCAGGACGAGTACGGGGTCGCGATCGCGGTGACCGGGCACACCGCGCTCACCATCGACGTCTCCGACCGGCTGGCCGGGGCGCTGCTCCCGTTCGGCGTCCTGGTGGTCGGTCTCTCCCTGATCCTGCTGGGCGCGGTCTTCCGCTCGGTCGCCGTCCCGGTCAAGGCGACCGTCGGGTACCTGCTCTCGGTGGGGGCGTCGTTCGGCGTGGTGGCCGCGGTCTTCGAGTGGGGGTGGGCGGCGGAGGCGCTGGACGTCCCCCGCACCGGCCCGGTCATCAGCTTCATGCCGATCCTCCTGATGGGCGTGCTGTTCGGCCTGGCGATGGACTACGAGGTCTTCCTCGTCTCGCGGATGCGCGAGGAGTACGTGCACGGCGGGGACGCCCGGCGGGCCGTGACCGTCGGTTACGTCGCCGGGGCGCGCGTGGTGACCGCCGCCGCGCTGATCATGATCGCGGTCTTCGCGGCGTTCGTCCCGCACGGCGACGCGAACATCAAGCCGATCTCCCTGGCGCTCGCGGCGGGGGTGCTCATCGACGCCTTCGTGGTCCGCATGGTGTTCGTCCCCGCCGTCCTGGCCGTCCTCGGGCGCGCCGCCTGGTGGCTGCCGCCCTGGCTGGCCCGCGCGCTGCCGTCCTTCGACGTCGAGGGCGAGGGCCTGCGCCACCGGCTGCAGATGGCCGGCTGGCCCGCGCCGGGCGCGGCCGGCGCGATCGACGCCGAGGGGCTCTGCCTCACCGGGCCCGAGGGGCCGGTGTTCACCGGCGTCCGCCTGACCGTGCCGCCCGGCGCCGTCCTGGCCGTGCACGGCCCGCCGGGCACCGGCAAGACCGCGCTGCTGCTCACCCTGGCCGGGCGCATGCCGTTCGACTCCGGGCTGCTCAAGGTCGCCGGGCACGTCCTGCCCGGCGAGGCCGGCGCGGTCCGGACCCGGGTGGCGCTCGCGGAGATGCCGGGCATCAACGACCTGGAGGAGTCGCTCAGCGTCGAGGAGCACGTCGCCGAGCGGCTCGCCCTGCTGTCCCTGCGTCCCTGGGTCTCCCGGGCGGCCGTCACCCGGGTCATGGATCTCATGGACGCGGCGGTGACCGCCGCCACGGGGGCGCACGCCGTACTGGACCGCACCGGCCTGGTCGCCGACGTCACCCCGCTGGAGCGCAAGATCCTCGGGATCGCGCTCGCCCTGATCGGGTCGCCGTCGCTGGTCGTCGTCGACGACGTCGACTCCCTGCGCGCGCCGGCCGACCGGCGGGCCCTGTGGCGGGCGCTGGCCTGGCTCACCGACCGGTCCGGGACCGGCCGCCCGGACGGCCTCCCCGACGCCCGCGACGCGCTCCCGCCGGTGACCGCCGTGGCCAGCTGCCAGGACCCGGCCGAGGCGGCCGCCGCGATCCCTCCGGAGCGGCTGCTCCCGCTCGACATGACCACCGTCCACCCGCTCCCCGCGAGGGCCCGCTGATGCTCCCGTTCCCGTCCCTGCCCTGGTTCGAGCTGGCGCGCTTCCGGCGCAACCGGCTGACCAGGGCCGCACTGGTCGCCGTCGCCATGGTGCCGCTGTTCTACGGCGTGCTCTACGTGTGGGCGAACTGGGACCCCGCCGGCAACCTCCGCAACGTCCGCGCCGCCGTCGTCAACCTCGACAGGCCCGCCACCGTGACCGGCCCGGACGGCGAGAAGCGGACCGTGCCGGTCGGCCGGAGCCTGGCCGGGGAGCTGACCGGCAGCACGGCGGGCAACAACTTCGACTGGACCCTCACCACCGCCGAGGACGCGCGGGCCGGGCTCGACAGCGGGGACTACGCGGCCGTGGTCACGATCCCGGAGAACTTCTCCGCCGCCGTCACCTCGACCTCCCGCGAGGACGGCACGCGGGCCGAGCAGGCCGTCCTGCGGGTGCGCAGCGACGACGCGCACAACTACATCGCGGGCACCCTCGCCCGCTCGGTCGGCGCCGCCGCGACGGCCTCGCTCAACGCCCAGGTCACCGAGACCTACCTCGACAACGTCTACATCGGGTTCACGGCCCTGCACGAGGAGATCGGCGAGGCGGCCGAGGGAGCGGCCGACCTGGCCGACGGCTCCCGGAAGCTGGCCTCCGGCGCCGCGCGGACCGACGAGGGCGCCGGAGATCTCGTCGTGGGGCTCAGGGAGCTGGCCTCCGGGACCGCCCGGTTGAGCCGGGGCACCGGGCGGATCGCCGGCGGCGCCTCCGACCTGTCCGGCGGCGCCGCCTCGCTCGCGGCCGGGCTGGACCGGCTCGACCGGGGCACCCGGAAGCTGCCCGCGCAGTCCGCGCAGCTGGACCAGGGGGCCCGGCGGATCGCCGGAGGAGCCGGGAAACTGGCCACGGGCGCCTCCACCCTGGCCGGCGGCCTCGCCGAGCTGGCGCGGAGCACGCGCGGCCTGCCCGCCCAGAGCGGGGAACTGGCGTCGGGAGTCGTTCTGCTGGAGGAGGGCGCGGACGCGCTGGCCGCGGGGGCGACGGACCTGGCCTCCGGCGCGGACGACCTGGCGGCCGGCGCCGACGAGCTGGCCACCGGCGCGCTGGATCTCTCCGAGGGCGTCGAGGAGTACCGCACGCAGCTCACCGCCCTCTCGGCGGGCTGCGCCGCCTCGGGCGCGGCGCCCCCCTACTGCACTCAGCTGGCGCTGCTGGCCGCCGGCATCGACCCCCTGGCCACCGGCGCCTCCGACGTCGCGGACGGCGCGGAGGAAGTCGCCGCGGGCGCCGCGGAGATCGCCGCGGGCACCGGGGAACTCCGGCCCGGCGCCGCCGAACTCCACGCGGGGCTCGTACGCCTGCGGGAGGGGACGGACGCGCTGGCCGCGGCCGGGCCGCAGCTGTCCACCGCCGTCACCCGCCTCGCCGAGGGCGGGTCCACCCTGAGCGGCGGCGCCTCCGACCTGGCCGGTGGCGCCGGGCGGCTCGCGCGCGGCACCGCCCAGCTGGCCGCCGCCGCGCCGCGCCTGCACACCGGCATCTCCCAGGCGGCGACCGGGGCGGGGCGGCTGGGGGAGGGCTCCTCGCAGCTGGCCGCCGGAGCGGCGGAGCTCGACTCCGGCGCCGTACGGCTGGCCGAGGGCGCCTCCTCCGCCGCCGGGGGCGCGTCACAGCTCGCCGAGGGCACCTCCCGGCTGACGGACGGCGCCCGGGAGCTGCGGGACGGATCGTCCCGGCTCGCCGACGGACTGGCCGAGGGGGCGGAGGAGATCCCGGCCTACAGCGAGGAGGAGCGGCGGATCCTGCGGAAGGTGGCGGCCACCCCGGTCGTGGGCGACGTGGCGCGGGCGCACGCCGTGGAGGCCAACGGCGCCGGGCTGGCGCCGTACTTCATGGCGCTGGCGCTGTGGGTCGGCGCGATGGCCGTCTACATGGTGCTGCGCGCCCTGTCGGCGCGCGCCCTGGTCTCGACCTCGCCGTCCTGGCGGATCGCCCTGGCGGGATACATGCCGGGCACGGTGCTGTCCGCGGCCCAGGCGGTCCTGCTGGTCGTCGTCCTGCGCTTCGCGCTCGGTATGGACGCGGCCGACCTGCCGGGACTGCTGCTCTTCGCGATCCTGGTCGGGTTCACGTTCACCGCGGTCAACCAGGCGCTGATCGCGACGTTCGGCGGCGTCGGCCGGTTCCTCGCCCTGATCTTCGTCAGCCTGCAGCTCGCCTCGGCCGGCGGAACCTACCCGATCGAGACCGCCCCCGCCTTCTTCCGGGCGCTGCACGAGGTGCTCCCGATGACCCACGCCGTGGACGGCTTCCGCGTGCTCATCGCCGGGGGGCCGTCCGGCACCGGCCACGCCGCGTCCATCCTCGTCGCCTGGATCGCGGCGTGCCTGACGATGACCGTCCTCGCCGCCCGGCGACAGCGCGTGTGGACCATGTCCCGGCTCCATGCCACCCAGGTCGTCTGAGGGCCGCGAGCGAGCGCGGGTTCACTCGTACTCGGGCTTGGTGTTGGGCGTCGTGCTCTCGCGGACGCCCTGCTGCTTGCCCCGGTGCGGCGAGGACGTGCGTTCCTCGTGGTGGTGCGGCTCGTGCTTGGGCCGGGAGTGGCGCTGTTTCGAGGCGCCCTTCGTCGCGTTCTCCTCGCTGGGGCTCTTGCCGGACCTGCGCGCGTCCCGGGCCGCCTGGCGGCGCTGGTCCTCGTTGCCTTCCATCTTTCTGCCGACCATTTCTCCCCCTATGACGGAACACACACCACATACCCCTTTTGTCGGATATAACTCCATATCTCCGTATCACCCGGGCGAGTGAGGCATCATCCGCCGGGCGGCGGACGCGGCCGGGCGGGGCGGCGGACTAGCGTGTCGCGACGGCGGGCCGAGCGCGTCCGCCGGACTCGCGTGCGCGCAGCACGGTCGGAGTGAACGCATACGGAAGGTGATGTGCCAGTGCAGCCGGTCAGAGTGGTCGCGATCGTGGCGATGGTGCTGGGGCTCCTCATCGGGGCGGCGAGCGCGATCCCCTTCTCCAGGGCGAGCGAGACGGGAGCCCGCGTCGACAGCCACCTGGCGAAGGCCGAGGAGCTCACCCGCGAGGCCGACTCCGTCAAGGAGAGCGACCCCGCGCGCCACGAGCAGCTCACCCAGGAGATCGGCAAGTGGAGCGGATACGCCTCCTCGGACCTGGCGGAGCAGAGCTCGCAGCAGGGCGGCGCGTGGGCCGTGCTCGCGGTGGGCGGCGGCCTCCTCATCGGCGGCGGCCTGATCTTCGTGCTCACCCGCCGCAGGCCCGCCCCCCAGCTGGACGCGCACAAGCAGCCGCAGTACCGGTAGCCGCTCCCCGCGACCTCCCGGTCACACCCCGCCCCTCCGGCGCACGACCGGGACGGGTGCGGGCTCGCCGCCGAACGCCCCGGCGAATCCCGCGCCGAACTCACCGGGCAGCGACCCCGTCAACCCCGCCAGGATCTCCTTCGCCGCCGGGCCCCATCTCCCGGCGTGCTTGAGCGCCAGCCGTACGGCACGGCCCCGGACCCCGAGCGAATCGTGGAGCACCGCCGCGGCCAGCGCCGGGGCGAAGGCGTCGGCGTCCTCCCGCGGCAGCAGCTCGGCGAGCCAGGAGAGCCCGACGCCGACGAGCTTCACCTCATCCCGCAAGAGCAGTCCCTCCACGGCGTCGCTCAGGTCCCGCGGATCGGCGGCCGCGCCCGCGGGCAGTCCGCGAACCCGGGCGAGGGCCAGTTCGGCGACCGGGCCGGGGGCCGTGGGCAGCAGGCTCAGGTAGTCGCGGGCACGCGGGGCGACCTCGGCCGGGGCGGGATCGAGCGCCTCGTGCAGGCGGACGAAGAAGCGCAGGTCGGCGGCCGGGCCGCCGCGCAGAAAGCGGCGGACGCACCCGTCGAGCAGCAGGTCGCGCCGCCCCCGTCCCCCGGCGCTGAGCGCGGTCAGCTCGGTGACCATGCTTGTGTCGTCCCGCAGCGCGCGACCCGCTCCCTCCGCCTCGAAGATCCGCGGCAGCAACGCGTCGAAGAGCGGGTCCTGCGGGAACGGCGTGCGCGGCTCCTCGTGGATCCAGGCCACGACGAGCGGATCGTGCCCGGGCGGTTCGGCGCCGGTAAGGCGGAGCAGGGCCAACGCCAGCGGCGCCCCCGGGTCGCGCGCGTCACGGATCTTCCGCGCGAGCCGTACCGCCACCTCGGCCTGCCACTCCGGAGGGCGCCGGGACAACACCTCGACCACCGGACCCGGATCGCCGAACGCCCGCCGGGCCGCGCCATCGGGCGAAGGCCAGGCCATCCGGAGGTCGCGACGGGCGAGCCAGGCGGCCACGGCCGCGGCGCCGCCCAGCGACCCGGCGCCCGCGATCCGGAGCAACTCGCCGAAGTTGTCCCAGGGCTCCGTACGGTTCCACATCTCGAACCAGCGGTCGTCCCACTCGTTCAAGGTCTCCAGCTCCGCCTCACGCGCCCGCTCCTCCGCCTCGGCGCGTTCGCGCAGCACCGCGGCGTACCCGGGCAGCTCCCGCGCCACCTCGCGGCGTTCATCCCCGGTCAGGGCGGCCATCCGCGCCACGAGCCCGCCCTCGTCACCGATGTCGATGATGTCGCGAACCTCGTCCCATGCGGCCATGACCGGAGATTAGGGATCACCACCGACAGAATCCGGACCGCCGCACCACCGGTGAGGGGCGCGGTCCATGAATGTTCGTCCCGTCCGCGAGGCGCGGAGAATCAGCGCGGGCGCGCGCTCCGGCCGATGCCCGAGGAAGCACGGGCAGAGAGCCGACCTGGAATCGCCTGGAAGCAGACGCCGACCGATGTCCAACCGCATCGATCATGATGGGTGGTTCTCTACGCCGGCCAGTGAGCGGGGTGGGTGAGGGAAGGGGGCAGCTTCGTGGTGGCGTCGCCCTTGGCCGCGTCGAGCTGGGACTGGATGAGGAAGAGGCTCTCGGTGAGGTCGGCGCCCCGCAGGTCGGCGCCGCGGAGATCGGCTCCGAGGAGGTCGGCCGTCCGCAGGTCGGCCCCGCGCAGGTCGGCTCCGAGGAGGTAGGCCCCCCGCAGGTTCGCGCCGCGCAGGTCGGCGCCCTTGAGCTTGGCCCCGATCAGGTCGGCGCCCCTGCGTTCCTTCTTCTTGCCCCGCACTCCGGCCCGCGCCAGCTCGCTCGCGCGCTGCAGCAGTTCCCCGGCCTCGCGCCGGTGCGCCGCCACGTCCGCCTTCAGCAGGGCGTCGGGGCCGTCGTGGGTGAGGCGCTCGACCTCGTCACGCGCGCGGCGGATCTCGGCGTGGATCGGGCGGGCCGGGCGCAGCGTCAGCGCCTCGGTCAGGTACCACAGCAGCTCGTGGAGGTTCCGCATGACCGGGAACACCTCGAACATCCGCCCGGCCGTCCCCGGCGCCCGCCGCCAGTCCACGCCGCCGAAGGTGATCTGGGAGATCTTCTGCCCCGCGCCGAAGCAGTCGTAGACGGTGCATCCGGTGAAGCCCCGCTGCCGCAGGTGCCGGTGGATGCCGCAGCGGAAGTCCTCCCCCAGGTTGGGGCAGGCCTTCCCGGCGGGCTTGTCGATCGCGAAGTCCGAGGAGGCGGTGAAGGCCGGCGCGACGCAGCACAGTCCGAAACAGCGCTCGCAGTCGGCCCGCAGATCCGGGCGGCTCCCTTCAGGGGAAGGCGCCGCGTGGTCGCGTTCGTCGGACACCGTACGTGATCTCCTGGGGTCGGGGGCGCCCGTCGCTTCCCGGCGGGCTCGGTTCCAGCGTAAGGACCCTACTCGCTCGCAGCCGATGCCCCGAGCCGGGCGCCGTCGCGGACCCGCTCGCCGGGGCCGGCCGGACCCACGCTCACCACTCATGACTTTCGTCACAGGCGTCCTGTGCTCTTTTACGTTCTCCGTCGCGGCACGAACCCCGTTAATTGCGCTTGGACATCATTCGCACCGAAACGCCGGCGCGGGGGCACTGCCGCCGGCTCGGAAATCAACACGGAAGGTATACGACCATGCGGAAAATCTGGTCGCTCGCGGCCATCACGATGATCGCGGGGGGCATCCAGGCGGGGCTGGCCCTGCCCGCGCAGGCGGACACCGGGGTGAGCGTGACCAGCGCCAACCTGCGCGTGACCGCGGCCGACGGGAAGGCCAACAAGATCACCATCTCGTTCTCGCCGCAGGGTGACGTCGTGGTCACCGACACCGGGGACGTGGTCCGGCCCAGCAGCGGCTGCGTCCAGGACACGCCCAACTCGGTGATCTGCTCCGGCGTCCAGGTCATCCAGGCAGATCTCAAGGATCTCGACGACACCTTCACCAACACCACGGACATCGGCGCCCGGGTGAAGGGCGGGGCGGGCAAGGACACCATGACCGCCGGCAGCGGCGGGGACACCTTCACCGGCGGCGCCGGCGACGACACCTTCACCGGCGGGGCCGGCGGCGACAACATGGTCGCCGACCGCGCCCCCGACGGGGTGGACGTCTTCAGCGGCGGCGCCGGCGTCGACACGGCCGTCTACAACGATCGGATCGTCCGGCAGATCGTCTCCCTCGACGGCGTGGCGAACGACGGCTCCGCCGGGGAGGGCGACAACATGCGGGCCGACGTGGAGAACGTCTTCGGCGGCGCGCTCGGCGACACCCTCACCGGCAACGGCCTGGCGAACGAGATCCGCGGCGGGCAGGGCGACGACACCCTCACCGGCCGGGGCGGCGCCGACACCCTCAGCGGTGGCGGCGGTACCGACACCTGCAACGCCGACGCCGCCGACACGGAGTTCGGCTGCGAGATCTGAGGCGCTCCTCTCCTCCACCCCGCTGCCGCCTCAGCGCAGCGGGGTGAGGGCGTCACGGGCGTGGTCGGCCACGGCGGCGCCGACCACGGTGGCCTCGATCGGCAGCACGTCCATGCAGAGCCGGAGCGCGTCCAGCAGCTTGGGGAAGGGCACCCGCATGGACAACGTGCAGTGCGGCACCCAGCGGCCCGGCAGGTAGACCTCGAAGCCGCCGATCCCCGCCTCGGTGAGCCGGGCGTGCACCGCCGCGTGGTGGGCCAGCAGCTCGGCCGTGGGGACCGGGCCGAGCCAGAGCACCCGGCCCAGGAACTGCCCGACGAAGTCGAAGCGGAGCGTCAGCGGGCGGGCGATCTCCATCCCCCGCAGCGCCTCGGCCACCGCGGGGCCGTCCAGCCGCGGGGCGCTGATCAGTGAGACGTGCGGGCGGTGGCGGCCCTTCAGCAGGTCCCGCATCGTGGGGACGCCCTCCCGGGCCAGGGCCTCCCACAACGTCTTGATCCGCTTCTCGGCGACCGGATCGAGGTAGAGCTCCAGCGCGGCGACCATGGTCGAAGACTAGTCAGACCGGCGGGGCGCCCCGGGAGGGGGACCCGGGGTTTTCCCTAGGGCGTTCCCTGATTCGCATCCGGAGTGGGGCGCTGACGATGAACGGGTTCCCATGGCCTCACCGGGGAGACAGCCATGACACCACGGAGCGGGCCCGACGCAGTGAGCGCGGTGGAGCACGAGGGACGAGTGCTCCGCGCAGCGAATGAGGAGTGATGAGCGACCCATGAAACGGAGCGAACCCGACGCAGTGAGCGCAGTGGAGCACGAGGGACGAGTGCTCCGCGCAGCGAATGAGGAGTGATGAGCGACCCATGAAACGCCGCATTCCCCTGTTCACGCTCGACGGTGTTCCGGACGCCGACGTCTCGGCGCATCCGTTCACCACCGCCGACGGCCTCGGCCTGAACATGCTGCGCTTCAAGCGCGGCGAGGGTGAGGACCTCGTCCTGGTGGTCCACGGGCTCACCACGTCCAGCGACATGTTCATCATGCCCGAGCACGACAACCTCGTCCGGTTCCTGCTGGACAACGGGTTTCCCGAGGTGTGGACGCTGGACTGCCGGATGAGCAACCGCCATCCGTACAACCGGGCGATGCACCGCTTCACCCTCGACGACATCGCCCTCTACGACCATCCCGCCGCGCTGGAGACGATGCGCCACGTGGTCGGCGAGCGGCGGGTGCACGTCATCTGCCACTGCCTCGGCGCGGTCTCGTTCACCATGAGCCTGTTCGCCGGGGTCGTGCCCGGGATCAGGAGCGTCATCGCCAACAGCGCCGCGCTCACGCCCAGGGTCCCGGCGTGGTCGCGGGTCAAGCTGACGCTCGCGCCGAACCTCGTCGAGTATCTCCTGGGCTTGCCGTACCTCGATCCGTCCTGGCACGCCGAGCCGCGTTTCTCGCGCGGGTGGATGTTCTCCCGGGCGGTGTCGCTGTTCCACCCGGAGTGCGACGAGCCCTCCTGTCACATGCTCAGCCTCATGTGGGGGACGGGCTGGCCCGCGCTGTACGGCCACGACAAGATCCATCAGATCACGCACCGGCGCGGCGGCGACCTCTACGGTCCCACCGGGCTGCACTACTACCGGCACGTCCTGAGGATGGTGCGCGCGGGCCGGGCCGTGAAGTACGACGTCCGCGATCCCCGCTACGACGAGCTGCCCCGCGACTACCTGGCCGACGCCGCCTCGGTGACGACGCCGGTCCTGCTCACCACGGGCGACCGCAACCACGTCTTCGCCGACTCCAACGTCGTGTGCCACGAGCGGCTGAACGCGGTGGCGCCCGGCCGGCACGAGCTGGCGGTCTTCCCGGGCTACGGCCACCAGGACATCTTCATGGGCAAGGACGCCCACCTGGACGTCTTCCCGTACATGATCGACTTCATCAAGCGGCACACGGGGTGAGCCATGACCGGACTTGTCTTCCACGAGACGATGAGCGGCCCGTTCACCATGGGGGTGACCGATCCCGCGGAAGGCGCCAGGATCGGCCGGCGGACCGGCTGGCGGCTGTCCCTGCACGCCACCGTGACGATCGACGACGTGGACCGGTTCGCCCGGGATCCGCAGCACGCCGCCACGCTCTCCGGCGAGATCGAGCTGCCCGGCGTCGTCCGCCGGATCCCCTTCCGCAACGGCTCCTTCCGGCTCTTCACGCCCTCCCGCGATCCCGGCATGAAGCTGATGACCTACGGGGCGGAGTTCGAGCACGAGGGCACGCGCCACCGCCTCGCGGGTGAGAAGCGGGTGCGCGACGACGTCGGGCTCGACCTCATGCCCGACACCACCACCCTGTACTCGCGGCTGTACCACGACGGCGACGCCGTCGCGGGCGGCGGCGTGCTCCGGATCGGCCTGACCGGGCTGGCCCTCATGGCCGCTTCCATGCGGGTACGGCAGGCGTCCTCGGCCCGTGAGGCCGGGCGGGCGATGACCGTCTTCGGCCTGCTGTTCGCCAGGAACCTGCGGGATAGCTACCTGGGCCGGCCCCGGGCGTGGGCGGAGGCCTCCCGCAGGCGCGCCGTGCCTCCCGAGGTCGGGTGGGGCGGATGAGCGGCGGGCTGGCCCTGGTGCTGTCCGGCGGCGGGGCCCCGGCCGCCTACTTCGGCGCCGGGGTGATCGCGCATCTCGAGGAGCGCGGCCTCCTCGACCGGGTGAACGTGGTGTCCGGGACCTCCGCCGGAGCCTTCAACGCGGCGGCGGTGGCCGCCGGCCTGCCCGCGGACCGGCTGGCGGAGATGTGGACGGCGGTGCGGCCGCTCCAGTTCGCCCAGCCCAGACTGGACGTGTGGCGGCTGATCAACTGGCGTTCGGTGCTGCGCGGGCCGACCACGGGCCTGACCGACTACCTGCTCAACGCGATCGCCTGGACCTGGTTCGTCGACACCCGGCCCGCCCGGCAGTGGCTGCTGAGCCACATCGGCCGTCCGGGCGACCCGCAGGGCCGCATCCCCGTCCGCGCGGGGACCAGCCTGATCGTCTCGGCGGTGAGCCTCTCGACGGGCCAGGTCGTGCGCTTCACCAACCGGCTGCCGGAGCGTGCCGGGGCCTCGCCTCGGGACACGCCGTACGGACGGTCCTACGAATACTGCGAGACCCCGCTCAGCATCGACCACCTGTTCGCGAGCGCCGCCGTGCCGCTGCTGTTCCAACCGGGCAGGCACGACGACGTCGACCACGTGGACGCGGGGCTGGTGGCCAACACCCCGCTCTCCCCGGTGTTCGACTACGAGCCCGACGGGGTGATCGTGGTCTCGGCCTCCGGGGTCAGCGCCGCGCTGTCCTCGCCCGCCTCGCTCGGCTCCGCCATCGGCAGGATCGCCGACAACCTCGCGCGGTACGCCGTCTACAGCAGCTACGAGCACGCCAGGACGGTGAACGCGCTCGTCGACCAGTCCCCGGAGACGGCCCTCAAGGAGGGGCGCAAGCACGTGGATCTCCTGCTCATCGAGCCGGAGGGGGTGGAGTTCACGATGACCGGGTTCCTCGACTTCTCCACGAGGACGGCCGCCCGGTTCATCGAGTTCGGCCACGCCCAGGCGGAGCGCGCGCTGCGCGGCTGGCCGGGCGGGGGACGGCGGCCGGGGGCGTCCCACGGCCCGGCCGGGGGGAGGTGACCCGATGGCGGCGTATCCCGACGGCATGGCCTCCGAGCACGTCGACGCCGTGGTCGTCGGTTCCGGCTTCGGCGGGTCGGTCGCGGCCTACCGGCTGGCGGAGGCGGGTCGCTCCGTCGTCGTCCTGGAGCGCGGCCGTCCCTACCCGCCGGGGAGCTTCCCCCGATCACCCGTCGAGATGAAACAGGCGTTCTGGGACCCGCACGAGGGACTCCAGGGCCTGTTCGACGTCTGGCGGTTCAGGGGCTTCAGCTCGGTGGTCTCCAGCGGGCTGGGGGGCGGGTCGCTCATCTACGCGAACGTGCTGCTGCGCAAGGACGAGCGCTGGTTCGTACGGGACGACCCGCTGCCCGGCGGCGGGTACGAGACCTGGCCGATCACCCGGGCCGATCTCGAACCGCACTACGACGCGGTGGAGGCGATGCTGACCCCGGTGCCCTACCCGATCGACGAGCCCGCCTACCGCGCCACCCCCAAGACGGCCGAGATGCGCGGGGCGGCCGAGAAGCTCGGGCTGCACTTCGAGCTGCCCCCGCTGGCCGTCAGCTTCGCGCCCCGCCCGGACGCGCGGCCCGGCCTGGGGCTGCCGATGGCCCAGGCCGAGTACGGCAACCTGCACGACCTGCCGCGCCAGACCTGCCGGTTGTGCGGCGAGTGCGACATCGGCTGCAACGAAGGGGCGAAGAACACCCTCGACCACACGTACCTGTCCGCGGCCAAGCACCACGGCGCCGACATCCGCACCCGCTGCGAGGTCCGCATGATCCGCCCCCGGCTCGGGGGCGGGTACGAGGTGGGGTACGTCCATCACGATCCCTCCTACGAGGGCCGCCGGATCGATCCCGGCCGGCTGCCGCAGCGCCGCGTCACCTGCGACCGGCTCATCCTCGGCGCCGGGACGTACGGGACCACGCTGCTGCTCCTGCGCAACCGGGCCTCGTTCCCCTGGCTGAGCGACGCGCTCGGGACGCGGTTCTCCGGCAACGGGGACCTGCTGGCCTTCCTGCTGCCCGGCCGCGACTCCCCCTCCGTCACGATGCGCGCCAGCCGCGGCCCGGTCATCACCGGCGCGATCCGCGTCCCCGACACCGCCGACGGCGGCGACGGGCGGGGCTACTACGTGGAGGACGGCGGGTATCCGGCGTTCGTGGACTGGCTCGCCGAGTACGGCGCCGGCGGCCTGCGGCTGCTCACCCGCGCCGCGGACTTCGCGGTCAGGTGGCTGCACGCCCAGGCCACCCGCTCCCCGGACACCGGGCTGAGCGCGGCCGTCTCCGGGCTGCTGGCCGACGGGACGTTGTCGTCGGGGTCGCTGCCCCTGCTCGCGATGGGGCGCGACATCCCCGACGGGGTCATGCGCCTGCGGGAGGGCCGCCTCGACGTGAGCTGGAGCACGCGCACCAGCATGGACTACTTCCAGCGGGTCCGTACCACCATGCGGGCGGTGGCCGACGAGCTGGGCGCGTCCTTCGCCGACAACCCGGTGTGGTTCTCCTGGTTCGTGAACCGGATCATCACCGTGCATCCGCTCGGCGGGGCGCCGATGGGAGACGCCGAGGAGAGCGGCGTGGTCGGCCCCGACGGGCAGGCCTTCGGGCATCCGGGGCTCTACGTGCTGGACGGCGCGGCCATGCCCGGCCCGGTCGGGCCCAATCCCTCGCTGACCATCGCGGCCTTCGCCGATCGGGCGTGCACCCTCATGCTCGATTGAGAATCCCGGCGGGGCGCCCGGTGCGACCGTCCGGGCGTCCCGGAGCCGGCGGATCCGCGGCCCGGAACCGAAAAAGCCGGCCCGAGAACCCGGCCCGGGACTGGAGTGCCGGCCCGAGACCGGAACCGGAAAAACGCCAGACGCCCGTCCCCTGCCTTCAGGGGACGGGCGTCGTCGCGCGGGCGGTCACTTCAGAATCGGGAATCGCTTGACCAGGGCGGTCTTGCCCCACCAAGCGCCGATTCCGAGGGTGTCGCCGGCGTGGGCCAGGGCCAGGCCGATCAGGACGATGGCGTAGACGATGTGGTCGTCCATGAACGGGTTGGTGTCCAGGGGCAGCGAGGCCGCCCACATCATCATCATCATGGTCGCACCGGCCGCGGCGGCGACGCGCATGCCCGCGCCGACGATCAGAGCGGTGCCGACGCCCAGCAGGCCGAGCATGAACAGCCAGTCGACCCAGGCCTGCCCGGCCAGGCCGCCGAAGAAGCCGCCCAGGGCGTTCTCACCGCTGCCCTTGAGGAATCCGGTGGTGGGGCTGCCGCCGTTGACCCAGGCCTTGGCGGCGGGGGTGGCGAAGCCGAGACCGAAGGTCTTGTCGATGAAGGCCCACAGGAACACCCAGCCGAGGGCGATGCGGGCGGCCGCCCAGGCGTAGGCGGCGGCGGGGGTACGGCTCTGCACGGCGGCGGCGTCGTGCTCGGCGGGGATATGGCGGGCGACGTGCCCGTTGACCGGGGTGCGGCCTGCGAGGCTGGCCATGATCGGCTCCTTTATCGGTTTCTTTCTCTTTCCGTCACCTAGTTAATCGGCCGCACCCGCTGTCTCCGCAGAGCCGTACGGCTCACACCCGCGCACCCGAAGTCCCCTCCCCAGTGGGACCTTCGGCCCTGAGGCCCCGCTCAGGCGATGTCCGGCGACGAGCCGGAACGTCCTTGACCCGGGCCCGTGGATGGACGGGGACCGACAGGGTAGGTCGCCATCCGACAACATCCGGACCGAGGAGTGACGATCCGATGAGCGAATACGAGCGTTCCCGGACGATGACCGCCCCACCCGACGTGGTCTTCGACCGGGCCAGCGACGTGGACCGGCTCGACAGTTGGCTCCCCCGGGATCTGCACGTGCAATCCGAGGATCTGCCCGCGGTGACCGTGCACGAGGACGCCACCGGCAGGGACGAGCGCGGGCTGTTCCGCGCCCAGCGCGACCAGCTCCGCATGGAGTGGGGCACCCGCGACGACGACCGCTACGCGGGATGGCTGCAGATCACGACCATCAGCGACCAGGCGAGCGAGGTGACCGTGCACCTGTCGTTCTTCGACGAGGAGCACGCCCCGCCCGCCGACGAGGTCGATCACGCCCTGGAGAAGAGCCTGGAGCGGCTCGCCGAGCAGGTTCGCGCGTAACGACATGTAACGGGACGTAGCGGCACCCAAGCGGCATCCAGTGACATTCAACGGCATCCGCGGCACGGCCTCGAGGGAAGCCGGGAGGGATCGGCCGGGGCGAGCACGGCGGCCGATCCCTCCGTCGGCCGCGGTGCCGACGGACCGGCCCACCGCCGCGGATGGTGCCGGCGGACCGGCTCACCGCCGCGGATGGTGCCGGCGGACCGGCCGATGACCGCGGCGGTGGCCGGCCTCACTCCCAGAACTCGACCTCGGGGAAGGCGTCGGAGGGCCCGTCCAGCAGCCACCGGTCGCCGCCGCGCAGGTGCCGGTCCATGAAGGCGGCCACGTAGGCCCGGGTGATCTCCAGTTCCCTGGCCGACCGCTTGGTCAGCAGCGGATAGTCCGTGAAGGAGGCGTGGTCGCCGCCTTCCACCGTGAGCCAGCGCTTCCAGCCCGTCATCTGCCCCCAGTCACGGCCCCAGGTGAAGTCCTGGCCGCCCGGCCGGTGCAGGTCGCCCGCGCCCATCAGCATGAACGGCCGTACCAGGCCCCCGCCGGGGACGGGCACGAAGAACGTGCCGTCCATATTGATCCCGGCGCGCACGCGCGGGTCCTTCAGCATCGTCCACGACGTGCTCGACCCTCCCAGCGAGTGCCCGGCCATGCCCACGCGCGAGCGGTCGATGAGCCCGGCGCCCCGCCACACCGGGTGCCGCCCGAGCAGCCGGTCGAGCACGAACGACACGTCCGCCTGCCGTCCCCTGACCGCCTTGTCGCCGAACGCCCAGGGGTCGGCTTCCTGCTCCTCGCAGGCCGCGCAACCGGCCAGCCGGCCGCCCGGCAGGCTCGTGCCGTACGACTCGTGGACGTGATCGATGCCGGCGACCACGTAGCCCCGGCTGGCCAGTTCCTCCGCGAGGCCGGTCAGCGAGGCGCGCGACATCGTGAATCCGGGCGAGAGCACCACCAGCGGCAGCGTGCCCCGGCGCCCGGCCGGACGGGCGCCGGTGACGGCGTGGGTCTTGGCGCCGCTGACCGCCTCGCCCGGGATGCCGGTGATCCCCTGGCCCTTCAGCAGGGCCGCGGCCTCCTCGGCGGTCATGTATCGCGCCGGCCGCCCGGAGCCCTTCCGGGCCGGGTACCACAGCGAGACCATGAGCTCTCTGGCCTTCTCTCCCGGCACCCAGGGATCGGGGCGGCCGCGGTCGACCAGGTGCAAGGTGACCGTCCCCACCGGCTGGGACCCGGTCGGCGCGGGCAGTTCCATGGTCGCGCCCGGTACGGGCTCGGTCCGCGCCGGGCTCACGGCCGGGACCGCCGGTGAGGAGGCGCCCGCGACCGGGGCCGCCTGCGGGAAAGAGCCCACGACCGGGGTCACGTGACGGGAGGGGCTCGCGGCCTGGGCGGGCGCCGCCGCGAGGAGGGCGAGCAGGCCCGCGGTGACGGCGCCCGCGACGCGAGCGCCGCCCATGATCTTGATTTCCATGCCGATCATGCTCTCGATCCCCGCCGGGCCCCTGCTTCGGACGAACGTCCAGCTTCGTGTGCGACTCCGGGATCGCCCGGATCCGCCTGCGGTCGCACCGGAACGATCGCATCCCCGCCGGCGGCGAACGGGTCGCGTCCCTCTATCGGCGGACGATCCCAGCGACAGGCGATCCCAGCGGCGGACGATCTCAGCGACAGGCGATCTCAGCGACGGGGGCCTCGCGCGGGGCGGGCCGGGAGCGCAGGGCCCCGGCGAGCAGGGCGCCCGTCAGGGTGACGGCCGCGATCAGGCCGAAGGTGGCGGGCAGCGAGGTCGCGTGGGCGATCCAGCCGGTGGCCGCGGGAGCGAGCAGACTGGAGAGGTAGGTGAACGTGGCGATCCCCGCGACCCCCTGGCCGGGCTCCGGGGTCGCGTTCCCCCCGGCCGCGAAGGCCAGCGGCGCGATCACCGCGACGCCCACGCCGAGCAGGACGAATCCCGCGACCGCCAGGAACGGGGTCCGGGCGGTGGCCACCAGGACGGCGCCGGCGGTGGCGAGCAGACCGCCGAACCGGGCGGCCGGGACCGGCCCGAGCCTGCGGACGATCGGGTCGCCGGAGAGCCTGGTGACGGCCATGGCCAGGGAGAAGAGGGCGTAACAGGCGGCGGCGACGCCGGCTCCGCCGCCGGTGACGTCCTTGACGTAGACCGCGGCCCAGTTCTGGCTGGCGCCCTCGGCGAAGGTCGCGCAGAACCCGACGGCGCCGATCGCGAGGATCGCCCGCGACGGCACGGTGAACCGGGGCGGGGCCTTCTCCCCGGCCTCCGGCCAGGTGTCGGGGAGCATGCGGCCCGCCGCGGCGCCGAGGGCGAGCAGCGCCAGCGCCATCGCCCCGTGGTGGAGCCGCGCGTCGATCCCCAGCTGGGCGGCGACCGTTCCGACCCCGGCGCCGACGAGGCATCCCACGCTCCACATCCCGTGGAGCCCGGACATGATGGAGCGATTCAGCCTCCGCTCGACGATCACCCCCTGGGCGTTCATGGTGACGTCGCACATGCCGGCGGCGGCGCCGTACAGCAGGAAGACGGCGCAGAGTCCGGCGAAACCGGGCGCCAGCGAGGGCAGCGCCAGCCCCGCGCACCACAGGGCGAGCAGGATCCGGGTGGTCAGGCGCCCGCCGTACCGGTGGGTGAGGCGGGCCGCCATCGGCATGGCCACGAAGGCCGCCAGAGCTGGACAGAACAGGGCGAACCCCAGAGCAGCGGGGCTCAGCTCGAGGTGATCCTGCAGCCACGGGATACGCGTCGCCATGCTGCCGGCGACGGCACCGTGCACCGCGAAGACGGCCGCGACGGCGATCCTGGCACGTTGAAGATCGGTACGCATAATGCTAAAAATTAACAGGCAGGCTTCCTGATGAAAAGAGGACGGATGAAGACCGCGACCCCGCAGATGGCGCGGGCGATCAACGATCGCCTCGCGCTGGACCTGCTGCTGGAACGCGGCCCGCTGACCGCCCCCCAGCTCAGGGCGCTGACCGGCCTGTCCCGCCCCACCGTGTCCGACCTGATCGAGCGGCTACGGGTCAACGGGCTGATCGAGGTCGCCGGGGAGAGCGGAGAGGACCGCCGGGGGCCGAACGCCCGCCTGTACGGCATCGTCGCCGACCGCGCCCACGTGGCCGGGATCGACGTGCGCCGCTCCGCCGTCAACGTCACCGTCGCCGACATCACCGGCCGGACCGTCAGCTCGGCCGTACGGCCGCTGCGGCCCGGTGACGACCTGGCCGAGCTCATCGTCGCCGCGGTCGCCGAGGCTGCCGGGTCCCGGAGCATGCACGCCGTCGTCCTGGGCGCTCCCGGCCTGGTGGATCCGGCCGCCGGGGACCTGGTGGCCGACAACGGCGTACCCGGCTGGAAACCCAACCTGCTCCAGGCCCTGCGTCACCGGATAGGCGCCCCGGTCACCCTGGAGAACGAGGTCAATCTCGCCGCCGTCGCCGAGCACCGGGCCGGGTCCGCCCGGGACCGCGACGACTTCGTCCTGCTCTGGCTGGACGACGGGGTCGGCGCGGCGGTCACCCTCGGCGGGCGGCTGAGGCGCGGCGTCTCCGGGGGCGCGGGCGAGATCGGGTTCCTCCGGCCGGGTGGCACGGCGATCTGTGATCTGGTGACGACCGAGGCCGCTCACGCCCTGGACCCCGACTCCCTCGCGAGCCTGATCGCCGAGATCGCCTTCACCCTGGTCGCCGTCCTCGACCCGGGGCTGGTCGTCCTCGGCGGGGATACCGGCCACTCCGGCGGCGACGCGCTGGCGGCGCGGACCGGCGAGCGCCTGACCGCCCTCTCCCCCGTCCCGGTCCAGGTGCGGCCGAGCACGGTGGAGGGCAACGCGGTCCTGCGCGGCGCGCTGTTCACCGCCCTGTCCATCGCGCACCGGGACGTCTTCGGCGGCGTCCCGGGGTGACGTCCGGCCGGGCGGGCCCCGGATCCTCCGTACTGAATCTTTCATCCGGCCCGATCCCGGCGGCACGTTCCTGAACTGCGCGGACGTTCCGGCCGAGCGCGCCCGGCGCGGGCGTTTCGTTTACACCCCCCGGACACCGGCCTAAAGTCCGGTTCGCGTGAGCGCTCGCTGCATCGATCGGTAATCCGCCACCCGAAAGGTCGGTCAGTTCAGTGCGCAATTGGCGAAGTATCGCTGTCGCCTGCGCGGCCACGGTGATGTCCGCGCTCCTCGCGGTCGTCCTCGTCCCCAGCTCGGCCTCGGCCCACGGCGCCATGATGGTGCCCGGCAGCCGGACCTTCTTCTGCTGGCAGGACGGGCTCAGCCCGCAGGGGAACATCGTCCCCATCAACCCCGCCTGCTCGGCCGCCGTGGCCCAGAGCGGCGCCAACTCCCTCTACAACTGGTTCAGCGTCCTGCGCTCCGACGGCGCAGGACGGACCCGGGGGTTCATCCCCGACGGGCAGCTGTGCAGCGGCGGGAACCCCAACTTCAGCGGGTTCGACCTCGCGCACGAGGACTGGCCGGTGACCCACCTGACCTCCGGGGCGCAGATCCAGTTCCGGTACAACAAGTGGGCCGCCCACCCGGGCTGGTTCTACCTCTACGTCACCAAGGACGGCTGGAACCCGAACCGGCCTCTCACCTGGGCCGATCTGGAGGAGCAGCCCTTCCACACCGCCGACCACCCGCAGAGCGTCGGCTCGCCCGGCACCAACGACGCCCACTACTACTGGAACGCCACCCTGCCCTCGGGCAAGTCGGGCCGCCACCTCATCTACTCGGTGTGGAAGCGCTCCGACAGCGCCGAGACCTTCTACAACTGCTCCGACGTCGTCTTCGACGGCGGTGACGGCGAGGTGACGGGCGTCGGCCGTCCCGGCCCCACTCCCACCGTCACGCCGACGGTCACCCCGACCGGTGACACCGGCTCCTGCACGGCCACCTACAAGACCGTCACCTCCTGGTCTGGCGGCTTCCAGGGCGAGGTCACGGTGAAGAACCCCGGCACCGCCGCCGTCAACGGCTGGACCGTCAACTGGGATCTCGCCGCCGGCAGTTCCATCAACAGCCTGTGGAACGGCACCCACACGGTCTCCGGGTCCACGGTCACCGCGAAGAACGCCGACTGGAACCGGACGATCCAACCCGGCGGGTCGGTGACCTTCGGCTTCACCGCCAACGGCACCAGCGGCTCCCCCACTCCCGCCTGTACCAGTCCCTGACGACCCGGGGCCCCGGCCGGACGGCCGGGGCCCCCTCCCAGGAAGGTGACCCGCCATGCCCCGGGGGAAGACCACGACGCTGCTGGGCGCCGCCTCCCTCGGCGCGGCGGTGGCGTTGATCGCGGCGGCCTGCGTCGGCGGCCCCGCGAGCCCACCGCCCGCGCACCCCGCCGCGCACGGGGCCTCCCCCGCCGCACCGCCCGTACCGCCCGCGGACCCGGCGTCCGGGTCATCCCAGCAGTCCGGATCATCCGGGCCGTCCGAGCAGTCCGCGTCATCCCAGCAGTCCGGGTCATCCGGGCCGCCCGCGGCTCCGTCCCATTCACGGCCACCGTCCCCGGCCGCGGGGTGCACCGCCACGCTCACCCTCGTCGAGTCCTGGCCGGGCGGTTACCGGGGCACCGCGACGATCAGCAACAGGACCGGCGGCCCGATGCGCGACTGGTACATCCAGTGGCTCCTCCCCCGGGGAGCGACCATCACCCAGGCGTGGAAGGGCACGCACATGCAGAGCGGCCCCATCGCGATGATCCACGCTCCGGCCGACGACCCCGTGCTGGCCCCGGGCGCCACCGTCTCCGAAATCGGCTTCATCGGCGCCGCCCCCACGCCTCCGTCCTTCACCGAGATCACCTGCGGCTGAACCCGTCCGGACGCCCGCCCGCCACTTTTGCGGTGAAAGCTACTGTTGCGACTGGTTATACCGGTGAGGCGACTATGCCCATACGATTCTTTCAATACTGAGATGGATCGTTCCAGGCGGCTGCGAGGTCATGTGTTCGGAATCATCCGCCCCTGCAGTGAGCACGGGTGCCCGTCCCTTCACCAGGCCTGGCAGGCGCACCTGTGCGGGCTGTGCCTGACATTGCGAGACGGTCAGGGACAGGGAGCGCGGCTGGCCACCAACTACGACACTCTGATCATCTCGGTCCTCGCCGAGGCCCAGCTCCCGTCCGCCTCCCCGCACCGGACCGCGGGCCCCTGCGCGCTGCGCGGCTTCCGCTCCGCCGACGTGGTGGACGCCCGCGCCCAGGGAGCACGGCTGGCGGCCGCGGTCTCGCTCGTGCTGGCCGCGGGCCGGATCCGCGACCAGGTCGCGGACGGCGACGTCGCCGCCGGGACCGGCGCGGCCCGCATGAAGCTGGCGGCCCGCTGGGAGGCCGGTGGAGCGCGGCTGGGAGCCGGGGTCGGGTTCGACACCGCCGTCCTGACCTCCACCGTGGATCGGCAGCTCGACCTGGAGCGCCGGGCCGCCTCTCCTTCCGGCCGCCCCGACGGACCCGGCGGCCCCGGTGCCCCCGCAAGTCCTTCCGGTCCTTCCGGTTCCGGGAGCGGGCCGATCACGCTCCTCGACCTGACCCGCCCGGCGGAGGACGCGGTCGCCGCGTCGTTCGCCCACACGGCGGTGCTCGCCGGACTCCCCGGCAACGCCGCCGCCCTGGCCGAGGCGGGCAGGTTCTTCGGCCGGATCGCCCACCTGCTCGACGCGGTCGAGGACCGGGAAGACGACGACGCCCGGGGCCTGTTCAACCCGCTGACCGCCACCGGCGCCACCCGCCAGGAGGCCCGGAGGCTCTGCGACGACGCCGTACACGGCCTCGCCCTGGCGCTGCGGGACGTGGAACTCCAGGAACGTCACCTGGTGGAGGTGCTCCTCGGCGCCGAGGTACGGCGGGCGGTCGAGCGCGCCTTCCACGACCACCCCGCGTCGTCCTCCTACCGGCGGCCGGGATGGATCCGCACGTCGGCGGCGGGGGTGGCGACCTTCTTCACCTGCGGGATGTGGCGGCCCCGGTGGAGCCGGAAGAAGGGCCGCCCATGCAGCGAGCGCTGCTACCTGCGCGAGGCCGACTGCTGCTCCTGCTGCGACTGCTGCGACTGTTCCTGATGCGGCTGGGACCCGGGATCCGCCCACGCTCCTCCCCCGGGAGCCGGCGGGCGCCGGGACGGCCGGAGCGGATCTCCCCGTGCCGGGGCTCCGCCGGCCGCACCCTAAACTCTGACCATGATTCGCCCCGCCGTTCCCGAGGACATCTCCGCCATCGTCGACATGGTCAGGGGGCTCGCAGAGTACGAGAAGGCCCTCGACCAGGTCGAGACGTCGCCCGAGCAGCTCCACGAGGCCCTGTTCGGCGAGAACCCCGCGGTCTTCTGCCACATCGCCGAGGACGACGGGCGGGTCGCGGGGTTCGCGGTCTGGTTCCTCAGCTTCTCCACCTGGCAGGGCAGGCACGGGATCTACCTGGAGGACCTCTACGTCCACCCCGACCACCGGGGCGGCGGGCACGGCAAGGCGCTCCTGACCGAGCTGGCCCGGATCTGCGTCGAGCGCGGGTACGGCCGCTTCGAATGGTCGGTCCTCGACTGGAACACGAGCGCGCAGGCCTTCTACGCGGCGATGGGCGCCGTCCCCACGGCCGAGTGGGACCGGTGGCGCCTCGACGGCGACGCGCTCGTCAAGGCCGGCAGTTGACCCCCTCCGGCCGCGGGCCCGCCCGCCGTTAATCCGGTTGAGGCACGAGAACGGCCTCTGGTAGAAGTCGCTGCGTTTCTCATTCCTCGACCGATCGGAGTGCGCCGGTGCTGACCGGAAAGCTCGTACGGCTGCGTGCCATGGAACCGTCCGACGCCGAGGCGCTGTGGCGGTGGAACAGCGACCCCGAGGTCATGCGCTGGATGGACGACGGATATCCGAGTTCGCTGGCCCAGACCCTCGCGCGTTTCGAGAACCGTGAGCGGAATTCGTACGGCGATGTTCTCCTCGGGATCGAGACGCTCGACGGGGGACGGCTGATCGGGCTCACCCGGCTGAGGGACACCGAGCCGGAGATCGGCAATGCCGAGTTCGACATCTACATCGGCGAGAAGGACTGCTGGGGCAAGGGCTACGGCACCGACGCCACCCGGGAGATGTGCCGGTACGGCTTCGACAAGATGCGACTGCACTCGATCGCGCTCTGGACGGTCGCCGAGAACACGTCGGCGATCCGGGTCTACGAGAAGGTCGGCTTCACCCAGGACGGCAGGCAGCGCGACGCGTTCCGCCGTGACGGGAAATGGCACGACATGGTTCTCATGACCATGCTGGAAGGTGAGCTGGTCGGCTGAGGGCACCGCCGGGAAAACGCGTTGCGCCGGGATCCCCCGGCGCGACACAATTCATTCGTCAAGCACCTCCGAAAGGAAAAAGAATGCGCATCCGACGCCGAATGAGCATGGTCGGGCCGGCTCGCATGTGACGATTGGCGACGTCCCGTGCGAGCCGTCCCGGACATGGTCCCGGGGCGGCTCTTCGCATTCCCGGCGGGTGGGGGCGCTGGCGTGCCCGGTGGTTTCATAAGCCACTCCAGGTGGGTTCGATTCCCACACCCGCCACGGATTCTCCATTTTTTTCACGGAGAATCCAGGCCTCCGTGGCGCAGTGGATCGCGCGCCTGCTTGCGGAGCAGGAGGACGCTGGTTCGAATCCAGCCGGAGGCACCGAGAAACACCGCGGAAAGACCGCTCCCGATTTCCGGGGCCGCTCCTGTTTTTCCGGGAAGCGGGCCGTCCGCGGCTTCCCGGGAAGCGGGTCGGCCGGCCGCCGGGTGACCCGGATATCGTCTCCGCCACGAGCGGGACTCTCCCCACGCTCGCCCCGCCCTTCCCCCGCCCGGCCCTCCCGCGCCTCGCCGCGGCGTATCGTCGGGACATGACCGATGATCCGTTGGAGTCACTGCGGCGGCTCTGCCTGGCGCTCCCCGAGACCACCGAACGGCTCAGCCACGGTGAGCCGACATGGTTCATCCGGGACAGGAAGACGTTCGTGACGTACGCCGACCATCATCACGACGATCGGCTCGCCTTCTGGTGCGCCGCCCCGCCCGGCGTCCAGGAGGCCATGGTCTCCGAGGCGCCCGAGCGCTTCTTCCGCCCGCCGTACGTCGGCCACCGCGGCTGGCTCGGCGTCTATCTCGACGTCCCCCAGGACTGGGCCGAGATCGCCGAGATCGTCACCGAGGCGTACCGGGTGGTCGCCCCCAAACGGCTGGCCGCCCTCCTGGACTGACCGCTCCCGCGCCGGGGACCGGGGCGTCCCGCGGAGGTCGCGGTCACCGCGTCCGCCCCGGACTCCCGTCCGGGCCGCTCCCGCCGACCGGGCTCACCCGCGCGGGCGCAGCCCGTTGAGGGCGGTCTCGACGACGCTGTCGGCGTATCCGGGGGTCAGGGGTCCGCCGCGCTGCAGCCACCGGTTGAGCAGCGGGCCCCACACCATCTCGACGGCCACATCGAGGTCGAGATCCAGCGCCAGCTGCCCGGCCCGCTGGGCGGCGCGCAGCCGTTCCTTCTTCAGCTCCCGCATCGGGCCGTCCAGCCGCTCGGAGTAGGCGGCCGCCAGTTCCGGATCGTGCGCGATCTCGGTGGCCAGGGCGCGCATCGGCTCGTCGTAGCGGGGGTCGTTCAGCTCCGCGACCGTGGCGCGCAGGACCGTCTTCAGGTCGGCCTCCAGGTCCCCGGTGTCGGGCAGGGCCGCCTCCCCGTCCTGCCCGCCGCTGAGCATGAGGAAGGCGTCCAGGAGCACGGTGCCCTTGGAGGGCCACCAGCGGTAGATCGTCTGCTTGCCGACCCCGGCCCGCGCGGCGATGCCCTCGATGCTCAGCTTGGCGTATCCCACCTCACCGACCAGCTCGAACGCCGCGGTGAGGATCGCCCGGCGGGAGGCTTCACTCCGGCGGGCCGGGTTGGAGGACGGACGCTGCGTCGTCATGCGGCCAACCTAACAGAAAGCAAGACGAGACGTACCGTCTTACTTCCCTCCCGCACCGTCTCCGCCCACGACCTCGACGACCGGTACGGGGACCGGCTGCTGACTCTCCCGATCGACGTGACCGACCGCACCGCGGTGTTCGCCGCCGTGGCCGCCACCGTCGAGCACTTCGGCCGGCTGGACGTCGTGGTGAACAACGCCGGCACCATGTCCTCGGGAATGGTCGAGGAGTTCACCGAGCCGGCGGCCGGCGCCGTCGGGTGGCCGTCGGGGCGGGAGGGCCTCCCGGCGCGATCGGGGATGGGATGTCACCTTCCGGCAACCCTCCGGTCACCTCCCGCCTGTTCGCTGTGGTGACATGTCCTGGCCGGAGATCGACATCGTCGGAACGCACGTCGGCCCTCCCGTCACCGTCTACGGGAAGACCGACAGGACTCCCGGCGGGGAGCTCGCCCACGAGGGGAACCGCGTCCCCGACATCGTCGCGCTGGACTCGCGGCGGCTGGTGGTCGGCTGGCGGGCCGGGGTGCGCGACGCCCGCGACCCGTCCCCGACGGACCAGGGGGCGATCATGTACGCCCGGTCGGACGACGCCGGTCGGACCTGGACGGTCGGCACGCTGGCCGCGGCGACCGCCACGCGCCGTTACCACTACGTGATGTTCCTCGACGACGGCGGCGTCCTGTACGCGCTGCTCGGTCTGATCGACGTCGAGCGCGACCGGGACCGCCAGGGCCGGGTGGACGGCTTCCCGACCACGATGACGGCCAGGAGGAGCACCGACGCGGGCCGTACCTGGACCGACTTCCCGATCACGGTGGAGGTGCCGGACAACGGCCGGGGCGTGGTCGTGGCGGGCAGGCCGCTGCGGCACGGCGGGCACTGGCTGGTGCCGTACTGGAGGCACGCGGGCGGGACCACCCGGGCGGGCGTGCTGCGCTCGGCGGACCTGAGGACCTGGACCCCGGGCGCGCTCGCGGAGAACCCGCCCGGTGTGGCGGTGGAGGAGCCGCAGATCGCGATCTCCTACGACGACCCCGGCGCGCTGGTCATGGTCACCCGCACGCTGGACCTGCGCGGCGGCGCCTCGCCTGCCGAGCGCGACGCCCGCTACCGGGCCGGCGCCGCCCACTGCGCCACCGCGACCAGCGCCGACGGGGGCCTGACCTGGTCACGTCTCACGCTGGACGAGGACCTGCCCAACTACTACGTCAAGACGTTCTTCACCCGCGACTCCGGGGGACGGCACCTGGCGATCTACAACACGCTGGCCGGACCGTTCACCGGTCCGGCGGAGAGCAAGCCCGATCAGTATCGCGAGGTGCTCCACTACAAGGTGCGGCGGCCCGGAGAGCCGTGGGGGCCCGGACGGCTCTTCGCCGACGGCAGGCGGCTGACCCGGGGCGCGGCACGCGGGTGGGACGTCTACCCGAGCGCCGACGAGTACGAGCCGGGGAAGTTCTTCGTCGTCTGGGAGCACAACCAGACCAACATCAAGGTGGCCGGGCTCGACGTCACCCGGGGGTTCGGCGGCGACCTGTTCGCCGGCGACTGGGAGCTGTACGGCGGCGCGCGGCGGACCCCCGGCGGCGGGTTCGTCCTGCGCAGCGGCGGCGCCCGGCCCAGCGGGGCGACCCGCGCCCTCGACGTGCGCCAGGGGTGCGACTTCGTCCTGGAGTTCCGTGGCCGGGTCGACGACGACAGCGCGCTGGACCCCCGGACCGGCGAGGGCGTCTGCCTGGGCGCGAAGGTGGCCAACGGCGCGCGGAGGCTGATGCTGGCCGTACAGCGCGGCGGGGTGTGGAGCATGCGCAAGGGATCGTCGGTCTGGGAGAGGGTCCACTCCCTCGACGGCGCCGGGCGGCTCGCGACCTGGCGGGTGGCCGTCGACAGCTCCGGCGTGGCCCGCCTGTCCCGCGACGGCGCGGACACCGGGGCCAGATGGGTGATCCAGGACAGCAGGGAACGGCCGCAGCTCACTCACTGGGTGACCGGCACCCCGGGCGGCAACGCCGCCGCGGCCACCGTCGAGTGGACCCGCCTCTCCCCGGCGTTCCCGGAGCCACTGCTGTAGCCGCGGCCGGAGCCGTTCCCGGTGCCACCCCGGAGCCGTTCCCGGTGCCGCCCCGGAGCCGTGACGGGACGTCGGGATCGCCTCGGCGGGACGATCCACGGGGAGAGCGGATCTCCCGGAGTCGTCCACATGCCGGGCGGCACAGCCGCTTCCGGCTCCCCGCCACGCGATAGCTTTGGGAGGTCCACCACAAGGGGAAGAGACTGTGACGACTTCTATTGATCAGCGGATCGCCGACGAACTGGGCGTGCGCGAGGGGCAGGTGCGGGCGGCGGTGGAGCTGCTCGACGGCGGGGCCACGGTGCCCTTCATCGCGCGCTACCGCAAGGAAGCCACCGGGATGCTCGACGACGCGCAGCTGCGCACGCTCGAGGAGCGGCTGCGCTACCTGCGCGAGATGGAGGAGCGGCGCACCGCGATCCTGGAGTCGATCCGGAGCCAGGGCAAGCTCGACGACGCCCTCAAGGCCCAGATCATGGCGGCAGATTCCAAGGCCCGCCTGGAGGACATCTATCTGCCCTACAAGCCCAAGCGGCGCACCAAGGCGCAGATCGCCCGGGAGGCCGGGCTCGAACCCCTGGCCGACGGGTTGCTCGCCGACCCGTCCGTCGACCCGCAGGCCGCCGCCGCGGCCTTCGTCGGCGAGGGCGTGCCCGACGCCGCCGCCGCGCTCGACGGGGCGCGGGCCATCCTGGTCGAGCGCTTCGGCGAGGACGCCGACCTGGTGGGCGAGCTGCGCGAGCGCATGTGGGGCAAGGGGCGGCTGGTCTCGGCGGTGCGCGAGGGCAAGGAGGAGGCGGGCGCCAAGTTCTCCGACTACTTCGACTTCGCCGAGCCGTTCACCAAGCTGCCCTCGCACCGGATCCTGGCGATGTTCCGGGGCGAGAAGGAGGAGGTCCTGACCCTCACCCTGGAGCCGGAGGAGGAGCCCACCGGCAGCTACGAGGCGGCCATCGCCCACCGCTTCGGCGTCTCCGACCGGGGGCGGCCCGCCGACAAGTGGCTGGCCGACACCGTCCGCTGGGCCTGGCGCACCCGCATCCTCGTCCACCTCGGCATCGACCTGCGGATGCGCATGTGGCAGGCCGCCGAGGACGAGGCGGTGCGCGTGTTCGCCACCAACCTGCGCGACCTGCTGCTGGCCGCCCCGGCGGGCACCCGCGCGACGATGGGCCTGGACCCCGGCCTGCGGACCGGCGTGAAGGTCGCGGTGGTCGACGCCACCGGCAAGGTCGTGGCGACCGACACGATCTACCCGCACGAGCCGCGCCGCCAGTGGGACCAGTCGCTGGCGACCCTGGCCGCCCTGGTGAAGGCGCACGGCGTGGAGCTGGTGGCGATCGGCAACGGCACGGCCTCTCGGGAGACCGACAAGCTCGCGGGCGAGCTGGTCAAGCTGGTCCCCGGGCTGACCAAGATCGTGGTGTCGGAGGCCGGGGCGTCGGTCTACTCCGCCTCCGCCTACGCCTCGCAGGAGCTGCCCGGCCTGGACGTCTCGCTGCGCGGCGCGGTCTCCATCGCCCGCCGCCTGCAGGACCCGCTGGCCGAGCTCGTCAAGATCGACCCCAAGTCCATCGGCGTCGGCCAGTACCAGCACGACCTCGCCGAGACCAAGCTCTCCCGCTCGCTCGACGCGGTGGTCGAAGACTGCGTGAACGCCGTCGGCGTCGACGTCAACACCGCCTCGGCGCCGCTGCTGACCCGGGTGTCGGGCATCGGCTCCGGGCTCGCGGAGAACATCGTCGCCCACCGCGACGCCAACGGCCCGTTCCGCTCCCGCCGGGCGCTCAAGGACGTGCCCCGGCTCGGCCCCAAGGCGTTCGAGCAGTGCGCGGGCTTCCTGCGCATCCCCGGCGGCGACGACCCGCTCGACTCCTCCAGCGTGCACCCGGAGGCCTACCCGGTGGTCCGCCGCATCCTCGCGGCCACCAGGTGCGAGATCACCGAGCTGATCGGCAACGCCGGCACGCTGCGCTCCCTCAAGCCTCAGGAGTTCGTGGACGACACCTTCGGCCTGCCGACCGTCACCGACATCCTCACCGAGCTGGAGAAGCCCGGCCGCGACCCCCGGCCCGCCTTCAAGACCGCCACCTTCAAGGAGGGCGTGGAGAAGCTCTCCGACCTCCAGCCCGGCATGATCCTCGAGGGCGTGGTCACCAACGTCGCCGCGTTCGGCGCGTTCGTCGACGTCGGCGTGCACCAGGACGGCCTGGTCCACGTCTCGGCCATGTCCCGGAACTTCGTCAAGGACCCCCGCGAGGTGGTCAAGTCCGGCGACGTCGTCCGGGTGAAGGTGCTCGACGTCGACATCCCGCGCAAGCGCATCTCGCTCACCCTCCGTCTGGAGGACGAGACCGAGGCCCGCGGCGAGCAGCGCGACCGCTCCGGCGGCGGGCGCCGGGACGGCGGCGGCCCGCGCGGCGAACAGCGCGGGGACCAGCGCGGGCGCGGAGACCAGCGGCGCGGCGGACAGCCACGCGGAGATCAGCAGCGCGGTGGGCAGCCACGCGGTGGGCAGCCACGCGGCCAGGAGCGCAACGCCCCGGGCGGCGCCATGGCCGAGGCCCTGCGCCGCGCCGGACTCGGCGGCCCCGACGGCGGCAAGCGCTGACGATCCGTACGGCCGTCGCCCTCTCGTGGGGGCGGCGGCCGTACGGCTATCCTGGGTGCAGGCATTGCCGTCGATGGTTCCGGGCGCACCGCTGAAGCGCCCGCAGTATGACCCATATGACCTGCGTGATCTGTATGACCCGCCACCTTCCCGCGGAGGTCGTCCGCGTCCGGCCGTGACCGGCCCCGCCGTGCGGGTGCGCACCCGTGAAGACCTGAGGGCCGCCCGCCGTCCCCGACCGCTCCGATGTCTCGGTCATCTGTGCGTCGCCCCGCTCTGGCCGATGCACGGGCTCAATCTCGGCACGCTGCTGCGGACCTGCGACGCGGTCGGCGCGTGCATGGCCGTACCGCGCCTGCCGTGGGTCCCCGAGGCTCTCCGGCGCGGCAACACCCTGCGCAAGCCGGCCTGCGTGCACTGGGTGCGGGAGCCCCTGGGCTGGCTGGCCGAACGCCGGGCGGCCGGGGACCACGTCCTCGGGGTGGAGCTGGCGGAGGAGGCCGTCCGGCTGGCCGACCTGCCCATGGCCCGCCGTCCCACGGTGGCGGTCCTCGGCCACGAACGCGACGGCATCCCGCCGGAGGCCCTCGACCTGCTCGACGCGGCCGTGGAGATCCCGATGATCGGCACGGGGGCGAGCCTCAACGTGGCCGTCGCGGGCTCGCTCGTGCTGTACAAACTGGCGGGGTTCGCCTGAGCCCCGCGCCGCCGGTCCGTTCCCGGGCGGCCGGGCGTCCGGGAACGGCCGCGCCGGTCAGAGCAGGCGGCGGATGTCGCCGTAGGCGCGGTAGAACCCGCCCCGCCCGGAGGAGCGGACGCCCTCGACGAGGTAGCGGACGCCCGCCTCGCGCACGTTCTTGGGGAACTGCACGTTCCATCCGGATTCGTAGCCCTCGCTGACCACCCGGACCCGCAGGCGTCCGCCCTCCTGGTAGCACTCCACGATCACGCCGCCGTCCGCCTGCGCCTCCGGCGAGACGGTCTCCACGGTCGCGGCCGGCTCCACCGCGGCCAGGCCCGCGGCGGCCTTGACGTCCACCGCCTCGGGGACGGTGCCCTCCTGCGCCGCCCTGATCGCCGCCTCGGTGGCGTCGATGCAGGCCAGGGTGCCGTCGGTGGTGACGATGTAGAGGCGGTCGTCGAGATACTGCATGGAGAAGGCCGAGCCGCAGCCGGTGGCGAGCTTCCACAGGCGCGTGCCGTCGGCGTCGAAGCAGTAGATGGAGGAATGGTTGTCCCCGGCGAAGACGTAGCGGCCGCCGGGGGCGGTGGCGCAGGAGAAGACGGGGGCGTCGCACCGGTAGACCGCCTCGGCGAGACCGTCGGACTTGCGCAGCCGGTGCACGGCCCCGCGCGAGGTGCCCGCGTAGACCGACTCGGCCTCCTGCCAGCCGAACAGCACCGCGCCCTGGACCCCGGTCTGCCAGACGGGGGCGCCGTCGGCGGCGTCGTAGCGGGCCACCCCCGCGGAGTGGCCGTGATAGACGGCCTCGTCGTCGCAGCGGACCATCCAGGCGGAGTCGCCCTGACCGGTGCGCGCCCACTGGAACTCGTCCTCGTGGTCGATGGTCGTGATCCGCCCGGCCCGGTCGGACACGCCGAGCACGCCGTCATGGATGTCGAGCCAGTAGATGTCGACGTCCTCGGCGATCTCGTAGGCGACCCGGGGGACCTTCCCGCTGAGGTCGTAGACCTTGCCGTCGTCGGCGCCGGCGTAGATCCAGAAGTCGTCGGCCACGATGCACTTGACGCCGTCGGGCAGCCGGAAGCGGCCGGTCACGGTGCCGTCGTGGGTGACGGTGTAGACGTCGCCCCGCTGGTTGCCCACCCAGCAGCGCTCGGCGTCCACGAAGATGCCGAACGCCGCGGCGCCGCTGGCGAAGCGCCACAGCACGGGCGCCTGGCGGGCGGTGGAGCGGGAGCTGACGATGCTGCGCCGGGTGACCGGCCGGGCCTGCCGCACGCCTCGCACGGCGCTCGCGTATCCCTTGCGGACCTTCTCGCCGACCTTCTTGGCGGCGGCGGCCGCGGCCTTCTCCGCGGTGGCGAAGGAGGAGGTCTTGGTCTGCCCGGCCTCCCCGATCCGGCCGTAGGTGATCGTCACCTCTGTCCCGTCGAGCACGACCTCGTAGAACTTGTGCGAGCCGCCGCCGTCCTCGGACAGCTCCAGGTACGTGCTCTGCGCCGCCATCTTCCGCCTCTTCCCTTGATCGGTTTTCCGGGGAGCGTACGGCAGTCGGGCGACAAATCGTGACACGGATAGCCTGCTCCATGTGACGCCCAGGAAGGTGATCATCGACTGCGACCCGGGACTCGACGACGCCCTGGCCCTCGCTCTCGCGTGCGCCGCCCCGGAGCTGGAGATCGTCGGGATCACCACGGTCGCGGGCAACGCCACCCTGGAGCGGACCACGGCCAACGCGCTGCGGCTACGCGCGTTCCTGGGCGCGGGCGAGACGCCGGTCGTCCCCGGGAGCGCCGACGCGCTGGCGGGGCACGGCCTCGCGCGGGAGAACAGTCCGCACGGGCCCTCCGGCCTGGGCTCGGTCGTGCTGCCCGAGGCGCCCTCGCCTCCGGCCGGCGGTCACGCGACGGCTTTCCTCATCGAGGCCGTAGGGGCTCATCCGGGCGAGATCACCCTGGTCGCGCTCGGCCCGCCGACCAACATCGCGCTGGCCGTGCGCGCGGAGCCCCGCCTGGCGGAGTGGGCCCGCGGCCTGGTCGTCCTGGGCGGCCGCCACACCCGCCGCGCCATCGCGCCCGACTTCAACTTCGCGGCCGATCCCGAGGCCGCCGCGGTCGTGTTCGGGGCGGGCTGGACGGTGACCGCGATCGGCGTCGACGTCGCCGGTCAGGCGCGGGCCGGGGACGCGGTGGTGGCGGAGATGCGGGCGCTGGGACGGCTCGGCCGCGAGCTGCTCGTCCCGTGTGTGGAATTCCCCGGCCGGGCGGGCGGACCCGGCGGGCCCGCGGTCCACGACGCCTGCGCCGTCGCCTGCGTGATCGATCCGGGGGTGGTGACCACCGCGCCCGCCGCGGTCACGGTGGTCACCGGTCCCGATCCCGGTTCCGGCCCCGGTCATGGCGGTGGCGGTTCCGGCCCCGATGCCCGCCCCGCCACCGGCCCCGATGCCCGCTCCGACCCCGACCCCGGTGCCGGAGCCGGCAGCAGCAGCGGCAGCGGCAGCGGCAGCGGTGAGGCCACCGCGGCCCCCGTACCGGGAACGACGGTCACGGACCTGCGGCCGGAGCGGCCGGCGAACGCCGTGGTCGCCACCGCGCTCGACACGGACCGCTTCTGGGAGCTGACGCTGTCGGCCTACCGCCGTCTCGCCCGCCGCCTCGGCTGACGCCTTCCGGGCGGGCCCCCTCCCCAGTGCCAGCCCGAGCGTCACCAGGACCGCGACCTCGAAGGCGACCACCAGCCGCTGGGTCACCCCGGCCGGGATGTCGTCGTTGCCCAGATCGACGCCGAACATCCGCACGACATACGGGATCACCACCAGGAGCAGCACGCCCAGCGATGCCAGGCTCAGCGCCTTCACCGTCCTGGCGTACGGCCTGCCCTCGTTCCGCCGCGCCAGGATCAGCCCGGCGACCGGCATCGCCAGGAACGCCGCGAACGCGGCGTACCGGTGGATGCCCCCGGACATCGAGAGCGGCACCCCGGGCCGGTCGGTGGGGAAGGCGCCGATCAGGAGCATGCACAGGCCCCAGATCCCGACCAGCGCCGCCGCCTTGCGGTCCTGGCCGCGGCGGGCCAGCACGACGCCGAAGACCGTCGCGCCCACGGCGAAGAGCGTGAGCGAGGCGGGCAGCAGCCAGCCGTCCGGCTCGAACGCGTACTCGCTGATCAGCGTGTGCACCGGATCGAGGCCCGTGGCCACGTGCAGGCCGAACATGGACACCGCGCCGGCGACGATCGCCGCGTACCCGCCGACGACCATCCATGGTCCCGAAAACGCCTTGCTTCCCATGGCGTCAACGATCGCGTCGGGCCAGGTCGTGAAGTATCCGAAATATTCCCCAGCCACCCCTGACCGGTCCCGGAGGGGCTCCGGCCCGGGGTGGGGGTGGCCTCAGGGTGACGCCGGCCGTACCGCCCCCGTGAACTGCGCGGACCTCCCCGAAGGTAGGGCCCTCCCCCTCAGGGTCGGCCGCTCCGGGGTCGTGTTCCGGCGACCGGTGGCCCGGAGGGGGCGCTTGACTTGAAGCGCACTTCAACATGCAGGGTGGAGTCCATGGGCATCACCATCCAGGAAGCCTCGCGCGTATCGGGGCTGAGCACGCACACGCTGCGCTACTACGAGCGGATCGGGCTCATCCACGAGGTCGGCCGCGACTCCGGCGGCCGGCGCAGCTACACCCGGCCGGATCTCGAATGGCTGGACTTCCTCACGAAGCTGCGCACCACCGGGATGCCGATCGCCGAGATGTGCCGGTACGCCGAGCTGCGCCGCCGGGGCGCGGCGACCGCGGCCGAGCGGCGGCGCATGCTCGAGGTCCACCGCGCGCGCGTCCTGGAGCGGATCGCCCAGCTCAGCGAGGACGTCTCGGTCCTCGACTACAAAATCGACCTATATCACGCAATGGAGAACTCATGAACAAGCGACGTCTCGGCAGCGGCGGCCCCGAGGTCTCCGCACTCGGGCTCGGCTGCATGGGAATGTCGGAGTTCTACGGCCCGACCGACGAGGCCGAGTCGATCAAGGTCATCCACCGGGCGCTGGATCTCGGGATGAACTTCCTGGACACCGCCGACATGTACGGCAGGGGCCACAACGAGGAACTGGTCGGGCGGGCGATCGCCGACCGCAGGGACCGGGCGGTACTGGCGACCAAGTTCGGCATCGTCCGGGGTGACAACCCGGCGGCGCGGTCCGTCGACGGCAGTCCCGAGTACGTCCGGAAGGCGTGCGACGCCTCGCTGCGCAGGCTCGGCGTCGACCACATCGACCTGTACTACCTGCACCGCCGCGACCCCGGGGTGCCGATCGAGGAGACCGTCGGCGCGATGGCCGAGCTGGTCGCCGCGGGCAAGGTCGGTCACCTGGGTCTGTCCGAGGTGAGCGCCGAGACCCTGCGCAGGGCCCAGGCGGTCCACCCCATCGCCGCGCTGCAGAGCGAGTACTCGCTCTTCGCCCGGGACATCGAGGGGGAGATCCTGCCGGCCGCCCGGGAACTGGGCATCGCCCTGGTGGCGTACTCGCCGATCAGCCGGGGCCTGCTCGGCGGCGTCCTCCCGCCCGCCGAGGAGATGCCCGCCGACGACTTCCGCAAGTACTTCCCCCGGTTCGCCGGGGAGAACGCGGCGGGGAACGAGGCGCTCGTCGCCGAGGTCCGGAAGATCGCCGAGGACGCGGGGTGCACTCCGGCCCAGCTCGCCCTGGCCTGGGTGCTGTCCCGGGGCGAGGACGTCATCCCGATCCCGGGCACCAAGCGGCTGCGCTACCTGGAGGAGAACGCCGCGGCGGCCGGTGTCGAGCTGACCGCCGCCCAGCTCGACGCCCTGGAGACCGCCGTGCCCAGCGGGGCCGTGCGCGGTGACCGTTACCCGGACATGTCCTCCATCGAGAGCTGACCGCGCACCCGGCCGCAGGTCA
>NZ_BOOH01000036.1 GCF_016863135.1 Planobispora longispora
CCCGTCACCCGTCACCGGGGCATGGTTCCGGCCGGGACGTTCACACCGTTCCCGCCGGGACCGGCGGCCGGGCGGCCGGCCTCCACCGCTCGTCGGTCATCCGGATCATCGCGATGCCCACGACGCCGAAGACCAGCAGCAGAATCGCCGGTCCGGCGTAGCTGACCAGCTGGTTCCCGGCTCTCGTCCCGCCGATCCAGATCACCATGCCGGACAGCACCCCGGCCGGGAACCACCAGCCCGCGTGCCCGGCGCGGGCATAGGCCGCGGCCACCGCGACCAGTCCGAGGAAGGAACCCGCCATGCCGGGGATCTGCCAGGCGAAGATCATCGCAGGCTGGGCGGCGTCCCGCATGATCGCGGTGGCCTGTTCCACCGTGAGCTGCTGGTAGGCGACGATGTCGAAGAAGTCCGAGATCATCAGGGCGGAGAAGTTGATCAGGCCCAGCACGGTCACCGCTCCGGCCACGTTGGCCAGGACCGCCCCCTTCCCCCGCACCATGTGGACCAGACCGATCACGCCGGGAACCCAGAGCACCCAGGCGTAGTGCAGCAGGGTCGCGCTGATCCCGGTGGCCACGGGGTTGCGGGCATAGCCGAGGACCTCGTCGGCTCCCGCGATCAGCGGGTCGACGACCATGCCGAGCAGGAGGCAGAGAGGGGCGAGGAGAAGGCTGACACCCGCGGCCCGGCGGCGGAAGGCGTCGGGGTTGCTGAATCCGAACATGGCGGGAACGTTAGAGACGGAGCCCGGTCCGCGTCGTCAACGCCCGCTTCGACGCCCCGTCCGCCCCGCGGGTGATGTCCACACCCTGAGACGGCCCAGCCAACCGGACTTATCCCCCGCAAGACGGATTCCCCGCCACGATCTTCCCTTTACGCTCGCCTCATGAGTCACCGCCCGCCCCCTACCCCCGTCGACTGGCTGATCTCCCTGGCCGTCCTGCTGTTCGGCGTCGCCGAAGAACTCGGCGGGCGCTCGATGGATCTCTCCCGCCGTCCCCTGTGGTGGCTCGGGGTGGTCGCGGCCGCCGCGATCCTGGTGCTGGTGCGGCAGCGGGCGCCGTTCACCGCGCTGGCCGTCTACGCGTCGATCAACACGCCGCTGACCGCGTACTACGGCGAGATATCGGCCGCCTGGCAGTTCTACGTCCATCTCCTCCTGCTGTTCACGCTGCTCGGCGTGGTCCCGCTGAAGGACCGGCGGGCCGTCGCGGGGCTGGCGGCCACGGCCGTGCTCTGCCTGGTCCTCCTCTTCATGGCCAGCTCGATGGTCACGGCCGGCGACGTCGCGGTGCTGCTGGTGATGTCCTCCATCGCGGGCGGCGCGGGCGTGGCCGTACGGCATCACCGGCATGTCGCCCTCCAGGCGCAGGAGCGCGGCGAGCTGCTCGCCCGGGAGGCGGTGACCGAGGAGCGTTTCCGGATCGCCCGTGAGCTGCACGACGTCGTCGCGCACAGCGTCAGTGTGATGGTCATGCAGGCGGGCGCGGCGCGGCTGATGCTCCATCCCGACCAGGCCGTCGAGCGCGAGGCGCTGAACGTGGTGGAGGAGACGGGGCGCGAGGCGGTGGAGGAACTGCGCCTCATGGTCGGGCTGCTGCGGACCGGCCCCGAGAACGACGGGCTCGCCCCGCAGCCGAACCTGACCCGCCTGGACGAGCTGGTGGAGCAGATGCGCGCGGCCGGTCTCGACGTGCGCCTGACCATCGAGGGCACCCCCGTCCCGCTGCCGGCGGGCCTGAACCTGTCGGCCTACCGGATCGTCCAGGAGGCGCTCACCAACACGCTCCGGCACGCGGGGCCCACCGCGTCCGAGGTGAAGGTCTCCTACCGGTCCCGGATGCTCTGCCTGGACATCCTCGACGAGGGCCCCCGCGACGGGCGGGCGCCGGGCGCGGAGGGGACGGGCCACGGCCTGGTCGGCATGCGCGAGCGCGTCGCGCTGTTCCACGGCCGGCTCGCAGCCGGTCCGCGGCCGGGCGGCGGGTACGGTGTGAGCGTCTCGCTCCCCCTCTCCGGAAGGATCACGGTGGTCACGTGACCGTCTCCGTTCTCCTCGCCGACGACCAGGCGACCGTCCGCCGCGGGCTCCGCCTCGTCATCGGCACCCAACCGGACCTGCGGGTGGTCGGCGAGGCCGCCGACGGCCGGGAGGCGGTGGAGGCCGTTCGCCGCCTCCGGCCCGACGTGGCGCTCCTCGACATCTCGATGCCCGGCATGAACGGCATCGCCGCCGCCCGGGAGCTCCTGGCCGATCCCGAACCGCCCAGGATCGTCATGCTGACGACCTACGACACCGACGAGAACCTCGAAGGCTCCCTGCGCGCGGGGGTGAGCGGCTTCCTGCTCAAGGTGTCGCCGCCCGAGCAGCTGTTCACGGTGATCCGGACGGCGGCGAGCGGCCTGGCGGCCCTCGACCCGGCGATCACCGCCCGGGTGATGGCGGGCTACGTGGGGGCGCCGGCGGAGCAGGGCGACCTCACCCCCCGCGAGCGCGAGGTCCTCACACTGATCGGCCGCGGCCTGGCCAACGCCGAGATCGCGGCCGCCCTGCACATCAGCCTGTCCACCGTCGCCACGCACATCAACCGCCTGCTCGCCAAGCTCTGCCTGCGCGACCGCGCCGAGGCCGTCCGCCACGCCTACGAGCACGGCCTGGTCCGCCCCCGCGACCTGTAGGGGCCGGTGGCGCGGCGGCCGGCCCAGGTCCGTGACATCCGGCGCCCGGCGGCCGGCGGCCGGCTCGCAGCCGTCCGGCCGCCGATCCGTGACGCCCCGTCCGGCCGTCAGCGCTGGAACCGTCCGGCCGTCAGCGCTGGAACCGCTCGGCGAGCGCGTTGAGGTTGTGGGCAAGCTCGGCCAGCTCCGTGGCCGCCGTCTCGGTCCTGGTCGCGCCGTCGTGGGTGGTGCGGGTCGCCTCGGCGACGTTCAGGATCGAGCTGGTGATGTCGCTCGAGGAGCGGGAGACCACGTCGATGCCGGCCCCGATGGACTGGGTGGCCTGGCTCTGCACCTCGATCGCGGCGACGATGGAGCGCTGGATCTCGTCGATGCGGTTGATCACCGAGCCGATGCGGCCGATGGCCTCGATCGCGTTCTCGGTGTCGCCCTGCATCGCCGCGACCTTGCTCTCGATGTCCTCGGTGGCGGAGGCGGTCTCCTGCGAGAGGTCCTTGACCTCCCCGGCGACGACGGCGAAGCCCTTGCCCTGCTCACCGGCGCGGGCGGCCTCGATCGTCGCGTTGAGCGCCAGCAGGTTCGTCTGCTGCGCGATCGAGGTGATCATGTTGACCACGGCTCCGACCTCGCCGCTGGAGGTCCGCAGCCGCTCGATCGTACGGTTGGTGGTCGTGGCCAGGCCGACCGCCTCGGCGGCGACCTGCACGGCCTCGGTGACGGCGCCGTTGATGTCCCGGATGGAGGCCTGGAGGCTCTGCGCCGCCTGGTTGGTCGAGCTGACGCTCTCGGAGACCTGGTCCACGTTGGACGAGGCGTTGTGGGCCTGGTCGGCCGCCGTCTGGGCGCCCGTCGCGAGGTTGCGGCTGGTGTCCGAGAGCCGCTCGGAGGCGGAGATGAGAGCCGCGGCGTTGTCGGCGATCTCCCCGATGGCCCCGCGGACCGTGACGACGACCTGGTCGAGGCTCGTGCCGAGCTCGGCGAGCTCGTCGGTTCCCCCGATGTCCGCCCGCACGGTCAGGTTCTTGTCCGCCAGGCTCTTCATGGCCAGCACGCAGGAGCCGATGCGGCGCGACACCCGCCGGGCGAGCAGGACCGCGGCGCCGCCCAGCAGCACCGCGGCCAGTCCGGCGGTGACCAGCGTGAGGGTCTTGGCGTCGTCCGCCAGGGCCACGGCCGCCGCGGAGGTCTCCTCGGCCTCGTCGGCGATCGCCTTCTCCAGCTTGGGCAGCGCCTCGTCGAACCGCTGGTAGCGGCTCTCGAAGTCGGGCCGCGCCTTGGCCGCGCCGATCTGCTGCGGGTCGCTGACCACCCGGCTGGCCAGGGTCACCACCCGCTGCCCGGCGGCGATCAGCTCGTCGGTCGCGCCCTCGAGCTCCTTCACCTCACCGGCCAGCTCCGGCTGGAGCCGGACGATCTGCGCGAAACTGTGGCGCAGATCCGACACGTGGCCGCCGAGCAGGTCCAGCACCTCCTGCCGCTCGGCGCTGTCCCGCGTGGTGATCGCATTCAGGACGTCGCCGCGGAACGCCACCCGGGCGGTGTCCGCCGCCCCGACGGCCTCCAGAGCCGCCGCCGCGGTGCTCGCCTCGCGCTGCGCCTCCTCAAGCTGGGAAATGCCCTGATAACCGATAAGTCCCGCTGTCGTGACCATGACGAAGCCTGTCGCCGCCAGGGCCAGGATCTGGTGTCGGATCGTGAGTCTCATTGCCGCCTCTTCCATTGCTTGTCCGGTGAATCGACAGGCAAGAGGCGAAGCTGAGGGCTCAGGTGACGTGAGTCACTGCCGATTTGCAGATTCGCAGAGAAGAACCGGCAGGCTCTCCGATCATTCAAGGACGTCCCATGCGCATCACCCCGTGGCTGGCGGCTCTCGCCACCGGCATCCTCATCACCGGCTGCTCGGCCGACCCGGGCTCCCCGGAGGGCTCCGGCACGGCGGCGCCCTCCACCGCCCGCTCCCACGTGCCCGACGACATCCGGCGGGCGGGAGTCATCGTGATCGGCTCCGACATGACGTACGCGCCCATGGAGTTCGTCAAGGACGGCGAGCAGACCGGCTTCGACGTCGACCTCGCCAACGCCATCGCCGCCAAGCTCGGCCTGAAGCTGGACATGCGGCAGACCCCGTGGGGCGAGCTGCTCGCCAAGGCGGAGTCCGGCGAGGTCGACGCCTCCATGTCGTCCATCACCGACACCGCCGAGCGGCAGCAGCGGGTCGACTTCGTCGACTACCTCAACGTCGGCTCCGTCGTGGTCGCGCGCGGCAAGATGGACGGCGAGGGCATCACGGCGCTGTGCGGCCAGCGGGTCGCCGTCCCGATCGGGACCATCTACGTCGGCCTCGCCGAGGCGCAGAACGACCGCTGCCCGGCGGGCAACCGGCTGACGATCGTCCCCGTCGAGGCGCTGTCCGACTCCAAGGGCGCGGTGCTCGCCGGGAAGGCCGACGCCTACCTCGACGACTTCCCGCCGGGGGCGGTGGCCGTGCAGGAGAACTCCTCGCTGCGCATCTCCGGGCCGCAGATCGAGGCGGCGCCGTACGGCATCGCGATCGGCAAGGGCAAGGGCACCCTGAAGAAGGCCGTCCAGCAGGCCCTGTACGAGCTGTTCGAGGACGGCACCTACGACGCGCTGCTGAAGAAGTGGGAGATCGCGGAGGGCTCGCTCAAGACCGGCGCCATCAACGGCGGCGCCTGATCCCGGCGCAGCCCCCATCGCGGGATGCCTCGCTGTCAGGATTCCTTCGTACAGGTGAGCACGATGGTGCTGCCGATCTTGACCTTGCTGCCCGGACGATGCGACTGCTTGGTCACCGTCCAGTTCTCCGGGAGGATCACGATCGTGTCGTAGGGATCCTGCGAGCCCAGCTTGATGTTCTTGAACTCGTCCCAGCCCTGGTCAACCAGCCACTGCTTCGCGACTGCCGCGTTCTGGCCCTTGAAGTCAGGCAGTTTGACGTATTCGGGCTCGTCCTGAGCAGCCTCGGGAAGTCCGGTGTCCTCCGGCACCGCCCGCGCGGCCTTGGTGCCGGCCGTCCGGTCCGGTGCCGCCATCGTGTCCGATGTGCTGCTCGTACCGCTCACGGCCACACCGCCGAGGCAGCCCGCCCCCAGGGCGAGGATGGCGATCAGCGCGACGGCGGCACCGGAGAAACCGCGCCGCGCGGGCGGCATGGAGGGCTGGTAGGTCATTGAGAGTCCTTGGGTCAGGCGGCCAGGGCCGCATCCAGGTAGGTGATGTCGCCGGCCACGGCATAAAGGCGCCGGCTGAGCAGGCGGGGACGGGACACGACGGCGACGTGCACGTCGCGGGCGGTCAGCCAATCGGCGAAGGCGACCCGACCAGGTTCTCGATGTCCAGTGAGTGAATCGACCGTCCGTTACGGAGGGATCGCATCGCAACCCCTACTCGCCTCTACTGCATCTCTAAAGAGAGAGTAAAGGCTGTGAACAGGGTATGCAAGTACTTTTACTGTGAAAGGTTCATCAGTTGAGCCGTGGACGGACGACTATCAGCACTCTTATGCAGGGAGGCGGCGACAACATCTCGGAGCGGCGTTGGAAGCATCCGTACGTCGGGATCGTGGTTGACGATCTGGTCGGCGACAGCCCAGGCAGACCGGCCATCGAAGGCCAGGCGGCCGGTGGCGGCGAAGTACATGGTGACGCCCCAGCTGAAGACGTCCGAAGCGGGGCCCACCCGGCGCCCCTCGGCCTGCTCTGGCGACATGAACGCGGGAGTGCCCGCCGCCCCGGCCGAAATGGTGAGACGGTCGACGGCCCGGGCGATACCGAAGTCGATCACGCGGGGACCGTCCTGCGCCATGAGGACGTTGGCCGGCTTGAAGTCCCTGTGCACCACACCGGCTCCGTGAATCCCCTTGAGCGCGGCCGCCGTCACGATGGAGAGCCGGATCAGACTGTCCGCAGGGCGTGGCCCCTCACGATGGATGAGCTGCTCAAGTGAGGGCCCGGGAACGTACTCGCTGACGATGTACGGCGTGCCGTCGTCGATGCCGACATCGAGTACCCGAGCGGTGGCGAACCCCGGCACCCGCGGGTCGGAATCGGCCTCGGCCAGGAAGCCCGCCTGCTCACCGAAGGCCACGCGGGCGTGCAAGAGTTTGAGCGCAACCTGCCGACCGTCAGGCGACCGGGCGAGATAGACCGCTCCCTGTCCTCCTTCACCGAGCTTGGCCAGAAGAGCGTACGGGCCCGCCCAGCGCAACACGGACGAGGTCACATGACCCGCGGACGAAGCCATACGGCCGGGGACGTAACCGACGCGAGGAAGCCGCCAGCACACCCACTTCGACCGCGAAGCAGGCCCCCGCGATGATCCACAAGGTGTGGCTGCGCAGCCGGTAGGCCATGTAGGCGACCACGAACGGGATCGGCAACCCGCCGCAGCAGAAGAACGGCACCAGCACCCAGCGCAGGCTCAGACGCTGAACCTGCCCGGTCCGGCGGGCGACCCGGTCCGAGTAGAAAGTCATGATCCGAATGATAGGCAGCGATCAGTGATGGATCGCGGCTTCAGCCCAGCGGACCCCGGCCGGTGATCCACAGCGGCAACCCCGTCGCGCTGGAGCCAATCGCAACCACAACTTAGTCAACTATAATTGAGTCAACTACAGTGCGGTCATCTATATTTAGACTCATGAGCAAACCCGACCATGTCTTCGATCGCGAACAAGAATGGGCGAGCCTGGTCGGGTTCGCCTCGGATACGGGCGCAGGCGCCCGCCTCGGTGTGGTGAGCGGCCGTCGCCGCCAGGGGAAGAGCTACCTGCTGCAGGCCCTGGCCGGCAGCATGGGCGGCATCTACTTTCCCGCACTGGAGGTGACCGAGGCGGTGGCGCTGCGCCTGTTCGCAGATGAGCTGATCAGGTTCACCGGGGCGCCCGTCCCGGCCTTCCGCGACTGGATCGATGCCATCCCCTACCTTTTCGGCGTCGTCCGCGATCGTGCCATCCCCGTCGTGTTCGACGAGTTCCCCTATCTGGTCAAGGCGTCTCCCGAGTTGCCCTCGATCATCCAGCGAGAGCTGGGCCCCGGAGGTTCCGGAGCTTCCAGCAGCGCCCGCGTTCTCCTCTGCGGATCGGCGATGTCGGTGATGGGCGGTCTGCTGTCGGGCACGGCCCCGCTGCGCGGGCGCGCAGGACTGGAGATGGCCATCAGGCCCTTCGGCTACCGCCAGGCCGCTCGTTTCTGGGACATCGACGACCCGCGGCTGGCGGCGCAGGTCCACGCGGTGGTGGGCGGGACTCCGGCCTACCGCAGGGAATTCGTCCGCGGCGACGCTCCGTCCGGGCCCGGCGACTTCGACGACTGGGTGGTCCGCACGGTCCTGAACGCCGGGGCGCCGCTGTTCAGAGAGGCACGCTACCTGCTTGCGGAGGAGACGGAGATCCGCGATCCCTCGCTCTACCACTCCGTTCTGGCCGCTGTCGCCGACGGCAACACGACATCGGGCGGGATCGCCGGTTACGTGGGCCGCAAGTCCAATGAGATCGCCCATCCGCTGCGCGTACTGGAGGACAGCCATCTCCTGGTCAAGGAGCGCGATCTCTTCCGGCCGAACCGCAGCTACTACCGGGTGGTCGAGCCGCTCATCACCTTCTATCAGGCGATCATGGTCCGCGAGTGGGCCAGGCTGGAGCGCGGGGACGCGGCAACGGTCTGGCGGGGCAGCCGGGGGCGCTTCCTGTCACAGGTCGTCGGCCCCCACATGGAGGTGCTCTGCCGGGAGTACGCCCTGCACGCCGACCCCGCGGCGGGCGAGGTGGGAAGCGGAGTGGTTCCCGATCCGTCCAACCGGACGCAGATCCAGATCGACGTCGCCGTGCTCGCGCCCGCCGACCACGGGCGTCCACGCCGGATCCTCTCCCTGGGCGAGGTCGAGTGGGACCGGGTCATGGGAGCCGAACACGTGGCGCGGCTGCGGCGCGCTCGCGACCTCCTGGCCGTCAAGGGGTTCGATACCCGAGACACTGTTCTGACCTGCTATTCAGGAGCCGGATTCAGCACCGGCATGGAGAGTGACGTCCGCCTGGTCACCGTCGACGATCTCTACGCCTGATCACTCCTCCCCGAACGACATCGCACCGACTTCTGTGAACGATAGACACAGGGATAATCCCCGGTGTGTACATAACCATGAATGAGTGCTAGCGTCGCTGTCAACGGTGCATGCCACCGAGACTGAAGAAGCACATGCTCGTCGATGAGACGCCTGCGAGACTGGGCGGGATGTCCCATTGATCGAAGGAGAAGGGCCACCACGTGGCGAAGCTGACGCTGCCGCAGCTTGAGCGGCACCTGTTCGGGGCCGCGGACATCCTCCGCGGCAAGATGGACGCCTCGGAGTTCAAGGAGTACATCTTCGGGATGCTCTTCCTGAAGCGGGCCTCCGACCAGTTCGACGTGGTCCGCGACGAGCTCATCAAGAAGTGGGTCTCCCAGGGCAGGTCGCAGCAGGATGCCGAGCGGATGGCCGCCGCGCCCAGCTTCTACCGGGGTGAGAGCTTCTACGTCCCGCAGGAGGCGAGCTGGCAGCACATCAAGGGCCGGTCGCGCCAGAAGAACGTCGGCGACATGCTCAACAAGGCGCTGGCGGCGCTGGAGAACGCCAACTCCACCGCGCTCGAAGGCGTCCTCGAGCACATCGACTTCACCCGCAAGGTCGGCCAGTCCACCATTCCGGACAAGCGCCTGCAGCAGCTCATCGACCACTTCTCCCGAGTACGGCTGCGCAACCAGGACTTCGAGTTCCCCGACCTGCTCGGCGCCGCCTACGAATACCTGATCGGCCAGTTCGCCGACTCGGCCGGCAAGAAGGGCGGAGAGTTCTACACGCCGCGTGGCGTGGTCCGGATGATGGTCCGCCTGCTCAGACCCCGACCCGGCATGGCCGTCTACGACCCGTGCGCCGGCTCGGGCGGCATGCTCATCCACGCCAAGGAGTTCATCGACGAACACGGCCTGGACTCCCGCGACCTGACCCTCGCCGGGCAGGAGTACAACGGCGGCACCTGGGCCGTGTCGAAGATGAACATGATCCTCCACGGGGTGCTCAACGCCGACCTGCAGAACGACGACACCCTGGCCGAGCCCAAGCACATCCGGGACGGCGAGCTCGCCCGCTTCGACCGGGTGCTCACCAACCCCCCGTTCTCGCTGAACTACTCCTTCTCCGACCTGAAGCACAAGGAGCGCTTCAAGTACGGCTACGCCCCGGAGACCGGGAAGAAGGCGGACCTCATGTTCGCCCAGCACGTCCTGGCGGTGCTCACCCCCGACGGCCTCGGCGCCACCGTCATGCCGCACGGCGTGCTCTTCCGCGGCGGCAAGGAGCAGGAGATCCGCAAGGGCGTCATCGAGGACGACCGCCTGGAGGCGGTGATCGGCCTGGCTCCCAACCTGTTCTACGGCACCGGCATCCCGGCCTGCATCCTCATCCTCCGCGGGACCGCCCCCCGCCCGGCCGAGCGGCGGGGCAAGGTGCTGTTCATCAACGCCGACCGCGAGTTCACCGCCGGCCGCGCGCAGAACCACCTCGATCCGCAGCACGCCGAGAAGATCGTCGCCGCCTACGAGGAGTACCGGGACATCCCCGGTTTCGCCCGCGTCGTCGATGTCGAGGAGCTGCGCGAGAACGACTTCAACCTCAACATCCGCCGCTACGTCGACAACGCTCCCCCGCCGGAGCCCCAGGACGTCCGCGCCCATCTCCACGGCGGCGTGCCGAAGTCCGAGGTCGAGGCCAAGGCCGGGCTCTTCCAGGCGTTCGGCGTCGACCCGGCGACGCTCTTCACCGAGCGGAGCGGGCGAAGCGATGAGCACAGCGCCGAGCGCGACGCCGACTACTACGACTTCCTCCCCGAGGGCTGGAAGGCGACGGCCGAGCGCCTTCCCTCGCTCGCCGCCCCCGCCGAGGCCCGGCTGCGCGAGGCGTTCTCCGACTGGTGGGGACGGCACAGCAAGCGGCTGGTCGAGCTGCCCGACACGCACAAGGTCATGGAGGTCCGGGCCGACCTCCTCGACTCCTTCGTCACCGACCTCAAGCCGCTCGGCCTGCTGGACCGCTTCGACCTGGCCGGCGTGGTCGCCGCCTGGTGGGGCGAGGCGCAGTACGACATCAAGACCCTCGGCCTCAACGGCTTCGAGGGCGTGGTGGAAGGCTGGCTGACCACCATCGAGTCGGCGTTCGAGCTGGACGAGGAGGAGCTCGAATACTGGGACAAGCAGAAGGTGGCGGCCGAGAAGCGCAAGGCCCGCGACCACCGCGTCGTCCCGGCGCTGATCCCCGACTACCTCGCCGAGCTGGAGGAGGCCGAGGCGGCGTACGCCGAGCTGAACGCCCAGTACAAGGCGGCCACGGCCAAGCCCTCCGAGGAGGACGAGGAGGCCGACGAGCCCGCCGAGGACCAGCTCTCCGAGGATGAGCTCAAGGCGCTGAAGTCCCGTACGGCCGCCGCCCGCAAGAAGGTCGGAGCGTTGGAGGACCACTTCCTGCCCCGCCTCCGCATGGCCGTCGCCGCTCTCGACGCCGACTCCCGCCGCGATCTGGTCCTCGACGTCCTCCGGGCACAGCTCACCTCTCGTCTGGAGTCCCGTACGGCTGCCAACCGCCGACTCTTCGAGAGCGCCTTCCGCACCTGGGCCGACAAGTACGCGGTAACCCTCCGCGACCTCGAAGCCCAGCGGGAAGCTGTCACCGCCAAGCTGGACATCCACCTCAAGGAGCTCGGCTATGTGTGACCTTCCTGATGGGTGGAGGCCGGTTCGGCTACGGGATACGGGAACCTGGCTATCAGGAGGAACACCGTCCACAGACGAGCCACGCTTTTGGGGTGGAGACATCCCATGGATCAGTGCCGCAAGCATGAAGGACTTCTACATTCAGGATTCCGACCGGAGACTCACCAAGAGCGGGTCATCAGCTGGGACCCGGCTCGTGGAGAAGGGCTCGGTGCTCTTCGTGGTTCGGGGCATGAGCCTGAAGAAAGAGTTCCGAGTCGGTGTAGCGCAACGAGAAATCGCCTTTGGACAGGATTGCAAGGCGATTATTCCTCGTCATGACATTTACGGAACTTTTCTCGCACTGGCACTAAAAGTGCGAGCCAACGAAGTTCTAAGTATGGTTGACGAGGCCGGACATGGGACTGGACGTCTACCTACAGACCTGATCTCCAAGCTTATGGTTGGCGTCCCGCCCCTACCAGAGCAGCGGCGGATCGCGGAGGTCATCGACACTTTGGACTCCAGGATCTCAAACCTCAATCTCGCGATGAAAAAGCAGCTCAAGACACTTGATGGAGTCGCGGATCAGCTGCTCACCGAAGATGCGAGCACAGTAGGTCTGGTTCGCCTGGGTGATTCACTCGTGGACATCGAAGCGGGCTGGAGTCCGCTGTGCGAGGAAATCACTCCCCCGCCCAACAAATGGGGAGTCCTCAAGGTGAGCGCAGTAACTTCGGGAAGCTATATCGCATCGGAATCAAAGACGCTTCTTCCTGGAATGCATCCGCGACCTGAGCTTGAAGCTCGTGCCGGTGATCTTATTCTCTGCCGGGCAAACGGTGTAAAAAGTCTTGTGGGCGTGACTACCCTGATTAGGGAAACACCACCCAAGCTTATGCTCTCGGACAAGCTCATGCGTCTTGTCACCAATAGAAATATTGTAGACAACGCGTACTTAGAGCTGGCCCTCGCCTCCGCGGGCGTTCGCCGGCAAATCGACGCGATCACGAGCGGGAGCAGCGGCCAGAACAACATATCCCAAGGCTTCGTCAGGATGCTGAGGATCCACCTTCCCTCGCTTCCTCGGCAACGCCAAGTTGTCGCATGCACCGAAGCGGGACGTGATCTGATGCACGGCCTGAAGGAGGAGCGCGACAAACTGCTGACCCTTAAGCGGGGACTCATGGAAGACCTGCTGACCGGGCGGGTCCGGGTTTCAGAAGCGGAAGCCGTACTGGAAGACCTTTAATCCTTGCCGGGGCGGCCACGCGCCGCCCCGGGACCAGGGTGATTTGTTCAGAGATAACGTTGTTCGGGGGTTTACCGAGGGGAGTCGGACGGTGACCGACTACGAGTACACGCTGGTCGAACGGCCGCTGATCGAGCAGCTGAAGGGCATGGGCTGGCAGCACCTCGCCGGGGCCGAGCATGGCGCCGTGATCCCGATGCTCCCGAGGATGTCGGGGCGACGCTCCTTCGACGAGGTGGTCCTCGAAGACCGCGTCAGGGACGCGATCGAGCGGATCAACGGGGACTGGCTGGACGACCGGGGGATCAGCCAGGCGTTCAACGCCCTGACCCGGGTGCCGGCGGCGAACCTGCTGGAGGCCAACAGGCAGGTCACCGAACTGCTGGTCAACGGCATCCCCATTGAGGACCCCGCGACCGGCAAATCACGAACGGTCCACTTCATCGACTGGCGGAACCCGGGCGACAACGACTTCGTCGTGGTCAACCAGTTCCGCGTGGACATCCCGGGGACGGGCGGACACAAGCAGATCGTCCTGGATGTCGTGCTCTTCGTGAACGGCATCCCGCTGGTCGTCGTCGAGTGCAAGAAGCCCACCGAGAGCAACCTGGGCGCGGCGGTCGCCCAGCTCCGGCGGTACTGCGCCGGCGGCACCGGGAACCCGAAGCTCTTCCACCCGGTCCAGCTCACCGTGGCCACCAGCGGGGAGGACGCCAAGCTGGGGACCTTCACCGCCAAACTCGAACACTACGTGCCCTGGCGCGATCCCTATCCGCTCACCACGGCGCAGCTCGCGGAGAAGCTGGGCAAGGGTGAGAAGCAGCTGAGCAAGCAGGAGATCCTGGCCGCCGGTGTGCTGGAGCCGGCCAACCTGCTCAACATCGTCCACAACTTCGTCACCTTCATGACCACCGACGAGGGTGTCACGGTCAAGGTCGCCCCGCGCTACCAGCAGTTCCGCGCGGTGGAGCGGACCGTCCAGCGGCTGCTGCACGGCGAGCCCGGCCGCAGGGGCGGGATCATCTGGCACACCCAGGGCTCGGGCAAGAGCCTGACCATGACCTTCCTGGTCCGGCGGCTGCGCTCGATCGCGGAGCTGGCCCACTACAAGGTCGTGGTGGTCACCGACCGGACCCAGCTGCAGAGCCAGCTCAGCGAGACCATGCAGCTCAGCAACGAGAAGCTGGACGTCGCCAAGAACAGCGCCCGGGCCAGGACCCTGCTCGGCCGCACCGGACCGGGCCTGGTCTTCGTGATGATCCAGAAGAACCAGAGCGGCGTGCCCACGGACCGGTTCGACATGGGCGAGGTCAACACCGACGAGTCCATCGTGGTGCTGATCGACGAGGTGCACCGCTCGCACACCGCCTCCCTCGGCGCGAACCTCCGGCAGGCGCTGCCCGGCGCCGCCCGGATCGGCTTCACCGGCACCCCGATCATGACGAAGAAGGGGCAGCGCAAGACCAGCGTCGAGCTGTTCGGCTCCTTCATCGACACCTACCGCCTGCGGGAGGCCGAGGAGGACGGCGTGATCGTGCCGATCCTCTACGAGGGTTTCAAGGTCAAGGGCGCGCTCCAGGACGGCCAGGACATGGACGAGCTCTTCGAGGAGGAGTTCGAGGACCTGACCGACGAGGAGCGGCAGCAGCTCCACCGGCGCTGGGCTACCAAGGGGACCGTCTCGACCGCCCAGAAGCTCGTGGACGTCAAGGCCAAGCACATGCTCCGCCACTACGTGGACAAGGTGCTGCCCGAGGGGTTCAAGGCCCAGGTGGTCGCGCACGACCGGGAGACCACCGTGCGCTACCGGGAGGCGTTCCTGGAGGCCCGCGACGAGCTGGTCCGGGACATCGAGAAGCTCTCGCCGCACCTGCTCACCCGGAGCCTGGACGAGCTCAGGCCTCGGCAGGCGCAGCTCGTCAAGGCGCACCGGCAACTCGACCTCATCAAGCGGATGGACTTCGTGCCGGTGATCTCCGAGGGGGACACCGAGCACGAGGACCGCTACGCCGAGTGGACCGACGAGGCCAAGCAGAAGCAGCGCATCGAGGGCTTCGTCCGGCCGTTCGGCGAGAACGACATCGCCTTCGTCATCGTCAAGTCGATGCTGCTCACCGGCTTCGACGCGCCGATCGAGCAGGTGATGTACCTCGACCGCAGGCTGGAGATGCACGACCTGCTCCAGGCGGTCGCCCGGGTGAACCGGACCGCGGACGGCAAGCCGTACGGGTACGTGGTCGACTACCGCGGGGTGGCGCAGAACCTGGTGGACGCGCTCAGGGTCTACGCCGACGAGGAGTTCGAGGCCGAGGAGGGCGCTGACGTGGCCGGCGCGCTCCGCGCCCTCGCGGCGGAGATCGGCAAGCTGGACCCGCAGCGGCAGCGACTGAGGAATATGTTCCGGGACTACCTGGATGTCGAGAGCTGTGTCCGGGAGCTGGCCGACCCGGCGCTGCGGGACCGGTTCACCGTGGAGCTCGCCCGGTTCGCCCGGACGGTCAACACCGTCCTGCCCGATCCGGCCGCCAAGCCGTACCTGGACGACGTCAAGCGGTTCTCGGTGATCAAACTGACCGCGAACCGGCGCTACCGGGTGGACGGCGGCGAGTTCGACCCGGGCGCCTACGGCCAGAAGATCAAGATGCTCATCGACGAGCACGTGACCTCGCTCGGCATCGAGCAGCAACTCCCGCCGATCGCGCTGACCGCGACCAACTTCGCCGCCAGGGTCGAGGCGATGACGGGCGGCTCGCGGGCCAAGGCCTCGGAGATGGAGAACGCCATCCGGCACCACATCACCGTCCACGCCGGTCAGGACCCCGCCCGCTACCAGCTGCTCAGTGAACGTCTGGAGCAGATCCTGACCGAGCTCAAGGACGACTGGGACGCCCAGCTCCAGGCGTTCAAGGACATGATGGCCGACGTCGTGGAGGACCGCCGGGACAATCCGCACGGCTTCAGCCCGGCCGAGTTCGCCGTCTTCGGCCTGCTGGTCCAGGAGCTGGCCACCTCCGCCGAGGATGTCGAGGAGGTACGGTTCGCCGACGCGACCCGGGAGATCGTGCGGCTCGCGAGCGAGACGATCCACCGGCGCGACTTCTGGGACAAGCCCTACGACGTGGACGTCTTCCGCAGCAAGATCTTCGAGATCCTGGTCATGCACGAACTCGGTGAGCCGGACCAGATGGAAGTGGTCGCGGACAAGGCCCGGGACGCCATCAGCCAGAACCGCTCGGCCGTACCCAGGGCGTGAAGCTGGCATGCTGGTGACCGTGAGTGATTTTCCCGGGGTCGTCCGGGTCGGCGATCTGGAGGTCGCCGTCTCGGTGAGTGAGCGGCGCAAGAGCGTCCGCCTCACCGTCGAGCGGGACGCCTCGGTCACCGCGGTCGTGCCACCCCAGACCTCGGCCTCCGAGCTGACCACGCTGGTGAAAGCCAAACGACCCTGGTTGTACGGCAAGATCGCCGAGAAGCGGGAGCTGGGTGAGGCGCCCCCGGACAAGACGCTCGTCTCCGGGGAGGGCTTCCGCTATCTGGGCCGTTCCTACCGGCTCCGCCTGGTGCAGGAGGGTGATGTCCGGCTGATCCGCGGCCGGATCGAGCTTCCGGAGGGCGGCGGCGTCAAGGAGCTGGTCGGCTGGTATCGGCGAGTCGGCCAGCCGTGGCTCACCAGGAGAATCCAGCCCTGGGTGACTCGGATGGGGGCCGAGCTCACCGGGCTGCGGGTCCGCCCGCTCGGTTACCGGTGGGGGTCGTGCTCCCGCGACGGTCAGGTCAACATCCACTGGGCGACCATGCAACTTCCTCCGAGCCTGATCGACTATGTGCTGGTGCACGAGCTCGCGCATCTCCATCGGGCCGATCACGGTGCCGAGTTCCGGCGGATCGTCGAGCGGGCGCTCCCCGGTCACGAGGACTATCGCGAGCGGCTCCGCCGCGCTGGAAATGATCTTTGGTTGCCGGAGGAAGGGCTGTAGATGCACGACGACGTCCTGGTCAACGCCGTGGACATCGCGCGGCTGGCCGACGTCGGCCGGGCCGCGGTGAGCAACTGGCGCAAGCGGTTCGACGACTTCCCCCAGCCGGTGGGCGGCACCGCCTCCAGCCCGGCCTTCTCCCTGGCCGAGGTGGAGCAGTGGCTGCGCAAACACGATCGGTATGTCGAGGTCGCGCCGCTGGAACGACTCTGGCAGCGGCTGCGTAGCAGCACCGACGACCTGCGGCTGGGCGAAGTGGTGGCGGACGCCGGCGCGGTCCTGTTAGGTGAGAAGACCGACCTCGGCAGGGCCCTGGTGGAGCAGATCCAAGAGGTCGGACAGGCGGAGGGAACGGTCGCCGCCTTCGACGGGATCTGCGAGCGCTACGTCGATCTCCACTCCCGGCGCCTGCTGGCCACACCATCCGAGGTGGCCAGGCTGATGGTTGCAATCGGCGCGACCTCGGGCGGCGCGGTCCTCGATCCGTCGTGCGGGATCGGCACGCTGCTGCTGGAGTCCGAAGGCAGCCAGGTGTTCGGCCAGGAACTCAACGAGACCACCGCCAGACTCGCGGACATCCGGCTCCGCCTCCGCGGCTACCGGGTGCGGATCGAAGTGGGCGACTCGCTGCGTGCCGACGGCTTCGCGGGCACGCAGGCCGACGCGGTGATGTGCAACCCGCCTTTCAACGAACGTTCCTGGGGATACGACGAGCTGACCAGCGATCCGCGCTGGGAGTTCGGCCTGCCGCCCCGCGGCGAGTCCGAGCTGGCCTGGGTGCAGCACTGCCTGGCGCACGTCCGCCCCGGCGGACTCGTAGTGATCATGATGCCGGGTACGGCGGCCGGTCGGCGCCCCGGCCGCAGGGTGCGGGGGAACCTGCTGCGCGCGGGAGTGCTTCGGTCGATCATCAGTTTGTTCTCCGGGGCCACTCCCGCCTCCAGCGGTGCGCCGGACCTGTGGGTGCTCCGCAAGCCGGAACCGGGCGACGAGCCACCGTCCGAGGTGCTGATGGTCGACGCGGGCGAGGACACGGCGCTGGCCGAGAGGGCGTGGCGGGCCTTCGACAGAGGTGATGAGCTGCCCGGGAACAGCCGGGTGGTGCGCATCATCGACCTGCTTGACGACGAGGTCGATCTGACGACGAGTCATCGCGTGGCGGTGCAGGAGCCCTCGTCCGGATTCACCGTGATGAGCGATCGCCTGTCGGCGTCGATGAAGGCTCTGGCGCCTCCCAAGCTGGCTTCCCGGCCTCGGCGGGATCTGGCGATGACCACCATCGGCGAGCTGGCCCGTGCCGGGGTGGTCGCCGTCATGCAAGGCCCGGTCAAGCTACCGGACGAAGGCGATCTGCCCGTGCTGACCGCCAAGGACCTGCTGCTCAACCGGGCGCCGAGCGGCCGGATCGGTGACTCCCCGGGGTTGGTGCGCATCGAGGCGGGTGATGTGGTCGCGCCGCTGCTCGCCGGCAGCGGCGCGGTGCCACGGGTGATGGACCGGGCGGGAGCCGTGCTCGGGCCTCAACTACTGCTCTTCCGGGCCGATCCCGAGCGGCTCGATCCCCACTTCCTCGCCGGTTGCCTGCGCGCCGGGGGCGCCGCGGGTGCCCGGACCGGCTCCGCCGTACGGCTGGACTCCCGGCGGGCGCCACTGCCCAGGCTGGCGATCGAGGAACAGCGCAGGTACGGCGAGGCATTCCGGCAACTGCTCGCCTTCGAAGACAGCGCCAGGGCACTGCGAGAGATCAGCGATAATCTTGTCGCTGCCGGGATCGACGGGCTTCTCGATGGGAGCCTGACGCCCGAGTGATCTCTCTGGAGGCACCGTGTCCCTCTTCCTCGGCCGCTACCGGCTCGCCCCGATCCCCCTGGGCCGCGGCGGCATGGGAGAGGTCTGGGGCGCTGAAGACGAGACACTCGACCGCCGGGTGGCGATCAAGTTCGTCTTGATCCCGGACCCGGATCTGGACAAGCGGTTCGCCCGGGAGGCCAGGGCGCTGTCCAGGCTGTCGCACCCCGGCGTCCCGGCCCTCTACGACTTCGGGTCCGAGAACGGCCGCCGCTACATGATCATGCAGTTCGTGTACGGAAACGGACTGCACGACGTCGTCGCCGAGCATGCCCCGGTCTCCGTCGGCTGGGTGGCCTCGATCGGCGCCCAGATCGCGTCGGTCCTGGAGGCCGCCCACGAGCAGAAGATCCTGCATCGGGACCTGAAGCCGTCCAACCTCATCCTGCGCCGGGACGGCTCGATCAGCGTCCTCGACTTCGGGCTGGCCTTCATGCACGAGCCGGAGATGACCAAGGTCACCCGGACCGGGCAACAACTCGGCACCGCCGCCTACATGTCGCCCGAGCAGGTCGAATGCGATCCGGCCACGGAGCGCAGCGACATCTACTCCCTGGGCTGTGTGCTCTACGAACTGGCCACCGGTCGCCCGCCGTTCCACGGACCGAGCGAGTTCAGCGTCATGAGCCAGCATGTGCGGACACCGGCCACCCCCGCAGGACGACATCGGGCCGACCTCCCCAGAGGCCTGGACGAGCTGCTGATGGCGATGATGGAGAAGGACCCGGGGAACCGGCCTGCCGACGCGCGCGAGGTGTATGAGCAGCTCATGCCGTACCTCTCGGGAACAGGGCCTCTGGGAGATATGACGGCCGCCGACGCGAGCCCGTTGACGCTCTACTCCCGTGCGCTGAGCCGGACGGTCATCGCCGGTCCCTCCGCACCGACCCCCAGGGAATCGGCGGCGCGGCACGACTTCAGCCGGGGCGATGTCCGGCGGGCCCGGCGCGAGGCTCAGTCGCTGGTCCGGGAGTCCCGGTACGGTGAAGCCGTCGCCCTCCTGGAGGATGCCGCCGCGCACGCGCCGCAGGAGCCGGGACTGCGGGAACAGCTCGCGGAGGTCTGGATGACCGCGGGCGACCACTACCGAGCCGCCCAGGAGTTCCGGGCTCTGGCAGCGGCGACCTCCCCGGAGGAGGCGTTCCACCACCGGCTCCAAGAGGCGGCCTGTCATCGGCACCTCGGCGACACCGAACTGGCTCTGCACCTCATGACCGCGCTGCTCGCCGACGCCGCGGCGGAAGACGACCCCCAGGCGCTGGAGCTCCGGCGCCAGATCGGTGAACTGGAGCTGGACGCGGGTCTCCTGGAGCGAGCCGAGCGGACCCTCACGGCGCTCCTCTCCGATCTCGATCGGATCTACGGCGCCGGTCATGCCGCAACGGAGCGAGTCCGGAAACTGCTCACATCGCTCTGACCCGCTGGTGGAAGGGCTGTTCAACCGCTGGCGCCATCTCGGGATCAAAGCCCCAATCAGCAGTAAGGATGTCGTAACCGGGCAGCAATCTGCGTGAGTTACCCTCCGGTCACATGCACACCAGGAAGCTCGCCCTCGTCGGCGTGGTCACGGTGGCGGCCCTGGCCGTCCCCGCGACCGCCTCGGCGTCCCCCGACAAGTCCGTGACCGTCACCGTCATGGGCACCTCCGACCTGCACGGCAACACCCTGAACTGGGACTACTTCAAGAACGCCGCGTTCTCCGACAGCCGGGGCAACCACGTCGGCCTGGCCAAGGTCTCGACGCTCGTCGACAAGATCCGGGCCGAGCGCGGCGCGGACCGCACCCTGCTGTTCGACTCCGGCGACACCATCCAGGGCACGCCGCTGGCGTACTACTACGCCAAGATCGAGCCGGTGAACGAGACCGGCGAGCTCCACCCGATGGCCCGCGCGATGAACGCCATCGGATACGACGCGGTGACGCTGGGCAACCACGAGTTCAACTACGGCCTGCCGCTGCTGGCCACGTGGGTCAAGCAGATGAAGGCCCCGGTGCTCGGCGCCAACGCCGTCCACGCCGGGTCCGGCCTGCCCGCCTACCGGCCGTTCGTCATCAAGACGATGCGGATCAAGGGCGAGAAGCCGGTCAGGGTCGGCGTGCTCGGCCTGACGAACCCGGGCGTGGCGATCTGGGACAAGGCCAACGTGGAGGGCAAGCTGCGCTTCACCGACCTGGTGCAGAGCGCCAAGAAGTGGGTGCCGGTCATCCGCGGCCTCGGCGCCGACGTGGTCGTGGTCACCGCGCACGCGGGCGACAACGGCATGTCGTCCTACGGCGGCGACCTGCCGATCGAGAACGCCTCGGCCATGGTCGCCGAGCAGGTCCCGGGCGTGGACGCCGTGCTGTTCGGGCACGCGCACAACGAGGTGGCGCAGAAGTTCGTCACCAACAAGGTCACCGGGCAGCAGGTGCTGCTGACCGAGCCGGGCCGGTGGGGCCAGCGGCTGAGCGTCCTGGACTTCCGGCTCGCCAAGCAGCGCGGCAGGTGGACCGTCGTCGGCAAGTCCTCCACCACGCTGAACACCAACACCGTGGCCGAGGACCCGAAGATCGTCTCGCTCATGAAGGAGCAGCACGACACGACGGTCAAGTACGTCAACACGGTCGTCGCCCAGTCCAGGGAGCAGCTGTCCGCGGCGGAGTCTCCGTACAAGGACACCCCGATCCTGGACTACATCTAGAACATGCGATCAGGCAAGGTTCCCGACGAACCTGCTTCCTGATCACTCCGACGCACCCCGATGCTCAGCAGTCGAGCAGAGGGGTTTTTACATGTCCAAACACGGCTCAACGCTTCACCCCTCGCAACTACGAGCAGGGACGTCAGGGACGCCAAGACATGATCGGCGACAAGTATCACTACAGGGTCAAGGGCAGCCCGCCTGCGGCGGCCTGCCGCGCGTCCGGGCGGCTGCTGGCCGCGCTGCGGCTCTCCGGCCGGTCGCGGCCAGCACCGCCCACGCGCAGATATTCACCTTAGTAAATGCCTGTCTCGATTTGTGCACTTCATAGATCATGTAGTGCAGTTTGCGCCTCCTCATGTCCGAGCGTCGCAGCACGCCGATACCACTCAACAGCATCGTCACGCCTGGTCGGAAAGAAGTGCGATAGTAGGACACCTAGCTGATACATTGCATCAACCTCCCCTGCATCAGCTGCCTTGAGAAGGTATCCCTCCGCTTCCGTAAGGCGATCAACTGCCATTAACATAACGCCGAGATCGCGCATCGCCGGAGGATATCCCTGATCAGCCGCCGCCCTCATCCAGGGGCCCCCATCTGGAAGCTGGAGAGCAAGCATCGTGAAGGAGAGGAGTCTCATAGCCTCATGGTGGCCCGCCTCTGCTGCCTTCGCGAGATGCTCTTTGGCGCCCTCTAGGTCCCCCTGTGAAAGGAGAATAGATCCGGCTTTGAATGAAGCGAGCGGATAATTTGCATCCAGGGATAGGTTCAGCCATCTCTCCGATTCCGCGGCATCCCCCAAAGTGGAAAACCTGTTGCTTAAAGCAAGCATTGCCGATGGACTTCCGAGATCAGCTGCCTCAAGCCACAGTTCCATCGCCTTGTCCGCTTCTCCGTCTTGCATCGCGAGGTGCCCGAGGAAAGACAATGCACGCGCGTTTTGCAACTCTGAAGCACGAATTAAGAGGTCCCGAGCTTCTTCAAGATTACCAAGGATGGATTGCGCCACGGCAAGGTAATACATGGATTCACTATCATTATCTACGCTCGAAGGATGAAAGCCATTCACTACGTGGGTCGCCTTAGCGTCATCCTTCATCATCTCGTCTAGCCATTTTTCAGCCTGACTGTTGCCTAACTCGGCACAACGCAGAAGCCACGAAAAGGCCTCAGTTGCAGTATTATTGGAGAGGCTGGCAAGGTATCCCCAATTCTTCATAGCTTTGATATCCCCCGTTTTTGCGGCCTCCCTAAATGTAAGCATTGCCATTGCTCCGCGCTTCTTGTCCGACTCCGTGAGCGAGCGCGGCTCTAGAGGTTCACCTTCACGGATCAGGGCTGGACTCATAAGAGCTAGGCCCAGTCGCTCCAGGACTCGTGCGTTCTGAGGATCCTCCGCCAAGATGGAGCGATAAGCACGGATTGCGATATCGTCCCTCTTCAAGAGGAAAGCAGCATCACCGATGGCCCGCAATTCATCGTCCCATGCACCTTCAAGCACGACATTCCAGACGCCGTCTGGTATCGCAGCGACACCTTCTCGTTGCGTATGGTCGACCAGATAGTCAAAGGGCTCGTAACCGCCTTCATGTGGAACCAAACAGCCGCTAGCGCCTTGCACGGGCATGGCTGCCCACTCAATTGCGCTCGTCATACCATCGGATTCGAGGGATATATCCCGACGCAAATAGAAGACGCACGCTTGCTGCAACAGTGAAGCCGGTGCTGGTCTGCGAAAACCAGCTCTTCGAATATCTATTGCGGCAGAGACTATTGCAGCGCCAACTTCTTCGTCTCCCGCCATTCCCGATTCCCACTTGCGGAGAATCTTTGGGCCCGCCGACAGGTACTCCGCGAAACCGAACTCGTCGGCTCGCGCAAGAGCTTCACGAATGCGAGGGTCAGAGCTTGAGAGCTCGCTAGCCCGACGCTTCTCCGCGTCGTCCAAATCGCGTCTCACTCTTATTATTCGAGCGCGAGCGAGTGTCTCCGCTACGGATCGCAAGACCTCCCTGTCTTGTGAGTCAAGGATTCGCCTCTCCTCGATTCTGAGGGTACCGATAGCGACTACGGCCCTCTTTTTAGCAGGACATAGGGCCTCCAGAATTCGCGCATTCAGGCCGTGGAGCAAATAATATTCAATATTGTCAAGCCAGATGACTGTACCTTTTAGCTCGACATGGGCGTCAGCTAGGACTTCAAGGGATTTCGCATTTGCTGGAATTAGAAGTTTTCTGTCCGGAAAGAGGCGACTCGCTGCTTCATAGGCGCTTCGTGTCTTCCCTGCCGCTGATCGCCCTTCGAGGATGACAAGACCACCGCATTGCAGAGCCTCTTCAAGTTCCTCGTCGTAGCCACGTGGCACATATACTGGTACGTCATCTAGTTGAGAGGAATCGTCAGAACCGCATGGGACTTCCAAGGAAGGGTGAACTCCAAGCTTCACGGGCTCGAAATAGCTGCCTACCTTGGGCAGGCGTCCGCGGCGATTAACCCCTAGGGCATGGAGTCGGAGAAGCTTTGCACGGCTCGAGCCGGAAATTACCGACCCTTTGATCACTTCCTTAATTGGGTCGGTAAGTATGGCGACGACGAGTACTGCAATCGCGCCAGTGGCAGCGGTTAGCCATGCAGGGAGAGAAAGTTTCTGTAGCAGCGCGCCAGCGATGGCGGCACCTGCCAGTAGTAAGCCTAAGAACCCCAGAACCCAGCCACGTGCACGCATAGCACCAACCTGAGGATAGGATCGGTAGAAAGAACAATATACACCTGAACGCCGACATGAAGCTTGTGCACCGCTTCCAATGCCTCGGGCTTTGGTGGCACTGCGCTCCGGATCAGCTTGCCATAGATCAATGTGGTGCAGCTACCGCTCTTGTTGATGAACAGCAGTGCCGTAGTGCAACAAGACCTCAGGTGATTACATACCCCGCCCGTAATCGGGTTGTGGCCGTGACGATCGCTCACTTCGATTCTCGCCAGCCGTGGTTGGGGCGATCGGCTGCCGCGACCCTCCTTCGTCGGGCCTTGCCACCGGATGACCACGGTTGAGGTGACAGCAGCGCTGACAGCAACGTCCTCACACGCCGACACATCCGCGCCACCCTCCACACGCGCCTGACCAGTGTGCCGATCAGCCGAGCAGGGTGATTGCTCCGCCTGAAAAGCGGATGGTCACGCCACGTCGCTTGACTGAGCGAACGTGGGACATGCTCGGGATGATCGCGCAGGAGTACGAGCCGTCCAGGGCATCCGCACAGGTCGGACGGCGTAAGGCAGCCGTACAGCTGCCACTCTCCCAACGTAGGTGCCTTCGATTTGCTTGCCGGAGCGCACCGCTTCGCCACCGGCCCCAACCGCTACACGGCCCCTACGGGGGCTCCGCATTGGCGCCGGCCGCTCCGCTTCCATGAGCGATCCCCGCGTTGCCGAGACAAGGCGTGGTGACGCCGTCCCTCCAGACCTCACGTCACCACGCCCGTCCTACCGGGCTCTTCCGGACAGGAGGGCTGTCCAGACTGCCCGAGCCTCATTGATCGGCCAGCGCGGAGTCTCGCGCACCTCGGGCATGTCGTCGAGCTGGACGGTGCGCCGGATGAACGCCTGTCCGCCGCCCTGACACAGTTCGTAGACCGTGGCACGGCATACACATGTCCACGCCATCGGTCGCACCCGTTCCAGGGTCCGGTACGGCATCCGCCAGGCTAGGCGGATGTGATCACGCTGGGCCATCGCTACGTGCGGGCTCACACACTCCTCCAGCACGATCATGACGTCCTGCCCGACGACTCCGGCAAGGGATGTACGACCCGCAGAGCCTCATAGCGCCGAGCCACACGGCGAGCGGCCCGCGCCGGATCGGTGGCCGGATGCCAGGCGTATATGAAGCGCTGGCGCTGAGCGTCCCAGCCGGTCCGCCACCAGTAGCGATCGTCCTTGCACCAGACGACCAGGCCCGTCCAGACCGACACCAGCGCCAAGCCGTATCCATCGTGCACGTCAGCGGAGATGCCGCAGCCTTCAAGCGCGAGTTGCAGTTGCTCGGCTATGTAGAGCGGGGAAGCACTCATGCAACGATCATCGATGGGGAGAAAGCCCAGGTGAATGCTGTAGTGCTCTCGGTGCTGAGGGTATTCTCCTCAGGAATATCTGTGCGATGGCATTTCCGCGCCTAACCTAGCGTTATGAATCAGGACGAAGGCCGTCTGCCGCCTCAGTTCTGGTCTATGCCCATCGTGGCCGCCGCTCTTGCCGAATGCGACATTCCCGCCGTTCTCGCCGAGGTGCAGCGCGCCAGCGGATGGACGCAAGGCCAGTTGGCTGAGGTGGTCGGTTACTCCCAGAGCTGGGTGTCCAAGGTGCTGCGCAATCGTCAGCCGCTCACCGTGGACCAGGTCCGGGAGATATCAATCCGAATCGGGATCCCGCTTCACCTGCTCCGATTCGGTGCCCGAGGGGATGACGATCCAACGAAACGCAGAGAGTTCGGCAAGGCGGTGGCCCTCACAGCGCTGACCGCCATACCGCTGCCCAGACGCGCGGAGGTAGACGAGACCACCGCACCTACTCTGACCGGAATCACCGGCGCGCAACGACGCTTGGAGTCCACGACGCCCGCTCGCGAGCTGGCACGGGGAGCCGTTGCCCATGTGGACCTCGCGGGCCGGATTCTCGGACGCGCGGGGCGATCGAGCTTCGCTGATGACATCCGCGCGGTGATGAGCGAGGCCGCCGGGTTCACCGCATGGGTGCATGCCGACATGCACGACACCGGCACCTCGCGCACCTACTACCGTCTGGCGATCGACAGCGCCCGCCAAGCTAGGCATTCCCTGCTGGCCGGTTACATGATCGGCAGCTTGGCTGCCTTCGAGATCGACACCGACGATCCCGCATTGGCGTTAGGACTCCTCACGCAGGCCCGAAAGGAGCTCGGTGAACGGCCGCCAGCGACCGCACGGGCGTGGCTGTCCAGCATCGAGGCTCTAGGTCATGCGACAGCCCGTAACGCCTCTGCCGCTCTAGAGTCGCTGAAACAGGCGGAGTCGGCGGTGGTGGCCAGCGAGAGGACATCCACTCCGCCATGGCCGTGGGTCTTCCCGTTCGACCATGCCAAGCTCGCGGGCTACCGGGCGCTGGTCATGGTACGGCTCGGCCGCGCCGATGAGGCCGTGACCGCGTTCGCCGAATCGCTGTCCTCAGCTCAGCCCGCGACCAAGCAACGCGGGGTGCTGATGACTGAGATCGCTACGGCCAAGGCCCTGTCCGGCCACTACGACGAGGCGTTCCACCTGATATCCAACGCCCTGACAGTCGGGGTTACCTACAGTTCCGAGCGGATCATCCAGCGCGCCAGGCGGTTCCGGAGGACCTACACCGGCCCTATGACGTCCGGCGTCCGCGCGTTCGATGAGCAGCTTCGGGCAACTCTCCTCTAGAAAAGAAGAGCATGATCCGCATCGCCGTCTCCGGCCACCGTGGCCTTTCCCCCGCAACTACCGCCCTGATCGACGACGGGATCAGAAGAGCGTTGGCCGAGTACGCTCCGGAGATCACAGGCTTGTCCTGCCTGGCGGATGGAGCCGACCAGATCTTCGCCCGTGCCGTCATCGACCTGGGCGGAATCCTGGAGGCGATCATTCCGGCCCACCGCTACCGGCAAGGACTGCCCGCCGAGACCTACCCGGAGTACGACGCCTTGCTCAACGCGGCCAAGCGAGTTCACCGGCTGGAGTTCACCGAATCCACTTCCGAGTCGCACATGGCCGCGAGCCTGATCATGCTGGACAACGCCGACGAGTTGTTCGCCGTCTGGGACGGTAAACCCGCGCGAGGGTATGGCGGGACGGCGGACGTCGTGGCCGAGGCCCGTAAACGCGGGTTGACCGTTCGCGTGATCTGGCCAGAGGGAGTTGAGCGCGACTGAGGACACCGGATCGCTATGGGGGTCCGGACCTCTCATCTTCGTACCGGGCGATCCGGCGAGCTGTGGTGATTCGTTGCCGGATGTGCTCGGCCCAGAAGGCTTCGCCGTGGCGGTGCCCGCTCCCGGCGTAGCGCCAGTCTTGCACGGTGATCGTTTCTCCCTCCGCCGGGTCAGGTAGGCCGAGGATCGCCCGTGCTTGCATGGCTCGGTGATCGGCGCGTGCTTGGCGCAGGTCTCCCAGAGTGATGGAGTAGTGGCGGCTCTTGGTCGAGAAGTGCCCACCGTAGCCGAGCATGTGAGCCCACTGCCGGAGCGGCACATCCCGGTACTGCGGAAGATCACCGAGGACGAAACACGTCAAGATCATGCGCCGGGCGTGCTCGGTCACGTCCAAGCTGGTCACGTCCCAGACGTTCCGGATCGGACGGTCTACGGCTCCGGCGGATTCAGCCCCTTTGGTGGCGTACTTGGCCACGTAGGAGGCCACCCGTTGATCGCTGACGCCGTCCAACTCGGTGGAGACGTAGACCGGCCGGACGTCGAGCTGATCACCCCATCCCAGGGCCAGCGACAAACGATGGCCGTCCGGAACGGAAACCGTGACCTGCCGGGCAGCCTGCCGGATCATCTGATCCAGCATGGGAACGGTGGCCCAGTCCGGCGGCCGGTCGGTTGGTCCCTCCGGGCCGTCGAGCCGGATGACGGCATGGAAGTGGACCAAGCCACGCGCCTGGTACTCGGCGACCTTGGCGTACGACAGGCGCAGCATCCGGCGCAGCTCGGTACGGCTGACACCGAGCAGCCGAGCGAAGACGGACGGCACGGTCTTGGTGAACTCCCGCCAGAGCCGTCCCGCATGGGCGTTCCACAACACCGCGTTCCGGTAGTCGTAGCAGTCCATGCAGAGGGGTTGCCCGAGCTGGGGGTCGTCGCGGTCATGGTGGGTGCCGCAGCTTTCGGGCCGCCCGTGCTCGCATACCGGGAAGTCGCGTCGAGGACGGCACGGCAGGACCTTGCCGTTCTTCTCTCTACGAGCATGGACCGCGCCGAAGGAGGGAGCGGTGAACGTGGCGAACACGCGTGGATGTTCACTCACGTCCTCCGGAACGCCCTTACCGCCACGGAGGCCGGAGATGATCAGGTGATAGGTGTCGTCCCGGTAAGTGGCCGAGCAGGACGGGCAACGGGACGCGCGCCGGTTGCCGCATGCGGTCAGCAGAAACCCGGTGGGTTCGTCGGCGGTCCGGTAGATGTCCAGGACCTCACCCGTTCCGGCGTCCACGGTCAGGCGTTCCCCGTGGAGCCGGACGGGCTGAGCGCAGCCGCCAGTTGCGTACACCATGCGTTGCCACCGGGCGAAGTCCGGCATGGCTGCACGCTGTACGGCGGCCAGGATGTCAGGCGAGAACGGCGGGACATCGCTCATGCGGCATCCCTCCCGCTCTCGGCGGGGACGGTTGGAGCGGCATCGGCCCGCTGGTGAGAGAACTCGATGCCGTAGATGGCAGCGATACGCCACCACTTCTCGGGTGAACGCTCAGGGGCCTGAGCGATCATGCGCTTAGTCCACTCCTCGATAAGCGCGGCTTGCGGTACCGGTCCTCTGGGTACCAATTCGCTCCTTTCCTCGCAGGGAAAGCCGCCGCCTGCATCGGGAAAAGGGCGAGCGCCATCGCCGGATATGCCGGAACGGCATATCCGCTCTTGCGGTGGTGTCTCTTTCAGCGAGAGCGCGGAGTGTTAGGTTTTGCGCGACGGTTTAGCCAGGTGAGCACTGCCGTTAGTGTGGGCCTACCGCTGGCCGGGTCCCCCCAGCGGAACGGCTCGTCATCGTTTTATTGCCTGGTGGCGTTCTGTGCTCGATCTGTCGCGGCTGGTGTCTCGCTGCTTCCCGAAGTACGGGGCTTTTTTCGTACTCACATTTGTACCACTCGAAAGGTGAATGTATGCAGACCAAGGTTCCCTGCAGTTCATTAACCGTGCGTCCCCGTGAGAGTGCCTAGACGTCCAGTGGCGTCCGGTTGCGTCCCATGGCGTCCGACCGCATGCGGTTGCATCTGATCGTTTGAGGAGCATAAGTAAGGGAGCTGACGCCTTTTGGTAAGGTAGCCAGCTCCCTTGATCGACGAGGACGTCTCAGGACGTCCGGTCAGTCTTCCCGCCAGACCGGTTCCAGCAGATCGGGGTTGAAGGGCTTGTAGCCCCCGCCCGCCGGATGGACGATCACGGCGAGCAGCTCTTCCCGGATGTGTGCTCGCTTCTGCGACAGAGCCAGACCGCCTTCTTCTTCGGGCAGGTCCCAACGACGGCGGAGTTCGGTGATGTCGATCGCCGAGCTTGCGCGCTGACGCTCGACCGAGGCGGCATGCCTGTTCTTCTCCGCACGGAGCCGACTGATCGTCTTCTCAAGCCGGGGAAGGGCACTGAAGAAGAACTCGTTGCTGACTTCCTCGCTCTCCCATTTCGCCGTCAGAGCATCACGGCGCTTCATGGCAGCGGACAACTCATCTTCTTTGTCCCAGGAGGAATCCTGTTCAGGGGCGTTGAAGACCGCTCCCGCTTCCATGAAGTTCAGGACGAGCTGAGAGATCGCGAAGTCCACCAGGTCACCGCGCCGACTGACACCACCGCACCCGCCCGCGCCTTTCGACTGGCACTGATAGAGGTGATAGTCCTTCCCCTTCGGCTTTGACGCCCGCAGCCGCTTGTTGCAGATCGTGCCGTTGGGCATCAGCCGTCCACACCGGAGGAACCCGGTAAGCAGATAGGTGTGCTCCCGCCAATCCTGTGAGAGAGGGCCGGAGACAGCCCCGTCGCTGCCCACTTGGTGGCCTTTCCGGCTGTCGATGATCGCTTGTACGGCGAGCCACTCTTCCGGGGTGAGAATCGGAGTCCACTGGCCGACGACGGGGTTGCCCTCCGCATCCCGTACGAAGTCTCCGTTGAGCCGACGCCAGCCGCACAACCGGGGAGCGGCCAGCATGGTCCCCAAGGTCTGCACTCGCCAGGGGTTGCCCCGAGGGGTCAGCACGCCCGCCTTCTGCCACTCCGTCACGATCGAGTTGAGGGAACGGCCCGCGATGAAGTCACGCGCGGCCTTCTGGATGAGCGGAGCTTCGGCAGGGTCGAGGGCCAGGCGATCGGCCTTCCAGCCGAACGGACGCACCCCGCCCACCGGCTTGCCCTGCATGGCCCGCGCCTGATGCGAACGGCGCATGCGGCGCTGGATCTTCCGAGCCTCCATCTTGGAGATGACCACGCCGAACATGCCCATGCTCTCTACGTCCTCGCTGTAGAGGTTCTTGACGCTCTTGGAGTCGGCGAAGACGAAGCCATCGTTGTAGGTGAACGCGTCAACGAAGCGTTCATAGTCACCCGAACGCCGGGCAAGGCGGTCATCGGCCACGACCACCACACCACGGACCGGCGTGCCGTCGGGGAGTTGGCCCTTGCGCAGGGCTACGAGCATCGCTTCGAAGCCGTCGCGGACGACATCGGCCTTCGAGGCGGACTTGTCGTTGTCGGTGAACTGATGCACAACAGTCCACCCGCAACGGGCAGCAGTCTCGTGGTTCACGATGTGCTGGTCCTTCACACCGTGTTCGTCCTTCTTGGTGTCCGCCGAGATGCGAGCGTATGAGACCACCGGGATCGGGGAGTCTGGCCCCAGCGCGACCAAGCGTGGCATGACGCCTCCTTGAGAACCTCGCCTCAAGGAATGTTCTACATCCAGAAGGTGCAGACCGAGACGGTGAAGAAGGCCCTGGAGGGGACGGCCGACGCCGCCCTGCCGGTGCTGTCGATCTCCGCGCCGTTCAGCCGCAGCGCGGTCTTCCCCGCCGGCCCGGTCAGCGTCCGCGACATGGCGGGCCTGTACATCTACGACAACACCCTGATGGCCGTCAAGCTCACCGGCGCCCAGCTCAAGGAGTACCTGGAGTATTCCGCCAGGTACTTCAACCAGCTCGCCCCCGACGCCCCGGTCGACCTGGCCGCCCTGACCAACGCCGGCGGCACCCCCGACTACAACTACGACCAGTTCTCCGGCGTCACCTACGACATCGACGTCGCCAAGCCGGTCGGCCAGCGCATCACCGGCCTGTCCTACCAGGGTCAGCCGGTCACCGCCGACCAGCAGTTCGCGGTCGCCATCAACAACTACCGCCAGTCCGGCGGCGGCGGCTTCCCGCATGTCACGACCGCCCCGGTCCTGTACAACGCCCAGGTCGAGATCCGGCAGGCGCTGATCGACTACGCCACCGCCACCGGCACCATCGACCCGGCCGCCTTCGCCGAGCCCAACTGGAAGCTCACCCGCGAGGGCCGGCCCCTCTTCTGACGGGCTGACGGATCGGTGAGCTGACGCCCTCCTGACGGCGGAAGGGGGTGACCGGGCGCCCGGTCACCCCCTTCCACCCGCCGGCGGACCCTAGCGGAGGTCATCGATCTCTTTCAGCAGCGCGGTCGCGGACCCCGGCGGGGCGGCCGGAGCCGGCGGGCGGGGGCTCTTGCGGTCACGGAACAGCCAGCCGCCCAGCAGGCCGCCGATGAAGCCGAACAGGTGCGCCTGCCAGCCGATGCCGTCCTCCTGGGGCAGCAGCCCGGGGAACTGGTAGGAGAAGCACAGCGCCATGACCACGCCGATCACGATGTCGATCAGGTGCCGGTCGAACAGGCCGCGCACCAGGATGTAGCCGAAGTAACCGAAGAGCACGCCGCTCGCCCCCGCGCCCACGCTGCCCGCCTCGGAGGTGAACCAGGCCCCCAAGCCGCTGACCAGGATGATGAGCCCGGTCACCCAGAAGAACCTGGCCACCCCCCGGTAGGCGGCGAGGAAGCCGAAGATGAACACCGGCCCGGAGTTGGCCTGGATGTGGCCCCAGTCCCAGTGCAGGAAAGGCGCCGTGGCGATCTCGGGCAGGCTCGCGGGGTTCCACGCCTGCAGGCCGTGCTCGCGGCTCAGAGCGTAGCCCGACGCCCAGTTGGCGATCTGCACCAGCCAGATGAGGACCAGGAAGCCCACCATCACCCAGAACGCCTTGCGGGCCTCAGCGACCATGATCTCTGCTGTACGGCCTCCGGCCTCCACGCGATCCCTCCCCGCTCACCCGACCCCGCGGCCCGCGCCCCGGAGCGGTCCGCACTCTGAAGCGTCCGCGCTCTGAAGCGTCCATGCCCTGGAGCGGTCCGCGTCCCGGACGCGAGAACCTTATCCGGACGGAGGTCACGAATACAGGCCCAGGACTCAGCCCAGGCGGGAGGCGAGAACCTCGGCGCGGGCCAGCTGGACCTCGCGGGCCTTGCGCGCCGCGAAGGTCAGCAGCGGCCGGGCCCACGCGCGCACCACGAGCGTGTCCTCGACCTCGGTCCCGCCGTCCTTCCCCGTCAGCCGGAACCGGTAGTCCAGCCGTACCCCGCCGGGGCTGGCCACCTCGCCCTCCACGGTCTCGTCCGTGCTCCGCAGCGTCACCTTGATCAGGTTGTCGTACTTCACGACGCCGAAGAACCTGAACCGCTCGACCGAGACGTAGCGCGTCTCGGTCTCCCCGTGCCGGACGTCCTGGACCGCGACGACCAGCGGCGAGAGCCCCACGTAGCTCTGCGGCTGGCTCAGGTGCGCCCGGAGCGCCGCCGGGCTGTTCCGTACATGAAAGGTGTGGCGCAATGTGACTCTTGGCATACTTCGCCCCCATTCGAAGATCTTTACGGGGAGACACTAACGGCTCCGGGCGCGGCGGACCCCCGATGTCACTCATCTCGTCCGAGGCGAATCGGGACGGCGCCGAAGGGGATGCAGGAGGGCGAGACGTCTTCCAGCGTGCGGACTGTTTTCGTCCGACCGCAGGTGGCGAGGGGGACGGGCGCGGAGCCCGCCGCACCTGATGCGCCAATAGGTGTTTCTTGGCCGCCGCATGGGTAACACAGGTGATCAAGAGCAGATAAGGAGCGGCACTGTGAAGAGAGTCCAGATCGTCCAACGTCCGCGCCCACCCCGTAAGCCGGTCTCACTCGACCTGCGGACGCCCTCCGGCCGGATTCTCCCCTTCTGACCCCTCAGCTCGCCTTCAGCGCTTCTGAGAGATCCTCGGCGTACAGCCAGCCGGTGGCCCTCTCGTAGAAGTGCCTGAAGAAGATCGGCATGATCAGCTCATTGACCCGGCGGCCGACCGGTCCCGCCGTCTTGGCGTCCCGGTTCGCGCTCGCGGCCCTGGCCATCTTCGCCACCCGGGCCCGGCGCTCACGGTCGTAGCGGACCAGCGCGGCGGCCACCGAATCCTCCTCCCGCACGGCCCTGGCCAGGACGACGGCGTCCTCGACGGCCATGGAGGCGCCCTGCCCCGCCCCCACCGGATGCGCGGCGTCCCCGAGGAGAACGGTCCGCCCGTCCTGCCAGACCGGCACCTCCGCCAGCACGTGGTGGAGCGTCGGGCGGTGCAGCCGGACCGCCGCTCCCAGCACCGCCGACGGCGCCCCGTCGAGGCGGTGGAGCTCCTTCACGCTCTCCAGGCTCGTGTCCGCGGGCTCCTCCGGACTGCAGACCTGGGCCGACCACCAGACCTCCCCGCCCGGTGCGGTGATGTGGATGAAAGCCCCGTGCCGCGTGAAGACCATGTTGAACACGCCGGGATCGGCCGCGACATCGCCGGGGACCCGCTCCGACACCCCGGAGACCGTGTAGATCCCGGCGTAGCGCGGCTCGGGCGCCTCCCCGGCCAGCGTCCTCCTGGTGACCGACCAGATGCCGTCCGCTCCCACCACCAGGTCGGCGCCGGCGGCCTCCGCCGTGATCGTCTCCGGCCCGACGCGCCTGCCGGTGACGATCTCGGCGCCCGCGCGGACCGCCGCGGCGCGCAGCTCCTCGACCAGGTGACCCCGCATGAGCGTCACGCTGTTGCGGGGATCGCCTGACAGACGTCCGCGGGGGACGTCGCCGAGCAGCCTGCCGGAGCCGCCCCACATCCGCTGGCGCGGCACCTCGAAGCCCCGCGCGGCCACCGCCTCCGCGCATCCCAGCGCGCTCAGGGCGCGCAGCCCGTTGCCCGCCAGGCTCAGGAACGAGCCGACCTCACCGCCGGGCTCCTCGTACGCCTCGACGACGGTGACCTCCGCTCCGACCTTCCGCAGCGCGACCGCGCTCGCCGCGCCGGCCACCCCTCCGCCCACCACGAGTGCGCGCATGGCGCCCCCTTCACTGAATTCATATTCACCGAATGTCGATTCAGTATGAAGATTGCTAACGTCGGGAGTCAAGGGACGGGAGAAAGATCGATGGGCGTGCGCAAGGCGAGGGCGGCGGAGACCGAGGCCGCGCTGAAGGACGCGGCCCGCCGCCTCTTCGCGGAGCGCGGCTACCTGAACACCAAGATCACCGACATCACGGCCGCCGCCGGCCGGGCCACCGGCTCCTTCTACGACCACTTCGCGGGCAAGGAGGAGTTGCTCCAGGCGCTCATGCGCGACATGGCGGCCCAGGCCGACACCGAGATCGGCGTCGACGCCCCCTCCGGTGACCCGCACGGCCATCCCCGCGACCACGATCTGACCGACCCCGCCCAGCTCCGCGACCACGTCGCCGTCGCCTGGCACGTCTTCCGCGACCATCTCCCGGTCATGGTCGCCCTCTTCCAGTCGGCGATGACCGAGCCGCCGGGCTCCGGCCGCGCCTGGACCGCCCTCACCGAGGACACCGCCGTCCTCCGCGACCACCTGGAGTACCTGCGGGAGCGCGGCCACCCCCTGCCCGGCGATCCCACCGTCGTCGGCGCGGCGATGGGCGCGATGTTGTCGATGTTCGCCTACGCGGCGCTGGCCTCGGGCGAGAAGGGCCCGGAGATCACCGACGACGAGGCGATCGACACCCTCACCCGCCTCCTCCTGCACGGCCTGGCGGGTCCGGCCGCCGGCGGGTGAACCCCGCTGTGGCAGGATCGCGATCATGCGCTACATCGTGATCGGGGCGGGGGCCGTCGGCGGGACCATCGGCGGGCGGCTCTTCCAGGCGGGCCACGACGTCCTCCTCGTCGCCCGCGGCGCCCACCACGACGCGATCCGGCGCGACGGCCTGCGCCTGCTCACCCCCGGCTCCGCCCGGACGCTCGACGTCCCGGTGACGCGCGGCCCGGTACGGCTCCGCGACGGCGACGTGCTGATCCTGGCGGTCAAGTCACAGGACACGGTCGCCGCGCTCGATCCCTGGTCCCGGGACGCGCCGGTGGTGTGCGCGCAGAACGGCGTGGCCAACGAGCGCATGGCGCTGCGCCGCTTCGAGCGGGTGTACGGCATGTGCGTCTGGCTGCCCGCCTCGCACCTGGAGCCCGGGGTCGTGGCGGCCCACGGGGCCCCGAAGTCGGGCCTGCTCCAGCTCGGCCGCTACCCGCGCGGCGCCGACGAGCTGTCCGAGCGGATCGCCGGGGACCTGTCGGAGAGCTCGTTCGCCGGCGTCGCCGTACCGGACGTGATGCGCTGGAAGTACGCCAAGCTGCTGGGCAACCTGGGCAACGCCTACGAGGCGCTCTGCGGTCACGCGCCCGGCCACGAGCCGATCATGAAACGGGTGCGCGCCGAGGGCCGGGCCGTGCTGGACGCGGCCGGGATCGCCTACGCCTCCCCCGAGGAGGAGCGCGCGCGGCGCGGCGCGCAGGTGGAGGTCCGCCCGATCGAGGGGGTGGAGCGCGGCGGCGGCTCCTCCTGGCAGAGCCTGGCCCGCTCCAGCGGCTCGATCGAGGCCGACCACCTCAACGGCGAGATCGTCATGCTCGGCCGTGAGCTGGGCGTCCCCACCCCGGCCAACGGGGTGCTGCAGCGCGAGGCCGATCGCGCGGCCCGCGAGCGCCTGTCCCCCGGTTCCATGGCCCCGGAGACCCTCGCCGCCCTCATCGACGCCGAGGCGCGCCGGACCGGTCCGGCCCCGGACTGAGCGCGGGCCGGAAGGTCAGGAGAACGGGGTCTTCGGGCGTTCCTGCAGGACCCCGTCCACGTAGACGTCGACCTTCTCGTCGTAGAAGGCGATCAGCCCCGCGATGCGCTGGCTCTCCTCCAGCGGGGTCCGGTAGGACCAGGCCAGGTCCGCGTGCCCGTTGACCGACCAGTACTCCGCCTGCCCCTTGTACGGGCAGCGGCTCGCCGTCCCGGTGGGCGTGAGCAGGTCGAGGCGGACGTCGGTCTTGGGCAGGTAGTAACGCGGCGGCAGCCCGGTCTCGAACAGGATCCGGGCGTGGCGGGAGTCCGCCACGGTCACCCCGTCGACCTCGACCCTGATGTGGCGGGAGGAGGGCAGGATGTCCACCCGCGCGTACGGGTCACGGGGATGGACGTAGACCTCCTCGTCCTCCTCGAACCAGGCGTCCATCGCCTCCCACTCCAGGCGCACGTGTCCGCGCAGCTCCTCGATCGGGGAGTCGGGGTAGGCCAGCGCGGCGTCGGCCACGCCCCCGATGTCGTAGAGGACCCCGTCACCGCGGCTGGGTGATCGCCTGGTCCCGCCGTTGGGCTCGAGCTCGGCGGTGACGTCCTCGCGGGGGATGTAGTAGGCCGGGTAGTGGGGGATCTCCCAGACCAGCAGCGGGCGGACGGTGTCGGCGACCGCCCTGCCGCCGAGGAAGGCCCGCACTCTCTTGGCCGACGGTTCGATCCGGACGCGTCCACGAGTGATCGGCTCCATTCCCCCGCCAACCCCGCACCGGCCCCCGCTATTCCCGGCCGGATCCAACGGCCGACTCCCACGGGGTTGATCTCCGGGCTGTTTTGTCATTTACGTCTAAGTAAGATCCGGTCTTACGTAGATCCGATCGACATTCCCCGCTTGGCATAAGAAGTGTCACAACGGCTTCCGGTCTTCACCCGGACTCCATACGCCCGATCGGCGGTCAGGATGGTCGCGGGGCGAAGATGTCCGCAGCGGTGACGCACATGACATCGGCGCCCGCGTTGGTGACGGACTCTCTGGCGCATACGGCGTAGCGGAGTTCCCCGGGACTCTTGGTCAAGTGCGCCGCCTTCGCCGCGAGGTCGGCAGCGATCCGTCCCGCGTTCACCCTCCTTCCCCATTTCGCCTCACCGACCAGAATCGGCGTCCTGGACCGGCCGCTGAGGGCCACCGCGTCGATCTGGTGCTGGCCGTCACCCCGCCACCACGGCCCGATCGCCACCACCTCGGGCCCGATCTCCGTGGCTCGGAGTCTCAGATGATCACGGAATGCCTCTTCCCAGGCGTCCCCCATGTGATCGTCCAGGGAGGCCATCAGCACCGGCAGGACCGTCTCGCCGAGACCCCGATCGATCTCGGGCAGGACACGCGAGAGCGCGCCCAGATAGAAGGCGAGAAAGTTGTCGGTGATGCGGTAGACCTTGCGGCGGGTGCGCGCGGACTCCGTGACCGGCTGAAGCCTCTCCACCAGACGGAGGGCCAGCAGATCGTTGAGCGTGCGCGTCGGATCGGCGCCGATCGCGTCGGCGATCTCGTTGTGCTTGGTGCAGCCCTCGGCGATGGCCTGAAGCGTGGCAGCGAGATGCGCTCCCTGCCCCGCCTCGGTGGCGAGCACGAGATCCCCCTCGCGGATCATCCTCGCGTCGGGACGACAGGCGAGCCGTTTGAGGTTGTCCTCGATCGAGAGTTCCTGTCTCCACCACGAGAGGTAGAGAGGCATGCCGCCGAGGATTCCGTACACCAGAGCACGGTCCGCCGGGGTCAAGCCGGGCAGCATCTCGGCCGCCTCATGCGGGCGGAACGGATGCAGCTGCATCGTCAGGTCGAACCGGCCGTAGAGAGGCGCGCGGTATTCCTGGATCGCCTGCATCGTACGGACGGCCGAGCCGCACAAGACAATGCGGAGTTTGGTCTGCCCGTGGGAGTGGTCGAGGAAGGCACGGAGCACGCCTTCCAGCTCCGGCGCCTGCCCAATCATCTCCGGGAACTCGTCGAGCACCAGCAGCAGCGGTTCCTCCCGCGCCTCCCGGCCGAGATGGTCAAGTGCCTCGTCCCAGTTCCCGAAGGGACGTGCGCGAAGGTCCCTCGTAGGAGAGCGGATGGCATCAGCGGCCCGGTAGGAGAACTCCTCTAATTCGCGGCGGGGTGTGCGATTTCCTCCGGTGTGGAAGACCACTCGCCTGTCTGACGCGAACTCTTGAAGAAGGGCCGTCTTACCCACGCGTCTCCGGCCCCAGACAAGGGCGGGCCGCGCGTCCGGCTCCCCCCACCATTCCTTCAGTGCTCCCAGTTGCTCTTGCCGTCCGACGAAAGTCATAGGAACAACGTAACCGACCTGGATGTCGGCGACATCGATATCGCCGACATCCAGGTCGGTGACGTCGGTGTCGGTGATGTTGCCATGCATAGCTGGATCTTCGGAGCATCGGAGCTCTTGAGCACCCCGAACGGGCTTTTCGGGAGCGGCGAGCGCTCGATAACCCCTTGCCAAAGCGGCGGAAACCAGGGAGGTTTGCCCCGGCCGATCGGCGTGCCGACGCGCGCCCCGGCCCGATGTCACCTGCCGAAAGGACCTCCATGACCGATTCGACGCCGCACGTCGACACCCCCGCCGCGGCCCCCCGGCCCGTCCTCGACCCCGCCGTCGGCGATTACCTGCTCGCGCACTGCTCTCCCGCCGACGAGCTGCTCCGCGAACTCGCCGCCGAGACCCGCCAGGCCACCGGCGACGCGGCCGGAATGCAGATCTCCCACGACGAGGGCGCCTTCCTGACCATGCTGGTCCGGATGACCGGCGCCCGCCGGGCCGTCGAGGTGGGCGTGTTCACCGGCTACTCCTCCATCTGCATCGCCCGCGGCCTGCCCGCGGACGGCCACCTGCTCGCCTGCGACGTCAGCACCGAGTGGACCTCCATCGCCGAGCGCTACTGGGAGCGCGCGGGCGTGGCCGGGCGCATCGAACTGAGGATCGCGCCCGCGATCGAGACCCTGCGGGCGCTCCCGGCCGAACCGGAGATCGACTTCGCCTTCATCGACGCCGACAAGACCGGCTACCCCGCCTACTACGAGGAGCTGGTCCCGCGGCTGCGGCCGGGCGGCCTCGTCGTCCTGGACAACGTCTTCCTCGGCGGCCGCGTGTTCGATCCCGCCTGCCAGGACGAGGCGGCCGTCACCATGCGCCGCGTGAACGAGATCGTGGCCGGTGACGAGCGGGTCGACTCGGTGATGCTGCCCGTGCGCGACGGCGTCACGGTCGCCCGCAGGCGCTGACCTCCCGAACGTCGCGCACGCCCGGATCCTCGGGCATCCGCCCGTTCCGGAGGGCCGCCGGGGGGCATTCTGGGGACATGCGGCGGATGGCGAAGGTGCGGGTGGCGGTCGCGACCGCCGGTGTCTGTCTCGTGGCGGCGTGCACGGCGGGCCGTACGGCGGCGCCCGCGTCCTCACCGGCGCCGGAGCGCCCGCCGGCGTCCGCCTCCCCGGCCGCGCCGGGCCGCGCCACGGCTCAGGGCGCGACACCGGACCCGCGGGCCACCGGGGAGGTCGCGGCGGCCCCGGAATGGAAGGTCGCACCCGATCCCGAGCTGTCGGGCAGCGCCGCCCTGGTGGACGTGGCGGTCGCCGGGCCGGGGGACGTGTGGGCCGTCGGCTACCAGGAGAGCGCCGAGGATCGGGAGGGCTCCCCCGCCGTCGTCCGATGGGACGGGACGCGATGGCGCGAGGTGCCCGTGAACGAGCAGGACCTGTACCACGTGGAGGGCGTCAGCGCGGGCGCGCCGGACGACGTGTGGATCGTCGGCAACGGCGAGACCGCCGTCGCTGCGCGCTGGGACGGACGGCGGTGGACGCGGGAGCGGCCGTTCGGGGTCGCGCAGGACTACCGGTTCACCGACGTCGCGGTCTCCGGCGGACGGGCGTGGTTCACCGCCAACAACCGGTCGGGAACGGTGATCCTGGAGTGGGGCGATGGCAAGTTCCGCAACGCCTACCAGAGCGGCGGGACCCTGCGGGCGATCACCGTGAAGGACGGGCACGTCTGGACGGTCGGCGACAACGAGTCGAGGCCGATGATCCTGCACGGCACCGGCGACGCGTGGGAGACCATCCACATCCCGGACATCCCCGGCGGCAGGCTGAACCGGGTCTGGCAGATCTCACCGTCCGACGTCTGGGCGGTGGGCGAGATCACGACCGGCTCCCCCGATGTGCACGACGGCCGCCCCTCCGAGCCGCTGTCCCTGCACTGGGACGGGTCTCGCTGGACGCGCGCGGAGCTGCCGGTCGCCCGGGGCTCGCTGCACGGGGTCACCGCGTTCGGCGGTGACGACGTCTGGGTCAGCGGCGTGGACGCCGACCATTCGGGCCAGCCGCTCCTGCTCCACTTCGACGGCGCCCGCTGGACCGCGCAGTACGGCCCGCTGCTCCGGCCCTACGAGGAGGACCAGCAGTACGAGGTGTCCGACGACGTCCGGCGTACCGGCATCGCCCGGGTCCCGGGCACCGGGACGCTCTGGGTCGTCGGCTCGGTCGGCTGGGGGGACGCGGAGACCGGCTTCACGCTGCGCCGCTGAGCCCCGCCGCCCCGGAGTCCGGATCTGAGACGGGAGGTCTCAGAAAGCGGACGAAACAAGCCGCTGGATGGCGTAGTCTCTCCCAAACTCCAACAAATGGGAGTAAGACATGAAAAGGGTTCAAATCCTGCAGAAGCCTCGTCCGCCCCGCCAGCCCGCCCCGCTCGACCTCCGCACCCCCTCAGGGCGACCGCTGCCCTTCTGACGCGCATATGCCCCCCCTGACCGTACGGGTGCCCTTCCGGCCCGTATGGGCGATCACGGCGGACCGCGCCTGCCATGACCAGGGCGGACGGTTCCGCGCGCCGCAGGGCGCCCGCCGGTCCCGCCCACAATCGAGTCCTTCCTGTAAGCCCCGTGTAAGTGATCCGCAAGGAGAGCCCTCTACCTTCTGATCGTCACACTTTGCAATGAAGGGCTAGAAATGTTCCGCCTTCTCTCTCCCCGCCGCATCGCCGTCGCCGTCGCGGGGGCCGCACTCATCTCCACCACCGCCGCCTGCGGTGCCGGCGCCAACGCCTCCCTCTGCGCCGACGCACAGAAGCTTTTCACCGACTACTCCTCCTCGGCTCCCGCCGCGTCCGCCGACCTCGCCAAGCTCAACGAGCTGAACGCGAAGTTCGCCGCGGACCTGAAGGCGCTGGCCGGCAAGGCCGACGGTGACCTGGCGTCCGCGCTCGGCGACCTCGCCAAGACCTGGGACGGGCTGCAGATCGACCCCAGCAACCCGAGCGCGGCCATCTCCGCCGCTCAGGAACTGACCACCAACCTCACGCAGGCCGCCGCCAAGATCGAAGGCGCCTGTTCCTGACAGATCTCGCAAGATCTTCCAGGACCTGTGTCCTCGGTGGGGCGAGGGCACGACCGGGCACGGCCGCCGTACCGCCTGTCGGGGGGGCAGCGCGGTGCGGCGGTCGCGCCCACCACCGGCCCGGCCGACGAGCCGCCGCGCCGATTCCACACAGGCACGACCATCCGGATTCCTACTCCATGCGAGTGCGCCGCAGGTAGAGCAGCCGGCACGGTGAGGGCCCCCTCCCGTGCTGGCTTCATCGTTTTCCAGACCCTGCAGCTGAACCACCACCTGAGCGCGGTACGGATCAGCGATCCCGAGAGGGATCCCGCCTGTGCGCGGTGATCGACTCGCGAGCATCAGATCGTCGGAGTACGGCGCTCCCGATGGCGCCGCCTCGGCCCCGGACAGCAAGCCCTCCTGGTCCTGGCACATCTACACGGGCGGTGACACCTACGCCCGCCTGGCCGAAGGGTTCGCCATCGGCACCACTACCGCCTGGCGCTACGTGCGCGAGGCGGTCGACCTGGTCGCCGCCTTGGCCGACGACGTGCACACCGCCGCGTGGAAGGCCTCCCGCCTGGCCTACGCCGTCCTGGATGGCACGCTTGTCCCGATCGACCGGCTGGCCGACGATGCGCCGTACTACTTTCGGAAAACATCACCGGCACGGGGTGAACGTGCAGTTCCTCGCCGATCCGGCCGGCCGCCTGGTGTGGGCCTCGCCCGCGCTGCCCGGCGCCGTGCACGATCTGACCGCGGCCCGGCGGACCGGCCTGATCGGCGCCCTTACCGGGGCCGGTGTCCAGGTCTTCGCCGACCAGGGATATCAGGGTGCGGGCGGCACGATCCGCACGCCGTTCAAGCGCCACCGGCACCGGCCGCGCCTGTCGCGCCACCAGAAGTCCGTCAACCGCGCCCACGCCCGTATCCGGGCGATCGGGGAACGCGCCGCCGCGACCCTGAAGGCGTGGAAGGTGCTGGTCCGGCTGCGCTGCTGCCCGCGCCGCGCCGCCACGATCGTCCAGGCCATCCTCGTCCTGCAGCTCATCGAGGAGAACCGCTACTGAGGATGAAAAACGCTCCTGGTGCCCGCTACCTCGTTACGAGCGACACCCTGCAACCATCCAACCTTATATAAGTCCACTGCCACATCATGAAACATTTCCTATTCTACAGGACACGCAAAATTGCTCAGTGCCCAGGCATGGCCTCCGACATACCAGCAGGCCGAACCCACGCCAAGGCCACCGTCCCGAACACTGAGCAATTTAAGGAACTCCAGCTAGACATCGGCTACCCAGCCTTACACAAATGCCGCCCTGTACCCTTCACCGCAAAGGACAGACACCACTGGAATTCCCTAGCGTCAGACAGGTCTAGATTTCCCGCAGCAGATGATATTCAGTGTTGCTGACTCTAGCGCACCTGACATTGATACCCTGCGCCGCGTAAGGGAGACTGTTTGCCGCACACAGGCTAAGTGCACTACGTCCGTAGTATATATCTATGAGCACCCAGGCCGCAGCCCGAACCGTCGAGCTCGCCCCTACGGCAGACGAAGACGCGGCTTGCGGTGACGATGCCGCTTCGGCTGGAGCTGAAAGGAATACACCCAGAGCTAAAGAGATGGCAGCACTGAGCGCCGCATACTTAATCTTCATTGCTCCCTCGACTCTCTTGGAGTTTCTCCAACACCTGAAAGCATTACACTCAAGCAGAATCTGACCAAGAGGCCAAAGGGTGCTTTATAAATTCGTTACCATATAGCGTGTAGCAATTATCTGACCTTCTGCAATACTCATCGCCCCCCTTCTCGTAAGGCAAACACTTTCTGCTCAACGTACTGACCGCAGGGCCGAAGCGTTCGGGAGTGTAAGAACAACGGTGTAACTCCTGATCAAGGAGAACGCACCTGATGAGTACTGTGATCCAGGCATCGACGGAGATCGACCTGGAGGACGCCGCAGTGGCGCGCAACAAGCCCGAGGACTCAACAGGTCGGCAGCTGGTGGCCCGGCTGGTCGATCAGGCCCGCGCCGAGGGCATAGAGCTGGTCGGGGAGAACGGGCTGCTGGGCCGGCTGACCAAGCTGGTGCTGGAGTCCGCTCTGGAGGGTGAGATCACCGACCATCTCGGCCACGACAAGCACGAGCGCTCCGGCAACGAGACCGGCAACACCCGCAACGGCAGCCGGTCCAAGACCGTGCTCACCGATGTCGGGCCGGTGGAGCTCAGCGTGCCGCGCGATCGCGACGGCAGCTTCGAGCCGAAAATCGTGCGCAAGCGGCAGCCGCGCCTGTCCGGCGTCGATGAGATGGTCATCTCGCTGGCCGCCAAGGGCCTGAGCACCGGGGAGATCTCCGCGCACCTGGCCGAGGTCTACGGCGCCGAGGTGTCCAAGCAGACGATTTCCACCATCACCGACAAGGTGCTGGAGGGCATGGCCGAATGGCAGAACCGGCCGCTGAATGCGGTCTACCCGGTGATCTTCGTCGATGCCATCCACGTCAAGATCCGCGACGGTCAGGTCGCCAACCGGCCCATCTACGTGGCACTGGCCGTCACCGTCGACGGCGAGCGCGACATCCTCGGGCTATGGGCCGGTGACGGCGGCGAGGGCGCCAAGTTCTGGCTGCATGTGCTGACCGAGATCAAGAACCGCGGCGTCGGCGATGCGCTGATGGTGGTCTGCGACGGGCTCAAGGGCCTGTCACAGGCCATCGAAAGCGTCTGGCCGCAGGCGGTGGTGCAGACCTGCGTGGTGCACCTGCTGCGCGCGAGCTTCCGCTACGCCGCCCGCCAGCACTGGGACGCCATCGCGCGTGCGTTGCGGCCGGTCTACACCGCGCCGACCGAGGCCGCCGCCCTCGAGCGCTTCATGGAGTTCGCCGAGCTCTGGGGCGGCCGCTATCCGGCGATCGTGAAGCTGTGGGAGGACGCCTGGGCCGAATTCGTGCCCCTTCCTCAACTTCGATGCCGAGATCCGCCGGGTGATCTGCTCGACCAACGCCATCGAGGCGGTCAAGGCCCGTGGCCATTTCCCGAACGAGCAGGCCGCGCTCAAGTGCGTCTACATGGCGATCATGAGTCTGGATCCGACCGGCAAGGGCCGCAAGCGCTGGGTCACCCGCTGGAAGGCCGCGCTGAACGCCTTCGCCATCACCTTCGACGGCCGCCTGACCCCGACCAGCCGATAACTAATCAAGATCGAGATACACCGTTATCTAGACACACCCAGGCTTACGGCGGCTATATCTTCTGGAGGACCCCCAGAGTGCGTTACGTGAGCCTCTGACCGCGATGTCACAGTGTAATCGCATGGACTTGTAGCGTTGCTGCCGGTTGGTGGGTCCGGATGTACTGGGATGACTCGATGACCGAGCGCAAGTCCTACCCGAGCGACTTAACCGACGCGCAGTGGGCGTTGATCGAGCCGGTTCTCACGGCATGGAAGGCCGCCCACCCCTCAGTCAGCGGCCACAAGGGCAACTACGAGCTGCGCGAGATCGTCAACGCGATCCGCTACCAGGGACGAACTGGCGTTCAATGGGACTACCTCCCCCACGATCTGCCGTCAAAGGGCGCGACGTACTACTACTTCGCCAAGTGGCGCGACGACGGCACCGACAAGACGATCCACGACCTGCTGCGCTGGCACCTGCGCGAGAAGAAGAAGCGATTAGCCGACCCGAACCTGGTCGTGCTGGACACCCAGAGTGTCCACGTCGCGGCCGGAGTCTCCGCCTCCGCCACCGGAAAGGATGCCGCGAAACGGGTACCAGGCAGGAAACGGGGCCTGGCCGTAGATGTTCTCGGGCTGGTCATCCCGGTCGTCGTCCTCGCGGCCTCTACTCATGACAACGCCGCCGGGATCGCTCGGGTCGCCGCCGTCACCGAGGGCGCCGTGACCAAAGCGCTGGTCGACCAGGGGTTCAAGAATACGGTCGTCGCCCACGGGGCCGGCCGGGGGATCGAGGTAGACATCGTCGAACGCAACCCCGCCGGCAAAGGGTTCGTCCCCCAGCCGAAGCGCTGGATCGTCGAGCAGACCTACGGAATCTTGATGTTCCACCGGCGCCTGGTCCGCGACTACGAGCACCGTCCCTCCAGTTCCGAATCACGGGTGTATTGGGCAATGACGGATGTGATGTCCCGCCGTCTGACCCGTGCCGCCCCGTCCTGGCGGTGGACATGACCCGGCCTGATGCCCGCCCGACCCCGTAACCTGGCTCCTGGACCGGCTGGACGCCCGTGAGCAGGCTTTGACCTGCCAGATCGCGCAGACCCAGGCCGAGACCGACACCCTGACCGCGCCTAGGCGAACTCAGCGAGATGATCGAGCATCTGCGGATCAGCCGCAAGACCCTCATCTCCCTCGCCGAAGAAGACCCCGCCCCGGCCGAGCCACCCGCCGTCTTCGATCATCCCGCCTACCAGCAGATCCTCACCGTCTTCGCCGAGACCAGCGGCTCTCTGCGCGCCCGCGACCTGGCTCTGGCGATGGACCTGCCCTTGACGCCCAACGGCATCCAAAACGTCCGCGCCAAGCTCAAACGCCTGGCCAGCCGCGGCATCCTCGTCGAAACCGAGCCCGGCTTGTTCACCCAGCCGCGCCCGTAGACCGAACGGTGAATCGCCGACCAACAGAGCTAATCCAGCCGCAACGACGAAAGGGGCATCAGCTCGCGTAACGCACTCTCAGATCATCGCCTGAGCGCGCGAGCCTGTTCGTAGCAGCGGTCGAAGCCCTCCAGCACGGCGGGCCAGGAACTTGCGACCGGCTCGGTCGCCCGATTGTGCGCGGCGATCGACTCGCGCAGCTCGCGGTCGCGGGCCAGCCGGGCGACCGCCGCCACCAGGTCGTCGAAGCTCCGGCCGAGCAGGCCCTCCTTGCCCTGGTGGACGAAGTCCGCCACGCCGCTCTGCGCCCGCGCCACCACCGGGACCCCGGCCGACCTGGCCTCCAGCGCCGCCAGCCCGAACGACTCGCGGGGCGCCGGGGCGACGAACACATCCGCCGAGGCGAGGACCTCCCGGATCTGCTCGCGGCTGTACCGGCCGGGCAGGGAGACCCAGCCCGTCATCCCGTTGACCCGCAGGTAGCGCTCCATCTGCGCCCGCGCCGGGCCGTCCCCGACGATCGTCGCCCGCAGCGGGACCTCGGACGGTACCCGGGCCCGCGCCTCCTTCAGCAACCGCAGCAACCGGACCGGGTGCTTGCGCGGCGCCAGCCGTCCCACGGCCACGACGTGCACCGCCGCCGCCCGGCTCACCGCGTCCCGTACCGCCGCGCCGTCCGGCACCCGCACGGGACGCCAGCCCGACACGTCGAGGCCGTTGGAGACCACGTGCACCGGCACGCCCGGCCCGGCCACGGCGCGGATCGGACGGGCGGCGGCCCCGCTCACCGCGGTGCCGACCAGCCTCCAGCGTTCCCACCCGAACAGCAGGCGCAGCCCCCGGTAGACCCCCGCGGTCACCGGGTCCCACATGCTGTGCACGGTCACGACCATGGGCAGCCGGGCCCGCGCCGCCGCGCGCACGCCCATCCAGGCGAACGGCGAGACCGCGCCCGTGTGCACGTGCACCACATCGGGCCGCCGGGCCGTCATCAGCCGGAGCAGGTGCCCCGTCCCGGCCGGGTGGACCGGGAGATCGAACGGGAGCTTCGCGACGATCCGGTGCACCCCCGGCAGGGGGTCCCCGGGAGTCGCGGTCGCCACCTCGACCTCGTGGCCCGCCTCGCGCTGCATCCGGATGAGATCGGCGACCTGCACCTCGATCCCGCCCAGCCGGGGGAGGTAGCAGTCGCTGACGTGGAGGATCCTCACGCTGCCAGGGTAGCCCCGCATGAGATCATGCTTGCGTGGCCGCTTCCCTGACTTCCCGGACTCCCGGCACCGCAGTCTTCTTCCACGCCCATCCCGACGACGAGGCTCTGCTGACCGCGGGCACCATGGCCATGCTCGCCGCCGAGGGGCACCGCGTGGTCCTCGTCGTGGCGACCTCCGGAGAGCTGGGGCAGGCCGACATCGCGCCGGGCGAGGCGCTGGGCGAGACCCGGATCGGGGAGCTCCGCAAGTCCGCGGCCGCGCTGGGCTGCGCCCGGGTGGTCAACCTCGACTACGGCGACTCGGGGCTGGCGCCCGGCGGCGGGATCGCCGAGGACCGGCCGCCGAACGCCTTCATCGACGCCGACGTCGAGGAGGCCGCCCGGCGGCTGGCCGGGATCCTCGCCGAGGAGGGGGCCGAGCTGCTGACGATCTACGATCCCGCCGGGGGGTACGGCCATCCCGACCACGTCCAGGTGAACCGGGTCGGCAGCCGGGCGGCGGAGCTCGCGGGCACCCCGATCGTGCTGGAGGCCACGGTCAACCGCGACCCGCTGCTGCGCGGCCTGAAGCTGATCAGCAGGTTCTACCCCCAGCTGGACACGCGGGCCTTCGAACGGGCCTACACCTCCGGCGAGGAGATCACCCACCGGGTGAATGTGCGCCGCTTCGCCCGGCAGAAGCGGGCGAGCATGGCGGCCCACGCCACCCAGGCCACCGGCGCCGACACGCGCACGCTGGGCGTGATGCTCAAGGTCCCGCACCCGCTCTACCGGCTGGTCTTCGGAACCGAATGGTACGTCCGGCGGGGCCTGCCCCCCGGCGCCCGGCTGAGGCACCCCTTCGAAGTTCCTCCCCAAGGATGAGCTCCGGACCGGCACACTTGGTCCAGGGGGTTACATGAAGAACAGATGGGTCCAGATCGGACTGTCAGTCATCTCGCTGGGCCTGGCCGCCACGCTCGTCGTCTTCCTCCCGCAGATCGTGCGGGCGCTGACCGGCAAGACGGTCTCCTGGACCGAGATCGGCGCCCGCTTCGCCGCCCTGGACTGGCAGACCGTCGCGCTGATGACCGCCGTCTGGCTGGCGAGCCTGCTCGCCTACACGTTCGTGCTGACCGCCTCCCTGCCCGGGCTGAGCCATCCGCAGGCCCTGACCCTCAACGCCGCCGGCAGCGCGGTGAGCAACCTGCTGCCCTTCGGCGGCGCGGCCGGGGTCGCGCTGACCTTCGCGATGACCAAGGGGTGGGGCTTCCCGGCCCGGGCCGTGGTGGTCTCCACCCTGTCCAGCGGGATCTGGAACACGCTTTTCCGGTTCATCCTGCCCGCGGTGGGCATCGTCGCGCTCCTGGCCAGCGGGCAGGCGCTCAACCCCACGGTCGTCAGGGCGGGCTGGGTGGGGGCCCTGTCCATCCTGATCCTGGTCGCCGTGGTGACCGCCGCCCTCTACTGGGACCGCGCCGCCGCCCTGCTCGGCCGCGCCCTCGACGCGCTGGCCCGGCTGGCGCCCCGCAGGATCCGTCCCGCCGGGCACGCCGCCTCCGGCGCGCTGGAGAGGCTGCGCGCCGACACCTCCACGGTCGTGCGGAGCCGCTGGCCCGGCCTCACCCTGGGAATGATCTCCTTCCTGGGGTTCCAGTGGCTGATCCTGATCTGCTGCCTGCACGCGACCGGCGCCTACCCCGGCCTGGCCCAGTCGATCGCGGCCTTCGCCCTGTCGCGGGTCCTGACCACCGCGGTGGTCACCCCGAGCGGGGCCGGGATCATGGAGGCCGGGACGGTCGGCGCGCTGGTCTTCTTCGGCGCCCCGTCGGATTCGGCGACCGCCGCGGCACTGCTTTTCGGGTTCTGGACCTACACTGTCGAAATCCCCTTCGGTGGTCTGGCCCTGGGCGCGTGGGCACTGCTGAGGCGGCGCGAAGGCGCCGCCTCGACTCCCGTCAAGGAGCCGGTCGGCCGGTAGGGGTGCGTGCGGGTCCTCCCCTCCGGAGAAGGTCGCGGGCACTCCGGGGGACGCTCATACCAGGCCAGATTGGGAAAGACCTTGTGCGCAATTCGAAAGCCCGCATACCGTGGCGGCTGACATGGTGGCGTTCCGGGTTCTCGGTCCGGTCGAGGCGTACTCCGGTGACGACGGGCTCGACCTGGGCGGGCTGCGGCAGCGTGCCGTCCTCGCCCGGCTTCTCGTCGCCCGCGGACAGGTCGTGCCGGTCGACACGCTTCTCTACGATCTGTGGGACGACGACGCCGCCAAGGGCGCCCAGTCGGGCCTTCAGGTCTACATCTCCCGCCTGCGCCGGGTCCTGGAGCCCGGCCGTCCGCGCGGGGGCCCCAACCGGCTGCTGGTGACCGTCGCCTCCGGCTACGCGCTGCGCATCGCGCCCGACCAGGTCGACGCGCTGCGCTTCGAGGCGCTGGTCCGCTCCGCCGGAGAGCACCTGGAGAGCGACGACCCGGCCTCCGCCCGGGTGGGCCTGGAGAAGGCCCTGGGCCTGTGGCGCGGCACCCCGTACTCCGACTTCGCCGACCAGCCGTGGGCCGAGGCCGAGGTGAACCGGCTGACCGAGCTGCGCCTGGTCGCCCGGGAGCGGCACGCCGACACCGGCCTGCGCCTGGGCATGCCCGCCGAGGCCGTGCCCGACCTGGAGGCCCTGACCACCGAGCACCCGCTCCGCGAGGAGGGCTGGCGCCTGCTCGCCCTGGGCCTGTACCGCTGCGGACGCCAGGGCGACGCGCTGGCCGCGCTGCGCAAGGCCCGCACGATCCTCGCCGACGAGCTCGGCATCGACCCGGGCCCGGCCCTGCGCAAGCTGGAGTCCGACATCCTGGCCCAGGATCCCGGCCTGCAGCTGCCCGTCCCGCAGCGCCAGCAGCGTCCCGCGGTGGTCGCCGACACCTGGCCGCCCCGGCCCACCATGGCCCAGGTGGAGCTGCCGCCGCTGGAGCCCGAGCCCTTCGTCGGCCGCGACGCCGAGCTCGACCGGCTGGTCACGGCCGCCGGCCGGGCCGCCCGCTTCACCGCCGCGGTGCTCAGCGGCGACGCGGGCGCGGGCAAGACCACGCTGGTCCGCCAGCTCACCAAGCGCCTGTCCGCCGACGGCTGGACCACCGCCTCCGGAGCCTGCCCCGACAGCAGCGCCACCCCGCCCGGCTGGGCCTGGGTGGAGATCCTGCGCACCCTGGTGGCGATGACCGGGCCCGGCGAGTACGCCCCGCTGCTGGCCCCGCTGCTCGACGACGCGGCCCCCGTCCCCGACGACGACCAGGCCTCCGGCGGCTTCCGGCTGCACCGGGCGGTCGGGGGTTACCTGGCCTCGGTGGCCAGGGAGACCCCGATCCTGCTCACGCTGGAGGACCTGCACTGGGCCGACGACCAGACCCTCGCGCTGCTGCGCGCGCTGCCGAGCCTGCTGGCCGGCAGCCGGGTGCTGCTGGCGGTGACCTGCCGCGACAGCGAGCTGACCGATCAGCAGGCCGACGTGCTGGCCGCGCTGGCCAGGCTCGGCCCGGTCCGGGTGGCCCTGTCCGGCCTCGACCCCAAGGCGGTGGCCGAGCTGGTCCGCGCGACCTGCGTGCGCGAGGTGGACCAGGAGGCCGTCGAGACCATCGTCGAGCGCACCCACGGCAACCCCTTCTTCGTCCGTGAGACCGTTCGCCTGCTCGACGCCGAGGCGACCAGCGACCGCGCCACGGCCGCCGAGGTGATCTCCGGGGTCCCGTCCGGGGTGCGCGACGTGCTGCGGCGGCGGATCTCCCGGCTGCCCTCGGACGCCCAGCAGATCCTGCTCCAGGCCGCGGTGATCGGCCGCGACGTCGACGTGGACGTGCTGGTGGACGTGGCCGGCGACGAGGACGCGGTGGTCGACGCCGTCGAGGCCGCGCTGCTGGCGGGCCTGGTCACCGAGCCGGGTCCCGGCATGCTCCGCTTCGACCACGACCTGGTCCGCGACACTCTTTACTCGGACGCCTCCCGGCTGCGCCGCTCCCGGCTGCACGCCGCGGTGGCGGCGGTGATCGAGCGCAGGAACCCCGGTGACGTGGCCGCGCTGGCCCACCACTACGACGCGGCCGGCACCACCGAGACCGCCGTCAAGGCGGTGCGCTACGCGGGCCTGGCCGCCGAGCAGGCCGAGCGCCGCTTCGCCCATCGGGAGGCGGCCACGCTGTGGGAGCAGGCCATCTCGGCCTTCGACCGCTCCGGCGTCACCCAGACCCCGGAGACCGCCCGCGAGCGGCTCCAGCTCACACTGCGGCTGATCAAGGCGCTGGCCCTCTGCGGCGACATGACCGCGGCCCGCGGGCGGCGGCGTGAGGCGATGGAGGCGGCCCGGCCGCTCGGCGACCTGGAGCTGACCGCCCGGGTGGCCGCGTCGCTGGCCGTACCGCACAAGGGCATGGCCCGCGACTTCACCCGCACCGCGTGGGAGATCGTGGACGTCGCCGAGCAGGCGCTGGTCGAGCTGCCCGCCGCCGAGCAGTCGCTGCGGGCGAGCCTGCTGGCCACGGTCGCGCTGGAGCTGGAGGGCTCGGCCACCTCCCGGGGCGAGCAGGCGTCGCTGGAGGCCGAGGAACTGGCCCGCAGGACCGGCGACCCCGCGCTGCTGGCGACCGCGCTGAGCGGGCGCCTGCGCCAGTCGTACGGCATCACGCCGGTCGGCGAGCGGGAGCTCATCGGCCGGGAGCTGCTGGAGGTCGGCAAGGCCAGCGGCCAGGTCGCGGTCCAGGCGCTGGCCCACCTGGTGCTGATGGAGTGCGCGGCCGCCTCGGGCGCGTTCGCCGACGCCGACGCGCACGTCGCCGCCGCCGAGCAGCTGGCCAGGCAGTACGGCCTGTCCGCCCCGGCCGCCGTCGGCGCCTGGTACGCCGGGCAGCGCCTGATGATCGCCGGCGACTTCACCGGCGCGCAGCGGGCCTACCGGGAGGCGGCCCGGCTGACCGGCCGGGCCGGGATGCTGGAGGGCCGCCAGGACCTGCCGCTGATCACCACGTTCTGCCTGCACCTGGTCAACGGCCGGGCGGCGGAGATGGTCGAGCCGCTGGGCGAGGCCCACCAGCGCGGCGCCAAGTGGACGCTGGACGCCTACGCCGTGGCCCTGGCCTCGGCCGGGCACATGCGCGACGCCCGGGCGCTGCTGACGGTCAAGACGCCGGTCCGGCCCGACTTCCTGTACGAGCTGGCGATGATCTGGCGGGCGCTGGCCGGAATGCTGCTGGACGACCGGGAGCGGATGACCGAGGCGTACGACACGCTGAAGCCGTTCGCCGACCGGATCGCGGGGGCGGGCACCGGAGTGGTCGCCCTCTGGCCGGTCGCGCTGACGCTCGGCGACCTGGCGCTCCGGCTGGGCTTCACCGACGCGGTGAAGCCCCACTACGAGAAGGCCCTGGAGGTGGCCCGCCGGGTCGGCGTGCCCCGGTGGGTGGAGGCGGCTCAGCGTTCCCTGGGCCAGGAGACCGGCGGCTGACCCGTGTCACGGAGATCGGCTGCCGGCCGTCGCCGGGCGACGGTCAGCAGCTGACCTGGAACTTCTCGCTGAGCATGGTGTCCCCGCCGTCGACCGAGAGCTTCACCCGGTACCAGCCGGGGTTGTCGACGATCCGGGGCTCCCACTCGACGGTCTCGCTCCGGCCGGTGAAGGCCGAACCGGAGGTCATGTAGACGCGCCAGCTCTTGCCGGCGGCGCTCCAGCGCTCGAGGCGCCAGCCGTACGAGACGACGCCCTCGGGGTCGGCGTTCTCGATCACGCTCTGCACCCGGTAGGGCTTCGCGCAGCCCTGGGTGCCGGTGATCGCGCTGACGGTGAGCTTGCCCGACGCCGGGATCGCGTCGGTCGTGACGGGGACCGCCTCCGCGGACAGGCTCACCGTCTGCACGGGAGCGCCCGCGGTCGCGTTCGCCCGGGACTCGCCGGAGGCGTCCCGGGACGCCTCCACCCCCACGTAGGCCCCGGTGAAGGCGAGCGTGGCGACCAGCAGCTTCACGACGCTTCCGGCCCCACTCGCCAGTACCGGCGTGACACTGCTTCGCGGACTCATGACACACACCTTCTTTCGTCACTCATATGTGTACGGCGGAAGGGTTGATCTCCGCTTGCGGTGCGCTTGCAGTGCCCCGGCGGCTGAAGATGAGGTAAGCCTGTCCTAATATCTAGTATCAGTTGGCGAAGTGATCCTGGCGGTGGTGCGCGGTGAACCGATACGTTTCGGCGGCTATCCCCGACCCCACCGCCCCGGCGGTCCTGATCCCGTTCCTGCTGGGCATGGTCGGTCTCTTCGCCGCCTTCCAGGTCTACTACTGGGTCGGCCACAAGCTCGGCCCGAAGATCTACGCCTCCCGCCTGGGCAGGAAGGTCGGCGACGACAGGATCCGCCAGGCCGAGGCGTTCGTCGCACGGTGGGGCGCCCTGGCCGTCTACGGATGCTTCTGGGTCCCCGGCGTGCGGCACTCCCTGCCCTGGGTGGCCGGGGTGCTCAGAATCTCCTATCCGAAGTATCTCGTCGCCAGCGCGCTCGGCTGCCTGACCTGGTGTCCCGTGACATACTTCGGGCTCTACTCGGTCATCTGGGGCTGGCTGGCGCTCGCCGGGCGTTCGCCGCTCACGGCGGGGGCCGTCGCCGCGGTCGTGATCGTGGCACTCGCGGTGTTCGTACGGCGCCGCCGCGCGGCCGCCGCGGAGGACGCGCCCACGCCCGCGAAGGGCTCGCCGTCCCCCGGTCCGCGAGGGTGATTCCTCACGATCGAGCCCCTGCGCCACGGATATCAATATTTCAATAGCCAAACTCCCAAGAAGCGTGTCTTTGCGGTGGGTTCTGCCACGATGATCCGTATGCATAACGGGGGAATCCGCCTCATCGCCTGTGCCGCCCTGACCGGCCCAACCCTCCTGGTCTCCGGGTTCGCCACGCCGGCCCACAGCGCGCCTGCCCGCCACGCGCCTGTCTACACAACCGCGCCCGCCCCGCCCGCCGCGTTCACCGCGCCCCTCGCGCCCGCCGTGCACGCCCGCGCGGCCTACCTGGTCGACACCACCACGGGAACGGTCCACCTGAGCAAGCGCGCCACCGAGCGGGTGCCGATCGCCAGTCTCACCAAGGTCATGACGGCCTACGTCGTGCTGCGGGAGGCCCGGCTGGGCGACGTCGTCACGGTCAGGAAGCCGGACGTCCGGCACGCCAGGCGGAACGACGCCACCCACGCCTCCCTGCGCCCCGGGGAACGCCTGACCGTCCGGGACCTGCTCTACGGCGTGATGCTCCCCTCCGGCGCGGACGCCTCCCACGCGCTGGCCCGCGTCTACGGCCCCGGCCAGGCCAGGTTCGTGGCCAAGATGAACGCCGCGGCCCGCGCTCTGGGCCTGGAGGACACCCGCTACAGCAACGCCGACGGGCTGCCCAAGCCCCGGGGCGGCGGCTACTCCACCGCCTTCGACCAGGCGAAGCTGGCCGACGTCGTGCTGCGCGACCCGGTGCTGTCGGTCATCGCCGCCGAGGACCGGTACGTCGTGCCCAGAACCGGGGTGCACCGCGCCCACACCTGGACGAACACCAACAAGCTGCTCCGCCGCGTCCCCGGCGCGCTGGGCGTCAAGACCGGTTACACCCGCGCGGCCGGCTACTGCCTGTCCTTCGCCGCCGACCTCGACGGCCACCGGGTGATCGGCGTCCTGCTCGGAGACCCGAAGTCCGAACGGCGCTTCCGCACCGCCGAACGCCTCCTGAACTGGGCCTCCGCCCAGACGGCCTACGACGGAGGCCTCTGACCGGCTCCCGTCTCCGCTCCGCCCTTCCGAGGCCGGGCGCCGTACCGGGTGGGCGCCGGGATCAGGGGCGCGCGGTCCCGCGCATCAGGCCGTGGCAGGCGATGGCGGCGGCGGCCACCACGTTGAGGGAGTCGACGCCCAGGTCCATCGCCGCCGGGCTCATCGGGATGCACACCGGCTCGTCGGCCTCGTGCAGCCAGCGGGAGGACAGCCCGTCCCCCTCGGACCCCAGCAGGAGCGCCACCCGTTCCCCCATCTCGGCCTCGTCCATGGGGGTGGCGCCCTGGTCGGGGGTCAGCGCCAGCAGCCGGCAGCCCGCCGCCCGGAGCTCCTCCAGCCCCGAGTACCAGTTCTCCATCCTGGCGTACGGGATCGCGAACACCGCCCCCATGGAGACCTTCACCGACCTCCGGTAGAGGGGGTCGGCGCAGCGGGGTGAGAGGATCACGGCCTCGACGCCCAGGGCGGCGGCGCAGCGGAAGATGGCGCCGACGTTGCCGTGGTCCACGAGGTCTTCCAGGACCAGGACGCGGCGGGGCGCGTCTCCCGCGCCGGCGCCCGCACCGGAGGTTCCACCCAGGATCTCCGCCACCGCGGGCAGCGGCCGCCGTTCCATCGAGGCGAGCGCGCCCCGGTGCACCGGGAAACCGGCGATCTTCTCCATCACGTCGTCGTCCACCACGTGGACCCGGTCGCCGAGACCGGCCAGGACGTCGTCCAGGGAGGCGGCCCAGCGGCGGGTCAGCAGCACCGAGCGGACCGGGTAGCCGGCGGCGACGGCGCGGCGGATCACCTTCTCCCCCTCGGCGATGAAGAGGCCGTGCTCGGCCTCCAGGCTCTTGCGGAGTTCGACGTCGCGCAGACCGGCGTAGTCGGCGAAGCGGGGATCGAGGGCGTCAGGCACTTTCGAATCCTGCCATGACCCGCCTGAGCTGCCAGGTGACCGCGTAGGCGAGCAGCCCGAGGCAGCAGCCGACCATCACCCCGGCGCCCAGCCGGGTCAGCACCGCGGAGCGGCTGTCGGGCGGGAAGAGCAGGGGCCAGGCGGCCGTCCACAGCAGGATCGAGCCGGCGGTCGCCGCGAGGACGGCGTAGCGGGTCCGGACGGACAGCGCCAGGCGCTCCGGCACCGGCCGGGGCTCCATCCGGTTCAGCCCTCGCCAGGCCCACGCGACCACGGCGGCCAGGCCGATGACCGTGGAGACGTACTGGAACACGCGGAACAGCGGCAGCACCCCGGCCACCCGCGTGTCCAGCCACTGCCAGCCCCAGAGCTCCGCGCTGTAGGAGTGGGTGAAGGAGTCCCACATCATGTGGGTGAACGCGCCGATCACCCCTCCGGCGAGCACCGCCGGCAGGCGGCGCGGGCCGTACCGGCCGGGGGCGAGGGCGGCCGCGCGGCCGGACAGGGAGGGCGGCAGCAGGGCGGTCAGCGGGTCGCGCAGCAGGCCGTGGAAGACGATCATCAGTAGCGCCACGGCGAGGGGCGCGAGGGTGAGGACCCCCGCCGGGGAGTGCCAGATCACGTAGTCCGGCAGGAACGGCAGGAAGATCGGCAGGTCGGGGACCATCGTGCCCAGCGCCAGCGCCCAGGGGTCGAGCACGCGGCGGATCCGCTCCGAGGAGATGAGCGGGAGCACCGCCGCGATGTGACTGGGCGTGAACGGCATGCTTCCCCCGTAGCGGTTGATATGTCCACGGTGCAGCTTACGCGGCCGGGCCGGTCACCGAGCGTCCGGAAAAGCGAGGCGATATAACGGAGGGTGAACAATCGACCACTGAACGCTCCGACGGGAATCCGGAGGCCACCGTGACCGAGCGGACCGCTGATCACGACGTGCTCCGGCGGGCGCCCGGCGAGCGATGGCTGCGGGACGCGCGCAGGGCGCGCATGTTGTCGCTGGCGACCCTGGTCTGGCTGGGCGCCGAGAGCGGGCTCGGCATCGCCGCCGGGCTGCGGGCGCACTCGGTGGCGCTGATCGGCTGGGGCGTGTGGTCGCTGGTGGAGGCCCTGGCCAGCCTCATCGTGGTCTGGCGGTTCACCGGGGCGCGGACCTTCTCGGCGGACGCGGAGGAGCGGGCGCGCAAGGCGGTGGCGGTCAGCTTCTGGCTGCTCGCCCCCTATCTCGTGATCCATGTGGCGCACGACCTGGACGCCGGGCACCGGGCCGGGCCCAGCGCGCTCGGTATGGCGGTGACCGCGGTGAGCCTGGTGGGCATGCCCGTCCTGGGCCTGGCGAAGCGGAGGCTGGGCGCGCGGCTCCACTCGGCGGCCACCGCGGGCGAGGGAACCCAGAACCTGATGTGCGCGGCGCTCTCCGCGGGAGTGCTGGCCGGGCTCGGCCTCAACGGCGCCGGCTGGTGGTGGGCCGACCCGGCGATGGCCGTTCTCCTGGCCGCGACGGCCGTACGGGAGGGCCGGAAGACCTGGCGCGGGCACTCCTGCTGCCACTGATCCACCCCCTCTTCACAGTCTCCTCCGGAGACCCAGCCGTTCCTTACCGATACGTAGCGTCATATCGGCACTAAAAGGGCTGTTTTGCCACAGTAAGCGTTACCAGTACAGTTCCGTGAATATTGCGGCGTACCTCCAGATAAGGTGACCCGCTAGCTTCATGACACCGACACCGAAGAGGGCATCGTGGGCGGACGGCACCGGACGGATGAACTCGACGACGGCTACGGCTCCTACAACGCGCCGGCCCGGCGGCGCCGGGGCGGGCGGAGCAAGGTGCTGGTCCCGCTCGCGGGATCCGTCGCCCTCGCCGTTCTGCTCGGCGTGGCGGCCTTCGTCATCATCAACCGGGATCCGGAAGGCTGCTCCGGAGACGAGGTCGCCCTCCGGGTCACCGCCTCGCCCGACATCCAGCCCGCCGTGGCGCGGGTCGCCGAGCGCTTCAACAAGGCCGGGCACGACATCGACGGCAAGTGCGCGAACGTCAAGGTGACCAAGGCGGCCTCGGCGAAGGTCGCCGCCGGGCTGAGCGGGAGCGGCGGCAAGATCGGCGCGATGGACATGTGGATCCCCGACTCGTCGTTGTGGGTGGCCGGCGCCCGCGTGAAGAACCCGGACCTGCCCGCGCCGGGCAAGTCCGTCGCCCAGTCCCCCGTCGTCCTGGTGGCGTCGGGCTCGATGGTCCCGAACCTGAAGAAGGCGTTCGGCGAGGCCAGCTGGAGCGGCATGATCAGCGCCACGAACGCGGCCAACGTCGACGGGCCCGGCCGCAAGGTGCGCGTGCTCGCGCTGGACCCCGCGCTCAACGCCGCCGGGCTCGGCGCGCTGCTGGCCGCCTCCGGGGTGGCCACGGCCGCCGGCATCGGCCAGGAGCAGCTGGTCGGCGCGATGAAGACGCTGTCCGGCTCGACCGTCAAGGACCAGGAGGCGCTGCTGTCCAGCCTGGGCGTCAAGGGCCGCCGCACCCCGCTGGGCATCTCCTCCGAGCAGGGCATCTGGGCGTTCAACACGACGAAGAAGCCCGAGGCCCCGGCCGTGCCGCTCTATCCGGCCGAGGGCACCTTCAACCTCGACTACCCGGTGGTCATCACCACCGGGGACCAGGAGGTCCGCAAGGTCGCCGAGGAGTTCACCAAGGAGCTCGGCACCGACGCCGCCCGCAAGGACCTGTACGACCAGGGCTTCCGCACCCCGGACGGCAAGGGCGGCACGGCCATCTCCGAGACCGACGGTTTCCAGGCCAAGGCCCCGCAGGCGCTGGACATGCCCGACGCCAAGACCGTCGCGCGGATGTCCCAGTCGTGGTCGCGGATGAACCTCGGCACCCGCCTGGTCACCCTGCTGGACATCTCCGGCACCATGGCGCTGCCGATCCCCGGCACCGGCCTGACCCGGATGCAGGCGATCAGCAAGATCGCCCTTGAGGGCATGCAGCTCTTCCCGACCAGCAGCGAGATGGGGCTCTGGCAGTTCTCCACCGACCTCGACGGCCCGGGCGTGGACTACCTCGAGACGGTTCCCGTCGGCCCGCTGACCGAGACCGTGGACGGCGTGCTCCGCCGGGATCTCATCCGGCAGAAGCTGGCGACGGTCCAGGCCAAGGCGACCGGTGACACCGGCCTCAACGACACCCTCGCCGCCGCCTACAAGATGATGAAGGACACCTACAAGAGCGACAAGATCAACACGATCCTCATCCTCACGGACGGCGCCGGCAACGACAACCCGGGCGGGATGACCGACCAGCAGATCGTGAGGTTCCTCAAGAAGGAGTTCGACCCGGAGAAGCCGGTCAGCATCATCCTCATCGCCTACAGCCCCGACGCGGCCGGGGGCAAGCGCCAGATGGACGCCCTGGCCAAGGCGACCAACGGCGACGCCTACGTCGCCAAGGAGATCCTCCAGATCCGCAAGTTCTTCCTGGACGGCATGGCGCGCCGCCTCTGCTCCCCCAACTGCTGATCTCCGCGCTGTGCGGCTGGTGCCCCAAGGGCACCAGCCGTTTCAGTTTTCCCAGCTCATGCCGGGTGGGCATACCAGGACAACTCCCTGCGGACAGGTGACGTCCTACGCGTGTGGGGTCTCGGGCGTGGCCCGTGAACGAACCCGTCTCGCGGGAGGAAAAGTCCGTGCCCGTATGGCCGACCGTCGGCCGAGCCGACGACCAACGACTCGCGCAGGCACTCCGGCGTGCCGACACCCAGGCGCCCGCGATCCTCTTCGACGCCTACGCCGAACGTCTCAACGACTACGCCTGCTCGCTGCTGTCCGACCGGGACGGCGCGGCGGAGGCCGTGCACGACGCCCTGGTCACCGCGCAGGGGTGCGCGCACCAGCTGGGCGACCCCGGGCACCTGCGGCCCTGGTTGTACGCGCTCGTCCGGTTCCAGTGCGTGGCCAGGACGTCCGGCGGAGCCCAGAACGGGCAGGGCCCGAAGGGCGGGCAGGGCACGACGCCGCTGCCGGTCGTGGAGGGCCACGACGACCCCCGGGAGCGCGAACTGGCCGCCCTGGTGCAGGAGGCCCTGGCGGAGCTGGGCGGGCAGGAGCGCGAGATCCTGGAGCTGGCCCTGCGGCACGGTCTGAGCACCGGCGAGGTCGGCGCGGTGCTCGGGCTGACCTCCAGGCAGGTCACGGCCCGGCTCGACCGCGCCCGCACCCACCTGGAGAACACCGCCGCCGCGGTCGTGCTCGCCCGGGTCGGCCGGGCGCACTGCCCCGACCTGTCGGCGATGGTCGACTCCTGGGAGGGGCCGCTCCCCCCGATGTTGCGCCGGAGGCTCTCGGGGCACATCGCCCGCTGCGAGGTCTGCGCCGAGCAGCGGGACCGGCACGTCTCGGCCGGACGCCTGCTCGACCTGGTGCCGGTGGTCTTCCCGCCCCTCTCGCTGCGCCGCAGGGTCGTCGAGACCTGCGTGAATCCCGAACTGGACGGGGCCCGCACCGCCATCGTGGAGGCGAGCGACCGCTTCGGCCGCGACGGTTTCCCCGTGGTGCCCGAGCACCGGGCCGCGCCGTCCGCCGCGGCGCGCAAGCCCACGCGGCGCAGGCGGCGGGGCGGGCGCGGCGTCCCGGCGGCGGTGGCGGCCGCGTGCGTGCTGGCCGCCACCGCGGGGGTGATCCTGGTCACCGGGCAGGACCTCGGCTCGGGACCGGCCGGGCGGGCCGAGGCCGCGCCGGGGCCGGAACCGGCGGCGACCACCTTCGCGCCGGATCCGGAGACCTCCGGGCCGGACGTCCTCCCCTCCGGCGAGAGCCCGGAACCGGATCCGACTCCCCCGCCGGACCCCACCGAGAGCGGGACGCCGGCCTCCGCCTCCCAGCCGCCCCGGGCGCCGGCGACCCGGCGTCCGGCCGCCCAGCGCTCCCGGACCAGCCGCGCGCCCGCCGTCCAGCCCCCGGCCGGGCGACTGATCGTCTCCTGCCCTCCGGACGTCGACCAGGGCGCGGGCCAGATCCGGCTCACGGCGCGCACGGCCGCCGTCGCCTGGTCGGCGTCCGCCTCCGGCGGATTGACCGTCCATCCCCGCCAGGGACGGCTCAAGGCGGGTGCGAGCGGAGTGATTTGGGTCACAGTTTCCGACCCCTCCGAGGGAGGCTCAGGGCAGGTCTCGTTCCGCTCCGCCGCAGGTGGGAGCAGTTGCCCGTTCGTATGGGAAACCCCGGAACCACCGGAATCCGAGCCTCCGACGGACCCTCCGCCGACGCCTTCCGAGAGCCCTTCCCCCGACCCCGGATCCGAGACGGCGACCCCTTGACCTCTTGACCACATCTTGGGGCATGTCCCGACATCTCTTTGCTGTCAGGTAAACCATGGACAGATGCCAGACGTCGGCGTTGACGTCCATGCGTGGCAGTTGGTCACATGAAGTGACGATCAGCCACCCCTTTGCCGTCCGGGAGCCAGGAGATGTCGATCAACATGCGGGTGTTCACCTGGGCACTCGCTCTCGCGTGCGTCGCGGGCGCCGTGCTCGCACTCACGGAGAGCGAGAGTCCGCTGCGCCTGTTTTTGACTCCCCTGTTCCTTCTGGTGGTGCCCGGGGCCGCGGTCACAGGGCTGCTGCGCGACCGCGACCCCCTGGCGGCGCTGTCAGTGGGGGCGATGGCCAGTCTCGTGGTCAACGTCCTGCTCGCCACCGCGATGCTCTCCTTCAACGCATGGTCGCCGCGTGCCGGCGTGGCAACGATCGCAGTCCTCAGCGGCTTCATCTACGTACTACGTCTTCTGTATCGGGGGAGCGGGAGCATGCAGACCGAGCAAGGGACCGTGTCACGGTGAACATCAGCATTGTTCGCCCAGACGACCTGGGGGATCCCGAGATCTCCCGGTGGCGGGAGCTTCAGAGGGCGGATCCGGCCCTCGACAATCCCTTTCTGTCCGTGGAGTTCGCGCTGGCCATGGGGCGGCTGCGCGACTACGTCCGCGTCGCCGTCGTCGAGGACGACGGCGAGATCATGGGGTTCTTCCCCTACGAGCGGCACGGCTTCGGGATCGGCAAGCCGCTGGGAGGGTTCCTCACCACCTGTCACGGGCTGATCTCCGCCCCCGGTCTGCGGTTGAACCCGCGCGACCTGCTGCGCGCCTGCAAGCTGACGGTCTTCGACTTCGACCACATGGTCGCGGACCAGCCGGCCTTCGCGCCCTACCAGACCGACGTACGGCCCGTCCCCGTCATGGATCTCGGCGACGGGTTCGACGCCTACGTCGAGCGGGTCCGCGCCAACTCCGCCAAGAACTACAAGACCGTCCGCTACAAGGAGCGCAAGCTCGACCGCGAGCAGGGCGGGCTCCGCTTCGAGTGGGACTCCGCGGACTCCGGGGCGCTGCGGCAGCTCATGCGGTGGAAGTCCGACCAGTACCGCCGGACCGGCCGGGTGGACCGCTTCGCCCAGCCGTGGATCGTCCGGCTGCTCGACGAGATGCACGCCGAGCGGTCGGCCGGCTTCGCCGGCGTGCTGACCATGGTCTACGCCGGGGACACCCCCGTCGCCGGTCACTTCGGCCTGCGGACGGCCGACACCCTGGTCGGCTGGTTCCCCGCCTATGACGTCGAGTTCGCCCGCTACTCCCCCGGCATCGTGCATCACCTGCTCATGGCGGAGCACGCGGCCGGCGCGGGCCTGCGCCGGGTCGACATGGGCAAGGGCGGGCGCGAGTACAAGAGCTGGCTAAAGAGCGGCGATCTTTTCGTCGCAGAGGGGCGCGTTTCTCGCCCGTCGCCCACGGCCGCCGTTCACTGGATGGGTCGGACACCTGTCAACAAAGCACGCACCATCGTGACCGACCGTCCTGAACTGTATCGACTAGCCGACCGTGTTCTGAAAGGTTTCGGCCGGATGCGCACATCCGTCCAGAGCCAATCGGCCAGCACCGTCGTCAAGGAACCGTGGGGGGCCGGCTGAGCCGGCCCCCCACCGTCCCGCGTACCTCACTTCACAGCACCCAGCCGCCGCCAGGACCCTTCATGCATCCCTCACCGCATTCGCCAATCCTCCCGATCGCCACGATCGTGTCTGGCTCCGGGGCCCTCTGGCAGTCATTCCTGACGACCGACCGCCCGGAAGGACATCTGTAAACATGAGTCCCGACAGCACCAACCCCGCGGCCAAGCCACCGCTGATGTCGATGCCGCCGGTTGAGCGCTTCACTCCGCTCACCCCGCACCTCGCCATATCTCCCACGGTCAGCGTGGTGGTTCCCGCCATGAACGAGGCGGAGAACCTGCCGCACGTGTTCGCCACGCTGCCGCAGTGGATCCACGAGATCGTCCTCGTGGACGGCAACTCGGTGGACGACACCGTCGCCGTCGCCAAGAAGCTGCGCCCCAACATCCGCGTGGTCACCCAGACGGGCAAGGGCAAGGGAGACGCGCTCGCCGCGGGCTTCGCCGCCTGCACCGGCGACATCATCGTGATGATCGACGCCGACGGGTCCACCGACGGCCGGGAGATCATCCAGTTCGTCGGCGCGCTGGTCACCGGGGCCGACTTCGTCAAGGGGTCGCGCTACGCGACCGGCGGCGGCAGCGACGACCTCACCTTCACCCGGACCTTCGGCAACAAGATGCTGACCGGCCTGGTGAACAGGATCTACGGCACCCAGTACAGCGACCTGTGCTACGGCTACAACGCCTTCTGGGCCCGCCACCTCGACGTCCTGAACGTCGACTGCCCGGGCTTCGAGGTCGAGACCCTGATGAACATCAGGGCCGCCAAGGCCGGGTTGAAGATCCAGGAGGTGCCCAGCCACGAGCGCTGCCGGATCCACGGGGAGAGCAACCTCCGCGCGGTCCGCGACGGCCTGCGCGTGCTCAGGACGATCATCAAGGAGTGGCGCACCAGGCCCGCCGCCATGTTCCCCGAGCCCCAGGCGGCCACCGCGGCGGCCGACCAGGGCGCCGCCTAGCCATGAAGAGCAGTGTCGTCATCTGCGTCTACACCGAGGAGCGCTGGGAGGACATCCGAGCGGCCGTCGCGTCGGTGGAGCGGCAGACCCGGAGGCCACACGAGATCATTCTGGTGGTCGATTACAACCCGGATCTGCACCTCATGCTCAAGCGGGAGTACCCCGGCGCGATCGTGGTGGAGAACATCTACGAGAAAGGGCTGTCCGGTGGCAAGAACACCGGTGCGGCGACCGCCTCGGGCGACATCGTGGCCTACCTGGACGACGACGCGGTGGCCGAGCCCGGCTGGCTGGAGGCCCTGGAGGGGGGCTTCCGGGACCCCTCCGTCGTGGGGGTGGGCGGGCTGACCGTGCCGCTGTGGGAGACGGGCCGCCGCCCGCGCTGGTTCCCGCAGGAGTTCGACTGGACCGTGGGCTGCACCTACCGGGGCATGCCCACGGCCCGGGCGCCGATCCGCAACGTCATGGGCGGCAACGCCGCCTTCCGCAGGGAGGCCGTCGGCGAGGTCGGCGGCTTCCACACCGGCATCGGCCGCAGCGTCCAGGGGCGCAAGCCGCGCCCCCTGGGCTGCGAGGAGACCGAGTTCTGCATCAGGCTCTCCCAGCGCAAGCCGGGCGCGGTGATGATGTTCGAGCCGGAGGCGCTGATCGGTCACAAGGTGCCGGCCGTGCGCTCCCGCTTCTCCTACTTCCGGTCCCGCTGCTACGCCGAGGGCCTGTCCAAGGCGCTCGTCACCCAGAGCGTCGGCGCCGGTGACGGCCTGGCCAGCGAGCGGGCGCACGCCCTGAAGGCGCTCCCTCTCGGCGCGCTGCGAGGGGTCGGGGAGGCACTGCGCGGCGACCCGTCCGGCCTGGGCCGGGCCGCCGCGATCGTGGCCGGTCTCGCCTGGACCACCTGGGGATACGTTGTCGGCTCTCTCCGTCTGAGGCTGGGACGATCATGATCCGCGTGCCCATCCTGATGTACCACTCGATCTCCGACCGGCCCACCGCCGGGACGGAGCCGCTGGCGGTACGGCCCTCGGCCTTCGCCGACCAGCTCTCCTACCTGAAGGAGAGCGGCTTCACGCCGCTGACGGTGGCCGACCTCGTCGCCTCGCTGCACCGCAACAACGGGCGTTCCATCCCGGAGCGCCCGGTCGTGGTGACCTTCGACGACGGTTACGAGGACTTCCACTCCCAGGCACTGCCCGTGCTCGAACGGCACGACTTCCCCGCCACCGTCTTCCTGACCAGCGGCTGGGTCAGCGACGCGGGCAAGGACGCGGCGGGCCGGCCGCTCGACCGGACGCTGTCGTGGAGCCAGGCCCGCGAGGCCGTCTCCTGCGGGATCGAGTTCGGCGGGCACAGCCACAGCCACCCCCAGCTCGACCAGCTCCCCGACGACCGGCTCCGCCAGGAGCTGCGCCGGAACAAGGCGCTGCTGGAGGACAGGCTCGGCGTCCCGGTCGCGACCATGGCCTACCCGTACGGCTACTCCAGCGCGCGGGTCCGGCGCGAGGTGCGGCGGGCGGGCTACTGGGCCGCCTGCGCGGTGAACAACGCCATCGCCGCCGACCGGCACGACGTGCTGGCGATGCCCCGGCTGACCGTGACCGACGGCACGTCGATGGCGAAGTTCCGGCGGGCGGTCGAGGGCGACCGGGTCCCGCTGATCTACATGAGAGAGCGCCTGCTGACCAGGGGTTACGCCGTCGTCCGGCGTACGAGATACGGCTTGCGCAAGGTCCGTGGACTCACGTGACTGACGCGTCCGCGGACGTGGGGGGAGACAAGGACATGAGCGAACTCGACGAGCGGACGATCGGGGATCCCGTCTTCACGGGCGCCGTCCCGAGTCCGGCCGCGGGTGCGGTCTCGGGTCCGGGCACGGGTGTCGGCGCGGGCATGGGCCGGAGCGCGGGCGCGGGCCCGATCTCCACCGCGGGTCCGGGTTCTGCCGCGGGTCCGGACTCCGGTACGGGCCCGGACGCCGGCAGGGCTCCGGGCGCGCGGCCGCGGACCGCCCCCGCGCCGGTGGGCCGGGTCCGGGGTCTCTGGCGCAGACTCCTGCTGGACCTGAGCAACCCGCTGTTCCGCAACGGCTACGCGCTCATGGCCAACACCGCCATCACCGCCGTGCTCGGCATGGGCTACTGGTGGCTCGCCGCGCAGCTGTACGACCCGGCCGACTTCGGCCGGGGCCAGGCCGTGATCACCGCGATGCGGCTGTTCGCCTCGCTGACCGCCCTCGGCTTCGTCGGGGCGCTGGCCAAGTTCATCCCCCTGGCGGGGCGCCGTACCCCCGGGCTCATCGTCCGGGCCTACGTGATCGCCGGGGCGACCGGTGTGACGGCGGCGGTGGGCTTCCTGGTCACCCTGCCGTGGTGGGGGCCGACCTACGCCGCCCTGGGAGGTCTGGGGCCGGGACTGTTCTTCCTGGCGTCGGTGCTGGTCTGGTCGGTGTTCACCCTCCAGGACGTGACCCTGGCCGGGTTGCGCAAGGCCACCTGGGTCCCGGTCAACAGCCTCGGCTACGGCATGGTCAAGATGGCCATGCTGATCGGGCTAGCGTACACGCTGCCCGGCGACGGAATCTTCGTCTCCTGGATCATCCCCGCCGCCATGGCGCTGATCCCGATCAACATCTTCATCTTCGGGAAGGTCGTCCCCCGGCACGTCCGGAAGACCGACACCGGAGCGCCGCCGCCCCGGCTCCCCGAGATCGGCCGCTTCCTGGCCGGCGACTACCCGGGCACGTTGTCGATCCTGGCGATCGTCTACCTGATCCCGGTGCTGATCGCCGCCCAGGTGGACGAGGTGGCGTTCGGATACTTCTCGATGGCCCACACCCTGGGCTGCCTGATCGAGCTGCTGGCGATGAACATGGCGACCTCGCTCACCGTCGAGGGCTCCTTCGACCGGGACGCGCTGGCGGCGAACTCCCGGCGCGCCCTCCGCAGGGCATTCATGATCATCGTTCCGATCGTGGGTGTGACGATCGTCGCCGGCCCGCTGATCCTGCGCGTCTTCGGCTCGGACTTCGCCGACCGGGGTACGCTGCTGCTCCAGCTGATGGCCCTGGCGGTGCTCCCCCGCGTGCTCATCGAGATCTACCTGAGCGGTCTGCGGGCCCGGGGGCAGGCGCGCAGGCTGGCGCTCGTCCAGGTGGGCCTGGCGGCTCTCGTGCTGGTCAGCACGTTGCTGCTCTTCCCGCACCTGGGGATGAACGCGGTGGGGTACGGCCTCCTGCTGAGCGAGCTCCTCCTCGCGGCCCTGATCTTTAGCGACCTTCGCAAAATGCTCAAATATGGCAAAACTTCGCAGTCAACGATCACGCCGGGAGCCCGCTGACCCCATGATGTCAGACGTGAGGCGACGGGCAGGCAGGACGTGACGATGGAGGCGGCGAAGACCGCCGAGGTCGAGAAGACCCGCTCCACCCCCCATGCCGCGCCTGCCGGCGAGGTTCTGGCCGCAGCGGACGGAGAGGACTCCGGCATGACCTCCTCCGGGACACCGGGCGAGCGGGACGGGACCCCCCGGCCGCACGACGACGCCGGTGAGGCGCGCGCCCCCGGCCGCGACGGTGAGGCGCACGTCCCCGGTGACGATGACACGGTGCGTGCCCCCGGCCGCGACGGCGAGGACGACGTCCCGGGCGGCACGGCCGGGGTGCGCCGTCCCGCGGCGCCCGCCCCCGGGCCGACGAGGTTGTCCGCGCTGACCCGGAGGGCCTCCGACTGGCTGCCGCCGGTGCTGACCGTCGAGGGCCTGATCATCTACGTGCTGGCCCTGCGCGTGTCGCCGGGGCCGCTGCGGGGCGTCGACGTGGCCGACATCGACGGGCTCGGGCTGATCTCGGCCCTGCCCGTCACCGCGTTCGCCGCCGTCCTGCTGATGATCGTGGCGTTCTTCATCACCATCGCGCGGAACACCGACCGCAAGTTCCTGCTGCTCTTCCAGATCTCGGCGATCACTTTCGCCCTGCACGGCGCGTCCGCTCTGATCCACGACGAGCCGCGGTTCCACACCGCGTACGTCCACGCGGGTTTCGTGGAGTTCATCGCCCGCACCGGGGAGTCCTCCCCGCTGCTGGACGCCCGCTTCGCCTGGCCCGGGTTCTTCGCGCTGACCGCGTTCGTCACCAGGGCCGCGGGGATCACCGACCTCAGCACGATCATGCAGTGGACCCCGCTCCTGTCCAACCTGCTCTACCTGCTGCCGTTCGTGCTGATCCTGCGCCAGGTGGTCGCCACCACGCGGGCCCGCTGGTTCGCCGCGCTGCTCTTCGTCGTCGTGCAGTGGATCGGCCAGGACTATTTCTCCGCCCAGGGCTTCACCTACGCCGTCTACCTGGCGTTCGTGGCGATCCTGCTGCGCTGGTTCGGGAAGGTCGAGCCGCGTGAGCCGCCGAGGGTGGGGGGCCGCCTGCGGCGGCTGCTGGCCCGGCTGCGCGGGCTGACCCCGGGCGAGCTCAGCCACTCCACCGGCGTCTACGACCGCTCGATCATGCTGATCATCCTGATCGGCCTGTTCGTGACCGCCACCACCGCCCACCAGATCACCCCGTTCATGATGCTGGGCGCGCTGGCCGGGCTGATCCTGCTGCGGCGCTGCTCGCTCAGCTGGGCCATGCCGTTCTTCCTGGGCCTGATCGTGCTCGCCTGGATCAGCTACCAGACGACCACCTTCTGGAGCGGCCACCTCGACCAGCTCTTCGGCGGTCTGGGACAGCTCCTGGAGAACCTGCGGAGCAATACGGGCGACCGGATCGAGGGCAGCGACGCCAAGCACGCTCTCGTGCTGATGGCCCGGCTCGGCATCTGCGCCGTCATCCTGCTGCTGGCCGCCGTCGGCCTGCTGCGCAGGCTGCGCCGGGGCGTCGGCGACCGGGCCGCGCTGCTGCTGCTGTGCGCCCCGGTGCTCGCCCTGGGCCTGCAGAGCTACGGCGGCGAGATCGGCCTTCGGATCTACATGTTCGCGCTGCCCGGCGCCTGCGTCCTGGCCGCCTACGCGTTCTTCCCCAACCTTCCCGCCGGCACGGCCGACGCCCCCGGCGAGACCGCTCCGGCCCGCGGGCTCACCGCCCGTCTCACCCCCCGTCTCGACGCCCGGCTGACCCGCCGGATCTCCCTGTGCCTGGCCGCGGCGTGCACGATGCTCCTGTCCATCGCCTTCCTGGTCGCCCGCTACGGCAACGAGCAGTTCGAGCGCGTCTCCACCGGGGAGGTCGCGGCGATGCACTACATCTACGAGCACGACGAGCCCAGCGGCCGCGTGCTGTACCTGGTGCCGCTGATCGGCCCGGAGGTCACACCGTCCATCCCCTGGGGCGAGCAGGACTTCGACAAGATCGAGTATCAGCAGGTGCTCGTCGACAAGAACCCCGCCGTGATCTCCTCGGCGATCGACAAGCTCAGGGTCTCACCGCCCAACACCTATCTCGTGGTCAGCCGGGGACAGGCCGCCTACCTGCAGCTCAACCACGGCTTCCCGGCCGGATGGGACAAGCGCTTCCGGGCCGCGCTGGACTCCTCGCGGCTGCTCAAGCGGGTCTTCTCCAACGGGGACGCCGCGGTCTACACGCTGCGGTCGCAGTCCGGGAACGCCGCGATCCCCGCGTCGCGCGGGCTGAGCGGGCCCGGTGACCGCACCTCGCCGTGGACCCCGGTCGGGCTGGGAGCCCTCGTGGCCTCCTGGGCCGCCCTCTTCGCCTACCAGCTGATCCGCCTGCGCGGACCCGGCCGGGGCCGGTGGGCGAGGCGCCTGCTGATGGGGATCGCCGTCCCGGCCTTCGTCGTGTCGGTCGCCGTGGTCGTCGAGCGCTTCGTCGTGATCGGGTTCACCCCGTAGAACTCCGGGTCCGTACAGGCCCGTAGAGCTCCGGGTCCGTACGGCTCGGGCCCGTGGCACTCCGGGCCCGCGGAGAACCGCGGGCCCGCGGGGGTTCACTCCCCGCCGCGCTCGTTCCACCTGATCTCGTACGGCTTCAGCTCGACCCGCCTGCCGTCCACGGTCGCGGTCACGGCCGCGGCCGAGGTGTTCACCATCACGAGCATGCGCCGCTGGGCGAGCACCCGCACCTTGGGATCGGAGGAGACGACCGTCTCCAGCGCGGTGCCGGCCGGGAACCACTTGGTGAAGCCGCTGAGCACTCCCGCCATGGGCAGTTCCGCGCCCGTGCCCGGACGCCACAGGCAGCCGGGGCAGCTCTCACCCTCCTTGCGCTGCGGGTTCCAGTAGAGCGCGGTGGTGGCGCCGCCGGTGGCGAACTCCATCATGGCCACCGCCTGCACGGCGGCGCGACGCTCCTCGGTCCAGTCGACGTCCTCCGGGGCGACGTACCACTCCGCCCACCAGACGGGCAGGTCCCCGCTCCGCTCCCGGAGCCAGGCGGTGATGGCGCCGAACTTGCCGAGCGCGGTGAACTCGTCGGGGTGGATCCCGGCGTCCTTGGTCACCGAGGCGGCGTCGATGACGATGAAGTCGGCGCCCTTCTTGTGCTCGATCCAGTATTCGACGGCGTCCAGGTCGCGCTGGTCGGCGATGCCCCAGGCCCCCCGGAGCTGCGAGGCCGCGCCGTTCTTGTTGCTCAGGATCGGCACGTACGGCCCGCCGACCTTGATGTCCTCGTCCACGGCCTTCAGGGCGTCGTAGACCTTGTTGTACAGCTCGGTGTAGGCCTCGGCGTCCCAGCGGTTCTGGGCGTTGTTCCAGAAGCCCTTGAACTCGTTCCAGACCATGAAGTGCTTGACCGTGGGATAGCGCCTGGCCACGGTCGCGGTCAGCTTCGCGAAGTCGTCGAAGTGCGCGCGCTGCGGCGCGGTCTCCAGGGAGGACTGGCTCCAGTCGGTCCGCCCCTCACTGCCGCCCTTCATCCAGTCGGGCGCGCAGCAGAGCGTGATCACCGGGACGCCCTGGGAGTCCGACATGAGCTTGACGCGGGCGTCGAGATCGCGGAAGTCGTACTTGCCCGGCGCGGGTTCGGGGTTGCCGGCGCCCCAGCCCATGATGTGCTGGTTCTGGACCATCGGGACCCGGGCGAGCAGGTGGCCGGCGACCTCGACGGCCTCCGGCAGCTCGTCGTCCGCGCTGTACTCGGTGTGGGTGACGCCCCAGCGCGGCCACGCCTGCGTGACCGGGGGCGGGGACAGCGTCGGCGCCGTCTGCGTCGGGGGGATCGTCATCGGCTGCCCGCGCGGCACGTCCTCCTCCGAGGAGAACACGGCGAACACGGTGATGAGCACCAGCGCGACGAATCCCGCGCCCAGTGCCACCGGCCAGCTTGGGCTCCTCCTCTGGTGCCGTCCTTTGGTCGGTATCACCGGTTCGTCCCCGTCCTCGTCGTCCGGATTACAGCATCACGCGACCGCCGTCACCGCGGTCGCGTTCCGGCACGCTTCACAGACAAGCGTTACCAGGTGCATTCATACCGTAATCCGCACAGCTTACGGGCCACTTGAATCCGGGGGACGACCCTCGGGATCAGCCGTCCAGCAGCCGGTGAGCGCGGTGCAGGAGAGTGGGGACGGCCGCTCCGATGTGCTCGAAGCCCTCCCCCACCGTCTTTCCCTGGATGAAGCGGGCGTGGATGCCCTCCACGATGACGGCCAGCTTGTAGGTGCCGAAGGCCACATAGAAATCGAGGTCGGAGATGTCGGTCCCGGAGACCTTGGCGTAGTGCGCGGCGAACTCCCGCGCGGTGAGGAAGCCGGGGGCGACGGTCACCCCGGCGGCCACCGGGACCGAGGCGCGCTCCTCGTCGTCGGGGTCCTGCCAGTAGGTGAGGGTGAGGCCGAGGTCGGCCAGCGGGTCGCCGAGGGTGGACATCTCCCAGTCGACGACGGCGAGGATGTCGGGGTCGGGCGAGAGCCGGGCGAGCGTGTTGTCGAGCCGGTAGTCGCCGTGGACCAGGGTCGAGGCCGAGTGAGCGGGCAGGCGCTCGCGCAGCCGGGCCGCCAGGCTGTCGTGCTCGGGCAGTTCGGCGGTCTTCGACCGCTGCCACTGCTGGCCCCAGCGCTCCAGCTGCCGGGTCATGTAGCCCTCGGGACGGCCGAAGTCGCCCAGGCCGACCTCCCGGTAGTCGACCGCGTGGATGGCCGCGAGCACCTCGGCCAGCCGCTCCGACAGCCGGCGGGTCTGCTCGGGGCTCAGGCCCGCGGCGTCCTGCTGGGTCCGTACGGCCGCGCCGTCCACGTGTCCCATGAGGTAGAACGGCGCCCCGACGACGTCCTCGTCGCCGCAGAAGGCCACCGGCTCGGGGACCGGCACCGGGGTCGCCGCGAGGGCCGAGATCACCCGCCACTCGCGCCGCATGTCGTGGGCGGTCGGCAGGACGTGGCCCAGCGGCGGCCTGCGCAGCACCAGGCGGCGGTCCCCGGTCCGCAGGACGTAGGTGAGGTTGGACCTGCCGCCGGAGATCAGGGAGATCTCCAGGGGTTCGCCCACGTCCGGGACGTGGGCGGACATCCAGCCGGTCAGACGGGTCCAGTCGATGCCAGGGACGTTCATAGCCCCTTATTAGAACCCTATTCTGGTGGGCTGCGCCAGTCCGGCCTTCCGGGCGAAGGCGGGGACCTGGGCATTTGACAGCGTGCCACCAGGTAAATCATTTACCGTTACATTACGCGCCACCCAGCATGCTGGTCAGTGCACCCGCCCACCCGAGAGTCCATGCTGGAGGGCGTAGGGGAAGCCGCACGCCCCGAGAACCAGTAGGAGCCCATGCGCGTCTCTATCGTTCACCCTCGCGAGCTCGGACCATCGGACATCGACCGGTGGAGAGACCTCCAGACCGCGTCTCCGGCCTTCGACAGCCCGTTCCTGTCGCCGGAGTTCACGATCGCGGTCGGATCCCTGCGTGACCACGTCCGGGTGGCCGTCATGCACGACGGTCCCGACGTGGTGGGTTTCTTCCCGTTCGAACGGCATCCGCTGGGCATCGGCAAGCCGGTGGGCGCCGGGCTGACCGACGCGCAGGGACTGGTGCACGCCAAGGACGCGGAGCTCGACCCGGTCCGGCTGATCAAGGGCTGCGGCCTGGCCGTGTTCGAGTTCGACCACCTGGTCGCGGGCCAGCCCCTGCTGTCCGCCCGGCACACGCGCCACCCCTCGCCGATCATCGACATGCGGGACGGATACGACTCCTACGTCGAGACGATCAAGGAGACCTCCGGCAAGACCTACCGCACGACGGCCTACAAGAGCCGCAAGCTCCAGCGGGACGTCGGGCCCCTCCGCTACGACCACGCCACCGCCGACACGGCGGCCCTGCGCACGCTGCTCGGCTGGAAGACCGACCAGTACCGCCGGACCGGCCGCACCGACCGCTTCTCCCGTCCGTGGATCGTGGAGCTGGTCGAGCGCCTGCACGCCACCGAGAACGAGCACTTCGCCGGCGTCCTGGACATGCTCTACGTCGACGGCCGCCCGGTGGCCGGCCACTTCGGGCTGCGCACCTCCACCACCCTCGCCGGCTGGTTCCCCGCCTACGACACCGCCTTCGCCAAGTACTCCCCCGGCCTGATCCAGCACCTGAACATGGCGGAGAAGGCCGCCGAGCGCGGGATCCGGATCATCGACATGGGCCGCGGCGAGAAGGAGTACAAGGACAAGCTCAAGAACGGCGAGTACCACGTGTCCGAAGGCCGGCTCGCCCGGCCGTCCGCCGGCGCCGGGGTGCACTGGATGCTCCGGGTGCCGGTCCGCAAGGCGCGTGGAACGGTCCTGGCCAGCCCGGCGTTGCGGAACACCGCCGACCGGGCGCTCAAGACCTTCGGCCGGATCCGCACCTCCGTGCAGTCATAGCAGTCACAGCAGCCACAGCAGTCATGGGAGATCGCCCGGCCATGCGGATCATCGGACTCACCGTCTCCGGCCCGCCCGAATGAGTCCCGACGACCTGATGGCCGGGCGCACCGGCCGCCACTGCCTCGCCCTGCCGTCCAACCGGCTCGGCCTCTACCTCGCCCTGCGCCACTGGTGCGCGCCGGGACAGCGGCTGCTGATGTCGCCGATCTCCGCCGACGAGATCCTGTTCCTGGTGCTCGCCGCGGGCCTGCGCCCGGTGATCGCGCCGCTCTCCCCGGCCGACGGCAACATCGACCCCGGCGCGGTCGACCTCGACGCGGTGGACGCGGTCCTGACCACCAACCTGTACGGCCTGCCCGACCGGGTCGCGGCGTTCGCGGGCAAGCCCGTGATCGAGGACGTCGCGCACGCCATCGAGACCACCGTCGACGGCCGGCCGCTCGGCACGTTCGGCGTCGCCGGGATATACAGCCTCTCCAAGCATCCGGGCGCGGGCTCCGGCGGGGTGATCGCGGTCGAGCACGAGTCGGACCTGCGGACGCTGGAGCGCGAGCGGGACCGGCTGCTGCTGCCGAGGGCGTTCCTCGGAGAGGTCCACTCCGTGCTCACCTCGATGGCCCGGCACGCGGCGCTCCGCCTCCGCCTGGTCCGGCCGGCGCTGAGGCTCTCGCGCAGCCTGGGCCTGGAGGAGGAGCGGGAGGGGTACCGCATCGCCCCGCGCCCCGACGACGTGCGGCTGGCGCTGAAGCAGGTCCCCGACCTGCCGGCCTTCGACTCCTGGGTCCAGGCCGACCTGCACGACTACCGGACCCGGCGGAGCCGTCTGTCGTGCTGGTACCAGTCGCGCCGGCTGCGGGCCCTGTCCGGACAGCGCGAGCGGCGGATCGCCGGGGTGCGGCTCCTGGCCGAGCTGCCGACCGCGGCGGCGGCCGTACGGGACCATCGGGACCAGCCGCTGTTCCGGGTGCCGCTGCTGGTCTCCGACCGGGACGCGGCGGTCGCGGAGCTGGAGCGTCACGGCGTGGCGACCGGCTACCTCTACGACCCGCCCTACGACGACTACCTGCCGGAGTTCACCGAGGCCTCGCCCGCGCCCGCGGTCGCGCGCTGGTGGGGGCGGCACGTGCTGCCGATCGATCCGTTGTACGCGCGGCGGGCGCTGCCCGTGGTCCGCTCCCTCGCCCCGGCCCCGCCCGTCAGCCCGTAGCGTCCACCCGTCCCAGCAGTTCCGCGAGGATCACGATCCCCCGCTTGACTTGGGCGAGGGAGGCGGAGCCGTACCCGAGGACGAGACCGTGCCGGCTCGGCGGCCCGTGATGGTGGCGGGCCGTCGTGTCGAGCAGCACGCCGCGCTCCCCGGCGGCCTCGACCACGGCCGGGACCGCGTGCGCGGGCAGTTCCACCATGACGTGCAGCCCCGCGGTGTCGCCCATCACCCGGGAGCCGAGGACCTCCACGATCGCGGCCCTGCGCCGGGCGTACTCCAGCCGCATGCGGCGCAGGTGCCGGTCCAGATCGCCGTTCTCGATGAGGACGGCCACCGCCTGCTGCGCCGGGCCCCCGGTCCGGTCGGCCAGGGCGTAGCGGGCCCGGGCGACGGCCTCGAGCAGCTCGGGGACCGCGACCAGCCAGCCGACGCCGATGTCCGGGGAGAGGCTCTTGGACAGGGTTCCCAGCAGGATCACCCGGGCCGGGTCGAGGCCGTACAGGGCGGGCAGCGGGGCGACGTCGTAGCGGAACTCGGCGTCGTAGTCGTCCTCCACGACGAGCGCGCCGGCGCGCCGGGCCCAGGCCAGCAGGCGCTCGCGGCGCGGGACGGGCAGGCGGCCGCCGAGGGGGTACTGGTGCGCGGGCGTGGTGTACAGCACGCGCAGGTCCCCGGGGAGGTCATCCACCAGGACGCCGTCCCCGTCGACCGGGCAGGGGACGATCTCGGCGCCCCGGGCCGCGAAGACGTTCCTGGCCACCCGGTAGCCGGGCTCCTCGACGCCCGCCCGGTCACCGGGACGCAGGAAGGCGGCCGCGACCAGGTCGAGGCCGTTGCCGGTGCCCCGTGTGACCATGATGTTCTCCGGGCCGACCGGGATGCCCCTGCTCCTGCGCAGGTGCCCGGCCAGCGCCTCACGGAGCCGGGGCAGGCCGTACGGGTCCGGGGCGTCCCCCGGCGGCAGCTCCGCCGCCCGCCGCCACGCCCTGCGCCACGCGGCCTCGTCGTAGCCCTCCACCCACGGCTGCCCCGGCCGCAGGTCGATCACCTCCCCGCCGTACGGCGCCGCCGATCCTCTCCGCCCCTCCGGCCACGGCGCGTCCCACTCCCCCGACGCCGCGCCGTACCCGCTCCCCGGCACCGCACCGCCGTCCCCGCTCCCCGGTCGGGGAGTGCGGGGTTCGGAGCCGGAGGCGACGGCGCCGGGCGATGCGGGGACGGTCAGGTCGGCCACGTACGTGCCGGAGCCGTGCCGGCCCTCGATCCAGCCCTCGGCGTAGAGCTGCTGGTATGCCTCGGTGACGACGGTGCGGCTGACCGCGAGCTGGCGGGCGAGGGCGCGGGTGGAGGGCAGACGCTCGCCGGACTTCAGGGTGCCGTCGCGCATGGCGAGCCGGAGACCGTCGGCGAGCTGGGCGCAGAGCGGGACCGGGAGGCGCCGGTCCACGCGGACGGGCAGGTCGACGAGGCGGGCGGAGCGCGGAAGGCCGCGACGGGCGGAGACCGGTGGATCGGCGGGAGGAACAGGGCGGGGCAAAGTGGTCTCCTGGAAGCGGCAGCGAGTGGACATGTTCCCTATGTCCGCTTCTCCCTAGATTAGGGTCATGCTCTCGACGACTTCCCGCACCACCCTCGGCCGTGGCAAGAAGCGGGCCCGCACGAGCCGCGACGACCTCTACGCGGTGCTGGACGCCGGCCTGATCTGCCACCTCGGCGTCGTGGTCGACGGTTACCCGATGGTCATCCCCACCGGGTACGGCCGCATCGGCGACACCCTCTACCTGCACGGTTCCACCGGGGCCGCCTCCCTGCGCGCGGGCGGCTCCGGCGGCGAGATCTGCGTCACCGTCACCCATCTGGACGGCATCGTGCTGGCCCGCTCGGTCTTCAACCACTCGGTCAACTACCGCTCCGCCATGATCTACGGCCGCCCCCGCCTGGTGGAGGACCCCGAGGAGCGCCTGGCCGGCCTGCGCGCGCTCACCGAGCAGCTCGCCCCCGGCCAGTGGGACGCCGCCCGCCCGCCGACCCGCAAGGAGCTCGCCGCCACGACCGTGCTCGCCCTCTCCCTGGAGGAGGCCTCGGTGAAGATACGGCAGGGCCCGCCGGTCGACGACGAGGAGGACTACGCTCTGCCGGTCTGGGCCGGGGTCCTGCCACTGCGCACGAGCTGGGGCGTTCCCGAGCCGGACCCGGCGATGACCGCCGATCTGGCCGTCCCGGAACACATCTCGTCCCGAATCGTAGCCATCCAGTAAGGTCTCCGCTGCCAACCAGTCGGTGAAAACGTACGTCTCAGTAGAAGTACGCACCCGGACCGGTGGAGGGCGCGATGACGGCCAGCGGATGGAGCCTGCCCGGCTACACCGAGTTACGCGAGCTCGGCGCGGGAGGCGGCGGACGGGTGGTTCTCGCCCGGCACGACGCCTCCGGCATCGACGTCGCGATCAAGTACCTGTCGGACGACCTCAGGGACGACCGGGACTTCCTGCCCCGGTTCCGTGAGGAGGCCAGGCTCCTGGTCGAGCTCACCGACCCGAACGTGGCCCAGCTCTACGAGTACGTGGAGGAGGCCGGGCACGCCGCGATCGTGATGGAGCTCGTCCAGGCCGTCTCCCTGCGCGAGCTCATCCGCGAGCACGGCTCCACCGGGCCGGAGGCCGCCCTCCTGGTGCTCAAGGGCTCGCTCATGGGCCTGGCCAAGGCGCACTCGATGGGCCTGGTGCACCGCGACTACAAGCCGGAGAACGTGCTCGTCCAGGCCGACGGCGCGAGCAAGCTGGTCGACTTCGGCATCGCCGTGCGCGCCGGCGAGGCGGACCGGCCCGCGGGCACCCCGCCCTACATGGCGCCCGAGCAGTGGGGGAGCGCTCCGGCCTCCCCCGCCACGGACGTGTACGCCGCCACGGTGGTCTTCTTCGAGTGCCTCACCGGGCACCGGCCGTACCGGGCGACCGAGCAGGTCGTGCTGCTGTACCAGCACATGAACGTCCCCGTCCCGGTCGAGGAGGTGCCCGAACCGGTCCGGGCCCTGGTCGCCCGGGGCCTGGCCAAGGATCCGATGGACCGGCCGGCCACCGCCGCCGGCTTCGTGGCCGAGCTGGAGGCCGCGGCCGTGGCCGGCTACGGCGAGGACTGGGAGGAGCGGGGGCGTCGCCACCTGGCCGCGCTGACGCTGCTGCTCCCGCTGATGTTCCGGGGCGGCCCGCCGGAGCCGTCGGGCGGGACCACCCTGTTCCGCACCGTGCTGAACACGATGCGGGGCAAGTCGGCGGGCATCGTGACCGGCGCCGGGCTGGCGCTCGTCGCGATCGGCGTCAGCGCCTACGTGCTGGCCGCCGGCCGTCCTCCGCAGGCCCAGAGCATCGACATCGCCGCGGCCACCGCGCCGACGTCCACGTCCCGGCCGCCGGGGTTCCCGATCCAGGAGACCCCGCCCCCGTCCCCGACGGATCCCCCGGCCGGCGCCGGATCACCCACGGGCGAGCCGTCCGAACCCGGCGGCGGCCTTCCCGAGGGCACCCCCGATCCGCCCGGCTCGTCCCCCACCGCGACGGAGGGCTCCGCCGGCGAGAGCCCCGCGGTCTCACCGACGGCCACTCCCTCCGGGAAACCGCCGGTGTCCACCCCCTCGGGCGGTTCCACGCCGACCCCGACCCCGACCCCCGCCCCCACGCCGACCCCGACGCCCACTCCTACGCCGACCCCCACCCCCACGCCGCGTCCCTCTCCCGAGGTGCGGCAGGTGGACGTGGTCCGGGCCGCGTTCAACGTCAGGGGCACGGCCGTCGCGTCGGTCTCGGTGAACGCCGCGAACACCCGGCCGGTGCGCCTGCGCGTCGTCTTCCGGGTGGGCCAGGCCGTCCAGCGGACGATCGTGCCGCTGTCGGGGGCGACGAACTACACCCAGACGGTCAGGTTCGCCTTCCCGAAGGCGCGCTGCGGCTCGACCTGGAGCGTGGTGGCGACCGGGCTGCCCTCGGGCCGGACCGACCAGGCACGCGGCCGGACGCCGGCGTGCCCGACCCCGACGGTCAAGCCCACCCCCACTCCCAAACCGACGCCCAAACCCCACACTCCCCCGGGTCCCGGGGACAGGCCGTCCCCCGATCCCGTCAAGACGACCTCCACCACTCCGTCGCCGAAGAAGACCCAGGAGCCCGGTCAAATCACATAATTCCTGGTCATAGCCCCCTCATCGATAGCAAGTATCAATTAATCAGCGGAATCCGTGATCTCATGGCTAAACTACGGTCCGTCTGTTACGGGTGGGGGCCCAGGCAACTGAGGAGACCGTTATGTACGGCACGTCATCGGCCTGGCGAGTCCCTGGCTACACGGAGATTCGCGAGCTGGGCGCCGGCGCCGGCGGACGCGTGGTGATGGCCCGGCACGATGCCGAGGGCGTTCTGGTCGCGATCAAGTATCTGTCCGAGGAACTCCGCGGCGACGTCAGCTTCGTGGCCCGCTTCCGGCACGAGGCCCGGATGCTGCACACCCTGCAGGACCGGCACACCGTGCGGCTGTACGACTATGTGGAGACCGGCCAGGGCGCGGCCATCGTGATGGAGCTGGTGGACGGCGTCTCCCTGCGCGCCATCCTCCGGTCGGAGGGGCCGACCGGTCCCGAGGCCGCGCTGCTGGTGCTCAAGGGCTCGCTCCTGGGCCTGTCCGCCGCGCACAAGGCCGGAGTCGTGCACCGCGACTTCAAGCCGGAGAACGTCCTGGTCGAGGCCGACGGCATGAGCCGGCTCGTCGACTTCGGCATCGCGGTCCGCTCCGGCGACGGGGACGCTCCCGCGGGCACCCCGCCCTACATGGCGCCCGAGCAGTGGACGGGCTCCTCCGCCGGGACGAGCACCGACGTCTACGCGGCCACCGTCGTCTTCTTCGAGTGCCTGACGGGCACCCGGCCCTTCCGCGCGCAGAGCATCCCCGCGCTCGCCCGGCAGCACCAGGCCATGCCGCCCCCCGTCGAGGAGGTCCCGGCCGGGCTGCGGGGCCTGGTCGAGCGCGGCCTGGCCAAGCACCCGGGCGACCGCCCGCCGACCGCCGCCGCCTTCCTCACCGAGCTGGAGGCCGTGGCCTCCGAGGCCTACGGGCCGGACTGGCAGCAGCGCGGACGCCGCCGGCTCGCCGGGATGGCCGGGCTGCTGGCGACGCTGTTCCCGAGGGAGGAGGAGGCGCCGGAGATCGACACCTCGCTCGCGGAGACCGATCTCGGGGACGGCGACTCCGCGTCGCTGCTGAGCAGGATGGGCGTCAAGATCGCGATCGGCACCGCCTGCGTCGCGGTGATCGCCATGGTGGCCGTCCTGCTGACCGGTTCCGACAGCAGCACCGCGCTCGACACCCAGAGCGCGGCCACCACCCCGACCGCGGCGCCCTCGGACCCGCCGGAGACGGTCCCGCCCGACGAGGAGACCGAGGCGCCCGCCGACGTGCCCGCGGAGGAGAGCCCCGAGCCGACCCCCACCCCGGCCGTGACCGAGGCCGGCAACCCTCCGCCGGTGGCGCCCACCACCGCCTCCCCGACGCCCGAACCGACGGCGACGCCCAGCCCGAAGCCGACCCGGAAGCCGACGAAGAAGCCGACCCCCACCCCGACGGAGGAGGAAAGCCCCATCACCGGCATCCCGGATACGCCGATCCCTCGAACCCCCACGCCGACCCCGACGTCCGTCCCGACGACACCCCCCGCGCCGACGCCCACCCCGACGCCCACCGCGACCGTGACCACCACCTCGCCCGGCGGCGGGGACGGCGGCGAGCCCACCGAGCCGCGGCGTGAACCCGCTCCCGCGGCGGCCGCGGCCCCCTCGGCCCTCCTGGCCCTGGGGCTGGTGACGAGCGGCGCGGTTCCGTTCACACTGACGGTGAAGCGAGGAATGGCGGGAAGGCATCGGAGGCGGCGGTAGATGGCGGGGCGAGCACGACCATGAACGTCAATCGGGGGGACATCGCCGGATTCCGGCTGACCGGGCGGACCTGGATCGGCGAGCTGGGCACGTGGTCCTCGGCCGCGTCGGCCGAGGGCCGGCCGGCGAGCGTGCTCAGGTTCGATCCTCGGCTCATCACCCACTCCGCGACACGTGACCGGGTGGTCGCGGCCGTGGTCGACGACCGCCGCCTGGTCCAGGGCGGGCTGACCGGGCTGATCCCCGTCGCCGACCTGATCGCCGCGCAGAACGAGGTGTGGCTGATCACCGCGGATCCGGTCAGCCCGACGGTGACCGACCTGCTGGCCGACACGCCCGGCGTGCCGCGGCCCGACGCGGGCAGTGCGGCCACCGTCCTGGTGGAGACCGCGCAGACCCTGCTGGCCGTGCACGCCGCCGGGCTCGCCCACGGGGCGCTGCACCCCGGCACCGTGGTGATCGCTCCGGGCGGGACGGCCCTGCTCGCCGAGCGCGGGCTGGCCGACGCCCTGCACGGACGGCCTCCCGCTCCGGAACGGGACGTGGCCGCCTGGGCGTCGCTCGCCCGGGGACTGGCCGCGACCTGGGCGGCGTCCTCTCCCCAGGCCGCCGATCTGCTCGAACGGGCGGCGGCGACCGCCTCCACCCGGGGCCTCGCCGCCGCCCGCGACGCCCTGCTGGCCGGGCGTGATCTCCTGCCGCCGGGATTCCCGGCCCGTGACCGGCTCGTGGAGACCACCCACTGGTGGACGGCCCGCGAGACCTCGCCCCAGGCCGGGCACCCGGTCGCGGCTCCGGCCGTCACGGCGCGGGCGGACGAGGGAGACATCGTCACCCTGCTGCACGTGCCGGGGACGTCGAGCGCGCCGGAGAGGGGCGGCGACCGTACCGAGGACGTCGTCATGCGGTTCGGGCCGGGAGTGCCGACGGAGACGCCCGCGGAGCGGATCTGGCGCACGGGCAGGGAGCAGCAGCCCACCCTCCTGCCCGGGGAGCAGGCGCGGGTGGCCCGGCCCTCGGCCGTACGGCGCCGCCGCACGGTGCTCTCCTCGGTGATCCTCGCCCTGATGGTGGCGCTGGGCGTGATCGTCTGGCTGCTGCGCGGGGCGGCGACGCCCCTGGCCGTGTCGGAGGTCGAGGTGGTCACCCCCAAGAAGACCCAGGGATGCGACACGACGGTCAAGATCCGCGGGGTCCTCACCACCAACGGGGAGGCCGGAGAGATCCACTATCAGTGGAGACGCAGCGACAAGAAGGCCCCGATCGAGCAGACCGACACGGTGGCGGCCGGGGAGACCTCGCACGAGGTGAGTCTCGACTGGACCGTCAAGGGCGAGGGGAGCTTCAAGGGAACGGCCACCCTGCGGCTGCTCTCGCCGGTGCCCGAGGGCACGAAGCTCGAGGACAAGGCGAGCTTCACCTACCGGTGCTCATGAACGTCCGCTGATGTTCATGAACGTCCTCGGCGCCACGGAATGCGGCACATTCCGGTTCTTACTACTCTGACGGCCATGACCACGCAGACCCCCGCAGGCTGGTATCCCGATCCCTACGGCTCTCCGCAGCTGCGCTGGTGGGACGGGAACCAGTGGACCGACGCCACCCACCCGGCGGAAGCGGCGGCCGGACAGGCACCGGGACCTCAGCCGGACCGGTCGTTCCCGCCGCAGAGCACGGGGCCCCACGCGGCCTCCGCGCCGCCCCAGGCGGGCACGCCGCCCCGGCCTGAGCAGCCCCAGTGGGGCGGCGCTCCCGGCGACACGGCGCAGCTGCCGACCCCGGGATACGCCCCGCCGGACGGCGGTTTCGCCAGTCCCGGCGGCCCCCAGCAGAGCGGGCCTCAGCAGGACGGGCCTCAGCAGAGCGGCGCCTTCCCTGGTCCCGGCGGACCTCAGCACAGCGGACCCTTCCCTGGTCCCGGCGGCCCCCAGCAGGCCGGAGCCTTCCCGGGACCCGGCGGCCCTCAGCACAGCGGACCCTTCGCCGGTCCTCACGCCCACCACCAGGGCGGGGCCTTCGCCGGTGGACCCCAGCAGGCCGGAGCCTTCCCCGGCCCCGGCGGCCCTCACCAGGGCGGCCCGTTCCCCGGCGGCCCCCAGCAGGCCGGGCCCTTCCCGGGTCCCGGGGGACCTCACCAGGGCGGAGCCTTCCCCGGCCCCGGCGGCCCCCAGCCCGGAGGCAAGAGCCCGCTTCCCTGGATCCTGGGCGGTGTCGGGGCGGTCATTCTGGTCGTCGCGATCGTGTTCGGGGCCATGTACCTGCTCGACACGGATCGCAACCCGACCGCGAGCGGCTCCACTTCCGCGCCGACCGCCACGGCCCAGCAGCCCACCGCCGAGCCGACCCCCACTCCCACTCCCACGCCCTCGCCCACCGCGGCCCCGCCGTCCGCGGGCCCGCTCCCCCAGCCGAAGGACGGGCGCGTCGAGGACCCCGTGACCGGCCTGTCCTACGACTACCCCGGTGACGAGTGGATCGTCCCCACCGACAACGGCAACAACCCGCTCGGGATCGTGTGGACCAGCGGGATCCTGGCGATGTCCCATGAGAACTACGACGGCCAGGGGAGCAACTGGCTCGGCAACGTCTTCACCGCCGAGCTTCCCGAGGAGGCCGGGTACAGCGGGCCCGCGAGCGCGAAGGTCGCGGCGGAGGCGGTGCTGAACGCGCTCGAGCCGACCTTCTACTCGCCCAAGCACACGAAGAAGATCGTCGAGAGCAAGGCCGTCAAGGTCAGCGGCAAGGACGCCTGGCAGCTCTCGGTCGAGCTGGACTTCACCGGGATCTCCAAGGCCAGCGGCTGGAAGTGGAAGAAGGAACGGGCCACCTTCGTGATCGTGGACCGGGGGGCGGACAAGCGTCCGGGGCTGGTGTACATCTCCATCCCGGACAACCTCGATTCCTCGCTGACCGACCGTGTGCTCACGTCGCTCAAGCTCTCGTAAGCGGAGGGCATTACTCTGAAGTCTATGAGTGACCTGCTGGTCTGGATCGACTGTGAGATGACCGGGCTCGACCTCGGCCGTGACGCCCTCGTCGAGGTGGCCTGCGTGGTCACCGACGGCGAGCTCAACCAGTTGGACGAGGGGGTCGACATCGTCATCAAGCCCCCGCCGGAGGCGCTGGAGCAGATGTCGGAGGTGGTGCGGGAGATGCACACCGCCTCCGGGCTGCTCGCCGCGTTGAGCACCGGTGTCACGCTCGCCGAGGCCGAGGCCCTCGTCCTGGAATACATCAAGAAGCACGTGCCGGAGCCGAAGAAGGCCCCGCTGTGCGGGAATTCCATCGCCACCGACCGCTCGTTCATCGCACGCGACATGCCGACCGTGGACGCCTTCCTGCACTATCGGATGATCGATGTCTCCTCGGTGAAGGAACTGGCCCGGCGCTGGTACCCCCGGGTGTACTTCGCCTCCCCGGAGAAGCAGGGCGGTCACCGGGCTCTGGCCGACATCGTCGAGAGCATCCGCGAGCTGCGCTACTACCGGGCGGCCGTCTTCGTGGCCCCGCCGGGCCCCGACTCCGCCACGGCCCGCGAACTCGCCGAGGGAGTCTCCGCCGCGAAGCCCTGACGGGAGCCGGTCACCAGCCCCCGAGCCGCGATGCACGGCATCGCCATGAACCCGCGAGGGGGCGCCGGTGAACCAACCGAGGAACGCCCGCAGCGAGGAACGAGCGAGGACGTGACGAGAGCGGGAGCCGGTCACCAGCCCCCGAGCCGCGATGCACGGCATCGCCATAAACGGGGTGCGTGAGAACTCCCAAACACCGCTACACTTTTCATGTGCCGCTGCGGCGGACATGGTGGGCGTAGCTCAGTTGGCAGAGCGCCAGGTTGTGGTCCTGGATGCCGGGGGTTCAAGTCCCCTCGCTCACCCTAGGGGGAAGATCCCCAGGTCGGAAGGCCCGGTCGGTGATGACCGGGCCTTCCGCGTTTCCGGGGTCCGTTCCCGGGCGATGCCCCGCACGTCGCGCGCGGCGGCTGACGGCTCCGGGCCGTCCGCCGCGGGGGCGGGGCGGGGACGCCGCGGCCGGCCCCGCCCTTCGCGACCGGCCGTCGCATTTCTTCCTACTTTCGACTTATCCACCAAAGAAGGATGTTGCGGGTTATGCTCGCTCCTATCGCTACGCCGTAAGTCCGGGGGCCTCGGCGACCTGATCGTGTTGCTGCGACGGAGGCCGGATGAGAGTCGACGATGCCGGGTTCAACGCCGAACCCAGAGTCGTTACGGGCTTGAGCAGGCGCGAGACGGAGGTCATGGAGCTGATCGCGAACGGTCACTCCAACGGGGAGATCGCCCGCCACCTGTTCCTGAGCGAGAAGACCGTCAAGAACCACGTGAACCGGATCTACGCCAAGCTCGGCGTGGACTCGCGAATGACCGCGATCGACGTCTGGCTGGAGCAGGCGCCACGCGACACTCCCCGCTGACCGGCCCGTCAGGCCGACAGCCCGAGATCCTGGAAGGCCGTCAGGACGCGGGCGATGGCGGCGGCGCCCTCCTGGAGCTCCGCCGCCGTGACCGACAGCGCCGGGCGGAGCCGTACCGACCGCTCGCCGCAGGGCAGGACCAGCACGCCCTCGTCCTCCCTGAGCGCGGCCACCAGCCTGTCGCGCTCCCCCCGGTCCGGGAGGTCGAACGCGCACATCAGACCGCGGCCCCGGACGTTCTCCACCAGCTCGGGGAAGGTCGCCTGGATTTTCAGCAGGGCGGCGAGGAGCTCCCCGCCCAGCTCGCCCGCGCGCTGGATCAGCCCGTCACGCTCGACGATCTCCAAGATCCGGCGGGAGCGGACCATGTCCACCAGTCCGCCGCCCCAGGTGGAGTTGATCCTGCCGCTCACCCGGAACACGTTCTCCGGCACCAGGTCCACCCTGCGGCCGGCCATGACGCCGCCCACCTGCACCTTCTTGGCGAAGGCGACCACGTCGGGGCGGAGTCCGAGCTGCTGGTAGGCCCAGGGGGAGCCGGTCGTGCCGCCCCCCGTCTGCACCTCGTCCATGACGAACAGCGCGTCGTGCTCGTGGCAGAGGCGCTCCATGGCCTGGAGGAACTCCGGACGCATGTGGTTGTCGCCGCCCTCCCCCTGGATGGGCTCGGCGATGAAGCAGGCGATGTCGTGCGGGTGCCGTTCGAAGGCCGCCCGCGCCTGGGCGAGGGCCCGCTCCTCGGCGGCCTCGACGTCCCCGAAGTGGATGGCCGGCACCTCGACGCGGGGCCAGTCGAACTTCGGGAACCGGTCGGTCTTGACCGGGTCGGTGTTGGTCAGCGAGAGGGTGTAGCCGCTGCGGCCGTGGAAGGCGCGGGTGAGGTGGAGCACCTTCATGCCGAGCTCCGGGGAGCGGCCGGCCGCGGCGTTGCGGCGGCTCTTCCAGTCGAAGGCGCATTTGAGCGCGTTCTCCACAGCCAGCGCGCCGCCTTCGACGAAGAACAGGTGCGGCAGTTCCGGATCGCCGAGCACGCGCGTGAAGGTCTCGACGAAGTCGGCGAGGTGGGTGGTGTAGAGGTCCGAGTTGGCGGGCTTGTTCGCGGCGACCTCGCCGAGCAGGGCGAGGAAGTCCGGATCGTCGTCGAACGGGTTCACGCCGAGCGGCGCGGAGGCGAAGAAGGTGTAGAAGTCCAGGTAGCTGCGGCCGGTACGGGCGTCGACGAGCCGGGAGCCCCGGCTCCGTTCGAGGTCGAGAACCAGCCGGTAGCCGTCGACGAGCAGGTGGCGAGCGAGGCGGCCGTGCACGTCCATGTCCCCTCCGCGGTGAGTCGGACAAACGATTCTCCGTCAGAAGCACATCTACCCGTAGACATTACGCGTGTATAGCTCTTCTCAAGAAGATTTTTCGACAGTGACGGCGGGAGGCACCCCGGCCCTCCGGAAGATCACCACGAGCGGGTCACAACGGGGCCGCGCCCGGTTATCGTGCACTCAGCGCCACAAGCCACATAACTCCTGCAAAACACACATCAGCGCCTACAAGCCAGCAAGGCTGGAGGAATACCCCCATGTCTCTCCGTGAATCCGCCGCCGACATGCGCGACGAGCTGGTCCGGCTCCGCCATGCCCTGCACCGCGAGCCCGAGCTCGGCCTCGACCTGCCCCGCACCCAGGAGAAGGTGCTGACCGCCCTGTCGGGGCTCCCCCTGGAGGTACGGCTCGGCGAGCGGCTGAGCTCGGTCACCGCGGTGCTCCGGGGCGCGCTGCCCGGCCCGACCGTGCTGCTCCGCGGCGACATGGACGCCCTGCCCGTCTCCGAGCGCGGCGGCGCGGAGGTCACCTCCCAGCTGGACGGCCGGATGCACGCCTGCGGTCACGACCTGCACACCACCATGCTCGCCGGGGCGGCCCACCTGCTGGCGGCCCGGCGCGACCGGCTCGCCGGGAACGTCGTCTTCATGTTCCAGCCCGGCGAGGAGGGACACCTCGGCGCGAAGTTCATGATCGAGGAGGGCGTGCTGGACGCGGCGGGCGAGCGCCCGGTCGCGGCCTACGCCCTGCACGTCATCAGCTCGGTGCTCCCGCAGGGCGTGTTCATCACCAGAAGCGGGCCGATCATGGCCGCCGCCGACACCTTCATCGTCACCGTGCGCGGCGCGGGTGGACACGGCTCGGCCCCGCACCGCGCCAAGGACCCGATCCCGGCCGCGTGCGAGATGGTCCTCGCGCTGCAGACCATGGTGACGCGCGGCTTCGACGTGTTCGACCCGGTGGTCGTCACCGTCGGCAGCTTCCACGCCGGGACGACCGACAACGTGATTCCGGAGGAGGCCAGGTTCGAGGTCACGATGCGGTCGTTCTCCACCGCCTCCCACGAGCGTGTCCGGGAGCGCGCGGTCACCGTGGTCGAGGGCATCGCGGCGGCCCACGGCCTCGACGTGGAGACCTCCTTCCCGATGAGCTACCCGGTCACCGTCAACAACGGGGCCGAGGCCGACTTCGTCGGGGCGACCGTCCGCGAGGTCTACGGCGAGGGGCGGTTCGTCACGGCGCCGCAGCCGTTCACCGGCGCGGAGGACTTCTCCCTCGTGTGCAACGAGATCCCCTCGGCGTTCGTGGCGCTCGGCGCCTGCCCCTCGGACCTCGACCCGGCCCAGGCCGCCTACAACCACGCCCCGGAGGCGCGCTTCGACGACGCCGTCCTCCCGGACGGGGCCGCCCTGTACGCCGAGCTCGCCGCCCGCCGCCTGGGCCTGGCCGCGGGGTAGCCCGGACGGCTCAGGCCGCGGGGGTGATCCGGATGGCGACGGTCCCCCGGCTCCCCCTGCGGAGCTTGCTGCCGAGGATGACCAGCCGGCCCTGCAGGCCGTACTTCCTCCTCAGGAGACCGCGCGCCCGCTCGGCCTCCTCGGCCGAGAGGATCTCCGCCCGGCCGGCGACCGCCTCGCCGCGCTCGTTGCCCCGCAGGTCGCACGCCCTCAGTGTGACCTGCGGGTTGTTGCGGATCCGCTTGACCTTGCCGGCGGAGACGGGGGTCCAGATCACCAGGGCCTCGCCGTCCGGGGCGGCCCAGACGGCGGTCGGGACCGCCGCGCCGTTCTTGCGGAAGGTCGTCACGGAGACGTACGGCTCGGCGGCCAGTTCCGGGATGCTCGTCATGAGCGGCAACCCTACGCCCCGGGCCGCGGGCGGCGTCCTACGAGGCCGCGTAGACCACCAGGGACACCGCGACGTACTGCACCAGGTAGGCGGCGAGGGTGAAGGCGTGGAAGACCTCGTGGAAGCCGAACCACCGGGGTGAGGGGTCCGGGCGGCGCAGGCCGTACACCACGCCGCCGGCCGTGTAGAGCAGGCCGCCCACGATGACCAGGACCACCGCCGCCACGCCCGCGCCCTCCATGAGCTGGGGCAGCACGAACACGGCCGTCCAGCCGAGGGCGATGTAGAGGGCGGTGGACAGCCAGCGGGGCGCGCCGAGCCAGAACACCCGGAACAGCACCCCGGCGATCGCGCCGGTCCAGATCACGGACAGGACCACCACGCGGGCCGCGCCGTCCAGCGCGAGCAGCGCGAACGGGGTGTAGGTGCCCGCGATGATCAGATAGATGTTGGCGTGGTCGAGGCGGCGCAGCACACCCTCCAGACGCGGGGAGAGCGTGCCGCGGTGATAGGTGGCCGAGATGCCGAAGAGCAGGCCCGAGGTGATCGCGTAGATCGCGGCGGCGAGCCGCGCCTGGAGCGTCGGGCCCAGCGCGACGAGGACGAATCCGGCGATGAGCGCGACGGGCAGCGCTCCGGCGTGCAGCCAGCCGCGCAGGCGCGGCTTGATGGACATCGGGAGCGACACCCTCTCCGCAGCTGTGATGGTCATGAACCTACGGTAGCGTAAGTTACGTCTGCGTAGGTTGTGACTTTTCCTACATTGCCCCGTCCGGAGAGGCGTCTCCGCCCGGGGTCCCCGACGCCGTGGCGGCCGGGGGCGAGCCGGGCGGCCGGTCACCGGGGAGGCGATCGGCGGGAGTTCAGAGGGAGTTCAGGAAGCGGGCCGCGACGGGCAGGGCGGTCGCGGCGCCGCCGCCCCCCTGCTCCACCAGGACGGCGAAGGCCGTGCCGTCGCGGTACCCGATGAACCAGGCGTGCTCCGCGGTCCCCGTCCCGGTCTCGATCTCGGCGGTGCCCGTCTTGCCCGCCGTGCCCTCGGGGAGGGTCACGCCGGAGGCCGTTCCCTCGGTGACCACGGCCCGCATCATCGCCCGCAGCCCCTCGGCCACGCCCGGCGGGAGCGCGACCTCGTCACCCTCCTGCTTCTGGCGCTCCATCATGCTGGGCTGGCGCCAGACGCCGCTCTCCGCGGCGGCGGCGACCAGGGCCATGCAGAGCGGGCTGGCCAGCACCGAGTTGTGGCCGATGGCGTCGGAGGCCAGCTCGTTGTTGTCCGCGTGCCGGCCGATCTTGCAGGTGGTCGCCGGGACCGCGAGCTCCTTGTTGAAGCCGAACGACTCGGCGGTCCTCATCAGGCCGCCGTCCTGCAGTTTGGCGACCGCCTGCTCGACGAAGGTCGTGTTGCACGAGACCGCGAAGGCGCGGGTCAGCGTGACGCCTTCCGCCGCGGTGACGGTCGAGGCGTTGCGGAACGGGTGCCCGCCCGGGGGCGTGTAGGCGGACGGGCAGGACAGCGGGGAGTCGGGGGCGAGCCCCGCCGACAGCAGGGCCGCGGCGGTGACCACCTTGAACGTCGAGCCGGGCGGGTACAGGCCGAGGAAGGCGTTCCGGCCGCCCAGCCGGTCGGCGACCGCGAGGACCTCGCCGGTGCCGGAATCGACGGCGACGATCGCGGCGGGGCGCTCCACCCCGTCCAGCGCCCTGGCCGCCGCCGCCTGGACCGTGCGGGAGAAGGTGGTGACGACCTTCCTGCCCGGCTTCGACGGCTTCTCCAGGAGCCGCTGGACCTCGCCGGCGGGCGTGACGGCCTCCAGGGCGAGCCCGTCGGCGCCCTCGGCGGCGTTCCCGGACAGTCCCCCCGCGAGCAGCTTCAGATAGTTCTCGGCGCCGCTGTCGTGCGGGAACCGCTCCTTGGAGCGGGTGACCAGCCCGGCGGGTTCGGCGGGGAGGTCCCTGAGCCGGAGCCGTCCGCCGTCCTTGAGCGCGGGGTGCAGGGTCTCCGGGGCCCACGCCACCCGCCATCTGCCGTCCCTGACCACCAGCTTCAGCGCCGAGAAGAACGGCCACGCCCCCAGCTCCTCGACCTGCCGGACGCCCTGGAAGGGCATCTCGGCCGCCTGCTCACCCTGGAAGGTGATCGTTCCCGGCGTGAGCGCCAGCGACTCGATGCCCAGCTCCTGGCTGAAGGCGTGGTGCCGCTCGATGAAGTCGTCGGGCGCGTCGACCACGAGACGGTCCATGGCGGCCAGGTCGGCGCCTTCCCAGGCCGTCAGGTAGGCCCGGGCCACATCCTCCGCGCCGGCGTCCGGGCCCGCGGGGACGGCGGGATCGTCCGCCTCTCCCTGGACGGCCGGAGCGGCCGGGCTCCCGTCCCTGGACTCGGCCGGCCTGGTCAGGGCGTAGACGCTGCCACCGACGATGGCGAGAACCACGATGAGGAGCGCGAGGACCGGTCGGGTGCGCATACGGTTTCTCCCAACGATGTCCCCTCGGATATATCAGAGAAAAGAGGATCAAAGGGATGGCCAGGCGGGAACCACAGGAGCCGATGCCGGGCCGTTATCCGGTGACCTTCGGCGAGGTCGATCTGCTGCGGGACCTGGACCGGTCCTCCGGCTGGGTGATCTCCAAGGACGGCGTGCCGCAGTCCTACGTCGATCTGGACGACCCCACCTATCTCGACTTCGAGTACGTCCAGCTGATGGCCGACGTGATCGACCTGCTGGACGAGGGGCCCCTGGACGTCGCGCACATCGGCGGCTGCGCCTGCACCCTGCCCCGCTACGTCGCGGCGACCCGCCCCGGCTCCCGGCAGATCGTCGCCGAGCCCGACGGCGCGCTGGTCCAGCTCGTCCGCGACCAGCTCCGGCTGAAGTCCGTGCCCCGGCTCAAGGTCAGGATCCTCGACGGCCGCACCGCCACCACCGGGCTCCACGACGCCTCGGCCGACCTGCTCGTACTGGACGCCTTCAGCGGCGCGACGATGCCCATCGACCTGGCCACCCGGGAGTACATGGGGGACGTGGCCCGGGTCCTGCGCCCGGCCGGGACCCTGCTGGTCAACATCGCCGACGGCAAGGGGCTGGCCTTCGCGCGACGGGTGCTCGCCACGATCAGGGCCACCTTCCCCCACGTGGCGCTGCTGGCCGAGCCCGGGGTGCTGCGCGGCCGCAGGTTCGGCAACCTCATCGTCGCCGCCTGCCGCACCGGGCTCCCCCTCGACGGCATGGCCCGCAAGGCGGCGGGCGGCCTCACCCAGGCCCGTTGCGTGCACGGCGACGACCTGGGCAGGTTCATCGCCGGGGCTCCGCCGCTGAACGACGGCGACCCGGTCGTCATCCCGGTCCCGCCGCCCGCCGTGTTCGGCTGACCGGCGGCACACGGACCACCGACCGCCGCTCCCCGCCCTCGGCCGACCGCGCGACGCGGACCACCGCCCGCCGCGCGTGCGAGACGCCTCGGTGCCGCGGGGCGGGCGCCCGGCCCCGGCCTCGGGCGGGACCTGGTTGAGGCCTCCGAGGCGGGAGGCGGGGAGGCTTACTCAGGCGGGGGCTCACTCAGGCGGGGGCCGGGACCCAGGCCCGCACCCGGGTGCCCGCGCCCGGCGTGCTCGACAGCTCCAGAGCGCCGCCGAGCGCGCTCAGCCGGTCGGCCAGCGGCCCGAGCCCCCGGCGGCCGGTGGCGGCCAGGTCGAAGCCCTTGCCGTCGTCCGACACCACGGCCTGGAGCCGGCCGCCGTCGTGCGTCAGCCGTACCTCGATCCGGGAGGCCGAGGCGTGCTTGAGCGCGTTGGCGAGCGCCTCGCTCGCGGTGAAGTAGAGCGCGCCCTCGACCTGGTCGGGGAAGCGTCGCGCGCGCAGTCCGGCGTCGGCGGTCACCGTGGTCGTCACCGGCAGCCGCGAGCAGCGCTCCTCGACCGCCTCGACCAGCCCGCCCTGGCTGAGCACGGACGGGTGGATGCCCGCCGCGAGCTCTCTCAGGTCGGTCAGCGTCTGCCGGGCCTGGTCGCGCAGGAGGGTGAGCGTCTCCGGCCGGGCGCCGGTCGCCCTGGCCAGTTCCAGACCCGCGATGAGCGCGACGAGCTGCTGCTGCACGCCGTCGTGGATGTCGCGCTCGATCCGCCGCCGCCCGGCCTCCTCGGCGTCGACCAGCCGGGCGGCCAGCGCGACGCTCTGGATGGCCAGCCCGACGGGGACGGCCAGCGCGCCGAGCTGCCGCCGGTCCTCGGCGGTGAAGCGCCCGGCGAGCTTGGGCCCGCAGGCGATGTGCCCCAGCCCCGCGGGGACCGTGAGCACCGCCTCGCCGTTCTCCTCCCCCGCCGTCAACCGGGTGCCGTCGGGGAGCACGACGGCGGCCCACCGGGTCTCCAACCCGGCGCGTACGGCGCCCGCCAGCCGCCCGAGCTGCTCGACCGGCTCCGCCTCCTCCAGCTCCGGCCCGATCTCGGTCAGCAGCTCGTCCACCGTCGGCCGCAGGTCGAAGACCAGGAAGAACCGTGACCCCCTGATTCCCACCCGGATGTCGAGGAGGTTGTGCCGGAACACCGACGCGGCGATCACCGCGGGCAGGGCGGTCATGACCGCCATGACTCCGATCATCCGGCCCAGGGCGTGCTGCGTCTCGCCGGAGACCACCATCAGGACGAAACTGCCCAGCGTGACCGTCTGGCCGACGATCATCAGGCCCAGCAGGCGGCGCTCGGCGGCGGTGGCCCGCCGCAGGCGCAGGACGAGGGAGACCAGTACCGCCACGCCCATCAGGTAGGCCACCACCTGCCCCAGGCTGCCCATGATGATCGCGGCCAGCGCCGCCGGCCCGCTGAGGCCGAGCGGGTTGCCGAACGGAAAGGGCTCGTAGGCCGCGTCCGGGCTCAGCAGGATGCCCAGCCAGTAGACGGCGATCGCCACCCCGCCGAGCCATGCTCCCGCCCGCCAGCGCCGCGAGGGCAGGCGCCCGTCGGGGAAGAGCAACGGGATGAAGATCCAGCTCAGGCCGTAGAAGACCGGGAAGAGGGAGAGCAGGACGACCCCGGCGACGGCCGCCGGACCACGGTCGCCGAGATGGAGCAGGAGCCCGAAGCCGAGGGCCCCGAGTCCCAGGCAGTCGGCGGTGGCCAGCAGCAGCCAGCCGTAGGCGTTGTCGGGGCGGCGCGTCGCGATCAGCCAGCCGATGGACGGCAGGAAGAGGCAGCCCGCGGCGAACAGCCACTGGCTGGCGGGGACGGGGAAGCCGGTCTCCATGATCGCGCCGGCGACCATTCCGGCCGCGGCCGCTCCCGCCATCGACGCGGCGAGCGGACGGGCCAGAGCCGAGGATGCCATAGCAGGCAGGGTGCCCCTCCACGGGATCCGCCGTCCATGAGGTTGTCCGCACATTCGGTGCAGTTTGCCGCACCCCGCAAGACGGGGGTTCGCCGGGTACCCCGCCGTGCCGGCGGTTCCTAGATTCGGAGAAGGCGGGAGGATCCGGAACCCCCGCCCCGCAGACCCTCGCAGAACCTTGTAGAACCTCGGACCCCCATCGACCGCAACCGCAGGGAGCCTCATATGCGACCGACGTCCCGACCGACCCGCCTGCTGGCCCTCGCCGTCGCTCTCGCGACCGTCCCCCTGGCGACCCTCGCGACCGCGGGGAACGCGGCGGCCGCGGCCGCCGCTCCGGCGATCGTCGCCGCCCCCGAGATCCCCGACAGCCCGGCGGGCAGGCAGCTGCGCTGGTTCCTCGGCGCGCCGGACCGGGCGCCGCTCGCGGAGAGCGAGGTGGCCGAGCACTTCAACGCCGCCTACCTCAAGCAGATGACCGTCGAGGGCTTCAACACCTTCCTGTCGCAGGTCAAGGGGCTGAAGCTGGAGAAGCTGACGAAGGTCGGGCGCACCGCCCTGACCGGCACGGGAACGATCGGCGGCCAGGAGTTCACGATCCAGATCGCCGTGGACGGGCAGGGGAAGATCAACCTGCTCGGAGTGGTCCCTCCCGAGCAGCCCCTCCCCGCCGCCCCGCGGAACTGGGCGGAGCTCGACGCCCGCCTGCGCAAGGTCGCCCCCGAGGTCGCCTTCGCCGCCGCCGAGATCGACTCCCGGGGACGGTGCGAGGTCGTCCACGGCCTCTCCGCCGACAAGGTCATGCCCCTCGGTTCGATCTTCAAGGTCTACGTGCTGGGCGCGGTGGCCGAGAAGATCCGCGACGGGAAGCTGAGCTGGGACAGCGAGCTCACCATCAAGCCCGAGTGGAAGAGCCCGAGCGAGGGCGGCCTGTACGAGCGTCCGGACAACAGCACCGTCACGGTCCGAGAGGCCGCCAAGCTGATGATCTCGATCAGCGACAACACCGCCACGGACATCCTCATCCACACGGTCGGCCGCAAGGCCGTCGAGACCAAGGTCCGTCAGTGGTCGGGGCACGCCGAGCGGAACATCCCCTTCCTCACCACCCGTGAGTGGGCCCTGCTCAAGGCGAAGAACTATCCGGAGCAGGCGAAGAAGTACCTCTCGCTCGACGTCGCCGGCAAGCGCGCCTACCTGAAGAACACGATCGCCAAGCAGTCCTTCGAGGGCCTCCAGCCGTGGAAGGAGCCCCGGGAGATCCACACGATCGAGTGGTTCGGCTCGCCGCGCGACGTCTGCCGGGCCTTCGCCGGGATCCTGTCGCTGAAGAGCAAGCCGCTGCACGAGGCCATGTCCGCCAACGACCTCAACATCGGGCTCGACCGGAAGAAGTGGCCGCTCGTCTGGGCCAAGGGCGGCTCCGAGCTGGGGGTCCTGGACCTGGCCTACCTCGCCCGCTCGGCGAAGGGCCGGACCTACCTGGTCACCTCGCTGACGAACGACCCGAAGACGCCCCTCGACGAGTCGAAGGCCGCCCCCGAGCTGATCTCCCTCGACAGGGGCGCGTTCGCCCTGGTCGCGAAGAAGTAGCCGACCGGGCCCGCCCGATCAGGTCCACAGCCGTACACCGCGCTCGGTGAGCGCGGTGTACGGCTGCGCCGCCGGGAGCCGGGAGTGCGCGGGGACGATCCCCGGCGTGTCCAGCCGTCCCCGCCGGCAGCTCTTCCACGCCGATTGCCCATGATCGATGAAAATGACATGCGGCTAGGCTGCCTTTGTGGGGATTCGACGCCGGCGCCTGCACCGGAGTGTGTTCGTCGCCGCGGGCGTCTACAACATCGCCTGGGGCTCATACGCGGCGGTCGATCCGCAGTGGCTGTTCCGGTTCGCCGGCATGACGCCGCAGAACCATCCGCAGATCTTCATGACCCTCGGCATGGTGCTGGGGCTGTACGGCGTGCTGTACCTGGACGTGGCCCTGCGGCCCGCGCACGGGTTCCTCGTCGCGGCCGTGGGGCTGGCCGGCAAGATCCTCGGCCCCCTCGGCTGGCTGTGGCTCGTGACCACCGGCCGGTGGCCCGCCTCCACGGGAATCCTCGTGATCACCAACGACCTCGTCTGGTGGCTCCCCTTCGCCGTCTATCTACGGGACTCCTGGCCGCACTGGCGCCGGGACCGGGAACAGGGCCGCCTGGCGGACAGCGCGGGCTGACCCCGACGCGCCACCGGCTCCCGCCGGGCCCTCCCGCCCCCTCCTTCCGAACGGGCGCCCCCGCACATCTTGTTTTCCCACACACTCGGGTGTAAACAAAGATAAAACAACGCGGAAACGGCGGTGAATCAACACCATGTACGCCGAGGAGCGGCAGCAGGAGATCCTGCGACGTGCACGGGAGGCCGGACGCGTCGACGTGGTGACGCTGGCGGAGGAGTTCGCCGTCACCACGGAGACCGTCCGCCGCGACCTGACCGTGCTCGAGCGCGCAGGCGTGCTGCGCCGCGTGCACGGCGGCGCCATCCCGGTGGAGCGGCTGGGCTTCGAGCCGGCCCTGGCCGCCAGGGACGAGGTGATGATCCAGGAGAAGGAGCGCATCGCCAAGGCGGCCCTCGGCGAGCTGCCGGAGGACGGGTCGGTCATCATCGACGCCGGCTCGACGACGGCCAGGCTGGTGCAGGCCCTCCCCGCCGACCGGGAGCTCACGGTCATCGTCAACTCCCCGCCCCTGGCCACCGTGCTGGCCGCCCGGCCCAACCTGAGCGTCATCATGCTGGGCGGCCGGGTCCGCGGGCGCACGCTGGCCACCGTCGACGACTGGGCGCTGCGCCCGCTGGCCGGCCTCCACGTGGACGTGGCGTTCATGGCGACCAACGGGTGCTCGATGACGAAGGGGCTGACGACGCCCGACCCGGCCGAGGCGGCGATGAAGCGGGCCATGATCGGCGCGGCGCAGCGCAGCGTGCTGCTGGCCGACCACACCAAGTTCGCCAACACCTACCTGGCCCGGTTCGCCACCCTGTCCGAGATCGACGTGGTGATCAGCGACACCGGCCTGGACGCGGTGACGGCGGCCGAGATCGCGGCCGCCGGGCCCGAGGTGGTGCGGGCATGATCGTGACGCTCACCCTCAACCCCAGCCTCGACCGCACGATCGAGGTCGGCTCCCTGACCCGCGGCGCGGTCATCCGCGCCGCCGCGGCCCATCTCGACCCCGGCGGCAAGGGGGTCAACGTCTCCCGCGCGCTGCTGGCCAACGGGGTCCGCTCCCGTGCGGTCATCCCCTTCGGCGGCGACGAGGGCGGGCGTCTCATCGGGCTGCTCTCCGCCGAGGGCATCGACATGGTCACCGTCCCGGTGACCGGCCCGACCCGCTCCAACGTCGCGCTCGCCGAGCCCGACGGCACGATCACGAAGATCAACGAGCCGGGCACGGAGCTGTCCGCGGCCGAGCTCGACGCCGTCGCCGAGGCGGTGCTGGGCGCCGCCGGCTCGGCGGACTGGGTGGTCGCCTCGGGCAGCCTGCCCCCGCAGGTCCCCACCGACCTCTACGCCCGGCTGTGCCGCCGCTTCGCCCACGCCGGGATCCTCGTCGCGATCGACACCAGCGGGCCCGCGCTGACGGCCGCGTTGCCCGCGCGCCCCGCCCTGGTCAAGCCGAACCGCGAGGAACTCGCCGAGGCCACCGGCATGGCGATCACCGTGCTCGGCGACGCGATCGAGGCGGCGGGCAGGCTGCGCGCCATGGGCGCGGGAACGGTGCTGGCCAGTCTCGGCGCCGACGGCGCGGTCCTGATCCAGGATGACGGGGTCTGGTACGGCGAGGGCCCCGTCGCCGAACCGCGCAGCGCGGTCGGCGCCGGCGACGCCATGCTGGCCGGCTTCCTGGCCGCCGGGGCCCGCGGCGAGGCGGCGCTGGCCGAGGCGCTGGCCTGGGGCACCGCGGCGGTGGGGCTGCCCGGCAGCCGGATGCCCGGCCCGGCCGACATCCGCCGCGACCACATTCGCACCTCCACGGCCGATCCGGCCCTGCCGCTGCGGTCCGGGGGCTGACAGCGGCGCGCCACCACCCCCCGACCGGCTCCCATCGCGCCGGTCACCCCGGAAGGAGCACCATCAGATGACCACCGACTACACTCCCGCCGTCCAGGGGACAGGGGTGAGAGCCGCCGTCCAGCGCTTCGGCGGGCACCTCGCCGGCATGATCATGCCGAACATCGGCGCGTTCATCGCCTGGGGGTTGATCACCGCCCTGTTCATCCCGACGGGCTGGCTGCCCAACGAGAGTCTCGCCGCCCTCGTCGAGCCGATGGTCAAGGTCCTGCTGCCCGTTCTGATCGGCTACACCGGCGGACGGATGGTCCACGGCCAGCGCGGGGCCGTGGTGGGCGCGGTCGCCACCATGGGCGTGGTCGTCGGCGCGGAGGTGCCGATGTTCCTCGGCGCGATGATCATCGGACCGCTCGCCGCCTACGTCCTCAAGCTGGTCGACGGTTTCGTCCAGGAGCGGACGAAGACCGGCTTCGAGATGCTGGTGGACAACTTCACCGCCGGCATCGTCGGCGGCGGCGTCGCGCTGCTGGGCGTGTGGGGCGTCGGCCCGGTCATCGAGGCGGTGACCAAGGCGGCGGGCGAGGCGGTCGGCTGGCTGGTGGGCCACAGCCTGCTGCCGCTGGCCTCGGTGCTGATCGAGCCGGCCAAGGTCCTGTTCCTCAACAACGCCATCAACCACGGCGTGCTCAGCCCGCTGGGCGTGGCCGAGGCCAGTGAGCAGGGCGAGTCGATCCTGTTCATGCTGGAGACCAACCCCGGCCCCGGCCTCGGCCTGCTGCTGGCGTTCATGTTCTTCGGCCCTCGGATGCTGCGTCCCAGCACCCCGGCCGCGATGATCATCCACTTCTTCGGCGGCATCCACGAGATCTACTTCCCGTACGTCCTGATGAAGCCGCGCCTGATCCTGGCCGTCATCGCCGGCGGCGCCGCGGGGATCTTCACCTTCCCCGTCACCGGCGCGGGCCTGGTGGCCCCGCCCTCCCCCGGCAGCGTCTTCGCCTACTTCGCCGTGACCCCCAAGGGCGGCTGGTTCGGCTCCATCGCCGGCATCCTCGCCGCCACCCTCGTCTCGTTCGCGGTCGCCGCGCTCCTGCTGGGCCTCGGCCGGGGCGAGAAGGACGAGCCCGAGCAGGACACGGTGGAGAACGCGGAGGGCGCCGTCCCGCAGGAGACCTCCCCTGCCACCGCGTCCGCCACCTCGCCCACCGCCCCGTCCGCCGCCCCGTCCGCCGCCCCGTCCGCCGCCCCGTCCGCCGCCCCGTCCGCCGCCCCGTCCGCCGCCCCGTCCGTCACCAAGGAGGCATGACCCATGGCCGCCATCGAGAGCAAGGACATCCGCAAGATCGTCATCGCCTGCGACGCGGGAATGGGCAGCAGCGTCATGCTCGCCTCCCAGGTCCGCAAGCAGCTCAAGGGGGAGGGCGTCGAAGTGGTGCACACCCCGGTCAACTCCATCCCCGGCGACGCCGACGTCGTGCTGTGCCACGCGGGCCTGGCCGACCGGGCCAGGGCCTCGGCCCCGGGCGTCGTCCTGATCCCGTTCCAGGTCTTCATCGGCGATCCGGCGGTGACCCGGCTGGTCGACACGATCAAGAAGGGCGGAACCGTCGATGCGTGAGACGGCTCCGCTCCCCCTCGACCCGCGCGCCGTACGGCTGGACGCCTCGGCCGCCGGCCGCGACGACGCCATCGCGCAGTGCGGCCGGGCGCTGGTGGAGATCGGCGCGGTCGAGCCCTCCTACGTCGAGGCCATGCTGGAGCGGGAGCGCTCGATCTCGACCTACGTGGGCGAGGAGGTGGCGATCCCGCACGGCACGCTCGCCGCCAAAAACGTGGTGCGTCACGACGCGATCTGCGTGCTGCGCTTCCCCGGGGGCGTCGACTGGGACGGCGAGCGGGTGACGGTCTGCGTCGGCATCGCCGCCCGCGGCGACGGCCATGTGCGGCTGCTGTCCGAGCTCGCCCAGATCCTGATGGACCCCGACCGCGCCCGGGCCCTGCGCGAGGCGGACGAGGTCTCCGAGGTGGTCCGGCTGCTGCACCCGACAGAGGAGGACCAGTGAAGGTCGCCCGTTTCCACGCCCCCGGCGACATCCGCGTCGAGGACGCCCCCGAGCCCGTCGCCGGGCCCGGGGAGATCAGGATCCGCGTCCGGAACTGCTCGACCTGCGGCACCGACGCCAAGATCTTCAAGCACGGCCACCACCACATCAGGCCGCCGCGGGTCATGGGGCACGAGATCGCCGGCGAGGTGGTCGACGGGGCGCGGGGCTGGGCCCCGGGCGACCGGGTGCAGGTGATCGCCGCGATCCCCTGCGGGACGTGCGGGGAGTGCCGCCGGGGCCGGATGACCGTCTGCCCGAACCAGGAGTCGATGGGCTACCACTACGACGGCGGGTTCGCCGAGTACATGGTCGTCCCCGCCAAGGTCCTGGACGTGGGCGGCGTCAACCGCATCCCCGACGGCGTCGGGTTCGCCGAGGCGTCGGTGGCCGAACCGCTGGCGTGCGTGCTCAACGGCCAGGAGCTGGCCCGGGTCGGCCGGGGCGACGACGTCGTGATCATGGGGTCGGGCCCCATCGGCTGCCTGCACGTACGGCTGGCGCGCTCGCGCGGCGCGGCCCGGGTCTTCCTGCTGGACGTCAACCCCGAGCGGCTGGAGATGGCCGCCGCGCTGGTCGAGCCGGACGCGGCCGTGCACGCCGAGGGCGGCGACTCCGCCGTGGAGCGGGTGCTCAAGCTGACCGAGGGCCGGGGCGCCGACGTGGTCGTCACCGCCGCGGCCTCCGGCGCGGCCCAGGAACAGGCCCTGCGGATGGCGGCCCGCCAGGGGCGCGTCAGCTTCTTCGGCGGCCTGCCCAAGGACGACCCGATCATCCGCTGCGACTCCAACCTGGTGCACTACCGGGAGCTGACCGTCGTCGGCGCCAACGGGTCCAGCCCCGCGCACAACGCGCGGGCTCTGGAGCTGATCGCCGGCGGCGCGGTCCCGGTGTCCGATCTGATCACTCACCGGCTGCCGCTGCCGGAGGTCCTGGACGGGATCGGGATCGTCAGCCGCGGCGAGGCCATCAAGGTCACCGTCGAACCCTGACCCCCTCCCCTCCTCCCCTCCCCGAATCCCTCTGCGAGAGGAAGTCCCGAAGATGCCGGAGAGAACAGTCACCATCGCCTCGCGCACGGGCCTGCACGCCCGCCCGGCCAAGCTCTTCGTGCAGGCCGCGCAGGCGCAGGGCGTCCCGGTCCGGATCCGCGTCGGCGACGGCAAGCCCGCCCCGGCCACCAGCATGCTCGCCGTGCTGGCGCTGGGCGCCGTCCACGGCACGGAGGTCACCCTCGCCGCGGAGGGGCCGGGCGCGGAGGCCGCGCTCGACTCCCTGGCCGCGCTCCTGGCCCGTGACCTCGACGCCGAGGAGGCCTCCGGTGGCTGAGACGGGCGCGTCCCCGGCGGCCGGGACCGGGCGGGCCGCGGCGGAGGAGACCGTCACGGCCGGGACGGGGGAAGCTCTGGTCACCGAGACGGGGGGAGCTCCGGCGGCCGGGACGCTGCACGGCCTGGGCGTCAGCCCGGGGCGGGCGGCCGGACGGGTCTGCCGGATGGCGGACCCGCCGCGTCTGCCGGCCCCGCGGCCGGTCGCCGACACCGCCCGGGAGACCGCCCTGGCGCTGCGCGCGCTGGAGGAGGTCGCCGCGGAACTGTCCGCGCGGGCCGGCAGGGCGCCCGGCTCCGAGGCGGGCGCCATCCTGGAGGCGCAGTCGTTCATGGCCGCCGATCCCGGCCTGCGTGAGACGGTCGAGGAGAACGTCGCGGCGGGCATGGACGCCGGGCACGCCGTCGACGCCGCCTGCGGCCACCATCGGCGGGCGCTGCTGGAGGCCGGCGGTCACTTCGCCGAACGCGCCGCCGACCTCGACGACATCCGCAACCGGGCCGTCGCCGCGGTGCTGGGACTGCCGGTGCCCGGCGTCCCCGACCCCGGCCACCCGTTCGTCCTGGTCGCCGGGGACCTCGCCCCCGCCGACACGGTGAACCTCGACCCCGCGACCGTGCTCGCCCTCGTCACCGAGAAGGGCGGGCCGACCAGCCACACCGCCATCCTCGCCCGCTCCCGCGGCCTGCCCGCCGTGGTGGCCTGCCGGGGCGCACCGGAGATCGGTGACGGGACCTGGGTGTCGGTCGACGGGACGGCCGGGGAGGTCGTGACCGGCCTCGCGGAGGAGGCCGCGGAGGAGATCCTGCGGCGGGCCGCCGCCGAGCGCCGCCGCCTGGCTGCGAGCACCGGTCCGGGACGGACGGCGGACGGCCGCGCGGTCGAGCTGCTGCTCAACATCGGATCCGCCGCCGACCTGGGGGCCGGCGCGCAGGCCGAGGGGGTCGGGCTGTTCCGGACCGAGTTCCTCTTCCTCGGCCGCGCGGACGCCCCCGGGTTCGAGGAGCAGGTCGCGGCCTACGAGGCGGTGCTGCGGGCCTCCCCCGGGGGGAAGGTCGTGGTGCGCACGCTCGACGCCGGGACGGACAAGCCCCTGCCGTTCCTGGACCTGCCCGAGGAGCCCAACCCCGCGCTGGGCGTGCGGGGGCTGCGGGTCGGCCGCGTGCGGCAGGACGTGCTCGACGTCCAGCTCGACGCCATCGCCGAGGCCGCCCGGGCGAGCGGCGTCCAGCCGTGGGTGATGGCGCCGATGGTGACCACCGCGGGCGAGGCGGCGGACTTCGCCGCGCGGGCCCGCGCGCGGGGCGTCACCCGGGTGGGGGCGATGATCGAGGTTCCGGCCGCCGCGCTCAGGGCAGGCCGCCTGCTGCGCGAACTCGACTTCCTCAGCATCGGCACCAACGACCTCAGCCAGTACGCCTTCGCCGCCGACCGCCAGCACGGCGAGCTCGCCGACCTGCTCGACCCCTGGCAGGCCGGGCTGCTGCGGCTGGTGGCCGAGTGCGGGCGGGCGGGCCGGGCGGCGGGCAAGCCCGTCGGCGTGTGCGGGGAGGCCGCGGCCGATCCGCTGCTGGCCACGGTCCTGGTCGGTCTCGGCGTCACCAGCCTGTCGATGTCGGCGCCGAGCCTCGCACCGGTGCGCGAGAGGCTGGCCCGGACCTCCCTGGCCGCCTGCGAGACCGGCGCCCGCATCGCCCTGGACGCCGACGACCCGGCGGCGGCGCGCGAGGCGGTGGCCGGGATGACCGCCGCCGGGGCCGCCCGGCGGTAGTTCGCCGGATCGGTGTGGCCGGCGGAGCTCGGCGTGACCGGGCCGCCCGTCCGGCATGCCACCGGCTCGTGCCCTCCCCCGAGGAAGGCGCGAGCCGGTGGCGGGGTCACCCGGGATCACCCGGAGGCCGGGTGGTCCCGGGATCGTCGTGGGACGGCCCCGGTCACTGCCGCCCGAGGGTGACGCAGGCGACCCGGGGGCCGGCCGTGCCGGCCTTGGACCCGGCGGCCTTGGTGCGCTTGGCGTGGAACACCAGGGAGCGGGGCGCCCTGGCGGGGACGAACGCCCAGTTCTGCCTGGCCGTGACCGTGGCCGCGCCCTGCGGGTCGGTGGTGAAGTCGAGCCAGACCTCGTTGTCGGCGCTGGCGTGGGCGTGGGTGTGCTGGTAGTGCGGTCCGGCGGCCTCCGGGTCGGCGCCGCACGGGTTCACGTGCAGGTGCACGCCGTACGCCCGGTCGGGCAGGAAACCCTCGACGGTGACCGTCGAGGTGGCCATCACCGCGCCCGACTCGGCCGTCACCCGCGCCGTCGCCCCGGGGGGCACCAGTTTCGGGCTGTAGGCGATCACGGAGGTTCCGGACGCCGGGGCGCCGAACCGGCCCCCTCCGGCGAGCTTGACCTCGACGGCGGCCTCGGCGGGCCCGCCGGCCTTCGCATCGTGCGCCGCCGGGTGGGTCGTTCCCTGACCTCCGCAGGCTGCCGCGAGCAGGGCGACGGCGGCGAGAACCGCGGGAAGGCGCATCGGACTCTCCTCGACCAGCCGGGTGAGACGAGGCCCCACTCTAGCGAGTAGTCACCCGATCACGCTGGGTGTTTCACGAGACGGGCCGGACGCCCCGGATCCGGCCGGCCGGGGAGGGCGCCCGGCGGGCCGCCGTCACCCGCCGTGGGAGGCGGCGATCTCGTCGATCCGGGCGGCGAGGGTGAAGTCCAGCTCCGTCAGGCCGCCCGCGTCGTGGGTGGTCAGCGCCAGGTGCAGGGTGCGCCAGCGGATGTCGATGTCGGGATGGTGGTTGAGCTTCTCGGCCTCGACCGCGATCTCGTCGACGATGCGGATCGCGGCCGGGAAGTCGGGGGCGGTCACGGTCCGGCGGATCTCGTCGCCCTCGCGCCGCCACTGGGGCCTCTCGCCCAGCCGCCGCCGTACTTCGGAGTCTTCGAGCAGGTCCATCCCCCCAGCAGATCACGCCTGCGCCCGGAACGCCAAAAGGCCGGCCCCCTCCCCGGGGAGAACGGGGAGGGGGCCGGCCCGGACTGGTTCGCCCGGCCCGCGCGGGACCGGCCTACTTGACGGCGCCCGAGGTGAGGCCCGACTGGATCTGCCGCTGGAAGACGATGTAGACGACCATGACGGGGATGATCGCCATGCTCAGCGCGGCGAACATGCCCGGCCAGTCGGCCTCGTAGCCGGCGCTGGTGGAGATGTTCGCCACGCCCTGGGTGATCAGCCACTTGTCCTCGACGTTGCCGGACAGCAGCACGATCGGCAGGAGGTACTGGTTCCACTGGCCCAGGATGTTGAAGATCGTGATGCTGATCAGGCCCGGCTTGGCCATCGGCATCATGATCTGGAAGAACGTCCGGGTGTGGGAGCAGCCGTCCATCATCGCCGCCTCGGCCACCGAGGTGGGCAGCGTCTTGAAGAACGCCGACAGGAAGAAGACGGTGAACGGCAGCGAGTAGGCGATGTAGACCAGGATGACGCCCAGGTGGGTGTCGATCAGGCCGAGGTTCCGCACCACGAAGAACAGCGGGACCAGCGCGAGGAAGACCGGGAAGGTCATGCCCGAGACGAACAGGTAGTAGACCGCCCGGTTGCCGGGGAATTTGTAGCGCGCCAGCACATAGGCGGCCATCGAGCCCAGCAGCATGGTCCCGGCCGTGCTGCACGCGACCACGAAGACCGTGTTCAGCATGTACTGGCCGATGTGGGCCTTCTCCCAGGCCCGGCCCCAGGCGTCCCAGCCGTAGGAGGCCGGGAGCGTGAGGGCGTCGCCGAAGATCTCGGTGTTGGTCTTGAACGAGGCCAGGAACGTCCAGACGATCGGGCCGATGATCAGGATCGCCCAGATCGCCAGCGCGACGTGGGACAGGGTCCCGAAGACGCCGATCGGGTTCCGGGACCTCTTCCGCCGGGCGTGCGGGACCGCCGTGCGGGGGGACGGCTTGTGCACCGGGTCCGCGGCGCTCGTGGTGCCCGTCGTGTTCGCGGCCATCAGAACTCGATCCTCTCGCGCCGGGTCACGCGCAGGGTGAGCGCCGCGAACGTGATGGTCATGAAGAACAGCGCCACGCCCATCGCGGAGGCGTAACCGAACTTGGAGAAGTTGAACGCCGTGCGCCAGATCTCCAGCGGCAGGACGGTCGTGGCGTTGTCGGGCCCGCCGCGGTCCACCGAGAGCACCTGGACCAGGGCGAAGGCGTCGAAGGCGGCGATGCCGAGGTAGACCCAGGCCACCTGCATGGTGTCCCAGAGCAGCGGCAGGGTGATGCGGAAGAAGAGGGTGAAGCGGCCCGCGCCGTCCAGCGCGGCGGCCTCGAACACGTCCTTGGGGATGGAGGACATGCCCGCGGAGAACAGGACCACGTAGAAGCCGACGGCCTGCCAGATCATCACGCCCATGATCGACCAGAGGGCGAGGTCCGGGTCGATCAGCCAGCCGATCGGCTCGACGCCGACCTTGGCGAGCATGCTGTTGATCACTCCGGTCTCGTCCGGGCGGTAGATCGCCTGGAAGAGCACGCCGACGATGGCCACCGCGAGCACCTGGGGCAGGAAGAAGACCACGCGGTAGAACTTCGAGCCCCAGATGCCGGTCATCCCCGCGCCCTTCTGCCCGCCGCTCAGGTTGAGCAGGAAGGAGAAGAAGAGCGCGATGGCGATGGTGGCCAGCGGCACGACAAGCAGCAGGACGCCGTGGTGGCGCACCGCGGCCCAGAAGACCTCGTCCTCGAACAGCCTGGTGAAGTTCTCCAGGCCGATGAACTGAGGAGTGGCCGAGATCCCCTTCCAGTTGGTCAGCGCGATCTGGAACGCCTGGATGTACGGGCTGATCACGAAGACCACGTAGAGGACCACGGGCGCGATGAGGAACCCGACGATGAACGGGTACTTGCTGTTGCGCACCCGGGCCAGGAGCGGGCGTCCGCCGCTCGGCGCCCCCGCCTTGAGCGGGTACTTGTCGTGCCGCATGGAGGACTACACCGTCCGGTTCTGCTTGGTGATGGACGAGTCGGCCTTGGTCTTGTCGGCGGCCTTCTGCATCTTCTCGCAGAACTGCTCGGCGGAGATGCGGCCGAACATGAGCGCGTTGGTCTGGCGGCGCAGCTCGGTCTCCAGCTCCTTGTACCAGCCCTCGAAGCTGTTGTAGGTGACGATGTTCGCGCCCGCGGCGGTCTGCGCGGCGCTGAGGCTGGCGTTGCCGGGCGAGAGCTCCAGGCCGTCGGCGGCGCCGGTCACGACGGTGATGTTGCCGGACTTCTCGGTGAAGCCGCGCGCGCCCTCCTTGGAGAGCATGATGCGCAGGTACTCCAGGCCGCCCTTGGGGTTCTTGGCCTTGGCCGGGACGATGTAGCCCTCGCCGGCGGCGGCGCGGATGGCCTCGAAGGGCATCTTGTCGGCGGCGGTGACGCTGGGGGTGGGCGTCAGGGCGTACTTGAAGCCGTCGGGGGTCTGGTCCTTCTGCTCGTTCTCCAGCCAGGAGCCCGACGGGTAGAGGGCGATCTTGCCCTGGTTCTGCCGGGTCTGCACCTCGGTGTGGATCAGGCCCTCGAAGGACTTGTCCATGTACTTGCCGATCTCGGCCCAGGCGGCGGCGGACTGCTTGACCGAGTCGCGCTGCCAGGCCCCGTCGACGAGGTTGTCGATGTCGATGAGGAGCTGGTTGCCCTCGATCTTCGCGGCGGAGATGAGGATCATCCAGTACGCGTAGTACGAGGCGTTCTTGCCGGCGAACGCGAACGGGACGATGCCCTTGGCCTTGATCTTCTCGCAGAGGGCCTTGAACTCGTCCATGGTCTTCGGCGGGGTCCAGCCCTCCTTCTCGAAGAGCGCGGCGTCGTACCAGAGGCCGTAGGCCGAGAAGACGTAGTTCATCACGTACGGCTTGCCCGTGATGAGGCCCGACTCGACGGTGCCCGGCGCGACCATGTCGCGCACCTTCTTGGCCGGGTCGTCGATGGAGGGGGCGTCCCACAGCTCGGTCAGCTCCAGGAGCTGGCCCTCCTGCTGCAGGGCGGCGTTGTCGATCAGGTCGGTGCCGGAGTTGGCGATCATGTCAGGGACGTCGCCGCTGGCGAACCGCGGCTGCAGGGTCTGCGCGATCTGCTGGGTGGCGACGTGCTTGATCTCCGCCTGGGGGAACGTCTTCTTGTACAGCGGCTCGTGCACGTCGGTGGCGTAGCTGTCGCCCAGGCCGCCCTTGAAGATGACGACCTCGAGGGGGGCGTTGGCGGCCACGCCGAACGGGTTGGCGGCGGAGGTGGCGGCGCCCCCGGCGGTCGGCGCGGCGGAGCTGGTGGCGGCGGGGGATCCGGCGGTGGCGCAGGCGCTGAGCAGCCCGGCGCCGGGACCGGCGACGAGAGCGGTCAGGCCGATCCGGCGAAGCATCTGCCGCCGGGTGATCTCTCCGGGCGTACCGGCCGATTTGGACATGGAACCCTCCAGGGCGGGGCATCAATTAGGAAAGTTTCCTAAACGTTCGCCCGAACGTACGTAGCACGAGAGGTCACCGTCAAGAGTCCGTAGCCGGTCTAGACCGAGCCGTGACGTCATCGCGACATTTCCGCGAGAAAGCGGTAGATCACACCGGATGATATGCGACATTAATTGACATATCACCCAATAATTCCCATACATCCCCTGGTTCCGCCGCTCCGGTCTCCATCAGGCACAGGGCCAGTGAAGCAGCCGGATCGGCAACCGGTCTAGACCAGTAGGGGCAGAATTTGCCGCTGGACCTCGCAAAGCCCTACTTTTAGGGCATGTTGCTGGCCGAGCAGCGCCGCCTGCTCTGTGATTACGGCCGCAGGGCCGCCGCGACCGGCCTGGTCGTCGGCGCGGCGGGGAACCTGAGCGTGCGGGCCGGCGACCTCATCGCGGTGACGCCGGGCGGCGTCCCCCTCGACCGCCTGGAACCCGACGCCTGCCCGGTGATCGACGTCGAGGGCTACCTGGTCGAGGGCGAGCTGCAGCCGTCCTCGGAGACGCCGATGCACCTGGCGGTCTACACGACCACCGGCGCCCGGGCCGTCGTGCACACCCACTCCGTGTTCGGCACCGTCGTGGCCACCACCATGACCGAGCTGCCGCCGGTCCACTACAACGCGCTGCTGCTCGGCGGCGTCGTCAAGGTCGCCGACTACGCCACCTACGGCACCCCCGAGCTGGCCGCCAACGTGCGGGCCGCGCTGGAGGGCAGGCAGGCCGCGCTCCTGGCCAACCACGGCGGGGTCACCATCGGCGACGACCTGGACAAGGCGTTCGAGGCGACGCGGCTGCTGGAGTGGCTCTGCGAGGTCTACGTCCGGGCCAAGTCCGTCGGGGAGCCCCGCGTGCTCACCGAGGAGCAGCTCACGGCCGTCGTCGAACGCGCCTTCAACCCTCCCGGCTTCCCCAGGCGCGCGGACTGACCGATCGAACATGTCGTCGCCGAGCTCATCCCGGACCGGCTTCCCCACGCGCGCGAACTGACCGCTCCCGCCCGGCGCCGCGACCCGCGCCCGCCCGGCCACCAGCCCCCGACCCGCGAGGATCCGTCATGCCCCTCCAGATCACCGGCGCCCCGAGCGACCCCGACCTGCTCCACCTGCCCTGGGACACCCCCCTGGAGAAGTGGCCGGAGCACCGCCTGGTCTCCCTCCCCCGCGGCATCTCCCGGCACGTGGTGCGCTTCGTGCGCCTCTCCGGCAAGGTCTACGCGATCAAGGAGATCGGCGAGCACTTCGCCAAGCGCGAGTACCGGCTGCTGTGGGATCTGAACCGGCTGGACACCCCGGCGGTGGAGCCGGTGGCGGTGGTCACCGGCCGGACCGGCACGGACGGGGAGCCGCTGGACTCGGCCCTGATCACCCAGCACCTGCAGTTCTCCCTCCCCTACCGGGCGGTCATGTCCGGGACCGTCCGGCCGGACACGCTGAACCGGCTCCTCGACGCGCTGGCCGTCCTGCTCGTCCGGCTCCACCTGACCGGCTTCTACTGGGGCGACTGCTCGCTGTCGAACATCCTGTTCCGCAGGGACGCCGGCTCCTTCGCCGCCTACCTGGTCGACGCCGAGACGGGTGAGCTCCACCCGATGATCAGCGAGGGCCAGCGGATGCACGACATCGACGTGGCGCACACCAACATCTACGGCGAGATGCTCGACCTGGAGGCCGGGGAGCTGCTCCACCCCTCCATCGACCCCGAGGAGATCGCCGACTCGATCTGCGAGCGCTACCACCGGCTCTGGGGCGAGCTCACCTCCGACGAGATCATCGACGAGGTCGACTGGCACATGATCGACCAGCGGATCCGGCGGCTGAACCGGCTCGGCTTCGACGTCGCCGAGATGATGGTCCGCCGCAAGGCCGGCACCGGCCGCCTGATCGTCCGGCCCAAGGTCGTGGACGCGGGCCACCACCAGCGCAGGCTGCTCCGCCTGACCGGCCTGGACGTGGAGGAGAACCAGGCCCGGCGGCTCCTCAACGACCTCGACGCCTTCCGGGTCGCCTACGGCCTGCGCCACGAGGACGAGGCGATCGTGGCCCACCGCTGGCTGGCCGAGATCTTCCAGCCGACGATCGAGGCCGTCCCGCGGGAGCTACGGGGCAAGCTGGAGCCGGCCCAGCTCTTCCACGAGGTGCTCGACCACCGCTGGTTCCTGTCGGAGACGGCCGGCAACGATGTGGGGCTGCCGATCGCCGTCCAGTCTTATGTGAAGAATGTTCTCATTTTCAAGCCGGACGAGAAGGCACTTATCTCCGAGAGTCTGTGACGGGAATTCCACCCGGGGTATATATCCTTCTACCCAGGAGTTGAATCCTGCATCTCCTCATATATCCGATATAACAGGGGCACTTAGTACCCTCCGGTATATCTCTACGCTGGCCGTGTCGCTTTTCCGTTGACCCGTCGGCGAGGGGGGCCAGAGTGCTCGGAATCGAAGAGTGCCTCACCGAGGTGATGGCGATCCCCGGCGCGCTGGACGCGATCCTGATCGATCAGACCAGCGGGATGGCCGTGGCCATCGGCGGCGGCAGCCGTCAGGTCGACACGGAGAAGTCCGCCGCCGGGCTCAGCGAGGCGCTGCGCGCGACCCTGGACGGGCTGGCCGTGACATCGCCCACGGGAACGGTCCGAATCCGCGACATGATCGTGACCACGGACGAGGGACATCATTTACTGAGACCGCTGGAGACCGTTTTCGACGGCCCATTAGCGATATATGTCAGGCTTGACCTAGAACGCGCAAATTTGGCGCTGGCCCTCCACCGACTCCAGTTGCTTTCCGGCCGGCTGATAACGACGTAAGCCCATGCCGAGCGTCGAGAGCATCCTCTGCGGGCTCGCCAGCGATCGGGCGACCGGAGCCCTGCGGCTGGGCAGATCCGGGACGTTCTACCTCACCGAGGGTCGCGTGACCTACGCCGAGACCCCGGCGTGTCCCCGGGTGGAGGAGCTGCTGACCTCCAGCGGGCGCATCTCCGCCTACGCCGTACGGCAGGCGAGGCAGGCGGCGGGTGAAGAGTGCTGGGGCGGCGACCGGCTGGTGCAACGGGGCGTCCTCACCCGGGGCGAGCTGGAGTTCTGCGTGCTGGGGGCGGTGCTCGACGCCGTGTTCTTCCTGTTCCAGGTGTCCGGTTCCCGGCCCCGGTTCCGCCCGGAGGAACGGCACTGGCTCGGGCCCCAGTGGTACTTCGACGTGACCGGACTGCTGCGGGAGAGCAAGCGAAGGAGAGCACAGTTGGACCAGGCGTGGCCCTCCCCCGAACTGGACGCGCTCCCGGTCGTCCCGATCGGGCGCATCCCCGCCCAAAGGGTCCTGCTGACCTCGCTCCAGTGGGAGGTGCTGGTCGGCGCCGACTGCACGGCGACCCCCGCCGACCTGGCCCGCAAGCTGGGCCGGCCGGCCTACTCGGTGCTGCTCGCCGTACGGCAGCTCGCCGCGGCGGGACTGCTCCGCACCCCGGAGCACGACCGCGAGAGCGCGCCCGCGACGCCTCCCGCCGCCCCGCGCCCGGCCCCCGCGACGCCTCCCGCCGCCCCGCGCCCGGCCCCGTCCCCCGCCCTCCCGGCGCGGCGGCCGGACGACGTCCCCGCCCCGCTGCCGCGCCGGGGGGACGGGACCCGCGAGAAGATCCCGAGCCACGACGCCGGGGCCCCCTCCCCGGCCGCCGGATGGATGCCCCGGACCACGGGCGACCCCGCCGACGTGAGCCTGCTCATCCGGCTCAGGAACGCACTGGAGGCACTCACATGAGGCCGGCCCCATGCCGCTGAAGCTGCGCACGCTGAAGCGGATCGGAAGGAGGATGCCAGTGGAATTGCGGGACGAGGTGCACCGGGAGATGGTCCTGCTGCGCCAGCGCATGCCCGACGTCAGCGGGAGCGTCGCGTGCAGCGTGGACGGCCTGACCATCGCCAGCGACATGGCAGGCGACACCGAGCAGGCCATCGAGCAGACCGGAGCGCTCTCCTCCGCCCTGCTGGCCCTCAGCCGCCGGATGACGAGCATGGTCGGCAAAGGAGCGCTGGAGGAGACCCTGATCTCCGGCAGCAACGGCTACGCGGCCTTCTACGCCGCCGGCCCCAAGATCGTCCTCACAGTCCTGGCCCGCCCCGGCACCAACCTCGGGCTGCTTCGACTGGAGGGCCGCAAGACGGCGGCCAGCCTGGCCGCCATCACCACCCGCATGTCAATCCCCCAGTGAACCGGAGGAAGCAATGGCCAGCATGGACGTCTCCCTCAAGGAGATGATGGCGATCGACGGCGCCGTCGGAGCGGTGGTCGTGGACTACAACAGCGGAATGGCGCTGGGTTCCCTCGGCGGCTCCAAGGACCTGGACCTCCAGGTCGCCGCGGCAGGGAACACCGAGGTCGTCAAGGCCAAACTCCGCACGATGGAGTCCTTGGGCCTCAAGGACACCATCGAGGACATCCTCATCACGCTCAACACGCAGTACCACATCATCCGGCCGCTCACCGGCCGGAGCGGCAAGGGGCTCTTCCTCTACCTCGCACTCGACCGCGCCCGGGGCAACCTGGCCCTGGCGCGGCACAACATGCGGACCATCGAGGAGAAGCTCGAAGTCTGACTCTCCGGTACGGCTTGCGCCCCGGCAGGCGCAAGCCGTACCGGAGTGCGAGGCGGAGGCCGTACCGGAGTGCGAGGCGATGGAGACCGCGCCGGAGCACGGGGCGCGGGCCGGACGCCGGCCGGGGCGGCTACCGTTCCGCGGCCGGGGCGAGGTCGCCGGCCGCGTCCGCGACCGCGGTGAGATCGCTGACCGCGCCGACGATGTCGGGCCAGAGGGCGCGCGGCAGGTCGTGGCCCATGCCCGGGAAGGTGAGCAGCCTGGCCCCGGGGACCGCCTCCGCCGTGGCGATCCCGCCCGACAGCGGCACCAGCTGGTCCTCCTCGCCGTGGATCACCAGGGCGGGCAGCGACAGCTCCCTGAGCAGGGGCGCCCGGTCACCCGAAGCGATGATCGCGGCGAGCTGCCGGGCCACCCCGGAGGGATCGTAGGCGCGGTCGTAGCCCGCTCCGGCGACCCTGGCGATGCGGTCGCCGTCGAAGGGGTAGCCCGGCGAGCCGATGACCTTCCAGGTCTCCAGCGCCCGCGCGATCGCCGCCTCCCGGTCCGGCGAGGGAGGCGACATGAGCGCCGCCATGGCCGCCTCGGTGGGCGGGGCGGCCTGAGGGCTCGGCGTGGACATGATCGAGGTGAGGCTGCGCACCCGCTCCGGGTGCCGGATGGCCAGCGTCTGGGCGATCATCCCGCCCATCGAGACGCCCACCACGTGCGCCGAGGCCAGGTCCAGCGCGTCGAGCAGCCCGGCCGCGTCGTCGGCCATGTCGGACAGCAGGTACGGCGCCTCCCCGCCGAAGCCGGGCGACCCGGCGTCGTGGAGGTGGGTGGACTCCCCCACGTCCCGGTTGTCGAACCGCACGACGTAGTGGCCCCGGCCGGCGAGGAGCCGGCAGAACTCCTCGTCCCAGTGGATCAGCTGGGAGGCGAGTCCCATGATCAGAAGGAGCGGGCGGTCCCCGGGGGAGCCGAAGGTGTCATAGGCGATCTCGATGCCGTTCGCCGGGGCGCGCAGAGTCATGGCCCTCCTGCCGTGCTTGTCCGTCGAAACAGAATGTCATTCTGTAAGGGCGCGGGCAAGAGCCGGAGGGCGACTCCGCCGCCGGGGCGGACCGGGGAGGCCGGCCCCGGCGGGAGGTCAGTCCCACCAGAAGGACCAGGCGTTCCTTCCGACGATCTGCTCGGCGTAGTCGATCAGCGTCCCGGCCCCGTAGACGACGCTGTCGGGGCAGAACGTCCAGTGCTCGGCGGCCACGTGCAGGGCGTGCTCCATGGTGAGGGGAGGCGCGGCGACGCTCAGGTCGAGGGTGTTGAAGCCCATTCCGACCAGGCGCGCGCCGAACCGCTCCTCCCAGCTGCGCACCACCGCCGCCAGCGGGACCATCCACTCGTTGTGGTTCAGCGCGCCCTGCCAGCCCATGGCCGCCAGCGCGTCGGCCCCCCGCTCCACGGCCACCAGTCCCAGCGGGGTCCGCCGCTCGGCCACGAGCCCGGCGTACCAGTCGGCGACCTCCCCGGGGTCGGCCCCCGGCGATCCGGGAGCGGCCGGTCCCGGGCAGCGGGCGCCGAACGGCTCCAGGATCTCCAACTGGTCGGCGTGGGCCCTCGAGACCCAGTCCGACCACACCTCGGCCATGAACGGGGCGATGCGATAGTTGTCGATCTCCTCGACGGCGTCGGGCGCGACCTGCCCGGCCGACCACGGCTGCACGGAGTCTTCCAGCAGCACCGGCCAGAGGCCGGAGCGGGGGTGCTCGGCGCGGAGCGCGGCCCACAGCCCCCCGGAGACCGCCTCGTCGCTGAGCCAGAAGGCGGGCCGGGTGTAGGTCAGGATCCGCGCGTAGCCGGGGTCGGGCCAGACCACGTCCCCGGGCGGCAGTTCGACCCTGAGGCCCCGCCCGGCGCCGCCGTCGGTGAACAACTGACCCAGCACCGGCGAGAGCCGCCCACGCTCGCAATCGTCCATCTCTACCGTCCCGATCCTGACCACGCCCCAATTCTGCCTGCCGGGCACCGGGCGCACATGGAGGCGCCGATGTCCCGCCGGGGCCGGCTGCCATGATCCCACCTGACGCCCGGAGACCGGAGGACCGGAGGCGGGAACCGGGGGCGCGGGGCCGCACCGGGAACCGGGGGCGCGTCCATCGGCCGCGGGCGCATCCGTCAGCCGCGGGCCTCTGCGCGCAGCTCGGCCAGGAGTTCGCCCTGCCCGGCCAGCACCTCGGTCAGAATCCGGCGGGCCGAGATCAGCAGGTCCGTCACGTCGGGAGTGGACAGGGCGTAGACGACGGTGGCACCCTCTCGGGTGGCGGTCACGATCCCGGCCCTGCGCAGCACCGCCAGTTGCTGCGACAGGCTGGACGCCTCGGCGTCCACGGCGGCCAGGAGGTCGCGGACCGGCAGGGGCCCGTCCTGCAGCAGTTCGAGGACCCGGATGCGGAGCGGATGCCCGAGCGTGCGGAAGAACTCGGCCTTCGCCTGGTACAACGGAACCGGCATGGTCAGGCCGTTCCGGCGACGGGCGTGCGGCCCCCACCGACGCGCGCCGGTGACTCTGCCGCGAACTCGCTCATGCTTCCTGCCTCCCGTCGAGCGCATCAGTCCCTCGCCGTCGAGCTGTGAGCTCGGGCTCCTTATAAAGTAGCAAATTGCGTAATTCTTCAAGTTGTAGAGCTCTTGGGTAAGATGCGGGCGATGCTATAGCGACGAGAGGCCCAGTGCGGCCTATATGAGGGAGTGCGGTCAATGGGACGGGGTCGAGCCAAGGCCAAGCAGACGAAGGTCGCCCGTGAGCTGAAGTACGGCACCCACAGCATCGATCTCGATCGGCTGCGCAGGGAGCTCAGCACCACCGGCGGCCCCACGGCGGCCGACGAGGCGGACGACCCCGCCGTCGAGCCCGCCGACAGGTAGCACCGGGAAACGTCCGCGCCGGACCCTCGTCAGCCTCCGGCGCAGCACGGACCCCCCGGTCCCCGGCCGGTGACGGGACCCGGCTCCACCGTGTGAAGCGCGGGTCCCCGCCGCCCGCTCATCCCAGGGCGGCGAGCTCCTCCTCGCTCAGGGTCAGCTCGGCGGCGGCCACCGAGTCGAGGATGGTCTCCGGACGGCTGGCTCCGGGGATCGGGATCACGACGGGGCTCCTGGCGAGCTCCCAGGCGAGGCAGACCTGCTGCGGCGAGACGCCCCGCCCGGCCCCCACCCGGGCGAAGGGGCCCGCGAGGCCGCCCGCCGCCCCCATGCCGCCCAGCGGCGACCAGGGCAGGAACGCCACCCCGAGCTCGGCGCACACGTCGATCTCCGGCTCGCTGCTCCTGAAGCGCGGCGAGTACTCGTTCTGCACGCTCGCCAGCCGCCCGCCGAGGATCTCGTGGGCCGTCCTGATCTGGGACGGGTCGGCGTTGGAGATCCCGGCCATCCGGATCTTCCCCTCGTCGAGCAGGTCCCGGATCGCGCCGACGGTCTCCTCGTACGGCACCGCCGGATCGGGCCTGTGGTGCTGGTAGAGCCCGATCGCCTCGACGCCGAGCGCCTTGAGTGAGCGCTCACACGCCTGGCGCAGGTAAGCGGGGTCCCCGTTCACCCCCCAGCCGTCCCCCGGGGTCCGGGTGTGCCCGCCCTTGGTCGCGACCAGGACCGCGTCCCGGTCGCCGGACCACAGCGCCAGCGCCTTGGCCACCAGCCGCTCGTTGTGCCCGATGTCGTCCGAGGACGGCGTGTAGGCGTCGGCGGTGTCGATCAGGGTGATCCCGGCGTCGAGCGCGGCGTGGACGGTCCTGATCGACTGGGCCTCGTCGGGCATGTGCCCCGCCACCGACATCGGCATGGCGCCGAGCCCGATCGCGCTGACGTCGACGTTTCCGATCGCGCGTGTTCTCATGACGCCCATCCTCCGGCCTGGAGCTCACTCCAGGTCAAGGACCGCCACTCCGCCGGCCGGAGACCGCCGGGCTCCCGGCGCGGGCCGGTGGAGGCCCGGGCCGGTGGGGGGCCCGGGCCTCCGGTGGGGGGAGGGGGTCAGTGGCAGGCGGTGGCCGGGATGGTGTCCCTGACCCTGCCGTTGTCCTGGACGAGCTGACCCGAGAAGCCGGTGTCGGTGAGGTTGAGCTTCACCACGCCGTGCAGCTTGGTCAGCCGTACCAGGCTGTTGGGGTGGACCTTGTGGGTGAAGGAGTAGTTGCCCGCGCCGCCGAGGCCCACGGTGAGGGCCAGCGGGCCGGCCGAGGTGGCCTTGCCGTCGGGGTCCTGCGGGCGGAAGCGCTCGTAGACGTGGTCGTGGCCGTTGAGGATCAGATCGGCGCCGGCCGCGTAGAGCGCGCGCCAGGCCGGCAGGCTGACCGGGTTGTAGCCCTTGCTGCCGGAGTTGAACAGCGGGTGGTGCCAGTAGGCGGCGACGCACTTCTTGGTGGTGCGCGAGAGGTCGTTCTTGAGCCAGGTGATCTGCTCGGAGCCGGCCTCCATCGGCTCCTCGGAGTCGAGGGCGACGAAGTGCCAGCCGCCGTGGTCGAAGCTGTAGTAGGTCTTGCCGTTCGGGGTGGCCAGCCTGCCGAAGTACGCCTTGTAGCCCACCGCCTCGCCCGCCGGGTCGTAGGACTCGTGGTTGCCCCGGGACGGCCTGGTCTTGTCCTTGAAGCGGCCCCAGGTGGTGTCGTAGTACTTCCGGAACTCCGAGAGCGTGCCGTCGTCGTACTGGTGGTCGCCCAGGGTGAGCACGAGGGCGGGATCGATCGACTCGACGAGGCGGGCGGTGCGCTCGTGCTCGCAGTCGGTGCCGTCGTCGGCGTCGCAGGATCCGGCGATGTCCCCGGCCGTGGCCACGGTGAAGGACCCGCCGGGGTTCCCGCCGTCGCCGCCCCCGGTGCCGTAGACCTCCATCTCCCACAGGGAGTAGCCGTAGGGGGTGCCGCGCTTGGTGCCGTGCACCCGCACGTACCGGCCGCTCGCGCTCAGCCCGGAGTGGTCGTCCACCGCCCCGTCACCCGACGTGACGTTCTTCACCGTGGTCCAGTTCGCGCCGTCCGGCGACACCTGCACGGTGTACGTCTTGGCGTAGGCCACCTCCCAGGTCAGCTTCACCCGTGAGATCGTCGCCGCCCCGCCGAGATCCACCTGGATCCACTGCGGGTCGGATCCCTCCTCCGACGCCCACCGCGTGGACGCGCTGCCGTCCACCGCCAGCTCCGGAGTGAGCGACGCGTCCTCGATCGAGGACGCGGTGACCGGTTTCCCCTGGGAGATCAGGCCGTCGGCCGCGTGGCCGGGCAGGGCGTGGACGACGGGGAGGAGGACGGCGGCGCCGAGGAGCGCGGCGGCCGATCGGACTCGTCTGGATGACATCACTTCTCCTTCTGGGGGGTTTTCAGGTCATCGCCGGGGAAGAGGCGTCTTTCATCAGGAGTCGGGGGGCGCCGGTGCCGTCGGCCGGCACGGCCCAGATGTCCCCGTCCTTGGCGTACATGACGGTTCGCGGGTCCAGCCAGGCCGCCTGATCGTCGACGTCGGCGGTCTCGGCCAGGGGTGTCTCCCGCCGGGTGGTCAGGTCGAGGGCGTGCAGCCGCCACGCGCCCGCGGGCATGCGTTTCTTGTAGACGAGGACGGCGCCGTCGGGGGAGAGCGAGGGGCACTCGGCGTTCTCCCGCAGCACGCGGGCCTCCCACGCGGCGTAGTCGCCCTCCACCAGGTAGGTCCTGCCCTTGGTCGAGACCGTCGCGTAGAAGCGGTTGTCGTCGGAGGCGAAGGTGACGCCCCAGTAGTTGACGTCGGCGGAGTGGTAGCGGCGACCGTCCTTGATCAGAGGGATCTCCTCCATGTTGACGGTCGTGTTGCCGGTCCGGGTGTCGTGGATGCCGGTCCAGGTGGAGAAGCCGTTCTCGTTGTACGAGTCGCCGGTGACGAAGACGGTCCAGGAGATCATCCGGCCGCTCGGCGAGACCCGGGCGCGGTTCGGGATGCCGGTGATCTCGATCCGGTCGATCTCCCTCATGGTCCGGTCGAGGATCAGCGCGTGGGTCCCGGGCACGGCGCCCGGCGTGACGGTGAGGCAAACGCCGGTGCCGGCCGCGGCGTAGAAACGCTCGCAGCGGGTGCGGGTGCCCCGCACCAGGCCGGTGGCGGTGTCCCGGACCAGGAGCCGGCCGGGTTCGGACAGGTCGGTCCGGGACCCGTCACGCGGCTCGCTCACCGCGGCGCCGGGCCCCCCGGACCAGACCGCGTAGCCCGTCGCGCCGCCGGCCAGAAGCAGTGTCGCGGCCAGCGTCAGCAGGCCCTTCCTCATCGTGTCGCCTTTCTCATCGTGTCGCCTTCCGCCAGAGGGCCAGGGAGACCAGGACTCCGGCGCCCATCGCCACCAGCCCGGGCACGTGCCCGGTGAACGACCACGCGGCGCCGTACAGGACGGAGGAGACCATGCGGGCGACGGCCTGGCCGGTCTGCAGCAGCGCCAGCCCGCTCGTGCGCAGCTCGGCGGGGAGGAGCGGGCCGGCGGCGGCCATGAGCACGCCGTCCGTGGCCGCGTAGAACACCCCGAGCAGCACCGGCACCGGCCAGTACGGCCCGGCCCCCGCGAGCAGCGCGTAGACGAGCACCAGCGTCAGGTGCCCGGCGACGAACACCGGGGTCCGGCCGGCCCGGTCGGCGAGCCTGCCGAGCGGCACGGCGAGCGCGAGGTAGACCGCGGCCGTGGCCAGGGGCAGCAGCGGGAGGTACGCCGCCTCGATGCCGCCCTGCTTCTGCATCAGCAGGTAGACGAACGGGTCGCTCAGCGTCACCAGTCCGAGCCCGCAGGCCAGCAGGCAGAGCCGGCGCCACCGCCTCTCGCGCAGCAGGGCCAGCGCCGGGCGGATCGAGGGCGGACCGGGGACGGTGTCGCGGTGGTCGCGGACGTACAGCACCAGCACCAGCACGCCGAGCGCGGCGATCGCGAAGCTCACCACGAAGACCGTGTCGTAGGCGCCGGTGAGGTGGAGGACGGCGAAGGCGGCCAGCGGCCCGAGCATGGCGCCGACGGTGTCCATCGCCCGGTGCACGCCGAAGGCCTGGCCCAGCCGCCCCGGCTCGGCGCTGAGCGAGATCAGCGCGTCGCGCGGGGCGGTCCGGATGCCCTTGCCCGTGCGGTCGGCCGCGACCACCGCGCCGATGAGCGCGGCGGAGCCTCCCGCGGCCAGGAGGCCGAGCCGGCAGACGGCCGAGAGGCCGTAGCCGAGGCCGGCCACCAGCTTGCGCCGCTGCCAGCGGTCCGCCGCGTGCCCCGCGGCGAGCCGTACCAGGGCCGTGACCCCGAAGTACAGCCCGTCGACCAGGCCGAACGCCAGAGGGGTGAGCCCCAGCGAGAGGACCAGGTAGAAGGGCAGGACGGCGGTGATCATCTCGGAGGAGACGTCGGTGATCAGGCTGACGGCGCCCAGTGCGAGCACGTTGGCGGGCACCGTGAGGGTGATCCGGGACAGGCTCGTCCGGGAGACGTACATGCGTCATCACTTCCCGAGGGACGCGGCGGGCGGGACCGGGAGGGCGGGGGCGGGAATCAGTCCCGGGGTCAGGGCACCCAGTGGTTGTGGGTCACCGTGATCATGGTCTGGAGCTGGATGCTCGCCCCGAAGTAGCTGCCGCCGTCGATCGGCGTGCGGAGCATCTTGTCCCAGAGCGCGTCCAGCCACGCCTGGCTGCCGGAGTCGGTCATCGCCGTCACCGCGAAGGGCGCGAAGAAGGCCGGCGAACTCCCGCCGGAGATCTGCGTGCCGTTCAGCTTGTAGCCCATGCCGATCCTGTCCGGGTTCCCGCCGGTCTTGGCCTTGACCCAGGCGTTCAGCTTCCGCGCGGCCGCGAGGGACGCGGCGTCCCCGCCGGTCACCGCGTCGGCGCCGATCCGCCAGGGGGTGCGGCAGGCGTTCCACCAGTAGTCGCCGTCGTTCACGGTCTCCAACACCTTGCCGGAGGCCGGCCGCGGGGTGCCGTCGGTGTCGACGACGAAGTCGGGCAGGAGCCCGGTGGAGGGGGCGTACTTCGACTGCATCGAGCCGAGCAGGTTCTGGTGCGCGGTCCTGATCCTGTCCCAGGCGCTGTCCCCGGTCGCCTTCCTGAAGGCCCGGAAGTGGTCCGTCATCCAGTCGGAGGTGCGGGTGACGTAGTACCACCGGTCACCCGAGCTGCTCCAGTCGCCCAGCTTGAGCAGGTTGGTGGAGGGGTTGACCTCGCTCTTCTTGATGGCGTTGATGTGCCGGACGGCCAGCTGCCGGTAGTCGTAGGCGCCGTCGCTGCCCCACTGCCGGTCGGCCAGGAGCAGGCCGTAGGCCACGTCCAGGTCGCCGTCGGTGGCGCCGTCGCCGCCGTTGACGCTCCGGCAGGCGGTGTCCTGCTCGGCCGCGAGCAGGTGGGGGTTGACCGACGAGGGGTGGTCCAGCACCCACTTGACGAGGCCGTCGAAGATCTTCTTGGCGTCGGGGTCGGCGCCCGCCATGGTGGCGACGATCACCATGCCGTAGCCCTGGGCCTCGGCCACGTAGGGGTGGTCGGCGTCGGGCGAGATGACCTGGTACCAGCCGTTGCCGCAGTTCTGCCGGAGGAAGGCCGACTTCCACCGCCGGTAGTAGTCGACGACCCTGGCGTCCAGGGCCGCCTGGTCACCCGAGGGGCGGAGCATGCCGGGCGCGTACGGCCTGCTGTGGCTGCCGAACGGCACGCCGACCCCGCCCCCGGGGCCGCCGCCGTTCCCGGCGCCGTACACCTCGAGCTCCCACAGGGAGTAGCCGTAGGGCGTGCCGCGCTTGGCGCCGTGCATCCGCACGTACCGGCCGGTCCCGGAGACCGCCAGGTCGTCGGTCCCGCCGTCGCCCGAGGCGGTGGAGAAGACGTCGCTCCACGAGGAGCCGTCCGCCGAGGTCTGGATCTTGTACGAGGTCGCGTGGGCGGCCTCCCAGGTCAGCTTGACCCGGCTGATGGTGTGCGCGGACCCCAGGTCGACCTGGATCCACTCCGGGTCGTGCCCCTCCTGGCTCGCCCACCGGGTGGAGGCGCTGCCGTCCACCGCCTTGCCGGCCTCCAGCCCGCTCGCCTCGACGGACGAGGCCGTGACGGGTCTGCCCCGGGACACCAGCGGGTCGGCCGCCGCCGGCCGGGCACTGGCCGCGCCGGCCGCGGACGGGGCCAGCAGTGTCACCGCCATCGCGCCGAGAGCCGCGAAGGTCTTCGCGGCGGTGCTTCGCTTCACGAGCGACTCCGATCGTTCCGGGCCGCACACCGCAGGCCCGTGCCGTCTGATAGTTAAGGAAGATTCCTAACTAGTGGCGGAGCGTAAACCTCAGTCAAGCCCGCTGCAAGGCCCAAATTTCCTGAAATCGGTTGAGAAAAACGGGGGGTCGAGAAAAGGTCACGGCTTCATCGCCGCCCTTGACCCACTCCGAACCACTCCGTACCTTCGACCTAAGTTAGGAACATTTACTAACGCCGAAGAGGAGGTGACGTGAAGCTTCCCGCCACCGGAACACCGCGTCTGATGCGCGCGATCAACGACCGGGCGGCCCTGGACGTCCTGCTGGAACGCGGGCCGCTGACCCGGCCCGAGATCGGCGAACTGACCGGCCTGTCCAAGCCGACCGCGTTCCAGCTGCTGGCCCGCCTGCAGGACGCCGGGCTGGTGGTGAGCGACGGGGTCCGGGCGGGGCAGCCGGGCCGTACCGCGGAGACCTACCGGATCAACCCCGCCGCCGCCTACGCCGCCGCCATGGACGTCACCCCCGACCGGATCGCCGTCCAGGTGGCCGACATCACCGGAGCCGTCGTGGGCGAGGCCACCCTGCCGACCCCGCGCAGACCGGCCGACACCCTCCTCGACCGGCTCCGCGCGGCCCTGGACGGCGCGCGGCCCCCGGGGCCGCCACGCCGCGTGGTGATCGGCGTGCAGGGCACGATCAACCCCGGAACCGGCCGGCTGGACTACGCCACGGACGAGGACATGCCGGGCTGGCAGATCCCCGACGTGGTGCCCACGCTCGCCGGGGCGCTCGGCACGACCGTCGCCGTGGAGAACGACGTCAACCTCGCCGCGACGGCCGAGGCGGCGCACGGCGCGGCGGCGGGCTGCTCCGACTTCGTGCTGCTCTGGGCCGATGAGGGCCTGGGCGCCGCCCTCATGATCGGCGGGCGGCTGCACCGGGGGGCGACCGGCGGCGCGGGCGAGATCGGTTACCTGCCCGCGCCCGGCGCGCCGACGGCCCGCGACGTCGGCAGATCCGCCAATCACGGCTATCAGGAGCTGGCCGGAGGCGAGGCCGTCGGCAACCTGCTGCGCTCCTACGGGGTGGACGACCCCGACTTCCGCGTCGCGGTCGCGACCGCGACGCGGCTGGCGCGGGAGGGCTCGGGCGACCGGGCCGACGACGCCCGCGCCGGACTGCGCCAGCTCGCCGCCCGGCTGGCGATCGGTCTCGCGGCCATCACCTCGGTCGTCGATCCCGGCCTCATCGTGCTCGCCGGCGGCATCGCCACGGCCGGCGGCGAGTATCTCCGCGATCTCGTCGAACGCGAACTGCACGTGCTCGCCATCCCGCGCCCCCGCCTGCGCCTGTCCTCCGTCGAAGGCAACCCGGTCCTGGCCGGCGCGCTCGACCTGGCTCTGAGCGCGGTCCGGGACGAGGTCTTCGGCTCGCCCAGCCCCTGACGCCCGGCTTCCCCCCGTCCCCTGATCCCCCCTGCTCCACCGCCCCCCTAGGAGTGACCCGTGCGCCCCCCGTCTCACGCATCCCGTCCCCCCACCCTCAGGCTCGTGGTCGCCGGGCTCGCCGCCCTGGCCCTGACCGCCTGCACGGCGGGCAAGGAGGCCGCGCCCGCGCTCGGCGCCCAGCCCGAGCCGTCCGGCTCCGCCTCCCTGCCGCCCGCCACGCTCGAACTCTGGCACGGCTTCTCCACCCCGGCCGAGACCAAGGCCTTCGAGGACGCGATCGCCGCGTTCACCCGGAAGTTCCCGCAGATCAAGGTCACCGCCAAGAAGGGCGTGCAGGACGACCAGATCACCCAGGCCGTCCGGAGCGGCAAGGCCCCGGACGTGGCCGCCTCCTTCACCACCGACAACGTCGCCCAGTGGTGCAAGAGCGGCGCCTTCCAGGACCTCGCCCCGGTGATCCGGCAGGACGGCATCGACCTGTCGGTCCTGCCCGCCGCCTCCCGCTCCTACACCGAGTTCGCGGGCAAGCGGTGCACGATGCCGCTGCTGGCCGACGCCTACGGCCTCTACTACAACAAGGACCTGATGCAGGGTCACGAACCGCCCAAGACGCTCTCGGAGCTGACCGAGCTGACCAAGAAGCTCACCGTCCGCGACGCCGACGGCACCATCAAGGTCGCCGGGTTCATCCCCAGTTTCCAGTACTACGAGAACTCCCCCTCGCACCTGGGCACGATGGTCGGGGCGAAGTGGTACAACGACGACGGCACCTCGGCGATCGGCTCCGACCCGGCCTGGAAGCAGCTGCTGACCTGGCAGAAGGAGCTCGTCGACTGGTACGGCTACGACAACCTGGAGAAGTTCCGCAAGGGCCTGGGCGACGAGTGGAGCGCCGAGCACCCGTTCTTCAAGGGCAAGGTCGCCATGATCCTCGACGGCGAGTGGCGCAACGCCATGATCGCCAATGACCCCGAGGCGAAGGACATGGACTACGGCACCGCGCCGCTGCCGGTCGCCGACGACAAGCCCGAGCTGTACGGCAGCGGCTTCACCGCCGGGACCGTGATCGGCGTCCCCAGGGGGGCCAAGCACCCGCAGCACGCCTGGGAGCTGGTCAAGCACCTGACCACCGACACCGACTCGCTGGTGACCCTGTCCAACTCCCTGCGCAACGTGCCCACGACGAAGGCCGCGATGGAGCACCCGCGCCTGGTCAAGGACGCCAACTTCCAGACGTTCCTCGACATCTTCGCCCATCCCGGAACCAGCACGCTGCCCGCCAACGTCAACAGCGTGTTCAACCAGGAGGCGTTCTCCGCCTTCCTCGTGTCGTGGGAGAAGGGCGCGGTCTCCGACCTGGACGCCGGGCTGAAGAGCGTCGACAAGCGGATCGACGACAAGTGGAAGCTGTCCGGGGGCTGATGCCGGATGGCCTCGCACGTCCGTGCCGCGCCGCCGCGATGGCGGCGCGGCGAGGGGCTCCGCGCCCTCCTGTGGCTGTCGCCCTGGCTGACGGGTTTCACGATCTTCTTCGCCTACCCGCTGGCCTCCACCGTCTACTTCTCCTTCCACCGCTACGACCTGTTCACCCTGGAGTTCGTCGGCCTGGACAACTACCGCTACCTGTTCGACGACGAGCGGGTGTGGCTGTCGGCGCGGAACACGCTGTGGCTGGTCGTCTTCATGGTCCCGGCGCAGGTCGTCTTCGCCCTCGCGCTGGCCCAGCTGGTCACACGGCTCAAGGCGGGCGTCGGGCTGTTCCGGACGATCTTCTACCTGCCGTCGCTGGTCCCGCTGGTGGCCGGCACCGTGGCCTTCGTCTTCCTGATGAACCCCGCCACCGGACCGTGGAACCAGCTCCTCGCGCTGTTCGGGGTCACCGGCCCCGACTGGTTCGGTGATCCGGCCTGGGCCAAGCCCAGCCTGACGCTGCTGGCGATGTGGGGCGTCGGCAACCTCATGGTGATCTTCCTGGCGGCGCTGCTGGACGTGCCCAGGCATCTGTACGAGGCCGCGGCCCTCGACGGCGCCGGGCCGTGGCGGCAGTTCCGCAGCGTGACGCTGCCGATGATCTCGCCCGTGCTGATGTTCTCCGCGATCACCGGAGTGATCTACGCGTTGCAGTATTTCACCCAGGCCATGATCGCCTCCCGGGTCGCGTCGGGCGCCACCGACTCGGCGGGCACCAGCTTCCTGCCCGGATATCCGGATGGCGCGCTGCTCACGCTCCCCCAGCACCTGTTCCAGACCGGGTTCCGCGACTGGTCCATGGGCTACGCCTCGGTGCTCGCCCTGATGCTGTTCGCCACCTCGATGGTCTTCACCCTGATCCTGCTCCGGCAGTTCCGCCGCGCCGAGGAGCTCACATGACCGTTACCGTGACGCGCCGCGCCGAGGAGGTCCGCGCGCCCCGCCGCGCCGCCGCCCCAGGCGGGCGCCGGAGGCGGCGGCTGGCCTTCGTCGCCACGCACGCGATCGCCATCGCCGTGGCGCTGATGTTCCTCGCCCCGCTCGTCTTCGTCGCGCTGACCGCGCTGATGACCGACGAGCAGGCGCTCACCAGCGAACTGTGGCCGGACGACTGGAACTGGGGCAACTTCGCCGAGGTCTTCGCCAAGAGCGACATGCTCCGCTGGACGCTCAACACGTTCCTGTACGCGGGCCTGGGCACGCTGTTCACCGTGGTGTCGTCGGTCCCGGTGGCCTACGCCCTGGCCAGGTTCCGCTTCCGCGGGCGGCGGGCGGCCTTCCTGCTGGTCATCACCATGATGATGCTGCCGCCGCAGGTGATCGCGGTCCCGGTCTACGTGCTGTGGGCCAGGTTCGACCTGACCGGCGGCCTGTGGCCGCTGATCCTGCCGATGCTGCTGGGCGACGCGTTCTCCATCTTCCTGCTCCGGCAGTTCCTCATCACGATCCCGCGCGAGTACACCGAGGCGGCCCGGGTGGACGGCTGCTCCGACCTCACCACGCTGCTGCGCGTCATCCTGCCCATGGCCCGGCCCGGCATCGCGGCGGTGGCGCTGTTCCAGTTCTTCTACTGCTGGAACGACTACTACGGGCCCCTGCTGTACGCGCAGACCAACGAACACTCCTGGACCCTGTCCCTGGGCCTGGCCACCTTCAAGGCCTTCCACAGCGTGCAGTGGAACCTCACCATGGCCGCCACCCTCCTGGTGACGGCACCGGTGATCATCGTGTTCTTCCTGGCCCAGCGGGTCTTCATCGAGGGCGTGACCCTGACCGGGGTGAAAGGGTGAGATCTGCCGGCATGGGGGAGGACCGGAGCGGCGCTCGACGGACGGTGCTGGCCGTCGACGGCGGAAACAGCAAGACGGACGTGGCGCTGCTGGCCGAGGACGGCACGGTGCTGGCCCGGCGGCGGACCGGCCCGTTCGCGCCGCACCGGGTGGGGACGGGCGCCGCCGTCGACGTGGTCGAACAGGCGGCGCGGGCCCTGCTCGACGGTCTCGGCGATACGGCCCCGCCGTGCGCCGACGCCATGGCCGCCTACCTCGCCGGGGCGGACTTCCCGGTGGAGGAGGAGGCGCTGCGGGCCGAACTCGCGGCGCGCGGCGTCGCCAAGGAGGTGTCGGTGGCCAACGACACCTTCGCCGTCCTGCGCGCCGGGGCCTCCCGGCCGTGGGGCGTGGCGGTGGTCTGCGGTGCGGGCATCAACGCCGTGGGCCTGTCCCCCACCGGCCGGACCGTCCGCTTCCCCGCCCTGGGCAGGATGAGCGGCGACTGGGGCGGCGGCGAGGAACTGGCCGAGGAGATCGTCTGGCACGCCGTACGGGCCGAGGACGGCCGGGGCCCGGCCACCGCCCTGACCGGGCTGGTCCGCTCGCACTTCGGCCTGGCCACCGTGACGGACCTGGTCCTCGCCCTGCACTTCGGCGAGGCCGACCGGGACCGGTTGCACGAGCTGGTGCCCGGGCTGTTCGCGGTCGCCGCGACCGGCGACCGCACGGCCGTGGAGCTGGTGGAACGGCAGGCCCGGGAGGTGGCCACGCTCGCGGAGGTCTGCCTGCGCCGCCTGGGCCTGCCGGCCGAACCCGTGGAGGTGGTGCTCGGCGGAAGCGTGCTCACCGCCCGGGACCCCCTGCTCCACGGCCTGGTCGAGACGGCGCTCGGCGCGGCGGCGCCGCACGCCCGCGTCGTCGTCGCCGCCCTCCCGCCGATCGCGGGCGCGGCCCTGCACGGCCTGGACCTGCTGGACGCGCCGGATGCGGCCCGCGAGCGGGTGCGCGCCCACTTCCGGTCCCAGCCCCCGCCCTGACCGGTCCCGCTCCCACCCGTCCCCCGACCCGCTCTGCCCCTCCCGTTCCCGCTCTGCCCCCGTCCCCCGTCCCGACCTGTTCTGCCCCCGTCCCGCCCGTTCCCGCTCTATCCCCCGCCCGTCCCCCGTCCCGACCCGCCTCAGCATCGATCTTGGAGGATCCGGTGAAGAGACCCCTGGCCGCCGCGCTCGCGCTGGCCGTACTGACCACGGCAGGCCCGGCTCTGGCCGAACCGGCGTCCCCGAGCCCGGCCCCGGGGGACCCGGCGTCCTCCGGTTTCGTCCGGGTCGACCAGGTGGGCTTCGCCCCCCGGGAGGCGAAGCACGCCTCGTTCATGTCCGCGGCGGCGGTCGCGGACCCGCGGTTCACGGTCGTCGACCGCCGCGGCCGCGTGGTCCTGCGCGGTACGGCCGGGCGGGACCTGGGCGCGTGGAACGAGAAGTACCCTCACGTCTACGACGTGGACCTGACCGCGCTCCGCGTGCCGGGCAGCTACCGGATCAAGGTGGGGGCGGTCACGTCCCCCGAGTTCACGGTGGCGCCGGCCCTGTCGTTCCTCGGGCCCGCGGCCAAGGTCGTCGCCTTCTTCGGCCGCCAGCGCGACGGCGCCGACGCCCAGCGCGAACCGAGCCACCTCAACGACCGGGCGGCCTCGGTCTACGAGTGGCCGGTCTTCACCGGGCCCGACACCGATCAGATCAAGGGCGGGCTCCGGCGGATCGGCGGGCCCGTCGACGTCGAGGGCGGCTGGTTCGACGCGGGCGACTACCTGAAGTTCACGCACATCCTGGCCTACGTCGACACCCTGCTGTGGGCGGCCAGGCGGGACGGCAACCCCGATCCCCGCCTCCGTCGTGAGGCCTCCCACGGTCTGAGATATCTGGACAAGATGTGGGATGAGAAGTCCCGGACGCTCTACATCCAGGTCGGCATCGGAGCGGGCGACGCCGAGGGCACCTTCGTCGGCGACCACGACATCTGGCGCCTCCCGGAGGCCGACGACGGCGACACCGGCCCCGGCCGTCAGTTCATCCGCAACCGCCCGGTCTTCCGCGCCGCCCCGCCCGGCGAGAAGATCAGCCCGAACCTGGCGGGGCGTACCGCCGCCGCCTTCGCGCTGGCCGCCCAGCTGGAGCCGTCCCGCACCCGGGCCAGGCGGCTGCTGGAGCAGGCGGCCTCCGTCTACGCGATGGCCGGGACCGACGACGTGGGCACGCTGGTGACCTCGCTCCCGCACGCCTTCTACCCCGAGAGCGTCTGGCGCGACGACATGGAGCTGGGCGGGGCCGAGCTGGCGCTGGCCGCGCTGCGCCTGGGCGACCCGCGCGCGTCCGGGTGGCTGGCGCAGTCGGCCCGCTGGGCGGCGGAGTACATGCGGCACGAGTCCGGGGACACGCTCAACCTGTACGACGTGAGCGCCCTGGCCCACGCCGACCTGGTGCGGGCGCTGCGGAAGTCCCGCGCCGCCGGCCTGGCGGTCACCGAGGCCGACCTGATCGGCGGGATCCGCGCCCAGCTGGACATCGGCGCGGAGCGCGCGGCGGCGGACCCGTTCCGCGCCGGGGCCCGGTACGACCAGTTCGACTCCGTGCCGCACGCCTTCGGGCTGGCCGCGACCTCGCGGCTGTACCGGGACGTCACCGGGGACGGCTCCTACGACGCCTTCGGCACCGCGCAGCGCAACTGGGCGCTGGGCGGCAATCCGTGGGGCGTCTCCTTCGTCGCCGGGGTGGGCGAGAACCCCATCCGGTGCCCGCATCACCAGATCGCCAACCTCACCGGGGAGCAGGCCGTCGGCGCGGTGGTGAACGGCCCCAACGACACGTCGTACTTCGACGGGGGTCTGGGCGGCCACTTCGAGGAGATGGCCGCGTGCCCCCCGGACGGCGTGGACCGCTACGCCCCGTTCACCGGCCGCGGCAGCCGCTTCGTCGACGACGTGCGCTCGTGGCAGGCGTCGGAGCCCGCCGACGACTTCGCCGCGATCGCCCTGTACGCGCTCACGCTGACGTCGAAGGGCTGAACCGACGGGCTGAGCCCAAAAGAGAAGACCCCGTGCCGAGAGGATCGGCACGGGGTCTTGCGCTGTGCGCCGCCAGGGACTCGAACCCCGGACCCGCTGATTAAGAGTCAGCTGCTCTAACCAACTGAGCTAGCGGCGCGTGAAGCCCTTGAAGGATAGCGCACTCGCCGGTGTGCTTCGAAATCGATTGATTCGACCGGGTAAGCTAGAACAACATTCGGTTCTGTCTGGGAGCACACATGTGGTTCGCCTCGCCCGCCGACGTCCGTGAGCGTCTCACCGCCGTGGACTACCTCGCCGACGACGCCATCGCGACCTCGGTCTTCCTCGCCTCCGCGCTCGGCAAGCCGCTGCTCGCCGAGGGCCCGGCGGGCGTGGGCAAGACCCAGCTCGCCAAGGCCGTCGCCGCCGCCACCGGGGCGCGGCTCATCCGGCTGCAGTGCTACGAGGGGCTGGACGAGGCCCGCGCGCTGTACGAGTGGAACTACAAGAAGCAGCTCCTGCGCATCCAGGCCGGCGCCGGGCCCGAGGGGGACCGGGACTGGAGCACCACCCACGACGACATCTTCACCGAGGAGTTCCTCCTCGAACGGCCGCTGCTGGCCGCGATCCGCACCGAGACGCCCACGGTCCTGCTGATCGACGAGACCGACAAGGCTGACGTCGAGGTGGAGGGACTGCTGCTGGAGATCCTCTCCGACTACCAGGTCACGATCCCGGAGCTGGGCACGATCACCGCCGTGAGCAGGCCGTACGTCGTCCTGACCTCCAACGCGGCCCGCGAGCTGTCGGAGGCGCTCAAGCGGCGCTGCCTCTATCTGTACCTGGAGTACCCGACGCCGGAGCGCGAGCGGGACATCGTGCTGGCGCAGGTGCCCGGCATCGAGGCCGAGCTGGCCGAGCAGCTCGCCCGGACCGTCGCCACGATGCGCGCCCTGGAGCTGAAGAAGGCGCCCTCGATCGCCGAGACCATCGACTGGGCCAACACCCTGCTCGCGCTGGGCCGGACCGAACTGGACGAGGAGACCACGGGGGCCACCCTCGGCGTGGTGCTCAAGCACGCCTCCGACCAGGCGCGGGCCCGCAAGGAACTCGGGCTGTGAGTGAGCGGGGCGGCCCGGCGGGACCGGCCGGCGGAACCGGCGGCGGCGCGGAAGGACACGGCGGGGAAGGGCACGGCGGGCTGCTGGGGCGGCACGTCGGGTTCGTGCACGCGCTGCGCGAGGTGGGGCTGCCCGTCTCGCTGGCGGAAGGACTCGACGCGGCGCGGGCGCTGACGGTGATCGACCTGACCGAGCGGGAGTCGCTGCGCGCCGCGTACGCGGCCACGCTGGTCAAGCGGCCCTCGCACCGGCCCGGCTTCGACACCCTCTTCGACCTGTGGTTCCCGCCCGCCACCACCGGCCTGTACGGCTCCCGCCCCGGTCCCGACGCCGGCGACGACCTCGACCCGGAGACCGCCGAGCTGCCCGAGCTCCGCGACCGGCTGGCCGGGCTGCTCGCGGCCGAGGACGGCCCGGGCGACGAGATGAACGCCTTCGCCCGCGCGATGGTGGAGCGCTTCGGCCGCCAGCCCGCGAGCCCGGGACGGCAGAACTGGTTCTCCTACCCGGTGCTGCGGGCCCTGTCGCCCGAGACGCTCATGGCCCGCCTGCTGGCCGAGGTCCTCGCCGGGCAGGAACGGGGCGGCCTGGCCGAGAAGGTCGCCCGGCAGCGGATCGAGCGCAACATCGAGCGGTTCAAGGACGCCGTCTCCACCGACGTCCGCCGCCGGATCGCCGAGGACTCCGGGATCGAGCGGATCGCGCGCTCGGCCGTACGGCCCCCGCTGGAGCAGCTGGACTTCCTCCGGATCACCCGGGCCGACCTCGCCGAGCTGCGCCGGGAGGTCTACCCGCTGGCCCGCCGCCTGGCCGCCCGGCTGACCGTCAAGCACCGGCTCGGCCACCGGGGCCGCCTGGACTTCCGCCGCACCGTGCGGGCCTCGCTGTCCACCGGCGGCGTCCCGCTGACCACGCACCTCAAGCCCAAGCGTCCGCACAAGCCCGAGCTGGTCGTCCTGTGCGACGTCAGCGACTCGGTCGCCTCGTTCGCCCATTTCACGCTGCTGCTGACCTACGCGCTGCGCGAGCAGTTCACCAAGGTCCGGGCGTTCGGCTTCGTGGACACGGTGGACGAGATCACCCGCTTCTTCGTGCCCGGCGCGGACGTGGTCGAGGCGATGACCCGGCTGACCTCCGAGGCCGACATGGTCCGCTTCGGCCGGACGAACTACGGCCACGCCTTCGAGCGCTTCGCCGAGCGGTACGGCGACGCCGTCGGCCCGAAGACCTCGCTGCTGATCCTGGGCGACGCCCGGTCCAACTACCAGCCGCCCGCGTTGGAGACCCTCAAGCGCCTGAGCTCCGGCGCCCGGCACGCCTACTGGCTCAATCCGGAGCCGGTGAACCAGTGGGACACCGGCGACTCGGTGGCGACGGCCTACGGCGCGGTCGTGCCGATGCGCGAGTGCCGGAACGTCGCCCAGCTCGCGGCCTTCGTCGAGGAACTCGCCTGACGCCCCGGCTCGGAACCCGGGGCTCGGACCCGGAACCCGGGGCTCAGACCCGGGAGCGTGCCCGGCCGCGGGGAGGGGTCAGCTCATCCGCCGCAGCACACGCGCCGCCGTACGGGCGAGCACCTCGACCTGGCTCTCGTCGAGCTCCTGGCGCGGGGCTCCGAGAACCCAGGAGGCCACGTGGCGCGGCTTGAGGAGGGTGACGCCCTCGGCGGTGACCGTGCGCCGCCGGTCCGCGCCGTGCACGAGCTTCCCGCAGTGCACCGCGATCAGCGGCTCGATCGTCACGGACACGCCCGACTCGCGGCTGAGCACCTCGGCCAGCGATCCGGCGACGCCGACGAGGGCCGCGGCCTCCTTCGAGCCGTACTTCTCCCCGAAGAACAGCCGCCCGCCGTACGTGGCGATCTCGGTGTCGGGATCCCAGGACTCGTTGTCCACGATCCACACGCCGCCGGGACCGATGATCAGGTGGTCCGCCGAGGCCTGGCCGGGAACGGCCCGCCCGCCGAGGATCCGGTAGCCGCGCCTGCCGAGCCTGCGGCGGAGCAGCCTGCCGGTGACGGTCTCGCCCCGGCGCCTGCCGCGCCAGACCGCGGTGGCCTCGTACGAGCGCCAGGCCACGATCCCGTCCGCGACGCCGACCGCCAGCCCGAGCAGGAGCCCGACCAGCACCGGCGCGGGCAGCTCGAACCGGTAGCCCAGCGCGACGCCCGCGACCAGGCCGACCGCGGCCTTGATCCCTCGCAGCTTCCAGCGTTCCTTGGCCTCTTTCCGCCAGTACTGCTCGTACATCACCTGCGGTGACAACCCGTGGAGCCGGTCGGCATCCGGCACGTAGATCGATCCGCCAGGCACAGCGAACCCCCGAGGGTCGAGTGGTGGGAGGGGAACGGATCTGCGGCGTCGGAGATCCTTGGTAATCAAATACCCAAGTGGGGGCTCCAGGCATGGGAAAGTGACGGAAATAACACGCCCTCGCCATCCCGCCCCTCAGCTGACCGACCAGTCGGTATGCTTGTCCCATCACATGAGGGGAAAACGATGAGCCAGGATCAGGAGCCGGTACGGCAACGTCTGCTCGGCGAGGCCACCCGCCTGTTCGCCGAGCGGGGGTTCGAGAGCACCTCGGTGCAGGAAATCGTATCCGCTGCGGGCGTCACCAAGGGCGCCATGTACCACTACTTCGACTCCAAGGACGATCTGCTCCACGAGATCTACGCCCGCGTCCTGCGCCTGCAGACAGACCGGCTCAACCACTTCGCCGACGCCCCGGGACCGGTGGCCGAGCGTCTGCACGCGGCCGCCGCCGACGTCGTGCGGACCACGGTCGAGAACCTGGACGACTCCAAGATCTTCTTCCGCTCCATGCACCTGCTCGCGCCGGACACCCGCAAGAGCGTGCGGGCCGAGCGCCGCGTCTACCACGAGCGCTTCCGGGACCTGGTCACCGAGGGCCAGCGCGAGGGGGTCTTCCGCGACGACATCCCCGCCGACATCGTGGTCGACTTCTTCTTCGGCTCGGTCCACCACCTCGGCACCTGGTACAGCCCGGAGGGCCCGATCTCCGGCGCCGGACTGGGCGCCCACTTCGCCGACCTGCTGCTCACCTCGCTACGGCCGGAGAAGCCGGAGTAACCGGAGAGGCCACCACCTTCCGGGTGACCATCCGCCCGATCAGGGCGATGAGCTTGCGCGGGCGGCGGGGCATCAGGTGGGCCAGGCCGATGTTGCCGAACCCGGGCACGACGTAGCCCCGGTCGCGGTCGAGGGCGCGCAGCGCGCTGCGGACGACCCGCTCGGGGGTGTTCATCCGCGCGCCGATCGCCGCCTCCCGCGTCCCCATCACCTCGAAGAAGGGGGTCTCGACCGGCCCCGGGGTGACGGCGAGCACCCGCACCCCCCGGCCGCGCAGCTCGCTCCAGAGCGCCAGGCTGAAGTTGAGCACGAACGCCTTGGACGCGCTGTAGGTCGCGAAGAACGGCGAGGGCTGGAAGCCCGCGGTCGATCCCACGTTCACGACCGCGCCGCGTCCGCGGGCGAGCATGCCCGGCACGAGCGCGTGCGTCAGGCCGACCGGCGCGACGACGTTGACCATCAGCTCGTCGTGCTCCCGCTCCGCCTCGATCTCCTCGAAGCGCCCGGCGGTGCCGAACCCGGCGTTGTTGACCAGCACGTCCACCGTCAGCCCGCGGGCGGCCAGCTCCCCGGCGATCGCCGAGGCCGCACCCGGATCCGCGAGGTCCTGGACGAGCACCTCGGCCCGCACGCCGTACGCCTGCCGCAGCTCGCCGGCCAGCCGCTCCAGCCTGTCGGCCGAGCGGGCCACCAGCACCACGTCGTGCCCGCGGCCGGCGAGCTGGCGGGCGAACTCGGCGCCGATGCCCGAGGAGGCGCCGGTCACGAGGGCGGTTCCAACCATGATGATCTCCCATCTCCGTCTTTCTGTGTCAACAAAGTATCATCTTCTTCAATATCTGCAACATCAATGTTGCAGATAGAAGGTGAACAGAGTCGGTGGTGTAACTTCTGAGCATGAGTACGACGGGCCGTAAGCTGCGGGCGGACGCCGAGCGCAGCATCAGGACGATCATGGAGGCGGCCGAGCGGGTGCTCAGCGAGAACCCCGGCGCGACGATGGAGCAGATCGCCGAGGCCGCGGGGGTGTCCAGGACCACCATCCACCGGCGTTTCGCCAGCCGCGAGGCGCTGATCGACATCATGACGGTGGCGGCCTGGAAGGAGATCGCCGAGGCGGTGGACGCCGCGCGGCCCGCCACCGCGCCGCCCCAGGTGGCGATGTACCAGGCGACCGCGAACGTGCTGCGGGTGAAGTCCGGCTGGCGCTTCGCCCTCACCGGCCAGGGCCCGCTCTCCGGCGAGCAGGCGCGGGCCGAGGCCGCCCGGATCGAGGCCGACACGATCGGCAAGTGCGACGTCGTCATCCGCCGCGCCCAGCAGGAGGGGGTCATCCGCCCCGACGCCGATCCGCTGTGGGTCCGCCGGGTCTATCTGGCGCTCCTCACCGAGGCCGCCCACGGGGCATACTCCGGCCACGCCGGCGCGCCCGGCGAGGCCGCCCCCGCCGAGACGGACGCCGACATCGACGAACTCGCCACCCGCGTCATGGACACCCTGCTGCGCGGGTTGGGCCCAGGGAGCTGACGCGAGGAACCGGCCGGAAAAGCTCGATCCGGGAGAGACGGCCCGGGGGAAGGCGATCCAGGAGGACCGGCCTTGGAGAGAGCCGCCGGGCAGAGGCCGGCCCGGAGAAAGCGATGCGGGGAAAACACGCCGGGAAAGTCCGACGACCCCGGGCGCCTGTCCCGGGGTCGTCGGCCGTCATGCTCGGGCGAGGCGCTCGGGCCCCGTCCCATTCAGGCAGAGCGCTCGGCCCCCTCCCATTCGGTCAGGGCGCTCAGACCGGGCCGGGGAGGTCGGCCAGCTCCGCCACCGCGTCCTCGTGCGCGCCCGGGGCGCCCAGCGCGATCTGCGCCGCCTTGGCCCGCTTGAGGTACAGGTGCACCGGGTGCTCCCAGGTCATGCCGATGCCGCCGTGCAGCTGCACGCTCTCCTCGGCGACGTGCAGCGTCGCCTCCGAGCACCACGCCGCCGCCACCGCCGCCGCCAGCTCCGCGTCGGCGCCCGCCCCGCCGCTCGCGCCGGAGGGCGCGGGCGGGTCCGAGGCCGGGGCCGAGGACGCCGCCAGCAGGTCGGCGGCGTTGCGCGCGGCCGCGCGGGCCCGCACCACGTCGAGCCAGAGATCCGCCATCCGGTGCTTGATCGCCTGGAACGACCCGATCGGCCGGGCGAACTGGTGCCGCTCCTTGATGTAGGCCAGCGTCGTGTCCAGGCACCACTCGGCCACGCCGAGCTGCTCGGAGGCGAGCAGGCCCGCCCCGAACGCCAGCACCCTCCGCGCGTCGAAGCGCCCGAGGGCCGTCGCGGGAGCGCCGGCGAAGGTGACCGTCGCGATCGGCCGGGTCAGGTCCAGCGAGGGCACGACCTCGACGCGGGCGTGCTCGGCCGCCACCCGGTACAGCTCCGCGCCGACCGGGACGAGCAGCACGTCGGCCACGTCCGCGCCCGCCACCGCGCGCACCTGCCCGCTCAGCGTGCCGTCCTCGCCGACCGTCACCGTCTCCGGCAGCGGCCGGTACGGCGAGGCCGACAGCGGGACCGCCAGCGCCGCCGTGACGTCACCCGAGGCGAGCTCCCGGACCAAGTCCTCCTCGCCCACCTCCAGCAGCGCCTTCGTGGCGAGCACCGCGCTGGTCAGGAACGGCACCGGCGCGACCGCCCGCCCCAGCTCCTCCAGCACCACCGCGACCTCACGCGCCGTCGCCCCCGCGCCGCCGTACTCCTCCGGCACGAGCAGCCCGGCCACCCCGATCTGATGGGCCAGCGTCTTCCACAGGTCCATGTCGTACGGCGCGTCGGACTCGATCCGCTTCAGCACGGCGTCCGGCCCGCAACGGTCGGCGAGCAGATCCCGGACGGAGGCCCGGAGTTCCTCCTCGACCTCGGTGTACAGCAGTGTCATCAGTCGCTCACCACTTCATCATTCGCTGCGCGGAGCTTGCCGCACGCGGTCGTCATCGGGGCAGGTCCTTCCAGGGGACGTCCTTGTCGACGCGGGGCTCCGACGGCAGGCCCAGCACGCGTTCGGCGACGATGTTGCGCAGGATCTCCGAGGTGCCGCCCTCGATCGAGTTGCCCTTGGCACGCAGGTAGCGGTATCCGGGGCCGCGGCCGAAGAAGTCGACGCTCTCGGAGCGGCGGAAGGACCAGTCGTCGTACTCCAGGCCCTCCTCCGCGCGCAGCTCCACGTCCAGCCCGGACAGCGCCTGGTTGATCGAGGCGAAGGCGAGCTTCATGCCCGACCCCTCCGGCCCCGGCTGCCCGGCCGACAGCTGCTCGCGCAGGCGCGTCCCGGCCAGGCGCGTCACCTCGGACTCCACCCAGAGCCGCAGCAGCCGCCGGTGCAGGTCGTGGGTGCGCAGCTCGGGCCGGGACCGCCAGGTCTCGGTCACCACGCCCATCATGCCGCCGCCGCGCCGCACCGGGGCCCCGCCGATGGCGACCCGCTCGTTCATCAGCGTCATCTGCGCGACCCGCCAGCCGTCGCCGATCTCGCCGAGCCGCAGGTCGTCGCCGAGCCGTACGCCCGTCAGGAAGACCTCGTTGAACTCGGCCTCACCGGTGATCTGCCGGAGCGGCCGGACCTCGACGCCCGGCGCGTGCATGTCGCACACGAAGTAGGTCATGCCGCGGTGCTTGGGCACGTCCGGATCGGTCCTGGCCACCAGGATCGCCCAGCGGGAATGGTGCGCCCCGGAGGTCCACACCTTCTGCCCGTCCACGACCCACTCGTCGCCGTCGCGGACCGCCCGCGTGGCGAGGGTCGCCAGGTCGGACCCGGCCCCGGGCTCGCTGAACAGCTGGCACCAGATCTCCTCGCCCGTCCAGAGCGGGCGCAGGAACCGCTTCTTCTGCTCCTCGGTGCCGAACGCCAGGATCGTCGGCGCCGCCATGCCCAGGCCGATCCCCTGGACCCCGGTGTCGAGCTGCGGCGTCCCGGCGAGCTCGCGCTCGACGACCAGCTGCAGCTCGCGGGGGAGGCCGAGGCCGCCCAGGCCCTCGGGGAAGTGCACCCAGGCCAGTCCGGCGTCGAACCGGGCCCGCAGGAACTCCAGCCGGTCGCCCGGGTCGTGCGCGGCCAGGAACTCCCTGGCCAGGGATGCGACGTCGTCGCCTGTCATGAACGGTCTCCCATGTGCTTCTTGAGTTCGCGATATGCCAAGGAGCGCTTGTGGACCTCGTCCGGTCCGTCGGCCAGGCGCAGCGACCGCGCCCCGGCCCAGAGCCCGGCCAGCGGGAAGTCCTGGCTGACGCCGCCGGCGCCGTGGACCTGGATGGCCTTGTCGAGGATCCACTCCACGTCCCGCGGAGTGGCGATCTTGATTGCCTGGATCTCGGTGTGGGCGCCGCGGTTTCCGACGGTGTCCATCAGCCAGGCGGTCTTCAGGACCAGCAGCCGGAGCTGCTCGATCCGCACCCGCGACTCGGCGATCCAGTCCTGGACGACGCCCTGCTGGGCGATCGGCTTGCCGAACGTGGTCCGGGACAGGGCCCGGGCGCACATCAGCTCGACGGCCCGCTCGGCCATCCCGATCAGCCGCATGCAGTGGTGGATGCGGCCCGGCCCGAGCCGGGCCTGGGCGATCGCGAAGCCGCCGCCCTCCTCGCCGACCAGGTTGGCCGCCGGCACCCGTACGTCGTTGAAGTCGATCTCGGCGTGCCCGCCGTGGTCGGCGTCGGTGTAGCCGAACACGTGCATGCCGCGCCGGATGTCCAGCCCGGGGGTGTCGCGCGGGACCAGGACCATCGACTGCTGCCGGTGCGAGGGCGCCTCCGGGGCGGTCTTGCCCATCACGATGAGGATCCGGCAGTTCGGGTTCATCGCGCCGGACGCGAACCACTTGCGGCCGTTGATCACGTACTCGTCGCCGTCGCGCACGATCGACAGCGAGATGTTCGTGGCGTCGGAGGACGCCACGTCCGGCTCGGTCATCGCGAACGCCGAGCGGATCTCCCCGCGCAGCAGCGGCTCCAGCCACTCCTTGCGCTGCCGCTCGTCGCCGAACATGGAGAGCACCTCCATGTTGCCGGTGTCCGGAGCGGCGCAGTTGGTCGCGGTGGGCGCGATCCTCGGCGAGCGGCCCATGATCTCGGCCAGCGGCGCGTACTGCAGGTTGGTCAGCCCGGCGCCGTGCTCACCCGGGAGGAAGAGATTCCACAGGCCGCGTTTGCGCGCCTCCTCCTTGAGGTCGTCCAGCAGCGGCGGGGCGGCCCACCCGCTCTCGGCCGCCTGGGCCTCGAACGCCTCCTCCGCCGGGTAAACACATTCGTCCATGAACCCCAGGAGCCGCTCCCGCAGCTCCTCGGTCCTGGCGTCGAACCCGAAATCCATGGGTCCTCCTCACGGTCTCACCCGGAGCGTACCGACCGGACGGTATGCCTGTCGACCGCTACCAGCGGGCACATGGAGCCCCTGTTCTTCACCACCCCGGCGGACTTCCGCGCCTGGCTGGAGAAGCGCCACGCCACCGAGACCGAACCGCTGGCCGGGTTCTGCAAGAAGGGCGCCGGCCGCCCGTCGGTCACCTGACCCGAACCGGTCGAGCAGGCCCTGTGCTCCGGCTGGATCGACGGCGTGCGCAGGAGCCTCTCCCCTGACGCTTACACGATCCGCTTCACTCCCCGCAAGGCGCGCAGCACCTGGAGCGCCGTGAACATCGCCGAGGTCGCCCCGCCCACCCCGCGGGTGGCACCCGGGAAAACGCCCTGAGTGGACCTACTGGCAGGTCCACTCCCCTCCTAAGGTCGGGCGCATGACCGCGAACATGCCCTCCCCCGTCACTCTCGAAGGCGGCGCCGTACGGCTGGAGCCGCTCACCCTCGACCACATTCCCGACCTGTTCCCGGCCGGAGGCGGCGACGAGGAGGTATGGCGCTGGCAGGGTGGCCCGGCACCGAGGACCGAGGGGGAACTGGCGGCGATCGCCCGCCACCTGATCGAGGACGGCCGGCACGTCGCGTTCGCGGTGATCCTCAAGGAGAGCGGGCGGGCGGTCGGCTGGACGACCTACATCGACGTCCCCGGCTACGACGAGAGCGTCGAGATCGGCTGGACCTGGTACGGCAGGGCCGTCTGGCGCACCGCGGTGAACACCGAGTGCAAGATCCTGCTGATCGACCACGCCTTCGGGCTCGGGTTCAACCGGGTCCAGCTGAAGACCGACCATCTCAACACCCGTTCGCAGGCCGCCATCCGCCGCCTCGGCTGCGTCTACGAGGGAACGCTGCGCCGTCACCGCCGCCGCCCCGACGGCACCTGGCGGGACACGGTCTACTTCAGCATGCTGGAGGAGGAGTGGCCGGCCAACCGCGCCCGGCTGGCCGCCCGCCTCGCCGCCGGGACCTCGCCGGTCACCGTCTGATCCGCCCCGCCCGGGTCACCGTCTGATCCGCCCCGCCCGGGTCACCGCCGGGCCCGTCTCCGTTCGGGTCATCGTCCGGACCCCCCCGGCCGCGGCCCGGTCTTTCCGCCCTCAGGCTACGGCAGCATCCCCCGCAGCAGCTCCCTCAGCCCCAGGCGGATGTCGTCGAGGACCGGCTCCGCCCCGGCCCCGGCGACGGCGTCGAACATGATGCCCTCTCCGAAGGCGACCAGCTGGCGGCCGTGCCGTACCGGATCGCGGGAGCCGGCGGCCGCGAGAACGGCGACGGCGGGATCGCGGAACCGCACCCCCGCCCGGTCGTAGATCGCGCGCAGTTCGGGGCGGCGGGTGGCCTCCAGGGCGAGTTCGTAACGGGCGATCGTACGGCGCCGCCCGGCGGTGAGCTGCCCCCACAACGCCTGGGCCATCAACTCCGCGAGCGCCTCCAGCCCGCGTTCCCCGATCGCCCCGCCCTCGTCGGTCACCCTGCCCTCGTCGATCACTCCGCCTTCGAGCAGGGCCGAGAAGTGGCGCGCCTCCAGCTCGGTGAGCCGGGCGAGGGTCAGCTCCAGCAGAGCCGAGCGGGTGCGCGCCAGGTTGGACGTCGAGCCGGGCGGCAGGCCCGCCGCCTCGTCGACCGCCCGGTGGGTCAGCCCGCGCATCCCCCGCTCGACCAGCAGGGTGATGGCGGCGTCCGCGACCAGCTCACCACGTTGGGACTTCACCCGTCGATACTACATTTGTAGTTGGACTACAGGCGTAGTAACCTTCACTACATCCGTAGTGAGGAGATGGTCATGGCACACGCAGTGGTGGTCGGGGCGGGAATCGGCGGGCTGACCGCGGCGGTGGCGCTCCAGCGGCGCGGCTGGGAGGTGACGGTGCTGGAGCGGGCGGCGTCCCTGGAGCCGGTCGGCTCCGGGCTGGCCATCGCGGTCAACGCGCTCAGGGCCCTGGACACGATCGGCGCCGGCGACGAGATCCGCAAGCTCTCGGCCGTCCAGGGTGACGGCGGCGTCCGGAGCGCCGGCGGCCGATGGCTGGCGCGGACCAGCACGGAGGCCGTCTCCGCCCAGTACGGCGACTCGGTGGTCCTGCTCCGCCGGGCACAGCTGGTCGACATCCTCGTGGCACGGCTGGCGCCCGGCGCGATCCGGCTGAACACCGCCGTGACGGGCGTGGACCCCGCCACCGGGCAGGTGAGCGCCCTGGAGAACACGACGGGGAACGCCATGAAGAGCGCGACGGACGCCGTGAAGCACACGACGGACGCCGTGGGGGGCGCGGCCCCGGCAGCCGCCGGCACCGCGATCGAACTGCGGGCCGATCTGGTGGTGGCCGCCGACGGCATCCACTCCCCCATCAGGGGCGCGCTGTTCCCCGGCCACCCGGGGCCCGTCTACTCGGGGACCACGAGCTGGCGGGTGCTCGTCCCCGCCGAGGGCGTCCCGGGCCAGGCGTCCGAGAGCTGGGGCGCGGGCGGGGTCTTCGGGATCATGCCGCTGGCCGGGGGCGTGACCTACTGCTACGCCACGGACGTGGTCCCGGCGGGAGCCGGGGGCGGCGACCAGCTGGCGGAGCTGCGGCGCCTGTTCGGCCGGTGGCACGCCCCGATCCCGGCCCTGCTCGCCGCGGCCTCGCCGGAGAACGTCCTGCGCAACGACGTCTACCACCTGGCGACCCCGCTGCCCGCGATGCACCGCGGCCGGGTGGCCCTGCTGGGCGACGCGGCGCACGCCATGACGCCCAACCTCGGCCAGGGCGCCTGCCAGGCGATCGAGGACGCGGTGGTGCTCGCCCACGTCGCCGGGCCCGGCGAGGGACCCGCGGACGACATCGCCGCCCGCCTGGCGCACTACACCGCCGCCCGCCTGGAGCGGACCTGGAAGATCGTGAGCCGTTCGTCCTCGATCAACCGCGCCACAAAGATCCGCAACCCGCTGGCCGTACGGCTGCGCGACACCCTGATGGCGCTGGCCTCCCGGCTCGCCCCCGGCAGGGTGGCCGGCGCGGCCGACGACATCTTCGGCTGGCGCCCGCCCGCGGCGTGACAGGCCCGGGGCTCCCTCAGCGCGTGGCCGAGACGGGCTCCAGGGCCCCGTCAGCACACGGCCGAGACGGACTCCGGCGCACCGTCACCGCGTGGCCGAGACGGGCTCCGGCGCCGGAGCCGAGGTGCGCGCGCCGTGATCGGGGGCGAGCCGTCCGAGGGTCATCGTCCCCCAGATCATGAGCGCCCCCGCGAGCAGCGCGGGAATGACGTTGGACCAGCCGGAGGGCACGGCCTCGTCGAGCAGGAGGACGCCGGCGAGGATCGAGGTGATCGGGTCGAACACCTGGACTCCCGCGTAAGCGATGCCGAAATATCCCACTTCGTAGGACTTCTGCAACAGCACGGTGGCGCAGATGAGCAGGATGGGCACGGCGAGGGTGAACCAGCTGAGCAGCTTGGCCCAGTCGCCGCCGAAGTTGCCGCCCACCACCCGGACGAAGGTGGACACGCTGGCCGTCGTCGCGCCCGCCCCGATCGAGAGCAGCAGCGCCTTGGTCGGACCCGTCGCCTTCCGCCCGGCCAGATGCGCCAGGAGCACGACCAGTCCGACGCAGCCGAGGAACCCGAAGGCCTCCCGGCCCGTCATGTGCGGCGTCACGGAGTGCACGGGGACCAGCAGGAGCAGCCCCAGCAGGCCGACGGCCACCGCGACGGAACCGATGATCTCCGCCCGGTGCGGCTTGCGGCCGTGCAGCATCGCCGCCAGGGGCACCGCGAACACCAGCGTCGCCACGCTGATCGGCTGCACCGCGACCAGCGGCGCGAAGCTCAGCGCCACCGCGTGCAGGGAGGCGCCGGTGAACCCGATGATGCCGCCCAGCCACCAGCGGGGGCGTTTCATCAGCTTGAGCGAGGCGCCCTCGGCGACCGCCTCGAACTGCTGGAGTGCGGCGCCCAGGGCGTAGCCCAGCGCACCGACCAAAGCGATGGAGATGCCGACCCAGGTCATCGCCACCCGCCAGGGGAGGACGCGCACGGGGAGGGAAGCGATACTCGGGTCATCCATCCAGCTTAGGGTGCCGCGTGAGTCGATAACGGCGTTCCCGAGCGGGATCAGTAATAAAACAGGTCAAATCCCGACGGAACGGAGTGACCTGCCGTGCCCCGCGGCGGTGCCGCACGGCCGCCGCATCCGGCGACGGCCTCACGCGGCCACCGGATGCGGCGACGATGCCGCACAGCCGCCCGGCGGCGGCGTCACGCGGCCGCGCGCTCGCGCTGGATGGTGCGCACCCCGGCGACTCCCAGCGGCAGGAACAGCAGCGTGAAAGCGACGCCCATCACGTAGGTCAGGTGGATCGGGACGAACATCATCGAGACGAAGGCGCCGAGGTAGACCGCGGTCAGCCACCAGCCGGTGACACCCGCGCGGGCGAGCCCGGCGCAGAGGGCGAGCAGGCCGAGGAAGGCCAGCATCTCCGTGCCGCTCCACAGCGGCATGAACGACGAGGTGTCCACGGTGTCCGAGATCCGCACCGCGGCGTCCAGCGGGAGCTGCTGGCCGGTGACCATCCGCCACCAGTCGTCGCGTACGGCCCCGGACACGTTCAGCATGCCGATCGCGGCGGCCAGCGCGCCGAACACCGCCAGCCCCCGGCCCTTGCGTCCGCGGACCAGCCCCGGGACGATCATCGCGCCGAGCGAGCCGACGATCAGGCCGTAGTGCAGCAGGATCGCCGAGAGCTCGGTCAGGAAGGAGTCGCGGGCGAGCGAGGTGATGTAGTCCGCCGCCGAGTCGGAGTCCTGCGGCGGGCAGGTCATCATGCCGGCGAACATCAGCACGGGACTGGCGATCAGGGCGGCGCCGCCGGCGAGCCGCAGGAACCGGCCCGCCCGGTCGGTGTGCTCGGACTCCGCCGCCGGGGCGTCCGCCGGAAGCTGGGTAATGGGGTTCATTTCGTACCTCTTGGTTTGCGTTTCGGTGTGAGAAGGACCCTCTCGCGGGGAGGTACGGCGGCGCGTCAGCCGTTGCGCACCGTGATCGATCCGCCCTTCGTCGGAACGGATCCCGGCGGGGTCCGCTGTTCGACGGACCCGTTGAGCTGCGAGGGTCCCCCGTTCGGCGGAATCGGCAGTCACCGGCCGCGATTACGATCGGTGGCTATGACGATGACCCGGCTGAGGGACGTGCGCCTCATTCCCCTGGTGTTCGGGCCTCTGGTCGGTGCGCTCGCCGTACTGGAGACAGAGCTCGACGGCTTCTTCGGCTCCGCCGCCGCGGCCACCCGGATCTCCGGGGTCGCGATGGGCGCCGGTCTGATGGTCGCGGCCTGGCATCCGCTGGCCGGCACGGTCATCGCGGCCGTCTGCCTGCCGGTGGGCATGGTCCTGTTCGACGCTCCGGGAGTCAGCGGCGCGACGATGATCGGCATGATCGGGGCGGTCGCCTGGGCGGGCCGGCGCGAACCCCCGCGCCGCTCGGCCGTGGCGCTGTGCGTCGCGGGAGTGTCCTTCTCCAGCACGGCCCTCGTCGGAGCCTCGGCGTGGGAGTTGTTCTTCGTCCCGGCCGTCCTGCTGCCGGGCTGGTTCATGGGGCTGCTGGCCCGGCGCAGCAGCGATCGGGCCGCCGAGCTGGCCGAGCTGGCCGCCGCCCTCGACGCCGAGCGCGAGGCCAACGCCCAGGCCGCCGTCGCGCAGGAGCGCACGCGCATCGCCCGTGAGGTGCACGACGCGGTCGCCCACTCGGTCAGCGTGATGACCCTGCAGCTGGGCGGCCTGCGCCGGCTGCTCGCCGACCGGCCGGCCGAGCAGGAGGTCGTGGTCGGGCTGGAGCGCCTCGGGCGGCAGACGGTGGACGAGATGCGCGGCCTGGTCGGCATCCTGCGCGAGCGCGTCGACGGCGAACGTCCCGCCCCCGTGCCGTCGCTGGCCCGGCTCGACGAGCTGGTCGCGGACGTCCGCGCCGCGGGTCTCACGGTGACGCTGGACGCCCCGGCCGAGCTGCCCCGGCTGCCGCCGGTGCTGGACCTCACCGCCTACCGGGTGCTGCAGGAGGCGCTGACGAACGTGCTGCGGCACGCCGGCGGAGCCCCGACCGCGGTCGCCGTCGGCTGCACCGCTCAGGCGCTCACCGTGGAGGTGCGGAACGGCCCCGGGCTCGCGCCGCGCGAGCCGGCGGCGAGCCGTACCGACCACGGCCTGGTCGGCATGCGGGAACGGCTGGCCATGGTGCACGGCAGCCTGCACGCCGGTCGCGAACCGGACGGCGGCTTCGCCGTCCGCGCCCGGTTCCCCCTGCCCCGCACCTGACACGGACATCCCCGCCCGCACCCGGCGAGGAGATCCCCTCGCGCCCGGCAGCCCCCTTCACCCCCCACATCCGGCGACCCCCTCCCCCGCATCCGATAGGGACGACGACATGACGATCTCCGTAGCCCTCGTCGACGACGAGGCCATGATCCGCGTGGGCCTGCGGATGGTGCTCGGCATCGAGCCCGACATCGAGGTCGTCGGCGAGGCGTCCGACGGGGCCGAGGCCCTCGACCTCGTCGCGCGCACCCGCCCCGACGTCGTGCTGATCGACGTGCGCATGCCGCGCATGGACGGCCTGGAGGCGGCGCGGCGGCTCGTGCGCGACCACCCGGACAGCAAGGTCATCGTGCTGACCACCTTCGACGAGGACGCGCACGTCGCCGCCGCGCTCCGCGCGGGGGTCAGCGGCTTCCTGCTCAAGGCCGCCCCGCCGGAGCACCTGGTCGAGGCGGTGCGGACGGTCGCCGCCGGCGGAGGGCTGCTCGATCCGGCCGTCACCCTGCGGGTGATCGCCGCCTTCGCCGGACAGCCGGACCCCGCCCGCGCCACGGGCCGGGCGGCCGAGCTCGACACGCTCACCGGCCGGGAGACCGACGTGTTGAGACTGCTGGCTCAGGGACTGACCAACACCCAGATCGCCGCCCGGCTCCACCTGGGCGAGGCGACCGTCAAGACCCACCTGTCCCGCGTCCTGATGAAGCTCGGCCTGACCACCCGCGTCCAGGCGGTCGTCTTCGCCTACGAGAGCGGGCTGGTCCGCCCCGGCGAGCGGGAGGACACCTGACGCCTGGCGCCTGGACGGATGCGGCCGCGCCGCCTGCGTACCACCCGGTGGCCGTACGGCGTCAGCCTTCGCAGGACCGGTCGGGGATGCGGGACAGGTCCAGCACGACGTAGTGCTTCTCGTCCCGCGTCGGCCAGAACAGAATCGGCTCCTGCCGGTTCGTCGCCCCCACGCGGACCCGGGGAGATTCACCGGCCTCTCGCTGCGCTCCGGCCCGTGCGGCCTTCCCGGTGCAGCGGTCGTAGACGACCGCGTGCGCTCTCAGATCATCCGATGAGATGTCGACAGAACCGCCGCCATAGACATAGGGCTGGTTGAACAGTCCGAATCTGTCACCGATCAAGGTCCGTCCGGAGGAGGCTGCGGCGACGGCGGTGCGTCCCGAGCCGTCCCTGCGCTGCACCAGCATCGTCGTCACCTCGTTCCGCCGGGGCCGGACCTCTCCGACGCACCATTCGACACCGCAGCTGAACTCTCGCACCTCCGGATCTGCCGCCACCGGCCGGGGACCGGCCGACGGGGAGATCTCCGACATACCGCGGCCGCCCCTCAGCGGGACCAGGTAGGTGCGGTTCTCTGACTCGTTTGTCCAGGTGGCGTTGTCACCGGTGACGGTCAGCTCACCGGAGGGAAGGTCCCCGTGCTCGGTCAGCCACGCGACCGGCCGCATCATGCCGCCCGAACGCGGCATGGCCCACAGCTCCACGTGCCGCTTGCCCGGGTTGCCGGACTCCGAGCGATAGATTCCGGCGGTCCAGACGATATCGGTCTCGCTCACAGCCACGTTCATGACCTCGAAGCACAGGTCGCACTCGGCCCATTCGGGAGCGGTCGCCAGTGCTCGGTGCCGTCCGGTCCGGCGATCGTAGGCGAAGAAGGTGGGACGCATGTCATGTTCCGTGACCATGAGGGCCGTGTCACCGTCCAGCATGGCTACCGGGTGCACGAGAGGGCCGTTCTCAAGTCGGGGGGCGGGGTGAGCATCGCCGCGGGCCACACCACGTCGGCGGGCTCCAGCTTCGGTATGTCCGGCAGCTTCCTTACATCCGGCATGACCGTGGGGGATGGCGAGGACCGGGACGACAGGAGCTGCGCGTCCTGGTTGCCGCCCACCGTACAAGCCGATGACAGGCCACCGAAAAGCTGAGAATTCTCCGCTCTAACGAGAAATGATGTCCCAACTCCTTACATAGGCACAGATGTCCGTAGATCGAACTATCAGGGAGACGGGCATGGGAATGCCGAGGAGATCTGGCCCGGAAGTGGCCTGTGGATAGCGGGCGGGCCAGGTTCGAGACCGTCTACCGGGAAACGTACGGCCGGATCACGGCGTACGCGGCACGCCGCTGCGACTCGCCGCAGGACGCGGCGGACGTGGTGGCGGAGACCTTCGCCATCGCCTGGCGGCGGATAGGCGACCTGCCCGACGGGGAGGAGGCCACGCTGTGGTTGTACGGCGTGGCCCGCAAGGTGCTGGCCAACCACTATCGAGGCGAGGTCCGCCGCCAGGCTCTCAGCGTGGAGCTCGACGCCGAGATGGCCGATCTGTACGGCGCCTCGCCCGACAGCGGGGTCGAGGTGAAAGCGATCGCGCAGATCTTCCGGACCTTGCCCGATGACGATCGTGAGCTGTTGTCGCTGGTCGCCTGGGAGGACCTGGACCGGCGTGAGATCGCCGCCGTACTCGGCCTGTCGCGCAACGCCGTACGCATCAGACTCCACCGCGCCCGCAGGCGCTTCGCCCGCGCGCTGGCCCGGGTGGAGCCGGGCCGGCCGGGAGACCGACGTGCTGAGACTGCCGGCGCAGGGGCTGACCAACACCCAGATCGCCGCCCGGCTCCACCTGGGCGAGGCGACCGTCAAGACCCACCTGTCCCGCGTCCTGATGAAGCTCGGCCTGACCACCCGCGTCCAGGCGGTCGTCTTCGCCTACGAGAGCGGGCTGGTCCGCCCCGGCGAGCCCCAGTCGTAGACTCCACCGTCTCTCACGGTCCCGGGCACGGCGACCGGGTGACCGTCCGCCGCCCGGCGACGGGCGGGGCATCCGGTCCCGCGCGCATTCCGGATTCACCGGAACGGACCCACGGGGGCCCGAGCGCTCCACGGCGTACGCGAGCTAGCTTGGCAGGGTGAGCATCACCGCCGGTAACTACACACTGGGACCCGCGTCCGGCCGGCTCCTGGTCAAGACGACACGCACCGGGCTCGGCGCGAAGGCGGGCCATGATCTCACCATCGGGGTCACCCGCTGGCGCGGCGACGCCACGCTCGACCCCGCCGACCCGGCCGCCTCCTCGGTGACGGTCGAAGTCGACGCCGTGTCGTTGAAGGTCCTGGAGGGGAACGGCGGGGTCAAGCCGCTGACGGGCTCGGACCGCGACGAGATCGAAAAAATCATCCGGGAGAAGATCCTCGGCACCGGCCGTCACCCGGTGATCCTCTTCCGGTCGACACGGGTCGAGGGAACCGCCGAGTCGTTCCGCCTCGAAGGCGACCTCACCATCGTCGGGGAGACACGCCCCATCGTGATCCAGGGCTCGCTGGCCGGGGGCCGCGTCCACGGCTCGGCCGCCGTCGTGCAGTCCCGCTGGGGCATCCGGCCCTACTCGGCGTTCTTCGGCACCCTCAAGCTCAACGACGAAGTCCGGGTGCAGTTCGACGTCGCTCTCGTCCCGGAGCGGTGACCCCGCCCCGTCCCTGAATTCCCTGCCCGGAGATGTCCGGTCGGCCCGTCCGGCTCCGACGTCTCTTGCGACGCGATCGAGAGGGCGCCGCCAGGAGGACTTCACCTCACTGCGCGCGGTGGGCGCGTTCACGCTCCGACGGGGGGCCCGCCGCTCCCCGGCCCCTCCCGAGCAGAAACCATCTCGCACGGGGAGGAAATCCCGATGACACACCAGACTCCGGCCACCCCGGCCACCCCGGCCACCACGCCCGGCACTGCCCGCCTGCTCGACTGCGGAGTCGCGGCCGGACCGCTGTTCCTCGCGGTGTGGGCGGTCCAGGCGGTGACCCGCGACGGCTACGATCCCACCCGCCATCCGCTGAGCCTGCTGAGCCTCGGTGAGCTGGGATGGGTGCAGATCGTCAACTTCGTGCTCTGCGGCGCGCTCCTGCTGGCGGCCGCCGCCGGCCTGAGACGAGACCTCGACTCCGGACGGGGCCGCCGGTGGGCGCCGATCCTGGTCGGCCTCAACGGCGTCGGGCTCATCGTGGCGGGGATCTTCCCCACCGACGCGGGGGCCGGTTTCCCCCCGGGGGCGCCGGCCGGCGCTCCCGAGATGAGCTGGCACGGCGTACTGCACGAGGTCGGTTTCCTGATCGCCCAGGTGGCGTGGTTCGCCGCCTGCCCGGTGTTCGCCCGGAGATTCTCCGCCCTCGGCCGCAGGAAGTGGATGCGGTTGTGCGCGGCCGCCCCGGTCGCGGCTCTCCTCGTCCTCGCGATACCCCACGTGGACAGCTTGAGCGTACGAATGGTCCTCGCCACGGCGATCCAGCTCGGCCTCCTCACCGCGCTCGCGAGGCACCACGTCCGAACGTGATCATCCGCTCTCGGCCGGCCCCGCCGCGGTGCGCCACGGCTGCGGCGCGGATGCCGCCGGCGAGCCGGAGGGGGATCGCGGGCGGCCACGCCGCCGGAGCCGAGGACGGATGCCGGGACCGCCGAGTACGGCCTCGGGCACGGGTTCAGCCTCGGCGGGGCGCTCTGGCCCGTCGCCTTCGGATCCTGGTCGCCGGGGGCTCGTCTCCACGCGCGCCCTGGGCGTGCCCGTCCTCGGGTTCGCCGTCGTCGCAGCCCTCGACGCCTTCCACCGGGCCGACTCCCACCGGCCTGTCGAGCGCGCGCTGTGGTCCCTGGCGCCCGTCATGGCCGTGCCGATCCTGCTGATGTGGGGCGCCTTCCTGAGCGCCGCCCGCCCGCGGCCCGGCCGGTCCCGGCCGGATCAGTCCAGGTAGGGGTCAGGTCGGCCGTTCATAAGGGTCAGGTCAGCCGTTCGTCGCGCGAGGGAAGGCTCGCCGGTAGTCGCCCGGAGACACTCCCAGCTGCTTGAGGAAGTGGTGGCGGAGGTTGTTGGCCGTACCGAGCCCGCTCAGCTCCCCGACCTTCGCGATCGGCAGATCCGTTGATTCGAGCAGGCCCCGGGCACGTGCCAGGCGCTGGTCGAGCAACCACTGCAGCGGTGTCATCCCGGTGGCCGCCCGCAGTCGCCGGTAGAAGGTCCGGGGGCTCATCGCGACTCGCCGGGCCAGTCCCTCGACCGTGAGCGGCTGATCCAGGTGGGCGCGGGCCCATTCCAGGACGGGCCCCAGACTCTCGTCGTCGGTCGCGGGCACGGACAGATCGATGAACTGCGCCTGGCCGCCGGGCCGATGGGCGGGCACCACCATCCGGCGGGCCAGTTGGTTGGCGATGTGCGCGCCGAGGTCACGCCGTACCAGGTGGAGACAGAGATCGAGGCCCGCGGTCAGCCCGGCGCTGGTGAGCACGTCGCCGTCGTCCACATACAGCACCGAGTCGTCGACCCGCACCTTCGGGTAGCGCTCGGCCAGCTGGGCGGTGTGCATCCAGTGGGCGGTGGCGCGGCGTCCGTCGAGCAGCCCCGCTTCGGCGAGGGCGAAGGCGCCGGTGCACAGGGAGACCATCCGGGCGCCGGCGGCGTGGGCGCGACGCAGTGCCGTCACCAGCTCGGACGGGAGCGGCGCGCCCTCCTCGACACAGGAGTCGGGAACCGAGGGCACGATGACGGTGTCCGCGCCGACGAGGCCGTCGAGCCCGTAGTCGGTCCGCAACGTCAGCCGTGATCCGGCGGGACCGCTCCGGCTCTCCGGCGGCCGCCCACCCGTCCCGCACAACCGCAGGTCGTACCAGGGATCGGCGAGATCGGGATGCGGCTTGCCGAAGACGGTGCAGGGGATGCTCATCTCGTACAGGTCCCAGGAGGGGACCTCGATGTCCTCGGGCACGACCACGGCGATGGAACCGGCGCTCATGATCCCGGAGCCTATGGCAGGAATTTGGCGGTACCGGTCATCCCCGTCACTGTCCCCCGCCGCGGACCGCTGAGAACGTGGTCTCCGCGTGATCGACCGCCGCGGGCGGACAGACGAGGAGTTACGGATGACTTTTGACCACCCGGCCGTGTCATGGCCGGACCTGGTGTCGGCCGTCGCCGACGACTGCCTGGCCGTTCTCCTCAAGGGGGCCGACGAGGACTGGTCACGCCGGGCCGGCGGTCTCGACTGGACCTGCCGCCAGACCCTCGATCACCTGGCCCTCGGCCTGATCGGCTACGCGGGTCTCCTCATCGCCCGTCCCCGCGACCGCTACATCACCCTCTTCGCCTCCCTCGACCCCCACGCCTCCGTCCCCGCGTGCCTGGAAGGGCTCGGCATCGCCGCGTCCCTGCTCAGCGGCACGGTCCGGGACACAGCGGCGGACGTGCGGGCATGGCATCCCTGGGGCCACTCCGACGCCGCGGGCTTCGCCGCGATGGGCGTCGTCGAACTGGCCGTTCACACCTACGACATCACCCGCGCCCTCGGCCTGTCCTGGACACCGCCCGGCGAGCCCGGCACCGCCGCCCTCGCCCGCCTCTTCCCCGACGCCCCGGCGGGGCATGACCCGTTCGCCACCCTGCTGTGGTGCACGGGCCGCATCCCGCTCCCCGGAATGCCCCGTCGCGCGGAATGGCAGTGGTACGGCAGCGCCGCCTAGGGGTCCCGTCCCGCAACCGCTGAGCTGACACGGGTCGGCGCCCGACGAGATTCATGTGCGCCCCGCCGTACCGATCATCCGCCACGCCCACCCCGGCGGCCAGGGCGTCCAGATCGGCCCGCTCGTCCACACCCAGGCGTCGCAGGCCGGCGTCGGCGACTTCGCGGATCCGCTCGCTCCCGGTTCGGTCCGTCGACCCTTTGATCATGAAAAGCGGCCGACAGGAAGTCTTCCATCGGTGACACCAACGTCAAGCTATGTGACCCGTTCACGGGAAGCCGGGCCGTACGGCTGTCCCTCCAATACAGACTCGACTTCGCTTCCTGGCAGCTCTCCATACATCGGCGGATGAGGCTGTTTACGCCCGCTGTCCCGTTCACCGCTTATCAGAATGTGTTCTGACCTACGATGATGGAGTGAGCACCAGCAACGCCGACGCCGACGCCGTCACCTTCTCGGACCTGTCCAGAAACCCCCGAGCCGTCGCCGAACGCGCCGCCCGCCTGGGCCGGGTGCGCATCACCCACCGCGACGCCCCGGACTTCTACCTGACCGCCGCCGACCGCGAAGACCAGCGCGGCGAAACGCTGACCACGGCATCACGCCTGTTCCTGGCCCTCCTCAAACACGACCCCACCGCCCGCACGCTGGTCATCGCCATGCCCGACGTCTTCCCCTGGGTCCGTCACCTGAGCCCCGACGAGCTGCGCTCCTTCACCCTGGAACTGGTCGAGGCGCTCTCCGACGCCGCGGAACTCGATGTCGACACCACCGCCCAGGAAGTCATCGCGGGCTGGCGGGCCACCGCCCGCATCAAAGCCGACCCCGTGCGCTACGCCCAGGCGCGCACCGCCACCAGCGGCGACTTCGGGCCGGTCGAGGTCACCGCGTGAGTCCCAAGCGCGGCGACCGGGTGACAGTCCCGCCACCCGACGGCGAATGGGACCTCCGGTTCGGCACCGGCGATGCGGTCAAAGGCTGGGAGGAGCTGTGCCGCCACGCCCTGGCCAACACCCGCCGCTGCTTCGAGACGCTGCGCGCCGATCCCCGTTCCCGGGCAGATCACGGACGCCAGCACCGGCTCCGCGGCGACCTGGCCACCCATCGCCACAACGGCCACGACCTGGAACAGTGGGAATTCGAAGTCACCAGCGGCGGGCGCGTCCGCTACGCCATCGATGACGACACCCACACCGTCTGGATCATTTACGCCTCACCCCGGCACCCGAAAGACACCGACGCCTGAGGCTGCGGACAGGAGTCCGATCGGGGGATCCTCCTCCAGGAACATCCACAGACACGCCGACGGCTATCGCCGCCTCGGTGGCGCCGGTGTTGCATGTCCCGTCGTGTTGATGGGCGGACATGGATATGAGGTGGAGCCCGGGGCCGCCGGCTCGTTACGGTTGGCGTGTGCCGACCTTCCTCATCGCCCCCGTCATCTCTCCCCCGCCCGCCCGATAGCGGGCGGCATCTCTCCTGTGTGACCGGGTCGGAGTGATCCGGTGGGTGGTCGCTGCCCGCAGACGTGCGGACGTTGACGACCACTTCCCCTGGAGAGATCTCCATGACGCATGTCTCCGTACGGCAGGGACTGCTGTACATCTCCCTCGCGGCCACCGCGTGGGGCACCGGCGGCGCCGCCGGGGCGCTGCTCGACCGGGCCGGCGGGGTCGGGCCCGTCGCGGTCTCGTTCTGGCGGTTCGCCGTCGGGGCGACGATGATCCTGCTGGTCACGCGGATCCTGGGCGTGGCGATTCCCCGGCATTCCGCGCTCGGTCGCGCCGTGGTCCTGGGCGTGGCGATGGCCGTCTGCCAGACGGCCTACTTCGCGGCGATCGCCGAGTCCGGGCTCGCCGTGGCCACTGTGGTCACCACCGGCGCGACTCCCGTCTTCGTCGCCGCCGGATCCGCCGTGCTCCTGCGGGAGCGGCCCGGGGCGGCCGGGCTGGGGTGTGTCGCCGCCGCCCTGGCCGGGCTGGCCCTGCTGGCCTCCGACGACGGCCCGGCGGGCTTCTCCCCGGCCGGCGCCGGGTGGGCGCTGCTCTCGGCGGCCGGTTACGCGGGCGTGACGCTGCTCAACCGGGCCCGGCCCGCCGAGCCGTACAGCACCGCGATGGGCGGCTTCGCGGTCGGCGCCGCCTGCCTGCTCCCCGTCGCCCTGGCCCACGGGATGCTGCCCTCGGGCGAGCAGCTCGCGTCCTGGGCGCTCATCGCCTACCTCGGCGCGATCCCGACGGCTCTCGCCTACGGGCTGTTCTTCGCCGGGCTCGCCGCGGTGCGGGCCATGACCGCCTCGGTGATCACGCTGGTGGAGCCGGTCGGGGCGGCGGCCCTCGGGGTGCTCCTGTTCGGCGAGCGGCTCAGCCCGCAGGCCGCGGGAGGCGCCGCGCTCCTGCTCGCCGCCGTCGTCCTGCTCGCCCTGGGCGAGAGGAAGGAGGCGCCGAACCCTGCCTGACCTGCGGCGGGACGGTCCGGGGCAACCGACGACAGAATCACATTCTGTTAACGAGATGTAAAACGCAACGTTTCGTTATTGATTAATGGTCCCGAATGCCCGATTCTCTGGATGCATGACGGACGAGCAGCGCCGGCGCCCCGGCCGGCCCCGGAGCGAGCAGGCTCACGACGCGGTCCTGGCCGCCGCGCGTGAGCTGCTCGCCGAGGTCGGGTACCCGCGGCTGACGATCGAGGGCGTGGCGGCCCGCGCCGGGGTCGGCAAGACCACCATCTACCGCTGGTGGTCCAGCAAGGCCGAGCTGGTCGCCGAGATCCTCTACCGGCCGATCCGCATCGAGGAGATCCCCGAGTCCGGGTCTCCGCGCGACGACCTCGCGGCCAACATCCGCATCCTCGTCGAGCCGTTCGCCGACCCCTGGTACGGGCCCGCCCTCACCGGGGCGCGCAACGACCTCAACACCGATCCCGAGGGCCAGAAAGCCTTCCAGGCGCAGATCCTGTCGGGCCGCCGGGACACCGGACGGGCGATCTTCCAGCGTCTCGTCGACGCCGGGGACCTGCCCGAGGACACCGACGTCGACTATCTGATCGACGTGATGTCCGGCCTGCTGGTCTACCGGGGCGTCATCTGGCGTCAGCCGATCACCGAGAACGACGTCCAGAAGCTGGTCGCCCTGCTCGTCGACGGCGACCCGCCCCGCCGTACCGCCTCCTGACCCCGTTCGCCGAGGACCACCCCGCCCCTCCGGCCCCCTTCCGCCCTCGCACAGCCACGGCCGCCGTCCCGCCGTACCCCTTCCGGCTGCCCGCTCTTCTCCCCTCCCCCTCCTCCCCCGCCCGGATTCGGAGCGCGCACGTGACCCAGCCCCTCAACCCACCCCCCGTGAAGGTGTCCGCCGTCGTCGGGCTCCTCGTCTTCGTCGAGATCACCAGCGGTCTGATCCAGGGCATGATGCTCCCGATCACCCCCGCCATCGGCAAGGCCTACGGCGTCTCCAACGCGGCCCTGCACTGGGTCAGCGTCGTCCAGCTGCTCTCCGCCGCGATCTGCGTGCCGATCTTCGCCCGTCTCGGCGACATGTACGGCCACCGCAAGCTGCTCCGGATCTCCCTGCTCTTCCTGCTGGCCGGCTCCGCCCTGGTCGCCTGGGCGCCCAGCTTCGAGCTGCTGCTGGCCGGCCGGGCGCTGATGGGCCCGATGTCGGCGCTGCTCCCGCTGGAGTTCGGCATCGTGCGCAGCCGCCTGGAGCCCGGGCGGGCGCGTTCCGCGATCGGCATGCTGGTCGGCTCGCTCACCCTCGGCACCTCGCTCGGCCTGATCGTCGGCGGTGTGGTGCACGCCGTACTGAAGGACGTCCACCACACGCTGACCGTCCCGGTCGTGATGACCGCCCTGTGCGTGGTGGTCGTGGCGTTCTGGGTGCCGGAGAGCGTCGAGCGGGCGGTCGCCTCGATCGACTGGGCGGGCGCCGCGGCGCTCAGCCTCGGCCTGGTCACGCTCCTGCTGGGGGTGAGCGGCGGGCCGGTCGCCCTGCTCGGGGCCGCCGCCGCGCTGCTGGCCCTGTGGGTCCGGATCGAGCTGCGCGCCGAGCACCCGCTGGTGGACGTGCGCAACCTCGTCCGCCCGCGTCTCGTCGGCCTCTATGCCGCCAGCTTCATGCTCGGCTTCTCCATGTTCGGCGCGCAGACCGCCTCCGCCACGTTCATGGCGAGCGTCCCGGAGAAGGTCGGGTACGGCTTCGGCTTCGACGCGCTCCCCCTGGCCCTGATGATGATCCCCAGTGGCCTGTTCGCGATGGCCGGGGCGTCGGCGATGGCCGGGATCGGCACCCGGGTCGGGCACGACGCCACGCTGCTGCTCGGGCTGGGCCTGACCGCGGCGGGCTACCTGCTCGTGACGGTCCTGCACGCGCACCCCGCGCAGTTCCTGGCCGCCACCGCGTTCATCTCCCTCGGCACCGGCGTCGCGCTGGCCTCCATCCCCGCGCTGATCGCCGAGCGCGCCCCGATCACCGACATCGCGATCTCCACCGGCATGTACAACACGTTCAAGACCCTCGGCGGCAGCGTCTCGGGCGCGGTCTTCGCCGGGGTGCTGTCCACGATGGTCATCGGGGGCACCGCCAGCCCGACCGAGGGCGGCTACGTGACCGTCTGGCTGATCTGCGCCGCCGCCTCCGTCCTCGCCGTCCTGTTCCTGCTGGCCGTCGCCCGCCGCGCCTCCGCCGCCGGTCCCGCCGCCGGCTCCGTCCCCGCCTTCGCTTCCGCTCCCGGTAAGGAGTCCTGAAATGTCCACCCCGTCTCCCGAGAAGCCCCTGTCCGCCGAGAAGGCGGCGGCCCGGGCACGGATCTCCGCCGCCGGCGACGAGCTGGTGGCGTTGAGCCGGAGCATCCACGCCGAGCCGGAGCTGGCCTTCGCCGAGCACCGGTCGGCGGAGAAGGTCGCCGTCGCCATGGAGAGGGCCGGGTTCGACGTCACGCGCGGCGTCTGCGACCTGCCGACCGCGCTGAGCGCCACGTACGGCGGCGGTGACCTGGTCGTCGCGCTGTGCGCCGAGTACGACGCGCTCCCGGAGATCGGCCACGCCTGCGGGCACAACGTGATCGCCGCCTCCAGCGTGGGCGCGGCCCTGGCCCTGGCCTCGGTCGCCGACGAGCTGGGCATCACCGTGAAGCTGCTGGGCACCCCGGCCGAGGAGAGCGGCGGCGGCAAGCAGCTCATGCTGGACCGGGGCGCGTTCGACGACGTGGCGGTGGCGATGATGGCCCACCCCGCCCCGGTGGACCTGCACATGCCGGGCGGCCTGTCCACCAAGGCCAGCGGCCACTTCGAGATCGTCTACACGGGCCTCGAGGCGCACGCCTCCGCCGCCCCGCACACCGGGATCAACGCCCTGGACGCGGTGACCGTCGCCCAGACGGCCCTCGGCCTGCTCCGCCAGCACATGGTCCCCGGCGGCCAGTTCCACGGGATCGTCCAGGAGGGCGGGCTGCGGCCGAACATCGTGCCCGCGCGCACGAAGCTGGCCTATTACCTGCGGGCCGACACCCTGGCCGACATGCACCGGCTGGAGGCGCGGGTGCGCGACTGCTTCGCGGCGGGCGCGCTGGCCACCGGCGCGACCATGGAGATGACGCGGACCAGCCCCGACTACGCCGAGATGCGCAACGATCCGTGGCTGGCCGACGTCTACACCGCCAACCTCGCCGTCACCGGCCGCGAGGCGTTCCCGGTGCCGCCGGAGTTCCGCGGCGGCTCGACGGACATGGGCAACGTCTCCCACGCCCTGCCGGGCATCCACCCGGTCATCGGCATCGACCCGGCCGGGTTCAGCATGCCGCACACCCCCGCCTTCGCCGCGGCGGCGGCCACCCCGGAGGCCGACAAGGGCGTGATCGACGCGGCCGCGGCGCTGGCGTGGACCGCGATCGACCTCGCCCTCGACGACGCCCGGCGAGCGGGGGTGCTGGAGGCGCTGGCCGTACGGCGAGCGGATTAGTCGCGGGTCGGGCAGACGCAGAACAGGTGTCCCTCGGGGTCGGCGAGCACGGTCCAGTGCTCGCCGCCGGGCTGGAAGTCCGGCTTGCTCGCCCCGAGCTCCAGGTAGTCCTTGACGGCCTGCTCCACGTCCGGGACCCGCACGTCCAGGTGGAACTGCTTGTCCGGGCCGGGCCAGGCGGCGGGCTTGCGCTCGGTGTTCTTCTGGAAGTAGATGGTCACGGCGCCGTCGCCGATGCCGGCGTAGTCGTCCTCGACGTGCTGGACTTCGTAGCCGAACACGGTCGCGTAGAACTCCGCGAGCCGCCCGGGCTCGGCGCAGTCGATGTTGACGGCGAGAAACTTCGCTGTGGTGGTCATGCGACCGATGCTTCCGCCTATACCTGTCATCTGATGGCAGGTACGGACGGGAAGCTCCTCACGTGGCGGGCGCGCTCTCGCCCTCCCCCGCGGAGACCGGGACGGGCTCGCCGCCGGCCGGCGGCTCGTCCGCGGCGGGCAGGGCGACGACGAAGCGGGTACCGCCGGTGTGATCGGTGTCGAGCCAGATCCTGCCGTGGTGATATTCGACGATCTTCCGGCAGATCGCGAGGCCGATCCCCGTGCCCGGGTAGGCGTCCCTGGTGTGCAGCCGCTGGAAGATGATGAAGATCTTTTCGGCGAACCGGGCGTCGATGCCGATGCCGTTGTCGGCCACCGAGACGCACCACTCCGGCCCCTCGCGCCACGCCTCGATCCTGATCACCGGCGCGCGGTCGGGGTGGCGGAACTTCACGGCGTTGCCGATGAGGTTCTGCCAGAGCATCACGAACTGGGACCGGTCACCGCTGATCACCGGCAGGTCGCCGACCTCGACCTCGGCCCCGGCGTCCTCGATCGCGGCCGAGAGGTTCCGCAGGGCCGCCGCGACCACGTCGCCGAGGCCGAACGTCACGGGGTCTCTGGTGATCCGGCCCACCCGGGAGAAGGTGAGCAGCTCGTTGATGAGCTCCTGCATGCGCTTGGCGCCGTCCACCGCGAACGCGATGTACTGCCGGGCCCGGTCGTCGAGCTGGTCGGCGTAGCGCTGCTCCAGCATCTGGGTGAAGCTGGCGACCTTGCGCAGCGGCTCCTGCAGGTCGTGGCTGGCCACGTAGGCGAACTGCTCGAGCTCGGTGTTGGAGCGCTTCAGCTCCTCGGCCCGTTCGGCCAGCAGCCGCTGGGAGCGGCGGGTCTCCTCCAGCTCGGCGACGATCCTCCCGCGCATCGCCTCCATGTCGCGGGCCAGCTCGGCGAGGTCGGCCGGGCCTCCGGTGTCCACGTGGTGGGAGAAGTCCCCGCCGGTGACCCGGCGGGAGGCGGCGGACAGGCGGTCCAGCGGGCGGAACACCACCAGCCGGAGCAGCACCGCCATCGCGACGACGGCGAGCAGGAGGGCTCCGATGATGACGATGAAGACCGTGTCCCGCGTCACCCTGGCGGCGGTGAGGTCGGCGCGGGCCGCCTCCCGCTGCCGGCTCCAGGCGGCGTTGTAGGCGTCCAGCGCGCCGCGGACGGCGTCGAAGGACTCCTTGCTCTCCTCGGTCCGCGCCTGGGTGACCATGTCCGGCCCCTCGGTGCGGGTGAGCACGATCATCGGCTCCGCGTGCCGGCCCCGCCACTCCGCGGCGAGCCGCTCCAGCTCCTCCAGCTCACGCAGCCGCCGCCCCGGGTTGAGCTGCCGGATGCGGGCCGCCGCCTGCAGCTGGGCCACCTGGCCCTCGAGGTACGGCTCCAGGAACTCTTCCTTGCCGGTGAGGACGAACCCCCGGACGCCGCTCTCCTGGTCGAGCAGGGAGCTCTCCAGGCGCTCCCCCTCCACGCGGGCCGGGGAGATGCGGTCGACCAGGCGGTTGGAGACCTCGGCGGTGTGCTGCAACGCCACGGCCCCGGCCACGGCGGACAGGCACAGCAGGACGGCCATGGCCGCGAGCAGGAGGGCGAACCACGACTGGGCGCTCCAGCGGCCCGCGCGGGAACTCGCCGGAGGTCTGGCGAGCTTCTCGTCAGCGGGCATCGAACTCCGATCCGGCGGCGCGGTCCACAGGGCGTGGGTCCGGGCGGGAGGCCCGTCCGCGCCTGAGGAAAGATACCCGAAAGCACGTTCTGTGCGACATGGCCGGACCATCCGGACTATCCGGTCCGGTCGGCCCCGGGAGCCGGCGGCCCCGGGACCAGCTTCCCAGGCCCCGGCGGTTCCCGGGACCGTTTTCCCCGGATCGGACCTTCCACGACCGACAGTGGTTCTATAGCCGGTTAACCGGACACGCCCCTTTCAGTGAAAGACGGCCCTTCTGGTGGAACAGGCCGGATCTAGTCGAACAGGTCCGGGTCGGAGGCGGCGATCTGGTCGTACAGGGGCTGGAAGTTGACCCAGCCGACGAAGTCGTTGCCGATCTGCCCGTGGGTGAGCTTGGCGTTCTCGTGCTCGATCGGGACGGTGGGGCCGGCGGCCTTGGCCAGCAGCTGGGCCTGGCAGCTGCGCTCCATGGTGATGAACCACCAGGCGGCGGCGTCGACGCTGTCGCCCACGGTGAGCAGGCCGTGGTTGCGCAGGATGACGGCCTTGTGCGAGCCGAGCGCCTGGGCGATGCGCCGGCCCTCCTCGGTCTCCAGGACGACGCCGGTGTAGTCGTCGAACAGGCCGTGGTCCTCGTAGAACGCGCAGGCGTCCTGGGTCAGCGGCTCCAGCGTCGTGCCCAGGGACGACAGCGCCTTGCCGTACACCGAGTGCGAGTGGGCGGCGGCGACCGCGTCGGGGCGGGCCTGGTGGACCATCGCGTGGATGGCGAAGGCGGCCTGGTTGACGTGGTAGCGGCCCTCGACGACCTGGCCCTCGTGGTTGACCAGGATCAGGTCGCTGACCTTGATCTGCTTGAAGGACATCCCGAACGGGTTCACCCAGAAGTGGTCGGTGTGCTCGGGGTCGCGGGCGGTGATGTGACCGGCCACGCCCTCCTCGAAGCCGAACCGGCCGAACAGCCGCAGGGCGGCGGTCAGGCGCTCCTTGCGGTGCCGCCGCTCCTCCTCCACGGTCGCGAACGTCGGCGGCATCCGGAAGGTGAGCTGGTCGGCGGGGACGGGCTGCAGATCGGACAGGCTCATGCGCGCTCCAGTACGGAAGGGTCGAGGTCGGCGGGCGTGCGGAAGCCCGCAAGCCCGAGGGTCAGGTCGAGGTCGGCCAGGATGCTCCGGAGCACGTGGCGCACGCCGTCCTCGCCGCCGTTCGCCAGGCCCCACATGTACGGCCTGCCGAGGAGCACGGCCCGCGCGCCCAGGGCGAGGGCCTTGACGACGTCGGACCCGGTGCGCACGCCGGAGTCGAACAGCACGGTCAGCCGGTCGCCGACGGCCTCCGCGATCGGCGCGAGCGCGTCGAGGGAGGCGAGCGCGCCGTCCACCTGGCGGCCGCCGTGATTGGAGACGACGACGCCGTCCATGCCCGCGTCGGCGGCGCGGCGGGCGTCGTCCACGTGCTGGACGCCCTTCAAGACGATCGGCCCGTCCCAGTTGTCGCGCAGCAGCGGCAGCTGGTCCCAGGTGTGCGCGCGGCCGTTGAACATCGGCACCCACTGCATGATCGCCGCGTCCGGGTCCTCCTCCACCGGCCGGGCCAGCCGCGAGCGGAACACCGGGTCGGACAGCGGGATCGCCAGCCCCGTCCCGCGCAGGAACGGCAGGTAGGCGCGGTCGAGGTCGTTGGGACGCCAGGCCAGGGTCCAGGTGTCGAGCGTGACCACCAGGGTGTCGTAGCCGTTCTTGCGGGCGCGCTCCAGCAGGCTGAGGGTGACCTCGTCGTCGTGCGGCCAGTACAGCTGGTACCACCGGGGGCCGTCCGCCTCGGCGACCTCCTCCAGCGTGTGGGAGGAGGCGGTGCTGAGCACCATGGGGACGCCGAGGGAGGCGGCGGCGCGGGCGGTGGCCAGCTCACCGTGCGGGTGCACAATCGACTGCACGCCGACCGGGGCGAGGGCGACCGGAGCCGGATACGTCCTGCCGAACAGCTCGGTGCTCAGGTCGCGGACCGAGACCTCGCGCAGCATCCGCGGCACGATCCGCCACCGGTCGAACGCCTCGCGGTTGGCCCGGTCGGTCGCGCCGGTCCCGGCCGAGCCGGCGACGTACCAGTAGGCCCCGGGATCGAGCCGCTCCCGGGCGGCCCGTTCGAGATCGTCCACGCCGGCGGGGTACGGCGGACGCTGGCCGGCCAGGCCGTTGAGGTAGATCTCGTACTGGTAATCGGAGAAGGCCACGGGTCCAGAGTGGCCCTCGCGACCTGGCCTGTCCACGGCCCGCCGACGCGAATCACATTCGGTTCCGTTGTGCGACGGCACAAACGGCACGGTGACGCCCCCGGTCCTGTGCCACACCCGGAACGGTGACGCGACCGGCCCGGTGTCACACCCGGAACGGTGGCGTACTCGGCGCGGTCATGCCCTCGGCCCGATGACACAATCGGCTCCGTGGCACACCCCGACTTCGCGGCGCTCAGCCGCCGCCTGCTCGGCCGGGTGGACGAGCTGGCCGGGGAGCTGGCCCGGCGGATCCGCGCGGCCGAGGCGGACCTGGCCGTCGTCCCGCCGGAGGACCTGACCGCCGTGTGCGTCCGGCACCTGCGCGGGATCTACGCCTACCTGGCCGGCGAGAGCCCGATGGAGCTGGAGACGGTCCGGGACAACGCCCGCCGCCGCGCGCTGCAGGGCGTGCCGCTGGCCGCGCTGCTGCACAGCTACCGGGTCGGCACCCTGTTCATCTGGGAGACCTTCGTCACGGCGGCCGACGAGCGGGTGCAGGCGGTGCTGCTGGAGAGCGTCAGCGAGCTCTGGCTCGGGCTGGAGGACTACTCCGAGGCGGTGCGCAGCACCTACCACGAGGTCGAGGCCGAGCGCGAGCTGCGCGTCCGCCGCGACCGCGACCTGCTCTTCGACGCGCTCCTGGGCGCCGACCACGCCCGCATCCTGGAGAGCGCGGACGCCCTGGGCCTGCCCCAGCAGGGCCGCTTCCACGTCCTGGCGGCCGAGACGGCGGCGGAACCGCGGCTGCCCGGCCACGCCGTCTGGCGTGAACTGCCCGGCGAGCGCCTCGCCGTCGTCTCCGTGCCCGTCCCGCGAACCATCGCACCCGCCGCACGCCCAGCCTCCACCGCACCCGCCGCACGCCCGGCCTCCACCGCACCCGCCGTGCGCCCGGCCTCCACCGCACCCGCCGTGCGCCCGGCCTCCACCGCACCCGCCGCGGCACGCCCCGCCGTACCTCCACCGGGTGGCCCGTCCCCCGCCGCTCCCCCGCCGGACGCGCTCCTGGCCGACCCGCCGCCCGGCCGGTTCGGGATCAGCCCGCCGTACACGCAGATCTCGCAGACCGCCTCCGCGCTGCGCCTGGCCCGGCTCGCGCTGGCCGCCGTCCCGCCCGGCGAGGACGGGGTCTGCCGGTACGGCGACCGCCCGGTCGCCACCCTGGTCGCCAGCAGCCCGGAGACGGCCGGCGACCTGGCCCGGCGGCTCCTCGCCCGGGTTCTGGAGCTGCCCGGCGAGGATCGGGCCACGCTGCTCGGCACCGCGCGGGCGTGGTTCGCGGCGGGCGGTTCGACGGCGCGCACGGCCGAGGCGCTGTTCTGCCACCGCAACACCGTGCGCTACCGGCTGACCCGCCTGGAGTCGCTGACCGGCCGCCGCTTCGAGGACCCCCGCGAGGCCGCCGAGCTGTTCGTCGCCCTGGAGACCCTGCGCGTCCTGCCCTGACCGGCGGCACTCCGCTGCGAGCGTGATCCATTTCGGCCGGTACGGTGAACAGACGGCGGGAACACCGCGGGAACACCGTGGGAACGCAGTCCCGCGAACGGGCGTTGGAGGGAACGTGGCCTCGATAAAGCAGCTCTTCAGGCGGTTCCTGGAACGTCCCGGCTCCATCGACCTCGCTCCCCACGAGCGGGTCGTGGCGGCGTCCCGGGCCCACGAGGAGCGCCTGAAGGACCTCGCGGAGCTGCCCGCCCCCTCGATGGACGACCTGGCGGAGTTCTGCGCGATCGCGCGCGAGGCCGCCGACCGCGCCCTCGGGCTGCGCCCGTACGACGTGCAGCTGGTCGGCACGCTCGCCATGCTGTCCGGCAACGTCGCCGAGATGGCCACCGGCGAGGGCAAGACCCTGTCCGGGGCCATCGCCGCCGCCGGATACGCCCTGCGGGGCCGGCGGGTCCACGTGATCTCCGTCAACGACTACCTCGCCCGCCGCGACGCCGAGTGGATGGAGCCGCTCTACACCGCGCTGGGCGTCTCGGTCGGCTGGATCGGCCAGACCTCCACCCCGGAGGAGCGCCGCGCGGCCTACGAGCGGGACGTGACCTACGGCTCGGTCAGCGAGATCGGCTTCGACGTGCTGCGCGACCGGCTCCGCACCGACGTCGCCGACATCGTCGTGCCCGAGCCGGAGGTCGCGCTGGTGGACGAGGCCGACTCGGTGCTGGTGGACGAGGCCCGGGTGCCGCTGGTGCTGGCCGGGGCGACCGACCCGGGCGACGCGGTGCCCGAGATGGCGGCGCTGGTCCGGCAGCTGGTCCAGGGGTACCACTACGAGACCGACGACCAGCGGCGCAACGTCCATCTCACCTCCAAGGGCATCGACACCGTCGAGCGGGCGCTGGACGTCGAGCTCTACGACGAGCCGGCGACCCTGGCCGAGGTGAGCCTGGCCCTGCACGCCCACGCCCTGCTCACCAAGGACGTCGACTACATCGTCCGGGACGGCAAGGTGCACCTGATCAACCCGTCCCGGGGCCGGGTGGCGCTGCTGCAGCGCTGGCCGGACGGCCTGCAGGCGGCGGTCGAGGCCAAGGAGGCGCTGCCCGCCTCGGAGACCGGCGAGATCCTCGACTCGATCACGGTCCAGGGGCTGATCACCCGCTATCCCGAGCGGTGCGGCATGACCGGCACGGCCGTGGCCGTCGGCGACGAGCTCCGCGAGTTCTACGACCTGCAGGTGGCGGCCGTCCCGCCGAACCGGCCGATCGTCCGCCAGGACGCGCCGGACCGGCTGTTCGAGTTCGCCATGGACCGGGACCTGGCCCTGGTCGAGGAGATCGTCGAGGCGCACTCCACCGGCCGGCCGATCCTGGTCGGCACCCTCGACGTGGCCGAGTCCGAGCGGCTCGCCATGAACCTGTCCGGCCGGGGCCTGGAGTGCGTCGTGCTCAACGCCAAGAACGACGCAGAGGAGGCGTCGATCATCGCCGCGGCCGGGGAGCGCGGGGCGATCACCGTCTCCACCCAGATGGCCGGGCGCGGCACCGACATCCGGCTCGGCGACGGGGTGGACGACCTCGGCGGGCTGTACGTCATCGGCTCCGGCCGGCACACCAGCAGCCGCCTGGACGACCAGCTCCGCGGGCGCGCCGGACGGCAGGGCGACCCCGGCGGCTCGGTCTTCTTCGTCAGCGGCGAGGACGATCTGATCACCCACTACGTCTCCGACGAGTACACCTCGGGGGTCCCCTCCCAGCGGCTCGTCGGGCACGCCCAGCGCGTCGCCGAGGGCGTCAACACCCAGATCCACCGCAACACCTGGCGCTACACCCGTCTGCTGGAGCGCCAGCGGGACCAGGTCCTCGAGCGCCGCGGCCGGGTGCTGCGCGGGCGGACCGCCGGGGACGCCATGGCGGAGGCGCTCCCCGAGCGGTGGGCCGAGGTGGTCGAGGCGGCGGGCGAGGACGCCGCGCACGCCTCCGCCCGGCAGGTCGTGCTCTTCCACCTCGACCGCTGCTGGTCGGAGCACCTGGCCCACCTGGCCGAGGTGCGCGAGGGCATCCACCTGCGCGTGCTGGGCCGCGCCAGCCCGATCGACGAGTTCCACAAGGAGGCCGTCACGGCCTACCAGCGCCTGCTCGCCGAGATCGAGTCCCGCTCGCTCGCCACCTTCGAGACCGCCCCGGTCACCGCCGACGGCCTCGACCTGGAGGAGGAGGGGCTCAAGCGCCCCACCGCCACCTGGACCTACCTCGTCCAGGACAACCCCTTCGGCAGCGAGTGGGAGCGCATCGCCGGCCGCCTCGCCTCCAAGATCCGCCGCCGCTGACCGCGCGGGCCCGGTGGGACGGGGCTCGTCTGAGGGCCCCGGCGGATAATCGTTCGCCGTCGTCCCAGGTGAGCGGGGAGACTTGCGGGGTGGATCGGGTACGGGGCCGTACGGCCGGCGCGGTGGTGACCGCGGGAGACGAATGCCTGGGGACCTTCGGCCCCTTCGCGCTGGACATCCCCTGGTGGGCGGAGGTCGAGTCGGTCGTGGCGCACCTGACGGCGGCCCTCGGCGTGCCGGTCATGGTGCTGCGCCTGATCGGCGTCGAGGGCGGCGAGGGCGGCCGGGACGGGCACGCGACCTACCACGTCGAGGCGTTCGAGCGGCCGCGCGGCGGGCTTCTCGGCCCGCCCCCGGCCGACGCCGGGGAGTTGTTCCGTCCCGCTCCGCGGCGGTCCGGCTGGGCGACGGCCGCCGGGCTGCGGGAGGCGCTGGAGTGGGCGCGGGCGGCGCTCGGCGCGGCGGGCCGGCCGGTGACCGGGACCGTACGGCAGCTCAAGACCTGGAACCTGGCGGGGCTGTTCCGCATTCCCGCCTCCGGCGGGCCGGTGTGGCTGAAGACGACCCCGGAGTTCGCCACGCCGGAGGCGAGCGCGATCGGCCTGGTCGCGAGCGTGGACCCGGGGATCGTGCCCGGCGTCGTGGCGGCGGAGCCGGGACGGGGCTGGACGCTTCTGGAGCACGTGCCGGGAGAGGACTGCTGGGACGCCTCCCCGGAGGTGATCCGGGCGGTGATCGGCCGCTGGGTCGCGGCGCAGGCGGCACTCGCCGGACGTCTCGACACGGCACGGGCGGCATCGGCCGGACCGGCGGACGGGGCGCGGACGGCATCGGCCGGTCACCCGGGCGGAGTCCCGGACGGGCTGCTCGACCGGCGGCTCCCGGTCCTGGCCGGGCGGGTGCGCGAGCTGCTGGACGGCGAGGCGGCGGCCGAGCTGACCGGGGACGAGCTCTCGGCGGCGTGGCGGCTGGCCGGCTCCCTGCCCGCGCTGATCTCCGCGATCGAGGAGTGCGGCCTGCCGGACACGGTCGTGCACGCCGACTTCCACTCCGGCAACTGGCGCTCCGACGGGCTCCGCTCGGCCGTCGTCGACTTCGCCGACAGCCACATCGGGCACCCCGTGCTGGACGGCCTGCGCGTGCGGGACTTCCGGCCGGGACCCCACCGGGCGGAGAGGGAGCGCGCGTGGGTCTCGGCCTGGTCGGCGCGCGTGCCGGGCTCCGATCCGGCCAGGGCGCTGGCGCTGGCCGAGCCGCTGGCCCATCTGATGTACGCCGTGCGCTACCAGGAGTTCCTCGACGGCATCGAGACCAGTGAGCGGATCTACCACGAGGGCGACCCGGCAGCCGAGATCCGCGCGGCACTGGAGTCCGCTCACCTCTCCTGACGGGATCACACATCATCATCTTCGTTACATAAGCGGTAATGGTTGCGTCGATCACCGTTGGTTATGGTGGGTTTTGTGACCACCACGAGCGCGAACCGGCCGGTCGGCGAACTGCTGCGCCAGTGGCGGGAACGGCGCCGGATGAGCCAGCTGGACCTCTCCATCCAGGCCAACATCTCCACCCGTCACCTGAGCTTCGTGGAGACGGGCCGGTCCAAACCGAGCCGGAGCATGATCCTCCATCTCGCCGAGGAGCTCGACCTGCCCCTGCGCGAGCGCAACCGCCTCCTGCTCGCCGGCGGGTTCGCACCGGTCTACGCCGAGACCCCGCTGAACTCCCCGGAGATGATCTCGGTCCGGGAGGCGCTGGGCCAGGTGCTGAGCGGGCACCAGCCGTACCCCGCCGTGGTCGTCGACCAGCGCTGGAACCTCGTGGACCGCAACTCCGCCACCGGGCTGCTGCTCCGCGGCGTCGCGCCCGAGCTGCTCGAGCCCCCGGTCAACGTGCTCCGGCTGAGCCTGCACCCGCGGGGCATGGCCCACCGCATCCTCAATCTGGGCGAGTGGCGGGCGCACCTGCTCCACCGGCTCCGCCGCCAGATCAGCCTGACCGCCGATCCCGACCTGACCGAGCTCTGGCGGGAGCTCGACGACTACCCCTGCGACCAGCCGGAGCCCGAGATCAGCCCGGGACCGGGGCAGATCGTGATCCCGCTCCGGCTCCGCCGCGGCTACCGCGAGCTGGTCTTCTTCAGCACGATGACCACCTTCGGCCATCCCATGGACATCACCGTGGCCGAACTCGCCATCGAGGCGTACTTCCCCGCCAACCCCGAGACGGCCGCCTACCTGCAGCACCAGCACCACCCCGACTGAGAGCCCGCCGGACCTCCGCCGCTCCCGCCGCGCCGGGCCCTCCTCCCCGCCGCCCCTGCTCCCTTCCGGGCCCTCCTCCCCGCCGCCCCTGCTCCCTTCCGGGCCCTCCTCCCCGCCGGAGTCCGGTCCCGGCCGTCACGGCACGGACGGCATCAGCACCGTGGTGAAGATCCTCCTGACCCGCCCCTCTCCGGGACCGTGGTCCGCCCGCGCCTGGACCACCCGGCGGAGGTCGGCCGCGAACTCGGCCAGTTCCTCGTCGGAGAGCCACAGCGCGGCGTGGCGGTATCCGACGCCGTCCCGGCGCAGATCGATGTCCTCCCGCTCGGTGTAGCGGTCGAAGTCGGCCAGCAGCCCCGCCACGAACCCCATGAACGCCCGCCGGTGATCCTCCGGTGACATCGCGAGCAGGTCCTCCTCCGCGACCTGGGCCGCGGACAGGCGCAGCGCATAGGTGCGCTCCACCGCGCCGCGCACCCGCTGCTCGTCCACCACCTCCAGAACCCCGGCGTCCGTCAGGGTGGCGACGTGCCGGTAGAGCGTGGCGGTGGAGACATCGGACAGCTCGGCGGCGAGGGCCGCGGTGGTCATGCGGCGGTCGCCCAGCAGCGCCTGGACGATGCGCAGCCGTACCGGATGGAGCAGGAGATCAGCCGTCGTCTTCATGGGTCAACAATCTCACATTTGACATCAATCTCAAAGATGAGAATACTCATGACCGGACACAGAGGAAAGGAAGCACGATGGCGACGATGACGATGACCGGCGGCGAGCTGGTGCTGGCGCTCAGCCAGGGCGAGAAGGTGGCGGGCCTGCACGGTGACATCCGCATGCCGCGCGCCGCGGTCCGCGAAGTCGCCGTCGTGGAGAACGCGGTGGCCGACGCCCGCGGCCTGCGCTCCCCCGGCCTGGCCCTGCCGGGACGGACCAAGATCGGGACCTGGCGGAGCCCGGGCCGCCGGACCTTCGTGGTCGCCCGCCGGGACGTGCCCGCCGTACGGGTGACCCTGAGCGGGGCCGGCTACGACGAACTGCTGGTCAGCGACGAGAACGCGCCGGAGCTCGCCGGGCGCATCCGCGAGTGGGCCGGCCTGCCCGCACCGGTCGCCGAGGAGCGCGTCACCTTCCGCTCCGGGGACCTGGTCCTCGGCGGCACGCTGGCCCTGCCCGCCGGACCGGGGCCGCACCCGGTGGCGGTGATCATGACGGGCTCGGGACCGCTGGACCGCGACGCCGACCACAAGCGCATGCCCCTCGGGGTCAGCCGCGACCTCGCGCACGCCCTGGCCCGCGCCGGCGTGGCCTCCTTCCGCTACGACAAGCGCGGCGTCGGGGAGTCACAGGGCGACTTCCTCGCCGCGGGACTGAGCGACAACATCGACGACGCCCGGGCCGCGCTGGCCTGGGTCCGGGGCCGTACGGAGATCGACCCGGCGGCGGTGTTCGTCGCGGGCCACAGCGAGGGAGCCGTCATCGCCACCGCCGTCGGCGCGGCGGAGCAGGACGGCCTGGCCGGGCTCGTGCTGCTGTCCGGCATGGCGAAGACGGGCGAGGAGACCTTGCGGTGGCAGGCCCGGCAGATCGCCGGGGATCTCCCCGCGCCGATCCGGGTGATCCTGGGCCTGCTCCGCACCGACCTGTTCAAGAAGCAGGACGAGGCCATCGCCGCCTACAAGGCCGGCACCACCGATGTCATCCGGGTCCAGGGACGCAAGACGAACGCCCGCTGGCACCGCGAGTTCATCGCCTTCGACCCCGCGCCGCTCCTGGCCGGGCTGCGCGTCCCGATCCTGGCCGTCACCGGCGCGAAGGACGTCCAGGTCGACCCCGCCGACCTCGATGTCGTCGCCGCCACGGCGGGCGGCGACGACGTCACGACCGTCCGGATGCCCGACCTGACCCACCTGCTCCGCCGCGAGGCGGGCCCCGGCGGCCTGAGCACCTACAAGCACCAGATCCGCAAGCCCACCGACCCCGAGGTCCTCACCCTGGTGGCGGACTGGATCACCGAGCGCCTCCCGGGCCGCCCGGCCTGACCCCGCCGCCGGAAGCCCCGTGATCAGTCCCAGCGCTGGGCGTTGTCGTCGTCGAGCTTGCCCGGGGCGTCCGGGATGACGCAGAACAGCAGCCCCGCCGGGTCCCGCATGATCCACCAGCGCTCGTTGGCCTTCTGCACCCGCTCGGCGCCCAGCCGCTCCAGCCGCTCGACCTCCGCCTCCAGGTCGTCGGTGTGGATGTCGACGTGGACCCGGCTCTCCCCCTCCCCCAGCCGCTGGATCATCAACGCGAACTCCTGCCCGTGCAGCAGGGCGCCGTGGTACTCAGGGAAGTGCTCGTTCGCCTTCAACGCCGGGCCGATCGCCCCCTGCCAGAACGCCACCTCCCGGTCGTGATCAGATTCAGGAACGTCGATGACGACCGTGTAGAGCCTGCTGTAGTGGGCCATGTCCATTACCTCCGTCAATGGGCCCGTACCCCGGCATCGCCGCGAGGACCCGTAATCACCGACACGTCGGCCCCATGATCTGGGACTCCCGCGCACGACGCATCCCCCGCCCGGCGGGTTTCCCCCCTCGGGCGGGTACGCCGCCGGGACGAGCCCCGGATCACCGGGCGATCCGCTTGCGGTGGATGACGACATCATCCCCACGGCCCGGATAGGCCATGATCAGCAGCCGCTGCGCGCCCGACGGGAGCCAGGCGTGGTGCACGCGGATCCGGTAGTCGCCGCTCCTGCCCCTCAGGGCGAGGTCGGGCAGCGTGGAGCCGCCCATCGGATCACTGAGGACGATCTCTCCGCCCGGGCTGCGGTAGCCGACCTCGACGACGTGGTGCCAGCCCCTGGTCTCGACGGGCGGGCGGCGCGTGTAGGTCTCGGTCGTGACACAGGCCACGGCATCGGCGTGGACGTCGATCACCAGTCGGCCGGGGACGGCGGCCACCAGCCCGTTCCTCTCCAGAAGCTCGTACGGACGCCCCTCGAGGGGGTCGCTGCCGGCGGTCTCCTCGTACGCCTCCAGAGTCCCGTTCTCCGGCCACACGGGTTCCTTGACCACCGTCACCGAATCCGGCCTGATCCGGGGACGGTGGCGGAGCGCCGCATCGCACATGCGCTGCCGTTCCTCCTCCCATTCCCGCATCTCGCGCTCGTCGGCGTCGCTCCCCGCCTTGGCCACCGCGGCGGCGGACGGGCAGATCTCGTCGATCGTGTAAGTGAGGTCCCTCACGTCCACGTCGCCGGCCGAACGGACTCGGGCGATCTCCGCCGGGTCGTCGCGGGTGTAGACGCCGCACAATCTGCGGCCGTACGCCACCAGCGCGAGGTCGGGTGCATCCCGCGCGCCGGGCAGAGCTGTGGATTCCCGCACCTCACAGACGAAGGCCGGCTCGGGACCGAGCGGCGCAGCCGCGACGTCCTCCCCGTACGGCCCGCTCGCGGAGCGCAGCCGCTCGCATTCCTCCTTCGAGGTGAACGGGCCGCGCGACTGGTCGGCCGCCGGGAGGAGGCAGAGCGGCAGGATCGACACCGTGACCGCCAGGGCCGCCGTCCGGTACGGCGAACGCCGGGCCGGGCTCCAGCCGTAGCGGAACAGCAGAATGAGCGCGGAGACGGCGAAGGCGGCGCTGTGCCAGAGCGGCGAGATGCCGAGAAAGCCCGAACCGCCGCCCGCCTCGGAGGCGAACACCCAGTCGGGGTACATCTCCGGGCCGCCGTAGCCGAGGGAGATGTTCCTGACGACCGGTCCACCGCTGCCGATGGCGTACTCCGGGTCGGGCGGGGTGGTGAGCGCGGTGACGACCCCGACCACGGCTGCCAGAAGCAGTGTGCACACCGTCACCCACGCCAGGCGCCGCGTCCTCCGTACCACCACGACCAGGGCCAGGAGGGCGAGACCGCCGATCCCGACGAGGAAGTCGGCGTAGAGCCAGAGCTGAGCCGGCGACTCCGAGAGATGCTCGCCGACGACTCCCCGCGGGCCGATCCAGAAGGGAACACCGCGGTCGAGGCCGACGAGCGCGGGCAGCAGCGGCAACACGGCTGCGATGACCGGCAGCGGCCACCAGCCGAGCGGCGCCCTGACCGGGGCCGGCCGCCTCCGGCCCGGTACGGCTCCCACGTCCGGCCCGGCGAGGTCGTGGGCGGATCGGGCCAGCCATACCGGGGTGAAGATGTGGGAAACGGCCCAGATGCTGATGACCAACGCGGGATAGGAGTCCTCACCCGGGGAATGGAAGCCGAGGAGCAGCGACGGGATGAGGAGCGGCATCGCCAGGCTCGCGACCCCGGCCCACACCGTGGTCCTGCCCCACCGGCCGTCCCTCGCCTGCGCCACGATGAGCAGCACCGTCCACAACGTCCAGGACGTCCCGTCCAGCAGCGCGTGCCCGAACATCTCCCCGGCGGCGTCGAGCCCGAGGGCGCCCGTCACCTGCGCGCCGATGGAAGCGATCATGACGAATGTCCCGGCCGCGAGCACGGTGAACCTCAGTGGCCGGGACACACCGGTCAGCACCCGGTGGAACAGCAGCACGAGAGCCAGCTCCAGCAGGCTCCAGCAAACGTTCACCCACCATGCGTCGGGGTAGTCGAGGAACCGGTAGAAGAGCAGGTGGAGGACCAGGTTCGCGTAGAGCGCCCAGCGCAACCAGCGGACGGCCCCGCGCGGACGGGCGCGGTCTCCGGCCACCCGCCCGCGAAGAATCTGCCAGAGGGCCCAGCCCTGCGCCCCTCCGGCCAGCACCGGGAGTAGAACGGACCAGCCCGTCGGGTCCTCCCGTGGTCCCGACCGGTAGTCGGAGAACAGCAGCCGCCAGAGGAATCGGTCATCGTCTGTCAGTGCGATGACGGCTGCCACGAGGACGGTGAGCATGTAACCGATCGCGACGAACGCGGCGGGCCGTCCGAAACGGTACCGGCGGCCGGAGCGGAAGGAGGGCACGTGGACTTTCCCGGGAAACAAAAGGAATTTGCCGAACAAATCGCCCAACCCTAGCGAGCCGCTCCGACAAAGTCGATCATCCGGATCGAGCGCCCGACGGCCGGACGCCACAGCACTCCTGACGGCCGAGCGCCACACGCACCCTGACGGCCGGATGCCATACCGCATCCCGGCGCGGGCGCGCAACACTCCGTGCCCGCTTCTCTTCCCCGGGACCCGATTCCGAGCCGTGACCACGCTCCCATGCGGCGACGGAAGCGCCTGGTCGCGACTGGATTCCGTCCCCGGACGAAACATCTGTCTCCGGGTGATCCAGAAATTTCATCCATACCGGTAGTAACAGACGTCGTCGATAACCGCCATGGGCTCCTTTACCGTGCTGCACCGACCCCCCGGACAAGGAGACCTCAATGACGTTCGCCCCGCGGCGGCCGGCTGCCCTCGTCGCCTCCGCCCTCGTGGCCTTCCTGGTCCTGGCTGCTCAGCCCGCGACGGCCGAGCCGGACACCCCCCCACCCGCGACGGTCAAACCGAGCACGTCCCCATCCGCGACGGCCGGGCCGGACGCGTCCCTGCCCGCGGCCTTCGACCAGGCCGCGACCCGATACGGCGTCCCCCGTGACCTGCTCGCCGCCCTCGCCTACGCCGAGACCCACCTCGACGACCACGGCGGCGAGCCCAGCGCGATGGGCGGCTACGGCATGATGCACCTGGTCAGCAACCCCACCACGCGCGCCCTGGAGAAGGCCGCCGAGCTCACCGGGCTGCCGGTGGAGAAGCTGCGCGCCGACACGGGGGCCAACATCCTCGGCGGCGCGGCGGTCCTGCGCGCCCACGCCGACGGGCTGGGCCTCGACGAAGCCGCCAGGAAGGACATGGGCCGCTGGTACCAGGCCGTGGCGAAGTACGGCAACGCCTCGTCCCCCGAGACCGCCCGCCTCTACGCCGACGCCGTCTACGAGCTGCTCGGCACCGGGTTCGCCGCCGGCGGCGTGACGGTCGCCCCGCAGGTGGTCACCGCGGACCGGGGCCCCTACGCCGAGGTCCCCGACCTCGGCGCGATGGCCGCGCCCGGTGCCGAATACCCGCCCGCGTCCTGGGTGGCGGCGAGGTCGAGCAACTACACCGTCGCCGACCGCCCGTCGAGCCGGAAGATCGACCGGGTGGTCGTCCACGTCACCCAGGGGTCGTACGCGGGCGCCATCTCCTGGTTCCAGAACCCCGGCGCCAAGGTCTCGGCGCACTACGTGATCAAGTCGTCGAACGGCGCCGTCACCCAGATGGTGCGGCACAAGGACATCGCCTGGCACGCGGGCAACCGGGACTACAACCACCGGTCCATCGGCATCGAGCACGAGGGCTACGTCAACAACGCCTCGTGGTTCACCGACGCGATGTACCGCTCCTCCGCCGCGCTGACCCGCCACCTCTGCGACAAGTACGGCATCCCGAAGGACCGCAAGCACATCATCGCCCACAAGGAGGTGCCGGGGGCCACGCACACCGACCCGGGCCCGCACTGGAACTGGACCACGTACATGAAGTACGTCACCGGCGGGAGCGCGACGAAGCCGTGGTCGACCACCACGGACAACACCACCGCCGGCCGGTTCACCGCCGGCGCGAACTGGCGTGTCTCCACCTATTCCAACCAGCGCCTGGGACCCGACTACCGGTTCGCCGCCCGGGCCTCCGCCGCCGATCCCGCCTGGTACAGGATGAAGGTCCCCGGCACCGGCAGGTACCGGGTCGAGGTCCGCTACCCGGCGCACCCGGGATACAGCAGCTCGGCGCCGTACATCGTGGTGGCCTCCGGCGGCAACAAGACGGTCTACGTCGACCAGCGCTCGGGCGGCGGGGCCTGGCGCGGCCTCGGGACGTTCACGCTCAAGGCCGGGACCTACGACGTCGTGGGCGTCAGCCGGCAGACCTCGGGCATCGGCTACATCATCGCGGACGCCGTCCGCATCAGCCGCCCGTGACGTCCGTACGGCGTCAGGGGGACAGCGCGGCGAGCAGCCGCCTGACCTGCTCCGAACGGGAGCGGTCGATCTGCCGGGCCAGCTCCACCGTCTCGGGGTTCCCGCCGGTCTTCACCTCGGCGCGGGCCATGTCCAGGGCGTTGTGCTGGTGACCGATCAGCACGTTGAGGAAGGCGGTGTCGAAGGCGGCGCCGTTCAGCGCCGCCAGTTCGGCGACCACTTCGGGACCGGTGACGTGCAGGCCGCCGTGGGCGTCGTGGGCGTGCGCCCCGGTCTCCAGCGGCTGCTTCCAGGCCGTCAGCCGGTCGGTCATGACCTGGACCTGGTCGCTCTGGCCCGCCACGATCTCCGCCGCCAGCGTCCGCACCTCCTCGCGCGAGGAGCGGGTGGCGGCCAGCATGGCCAGCTCCACGCCCCGGCGGTCGTGCGGGATCATCATCTGCAGGAACATCACGTCGTCGGCGGTGAAGCCCCCGGCCGCGACGTCCGTTCCCGCCCCGCCGTGCGTCACCCGCACCGTGCCGCCGGTCGTGCCGCCGGTCCCGTGGGCCCCGTGACCGGTGCCGTAGTACGCGGCGGCCGGGGTCCCGCAGGCGGAGACCGCCAGCGCGGTCAGGGCGAGGGCGACGGTGAGGGCGGAGCGTTTCATGGGGGTCGATTCCCTCGATCGGGGCGTGTCCTGCGGTGGGGGCGTGTCCTGCGGTGGGGGCGTGTCCTGCGGTGGGGACGGGCCGGCCCGGAGTGCGGGCCGGCCCGGGCGGCGGATCAGCCCACGCGCTTCCAGAGGGCGGGGACCTTCGGCGGCGCCCAGTCACCGTAGGCGGTGTGCGACTGGAGGCAGCGGTACTTGACGCCCCCGTAGGTCACCACGTTGCCGATGACGTACTTCCCGCCACGCTTCCACGTGCCGGCGGGGGTCGTGGGGTGGGTCGTGGGGACCGAGGTGGGCTTCGGGACCGAGGTGGGGCTCGGGAGCGGGGTCGCGGTCTTGGTGGGGGTGGGCGCCGGGGTGGTGGGCTTCTGGGTGGGGGTGGGGGTGGGGGCCGGGGCGCCGCCGCCGGTTCCGCCGACCTGCAGGTCGATGCAGGAGTAGAAGGCGGCGGCGGTGTCGGCGATGTTCCAGACGGCCAGGACCTTCTGCTTGCCGCTGTAGCCGGCGAGGCTCACGTTGTGGGTGACCGTCGCGCCGGGCTGCTTGCCGTTGTCGTTGAAGGACGCGATCAGCTTGTTGCCGATGTAGTACTCCCACGTGCTGGTCGAGTGCCGGGCGGTCAGCACCCAGTTGAAGTTGACGCTGGTGCCGACGGCCGTGGTCGGCCAGGCCTTGCTGTCGTCGTTCAGCTCGGCGAAACGGGCGACGCCGCCGTGGCAGTTGCGCTGGCCCTTGGCGCCCTCCACGCTCTGCGGCTCGTACTTGACGGCACCGCAGGCGACCTTGCCCTGGGCGCAGAACGCCTGACGGCTCGGCGGTGACGACACGTAGCCGTGGGCCATCGCCGGGGAGGCGGCGACGATCGTGGCGCCGAAGGCGAACGAGGCGACCGCGGCGAGCGTGAGAGTCCTTCTCATGTACCGTTCCCTACCGTTGATTCATCAAATACAGAGCGGATTAACAAATTCAAAGAATGGCCGTCCGGCCCGTTCCCGCGAATTCAGCGAAAACGCACGGCGCCGTGACGGCGGCTTCCCGGAGTCGTGGACCGCGGCATGGGCGACCACCGGCAGATGTCGTGCCGACGCGGCCTGACCTCGCCGTCGGCACAGACGGCCTGCGCGTTCTGGGGCGCGGCGAGGCTGCGGGGGGTGCTCACGGTGGGCGACTCCTTCGTGCCGTGTGAAGTTAATTTTTTCTATCACGCACGAACAGGAATAAAGCTTATAGGCAGCTTAAGGACCGTTTAGGATCACCATAACGAAGATCGATTGGGGGTGGGCATACCACAATCAACCCGATCGTCAGGTCTTTTCCCGCGCCCTTCACGTTCTCGCCGGCGCCCTCTCCCGGGCGGGTCCGGCGGGGGATGACACAATCCACTCGTGGAGACAAGAGATCATGTGACCGCGTTAGACGACTCCGGGGTCCGGCTGGCCGAGGCCGCGGCACAGGCGGGGCTCGACGCCCCGGTGCCGACGTGTCCCGGCTGGACGGTGCAGGACCTGCTCGACCACACCGGAGGGGTGCACCGCTGGGCCACGGCGTACGTCGCCACCGGGAAGACGGAACCGTTCACGGACGAGGAGAAGGCGGAGTTCTTCTCCGCCCCGGCCGGCGAAACGCTGATCGACTGGTTCCGCGACGGCCACGCCGCGCTGGTCCGCACCCTTCGGGAGGCCGACCCCGCCCTGGAGTGCTGGGCCTTTCTCCGGGCGCCCTCCCCTCTGGCGTTCTGGGCCCGGCGGCAGGCGCACGAGACCACGATCCACCGGGTGGACGCCGAGTCCGCCGCCGGGAAGATCACCCCGATCGATCCCGTCCTGGCCGCCGACGGCGTCGACGAGCTCTTCGACGGCTTCTTCGCCAGGCCGCGGGGGCGGCTGGTCGCCGACCCGCCGGTCAGCCTGGCCGTCCGTGCCACCGACCAGCCGGCCGCCTGGACGATCCGGGTGGAGCCGGAGGGGCGGACCATCGCCCCCGGAGTGCGGGACGACGCCGACTGCGTGGTGTCCGGCCCCGCGACCGGGCTGTACCTCCTGCTGTGGAACCGGGTGGACGCCGACGGGCTCGACGTCCACGGCGACCGGGACGTGCTCGCCCTGTGGCGGGAGAAGGCCCGGGTCGTCTGGGGCTGAACCCGGGCTCCCAGGCCGGCCGTCCCGTACGGCACCGCGGTGGCCTGGCCGTGGGATCAGGTGAGGGCGAGGGGCCGGAGGATGGGGAGAGGCGAGGTCCCGGGGGTCAGGTGAGCTGCGGCAGGACCTTCGCGCCGAAGGTGTCGATGAACGCCTCCTGCTCCTTGCCGACGTGGTGCAGGTAGATCTCCTCGAAGCCCAGCTCCGCGTACTCGTTCAGCCGGGCGGCGTGCCACCCCGGGTCCGAGGAGACGTTGACCACCTCGGCGACCCTGGACGGCGGCACGTCCTCGGACACCACGTCGAAGAGCTCGGCCGTGTCGAGGTCCCAGCAGACGGGCGGGCGGAAGACGTTGCTCCGCCACTGGTCGTAGGCGACGGCCAGGGCCGTCTCGTCGTCCTCGGCCCAGCTGAGGTGAACCTGGAGCGCCAGCCGCCCCCGGCCGCCCGCGTCCCGGTACGCCCCGATCATCCGGCGCAGCGTCTCGATCGGCGCGTTCACCGTGATCAGTCCGTCGGCCCACTCCGCGCACCACCGCGCCGTCTCGACGCTCACCGCCGCCCCCACCAGCTCCGGCGGGGTCTCCGGGCGGGTCCACAGCCGGGCCCGGTCCACGGTCACCAGGCCGTCGTGGCTCACTTCCTCTCCGGCCAGCAGCGCCCGGATGACGTCGACGCACTCGCGCAGCCGTGCCGTACGGACCGGCTTGCGCGGCCAGCCCTCCCCGGTGATGTGCTCGTTGCTCGCCTCACCGGTGCCCAGCGCGGCCCAGAACCGGCCGGGGAACATCGCGGCGAGGGTGCCGATCGCCTGGGCCACGATGGCCGGGTGGTACCGCTGGCCCGGGGCGTTGACCACGCCGAAGCGCAGCCCCGTCGCCTGCAGCGCCGCGCCCAGCCAGGACCAGGCGAAGCCGGAGTGTCCCTGGCGCGCGCTCCACGGGGAGAAGTGGTCCGACGACATCGCCGCGGCGAAGCCCGCCTGCTCGGCCCGGACCACCGCCTTCAGCAGCGCGGCCGGATGGATCTGCTCGTGTGAGGAATGGAAGCCATAGGTCGCCATGCCCTCCGGTTACCCAGAGAACGGCGTTCCAGACGGGGATCAGGCAGGCGGACGGCCCGGCAGGCGAGGGGTCAGGCAGGCGGACGGCCAGGCAGGCGAAGGGTCAGGCGTCCCGTCCACGCGAGGCCGGGCGGGCGGAAGACCGGGCGGCCCGCCCGGGAGGCGTCAGGCGGCCCGTTCGTCGTCCAGGCGGGCGGCGAAGATCTGCGGCCTGACCACGGCGACCGGGCAGTGGGAGTGGTGCAGCACCCCGTGACTCACCGAGCCCAGGACCAGCCCGGCGAGCGCGCCCCGCCCCCGCGTCCCCGTGACGACCAGGTCCGCCCCCTCCGAGGCGTCGATGAGCGCCTGCACCGGGTGACCGGTCACCACCTGGCGGACGATGTCGAGTTCCGGATGCTCCTTCTCCACGGCCCCCACCGCCTCCTCCAGGACATGCGTCCAGGCGGCCTCGATCTCACCGAGTTCGATGAGCAGCGGGGGCATCGACTCGGCCGCCGGGGTGGTCAGGGTCCACGCCAGGATCGCCCGGAGCCGCGCCCCGCGCAGCACGGCCTCGGCGGCGGCGAACCGGAGCGCCTCGGCGCCCGCCGGTGAGCCGTCCACGCCGACGACCACCTCGTCGAACGACTTCCCCGGTTCCAGCGGGCCGCGGACCACCACCACCGGGCAGGACGCCTGGGGGACGACCTTCAGGGCCACCGAGCCGAGCAGCAGGCCGGAGATCCGGCCCGTCCCCCGCGAGGCCACCACCAGCATCTCCGCCTCTTCGGCCTCGGCCACCAGCACCTGGGCGGGGTCGCCGGCCGCGATGGCGTCATCGATCTTCAATCCGGGTTCGCACTCCCTGGCGCACGCCACAGCCTGGTCGAGGAGCACGCGGCCGCCGTTCAGCAACCACTTCCGGACCTCCTCTATCCCGGCCTCCGACGGATGGTGCAGCCACGCGTACACGGCATGCACCACCCGGAGCGAGAGCCTCCGGCGCACCGCCTCCCGAGCCGCCCACCGCACGGCCCGCAGGCTGTCCGCGGACCCGTCGACACCCACCACCACATGTCTCATGGATGGCCCATACCCCGTGGAAAAGGCGCCATCCCGGTCGGCGTCCCGCCCGGTAATCGGGATGCAACCGGTGTGAAAGCGATCTCCGATTCTCTTGATCCGTTACAACAGCACGCCGTATTTCTGGGAACGGGGAACGTCGATGACACGGATGAGGATGCTGGGCATGGCGGTCGGGGGCTGCGGCGCCGTCCTCCTCGCCGCGGGAATCACCGGGATGACCATGTGGCCGATGCCGGGCTGGGCGACTCCGGCGTTCGTCTCCGGCATGATGCTGACGCTCCTGGGATCCGGCGCGACGGCGTGGGCCTTCCACGCCGCGACGATGAGCCGGGTCATGTCCGCCTTCGAGCCGAACACCTCGGCCACGACGGTCGGCGGGCTCTTCGGGATGGTCCACGAGATGGCGCGGGGCAACGACGACCTGCGTTCCGGCGGGACTCCCGCGACGGCGCTCGTGATCTCCATGACGGACACCGGGGTGACCGTGAACGACCTGCCGATGGTCGCCTTCGAGCTGGAAGTGTGCCGCGCCGGCGCGGCCCCCTACCGCGTCTCACACCGGGAGACCCTGCCCCGGCTGCTGGTCGGGGCCGTGCTGCCCGGCTGCGTGCTGGCCGTGCGGATCGACCCCGCCAGGCCGGAGCGGCTGGCGATCGACTGGAGCGTGCCGCCGGGCGAGGGCGGGCCGGTGATCACGGAGCGCCTGTCCGCGGCCGACCTGCTCGCCCGGGGTCTGCCGGGCTCCGCCACCGTGCTGGGCACCTTCGCCCTGAACGGCATGACCGCCGAGAACGGCGACCCGATCGTTGGGTTCATGCTGCGGGTGACCCTGGACAGCGGGTACTCACCGTACGAGGTGCGGCTGGGCCACCGGGTGCCCTCGGCGCACCTGCACCGGACCCTGCCCGGCACGAACCTGCCCGTACGGGTCGCCGCCGAGGACCCCGAGAAGGTCGCCATCGACTGGGAGGCGTGACGGACGGCCCGGGTCACCCTGTGACCCGGGCATCCGGATCACTCCATGTCGTCCGGCGACTGCGCATGCGAGGGCAGCCAGTCGCGCTCCGCGCCGGGCTGGGCGTCCCCCTCGGGCTCGGCGTCGGGCGACTGGGCCAGCGGCGGCTGGTTCTCCCGCCCGCCCGGCGCGGGCTCCTCCCCGGGACGCCCTCCTCCGGCCTCCCCGGTGCTCTCCCGCCCGCCGGCGCCGGTCTCTTCTGACTGGACCATGGCTCTCTCCTCCTGTCGCTCAGGCTCACGCATACCCGGCCCGATCAGGAGAATTCCCAGGGTCACCCCTCCGGCCGGCCCCACCGGCGCTTCCTCAGAGGGCGGCGGCCGAGCCGCCGACCCGTTCCTGCTCCGCCAGGATCGCCTCAAGCACTTCGGCGTCGTCGCCGTGCGCCGTCATGACGAGCCCGGCGTCCAGTTCGGCCTGCGAGAGCGGGCCCGTGGTCCGGGTCGCGTACCACCGGCCCGCATCGCTTCTCCAGATCGACCAGACTCCGGCGTACCGCCTGCGCACTCGTTCCCAGCCAGCGTCCTGCAGCGAGAGCAGCACGTGTCACCACCTCCAGGGAGTCAACGGGGAACCTCAGAATCTCCCCGCGCGGACACACGCGGTAGTGAGAGACTCCCTCACCGTCCGGAGGCGGATCTTCCTGTCTCCCTGCCCCGCGTCTCCTCTCCCCGCCGTCCCCGGTTCCGGTTCCGGTTCCGGCGTGAATCGCTCCCCGGGACGTCCGGCGCGGGTCACTCCCCGGGCAGCCTCCACACGCCCGCGCGGATCAGGTGGTACAGGAGGATCAGCTGGGTGATCCGGAGCGGCTCGTTGCGGGAGCCGTCCGGCATGCGGCCCAGGCAGGCGGGGAGCGGCTCGGGCACGCCGAGATCGTGCCAGATCGCCTTGGCCACCACGTCGGCCTCCAGCGGGTCCGCGTCCCCGTGGACGTGCAGGGCGTCCACCGGGCCGCCGTCGGAATCGCGGGTGAGCGTGAGGTGGGCCGCCGCGCCGGTGGCGCTGGAGAGGATCCGGGCGAAGTCGGGGTGGCGGATCGTGGGACGCAGCAGCAGCGTCGCCGAGAGCGGAACGTCCTCGCGGCCCTCGACGGGCGCGAAACGGACCACGATGTCCGCTTCACGGCGCTGGGGGCGGACGAAGGTCGCCGAGTCCGCCTCCCGCCGGGAGATCTCGGCCACGGCCTGCGCGCGGGTGTAGCCCCGCCGCGCCGTGTCCCGGTTGATCTTCCATTCGCTCCTGACCCGTTCCGGCGGATCGAGGTAGACGGTCACGTCGAAGCAGGCCCTGGCCAGCTTGGTGTGGAGCGGGAGGAGACCTTCCACGATCACCAGGTCGCGCGGTTCGACCAGGCGCGGCCGGCCGAGGGAGCCGTCGCGGTGGTCGTAGACGGGCTTGAGGATCGGCTGGCCCATCGCCAGCAGTTGCAGATGCTGCTCCATGATCTGCATGTGGTTGCAGGTGGGGTGGAGCGGGGTGAACGGCAGGCCGCGCCGTTCGGCCCGTTCGTAGCGGTGGTAGTCGTCCACGCAGACCGAGGTGCTGCGCTCCTCGCCCAGCGCCTCGGTCAGACCGCGGGCGACGGTCGTCTTGCCGGCCGCGCTGTCTCCGGCGATGGCGAGCATGGCGGGCCGGAACGACTCGGCCCGGTGGATCCGCATCAGTTTGTGGGGCATCGGGCGGCTCGCTTCCACGGGGTGAGGCGGGTCGGGGCGCGCCGTGGAGCCTCGCCTTCCCGCTTCGCGGCGGAGGGGGGTTCCGCGGCAGGCCGTCACCCGGACGGTACGCCGCGTGACGGAAGCCGCCTTCCCCCATCCGGGTGAGACGCTGGGGGATCCTTAAGTGCCCCCATTTTTCGTACCTTGGGCGCATGAGGAGCCCACCTCTCCGGCTCGTGACCGTCGACGACCACCAGATGGTCCACGACGGCCTGCGGGCCATGCTGCGGTCCTACGGCGACCAGGTGCGGATCGTCGGGGAGGCGCGCGACTCCGACGGGGCGCTGCAGGCCGTCCTGGACCACGAGCCCGATCTGGTCCTGCTCGACGTACGGCTGCGCGGCGAGAGCGGCCTGGACGCCTGCGCCAAGATCCTGCGGGCCCGGCCCTCCTGCCGGGTGGTCTTCATGACCGTCTACGACGACGAGCAGTACGTCTACCAGGCGCTGCGGATCGGCGCCTCCGGGTTCCTGCTCAAGGACGTGACCGGCGCCGAACTGGTCGGCTCCCTGATGCGGATCGCGGCCGGGGAGGTCCTGATCGCCCCGATGCTGGCCGGCCGGATCGCCCTGTCCGCCGCCCGGCTCCACGCCGGCGAGTTCTGGCCGGGCGCCCATCTCGGTCTCACCCAGCGCGAGAGCGAGGTCCTGGCGCTGATGGTGTCGGGGCTGACCAACAAGGGCATCGCCGCCCGCCTGACCGTCAGCGAGGAGACCGTCAAGACCCACACCCGCGGCATCTACCGCAAGCTCGGCGTCAACGACCGCGTCACGGCGGTGGCCACCGCCCTGCGCGAGGGGGTGTTCCGGTGAGCCGGCTCGGGCTGACCGATCCGGAGCGGGAGGCCCGGCTGCTCTCCCGGATCATCGAGACGATCTCCACCGGGCTCGACCTGGGCGAGGTCGTGCAGGGCGTGGCCGCGCTGATCACCGAGACGACCGAGACGGACGTCTGCTTCGTCCACCTGCTCGACGACAGCGGCCGGCGGCTCGTCCTGCGCGGCGCCACCCCGCCCTTCGACGAGCTGGCCGGCCGGATCGAGCTGAACCTCGGGGAGGGCGTCGCCGGCTGGGTCGCGGCGCACGGCAGGCCCGTGGTCATCGACGACGACAAGCTCGCCGACCCCCGTTACAAGTACATCCCGCAGTTGCGGGGCGAGGACTTCACCTCGATGTGCTCGGTCCCCATCGCCACCCGCCCCGGTCACCTGGTCGGCGTCCTCAACGTGCACACCCGGGTGCGGCGGGCGTTCACCTACGCCGACGTCGAGCTCCTGCACTCCGTGGGCGGGCTGATCGCCGGGCCCATCGAGAACGCCCGCCTCCACCGCCGCCTGGCCGAGCGCGAGGAGGCCATGGAGCGCTTCGCCGAACGCGTCGTCCTCGCCCAGGAGACCGAACGGCGCCGCCTCGCGGGAGAGATCCACGACGGCATCAGCCAGCGCATCGTCAGCCTCTCCTACCACCTGTCCGCCGCCCTGGACGCGCTCCCGCCGGAGAGCGCGCACCACGTGACCGCCGAGCAGATCAGGCGGGCGCGGGCGCTGGCCGACGACGCGCTGGCCGAGACCAGGTCCGCCATCGAGGGTCTCCGTCCCCCGGTGCTCGACGACCTCGGCCTGCCCGCCAGCCTGGCCAGCCTGGCCAGGTCGTTCCCGCAGCTGACGGTCGAGGTCGATCTGGCCCCCGTGCGCCTGCCCGGACACGTCGAGACCGCGATCTACCGGGTGGCCCAGGAGGCCCTGTCCAACGTGGCCAGGCACTCCGGCGCCGGGTCGGCCGTGATCAGCCTGGCCGTGCGGAGCGGCGACGTCGAGCTGGAGATCGAGGACGACGGCGTCGGCTTCGACCCCTCCCGCCTGGCCGAGCACCCCGCTCCCACCGGTTACGGCCTGGGCGGCATGCGCGAGCGCGCCGAGTTGCTCGGCGGGCGTCTGGAGGTGCACAGCCGCCGGGGCGCGGGCACCCTGCTCCGGGTCGTCATCCCGGTGAAGGGCGCTTTGTGACCCGCCGCGGACGCGTCGCTACCAGCGGTTGCGCACCTCCTCCGCCCAGCCGGTCAGGCCGTCGAGATCGATCCACTCGCCGTCGTCGGCCCGCGCCCGCCCGGTGAAGTGGCCGAAGCACTGGTGCGTCTCGTTGGCCACCACGCCCAGGTCGGTACGGGCCGCCTTCTCGTGGAACGGGTGGAACTCCGCCTCGACCCGCGGGCCGGTGATCCGCCACGGGCGCAACCAGTCCGTCCGGTCGTAGCGCCACTCCAGCTCATCGCCGATCTTGTGCAGCCGCCCGGCCACGAACAGCGCGTTCTCCGTCAGGCCGGTGCCGTCGGTCCACTTGCCGCCGAGCTGGATCGCCACGCCGGGACCGCTGCCCGCGGCCCAGTTCCAGGTGATCGCGTACGGCCACTTGCCTCGGCCGTGGTCGAGCACCGCGAAGGAGTCCTCCTCGCTCACCTCGTGCTCGCCGGACTCCAGCCTCAACCGCCCGCGCACCGGGCGCCCGACGTCCTTGACCGTGTACTGGAACCGGCTGGGTCCCCAGGGGATCACCACGCCCAGCGACTCGTGCCCCTCGGGCAGCGGCATCTCCAGGTCCAGCTCGACCCCGGGCGCGACCGCGCGCAGCGAGCTGCCGCCGGGATGCTGACCGATCTCGATCGTCACGCCGCCGCCCCGGACGGAGGCCGTCCCGTCCCCGCTGCGCTCGGGCAGCACGGCGCCGCGCGCCAGCGGCACCACGACGTCCTTGGAGATCTCCGTCCCGGTGTCCCGGTCCAGTACGTAGACGCCGTGCAGGCCCGCGTAGTCGAGCGACGAGGCCACGATCCCGATCACATGCCGGGGGGTGACGATCCCCCAGTACTCCCAGCGCTTGGCCCGGCCCCAGCCGCGCAGGTTCGCCCGGTGCAGCGGGCGCCGGGTCCACCCGACCGCCTCGGGGTTGAGACGCCCGTCCGGCAGGCACAGGTCGGTCGGGACGACGATCTCCCGCTCGCGGGTCAGCATGACCAGAGCATAGTTACACAAACCACCCCAGCCACAGCCGGAGCCGGCCGTCCGATGTTCTACGGCAGCAGTCCGTTCTTCCGCGCCCATTCGAGGAATCCGAGGGGAGCGGGCGCTGTTCGAGCAGCATCTGACGCTCCGGCTCTCGGACCAATCCCAGGTTCTTCAACTGGGCGCAGAGCGCCGACCAGCTCACACGGTATTCCGCCGCCAGCCGGATCGCGCGTGTCCGGATGCCTTCACTCGACGCGTTCCAAGCGGTGGTCAGCGACGATCGCGGCAGGAGCAGATGGACGGCGAACGCGTTGATCCTTCGCTCCGTCTCACTCCCGGCCTCTCCCATGGACATGTCCGTGGCGTACTTGTCGTCGAAGAGGTGGCGACCGAGCTCCCGGGGCGCATCGCCGCGTCGCCGATGTCCTCCAGCACCCCGTCCGGCATCCCGAGGCGCCCCCGGACCAGCCGGGCCGTATCTTCCGCAGCCTCGAAGCTCGCGGGCATCGGCAGACGGTAACGTTCCGGGGTCCTCAGAACATCCTCACCGAGCAGCAGCTCGACATCACGCGCGAAGCGATCCACCACCCGGTCGAGCCGGGGCGTCTCCCCCGCGGCGCGCCTCGGCCCGCCTTTCGAGGGGCCGGATACGGTTGTCATCTGCGCAACACGTCTCTCCTCGCCTGCTACTCGTCCAGCTGGAATGCTTCCAGCAACTGTTCCAGGGTGAACTTGTTGCGCAGTTTGCAGGCGCTGTTCTGGTTAGCGAACATTCCCGGGGTCCAGAAGGCCTGATCACGAGGAACCGTCCGAGTCCATGTGACAGGAACTACGTACTCCGACAGCGTCTCGTCGTGATCATCACCTCCGTGTCGGTAGCTTCCTCTCAGATCGAGGTCGGTGAACCGGCGCGGCTCCCCGTCGATCTCCAGGGACGCTTCGCTGGCGGGACGCGCTTCACCGGTCACGGTGCCGACGCCGACATAACCCGCCTTGGGAATATGGGTGAAGATACGCGCCCTGCTGGGGAGACCGATGAGCGTCTTGGAGAACCAGGAGCCGCCACCAGCGGAGACGAATCCGTACCTGCGCGCGTCGTCCCAGTTGCGAACCTCGTCTTCCCCCATGGACACATACCAGTCCTGCCCGTTCCATGCCTCCTTGGTGCCGCTCCGTCTCTGGACGGAAGCCGCACGAGACGGCTTGGTTTCGTCGATCAGCCAGGTGCGTGCCAGGTATCGGCGGCCCTCGTCTTCGAAGTACCGGAAGAACATGACGTTGACCGGAACCTCGAACGAGCTGAGATAGTTCACGATGCGTTCCGTGGCGGGATCCGCATCATGAGCCACGATCGTCAGACGGTGATCGGCATTGAGTTCGTCAGGAGGACTGACACCGAACACCTTGGAGAAGGCCACCTCGAAGGGGGCCTCTTGACGGAATGCGGTGTAGACAGCCAGGACATCCTCGTGGCTCAGGTTCTTGACCCACGAGGCATAGTCGAGGATCTGAGCCACGACTTCCCGCGGAGTACGGCCGCGTTTCAACTCCAAGACGTGAAGCGTGCCGTCGCCGTCGATCCCGAGCAGGTCGATGAGCCCGCCGAAGTCCGTGGGCACCTGCCGCCCAATGATCAACATCGGCTCGCCCAGGATCGCGGGATCCTGGGCGATCAGCGTTTCCAGTTGTGATTCCAGTGGAATCGCACCGGAGGTGACGCGAACCGGTTCACCGCTCTCACCTATCCGCCAGAGTCCTACCTCGTACGCCATGCGAACCCCCTCGCCCAGGAGACTTTGGCCGGCACCACGCTCGGCTGCCGGGCGTCATGGTGCCCCTCATGGAGGCACTCGGCACGGAGCGAACACTCACCAGTGTTTCAAGAAAAATCCGGTTATAGATCAAAATTGCCTGGGCGTGACCTACCATCTTCCGTGATGCGGTCGAGCGGATCGGGGAGAT
>NZ_BOOH01000037.1 GCF_016863135.1 Planobispora longispora
TGCAGCGGTTTCCCGGCGTACCCGTACCCGGTGAAGCAGCCCGGGTCGATGCGGCGGGGCGGCCGGCCAGTTGCCGCACCGTCGGCGGGGCGGCGTCATCGAGGTCGTCGACGGCGGCCAGGGCGGCGGCGGTGACGTCGTCGGCGCGCATGCCGTACTTGTGCAACAGCGTGGCCAGGACCACCCGGGCGATGTCGCGGGTCGTGGTGTCGGTGCCGGGGGCCTGGAGCAGGCATCGCCGGCGCCGCAGGACCGGTTCGATCACCGGCCGCCGGACCTCGGCGCGGGTTCCGCGAAGTCGCGTGTCCGCCATCCACCGGAACGGCGATATTTCATGCATATATCAGCATGTATCCGCCCTATCGACCACTTCCCTACCGTCGAAGTAAATCAGTACGCGATCGAAGGTGGAGACGCGCATGAACGCATTCATCGGCCGCGCCGCAGACCTGATGCTGGGACTGCTGGCGCCGAGGGCCACCGCAGAGGCAGCGGTCATCATCGGCTGTTGTGACTTCTGTCTGTGCCGGGTCAAGTCCGAAACCACCGGCCAGACCTGGTGTGCCAGGTGCTCCTGCACGAGGTGCTGACCCGCAGACGCTGACCGCCGGCCACGCGTGACGCGAAGCGAAGATGGAGGCCGCGGCAGCGGTGCGACCCGGGCGAGGATCTCCCCGCCCGGGTCGTTCCTGTTACGTGGTCTTGCTGCGTCCCGTCACGTGGCCGGGTCGGGTGAGCCGGCCAGCAGGGCGGCCAAGTCATCGAAGCGGACCGCCAGCAGGCCCACGATCATGCCCGAGGCGGCCGCGACCGAGACACCGGCAAGATTCCCGCTGACCGGCTCCAGCACCTCGACCACGCTGCCGGCCACAGCCACGCCGAGCAGCAGCACGTTCCGCACCACATGGCGCGGACCCAGGGGCATCGGCGAGGTGCCGAAACAACGGCAGGGCGTCCGGTCCCGGCGGCGCAGTGACGCCACAACGGCGATCGTGAACGCGCCCAGCACCCCCGCCGCCCCCATGAAGGCGCACAGTGCGACGGCCCCGAGCGCCGGCCACCAGGGACGGAGCAGGCCGGTGACCAGCCCGGCCGCCACCACGGCCTCGGCCGTCACCACCGTCGCAGCCAGCGGGCCGCGCAGCCGTGCCGGGAACAGGCTCAGCGGTCCTGCGGATACGGCGAAGGCCCGGAACTCCTCCCGGCCGGCCTTACTCGCCAGTGACGCCCCGAAGACCACGCTCAGCGCCATGGCGCATCCCAGTGATACGTACATCGTCAGACCCTTCCCCCACCAGTGGGCGGGCGGCGGGGTGAGGCCTCCGCCCGCCCGTGACGGCTTATCCCGCGTGCTGGTGCGCGCCCGTCAGCACCGAGAGCACGAGCACTGGGCGCACCACTTGTTGTTGGGATTGATCTCCGATTGGAAGTAGCAGACGCACCAGTCGCAACAGCCGATGAAGATGGCCGCCTCCGCCTTGAGCTTGGGCGCCAGCAGGCCGAGCATCAGATCACTGGCTCGGCCGAACAGTTGGTTCATGGGATCTCCAGACTCGAATGCCGACTGATTCCGCCAGCGACGGTAGAGATCGGGCCGATAGGACCGATACACGAGCACGTGTGCGGGAGTTATCACCCCGGCGGTTAGCGTCCGTTTCCTGCCAGAACGAAAAGGAGAGACACCGTGTCAGGTCTCGTCGTGCTCGTCGGCGCGTTGGCCCTGCTCAATCTGCTGCTCACCTTCGGCGTGATCAGGCGGCTGCGCGAACACACGGAGCTCCTCGCCGGGCGGGCGCCCGCCTCGTCCCCTGAGCCGCCGTCGCTTCCGGTGGGCCTGCGGGTATCCGCCTTCCGCGGCGCCACGACCGGCGGGGAGCCGCTCACACACGAGTCGTGGTCCGGGGACACACTCGTCGCCTTCATCAGCCCCGACTGCAGCCCCTGCCAGGAACGCATGCCCAGCCTGATCGAGACGGCCCGGCTGTGGCCAGGAGGGCGCCAGGCCACCATGGCCGTCGTCATCGCCGAGCCCGATGCGGCCGCCGAGTACGCCGAGTTGCTGTCCCCGGTGGCGAGGGTCGCGGTGGAGCCGCCGGGCGGGCCCATCGCGGCGGCGTTCGGAGTGGCGGCGTTTCCGTTGTTCGGGGTGGTAGACCGTTCGGGGCGGGTGCTTCGCTCCGCGCTGGAGCCGTCCACGCTGCTGCTCCAGGAGGTGGCGCAGGCATGAGGTTGCGGCGTCCCGCGGGGATCGCCGACGCCGTCGCCCTGGCCTGGCACGCCGGGCCGGGGACGCTGCTGGCGTACGTCGCCCTCACGGTGGTGGGCGGCGCCGTACCGGTCGTGGTCTCCTGGCTGACCAAACTGCTCCTGGATCACCTCGGCGCCGGCCACCCGGATCCGACGATGCTCGCCGCGCTGGGCACCGGCCTGGCGCTCGCCGGGGCCGCCGTCGCCGTGCTGCCGCGCACCGTCGCCTACGTCACCGACGAGCTGCGGCGCTCGGCCTCGCTCGTGGCCGATGACCGCCTGTACGCAGCCGTCAACTCCTTCGTCGGACTCGGCCGCTTTGAGGACCCGACGTTCCTGGACCGCCTGCGCCTGGCCAAGCAGTCCGGCGGAGTGACGCCCGGCAGGGTGGTCGCCGCGCTGCTCGCGCTCGTCCGGGCCGGGATCGGCGTCGCCGGCTTCCTGGGGTCGCTCGTCGTCATCAGTCCGGTGATGGCCGTGGCGGTGCTGGCGGGGGCCGTCCCGGTCGCCGCCGCCGAGTTCCTGCTGGCGCGGCGGCGGGCCACGATGTTCTGGCGGATCGGGCCGTTGCAGCGGCGCGAGGTCTTCTTCGGCTCGCTGCTGGCCGGTGTCGACGCCGCCAAGGAGCTCCGGCTGTTCGGCATCGGGACGTACCTGCGGGAGCGGATGCGGGCCGACACGCTGGCGGCCAACGCCGCCGAACGCCGTACCGCTCAGCGCGAGACTCTCATCCAGGGCGGCCTTGGCCTGCTGAGCGCGGTCGTCTCGGGAGCCGGCCTGGTCTGGGCCGTCCTGGAGGCCGGCGCGGGACGGATCTCGGCGGGCGACGTCACGATGTTCGTCGCCGCGGTTTCGGGCGTCGGGCTTGCGCTGGGGAGCCTGGTCACCGAAGCGGCGGGAGCGCACTACCAGCTGCTGATGTTCGCGCACTTCCGCGCCGTCGTCCACGCCGGGCCCGACCTCCCCGCACGGCCGCAGCCGCGTCCCCTGCCGCAGCTGCGCTCAGGGATCGAGCTGCGCGACGTGTGGTTCCGCTACTCGGCCGGCCATCCATGGGTGTTGCGGGGCGTCGACCTGTTCATCCCCGGGGGCGCCGCGTTCGGGCTGGTCGGCGTGAACGGGGCGGGCAAGAGCACCCTTGCCAAGCTGCTGTGCCGGTTCTACGACCCCGATCGTGGCGTGATCCTCTGGGATGGTGTGGACATCCGCGACGTGGACCCCGCGGTGCTGCGCACCCGGATCAGCGCGGTCTTCCAGGATTTCATGACCTACGACCTGACCGCGGCCGAGAACATCGGGCTGGGCGACCTGCGCGGGCTACGCGATCGGCCGCGCATCGAGACCGCGGCACACGAGGCGGGAGCCCATACCGTGCTGTCCGCGCTGCCGGACGGCTACGACACCCTGCTGTCCAGAGAGTTCTACAGCGAGGCGGACAAGGACGACGCCTCCACCGGCGCCCACCTGTCGGGCGGCCAGGGGCAACGAGTCTCGATCGCCCGGGCCCTGTTCCGGAGTCACTGCGAGCTGATGATCCTGGACGAGCCCAGCTCGGGGCTCGACGCCGACGCCGAGCACGAGCTCCACCAGCGGCTGCGCCGGCACCGTTCCGGCCGTACGAGCGTGCTGGTGTCCCACCGGCTCGGCGCGCTGCGGGACGCGGACACCATCGCTGTGATCGATGGCGGACGTGTGACCGAGCGCGGCTCGCACGACGAGCTCGTCGCGCTCGGCGGCACGTACGCCCGGCTCTTCGCCCAGCAGGCCGAGGGCTATCGCCCCGGCGCGAGCGTGATGCCGTGACCGGCTGGGTGCTGCCACTGCTGGTCGGCATGATCGCCCTCGGTGCGGCGTACGTCCGGCGCCGCCTCATCGCCGTGACCGTCGTCGGCACCAGCATGGCGCCGACCTTCACCGGAGGTGAACGCGTCCTCGTCCGGCGCACCGGCGTCCACCGGCTGCGTCACGGCGACGTCGTCGTGGTCCGATGGACGCCGCCGACACCATCGCTGCAGGGCACGACGGGCGAGCTGGTGTTGATCAAGCGAGTGACGGCCGTCGCCGGCGACCCGGTGCCGGCCGAGGTGGCCGAGGCCGCCGGCCGTCCGGCGGCCTCGGCGGTGCCCGCCGGCGCGTTCGTCCTGATCGGCGACAACGTCGAACGCAGCGTCGACTCCCGAATCTGCGGCCTCTTCCACGCCCCCAACCTGCTCGGGATCATGGTCAGGCGACTGGGCGTGCCCGGTTCCCGCCGTTGAGGTCCAGCTCGGCCAGGTGGGTCGCGACGTCGCGGGCGAGCAGCCGGGCGAGGTCGGCGAACAGGTAGCGGTCCGGCGGCTGGAAGCCCGCCAGCTCCATCTCGACCAGCCGGTCCAGGGCGCGGACGACCTCCCCGGCGCGCCCGCGCACCGCCCGCACGGCGTCCTGGACGCTGATCATGCCGGCCGGTAACGGCCCGAGTCGCCGGAACATCTCCGCCGCCAGCCGATCCACGCAACGCCCGCTGCCCGCCAGGCAGTCGTACGGCGATCTGAGGCTGGCGCGTAATGCCAGGCCGTCGGCTTCGAGCTCGTCGAGCCGCTGCCGCTCGTCACCGAGCCGGTCGGCCAGCTCGCGTACGGACCGGTCGGCGTGCGCCCTCAGGCGCGCGGCCGCGATCCGCAGCGCGAGCGGCAGCCGGCCGCACAGCCGGACCAGGTCGGCGGCCGCGTCCGGCTCCCGCCGCAATCGCGTGGGGCCGACGTGCAGCGACAACAGCCGCAGGGATGCGGCGTGACTGAGCGGGCCGACACGCAGGTGCGCCGCACCGTCGAGGACACTGAGCATCGGGCAGCTCGTCACCAGAACGGTGCTGCCGGGCGACGCCGCCAAAAAGGGGCGGACCTGAGCGGTGCCGGCGGCGTTGTCCAGCATCACCAGCATGCGGCGATCGGCCAGCACCGACCGGTAGGCCAAGGGAGCGACGTCCGGATCGGCCACCTCGGCGCCGAGCCCGCGCAGCGCCTGGCACAGGACGTCCGCGCCGGGACCGGCCGCGCGTAGATCGACGTAGAGCTGGCCGTCGGGATAGTGGTCGGCGACGGCGTGGGCAGCGCTCACCGCCAGGCACGACTTGCCGCTGCCGGCGGGACCGTGCACGACGACGACGTCGCCGGGCGCGCCGAGGCGGCGGGTGAGGTCCGACAACTCCTCCTCGCGGCCGACGACCGCAGTGGCCGGGGGCAGCTGGCGCGGCAGGCAGACGGGCCCCGAAGCCGGTACGACCGTGCGGGGCGGGGCCAGATCTCGACGGAGGATCGCCTGGTGCAGCCGTTGCAGCCCCTCGTGCGGCTCGATACCCAGGTCCTCGGCCAGCGCGTCGCGGGCCTCCGCGTAGGCGTCGAGCGCACCGCAGACGTCATGCAGAGCGTAGAGGGCGCGCATCAGCAGCCCCCACGCGCGTTCGCGCAGCGGGTGCGCCGTGACCAGCGCGCGGAGCGGGTTGAGAGCGCGTGTCGGCTGGCCGAGCGCCAGCAACGCCTCGCAGCAGTCCTCCTCGGCCGACAAACGCAGCGCGTCGACCGTGACCTTGCGCGCGGCGATGACGGATCCGTGCGGTACGTCCTCGAGCATCTCTCCGCGCCAGAGGGCGAGCCCGGTTTCGAGCCGCCGAAGGGCCTCCTCCGCCCGCCCCTCCTCCAGCAGCACCCGGCCGGCTGCGGCCTCGGCCTCGAAGACGTCGAGGTCAAGCTCACCGTCTTCCACCCGCAGCCGGTAACCGAGCGGGCGGGCGACCAGCCGGTCCCGCTCCCGCGGTGGCAGGGCCGCGCGCAGGCGCCCGGCGTACGTCCGGAGGTTGGCCGCCGCCGAGCGGGGCGGCGCCGAACCCCACAACTCCTCGGTCATCTCGTGGAACGGGACGGCCCCATTCGGCCTCATGAGCAACAGCGAGGCGAGGGTGCGCTGCTTGGGCGGCCCGACCGCGAGCACACCGCCGTCCGCCCGTATGACGAGCACCCCCAGCACCCCGAACTCCAATGACGCAGCCGTCTTCGACATGATCCCCGTTCACCCCGTCGAGGGCCCCACCGCGGCCGCCCACGATCTCCACTCTGACCGCGCGCCAGGACAGCGACCAGGTCAGCAGCAGGACAATGACCGGACATTGTGCATCGGCCGGCGCGTCGAGCGTCTGTATCGCCAGGTGCAGTTCCACTCGCCGTGAAAGGCGTACCGCACCAGGGGCAAAGCGGCCAGGCCGACGGCGCCGACCTGGACTCCCGGCGGGTAGCAGCCGGTGTCCCGCTCGACATGCACGGGCAGCCCGCCGGAGGTGGTGGCCATGGTGGTGACGACCTGGTGGCTGGTCGGCGGACGGCCTCGCCATGCCGCTCTTGCAGGCCCGAGTGCGACAGCCGCCTGCTCCTCCGGCATCGGCGGTGATCAGCGGTGTCGGCCGGGACGGGACGCGATCTCCTCCGACATGACTACGTGCTGGTCCGGGCCAGGCGGTAGCGCGACGGAGGGATGCCGTACCGGTCGACGAACGCCTGGCGGAGCGCCTCGATGGTGCCGAAGCCGCAACGGGCCGCGACGGCGCTCATGGGCAGGGTGGTGGAGGTCATGAGGTGGGCGGCGGCCTCGGCACGGGCCCGGCGTACGAATCGGCCCGGGGGCTGGCCCAGGTGTTTGAGGAACAGCCGGGTCAGGTGGCGCTGGCTCACTCCCGCGCCGTCGGCCAGGGCGGCCAGGGTCAGGTCGGTGTCCAGATGGCCGGTGATGTGATCGATGACCCGCTTGATCAGGCCGTCCGAGGGCGGCGGGCCCTGGGTGAACATGCTCCTCTGCGCCTGATCGCCGGGCCGCTGCAGGTAGGTCACCGCTTCACGGGCCACCTCCCGGGCGAGGGCGATGCCGTGATCCTCCTCGATGAAGGCGAGGGCCAGGTCCAGGGCACTGGTGACGCCGCCGGCCGTGACGACCTCGCCGTCGCGGATGAAGATCGGTCCGGAGTCGACGATGAGCTGCGGATGACGGGTGGCGAGCACGGGCGCGTAGCGCCAGTGGGTGGTGACGCGCCGGCCGTCGAGCAGGCCGGTGGCGGCCAGCACGGTTGTGCCCGTGCACACTGATGCGACGCGGCGGCTCTCCCGCGCCAGACGGCGGATGTGGCCGACGATCACCTGGTTGACGGCCGCCGCCTCATGTCCGATTCCGCCGGCCACCACGAGCGTGTCCAGCGGGCCGGCGACGCGTTCGAGGGCCAGTTGTCCCTGGAGCGTCAGCCCGCTGGCACAGGTGATGGGCAGGCCCGATGGAGTGGCCAGGAAGACCTCGTAGAGCGGGGCGCCGCCGTGGAGGTTCGCCATTACCAGGCTTGACGTCACGCAGGCGATGTCCAGCAGCTCCGCAGCGTGGTACCCGACCATGATCACACGCCGTTGGGTCATGACGCGACCGTATGTCACAAGGACGGGGCGGCCAAGTTTCTGGACCTCTCCCGGTGCCGTCCTTGGCGCGGCGCCGGGCCGTCGCAACAGTCGAACCACGACTCGGACGAGGGGAGTGTCATGCCTACCGGGAGACGAGAGGACGACCGGGACGATCCCGGGACGGAGTACCGAAGCCTGGGGGCGCTCATGCGGGCCTGGCGTGACCGGGCCCTGCTGACCCAGGAGCAGCTCGCCGACCGGGCGGGCGTCAACGTACGCACCATCCGCAGGCTGGAAGGCAACGCCGTGGGACGCCCCCGGAGTGCGTCGATCCGGTCGCTGATCGAGGCATTGGGGCTGGACCCGCGGGAACGGGCGGAGTTCACCGCCGCAGCCGTACGGGGTGACCGGTGAGGCCGGGGCCTTCCTCCAGGAGGAGACGCGGTGATCCGGTGATGTGCGCTCCATCAGAGGTTCGCGCGCCCTTGAAATGTCCGGTTATTGTCCTGGTCGCCATAGAAGCGCAAGTGCTACCTTTCTCACGATAACCGTTCTTGATCGCAGGAAAGAATCGCAGTGTGCCCGGTCGGGTACAAATCGGAAGAACGGGAATTGCCTGGTGCGCGAATCCGGCGGGTGTCGTCCACGCAAAGATTCAACAGGAAATCACAAGACGGAGAGAGGGAAAATGAAAAAAACGGCATGGGCTGCCGCGGCCGCCCTGACGACTGGCCTTCTGGCCAGTGCGGCGCCCTCCGCGGCGACGGCCTCGCCGACGGACAACGAGGTTCACAACACGAGCACGATCGCCGTCGGCGCCGTCCAGGTCTACAGGGAGCCCAGCTGTGTTTACCGGCAGGGCTGTTACGATGCCCTGATTCCAGCCGGAGGATATTCGGGATGGCGGCACACGGATGCCATCTATTTCGGAGAGAATTATTGCCTGCGAGTCCGCCCCTGGCTGCCGGGAGGCGGTCTGGGACCCGTGGCAATCACCCGTGAGGGGCCCGGGTACTTCGTATTCTCCGACGCTTATCCTGGTTTCGACGTAAGGGCGAAGCCGATCGGCGATCCCCTCTGCCGGCGCTCGGCAAAGGCCTCCACGGACGCAGGGGGCTTCGTTCGGGCCGAGCGGTAACGCTAAAGGGTCCGAAGGCGCTTGTCATGCCGGAAAGCGCCTTTCGCCGGCTGGAGGCCGCTTGTTCCTTAGCCCCGTCGAGGAACAAGCGGAACTGCAGAGGTGCCGCTCAGTATGGTCAGAAAGCGATGAAGCGACATCCCGCGTAGTGGCGCGGCGTTAAGTGGACGCTTGAGTCTCTCGCAAGTGTCTTCCTGTGCGACACGGAGATCACGATGTGGGGTTCAGGGAAGCACCCACTTGATGCAGCATGAGCATGGTTATGCATGATGGCGGTGGAGGCGACGCCAGGAGCCGAAGAACCGTGCGCCCTTGCCGAAGACCACCGGGCCGGCGCGATCCGCCGTCTTTTCCCGGGACGGGCGCTCGGGTCGCAGATGATGATCGTCGGCTGTACTGAACACCGAACACTTCACAACCGCATCCGTAAGCTGACCACCCACAGCCCTTCGGCGACCCGCACGACCTCGGCACACAGGAGTGATGATCTTCGGGTCGGTTCCGGCCGGGACGGTGGCATCCCCGATCCGGTAGGTGATGGCGGTGACGAGCAGCCTCCTTCACGCGATGGCGGGCATGCTGGCATCAGCAGGCCCGCCCGCCGGCGTTTTCAGGGACTACAGGAACGCCTCGACCATGTCGGCGAACTCCTCCGGAGTGACGATCCGTACGCCCAGATCCTCGGCCTTGGCCCGCTTGGAGCCGGCCTTCTCGCCGGCGACCAGCAGCGCGGTCTTGGCCGAGACGCTGCCCGACGCCTTGCCGCCGGCGCGTTCGATCAGCTCGTTGACCTGGTTGCGGCTCAGATCCGCCAGCGGGCCGGTCATCGTCCCGGTGGCCACCACCGACATGCCCGCCAGCGGCGGCCCGGCGACGGGCTGCCCGTCCTCGGCGGTCGCGACCGTGACGGTGACGCCGGGCTCGGTCATGTTGACGCCCGCCTTGATCAGCTTGTCGATCAGCGGGGCGAGCTCGGCCAGCTCGGCGACCACCACCGGAGCCTTCTCCGGGCCGATGCCCTCCACCTGCTGCAGCTCCTCGGCGGTGGCGGCGAGGACGGCCTCCATGCCGCCGAAGTGACGGGCGATGCGGCGGCTCATGGACCGCCCGGTCCCGCGCACGCCCAGCGCGCAGAACACCCGGCTCAGCGGCCGGGTCTTGGCCGTCTCGAGGGCGGCCAGCAGCTTGTCGGTGCTGAGCTCGCCCATGCGCTCCAGGCTGAGGATCTGTTCGCGGGTCAGGAAGAACAGGTCGGCGAAGTCGGCGATGAACCCCGCCTCCAGCAGCTGGACGATGCGGGATTCGGCCAGGGTCTCGACGTCGAGCTGGTCACGGCCGACGGCGTAGGTGATGGAGGCCAGCGCCCGGCAGGTCCGCCCGCGCACGCAGCGCCACCGCTCCTGGACGGTGTCGATCGCGTCGCCGCAGTTCGGGCATGCCTCGGGGAAGACGATCGGCTGCTCGTCTCCCGTGCGCAGGTGCACCACCGGCGCCTCCACGCGCGGGATGACGTCGCCGGCCTTGTAGACGGTGACCGAGTCGCCGAGCATCAGGCCGCGGCGGGTGATGTCGGCCGGGTTGTGCAGCGTGGCGTAGGTGACGGTGCTGCCGTCGATCTCGACCGGCTCCAGCACCGCGCGCGGGGCGATGACGCCGGTGCGGCCCACCGCCCACTCCACGCCGACGAGCTTGGTGATCTTCTCGACGGCCGGGAGCTTGTAGGCGACGGCCCAGCGCGGCGCCCGGCTGCCCACCCCGGCCTGAGCCTGGTCGGCCGCGAGGTCGGCCTTGACGACGATGCCGTCGATGCCGAACGGCAGCGTGGCGCGGGCGGCGGCGATCTGCTCGATGCGGGCCTGGATCTGCCCGACTTCGGTGACGGCGACGCCGGCGACCGGCGTGGTGGCGGCGGTGCCCACGCCCCAGGCGGCGACCAGGTCCATGATCTGGCTGTGCGGCAGCTCGCGCAGCCGCCCGGCCAGTTCGGAGCCGTCGCCGGGAGGCAGCGGCAGCGCCCCGTAGCCGAAGAACGTCAGCTCGCAGACGTATGGCCGGTCCTGGGCCCGCAGGGTGCCGGCGGCGGCGCTGCGCGCGTTGGCGAACGTGGTGCCGTCGTGCGCGGTGCGCTTGGCGCAGGCCGCCTCGAACTGCGCGGCCGTCATCATGACCTCGCCGCGGATCTCCACCGTGACCGGCTCGGTCAACCGGCCGGGCAGGCCGACGATCGTGCCGATCGCGTGGCTGACGTCCTCGCCGGCGGCGCCGTCCCCGCGGGTGACCAGCTGGGTCAGGCGGCCGTTCCGGTAGCGGGCCGAGATCGCCAGGCCGTCCAGCTTGGGCTCCACGCTCCAAGCGGTGACGGGCCGGCCCAGGCGGCGCTCCAGCCCGGCGACCCACCGGGTCAGATCCTCGGCCGAGAAGACGTTGTCCAGGCTGAGCATCGGCACCGTGTGCGGGACGTCGCCGTCGACCGCGCCGCCGGCGACCTTGCCCGTGGGCGAGCCGGGCAGCGCCTGGCCGGGATGCGCCGCCTCGTAGGCCTCGATGCCGCGCACCAGCCGGTCGTAGGCGTCGTCGTCCAGCGGGGAGGTGCCGTCGCCGTAGTAGGCGGCCGCGGCGTCGACCGCGAGCTGCACGGCTTCGGCGTAGGCGGCCTGGTCGGCCAGGACGGTGAGGGGAGCGGGGGCGGCGGGCGCGTCGTTCATGGGTCCATTCTCTCCGGGGAGACTGACATTCTCGGGTGCGGAAAGGCGGGGTGAGCTGGGAATCGTCGTAAGTGCAGCCGGATGGGCACCCTGCTGGACGTGAGCATTCACGCAGATCTCCAAAGAAGAGGGCCGGCGCCGGCTTTCCAGCGCCGCGGCCGTCTGGGCGCGCAGGTTCCGTGGTAGGCCTCAAGCAGGCGCCGGACCCGGTGCTGCGGCGCCGGGCCGGCATCCCCCTCGGCCTGCCGAGCTCCACCAGGTCGTGGGTGCACCTCAGGGGTTTCCGGTACCGGGTCAACACAGCAGAACCTGCCCTGACCAGCCGGGATGCGCTCAACCTCCTGGTGGGCTGGGACTTACCGAGATCTTCGCCCGTCTGGACGGAGACTCTCGGCTGATGTCAGATTGCGAGGACGTCGTGACACCCATCTATCTGTCTCCGGACAACTCCTCGTCGGCCAGCACGCCCTCCCACGGGATGCCGTGCGCGTCCGGAGCCCAGAACGTGCCCGGCGCCAGACCGCCGGCTCCGGTCACGGCATCAGGTTGGGCGACGATTGAGCGGCGGCGGGGCGTTGCGCATGAGCGCTCCGGCCAGCACCATCGCCAGCAACGGCAGCCCCACCACGACACCGAGCACGAAGAGCCAGGGAATCGCGATCGTGACCGAACCGGCTCGTTCCGTCAGCGACCAGGTCAGCGCGATCCCGGCCACGGTCCCCGTCACCGCCCCGGTCAGCACACCGATGCCGGAGATGTAGCCCGCCTGCCCGGCGAGCAGCAAGCGTCGTACACGCGGACTCCCACCGATGGCGTGTACGGTGGCCAGGTCCGGCCGGGAGTCGGCCGCGGCCAGACGTGTGGCGATGAACGTGCCGCTGACCACGAAGAAGAAGGCCACGCCGAACAGCGCCCACAACTGAGGCGTCATGTAGTTGCGATAACCCGCCTCGTAGTAGCTACTCGCGCCGCTGGGCAGCATGAGCATCTCGTCACGCGGCGTATAACGGGTGTAGAGGCGCCGCTCCCAGGTCTTCAGACCGAGCTTCTTCGCCGCGGTGAAGGGCACGACGGCGCCGGCCTGCTTGGGTTGGGAGGGAGCCACGAAGACCGCGGGGGCGTCGGCGGGGAACCCCGTCATCTCCGCGGAGATCCGTACTTTGCCGTCGCGAACCAGCCCAGGCTCGAAGACCACCACCTTGCCCGCGGCGAAGGCGGCGGTGGCAGCGGGGTCGTCGCGGCCGAGAAGGAAGCGCAGCAGCCGCTCGTCGCCGACGGGTATCCCGTAATCGCCTCCAGGTCGTTCGCACATGGGCCCGCACCGGCCGCCCTGACGCGGGAGCATCAGGATGGAGTTCTCTTCGCTTCCCGGCTCCCTGATCTCGTGCGCCTCGATGAACGTGGCGCCCGGAAGCGTCACGACGGCCTTCGCCTTGATCTCGGCCCACTCCCGAGTGGTCGGCACCTCACCGCTGATCATGAGGGTGCCCAGCGGCTGGATCGGCACATAGCGATCGCGATTGTCGACGTAGTTGCTGTAGTAGCCGATGCCGAAGGCCATCACCGCCGCGGTGACCGCCATCACCGCCGCGGCGGCGGAAGCCGTACGGCCACGGTGGCGGGAGGCGTCACGGACCGCGAGACGGAACGGGAGCGGCAGGCGGCTGGCGAGCCGCCCGCAACGCGCCACCAGCCAGGGCATGAGGGCGACCAGGCCCACCACCACCAGCGTCATCGCGGCGAGGATCCACATCTCCTCCGACGCGTGGGCCGCGAAGGTCGCGGCCAGGCCGGCCACGATCAGGGCGAGACCGAGAAGAGGTCTGCCTGTGCGAATACGGACGTCCGGCGCTCGCCCGGCGAGGACGGCGGTCGTGCTCTGCCGGGCAGCCTGGGCCGCGGGGACGAGCGCGGCGACGAGGCCGCTGATCACAGAGAGCAGCATTACCGGCAGCACGACCACCCACTGGGTGTCCGGCGGGCCGATGCGGGAGCCGAAGCGGCTGAGAACGTACGCGGCCGCCACGCCGCCCCCGAGTCCGAGTGCCGCGCCGGCCACTGCCGCCAACCCGCCCAGGACCAGGCCGTCCGTGGCCACTATCGTTCGTAGATGGCGCGACGATCCGCCCTGTGCCGAGATCATCGCGAGCTCCGTGCGCCGGCGTCGCAGGCTGACGGCGAAGGCAGGACCGGCGAGCACGGCAGTCTCGAGCACGATCATGAGGAGCAGGGCGCCGAATCCGGCGACCATGGCGGCGGGAACGGCGAAGCCGTAGCTGAACATTGCCAGGGCGTCTTCGCGCGGATCCAGCGAGCCCCTCTCCTGAAGCAACGCGCGCGATTTCACGTGGATGCCCTTGCGAATCAGCCGGTCGACGTCGTCCCGTAGGAGTGGCTCCGGCATGTCCACCAGCCAGCCACCCCCGGACAGGCCGTTCCGGGCGTCCTCGCCGAACAGGGTCCCTGGCAGGCTGACGAGCTCGTCGCCCATCGGCTGGTTGGGGTTCTCGACCACTCCCACCACCTTGACGGACCGGTTCCGCTGGGGCAGCTGGAGCGTGGTGCCCATGCGCCGCATCGGTGGCGAAACCACCACCTCACCGGCGGCGGCGGGCAGCCGTCCCTCCACCAGGCGGCGCATTCCGGAGGAGACGGGGTCGCGCAGGTCCACCTCCATGCCCGGATACCTCGCCCGGTCCTCCAGCATCACGCTCTCTTCCCGATGGGGCACCAGTCTTGCGCCGGGGAACAGCGGCTGCAGCTCCCCAGCGGTCCAGGTATGGCCCTTCCCACTCATGGAGAACCGTCCGTCTCCCATGTCATGGACCTCGGGATTGATCAGGCCGAAGGCCTCCACGTAGGCGTCGGCGGCGCCCATCGAGGTAGTGAGCCCCTCACGCTCCGAGACCGCCATCGTCGACAGGGCGGTGACCACGCCCGTGATCGCCAGCACCGGCAGCGCGATCATGGCCACGATGAGCGCGCTGCGCCCCTTGGACCTCCGCGCCGCGCGCCACGACAGCCGCAGGAGCGCCCTCATCGGACCTGCTCCAGCAAGGAGGAGTCCACGATCTCGCCGTCCCTCAGGTAGACCACCCGGTCGGCCCAGGCGGCGTATCGCGACTCGTGCGTCACGAGCAGGACTGCGGCGCCCGCGTCGGCGCGCCCCCGCAGCACGTGAAGGATCTCATCGCTCACGTGGGTGTCGAGCGCGCCGGTCGGCTCGTCGGCGAGCACCAGCCGCCTGTCACCCACCAGCGCCCGCGCGATCGCCACCCGCTGGCGCTGGCCACCCGACATCTCATCGGGGAAGCGGTCGGCCAGGTTGGCCACCCCCACCTCCTCCATGACCGCCAGTGACTCCGCTCGCGCCCGCCGGGTGCGCACACCGTCGAGCTCGCGCGGCAGCATCACGTTCTCGGCGGCGGTCAGCGAGGGGATGAGGTTGAGGTCCTGGAACACATACCCCACGGCTCGGCGGCGGAGGGCAGGGAGATCCCGGACCTGGGCTAAGTCGGCGCCGTCGACCGTCACCGTCCCCGACGTGGGCAGGTCCAGGCCACCGGCCACGTTCAGCAGCGTCGACTTGCCCGACGCCGACGGCCCCATGACCGCGACCAGCTCGCCTTCGGCGACCTCCAAGCTCACCCTTTTGAGCGCGTGGACCTCGCCGTAGTGGCGGCTCACCTGCGCCAGCCGTACGAAACTCATGTTTCAGCTCTCCCTGAGTACGGCTTCGCAGTGGTCCAGCCACCGCTGCTCGGCCTCGGCCTGAAAGATCATCGAATCGAGCACCAGCCGCTGTGCCGGCCCGTCGAGGGCGGCGCGCTTCGCCCGCGTGAGCTCCTGCATCGTGCGCATCGTGGCGGCGCGCTGGGCCTGGATCACCTGGTGCGCGTTGGGATGGGTGGTGATGGCCAGCGCCAGTTTGATCACCAGCTCGTCCCGTGGCCGGTCGGACTGGGCGACGGGGGTGCTGAACCATCGCTCCATCTCGGCCCGACCGGCCTCGGTGATCCGATAGGCGACGCGGCCGTGCTCATCCGCCTCGCCCTGCTCCACCAGGCCGTCTCGCTCCATACGGGTCAGGGTCGTGTAGACCTGGCCGATGTTGAGCGGCCACGTCGCCCCCGTGGACGACTCGAACTCCGCCCGCAGCTGATAACCGTGGCGTGGGCCCCGGCTGAGCAAAGCGAGCAGACCGTGCCTGACGGACATAGTTACTCAGTATGCATACTCCGTATAGGGCGGCAATGGCTTCCGAGGCAGATGTCAGTAACCGCTCTCGGCGGAGAGGCGGGCCTGCTTATTTAGATATATATCTATTTAGATGGGAGCCTCGTCGCCGAAGAGGCTGTCATGATCCAGCCGAACGATCTTCGCGAACAGGTCCACATCCACTACGCCGCCGTCGCCGCCAACGAGCCGAGCGGCTGCTGCTCACCCGCGTCCGGCTGCGGCCCCACCGGCACCACCGGCTGATCGTCGTCATCCAGGCGCACCGCACCGACCTCATCGGGCGCCGCGCCGGCCAGCGCGGCCTCCAGCTCCGCCAAGGCGGCGTGCAGCTCCTCCTCGCCCTGGGTCAGGACCTCGGGAACCAAGCGATTCCACCATCCGTTCGGCCTCCTCCTGAAGTAGTAACCGGGCCGTGGCGCTCAGGGATGGGCGGGGGATCACCCCGATCCGCCGCGGATCCGTCTTCCGCGATCTTTCATGGGCACCCGTTCCACCCTTCCGGAAGGAATCCCCGTGCGTCCCGTGAAACTCGCCGTGATCACTGCGGCCGTCCTGGCTGTCCTGGCCGTGCCGGCGCCGTCAGCCGCCGGCGCCGACACCGGCGCGAACGACCCCTCGCCCTACCAGTGCCTCATCGACGAGGTCGCCGCCGCGCCCCGGCCGGACCTGCCCGAGGACCAGACGCCGATCCCCGGTCATGTCAGAACCCCGATCCCCGGAATCGTGCTGGACGTCCGTACACCCGGTACCCGGTTCACCGGTGCCACCGGCCGCTTCGCCCTCGGCGGCGGCAGGTTGCGCCCCGGCGACGCCTTCCGTACCGCCAGCGTCACCAAGACCTTCACCGCGGTGGCGGCTCTACGGCTCGTCGAACAGGGCAGGCTGCGCCTCGACGACCCGATCGGCCGCCACCTCGACCCCGCCCTGATGAAGAAGATCCGCTACGGCTCGCGCATCACCCTCCGGCAGTTGCTCGAGCACACCTCCGGCATCGCCGACTATGTCACCGACGACCCGTCGTGGATGAGCGAGGTCTTCGCCGGCCCCCACCGCATCTGGACACCTCGTGAACTGGCCGAGCGGGGACTGCGGCTTCCTCCGGCATTCCAGCCCGGAAAGGGCCACCACTACTCCGACACCGGCTACGTGCTGGCCGGGCTCATCATCGAAGAAGCCGCCGGCAAGCGTCTGCACCAGGTCTACCGCGAGCAGATCCTGCAACCGCTCGGCCTGCGCGCGACTTACCTGGAGCTCTGGGAGCCCCACCGCGGGCGACTGTCTCACCCCTACGTCCTCGACCTGGACTTCAGGCGATGGAACCCCACCTACGACACCTTCGGCGGCGGCGGCCTGGTCTCCACCGGCGCCGACCTGGCCCGGTTCATCCGCAGCCTGTTCGAAGGCCGGGTCTTCGAGCACGCCGCGACGCTTGAGGCCATGCTGCGGGCCGCCCCGCACAGCGAGGGCGGCTACGGCCTGGGCATCATGCGCCTGCAGGAGGGAGAGACGACGCTCTGGGGTCATCTGGGTGCGCACGGCTCCTTCATGCTCTACGACCCGGCCGCCAAGATCTCCATCACCGGCACCGTCAACCAGATGTTCACCGGCGACAAGCAGGCGGAGAGCGAGATCATCTCTGCCGCCTACCGCATCGCCGCCGGCGCGAAGGCTCCTTCCTGCCCCGTGTGACGTCGCCGGAACCACCGCGTCGCGCTCCGCCGATCCGGTCGCCGCCGGCGCGCACCACGACGACATCGGGGAAATGGGCCGCCAGGTCTATGCCCGGCGCAACGCCCTGGCCCTTGAACTCATCGAGCGGGCACGTCTGCGCGGACAACTACGGACCGACCTCGATGCCGTCGTGGTGCTCCTCGACCGGCTCGCCGGTGCCCTGTACTACCGCGTCCTGGTCACCGGAGCCCCGGTGGACCACAGCTATGCCGAACGCCTCGTGGCCGGTGCGCTCGACGGTGTGATGAACCGGAAGGAAAACCCCCGTGTCCGTGAAGAGCCTCGTCATCGGTTCCGTCTCCCTGGCCCTCGTCGTCCTCACCACCGGAGCACCGGCGCTCGACGCGTCGGCCGCCGTCGCGGCGCAGGCCGAGTCGCCCGTCCGCCCCGCCGCTGTCTCGTCCTTCGCTCCGTCCTCCGTGCGCGGCGCGCCGATGCTGGAGGAGCACCCGTGCCCCGTAACGGCCCCGCCGGGCACCCGATGCGGTTATCTGGTGGTCCCGCAGCGACGCGACGTGCCGCAGGGTCCCAGCGTGAAGGTGGGCTTCGCCGTACACCGCTCGACCGCCGCCGACCGGAAAGCGGACCCGGTCGTCTACACCAGTGGCGGCCCGGCCTCGGGCTCGATCCCCCTTACCGGCTACCTCGCCGACATGTTCCGAGATCGCGACGTGGTCGTGCTGGAGCAGCGTGGCAGCAGGTGGTCGCAGCCCCGGCTGGACTGCCCGGAGACGGTCCGCGCCGTGCTGGACACGCTCGTCACCCCAGGCCGGGCCAGGCAGGAGAGGGGCGTGATCGCCGCCGGGGCGGCGGCGTGCCGTGACCGGCTCGGAGTAGACCTGCGGGGATTCCGGACCGAGGAGATCGCCGCCGACGTGGTGGATCTGCGGCGGGCCCTGGGATATGCGCGCTGGAACCTGTTCGGGGTCAGCTACTCCACCCGCTCCATGCTCGCGGCCGCCGCCGTGGACCCGCAGGGTACCCGCTCGGTGGTGCTGGACTCCTTCCTGCCGGCCGGCAAGGACTGGTACGACGACGCCGCCCGCGACCTGACCGAGGCGATCGGGAGGCTGGCCGGTCAGGGCTGGCCGGACCTGCCGGCGCGGTTCGAGCGGATGGTCGACCGGCTGAACCGCGACCCGGCGGCCGTCACGACCGACGACCCGCTGACCGGAAGGCCGATCACCGTCCGGCTCACCGGGGACGACGTGGCGACCGTGATCGGCGAGGCCCTGCGCGAGGCCGACGTGGTCCCCATCGTGCCCGTGCTGATCGACGGACTGGCGGCCGGTCGCGATGACCTGCTCCAGCCGCTGGCCGATGCGGCCGGCTCCGGGCTGACCAGCCACGAGTTCGGCCTCTACTACGCCATCCAGTGTCAGGACGAGGCGCCCGACAACGCATTCGCGCCCGCGCGCCCGCAGTTGTTCACCGTGGTGCACGACCAGGCGGTGTGCGACACCTGGAAGCTACCCGGTGCACCCGCCGCCGAGGCCGCCACCGCGGCGCCCGTCCTGGTGGTGGGCGGCCAGTACGATCCGACGACTCCCACCCGTACGGCGGAGCCCGCTGCCCGGGCGTTGCCGAATGCCCGGTTCGTGGAGTTCGCCGGGGTCGGGCACGCGGTGTTCCTGTCGAATCAGTGCGGCCGTCAGACCATCGCCGCCTTCGTCGCCGATCCCGCCGCGGCCCCGCCCTGCGACCCCGCACGGGCTGCCTACCGGGTGATCGGGCCGGAGCAGCTGCACCTGACCACGGCGGTGTACCGGGCGCAGCGGGAGCCCTGGAGGCTGCTGCCCTTCGGCTTGTTCGTCCTGACCGCACTGGCACAGCTCGGCGTGGGACTGGCGCGCCCGCGCCGGCGCCTGCCCGCGCTGGTGGCGGGGGTGTGCGGCCTGGCGCTGGCCGGGCTGACGGCCGGCGCGCTGTACGGGGTGATCGAGGAGAACGAGGTCGTGCTGGGGATGGGGATCCCCGCCGCCGTGCCGTGGTACGGCCTGCCGGCCTGGGCCGGTCTGGCCGTCACGCTGGCGGCCGCTTGGCGGGCGCGGACCGCTCGCGCCTCCCGGCGGCCGATCGCGGGCGGGCTCCTGCGGGATCCGGCGGCGGCCCACCTCCTCGCTGCGGTGATCTCCGCCGGTTTCCTGGCCTGGTGGCACCTGTACTTCCTGTGACCCGCACCTGGGCCTCGGATGTCCGTCAAACCGGATCAAGCCCAGAATAACGGTCATCATGCCTCCGTACCGGGTCCAGGCCAGCATGCGATCCAGCTCGGCCTTGGACAGTCCCGGGGTCTTGGAGAACGCGGGCGGCTGGGCGCGGTCCATGGCGGCGAACGGGTTGCGCGCCGCAATCCCCATGCGCTCCAGGTAGCGCTACCAGGAGGAGGCCGCCGGGAGCCCCCTCAGGCGACCGGATCGGTCAGGAAGTCCGGTGGCCGCCGGTGCCGTGCCCGTCGCGGCGCCCGGTCGTGGTCCCGGTCCCAGTCCTGATCGTGGTCGTGGTCGTGGCCGTGGTCGCGGGGATCCTGATCCCGGCCGGGGGAGCGGCGGACGGTGGTCAGGGCGGCCAGGGCGGTGGTGATCGGGACGGCCGCGATCAGGCCGAGGGTGCCGGCGACGCTGCGGACGATCTCCTGGGCGAGGACGGGGTTGGTCACGACCTGTCCGACCGGCTGCTCGCCGACGCTGATGAGCAGCAGCAGGGGCAGCGACGCCCCGGCGTACGCGAGGATGATCGTGTTGATCACCGAGGCGATGTGGGAGCGGCCGACCCGCGCGGCGGCCCGGTACAGCTGGGCGAAGCCGTAGCCCGGATTGGCGTGGGCCAGCTCGGTGACGGTGGCGGCCTGGGTGACGGTGACGTCGTCGAGCACGCCGAGCGAGCCGATGATGATGCTGGCCAGCAGCAGCCCCTGGGTGTTGATGCGGTAGCTGGTGTCGAGGTAGAAGGAGCTCTCGTCGGTGATCCCGTTGAGCTGGACGATGCCGATGGCGGCGTACGACAGCAGGCCGGTCAGGCTGAGGCTGACCACGGTGCCCACGATCGCCGTCGAGGTGGTGACGGTGAAGCCGTGGGTGAGGTACAGCACGGTGAGCATGATCGCCGCCGAGCCGACGATTCCCACCAGGAGCGGGGACTGACCGGCCAGGATCGCCGGGATGACGAACATCAGCAGCAGCACGAAGGTGATGGCCAGCCCGATGAGCGCCGTCACCCCGCGCCACCGGCCGAAGGCGACCACCGCCAGCGCGAAGGCGGCGCCGACCAGCCACAGCGACGAGCCGCGGTCGTGATCGGAGATCTGGTACGGCGGCACGTCCAGCGTGCTGTCGGGGGTGTGGATCAGCACCACGTCGTCGCCCTCGGCGAAGCGCTGCCCGCCCGGGCCGCTGGGCAGCTGGGTGGTGACGCGTTCACCGGCCTGCTCGCCGCCGGTCAGCTCCACCTCGGCGTCGCCGCAGGTGGCGGGGTCGGGAGGCGGCGTGTTCTGCGGCGCCCCCTCGATGGGGGGCTCCTCCGGACAGGGGGTGAGGGTGATGTCGGTGATCGTCCCGGTCACCCGCTCCAGCTGCGGCTGCCCGGCGGTGGAGACGGGCTCGGCCGGCCACATCCAGACCAGCGCGGCGAGCGTGGCGATCGCGAGGGGGATGATGACGGCCAGCGTCGCCCACACCGTCGCCCGGGAATGAGGGACGACCGGACCGTGGGAGTGGTTGGCGCCCATGGGGCATGCTCTCCTCGAGGCGGCTGGCGGGCGGGGCGGAGGCGGGGGAGCGCCGCTCCACCTCGCCGGACGGGTGAATCGAACGGACGGGCGCAACGGGATCCACTGCCCCTGCACAGTAGATTTTGGCGGAAAGCCCTGAGTGGTCAGGCACGTTCTGGCGGGTTACCGGCCGATATCCGGACGTGGGATCGGACACGGGGAAGGCGGGGGCGGGAGAGGACGGGAGCGGTTCGCGCGGTCGGGGCCGCCTCTCACCGTGCTCGTGTCACCGTGCTCGGGCGGCCAGATCCAGCACCCGGCGGTAGAGGTCCAGGTACCTGTCGGCCATCGCCGAGGGGGAGAAGCGGCGCGCGGCGCTGCGGCGGCACTCTTCGGGATCGATCTCCTCGGCGCGCTTGAGGTTGTCGCCCAGCTCCTCCTCGCCGTCGGCGAGCAGCCCTGTGCGCCCGTGCTCGACGAGTTCGGGCAGGCAGCCGCGCCTCAGGCCGATGACGGGCGCCCCGCAGGCCAGCGCCTCGACCACGGCCGTGCCGCCGGGCTCCTCCCACTGCACCGGGAACAGCGCCGCCCGGGCCTCGCCGAACAGCCGCTCGCGCCGCGCGCCGTCCACCGAGCCGATCCACCGGACGAGCTCGTGGTCGATGTACGGCGCCACCTGCTCCAGGTGGTAGCGCACGTCGGGATTGACGTGGGCGGGATGACCCGGATCGGCGAGCGCCTCGGCCAGCTCCCGGGGGCCGTCCAGCCCTCCGACCGGACCGGCCATGATCAGGGGGATCCCGAGCTCCCGGCAGAGCCGGGCGCCCAGATGCTGGCCCTTGAGCGGGCTGATCCGCCCCAGGATGACCATCGGGCCGGTGCGGTCGTGCCCCGTGGCGGCCGGTGACGCCGCCGTGGTCCCGGTGGCCGGTGACGCCGGGACCACGGCGGCCAGCGGGGTCGCCAGATGGGCCCAGCCGAGGCTGTGCTCGCGCAGGTTCCGCGGGGCCCGTGCGAGCTGGGAGGCGGACACGCCGTTGACCCAGACCCGGCCGCCGCCGTCGAAGCCGCCGTACAGCTCCGGGTGCTTGCGCAGGTCCCAGTGCAGGGTGTGCAGCACCGGCGGGGCGGACCGGCCCAGGGCGCCCCAGACGGCCAGGCCGACGGCCTCCATGTGGTCGTGCACCAGGTCGATGTCGCGGCGGCGGCGCAGCTCGGCGACGACCCGCTGCAGGTGGGCGTGGGCCAGCCCCATCACCTGGTTGTAGGGGCGCTGCAGGTGCGGGAACTGCCCCGTCTCGAACACGTGCATCCGGTCGTCGGCCTCGAGGGTGCTCGCGCCGACCGTGGCCAGGACCACCCGGACGCCGCGCGCCCTCAGCTCGGGCACGAGGGTGGCCACGACCGTCTCGATGCCTCCGTACCCCCGCGGCGGGACCGGCAGCCAGGGACCGGCGTTCATCAGCACCGTGATGCTCATCTGGGCCTCCGCCTGTAGGGGGTGCGCGGTCGCCGGCCGGCCTCGGGGAACGTCGGGGAGCCTCACCTGTCACGGGCGGGAAGGCGCGTCCCGCCGATCGGGCTCCTCCCGCCGCTCGGTCCCGACGATGTTGATTTCCCTGATCAAGTGGATTCAATCTGCTATCGGATGGTTTCAGATCATTTGTCGGTGGCATTGCTGGTCTGTGAAGTGCCGCATCGGTTTCGTGGGCGCGGGAAACGTCGCCGCGCGCCACGCGCGCGTACTGTCCGGCTTCCCCGACGTCCGGATCGCGGCGGTGGCCGACACCGACGTCACCCGCGCCGCGACGCTGGCCGCCGAGCACGGCGCGGCCTGCTACGACAGTCACGAGACGCTGCTGGACGGCGAGCGGCTGGACGCCGTCTACGTCTGCGTGCCGCCCTTCGCGCACGGCCCCGTCGAGCTGGCCGTCCTGGAGGCCGGTCTGCCGCTCTTCGTGGAGAAGCCGCTGGCGTTGGACGAGCAGACCGCACGGCGGGTCTCCGAGGCCGTGCGGCGCCGGCGGGTCGTCACCGCGGTCGGGCACCACTGGCGCTACCTGGACGTCGTCGAACAGGCCCGGCGGCTCCTCGGCGACCGACCGGTACGGCTCGCGCTGGGCGTGTGGCTGGACAAGGTGCCGCCGGTTCCCTGGTGGCCGCGCCGCGACGGCTCGGGCGGGCAGGTGATCGAGCAGGCGGTCCACGTGCTGGACCTGGCCCGCCTCCTCGTCGGCGAGGTCGCCGAGGTGAGCGCGCACGAGTCGGGACACCCGCCGGAGCACGGGGAGACGGCGGTCGGCGCGGCCACCGGAGCGCTGCTGCGCTTCCGTGACGGCGCGGTGGGCCTGCTCGGCGCCACCTGCCTGCTGGGCTGGAAGCACCGGGCCGGGCTGGAGGTCTACGCCGAGGGCATCGCGCTGCAGCTGTCGGAGGAGCAACTGGTCGTCGACACCGGCGAGGGCCGTACGGTCATCACCGAATCGGGGGACGCCAAGCACCGCGTCGACCGGGCGTTCGTGGACGCGGTCCTGGGCCGCGGCCAGGACGTGCGCGCCCCGTACGACGACGCCCTGCGCACGCACCGGCTGGCGTGCGCGGTCGCCCGCGCGGCCGCCGGCGGCGCACCGGTGACGCTGCCGGATCACGATGGGTGAGCGGCCCGCGCGGGTGCTGCAGGTCACCGGCGTCGGGGAGGTCGTCATCGCCGAGGAGCCGCAACCGCCGGTGGCCGACGGCGGCTTCCACGTCGAGACGCTCTACAGCGGGCTGTCGGCCGGCACGGAACTGTCCTACGTCAAGGGCACCAACCCCTACCTGAGCGCGGGCTGGGACCCGGTGCTCGGGCTGTTCCGCGCCGACCGGCCCGCCACCGGCTACCCGGTCAGGCGCCTGGGCTACATGGAGGTGGCCCGGGTCACCGAGAGCCGCACCCCGGAGCTGTCGCCCGGCCAGGTGGTGGCCATGGCGTACGGCCACCGCACCGGCTACACCGCCGACGGCGTCGAGGACCGGTTCGTCCCGCTGCCCCCGGAGCTGGACCCGCTGCTGGGCGTCTACGCCGCCCACATGGGCCCCATCTGCGCCAACGGCCTGCTGCACGCCGCCGCCGATCTCCACGGCGCCGACGTGCGCGCCCTCGGCGACGGCGTGCGCGGCAGGCGTGTCGCGGTGACCGGAGCCGGGGTCGTCGGGCTGCTGACCGCCCTGTTCGCCCGGCACCACGGAGCCGAGGCGGTGACCGTGGTCGACCGGACCCGCGCCCGGCTGGAGTGCGCCGGGCGGCTCGGCCTCGACACGATCGCGACGGACGCGCGGGACCCGGCGCTCACGCTGAAGAGCCGCTGGCGGCATTCCGCCGGGGACCGGGGCGCCGACGTGGTCTTCCAGTGCCGCGGCCGGGCGGAGGCCCTGCACCTCGCGCTGCGGCTGCTGCGCCCCCAGGGCACGGTCGTCGACCTGGCCTTCTACCAGGAAGGCGCGGCGTCCCTGAGGCTGGGCGAGGAGTTCCACCACAACGGGCTCTCGATCAGGTGCGCGCAGATCGGCCGCGTGCCGCGCGGCCTGGCCCACCTGTGGAGCCGGGAGCGGCTGTCGGCCGAGACGCTCGACCTCCTGCGCGCCCGCGGCGACGCCGTCCGCCGCCACCTGATCACCGATCTGGTGCCCTTCGACGACGCGCCCCGCTTCCTCGCCGCCCTCGCCGACCGGCGCCGCCACGCCATCCAGGCCGTGTTCGACATGACCCGCGGATGATCACCCGCCTCCCGCGGCCGGAAGGACGCGCTCAGGAGGTGGCCTGCAGGCCGCGCTGCACGCCGGTCTCCCCGGCTGCCAGGGCCTCGCGCGCGTGGGGGAGGAGACGGCCGTCCTCGTCCAGCAGGTCGCGCCAGCTCCGGGCGGGTTTCCAGCCGAACAGGCGGGCGGCCTTGGCGCAGGAGATCCCCGAGGCGTCCTCGCGCTCCACCGGCCGCAACTCCACCTCCTCGCCGAAGTGGTGGCGGACCATCTCGTGCAGCGGGCGACCGGCCGCGTTGTCGGCGGCCGCGCAGTAGACCACCTCGTGGCCCGGCACGTCCGCCGTCGCCGCGGCCGCGATGAGGCCGGCGAGGTCGTACACCACGAGATACGACCAGAACGACGCGCTCTTGTCGGTGCCGCGGGCGCGCACGATCGGGCCCACGTTGCGTTCGATGTTGCCCTCCCACTGGACCCAGGTCGGCCGGATGGACACCCCCGCCAGGTCGCCGCGCCGCACCGCGGCGTCCATCAGCTCCTCGCCGAAGTGCTTGGACAGCGCGTAGGCGTCCTGCGGGAGGACCCGGTGCCCCTCGTCGATCGGCGCGTAGTCGGCGTGGAAGTAACGCCGGGGATAGGAGAAGCCGGGCACCGTCTCGCTCGAGATGTTCACGAAGCGCCGGACACCGGAGCGCTCCGCCGCCTCGATCATGTGGTAGGTGGCCATCACGTTGGTCTGGAAGATCACATGTGGCGGGTTGTGCTTGGGGCTGGGGACCGCCGCGGTGTGCACGACCGCCTCGTGTCCCGGAACCACCGCGGCCGCGTGCCCGGCGTCGGTCAGGTCGGCCTGGACGTATCTCACCTGGCGGGCGCGTTCCTGCACCGCCGGGGCGATGTCGGCGGCCGTCACCTCATGCCCGTCCCGCAGCAGCCGGTCCACGGTCGCGGCGCCGACCTTGCCGCGAGCTCCCGTGACGAGGATACGCACGGCGCTTTACCTACCCATTGCTCCTCAAGTGACACACATCACGCATACCGGGTCATAGCCTGAGGACGCCTCCGGAGACCGGCCTTCGCGTGGCTAGCCCCGAGGCGCGACGTCGATCACCGACCGGCACAGCGCGCTCAGCTCGTCGACCACCACGTCCAGCGGCGCCGAACTGCGCTGGGCCTGGGCGAACACGAGCGCGCCCTCGAGCGCGCTGACCACGAGCACCGCGGTGGACCGCGCCCGCCCCGGGTCGGCCCCGTCCGCGACGAGCTTGTCGGAGATCAGGTCGCACCAGGTCCCGAACGTCGCACCGGCGATGTCCCGGGCGGCCCGTTCGGTGCCCAGCGCCGCGGCGACGATCGGGCAGCCGACGGCGTAGTCGCCGGCCTCCAGGCCGCGGCGCCACAGGCCGGCCAGCGCCCGCAGCGCGCCCGGGGCGTCCGGAGCGTCGAGTGTCCGGGCCACCCCGGCGCTCAGCTGCTCGGCGGCGCTGCGGGTGGCCTCCTCGACGAGCTGGGACTTGCCGCCAGGGAAGTGGTGGTAGATCGATCCGCGCGGCGCGCCGCTGTCGGCCAGCACGTCCGCGAACGAGACCGCCGCGACGCCGCGCTGGCGGATCAGTCTGATCGCACTGCGGATCATCGCCGCCCGGGGGCCGGCCGGATCCTGCTGTCTCGCCATACCCTCTGCTCCCGTCACCACCGGTTCTATGTATGTTGTCATACATAGAACCGGCCCGCGCCGGAACCCCCGTCCTGCTCCGAGGAGACAGCGTGATCGATATCGACGCTCCGCCGCACCCGTTCGACGCGGCCATCGCCCTGGCCCCCGCAACCGACGGCCGCATCAGGAGCCGGACCCGGCCGGAGTACGCGAACATGGTCGGGCCCTTCGGCGGCATCACCGCCGCCACCCTCGTGCAGGCCGTCCAGCAGCACCCCGACCGGCTCGGCGACCCGCTCTCGATCACCGTCAACTACGCGGCCCCCGTCGCCGACGGCGACTTCGACATCAGCGCGCGGGCCGTGCGCACCAACCGCACCAACCAGCACTGGACGCTCGAGCTGACGCAGGACGACGTCGTCACGACCACCGCCACCGCGGTGTTCGGCGTCCACCGCGACACGTGGTCGGACACCGAGATCGAGATGCCGCCGGCGCCGTCGCCGGACGCCGTGCCCGTGCAGGGCTTCCCGGACTTCATCGCCTGGGCCCGCAACTACGAGATGCGGTTCGTCGAGGGCGCGGTGCCGGACCAGGACGCCGGAGATCACCCGGACTCGACCTCGACGCTGTGGGTGCGCGACAACCCGGCCCGCCCCCTCGACTTCCCGGCGCTGGCGTCGTTGTGCGACGTGTTCTACCCGCGGGTGTTCCTGCGGCGCGGCCGGTACATGGCGGCCGGCACCGTCTCCCTCACCGCGTACTTCCACGCCGACGCCGAAGAACTCGTGGCCCAGGGCACGGACTACATCCTGGGCACCGCGCGCACCCGCCGCTTCTCGCGCGGCTATTTCGACCAGACCGCCCACCTGTGGGGCCGCGGCGGCACCCTGCTGGCCTCCAGCCACCAGCTGGTCTACTTCAAGGACTGAACCCGCCCGGGGCCGAAGGGCCGAACCCGCCCGGGGCCGAAGGGCCGAACCCGCCCGGGGGTCGAAGGATCGAACCCGCCCGGGGGCCGCCGGTCGCGCGCCTACGGCTTCCCCGGTTCCGAGAGCGATCTGCTCGTGCGAGGGCTGACCGGCGCGGGTTTCCTCCACCCGTACAAGGCGCGGATCCTGCTGACCGTCCTGCTGGCCGCCGGAGCGTCCTGGGAGGAGATCACCGAGACGTTCGCCAGGGCGGGAGCCGGGCAGGTGTAGCCCGGAACCCCGCGGACGCCGGAAATCCAGCCACGCGGGACGGCGGCCGGCCCGCGCGCCCGGGGCTCAGGGGATGAGGGCGACCTTGCCGACGACCCTGCGGTGGAGGAGGTCGTCCATGACGTCGGCGGCGGCGTCGAGCGGCGCGGTGCGCGGCGCGACGGGGTCCAGGCGGCCGGATGTGACGAGTTCGAGCAGTTCCTCCAGGAGGGCGCGCTGCCTCAGGGGGCCGGTGAGCGACCAGGCACCCCAGTCGACGCCGACCAGCGACCGGTTGCGCAGCAGGACCTGATTGAGCGGCAGGGCCGGGATCGTGCCGGAGGCGAAGCCGATGACCAGGTAGCGGCCGTGGTCGCCGAGCGCGCGCAGCGCCTGCTCGGCGATCTCCCCGCCGACGGGATCGTAGACGAGGTCGACTCCGCCGTCCGACCAGTGGCGGGCGAGCGCCTTCAGGTCGGCCGGCGTGAGCTCGGAGGTGTCGGCGAGCTCGTGCGCGCCGGCGGCGCGGGCGGCGGCCAGCTTCTCCGGTGAGGAGGCCGCGGCGAGCACGCGGGCGCCCAGCGCCGCCGCGACCTGGACGGCGGCCAGGCCCACGCCGCCGCCGGCACCGAGGACCAGGACGGTCTCGCCGGCGGTGAGGGCGCCGCGGTTCCGGAGGGCGAACATGGCGGTGCTGTAGCTCTGGACGAAGGTCGCCGCCCGCGCCGCGTCGAGCCGGTCCGGAATCGGCACCGCCGCCGTCGCGGGCACCGCCACCTGGGAGGCGAAGCCGCCGAGACCGCACATGGCGACCACCCGGGTGCCCACGGCCGGCTCGGTGACTCCCGGGCCCGCCGCGGCGACCGTGCCGGCCACCTCGCCGCCGGGGACGAACGGCAGCGGCGGCTTGATCTGGTAGCGGCCCTGGACGAACAATCCGTCCACGTAGTTGACTCCGGCCGCCTCCACGGCGATCAGGACCTGACCCGGGCCGGGCTCCACCGGCTTGGTCTCGGTCACCGCTACGGAGCCCAGTTCCTCGCATATCACCGCGCGCATGCGCCCTACTATGGCCGAAACCGAATCTTGTTCGCCAGTGTGAGCGGGCGGGCGCGCGGCCTTCCGAGGGGGTTTCCCGGCCGCCGTCAGGGCGCCCGTCCGGCCAGGTCCACGACCGCGTCCACCAGTTCGGGGCCGTCCAGGAAGACGCGGTCGTTGTGGCCCGCGCCCGCGATCTCGACGCTGCGGACCAGCCCCGGCGCCGCCTCGGCCACCGCCCGGCTCAGGCGGGCGGGCACGATCGTGTCGCGCGAACCGAAGACGACCGTCGTGGGCGCGCGCACGCCCGCCACGTGCTCGGTCACCGGGAAGCGGTCCCACAGCAGGGGGCGCACCGGCAGGAAGGGGTAGTTCACCTGGCCGGCGTCGGCCAGATCGGTGAAGGGGGAGCGCAGCAGCAGCGCCGTGGGCGGATGCTCGGCGGCCAGTTCCGTGACCACGGCCGCGCCCAGGCTCTCCCCGAAGTAGATCACGGCGTCGCCGGAGCGGGCCAGATGTTCCCGCGCCGCCCGGACGTCCAGGGCCAGCCCGGCCTCGCTGGGCCGGCCGGGGTTGCCGCCGTAGCCCCGGTAGTCCAGGAGCAGCACCGACAGCCCGCGGGCGGCCAGCGCGCGGGCGAGCGGCGCCCGGTGCGCCCGGTTGCCCGCGTTGCCGCCCGCGACGAGCACCGACACGCCCCGCGCGGACCCGGCGGCGGGCACGTACCAGGCTCCCAGGCGCAGGCCGTCGGCGGTGGTGAGGGTGACGTCGCGCGCCCCGGGCAGGACGGCGGCGGCCGGCGGGACGGGGGAGCGGTCGGGCAGGTAGATCAGACTGCGCTGGAACAGCCAGGCCAGGCCGACCACCAGGAGTGCGAGCACGAGCAGGGTCAGCACGCCCCGCGTGATCCAGACGAGCATCGTCGACCTCCCACCGCCCACGGTACGGGCTCTCCTGCGCGACTCCGGTGATCATGGCAGGATGTTGCAATAACCTGTCATTGCCGACAACCGGCGTTCCCCCGATAGTTGAGGGCATGAGCGCCCACCCCGCCCTTCCCCACGTCGTCGTGATCGCGATGTTCCCGGGGGTCGACACGCTGGACGTGACCGGCCCCGCCGAGGTCTTCGCGATGGCCGGCCAGTTCCTGGGCGGGCGGCGCGCCGGTTACGAGGTGCGCCTGGCCGGTGAACGGCGCGGCCTGATTCCGACCTTCTCGGGGGTACGGCTCTGCGTGGAAGAGGTGTTCGCCGAGCAGCGTCAGGCGATCGACACGCTGCTGGTGCCGGGCCGGATGCTGATCGGCCCGGACGGCCCGGTCCCGCAGATCGACGAGGGCGTGGTGGCGTGGCTGCGCGAGGCGGGGACCGGAGCCGGCCGGGTGGCGTCGGTGTGCGCGGGCGCGCACATCACCGCCGCGGCCGGGCTGCTGGACGGGCACCGCGCCACCACGCACTGGGCGACCGTCGAGCGGCTCGCCGCCGACCACCCCGAGATCGAGGTCGAGTCCGATCCCATCTTCGTCCGCTCGGGCCGGATGTGGACCAGCGCCGGCATCACCTCCTCGATGGACCTCGCCCTGGCCCTGGTCGCGGAGGACCACGGCGACCGGCTCGCCCTCGACGTCGCCCGCGCCATGGTCATGTACCTGCAGCGGCCGGGCGGGCAGAGCCAGTTCAGCGTGCCTCTGGCGCAGCGGCCCGGCGGCCGTGACGACATCCGCGCCCTGCGGTTGTGGATCGGCGAGCATCTGGACGCCGACCTGTCGGTGCCCGCGCTGGCGGCGCGGACGGCGATGAGCGAGCGGAACTTCGCCCGGGTCTTCCACGCCGAGACCGGCAGCACGCCGGGCGCGTTCGTCGAGAGCATGCGCCTGGAGGCCGCGCGCCGGCTGCTGGAGCGCACCGGCCGCCTGCCGTCCGACATCGCCAGGGCGTGCGGGTTCCGTTCGGTGGAGACCCTGCACCGGGTCTTCCGCGACCGCCTGGGCACCACGCCGGGCGAGTACCGGCGCAGGTTCCGCACCACCGCTTCCGGCTGATCCACGGGCGCGTCGCCCCGGCCGTACCCCTTCCGACAACCGGGCCGCTCCCGCGGCGCCGGTCGATGCCGCGCGTCCCGGCAGGGCGCACCACCGAAAGAGAGCACATGAAGATCACCGCCACGCACATCGGCACCGCGACCGTCCTGCTGGAGATCGGCGGGCTGCGCCTGCTCACCGACCCCGTCTTCGACCCCGCTCCGGCCGAGTTCGACTACGGCCCCGTCGTGCTGCGCAGCACCGCCGGTCCGGCGATCGAGGCGGGCGACCTGCCGCCGATCGACGCCGTCCTGCTGAGCCACGACGAGCACTACGACAACCTGGACACCATCGGACGCACGCTGCTCGACGGGCGTCCGGTGATGACCACCGTCAGCGGCGCCGGACGCCTCGGCGGCGAGGCCGTGGGCCTGGAGCCGTGGGCCACCCGCGAGCTGACCGTCGGCGGCACGACGTTGCGGGTCACCGGCACCCCCGGCCTGCACGGTCCCTTCGGGGACGTCACCGGCTTCGTCGTCGAGGAGCCCGGGGAGGAGGAGGCCCTCTACATCTCCGGCGACACCGTCTACTTCGACGAACTCGACGAGATCGGCCGCCGGTTCACCATCGGCACCGCCCTGCTGCACCTGGGGGCCCCGCGCATCCAGAACTTCGGCGGCGGCGAGCTGATCTGCATGGACGGCGCGCAGGGCGCGGCGCTCACCCGCTCGCTGGGAGCCCGCCGGGTCTGCCCGATCCACTACACCTCGTGGGAGCACTTCACCGAGGACCGTGACCAGGTCACCGCGTGTTTCACCGCCGCGGGACTCGCCGAGCGCCTCCACTGGCTCACCCCCGGCGTTCCCGAGATCCTCGGCTGAACCGGACGGCGGCGGACGGCGGCCACGGCGCCGATGCCGGCTGCGTGGCCGCCGTCCGTCCGGGATGCCGGTCCCGGACGGACGGCGGAAGCGCGCCGCTACCCGGCGTAGGTCTCGTACTCGGCGACCTTCGGCGTGCCGGTCGAGCCGGTGATCTCGAAGGTGAGCTTGCGCAGCGAGGTCTTGGCGAAGGTGATGACGCCCGCTCCGCTGCCGGAGGCCAGGACCGCGCCGGTGTCGCCGTTGACGACCCTCCAGGTCTTGATGCCGCCCGCGGAGCCCGATGCCTCACGGATGTTGATCTTGGAAACCGCGGTGGCGGAGCCCCACTTGATCGAGATGGAGCCGGTCGAGCCGGCCGGCGACCAGTACGTGCTCATGTTGCCGTCCCGCACGTTGCCGTAGCTCGTCCCGTCGGCCTTGCTGGAGCCGTCGGAGCCGGCCCCGATGCTGAGGTTGGCCCCGGTGGGCTGGGTCGTCGGGGTCACGGTGGGGGTCACGGTCGGCGTGGGCGTCGGGGTGGGCGTCACGGTCGGGGTGGGGGTCGGCGTCTGCGCCGAGCAGCTGCCGTTGGAGACCTTCAGCCCCTTGCCGGCCCCCGCCGTCTGGCCCACGATGCCCGGCACGCAGCCGGCCGTGTCGAGGCTGTAGGAGTACGGGATGCTGACGGTGGTGTTGGACTGCGGGTTGGGGCCGGCGGGCTTGTTGTCGGTCCCGGGGGCCGACCAGGTCACGTTGTCGAAGACGTTGCCGCTGACTTGCCAGTAACCGGCCGCGTCGGTGTAGAACGTGCCCAGGACGTCCTTGGAGTTCTTGAAGTAGTTGTTGTCCACCTTGGCGCGGGCCCCGGCCCGGGAGTTGATGCCCGACTCGTTGAGGCTCACGTAGTAGTTGTTGTAGATGTGGGCGATGCCGCCGCGCAGCAGGGGCGTACGGGAGTCGATGTTCTCGTACAGGTTGTGGTGGTAGGTGATGAAGCCGTTCGACAGGTCGCTCTCACTGGACCCCACCAGGCCGCCGCGGCCGGAGTTGCGCAGGATGCTGTAGGACAGGGTCACGTACTGGGTGTTGCCCTTCATGTCGAAGAGGCCGTCGAAGCCCTCCGACTCCCCGCCCGACGCCTCCAGGGTGGCGTGGTCGACCCAGACGTTGCGGACCGTGCCCTCCATGCCGATGGCGTCACCGCCGTTGGAGATGGGCGAGCCCGACTTCTTGACGTTCCGTACGGTCACGTTCTGGACGATGATGTTGCTGGAGTCGCGGATGTGGATGCCCACCTGGTCGAAGACGGCTCCGCTGCCGACTCCGACGATCGTGACGTTGCTGATCTGCTTGAGCTCGATCAGGCCGGCGGCGGTGCTGCAGCTGTCACCCGAGACCTTGGCGGTGTTGCCGTGGTTGATGGTGCCCTCGACCTCGATGGTGATCGGGGTGCTGCTGCTGGCCCGGTTGCACAGGGCCGCGTGGATCGCGGTCCCCGTGGTGGCCCGCACCGTCTGCCCGCCCGCACCGCCGGTGGTCCCGCCGTTCTGGGTCGCGTAGCCGGTGGCGCCGCCGGCCGCCGCCGACGCCGCAGGCGTCGACAGGACCGCGCCGGCCGCGGCCGCGACGGCCGTCGTGGCCAGCGCCGCAGAAAGCCGCAGTGTGACTGGTCGTCTCATTCTCGACTTGCCTTTCGTCTTCGAATGCTGGGGGGTACTGCTCCATGCCGTGATCATTTCGGCGGATCGCCGAGGTCGCCCGCCCGTCGCCGGGCAGGCTGCCGCCCGGCCCGGACGAGGGAGTCCTCCTCGGTGGGGATCGGGCCGGCGGTCCGGCCGCGACCTGGCCCTTCCGGGTCGTCAGCGAAGATCGTCAGTGCGGGTCGCGGGGCCGCGGGGAAAGCCGCGACGGCGCCATACGTCGTCGTGATGGCGCGCACCCCGCGTTCGGTGGTGCGTCGACATCCCGGGTGAAGTCCTCGCGCGGGATCGATGAGGGCTCATGCGCAAAATCGCTGTAGATGCCGCGGCGGTCGCCTCCATCGGAATGATCCGGTACGCTAGGAAAGCGCTTTCCATCCGGGAGAATAAAGTGACCCCTGTCGGGTTGGCAAGACCGCGGACACCGGAAATTCATCCGGCCGCGCCTCGTCGTGCGTGGTCGGCGGCGCGCCGCCGTACCCGTCGGTGACGCTGGAGGGCATCGCCACCGGCATCCTCTCGTTGACCACGCCGGGCGCCCATCTCGGCGGCGGCGCCGACGCGGCGTACGTGGCCCGGGAGTGCAACGAGTTCGCCGCCGGACTGGTGGAGGAGCATCCCCGCCGGTTCGGGCTCTTCGCCACGCTCAACCCTGCCGGACGTCGCGGCCGCGGTCACCGAGGCCGCCCACGCGCTGGACCACCCGGCCGCCGACGGTGTGATGCTGCTGGCCAACAGCTACGGCGCCGCCGACCCGGTGACGGAGCTCCGGCGGGTGCTGGAGAGCGTCCTCGGCCACACGGTCGGGGAGGGAGCCGGCTGAGAGCCGCCGCCCGGTGTCATGAGGGTGCTCAGTGTTGCGAGGGCGCGAGCCGTGCGGCGATGCCGTCCAGCACGAGATCGAGCTTGCGGGCGAACCACACCGAGGCGGGCTCGGCCAGGGCGGTCCGGATGAGCGGCGCCACCGCCTCGCCGACCGCCGTCGCCCAGGCGTCCGCGGTGCTCGTGCGGACGTCGGCGTCTCCCACGGGGACGTCCAGTTGCTTGCCGCGGCTGAAGACGTCGACGGTGAGGTCGAAGACGGTGTCCGCCGCCAGGAACGCGTTCTCGGGGGTGAACCCGTAGGCGATCAGCTGCTGGATGGAGTCGCCGAACCGGCGCATGAGCTCCTCGGGGAAGCGCGTCAGCTTGAGGAACTCCTTGATGAGACCGGGATGGGACTCCAGCAGCCGCCAGACGGCGTCGGCCTGCGCGGCGAGGTCCGTACGCCACCGCCCGGCCGGCTCCGGCCAGGGGGTGAGCTGCAGCATCCGGTTCATGGCCAGGACGACCAGGTCCTCGCGGTCGGCGACGTGGCGGTAGAGCGCCGAGTGGGCGACCTGCAACTGCTCGGCGACCGTGGCGAGGGTGAGGTTGTCGAACCCCACGGCGAGGGCGGCGTCGGCGATCGCGGGCCGGGTGATGCGCGCGGGACGCCCCCGGGGGCGTCCCAGCACCCGCCACTGACGCGGCTGTCGGCTCATGTCCCCCTGCTCGCCCGCCATCCGGTCGGTGTCACCCCCATGCGAGCCGCCGGACCGCGGCCCGTTCCCTCTCCTCCAGGAGGGAGCGTACCGGCCGCCGCATTTTGTTACAGACAGTCTTGAATTGATAAGGGTTACCTAACTATCGTCGATGGCGGAGGAGGTTCACATGACCCGGAACCGGCCCGCCTGGGCCCTCACGCTGGTTACCGCCGCCTGCGTACTGCTCACGCTCGACATCACGATCGTCAACGTGGCGCTGCCCGCCGTCCGCGACGACCTCGGCTCTGGTCTGTCCGGCCTGCAGTGGGTCATCAACGCCTACACGCTGGTCTTCGCCTCGGTGCTGCTGACGGCCGGTTCGCTGGCCGACTCGGCCGGCAGACGGCGGGTGTTCACCGGCGGGCTGGCGGTGTTCACCCTGGCGTCGCTCGCGTGCGGGCTCGCGCCGTCGACGGTGGCGCTGAACGTCTCCCGCGCCGTCCAGGGGCTCGGCGGGGCGTTCGCGTTCGCGCCCGCGATGGCCCTGATCGCGGGCTCGTACGGCGGGGCCGCGCGCACGAAGGCCATCGCGATCTTCGGCGCCGCGACCATGGGGGCGGGGGCGCTGGGCCCGCTGGCCGGGGGAGTGCTGGTGGAGACCCTGGGCTGGCGGAGCATGTTCCTGCTCAACGTCCCCCTCGGCGCGGCCCTCCTCTGGCTCGCCCTGCGCAGACTCGACGCCGACCCGCCCACGGGCCGGGTGCGCCTCGACCTCGTCGGTGTCGTCACGCTGACGACCGGCGTCGGCGCCGTCACCCTCGCCCTGCTCCGGGGAGCCGATCAGGGCTGGTCCAGCACGGCCACGCTGGCGCAGGCGGGCGTGGGAGTGCTCGCCCTGGCCGTGTTCGCGGTGAGCCAGATCAGGGGCGCGCACCCGCTGCTGGACCTGTCGCTGTTCCGCATCCGCTCCTTCACCGGCGCCGCCGTCTCCGCGCTCCTGGTCCGGGTGGTCGGCTTCGGCCTGATGGCCTACCTGGTGCTGTTCCTGGCGGCCGGTTACTCCTACGACGCCTTCGACGTGGGCCTGCGGCTGCTCGCGCTGAGCGCGCCGCTCATGGCGGGCGGGCTGGTCGCCGTACGGCTGGGCGCGCGCGTGCCGCCCGGGGGCCTGATCGCGGCGGGCTTCGTCGTCTCGGCGGCGGGGCTGGCCGCGCTGACGGCGGCCGACGCGGGAGGGTCGTGGGCCCGCCTGCTGCCGGGCCTGGTGCTGCTCGGCTCCGGCCTCGGCCTGGTGTCGACGCCGGGGATGACGGTGGTCATGAGCGTGGTGCCGCCCTCTCGCACCGGCACGGCCTCGGGAGTGATCCAGTCCTTCCTGCCCCTCGGCACCACGTTGGGCACCGCCGTCTTCGGCGTGATGTTCTCCGCGCACCTCCACGAGGCGGCCGGGGCCGCGCCCGCTCTCGCCGGGCTGGACGCCGGGGCGCGGGAACGCGTCGCCGACGCCCTGGAGGCCGGGCGGATCGACGCGGTGGCGGCGGCCGTGCCGGAGTCCCTGCGCGAGGCGGCCACCGCGTTCGGCCGTGACGCCCTCGCCGGCGCGCTGGGCCTGCTCGGCGTCGCCGGCGCGGTCGTGGCCCTGGCCGGGGCGGTGCTCGGCGCGCTGCTCATCCGCCGCGGCGATCTGCTGCACACCGGGGCCGCGGGAGAGGCCGCCGAGAAGTCTCCGGCCGACGCGCCGTGACCGGCTCCGGCGGGTCGCCCGGCGCACGGGACGGGGTGTGCGGGCGGCCCGCCCGTACGCCCCGGGCCACGATGCCGGCGATCCGGCCGGGAACGGCGGCGCCCGGACGCGGGGTCAGCGGGCGGACGGGACGGCGGCGAGGCTGGTGTAGACGTCCTTGCCCTGGTCCCGCGCCTGGCTGACCATGAGGTCGGCGCCCTCGGAGGGGCCGCCGATGCGCAGGACCGCGTCGCAGCGCGACAGCAGCCGCTCGGCGACGGGGTGGAAGATCTCGTCGAAGACGGCGTCGCCGTGGCGGACGCTGCCCGCCGTCTCCAGGAGGGGGAGGGCGAGGGCCTCGCCGGTGACGGGCAGGTGGCCGGCGCGGAAGAGGGTGAGCGCGGTCTCGTTCATGGCCTGGACGTTGGCCTGGAGCTTGCGGGGGTCGTCGCCGGTGCCGGAGCGGTACGGGCCGGCGACGAGGATCATCAGGGGGCGGGTCACGGTTCTCCTTCGGGTTGGTCCGGTTCGTCCGGATTGATCAAATTCGTCCGGGTTGGTCCGGGTCGTCCGGGCCGCTTCAGGCCAAGAGGGTTTCGACGCCGGCGTCCCGCAGGGCCGTCAGCGTCGGGGGGCCGCTGGGGTGGGTGGCGGGATCCCGGGCGGCGTCGTCGGTGACGAAGGTGTGCACCGCATCCAGAGGGGCCACCCGGCTGAAGGCGCGCACGCCGAGCTTGGTCGCGTCGGCCACGGCGACGGTGCGGCCGGACTGGGCGAGGCCGGCCTGCTTGACGGCCGCGTCGTCGAGGGAGAACTCGGTCCAGCCCTGCTCGGCGTGGACGCCGCCGATGGACATCACGAAGCAGTCGAAGGTCAGGGACTCCAGGGTGCGCAGGGCCAGCGGGCCGACCAGGGAGCGCTCGCCGGGCCGCGAACGGCCGCCGATCACCAGGAGGTCGATGCCGGGCCGGTCGGCCAGGCGCTGCGCGGCCTGCAGGCTGAGCACGGCGACCGTGAGCGGCGCCCGGGCGGCCAGATGGTCGGCGACGTGCACGGTCGTGGTGCCGGCGTCCAGCAGCACGCGCGAGCCGGGCTCGATCAGCGTGGCGAGGGCCGCGCCGAGGCGGTCCTTGGTGGCGGCCTGCCAGTACTCGCGGGTGGCGAAGCCGCCCCCCTCCTCCCGGGGACGGGTGGCGACCGCGCCCCCGTGCACCCTGCGGACCAGGCCCTGACGCTCCAGCGTGTCCAGGTCCCGCCGCACGGTCATCTCCGAGACGCCGAGCCGCTGGGCGAGCTCCGAGACGGCCATCCGGCCGGAGCCCTGCACCAGGCGCAGCGTCAGATCCAAACGATTCGCCACACTCACGGGCTATTTCTAACATAAAAATGTTCGGACGAACAAAATCTTGTGAGAGAGCGGATGGCGGGCCCGCTCGGCCCGCACCGGGGCGGGTCCGGCGCCGCGTCGTGCCTGGTGAGACCGGTCGCGGCGCGGTACCGTACCGTTCCGCTCCGATCACTGCCGAGGCTGACCCATGACTGACACGCCCGCCGCACGGCGGCTTCCCCTGGTACTGGCCGCCGTGGTTCTCGTCGCGCTGGCGGTGTCGGGGCTGCGGCCGTACGACCGGTTCACCTGGGGGCTGGAGGTCTTCTGGGTGATCGGCGGGCTGCCGCTGCTGGCGGTGCTCTGGCGGCGCTTCCCGCTGACCTCGCTGACCTGCTGCCTGCTGGCCGCGCACGCCCTGGTGCTGATCGTCGGCGGGCACTACACCTACGCGCGGGTCCCGTTCGGCCACTGGCTGCAGGACGTGCTGGAGCTGTCGCGCAACCCCTACGACCGCATCGGCCACCTGATGCAGGGCTTCGTGCCCGCGATCCTGGTGCGCGAGCTGCTGGTGCGGACCTCCCCGCTGCGCGGCAGCGCCTGGCTGGCGCCGCTGACCGTCTGCGCGTGCCTGGCCTTCAGCGCCTTCTTCGAGCTGCTGGAGTGGTGGGCGGCGCTGGCGGCGGGGGAGGCCGCCGACGACTTCCTGGCCGTGCAGGGCGACCAGTGGGACACCCAGTGGGACATGGCCTGCGCGCTGATCGGCGCGATCAGCGCGCTGCTGCTGCTAGCCGCCCGCACGACCGGCAGCTCGCCCGCCTGGGCGGCCCCGCCACGGGCCCGTGACCTCTCACACGGGCATCCAGACGCGCATCGTCGCGGGACCGCGGTTGCCCCAGCGGTGGTACGGCACCAGCCGGAGCCTGACGTCCGCCCCCGGCACCCGCCCGTCCGGCGAGGAGGCGTACGGCCATCCGCCCGCGTCCCCGGCTCCCAGGCACGCCCCGATCTCCAGCTCGATCGCCCCGTCCCCGGCCAGCTCGGCGGGGGGCGGCACGCCGCGGAGATGCTGCTGATGGCCGATCCCGAGATCGACGCGGTGTTCTGCGGCAGCGACCAGATCGCGGCCGGGCTCGTGGAGACGGTCAGGGAGCGTGGGCGCAGGGTGCCCGACGACATCGCGGTGGTGGGGTACGACAACTGGGAGGCGCTGTCCACCGAGACCCGGCCGGCGCTGACCACGGTGGAGATGAACCTGGAGCTGCTGGGCCGGACCGCCGCCCAGCACCTGTTCGCGGCCATCGACGGAAAGGCCACGCCGGGCGTGCACAAGATGCCGTGCCGCCTGGTGATCAGGGACTCCACCGCCTGAGCCGTTCCGATCGGCGCCCGGCGCGTTCCCCGCCCGGCCCGGATCGGAACGGCGGTGGAGCGTCCTCAGGCGGCTTCGCGGGCGGACAGGACCTCGTTGAGGACGTCCGGCCTGTTGGTGATGATTCCGCCGACGTCCAGGCCGACGGCGCGCCGCATGGCGGAGGCGCTGTCCACGGTCCAGGTGAAGACCTCCATGCCGAGGTCGTGCACCCGCCGGACGTACCCGGCGGTCAGGGCGGTGTGCGGGGGGTTGATCTGGTCGGCGAACGTCGCCAGTTCCGGCAGCCGGGCGGCGGGAGGGGTGCCGAGCAGCCCGACCGGGACGTCCGGCAGCAACCGGTGGAAGCGCCGCATCGAGGAGAAATCGAAGGCTTGCACGATCAGCCGGCGCCCGTGCGGATCAGGCCGGATCCACGACGGATGGAGCCGCAGCTCGTCCGCGACGCGCCGCTCGATGCCCGGGTACAGGGAGGGCGCCTTGATCTCCATCCGAAAGTTTCGGTCAGGCATTGACATGTTTCGGGAGGCTCCCCGAGACTGCTTCCCGGCCGAGCGCCCCGGCGGGCGTCCCACCGGGAGGCAGCACGACCGGGAACGCGGAACCTCCGGATCGATCCGTCCCCGCTCGGCCGTACCCCCACCGTTCCTCTCCGGACATCGCTCGAAGGACATCCCGATGCCGTCACATCTCGACCGCTCCGCCCGCGGCGCCGATCCCCTCATCCGGAAGCACCGCACCGCGTCCGCGGCTCTCACCGTCACCGTGGACGGGGCGCCGCCGGCCGGCCGGGAGGTGGTCGTCAGGCAGCGCGACCACAAGTTCCTCTTCGGCTGCATCGGCTTCGACTTCATCCCCCTCGCCAACGGCGAGCCCCTGCCCGAGCCCCCCGCCGGGCCGGGGGGCGGACCGGAGCAGCTGCCGGACGAGGCCGTCGCGGTGCACGACGAGGTCCTGGCGGAGCGCTGGTCCGAGCTGTTCAACTTCGCCACGCTCCCCTTCTACTGGGGCCGCTTCGAGCCGGTCCGCGGACGGCCGGACACCGAGCGGCTGCGCGAGACGGCCCGCTGGTTCGCCGACCGGGGCTGCGTGGTCAAGGGCCACCCGCTGACCTGGCACACCGTCACCGCAGACTGGCTGCTGGACCTTCCCAACGAGGAGATCGTCCGCGAGCAGGTGCACCGGATCCACCGGGAGGTGGCCGGCTTCGGCGGGCTCATCGACATGTGGGACGTCGTCAACGAGGCCGTGATCATGCCGGTCTTCGACAAGTACGACAACGGCATCACCCGCATCTGCCGGGACATGGGCCGCATCCCGCTGATCAGGACGGTCTTCGACGCCGCGCGCGAGGCCAACCCGCGCGCCACGCTCCTGCTCAACGACTTCGACATGTCCACCGCCTACGAGTGCCTGATCGAGGGCGTGCTCGAGGCGGGCATCGAGATCGACGCGCTCGGGCTCCAGAGCCACATGCACCAGGGCTACTGGGGCGAGGAGAAGACCCTCGCCGTCATCGACCGCTTCGCGCGCTACGGGCTGCCGATCCACTTCACCGAGACCACCATCGTGTCCGGTCGCATCATGCCGCCGGAGATCGAGGACCTGAACGACCACCGGGTGCCGGAGTGGCCGACGACCCCGGAGGGCGAGGAGCGCCAGGCCGAGGAGATCGTCCGCCACTACAAGACCCTGCTGTCCCACCCGGCGGTGGAGGCGATGACGTACTGGGGGTTCTCCGACGGCGGATGGCTCGGCGCGCCGGGGGGATTCGTCCGCCTCGACGGCACGCCGAAGCCCTCCTACGAGGCGCTGCACTCCCTGATCAAGGGGGAATGGTGGCTGGAACCGACCACGATGGCCGTCGGCGACGACGGCCTGGTCCGTTTCAACGGGTTCCTCGGCGAGTACGAGGTCACGGCCGAGGGGAGGACGGCGGGCTTCAGGCTCGACGAACCGGGCGAGACGGCGCTCAGCGTGGCTCTCTGACCCCGTCCGCCGGCCGTGGCGCACCGGTCCGCCCGGGTCCTTTTTGCGTACGATCGTTTCCCGTCCCTCAAGCGCACTCCGCAAGCCACCGGGAGACCCCATGACCCAGCAGGCACCCCGTACGGCCATCGTCACCGGCGCGGCGCGAGGCATCGGCGCCGCGACCGCCAGGCGACTGGCCAGGGACGGCTTCGCCGTGGCCGTCCTCGACCTGAACGCCGACGCCTGCGAACCGCTCGTCGCCGAGATCGCCTCCGACGGCGGGCGGGCACTGGCCGTCGGCGCGGACGTCTCCGACGAGCGGGCCGTGGCCGACGCGGTGGCGCGCGTCGCCGACGAGCTCGGCGCGCCGACCGTGCTGGTCAACAACGCCGGCATCATCCGCGACAACCTGCTGTTCAAGATGAGCGCCGGTGACTGGGACGCGGTCATGGGCGTCCACCTGCGCGGCGCGTTCCTGATGAGCCGGGCCGTCCAGGCGTTCATGACCGAGGCCCGGTGGGGCCGGATCGTCAACCTCTCCAGCACCTCGGCGCTCGGCAACCGCGGCCAGGCCAACTACTCCGCCGCCAAGGCGGGACTGCAGGGCTTCACCAAGACCCTCGCCCTCGAGCTGGGCAAGTTCGGTGTCACGGTCAACGCCATCGCCCCCGGCTTCATCGAGACCGAGATGACCGCTGCCACCGCCGAGCGCCTGGGCGTGCCCTTCGACGACTTCAAGAAGGCGGCCGCGGCCCAGATCCCCGTGCAGCGGACCGGCCGCCCCGAGGACATCGCGCACACCGTGTCGTTCTTCGTCAGCGAGGGCGCGGGATTCGTCTCCGGCCAGGTCATCTACGTGGCCGGAGGACCGCGCGCCTGATCGCGCGGCGGGCTTCCCGGCCGCGCAGGCGCGCCGCCCGGGCCCGGCGCGTCCGGTGACGTGCTGTTCCCGCCCGGCGGATGTTCCCGCCCGGCGGAGGACGGCTCAGCAGGCGGCGGGCAGGGCGGCGGCGCGGTCGGCGCGCAGGAACTCCACGCGCAGCGTCGAACTGCGCGGCAGCAGGATCGCCACGCCGTCGCTGACGTTCCATCTCGCCGGCAGGAAGACGTACTGGTCGGCGGAGTGCACGATGAGCTTGAGCCCGTCGTAGCGGTACCGGTAGGCGGCCTTGCCGTCGCGGCAGAGGGTCTCGCGAACCCCGGGGGCGGTCAGGCTGAGACTGTTCTGGCTGTACAGGACGGCGCTGGGCTCGTACCGGAGCCGGGCCGCCAGGCCGTGGGCCCTGGTGGTGCCGGCCGCGGCGGCGTAGTCGGCCGCGGCCCAGAACAGGCTGATCGCGACCAGGACGAAGGTGACCGCCCACTCGGCGATCGCGGCCAGCGCGGGCCTGCCGGCGGCCCGGTCGGCGTGCAGCCGCCGGGCGTAGGCCAGCAGGAGCACCCCCGTGGCCAGGCACAGGGGAGCGGCCGCCAGATGCCGGCTCAGCGTGGTGACGGTGAAGACGCTCGCGACCCCGGCGAGCATGAGGACGACGCCGACCAGCACCATCACCGGAACGACATGGCGCAGCAGGCGGGGCAGGGGCCCGGCGGCCATGCGGGTGCGCAGCGCGGCATGGGCCCACAGGGCGACGAGCGCGATCAGCGCGGCCACCGTGAGCGGAACGAACAGCACTTTCTGGCTGTTGATCAGGTAGTCGGCGGTGGAGAAGCCGAGCACCGTGGCGTTGACCCCGAACTCGTGGAACAGCCAGTAGGTGTAGTTCCAGCCGAAGAAATACAGCAGGGCGGTCAGCAGACTCGTCGGCGCGACGATGGTGCCGAGGAGCTGGGCGAGCGTCCCCAGCCCCGCGGCCTGCGGGGCCTGGAGGTCCTGCTGCTGTTCGCGGCCTTGGCCCTGGCCCTGGTCCTGCTCTTGTTCCTGGTCCTGCTCTTGTTGCTGGCCCCGTCCGTGATCCTGCTCCCGGCCTTGTCCGGGGTCCGGCTCGGTCATGACGGAGGCGCCACCGGCTGCTGCTCCTCGACGCCCGGCTGCCGGTCGTCGGGCGCCTCATAGCCGGAGTCGCCGGAGTCACCGGAGTCACCGGAGTCGCCGCTGTCCTGCTCGGGCCCGGCGGGCGGCGCCTCACCCTCACCGCCGGTGTCCCCTTCACCACCCTCGCCACCCTCGCCGGTCTCGCCGGTCTCGCCGGTCTCGCCGGTCTCGCCGGTCTCACCGGTCTCACCGGTCTCACCGGTCTCACCGGTCTCACCGCCGTTACCCTCTCCACCGTCGAGGCACTCGTCGGAAACCAGGACGGTCAAGGTCGTGCCCTGCTTCACCTCCTGACCCGCCGGTGGGTCGAAGCCTTGGAAGGAGCACAGTGAGTCCGGATCCGGGCCCTGCGCCCTGGCGTCCAGGGACAGGCAGACGGTGCCGTCGTCGCAGTTGTTCTGGACTTCACCCGCGATGATGCCCAGCAGCTCCTCGAGGCTGTCGAAAGTCGCGCCCTCATTCGGGATGTCCGGGACGTTGACCGGCGAGACCGGTACCTGGACGTCGCCGGGGTCGCCGCCCTGGGCGTTCGGACTGCTCTGGACGTCTTGATCGTCCTGATCGCCCCCGTCGCCCTGGCCCTCCTGGCTCTCCTGACCGTTCTGGCCTTCCTGGCCGCTCTGACCCTCTTGACCGTTCTGGCCGCCCTGATTCTCCTGGTTCTCCTGGGCGTCTTGGTTCTCCCGGCCGCTCTGGCCGTTCTGATCGCCCTGGTTGCCCGTTCCGCCTGTCACCCCCGCCATTTCGGCCCCCGGCCCGGCGCTTCCGCACGCGGCCGCCGACAGGCCAAGCAGGAATGCGGCGGCCGGCGCCGCCAGACGCTGCACGAATGACATCTCTGAATCTCCGCCGATATAGCAAGGAATTTACCTTACGTAATCACCTCTCAACTATCAGTTATAAACCCTATTTCCTCTTGAATACACCTATATCGATCGATTCATTCGCATATGAGACTTTGATCTACATTGTAAAGGGGCTGGTCATCGAGACCGCAGCGCTCCGGCCGAGGCGGCCATGAAAGCGGCGAGAGCGGCGGGGATGGCCAGAGCGGCGGGAAGGCCGACGAGTTCGGAGACGCCGCCGATGATGGCGGGCCCGGCGACGAGCCCGGCGTAGCCGACGGTGGCCACCTGGGCGATGGCCTGCCCGGCGCGGGCCGGGTCGTGGTTGCCGGCGGCGGAGAACACCTGGGGGACGATGGTGGCCAGGCCGAGACCGAAGAGCGCGAAGCCGGCGATGGCGACCGGGACGTTGCCCACGAGGAGGGCGCCGCCCAGGCCGAGTGCGGCGATGACGCCGGAGACGCGGACGAGGCGGACGGGGCCGTAGCGCAGGGCGAGGTGGTCTCCGGCGAAGCGGCCGACAGTCATGGCGGTGGAGAAGACGGCGAAGCCGAGGGCGGCGACGCTCTCGGAGGCGCGGAGGTCTTCGAAGAGGTAGACGGAGGTCCAGTCGACGGCCGCGCCCTCGCCGACGAGTCCGGCGAAGGCGACGACGCCCATGAGGACGATCCAGCCGCTCCAGGGAGCGCGGCCGGCGCCGGCGGAGGCGTGGTCGCCGGTGGCGGCGGCGGACGGCAGCAGGTGGCGCCCGGCGTAGAGGGAGATCAGGACCAGCGGGACGGCGGTGGCGACGAGGGTGATCCCGGCGCCGAGGCCGAAGAGGGCGAACAGGCCGCCGATCCCGGCGCCGATGAGGCCGCCGACGCTGAACATGCCGTGGAAGGAGGACATGATGGGGCGGCCGTAGGCGCGTTCGACCTCGACGCCGTGGGCGTTCATGGAGACGTCGAGGGAGGCGTTGACGACGCCGTACAGGAAGAGGGCGACGATGAGGGAGGGGAGGGTGGGCATGTAGCCCGCGGGGACGACGGCGAGGGCGGTGCCGATGCCGGCGGGGACGACGACGCGGGCGCTGCCGAGGCGGTCGGTGAGGCGGCCGGCGAAGCGCATGCCGACGACGAGGCCGACGGCGATGGCGAGCAGTCCGTAGCTGAGCTGGCCGTCGGTGAGGTTCAGGGTGCTCTTGACGGCGGGGATGCGCGCGGCCCAGACGCCGGAGACGGTGCCGAGGAGGACGAAGAAGTAGGACACGGCGCGGCGGGCGTTGACGGCCTGCTGGGTCGTGGTGGTGCTCATGGGGGTCCCTGGGGATTGAAGATCGGTACGGCGCGGCCATTCAATCACCGGGTGAGAAGGATCAAGCCCTGCAGGGGCCGGGAAGGCCCCTGACAGGTTCCCGGGCTCCGGTCGCCCGGCTTCCAGGCGCCGGACTCCGGCCTTCGAGCCCGGGGTTCTCAACCTCCGGGCTCCGGTCTCCGGGCTCTCAAAACCCGGGCTCCGAACTCCGGGCTCTCAGACTCCGGCCGCCCGGCCGCTGAGCCACTGCTCCCGTGTGATCGCGTACTCGACCTCGCCGAGCTCGCTGCCGGGGAGTGGTTCGTCCCAGTCCATGTGGAACGTGCGGATGTGCTGCAGGCCGACCGCGGTCATCGTCGCGCGGGAGGCGGTGTTGACCGCCATCGTCTCGGCGAAGACGCGGGTCAGTCCGAGGTCCTCGAACCCGTGCCGGATGAGCTCGCGGGCGCCCTCGCTGGCCAGGCCCTGGCGCCAGTGGCGGCGCAGGATCCGGTAGCCGAGCTCGGCCTGCCCGCCGGCCGGGCCCTGATCGGCGCGCTGGGGCGGCTCCAGGATCCACCAGCCGACGAACCGTCCCTCGACGAGGCCGGCCCAGAAGCCGAGCCCCGGGACGAGGCCGGCGACCGCGAGCCGCTCGTGGTGGAGGCGTTCGACCTCCTCGCGGGTGCGGGCGCGGCCGTTGCCGAGGTAGCGCATGACCTCGGGGTCGGCGTCGAGTTCGATCTCGTGCTCGAGGTGGTCGTCGGAGAGGGGGACGAGCTGGATGCGGCTGGTGCGCAGGGTCGCCTGAGACATGGGCGCATTCTCGCGTGTGATCCGCTCGCGGATCAGCTGGATTTTCCGGGACCCCGCCAGTTGGGGCTCAGCCCCTCATGAGCCCCGACCGGCGGGCCAGCTCGTCCTCCAGGGCCGTGCCCTTCCTCGTGCCCGGTCTGCCGCGGGTGACGTAGCGGAACGGCATGCCTCCCGGCACCGCCAGGACGCCGCCGAAGCGGGTGTCCCCGGCGAACCACATCTCGTCGCCGGCCACCGGGCCCCGGGGGCCGGGGCCGTCCCAGCCGTCCCACGGCGGCGGGAACGCGCAGTGGCTCTGGCCGTCCGGCTGGAGCAGCACCACCCTGTTCTCGGTGCTCCACCGGCGGCCCCGCGAACGTTCCCCGTCGCCCGAGACCACCTTCACCGGCTGGTCGCGGCACGGCCACACCTGCCAGCCGTAGGTCTGCAGGATCCGTCGCTCCCTGCGCCGCGCGCGGCGCCACAGCACCGCCAGGCCCGCCGTCACCGAGAACGTGACCGCGAGCATCCAGCCGATCGCCCCCGCGGGGCCTCCCGCCGGGAGGAGGACGGCCACGAGCACGCCCTGGGGGACCAGCCCGGCCAGGGCCCAGACGACTCCCGCGCGTTCACGGCGGCGCAGGACGGCTTCCACTCCGGGGGTGGCGAGGGCCTGGCCCGGCAGGACGGCGTAGCCGTACCGGTCTGCGATCAACGGGAACCTCCGGGAACGGTCGTCGGCTCGTGGCGGCGGGATCGCCCGGAGGCGGTCCCGCGCAGGCTGGGTCACTCTGAGCGCTGGTCCGCTTCCTGCCGCCGGAACATGCACGTGAGGACGCGCGCGCCATTGCCGTACATGCTCTCGAGCATGCGCTCCAGGCGCCATCCCTCCCGCTCGATGCGGCTGATCGCCTCGGTGGCCCCCCACGAGGTCTGAACCTGCCTGTACTTCCTGGGCACCTCATCCGGGATGTAGGCGACGTAGACCCCGTAGCCGCGCTCGAAAGCGGCTCGCGCGTCCTGCGAGAGCTGCTCCTGGTCCTGGCCGTCCTCATCCCCGCCGAAAAGTCCCATGCCGGTCACCTTTCCATGCTCACTTGCGGAAACACATGATCGAACGATGATGGTGCACGGATGGTTCCACGTGTCCGGCGAGCTGTCGTATTCCTGTTCCTGGAGGTCATCATGGTGGGCGAGGCCGAGCTGCGGTACCTGCGCCGTTGTGTGGAGCTGGCGGCCGAGGCCCTGGAGGAAGGGGACGAGCCGTTCGGTTCCGTGCTCGTCGCCGCGGACGGGACGATCCTGGCCGAGGACCACAACCGGGTGGCCTCCGGGGACCGGACCCGTCATCCGGAGTTCGAGCTGGCGCGCTGGGCCGCGGCGAACATGACCCCGGGGGAGCGGGCGGCGGCGACCGTCTTCACCTCGGGCGAGCACTGCCCGATGTGCGCTGCGGCGCACGGCTGGGTGGGGCTGGGGCGCATCGTGTACGCGAGCTCTTCGGAACAGCTGGCGGGCTGGCTGGCCGAGCTGGGGGTGCCCGCGCCCCCGGTGCGGACCCTGCCCGTCCGCGAGGTCGTGCCCGGGGCGGTGGTGGAGGGTCCCGTCGCCGCTCTCGCGGAGGAGGTGCGTGAGCTGCACCGCCGTTTCCACGGCGCGTCCTGAGCCGGGCACGCCGTGGTCGGCGGGGAGGGCCGCGCGGTCGCCGGAGGAGCCCGCGCGGTCAGTGGACGGAGAAGCCGCCGTCCACGCAGATGGTCTGCCCGGTGAGGTAGGCGGAGGCGGGTCCGGCCAGGAAGACGGCCACGCCGGCGAAGTCGGCGGGCAGGCCGTTGCGGCCGGTCATGGAGCGGGCGGCGAGGGCCTCGACGCGGCCGGGAACGGCCTGGGCGGGTTCGGTGAGGGGGGTCAGGACGAAGCCGGGGATGATCGTGTTGCTGGTGACCCCGTGGGCGGACCAGGCCTCGGCCTGGGAGCGGGTCAGTCCGGCGATGGCGGCCTTGGAGACGCCGTAGACGCCGCTGTCGCCGAAGGCGCTGATGGACTGCTGGGAGCCGATGTTGATGATGCGGCCCCAGCCGCGGGCGGCCATGCGGGGACCGTAGTGCTGGCCGAGCAGGTAGGGGGCGGTGAGGTTGACGGCGATGGTCTGGTCGTAGTCGTCGTCGGTGAGCTCGGCCATGGGGCGGCGGATGTTGTTGGCGGCGTCGTTGACGAGGATGTCGATGTCGCCGTACGGGGCGGCGGCCTGCTCGCACAGGCGGGCGACGTCGGCGCGGTCGCCGGCGTCGGCGCTGACGGCGACGGCCTGGACACCGTGCCGCCGGAGGTTCTCGACGGCGGTGGCCAGGGGGCCGGGGCGGCGGGCGGCGATGACGACGCGCGCGCCGGCGCGGCCGAGGGCCTCGGCGATGGCGTAGCCGATGCCGGAACTGCCTCCGGTGACGAGGGCGGTACGGCCGGCCAGGGAGAACAGGTCGTCAAGGTATCCAGGCATAGCCAAGGAACCTATCATCCCACCTTTTTCTCGCGGGAGTCTTCTCCGGGTTCTTCCTCGAGGCTGAAGGCGGCGGCCTGGATCTCGTCGAGGACGGCGTGCAGATCGTGGAGGAGCCGCGTGTCGAGGCGTTCGAGCAGGCGGCGGAAGTCGTTGATGCCGGCCTCGGAGATGCGTTCGAGGAAGGTGCGGCCCTCGGGGGTCAGTTCGACGCGGCGGACGCGGCGGTCGTGGGGGTCCTCGCGGCGGGTGACGAGGCCGTGGCCGATGAGGCGGTCGACGATGCCGGTGACGGTGCCCAGCCCCACGTCGAGGTGGTGGGCGATGTCCTGCCCCGAGGCCGACTCCTGCGCGGCCAGGAACATGATGACTTTCAGCTGGCGCATGGTGAGGTTGGAGTCGAGCAGGGGAGAAGAGTGCTGACGGCTTCCGGCGAGAAATCGGCCCAGGTCACGCTGTATCTGTCCGATCCGGTCGATCAGCCGGTCGCGTTCGTCGTCCACGCTCACCCTCTCGTTCCTGAGAAGGTTATCAGGATTGTATGACCTCGTTAAATATTCGTTCGGGGCGAAGTGTTAGTCTGTGGCGAAATTTACAGTGACATCCCCGGCCCTAGGAGTCCGTCCTCATGACCGCCCTGGCCAGGTTGAGCCTCGCCAACCGCAGCCTCGTCATAATGATCGCGGTGGTGCTGAGCGCGTTCGGCGCCTTCGCGATCCCGTCGTTGAAACAGCAGTTGCTGCCCTCGTTGTCGTTCCCCGGGGCGTTCGTGGTCGCGCCCTACCTGGGGGCCTCTCCCGAGATCGTCGAGGAGCAGGTCACCAAGCCGATCGAGGACAGTTTCCAGGGAATCGCGGGGATCACCGAGGTGACCTCCACCTCCCGGGAGGGCATGTCCCAGGTCCAGGCGGCCTTCGAGTACGGCACCGACATCGACGCCGCGGTCGGCAAGATGCAGCAGGCGATCTCGCGGATCGAGGCGCAGCTGCCGGACGGGGTCGAGCCGCAGGTGCTGGCCGGAAGCACCGACGACATCCCGGTGGTCGTCCTGGCCGTGGAGAGCGGCGGCGGCGGCGAACGGGAGATGGCCGACAAGCTCGAGCGCGTCATGGTGCCGGAGCTGCGGGGCGTCGAGGGCGTCCGAGACGTGACGGTGACCGGCACCCGCGACGAGAACGTGGTGATCACCCCCGACCTGCGCAAGCTCGCGCTGCTCGGCCTCCAGCCGACCGCGATCGCCGACGCGCTGCGGGCCAACGGCCAGTCGATCCCGGCCGGCAGCCTCACCGAGGACGACAAGTCGCTGACCGTGCAGGTCGGCACCGGGATCGACTCCGTCGAGGAGCTCAAGGACCTCTACCTGACCCCGGCGGCGCCGGCCCAGGCCCAGCAGCCGCAGGCCGCGCAGCAGGGCCGTACGGCCCAGGGGCAGGCGCAGGGCCGGCCGGCCTCCGGTCAGCAGGGACAGCAGGCGCGGCCGGCGGCGGCGCCCAAGCCGGTCCGGCTCGGCGACGTCGCCGAGGTGGAGCGCGAGCTCGCGGCGGCGACCACGCTGACCCGGACCAACGGCAAGACGAGCCTGGGCGTGTCGATCACCATGTCGCCCGACGGCAACGCGGTGGCGATCTCGAACGCGGTGGAGCAGAAGATCCCGGACATCGTGCGCGCCCTCGGCGACGCCTCGGCGGTGACGGTCATCTTCGACCAGGCGCCCTACGTCGAGCGCTCGATCAAGGACCTGACCACCGAGGGCCTGCTCGGCCTGGTCTTCGCGGTCCTGGTCATCCTGGTGTTCCTGCTGTCGCTGCGCTCGACGCTGGTGACGGCGGTCTCGATCCCGCTCTCGGTGATCATCGCGCTGATCGCGCTCTGGCTGGGCGACTACTCGCTGAACATGCTGACGCTGGGCGCGCTGACGATCGCGGTCGGCCGCGTGGTGGACGACTCGATCGTGGTGCTGGAGAACATCAAGCGGCACCTGGGGTACGGCGAGGCCAAGCGCGACGCCGTGCTGGCGGGTGTGCGCGAGGTGAGCGGCGCGGTGACGGCCTCGACGCTGACGACGGTGGCGGTGTTCGCGCCGATCGCGGTGGTCGGCGGCATGGTGGGGCAGCTGTTCGCGCCGTTCGCGATCACGGTGACGGTGGCGCTGCTGGCGTCGCTGCTGGTGTCGCTGACGGTCATCCCGGTGCTGGCCTACTGGTTCCTGAAGGCCCCGGTGCTCACCCCGGAGCAGGCGCGGGCGGTCCGCGAGGAGGCCGAGGCCAAGGAGCTGCGCAGCCCGCTGCAGCGCGCCTACCTGCCGGTCCTGCGCTTCGCCACCCGGCGTCGCCTGGTGACGGTGCTGATCGGCATCGTGGTGTTCATCGGCACGATGGGCCTGGCCGGGCGGCTGGAGACCAACTTCCTGGACTCCTCCGGGCAGGACACCATCTCCATCAGCCAGAAGATGCCCGTCGGCACGGACCTGGAGACGACCGACGCGGCCGCCGAGAAGGTCGAGGGGGTGCTCGCCTCCCTCAAGGACCAGGGCGTGAAGTCCTACCAGGTCAACGTCGGCGGCGGCGGCATGTTCATGGGCGGCGCGACGGGCGGCGGCGGCGACCGCGCCTCGTACTCGGTGTCGGTGGCCGAGGGCGCCGACACCCCGGCGCTGGAGGAGACCCTGCGCGAGCGCTTCAAGGCGCTGCCGGACGTCGGTGAGATCACGGTCGGCGGCAGCGGCGGCGGCATGGGCGGCTCCACCAACCAGGTCCAGGTGATCGTGCAGGCGCCGGACCTGGCGACGCTGAAGACGGCCGCCGAGACCGTGCGCGGCGAGATGGCCGAGCTGGGCGGGCTGCGGGACGTCACCTCCAACCTGGAGGCCAGCGCCGAGCGGATCGAGGTCCGGGTGGACCGCGAGAAGGCCGCCGCCAGGGGGCTGAGCGAGGCGGTGATCGGCCAGCTCGTCGCGCAGCGGTTCCGCGGCGCGCCGCTGGGCCAGATGACGCTGGACGGGCGGCCCGGAGATGTGATCCTGAGCAGCGGTGACGCGCCCGAGGACGTGGCCGACATCCGCAAGCTGGCCCTGCCGACCGCGACCGGAATGATCGAGCTGTCGGACGTGGCGGACGTGGAGAAGGTCGGCGGGCCGACGCAGGTGACCCGGATCGACGGCGAGCGCAGCGCCACGGTGTCGGGCACGGCCACCGCCAGTGACCTGGGGGCCGTGTCGGCGGAGCTGACGGACAAGCTCAAGGGCCTGTCGCTGCCGGCCGGGGCCTCCTACACCATCGGCGGCGTGAGCGCCGACCAGGCCGAGGCGTTCGGGCAGCTCGGGCTGGCGATGCTGGCCGCCATCGCGATCGTCTTCATGATCATGGTGGCGACGTTCCGGAGCTTCGCCCAGCCGCTGATCCTGCTGGTGTCCATCCCGTTCGCGGCGACCGGCGCGATCGGGCTGCTGCTGGCCACCGACACCCCGATGGGCGTGCCCGCGCTGATCGGCATGCTGATGCTGATCGGCATCGTGGTGACGAACGCGATCGTGCTGATCGACCTGATCAACCAGTACCGCGAGCAGGGCCTGGGCATCGTGGAGGCGGTGATCGAGGGAGGACGCCGCCGCCTGCGCCCGATCCTGATGACCGCGGTGGCGACGATCTTCGCGCTGGTCCCGATGGCGCTGGGCCTGACCGGGTCGGGCGGGTTCATCTCGCAGCCGCTGGCGATCGTGGTGATCGGCGGACTGCTGTCGTCGACGTTGCTGACGCTGGTGCTGGTGCCGACCCTGTACGTGATGCTGGAGCGGACCAAGGAGCGCTTCCGCCGTACCAAGAAGAAGGACGGCGAGGCGGAGCCCGAGGTGAAGGTCTACGACAAGGACGAACTGGCCCAGGTCACCTGAGGACCCGCTTCCCGGACCGCCCCGCCAGTCGGCGGCGGTCCGGGAACGGGATCGTCCTGATCGCCGTACGGCGGCGCCTCCCGCCGCCGTACGGCGATCCGCCGTCGCGGCCCCGGAGCGCGGGCGGGAGCCGGGACGGGCGGGCCGGCCGGGGCGCCGCGACGGCGAGGTCTCCCCGGTGCCGCGACGGCGAGGTCTCCCCGCCCGCGGCAGGGGAGGGGGCGGGCGCGTGCCGGCCGCGGGCGCCTCGATAGACTGCGGCAACGTGACTTCCAAGCCCCGCATCCCCAATGTCCTGGCCGCCCGCTACGCCTCCGCGGAGCTGGCCCGCCTGTGGTCCCCCGAGTACAAGGTGGTGGCCGAGCGGCGCCTGTGGCTGGCCGTGCTGGCCGCGCAGGCGGAACTGGGGATCGAGGTCCCCGCGGGCGTGGTGGCCGACTACGAGAAGGTCCTGGAGCAGGTGGACCTGGCCTCCATCGCCGAGCGCGAGCGCGTCACCCGCCACGACGTCAAGGCCCGCATCGAGGAGTTCAACGCCCTGGCCGGGCACGAGCACGTGCACAAGGGCATGACCTCCCGGGACCTGACCGAGAACGTCGAGCAGCTGCAGATCCGCGACAGCCTGCTGCTGGTGCGCGACCGGTGCGTGGCGCTGCTGGCGCGGCTGGCGGCGCTGGCCGCCGAGCACTCGGGCGCCGTGATGGCGGGCCGCTCGCACAACGTGGCCGCGCAGTCGACGACGCTGGGCAAGCGCTTCGCCTCGGCCGCCGACGAGCTGCTGGTGGCGTTCGCCCGGCTGGAGGAGCTGATCGCCCGCTACCCGCTGCGCGGGATCAAGGGGCCGGTCGGCACCGCCCAGGACATGCTGGACCTGCTGGGCGGCGACCGCGGCAGGCTGGCGGAGCTGGAGGACCGCGTCGCCGCCCACCTGGGCTTCGCCCACCGCTTCACCAGCGTCGGGCAGGTCTACCCGCGCTCGCTGGACTACGAGGTGCTCACCGCGCTGGTGCAGCTGGCCGCCGCGCCCTCGTCGCTGGCCAAGACGATCCGGCTGATGGCCGGGCACGAGCTGGTCACCGAGGGGTTCGCCGAGGGCCAGGTCGGCTCCTCGGCGATGCCGCACAAGATGAACACCCGCTCGTGCGAGCGGGTCAACGGGCTGACGGTGGTCCTGCGCGGTTACGCGTCGATGGGCGCCGAGCTGGCCGGGGACCAGTGGAACGAGGGCGACGTGTCGTGCTCGGTGGTGCGCCGGGTGGCGCTGCCGGACGCGTTCTTCGCCTTCGACGGGCTGGTGGAGACGATGCTGACCGTCCTGGACGAGTTCGGCGCGTTCCCCGCGGTGATCGCCGCCGAGCTGGACCGCTACCTGCCGTTCCTGGCGACCACGAAGATGCTGATGGCCGCGGTGCGGGCCGGGGTGGGCCGGGAGACCGCGCACGAGCTGATCAAGGAGCACGCGGTGGCGTCGGCGCTGGCGATGCGCGAGCGCGGGGCCGGCAACGAGCTGCTGGACCGGCTGGCGGCCGACGAGCGCTTCCCGCTGGACCGGGCCGGGCTCCAGACGCTGCTGGCCGACCGGATCGCGTTCACCGGCGCGGCGGCCGAGCAGGTCGAGGCGGTCGTGGCGCGCGTGGGCGAGATCACCGCCCGCCACCCGCAGGCCGCCGCGTACGCGCCCGGCGCGATCCTGTAGCTGCCGGTGGAGCTGACGGACGTGGAACCGGCGGACGTGGAACCGGCGGACGCGGAGCTGACGGACGCCGGGGACGTCGCGGTCGCGGCCGGTGACGACGCCATGGTCGTGTGGGCCGCGCAGGGGCTGCGCGGCGGGGTGCGGGCGTGGACGCTGGACGGGGCGGTGGCGGTGGCCAGCCCCGACCTGAACCGCCGCGACCGCCTGACCGTGCGCGGAGGCGCGCCCGAGGTGACCGAGCTGGTACGGCGGGTGCTGCCGGAGCTGGGGCCCTCCTACCGGCTGCTGGGCGAGCGGCCGCTGGTCGCCGAGGTGGTACGGCGGCTGCCGGGTGCGGAGATCGTGGGCGCCTTCGAGTGGATGGACACCGCCGGGGCCGGCAGGGCGGCGCGGCCGGGGGCCGTCCCGCACCGGAAGACCACCGGCTCCTCTCGGGTGCGGAACGGTGAGGTCGTCCCGCACGGCAGGCCCTCCGGGGCCGGCCCGGGCGGGAACGGCGAGGCGGTCCCGGATCGTCCCGGCCGGGACGGGCCGGTGAGCTGGCTGGCGCCCGAGGCCGACGACGAGGTGACGGAGCTGCTGGCCGAGGCGTCGCCGTCGGCCTGGGCGGTTCCGGGACTGCCCGGGATCCGCCGCTGGGCCGGGCTGCGCGACGCCGCCGGGACGCTCGTGGCCACGGCGGCCGACGCCTGGTCGGCGCCGGAGGTCGGCTTCGTCGCCGGGGTGGCCACCGCCCCGGCCTTACGGGGCAGGGGGCTGGGGGAGGCGGTGTGCCGGTTCGTGGTCGACGGGCTGGCCGCCGAGCACGGCCGGGTGGCGCTGATGGTCGACACCCACAACGCCGGGGCGATCCGCGTCTACGAGCGGCTGGGCATGCGCATCCGCCCGGTCGCCGCCGCGACGCTCATCCCCGGGTAGGACACACCTGCCGGTAGGCCACCCCGGGCAGGTGCTCGCGCCACTCCTGCGCGGTGAGCGTGCTCCCGGCGCGGGCGCACACCCGCGCCGCCATCTGCGGGGTCCGCGTCCATCTCCGGGAACCAGTCGACGATCTCCTCCGGATAGGTGTCCTTCCAGTGCTCGCGGGCCTGCTCCGGGGTCAGCTCGACGAACGTCACATCCCGGCCGACGGCCTGGCCGATCATCCGTACGGCGTCGACGCGCCTGACCGGTTCCGGGCCGGTGGGCAGGTAGGTCCTGCCCGGGCAGTCCGGCGGCGGCAGCGCTGACGTGGGCTTTCCCCCTCGGACCCCGGCGGGCGGGGAAGATTTTCCTCGCGTGCCGCCTCGCGGGGCGGCCCGCCGCGTCCCGGGCGGAGCGGGGGGCGGGAAAACCGGGTGCGCGGGGAGGGGGCGCCAGGCAGAGTGGACGAAATGATGTCCAGTTTCGTGCCTGGTTTGGAGCTGTCGCGTGACTTCTACGCCGAGGTCGTGCGACCCGTGGTCACCGACGTACCGCACAGTGCCGCACTGATCGGCGCGGGGTCGGAGGTTCTGGCGTTCGACACCGAGCGCTCCACCGACCATGACTGGGGACCCCGGGTGGTGCTGTTCGTCGCCGGATCGGCCGAGGAGGTACGGCGGGCGGTCACCGCGGGCCTTCCCTCGTCCTTCGGCGGCTATCCGACCGTCTTCGGCGGCCGGAACGGGGTGGAGATCGTCGAGCCGGCGCGGTGGTTCACCGAGCGGCTCGGCTTCGATCCGTGCCGCGAGCCGCGAGAGCTCACCGCCCTGGACTGGTTGTCGGTCCCCTGGCAGCGGCTGGCCGAGGTCACCAGCGGGGAGGTCTTCCACGACGGACTGGGTGTGCTGGAGCGGGCGCGCGCCACGCTGCGCTGGTACCCCGGCGACCTGTGGCGCCACGTGCTGGCCGCGCAGTGGCGGCGCCTGGCGCAGGAGGAGGCGTTCCCGGGGCGGTGCGGAGAGGTCGGCGACGGCCTGGGGTCGGCGGTGGTGACCGCCCGGCTGGCGCGTGAGGTGATGCGGCTGGTGCTGTTGATGCGCCGCCGCTACCCGCCCTACGCGAAATGGCTCGGCAGCGCCTTCGCCCGCCTGTCCGGCTCGGCGGAGCTCGGCGATTCGTTGTCGGCGGCGACGGCCGCCACGGACTGGCGGGAACGGGAACGGCACCTGGGCCGCGCGTACGAGCGGCTGGCGGCCCTGCACAACCGGCTGGGACTGACCGGGCCGCTGGAGACCTCCGTGCGCTCCTACCACGCCCGGCCCTTCCAGGTCATCGGCGCCCAGCGGTTCGCCGACGCGCTGACGGCCTCGATCGCCGACCCGGCCGTGGCGGCGCTGCCGCCGGTCGGCGCGGTCGACCAGTTCGCCGACTCCACCGACCTGCTCACCCATCCGGGCCGGTGCCGCGCCGTGACGCGCGCCCTCCTGGACCTGTGATCCGTTCCGGCCGGTGTTTACCGCCGGGCGCCCCGGATAGGTGATCGGCCCGGCGAAGGGCGCCGGCGTGAGGAAAGGGGGCGATCATGGGGACCGACGACAAGATCGCGAACAAGGCCGAAGAGCTCAAGGGCCGGGCCAAGGAGAACGTCGGGGATCTCACCGACGACGAGGACCTCCGGGCCGAGGGCCGGGCCGACCAGGCCGAGGGCAACCTCAAGCAGGCGGGCGAGAAGGTGAAGGACGCCGGAAAGAAGGTCAAGGACGCTTTCAGCTGATCCTTGCGATCCCGCCGGCGGGAGAATCCCGCGGCGCCCGCGGGCCCGGACTCAGAGTGCGGCCCGCGGGCGCGGCCGGGCCGGCGACGCGTCGCGGCTACACGGCGACGGACTCGCGGTAGCGGGCGATCGCGCGCCGCTCGAACCACAACGAGGTGAACGGGGGAACCGCGCACGCCAGGCCGAGCACGACGGTGCCCAGGCCCCAGCGGGCCACGCGGGCCGCGGCGAGCACCCCGGCGACGTAGAGAACGAACAGCGCGCCGTGGATCGGGCCGAAGATCTTCACTCCCAGATCGCCGGTGGCGGCGACGTACTTGAAGTACATGCCGACGAGCAACCCCGCCCACGAGCACGCCTCGGCGATCGCCACGTAACGGAACAGACGTAGTACGGTGGGCACGGGGAGCCACCCTTTCCTTCGATGACCTCGGAGAACGGCTCTCCAGCCTAAGGGCCGCCCGCCGTGCTCCCGGCCGGGAGGCCGGGCGGCCGCGGCGGGAGGTGGATCCTTGACGGAGCGCAAACCGCTCGGCATGGGCTTCGAGACGTGGATCGACCGGCAGATCCGCGAGGCCGCCGAGCGCGGGGAGTTCGACGACCTCCCCGGGGCCGGCAAGCCCATCCCCGGCGAGGGCAAGCCGGACGACGAGATGTGGTGGATCAAGCAGAAGCTGCAGGCGGAGAACCTGTCGTTCCCGCTGCCGGGAACGCTCGCGCTGCGCAAGGAGGCGGAGGATGCCCGGGCCGCGGCGGTGGCCGCGCGGACGGAGGCCGGGGCCCGCGAGATCATCGAGAGGATCAACGCCAAGATCCGCGAGAGCTACGGGAAGACGCTGTCCGGCCCGCCGATCGTCCAGCCGCTCTTCGACGCCGAAGAGGTCGTCGGGGACTGGCGGGCCCGCCACGCCGCCCAGGATCCGCCCGTCCCCGGCGGGAACACCGGCTCCGCGGCGCCCGCCAGGAGGCGCTCCTTCCTGCGGTGGCTTCACCGGCGGCTGATCCGCCGGTGAAGCCCGTGACGGAGGTCCGTGACGGAAGGCGGTCACCGGAGGCGGTCATGGGGCAGCCCCTCACCAACTGCCGGGAGAGGCCGTCCGCGACCCGTGAAAGGCGACGTCGCCTCCCCGTCACGCCCCGGCGCGGCCGGCGTTGGCGTGGATCGCGTCGCGGATGTACCGGGCCAGGCCGGGCGCGAGCGGCTCGTAGTTGGCCGCGAAGCGCGGGTCCGCCACGTACGTGTCGCCCAGCCCGCGGTGGATCTCATAGGAGCAGTCGTAGCACCAGCGGGTGATGTGCGCCCGGTGCTCCTCGGCCAGGTCCATGGCGACCTCGTCGTCGGCGGGCACCCCCTCGGTGAACGCCTTGGCGAAAGCCTCGGCCGTCTGGGCGGCCTCGGCCTTGAACCGCGTCCAGTCGTCCTTGGTCATCTTCGCCATGCGCCGCCGTGACTGCTCGAACGCCTCGGTGCCGCCCCAGCGTTCTCGCGCCTCCTCCTCGTACTCCTCCGGGCGGAAGTCGCCGAAGACCTCGAAACGCTCCTCCGGCGTCAGCGGAATTCCCATCGTGCTCGCCTCCATCGCGCGTTCAACCGCCGAGGCCATCTCCCGCAACCGGTCGATGCGCCGGCTGAGCAGCTCGTGCTGACGCCTGAGGTGCGTCAGCGCGTCGACGCCCGGGTCGTCGAGGATGACCGCGATCTCTTCGAGGGGGAAGCCGAGCTCCCGGTAGAACAGCACGTGCTGCAGCCGCTCCAGGTCGGAGTCGGTGTAGCGGCGGTAGCCCGACGCCGTCCGCTGCCCGGGCGAGAGCAGGCCGAGCTCGTCGTAGTGGTGCAGCGTGCGCACCGTCACCCCGGCGAGCCGGGCCACCTGCCCGACCGAATGACCCATGGCCGTTCCCCCTTTCCTCACGCGCTCCAGGATGCGGCCTCCCGTTACGTGAGGGTCAAGCCGATCGTGCGGGCGTCGCCGTCGCGGGTGGGGGCGGTGCGGAGAGCGGCGCGTCAGGCCGGCTGCATCGTGGGCGTGGTCACGGCCGGCAGCGCCGTGCGCGGCGTGCGCTCGCGCACGTCCTCGGCGCGGATCGCCAGGACCGCCGGCGGGCTGCCCAGATCACCGTAGGCGGCGGCGACCGCGGCGGCGACCGCCGCCCGGGCGGCGGTGAGCACCTGCCTGGCCACCGGCTCCGGCGCGTCCACCGCCAGCATTCCCAGCACGGCCGCGAAGCGCAGCTCCTCGGCCGTCGACGCCGATGACCCGGGCTCGGCCGGGGCGACCAGCGGGGCCTCCAGCCAGAACACCCTGCCGTCCAGCCGTCCGGCGAACGACGCGCCGCCGGGGGCGGGCAGCACCGCGACCGCGTCGGCGATCTGCCGCCCGAACGCCGCGAGGTCCGCATCCGGCGGCAGATCGGTCGTGACCAGCACCGGGATGATCATCGTGGGGGTCACGGCGGCCTCCTTCTCATCAGCGCCGATGCTACCGGGCGCGGACTCGGGCGCGCGGGCGTATGTAACCTCGGAGACGTGCCGGACTGGACCTATCACCCTTTGCGACCTCTCGCGGCGGCTGTGCTGGGCCGGCGGCGGTCGCAGCGGGCGGCGTTGCGGGCCCTGGCCACGCTGACCTCCCTGCCCGGCGGGGCCGGATTCGTCGCGGGGATGTTCGACCACTCCCGCCCGCCGGCGGATCTGGCGGCGCGGCTCGGCGCGGTCGTCCCGGTGGCGTTCGCCCGCGACGCGATCCGGGCGCTGCCGGTTCAGGGCGCCGGTGTCATCGAGATCGGGCCGGTCGCCCCGGCCGACGTGCCGCTGGTACGGCGGGCCGTCGCCGGCCGCCGATGCCTGGTGATCGTGCGAGCGTCCACACCGGAGGTGGCGGCGCGGCTCGCTCCGCACGCCGACCGGGTGGTCGTCGGAGACGCCCCGGATCTCGTCCACCTCGCCGATCCCGCCGTCGCGCGCGCCGTGGAGGCGCTGGCCGACCCGGACGTGACGGTGCTGGCCACACCCGCGGCGCTGGTGGCCGCCGGGCCCGGCTGGTTCCAGCGGGTCATCGAGGCGGTGACCCCGACCGAACCGCCGGCCGGGCTGCGGGAGATCGCTCCGGATCCGCGGCGCTGGCCGGGGTGGTGGTGGGGCCTGCTCGTCGGGCTCGGCATGATCGTCGCCGGACTGGGCGCCGCCCTGATCACGATCGGGCCGCTGCTGCTCTGGTACGACGAGGCCTATCTCGGCATGGACCGCCACCGTCTCGATGTCGTCAACCACCGCCTGGCGCCGTTCCTCCAGCACGACAGGATAACGATGGCCGGCACCATGGTGGCGATCGGCGTGCTGTACGCCGGGCTGGCGTGGGGCGGCCTCCGGCAGGGGTGGGGATGGTCCCGCAGGGCGTATCTCGCCTCCGGGCTGGTCGCCTTCTCCACTCTGTTCTCCTTCCTGGGCACCGGCTTCGTGGAGCCCCTGCACACCGCGGTCACGGTCGTGCTGTTCCCGATGTTCCTGCTGGCCGCCCTGCGGTCTCCGGAACGCCCCCGGTGGACGGCGCGGCCGGAGGGACCGGAGCGGCTGCGGCGGCGCGCCCTCACCGGCCAGCTGCTGATGATCATGGTTGGTCTCGGGCTGTTCGCCGGGGGAGCCGTCATCTCCGTCGTGGGCCTCACCGAGGTCTTCGTCTCCACCGACCTGGCGTTCCTGGGCACCGACCCCGGCCGTCTGGACGCGGCCAGCCCCCGGCTGGTGCCGTTCATCGCCCACGATCGAGCCGGCTTCGGCGGCGCTCTCATGGCCGCCGCACTGGCGGTCATCCTGATCAGCATGTGGGGCTGGCGGCGCGGCGAGTCGTGGGTCTGGTGGTCCTCGGCCCTGGCGGCGGCCGCCGGCTTCCTGCCCGCCGTCGTCGTACACATGATCATCGGCTACACGAGCTTCGTCCACCTGGCCCCCGTGTACGCCGGCATCGGCCTCACCGCTCTCGCCCTGTCCCTGGCCCGGCCGTACCTGTGCGCCGGCCGAGGCCGTGTGCGAGGCGATCGCCGAACCGGCCCGGTCGAACGTGAACACGCGTGAGCCCGGTGGAAGCGGACGCGCCCGCCGGCGGGGAGTCTGGAGTGGCGGCGTGGCGGATCAGGTTCAGGAGGTCGCGGGGCTGGTCCGCGAGGTGCTGGGCCCCGAGGTCGTGGGGGCCTATCTCCACGGATCCTCCGTACTCGGCGGCCTCAGGCCCGCCAGCGACCTGGACGTCCTCGTCGTCTCCCGGCGGCGCATGGACGATCGGGAGCGGCGGGCGCTTCTCGCGGGACTGCTCGGGATCTCCGGTTCCGCGGCCGGGGCCCGCCCGGTCGAGCTCGTCGTCGTCGTCCAGTCCGAGGTCCGCCCGTGGCGGTTCCCGCCGATCGGTGACTTCCTGTACGGCGAGTGGCTGCGCGAGGCGTTCGAAGCCGGTGAGGTCCCGCAACCGGAGCCGATGCCGGACCTGGCCCTGCTGATCACGATGGTGCGGGCCGGCGACCGTCCCCTCGCCGGTCCGCCGCCGGCGCGGGTCCTGGACCCCGTCCCGCGCGCGGACGCGGTCCGGGCGAGTGCGGCGGGCATCCCCGCCCTGCTCGGCGACCTGGACGGAGACACCCGCAACGTCGTGCTGACCCTCGCTCGCGTCTGGACCACGCTCGCCACCGGTGAGATCAGGTCGAAGGACGCCGCCGCCGACTGGGCCCTCGCCCGGCTCCCGGCGGAACACCGCCCCGTGCTGGAGCATGCCAGGGAGCTGTATCTCAGCCGCCGCTACTCGGAGGAGAGCTGGAGCGACGAGCTGAGGGCGCGGGTGGGACCGCACGTGGAGGCGGTGCTCGCCGAGATCGACCGGCTGGCGCGCCCCGCACCCGATTGATCCGTCGCCCGTCAGCCGGGAGGGGCGAAAGTTTCAGGCGATCGAGGTTCCGCCGCCTCTCTGTTTCCAGCTCAGGAGGGTCCCGCAGGGAAGGCCGGATGTCCGATCTTGCCTCTCGAAAATTTCGCTGATAGTCCGAATATTTCAGAAGCCGAAGGCGTCGCGTCGCAGGGCGCGGCCGGAGAGCCGGGAAGCGGGCAGCGGATGGGAATCAGAAGCAGAGTCATGGCCGCCGTGGCCACCGTCGCGGGGCTGGTGACGGCGGGGCTGATCGCGGCCTCCCCGGCGTCGTCGGCGACCCTCACCGAGGTGACCGGTTTCGGCGCCAACCCCACCAACCTGAGGATGCACCTGTACGTGCCCGACCGCGTCGCGGCCAGGCCCGCGGTCCTGGTGGCCGTGCACTACTGCACCGGGTCCGGCCCGGCCTTCCACTCCGGTACGGAGTTCGCCTCCCTGGCGGACCGGTACGGGTTCATCGTCGTCTACCCGTCCGCCACGCGGAGCGGCTCCTGCTTCGACGTCTCCTCCCCGCAGGCGCTCAGGCGCGACGGCGGCAGCGACCCGGTGGGGATCATGTCCATGGTCAGGTACGTCCAGCAGCGGTACAACCCCGATCCCGGCCGGATCTACGTCACCGGCGCCTCCTCCGGCGCCATGATGACCAACGTCCTGCTGGGGGACTATCCCGACGTCTTCGCGGCGGGAGCGGCGTTCATGGGCGTGCCGTTCGGCTGCTTCGCCACCGCCGACGGCTCGTCCTGGAACAGCGCCTGCGCCAACGGGCAGGTCGTCAAGACGCCGCGGCAGTGGGGCGACCTGGTGCGGGGGGCCCATCCCGGCCACAGCGGCCCGCGCCCCCGGATGCAGGTGTGGCACGGCACCGAGGACACCATCCTGCGCCACCCGAACCTGCAGGAGGAGGTCAAGCAGTGGACCGACGTCCACGGGCTCGGCCAGACCCCCTCGCTCACCGACCGGCCGCGCCCGAACTGGATCCGGACCCGCTACGGGAGCACCGGCGAGAACGCCCCCGTGGAGGCGATCAGCGTCCAGGGAGGCGGGCACGACCTGCCCATGAGCGGGATGGCGGAGGCGGCGCTGCGCTTCTTCGGCCTCACCGGCGGGCCCACGCCCACCCTCACACCGACTCCGACCCCGACCGGGGGTGCCGGAGCCTGCCGCGTCTCCTACGCCATGAACGCCTGGAACACCGGGTTCACCGGTGCGGTCAAGGTCACCAACACCGGGACCGCCACGCTCGACGGCTGGTCCCTGACGTTCACCCTCCCGGCCGGCCAGACGGTCACCTCGGCCTGGAACGCCGTCGTCTCGCCGCCCGCCGGCCGGGTGACCGCCGGGAACGTCTCCTACAACAGGATCCTCGCGCCGGGCGCGTCGGCCGACTTCGGGTTCCAGGCCACGCACACCGGTGACACGGCCAGGCCCCCGGCCTTCGCCCTCAACGGCGTCGCCTGCGCCGCCGGCTGATTCCGGCGGCCCCGGCCCGCGAGACGGGGCCGGGGCCGCCGGATGGACTCCCCCTCCGGGGGAGGCCCCATGCTGGGGGTGTGAACGAGGATCTGGAACGGGGGCCCGGCGGGGACCTGATGGCGATCGGGCGCTTCGCGCGGCTGTGCCGGCTCAGCGTCAAGCAGCTGCGCAACTACGCCGACCTGGGGCTGCTGGCGCCGGCGTGGGTGGATCCGGACACCGGCTACCGCTACTACCGGGCCGGCCAGGCGCGCGAGGCGCTCTCGATCGGGCTGCTGCGCTCCCTGGACGTGCCGCTGGCCGTGATCGGCGAGGTGCTGTCCGGCGCGGCCGCCGCCCAGGCGCTCGGCCGGGTCCGCGACGACCTGGAGGCCGAGCTGGCGCGACGGCGCCGTACCCTCGCGACCCTGGAACGGGTCCTGGACGGAGGAATCCCCGGCGCCCCGGTCGACGTCGTCAGCGAACCGGCCCGCCGGGTGGTCCTGGCCCGGGACGTGGCGATCGGCGCGAAGGACATCGGCCGGGCCGTGTCCGCCTGCGTGGCGCGGCTGACGGCGGCCCTCCACGACGGCGGCGGCGACCCCGGCACCGCGGCGCCGATCGGTCCCGGGGCCGGGAGTGCCTCATCCGCCGCCGTGGGGTCGGCCGGTCCCGGGGCCGGGAGCGCTCCGGGGGGACCGTCCGGCCCGGCCCGGTTGATCGGCCTGTTCCCCGCCGAGCCGGACGAGCCCCTGCCCGTCACGGTCGCCCTGGACCTGGGCGCCGCCGGTGACGCGCCCGGACCGCCGGCGGCGCCGTGGCTGCGCCCGCCGCCCGGGACCTCGGCCGACCTGCTGCCCGGCGGGGACTTCGCCCGCGTCACGCACGTCGGGCCGTACGACCAGATCACCCTGGCCTATCACGCGATCTTCACCTGGTGCGCCGAGCGCGGGCATCCCGTGCGCGGACCCGTCCGCGAGGTCTACCTGTCCGACCCGGCGACCACGCCGCCCGAGCGGCTGGTCACCGACCTGATGATCCGGCTGGAGGAGCATCCGTGACCCGGCGGTCGCGCCGCCGACTTCGCCCGCGGGAACCACGAGTCACTCGCGGTTGAATAAATATATAGATCGGTCTATTTTTATCGCCATGGGACGCAAGGGCGCCGAGACGCGGGATCGACTGCTGGACGCGACGCAGGAGCTGGTGGAGGCGGGGGGATACTTCGGCGCCGGGCTCAACCAGGTGATCGCGGTCAGCGGCGCGCCCCGCGGCTCGCTCTATTTCCACTTCCCCGAGGGCAAGGACCAGCTGGTCGGCGAGTCCGTACGGCGCGCCGGGCACGCCGTCGGCGCCGCCATGGAAGACCTGGCCGCCTCCGGCGCCTCCGCGGCGGAGTTCGCCGAAGGGGTGCTGCGGCGGCTGGGCGACCGGCTGGAGGAGTCCGGCTGGCGCAAGGGGTGCCCGGTGGCCACCGTGGCGCTCGAGATGGCCGCCACCAGCGACGCGCTGCAGCGCGCCTGCCATGAGGTCTACACCTCGTGGCAGGCGGCCCTGCGGGCGCGGCTGGACGACCGCGAGGACGCCGACGATCTCGCGGTCACGGTCCTGGCCATGATCGAGGGGGCGCTCCTGCTGGCCAAGGCGCACCGCAGCAGGGAGCCGCTGGACCGCGTCGCCCGCCAGATCGCCACTCTTCTCCGCTGACACGGGCCCGCTCCGGGGCGGGCTCTTTCGTGGCCAAAAAATATGTAGACCGATCTATTTAGGAGTCTCATGGACGCGATCGTCTTCGGCGCGGCCGGATTCATCGGCCGCTCCCTCGTCGCCGAACTGCTCGGCCGGGGACAGCGGGTGGCGGCGGCCGTACGGAACGACACCCTCACCCCCTGGCTGACCTCCCAGGGCGTCGACACCAGCGGGCTGAGCGTCGTCACCGCCGACATCACCCGGCCGCCGGCCGGGCTGCCCCCGGCGCGCGACGTCTACAACACCGCCGCGCGCTTCGCGTTCGGCCTCGGCGTGGAGGAGGCGCGGGCGGTCAACGTGACCGGGGCGCTCAACGTGCTCGAATGGGCCGCCACGCTGCCGGGACTGCGGCGGTTCGTGCACGTCAGCGGGTACCGGGTGAGCGGCGCCCAGCCCGACTACGCCAGGCTGGGCCCGTACGAGGCCTCGAAGGCGGAGGCCGACCTCGCGGTGCGCGCCAGGGCCCGCGAGCTGGAGGTCCCGCTGACCATCGTCAACCCCAGTTCGGTGATCGGCCCCGGCCAGTACATCGGCCTGGCCTCTCTCGTCGGGGACCTGTGGAACGGGCGGCTGCCCGCGCTCCCCGGCGGCCCCGGCGTCTTCCTGCCGATCGTCACGATCGACTACTTCGCGCGCTTCCTGGCCGAGGTCCCCGCATCGCCCGCGGGGGAGGCCCACTGGGTGCTCGACGACACGACGCCGCTCCTGCCCGAGCTGGTCGGCACGATCGCCGGTCACATGGGGGTGCGGGCGCCGCGCCGTACCGTTCCGGTGGGCCTCGTGCGCCGCCTGCCGCGCAGGATCACCGGGGCCGACCCCGAGACGCTGTCGTTCATCTCGGCCGACCGCTACCCGACGGCCTCCGCCCGCGCCTTCGCCGCGGCGGTCGGCCTGGAGATGCCCCCGGCCGCCGACGCCCTGCGCGCGTGGGCCGACGACCTGGTGGCCGCCCGCTTCGGCGCCGCCGTTCCGTGGCTGAGGCCGTACGGCTTCCGCGACCGTACCTGGGTGATGGGAGAGCGGCACCGCCCCGCCCACGTCCTGCTGCACGGGCTGCCGATGAACGCCGACCTGTGGGCACCGCTCGCCGCCCGCCTGCCCGGCCCGATCCTGGCCCCCGACCTGCCCGGCCTGGGACGCTCGGCCCCCGCCGACCGGCCGATGGAGGCCTGGCTCGCCGATCTGATGGGCCCGGTGCGGACCCGCCCCGTGCTGGTCGCGCACTCGCTGGCCTGCGACCCGGCCCTCCGGTTCGCCGCCGAGCATCCCGGACGCGTCAGCGGGCTCGTCCTGATCTCCCCCGCGTTCCTGCAGGCCCCCGGCGCGCGGCTCACCCGTTCAGCCCTGGCCGTGCCGCTGCTGCGCCGTATGTCCGCCGCCCGCCTGGCCCGCACGCTCGGCCTCCCCGAGGGGCCGGAGGTGGCGAGCGCCGCGGCGGACCTGCGCCGTCCGGGGGTCGCGCGCCGCGTGATCGCGGCGATGCGCACGGCCTCCGCCGCGAGAGAGGCGTCGCGCTCACTGCTGGAGCGGGTGAAGGTGCCGGTCGAGATCATCGTGGGTTCGGCCGACCCGCTGGTCGTGGACGCCGGCCACCCGGTGACCGAGATCGCGGGGGCCGGGCACTATCCGCAGCTCACCCATCCGGTCCAGGTCGCCCGCCACCTCGGCGCGGGTTCCGGCGCCGTCCGCGGCTGACTCATGCCGGCGAAGGCGCTTTCGCGCAAGGCCGAGGCGGAGTTCACGCGGTGGGCGCAGGTGCGAGCGGCGCTCGGGGCGCGTGCCGCTCAGTTGCGGCGGCGCTGGGTGATCTCCCAGGCCAGCAGGTAACGGCGGATCATCTGCGCGACCGGCTCGCTGGGAGTGGAGAAGCTCACCACCACATGGCGGCCGGGCCCGTCGGGATCGTCACGCACGGTGGTGACCGTGCCGGTCTGATCCAGCCGTCCGGGCCCGAGCGTTCCTTCGATCCGCAGCTCGGCCCCCGGCTCCAGTTCGCACTCGCGCACCGCGCAGCGCAGTGCGCGTTCGCTGATGTCGACCAGCGTGCTGGCGATCCGCATCGTCGTGCCGGTGCTCACGAGTGACAGACGCAGATGTTCGCCGCCGCCGCCGCGGAAGAACTGCCGGCGGGTGAGACGCCGGGGTGCGCCGGTCGCCCGGACCTGCCAGCGGGCCGGGGCTTGGCGGACGATGTCGATCAGCTGCACCGGCAGCACGCCGCGGGTGCGTCCGCCGGTCCAGAACAGGATGAACTGCGCTCCGATCGAGGGCGGTTCGGTGTCCCCGGCGCCGATCGGGGCGGCGATGGTCAGCACCCGATCCTCGACGGCCTCCACCCGGGAGCGGTAGCTGCGCTGTTCGTCCAGGCCGATGTACAGCAGGCTGTTGACCGCCGGAAACGCCGTCATGAGGACGTCGCCTGGCCGGGCGCGGCCACCAGGGCACCCATCCTGGTGCTTTGGAGGCCGCGGGGCGCCGGCTGCCGGCGGCGGCTCTCCCCGGCGAACGGGTAGCGGCGGATGAGCTGCACCGTCGGCGCGGCCGGCGGATGGAAAGTCACCGCGATGTGCGGGCCGGTGTCGTCATCGACGCAGACATGCAGGGCGCTTCTCAGCGGGGGCGGCTGGCTCATGGGACCACATCCTTGTGATCATGAAGGATCCGGGGAAGAGCATCACCACCTGCGGGTGGCATGGTGGCGGCGTTGTCGGCGCGTCTGCTATCGCGCTCTGGCCGGGCTCATCTGCTGATGCACCCCTGCAGAGTAGGCGAGCGCAACGCGTGCTCTGTCCATCACTTCCCGTAGCTGTCGGCGAGGTTCTCCTCCCGGCGCCCGTGCCGCCCGCCCCGGGCGCGCCCGCCACCGGCTCGCCCCGGAAACGATCTCGTGTTCGACGACCTGCCGGCGCTTTCGTGCCTTGGTCAGGAATGAATGCGATTTGTCTCAAGCGCGGCGCGTCCACGTCGTCCACGCATGATCGTTAATGAGGATCGGTGACAGGGCCTCGCGGGTGAGCGCTCCCTGCCGCCGCCTGGTCGCGAGACCGCACGATCAAGCGCTCACCGGCCGGGAGGCTCACCTGTGCCCGGGGCGGGATGGAGCGGAGGAGCGGCGCGGTGACAACGCAGAAGGCCGAGGCTGCGGACGAATCCGCAGACGACGACGCGCGCGCCGGAGTGGTGCGGTCGGAGGAGGCGCTGCCGGACGGGGAGCTGTTGCGGGCGGTGTTCGCCGATCTGGGCGCGGGCCTGTATCTGACCGACCACACCGGACGCATCAGCGCGGTCAACCCGTGCGCCGCGCTGCTGCTGGAGCGCCCGGCGGCCGCGCTGGTGGGCGCCGACGCCCACGATCTGCTGCACCGCGACGCGCACGGCGCGCCGCGCCCGCGCTCGGCGTGTGAGCCGCTGGCGGTGCTGCAGCACGGTCGCGCCGTCCGCGGGGACGACGAATGCGGCACCTTCCTGCGCGGCAGCGGCCGGCTGCTGCCGATCGCCTGGACGGCCTCACCGATCCGGCGGAACGGGCGGCTGTGCGGTACGGCGGTGCTGTTCGTCGACGCCGGCGAGCGCCGGGCGGCCGCCCGGCGTCAGACCGACCACCTGGCCGCGCTGGAGCACCTCGCCGGACGGCTGGCGACCGTCACCGAGATCAGCACCATGCTGAGCCGGACCCTGGAGATCGACGAGGCGCTGACCCGGCTGGGGTGCCTGCTCGTGCCCCGCCTGGCCGACTGGGCCGCCGTCGAACTGCGCACCGGACCCGAGGAGGTTCGCCGGGTGGCGGTCATCCCCCCGGGCGGTCCGCCGGCAGGCCGTACCGCGGCGGAGGGCCGCGCCGGGGCGGAGGATCACACCGCGGCAGCGGGTCACACCGGGGCGGAGGACCGCGCCGGAGCAAAGGATCACACCGCGGCGGAGGGCCATGCCGACGCCTCCGACGATCAAGGCCAGACGGTCTGGCAGGGCCCGCTGCCGCCGCTCACCGACTCCTCCCGGGCGCCGCTGGCCCGGGTGCTGCGCGGCAGCGACGCCTTGCTGCTGGGCCCGGACGACATCACCGCGGCGGCCGACGCGCCGCTGGCCGCGGCCCACGGGGAGCTGTTCTCCGCCTACGGCGCCGCCTCGGCGATCGTCGCGCCGCTGCGCACCGCCCGCCAGGTTCTGGGCGCCCTGACGGTGACGCGCCTCGATCCGGCTCGTCCCTTCGACGCCGCCGACCTGGCGCTGATCGCCGACATCGGACGGCGGGCCGCCCTGGCGGTGGACAACGCCCACCTGTCCGCCCGGCAGCGCGACACGGCCGAGACCATGCAGCGCCACCTGCTGGACCCCCTGCCCCGGGTGGGCCGCCTGCGCCTGGCCGCCCGCTACCGCCCGGCCCCGCAGGGCTCCCCGATCGGCGGCGACTGGTATGACGCCCTGGTGCTGCCCGACGGCGTCACCGCGGCCATCATCGGGGACGTGGCCGGGCGCGACATGACCGTCGCCGCGCACATGGCCCAGCTGCGCCACATGCTGCGCTCGCTGTGCTGGGACCGCCAGGAGCCGCCCAGCCTCATCATCGACCGCCTGGACGACGCGGTGATCAACATCACCGACATCGCCACCGCCACCGTGATCATGGCGCGCTTCGAGGGGCCCGACGCGGGGCCCTGGCAGCTGCACTGGGTCAGCGCCGGCCACCCGCCGCCGCTGCTGGTCACCGACGACGGCTACAGCCGCTACCTGGACAGCGGGCAGAATCTGCTGCTCGGCCTCGGCCTGGCCCGGGACGAGTCACGCTACGACGCCATCGAACCGCTGCCGGCGGGCAGCACGGTGCTGCTGTACACCGACGGGCTCGTCAAAGCGCCCGACGGCGACCTGGACGGCGGCATGGACCGGCTGCGCCGTCACGCTGCCGCGCTGGCCCGCCGGCCGATCGACGATTTCTGCGACCAGCTGCTGGAACGCATGGCCGGCCCCGGCACCGACGACATCGCCGTGCTGGCGGCGCGCGTCCCCGACGCCGGCGAGAGGGGCGGGAACGCCGCGCCCGGCCGGACCGGCGCTCCCGTCCGCGCCGCGGAAGGCCGGGCGTAGTGACCGCGTCCCCGATGCCGGGCGACGAGAACGAACGGCTACGCGAGCTGGCGGAGCTGGAGGCCACCGAGGAACTGCCCGAACCGCGTTTCTCGGCCGTCGCCGCCGCGGCCGCCCGCATCTGCGCCACCCCGATCGCCCTGGTCAACCTGGTCGGCGCCGAGAGCCAGTACTTCAAAGGCCGCACCGGCGTCACCGCCACCGGCATGGCCCGCGCCGCCTCGTCGTTCTGCTCCCACACCATCGCCACCCGCGAGCTGCTGGAGGTTCCCGACGCGTCCGCCGATCCGCGTTTCCACGCCGACCCCATCGTGGTCGGCGAGCAGCGGGTGCGCTTCTACGCCGGCGCACCGATGATCAGCAGCCGCGGTCACGCCCTGGGCACGGTGTGCGTGATGGACCGCCGGCCGCGCCGCCTCTCGGCCGAACAACACCAGATGCTGGCCGTACTGGCCGAGAACGCCACCTTGCTGCTGGAGTCCCGCCACGCCGATCAGATCATCCACGGCCTGCAGGACGTGCAGGAGCTCAAGGACCAGTTCCTGCGCAACATCAACCACGAGCTGCGCACCCCGCTGACCTCGATCCGGTCCTACCTGGAACTCATCCAGGACGGTGATCTCGACCCCGCCACCGAACAGCGGTTCCTCGAGGTCATCGAGCACAACAGCGACCGCCTGCTGGAGCTGATCGACGAGTTGCTGCTGATGGCCAGCCTCAACGCCGAGACTCTCGTCTTCCAGCCCGAGCGGGTCGACCTGATCGTGCTGGTCCACCGCGCCCTGGAGGTCGTCACCGAGCGCATCCAGTGCAAAGGCCACACTCTGGCCCTGCACGCCCCCGCCCGGGTCACGGCGTGGGCCGACGCCCGCAGGTTCCAGCACGTGCTGGTGCACCTGCTGGACAACGCGATCAAGTTCACCCCGGACGGCGGCACGATCGAGGTGCGGCTGAGCGCCGACCCCGCGCCCCGGCTGGCCGTCTGCGACACCGGCATCGGCATCGGCGCCGAGCATCTCGACCGGGTCTTCGACGACTTCTACCGAGCGCCCGATGCCGAGGACCAGGCGATCGCCGGTACCGGGATGGGCCTGGCCATCGTCGACAAGATCGTCCGTTTGCACGGGGGCAGCATCCGAATCGACAGCACCCCGGGCAAGGGCACCTGCGTGCGCGTCACCCTGCCGGTGCCGCCCGCGCCGCCGCCGTCCCTGCCGCCCGCCCCCTGACGCGCTCAGGCGGCCGCCGGAGCGCGGCGCCCGGCCGCCCGGGCCGCCTCCGGCTCACCCGGTCCCGGTCCGGTGCGTCCGCCGCGACCCGAAGTCGTAGCGGCGCGGCTTGACCCGCGCCGGCGCGGGCGGTTGCGGTTGCGGCTGAGGCTCCTCCTTGACCTCGGGGATCGCCGGCGCGGTGATGACCTCCGTGCGCGGCTGCCCGACGGGCCGGCGCGTGGCCAGGTCGATGACCACGCCGTGCCGGCCGGTCGCGGCGTGCGAGGCCGCGAACAGGATGAACACGTTGAGCAGCTTCAGGAACAGCAGCATGCCGACCGCGCCCGCCACGACGTGGTACGCCGGGTTGGCCGAGCTGACGTTGAGGTAGACCTGCCCGATCGTCTTCAGCAGCTCCAGCCCGATCGTGATGATCAACGCTGGTCCGGCGACCCGCCGCAGCGGCAGGCGCAGACGGGGGGTCAGCGTCAGCAACGCCGTCGCCAGCAGGAGGTTCACGCAGAGGCCGAGCCCGAAGGCGGCCGCCGACAGCGTCCACTGCGCGGGCACCGCCTCGGTCCCGACCGTCTGCCGGATCAGCCAGGCCAGCGCGGTCTGGGTGCCGAAGGACAGCGTCAGCGAGACCGAGAGCAGCAGCCCCAGGGCGGCCAGCACGCCCAGATCGATCAGCCATCGCAGGAAGAAGTTGCCGGGATACTGCTCCAGCCCCCAGACCGCCCGGATGGAGGAGCGCATGGAGTCGATCCAGAACAGGCCGGTCAGCGGGAGGCCGACGGAGGCGATGACTCCCGCGGTGTCCCGGGCGTCCCGCAGCGCCTGCACGTCCAGGCGCGGGAAGGTGTCGCTGAGGTAGCGCTCCACCTGCCCGAGCGCGGCGGGCGTGTCGAGCACGTGACCTATGATCACGAATCCCAGCAGGGCCAGGGCGAAGGTGGCGTAGAAGGCGTAGTAGGTCATCCCCGCGGAGAGGCGACCGGCGTCGACGCGGTCGTAGTGGATGCCGGCCCGGACGAGGTGATCGAGCCGGCCGTACCGGCGCCGCGCGTCGGCCCATCTCCTGGCGAGCCCGCCGGTCGGTCGGCTCTGGTTTTCGGCGGACGTCATGCTGGCGCACTCTACCCACGGAAACGCGTTTCAGCTGTGACGGGCCGATGACGTCACGACAGACCGACGACGGCGTGCCGCCCCTCAGCGGTGGGTGAGCACCCGCGGGCCGTCCTCGGTGATCGCGACCGTGTGCTCGACGTGGACGGCGCGGCTGCCGTCGGCGCTGGACATGGTCCAGCCGTCGTCGGCGATCACGTAGTCGTCGCCGCCCCCGGCGGTGAACATCGGCTCGATCGCCAGCACCAGGCCCGGCCGGAGCGTCATCCCCCGTCCCGGGCGGCCGCGGTTGGGCACGCTCGGGTCCTCGTGCATGGCCCGGCCGATGCCGTGCCCGCCGAAGTCCTCCGGGATGCCGTATCCGGCGGCCCGGCCGATCCGGGTGATGGCGTGGCCGATGTCGCCCAGCCGTCCGCCCGGCACGCAGGCGGCGATCGCCGCCTCCAGCGCGGCCTCGGCGGTCCGGATGAGCTCCGTGTCCTCCTCTCGGGGCGTGCCGACGACGAGGCTGGTCGCCGCGTCGGCGGCCCAGCCGTCCAGGTAGACGCCGAAGTCGACGCTCAGCAGGTCCCCGTCGCGCAGCCGGTAGCCGCTCGGGACGCCGTGCACGATCACCTCGTTGACCGACGCGCAGAGCACCGCCGGGAACGGGGTGGGGGCGAAGGAGGGGTGGTAGCCCAGGAAGGCCGAGCGGGCGCCGGACTCGTCCATCACCGTCCGGGCGACCTGGTCCAGCTCCAGCAGGCTCACCCCGGCACGGGCGTGCGCGGCGACCGCGGTCAGCGCCGCCGCCACGACCTTCCCGGCCTCGGCCATGGCCTCCGTCTCCGCCGCTGTCTTGATCTCCACCATGCTTCACGCTCCCTGTGAACCAATACCTATACCGGTATTACTATCACGGTTCCGGTATTGTTATCACGGTTGCTATGATCCGATGCATGGTCCGACCGCCGCTGACTGAACTCGACCGCGAACGCGGGCACCGCCTGGGCGCCGTCCTGCGCCAGGCGCGCGGCGCCCGGAGCATGGCCGAGGTGGCCGCCGCCGCCGGGCTGTCCGCCGAGACCCTCCGCAAGATCGAGACCGGTAGGGTCCCCACCCCCGCGTTCTTCACCATCGCGGCCCTCGCCCAGGCGCTGGGCGTCTCCCTGGACGTCCTGGCCGAGATCAGCGCCGCCGACCGCGCCGCCTGAGCCCGGTCACGCCGCCTGAGCCCGACCGCGCCGCGTGCGCTCCGTGCCGGGCGGTCAGGTCCTGCCGTTGCGGCGGAGCACGTCGAGCGCCCGGACGGTGGCGTGACCGCGCCAGTCCAGCGAGCCCGCCGGGGAGATCCTGGCGTAGTCGACCACCCAGCCGCCGTCGTCCTGCTGCAGGGCGGCCAGGCGGTCGAGGTCGGCGGAGACCGCCTCCGGGGCGAACAGCGCCCGCGCCGGCCGGCCGGGCTCGGGGGCGAAGTCGAGCGGGCGCAGCATCTCCTCCTCGGTGCCGCCCTCGACCCGCACCAGGCCGTCGGCGGGCAGGTGCTCGCCGAGGCGTCGCAGGAGCTCGGCGGCCTCGGGACGGCTGTCGTGCACGGCGTCCAGGAAGCGCACGCAGAAGGCCAGCACGTAGGCGTGGGGCGCCCGGTCGAGCGCGTCGATCGCGCGCAGGCAGTAGGAGGTGGCCCGCTCCAGCCAGGGATGCGCGGCCACCGCCGGGTCGTGGACCGCGACGCGCCGGGCGGCCGCCGCCGTCACGGCGGTGATCTGCAGCGACGACTCCGCCGGATCGGCGCCCCGCCACCATGGGGCCGTGCCCGCGGAAACGGTCAGGGGCAGGGCGAACGGCAGGCCGCCGTCGGGCAGGGACGCCGACTCCAGCCAGTCGCACAGCGCCGCGGCCTGCGGAGCGGTGGCCGGGGCGATGTCCTCGAACACCTCGAAAGCGTGCAGCGCGGCTCCGGGCTGGCTCTCCGGGGAGCGCAGATCGGGCTCCAGGCCCCAGCCGTAGCCGCCGTCGGGGTTGCGGTAGCCGTCCAGGGCGGCCAGCGCGGCGGTGGGATCGGGAGATCCCGTCAGCAACTCGAAGCGGCGGCGGTCCAGCACGCGCGCGTGCGCGGCCAGGAAAGCGGCCGCCGCGGAAACGTCGATGTTCACATGCCCATCCTGCGCCGGTCGGGGGCCGCCGTCTTGCAGGAACCGGTCATCACCCGGAACGGTCGCCGCCCAGCCGGGGCCGCCGTCGCCCGCCTGTCCTGACCGCCGTCCGCCGGGACGTCATCCGCCGGCTCGCCTCCCGGCGGCGTGGCCCGCTCGTTCAGGCCGCCGGACCGCCGTCCGCCGGGTCGTCGTCCGCCGGCGCGGCGCGCCCGCGCAGCAGCGGGTGGGCGCGCATCGCGACCTCGAGCTCTCCGGGGAGCTCGTCGCGGTAGCGGCCCAGGGTCGCCAGATCGCTGTGGCCCAGCACCCGCCGTACGGCGTCCATGTCCACCGCGTCGGCCAGCAGGTGGGTCGCCGTCGTGTGCCGCAGCCCGTGCGGGGTCACCGAGCGCCGCCGCTCCGGATCGACCTGCCGCTGCACCCGGTCGATGACCGCCTGCACGTCGCCCCGGGCCAGCCGCCGGCCCCGCCACGACAGCAGCAGCGCCTTGTCCGCGGACTCCTGCCGTCCCCTGGTCAGGTAGACCTCCAGCATCCGGGCGACGTCACCGGGGAGCGGGACGTCGCGCGTCCTGCCGCCCTTGCCGAAGATCCGCCAGTAACGCACCCCGTCGTTGGTGAAGAAGTCCTCCACGTTGGCCCGGACCAGCTCCGAGACCCGCGGCCCGACCGTCGACAGCAGCAGCACGATCAGCGCGTCCCGCAGCTCGGTGCGCTGGTCGCGGCGCTTGCGCCCCCGCTCGCCGGGGGCCGGCGGCGGCGCGCCGCCGGCCTCGCCCAGGGCCCGCGCGGCGCCGATCAGCCCCTGGGCCTGCTCGCGTGTGAGCGCGCGCCGCTCCGGGCGCAGCCCGCCGCGCTCCCTGGCCGTCACCGTCGCCGCCGTCATCGGGTTGAGCTGCACCCAGCCCGCCAGCGCCGCGTGTTTGAACAGCGCCGACACCGACCGCCGGAACCGCGCCTGGGAGGACGGCGACTGCCCCGGCTGCGCCGCCGGGGCCGGGGGCCGGGCCGGGCCGCCGGGCTCCGGCCTGGCGCGCCGCCCGTCGGGTTTGCGCGCGAACGCCAGCAGGATCGCGTCCACATCCTCGCCGGACAGGTCGTCCAGCACCCGGCCGGGCCCGGCCAGCTCCGCGAACGTCGCCACGTCCCTGGCGTAGAGCTCGGCGGTGGCCGGTGACAGCGCGCCCGTCGAGGTCCTGGCCCGGACCAGCTCCACGTAGCGGTCGGCCGACTCCTGGACGGTCAGGCGATTCAGATCCGCAGGCCGCATGATTCGGGGGCATCCTTTCTCGGTGCCGAACGACCGTACCGCGCGGCACCGACAGCACCGTCGGCAACGGCGGTGTCAGCCGCCGTGCCCGCTGTGTCCGTCGCGCCCGCCGTGTCCGTCGTTCCCGTGTCCGCCGTGCCCGTGCCCCCCGCCGCCGAGTGCCGCGAGGGCGCGGGCCAGCCCGGTCAGGCCGAGGACCAGCCCCTCGCGTTCGGCCGGGGTGAGCGCGCCGAGCAGGGCGGCGTGCGTGGCGCGGAACTCCCGGCCGATCCGTTCGACGGCGGCCCGCCCCTCGGGCGTCAGGCTCAGGCGGTAGAAGCGCCGGTTGGCCGGGTCGCGCTCGCGCGCCAGCCAGCCCCGGCGCTCCAGGCCCCCGGCGAGCCTGCTGACCGTGCTCTTCTCCAGGCCCAGCCGGGCGGCCAGTTCCTGCTGCGACAACGTGCCGGAGTCTCCCAGCTCGCCGAGCGCGAACACCTCCGACAGGGAGATTCGCAGGCCGCCGTGCTCCTGCGGCTCCAGCAGCCCGCCCGCGCGGACGATGAGCCGCATCAGGCGCCGCAGATCGTCGTCGGGGAATCCGGTCTCGTGAGTTGTGTCGTACAACTATTCGTCCTAAGCTCGGCGAGAAGAGAGTTGTGTCACGCAACTATAGGGGAGGCGGCCATGAGCGCCCACGCCACCATGTTCGGATTCTTCAACCACGCCGGGCTCTACGATCGGATGACTCGGGTGTTCGGGTTCCGGTTCGTCTACACGCGCGCCATCACCGACGTCGCGCGGGCGGGCCTGCCCGCCGGCTCCCGCGTGCTGGACGCGGGGACCGGCCCGGGCCGGGTTCCGATCGCCATCGCGCGCGCCTGCCCCGAGCTCCACGTCGAGGGCCTCGACCTGTCCGCCGACATGATCGCCCACGCGCGGCGCGCCGCGGCCGGGAACGACCGGGTGAGCTTCACCGTCGGCGACGTCGCCGACCTGCCCCACCCCGACGGCACGTTCGACCTCGCCGTGTCCACCATGAGCCAGCACCACTGGGACGACCCCGGGACGGGCGTGCGCGAGCTGCGTCGCGTGCTGCGCCCCGGCGGCCAGCTGTGGATCTACGATTTCCGGCCCGCGCTGCGCCGGGCCGAGATCGCCGCGCGCGCCGCCTTCCCCGGGTACACCGTACGGCGGGAGCGCGTCAACGCCCTGGTCGGCCGGCTCGTGGTGCGGCCCGCGTGAAGCCCCCGTCCCCGGCGGACGCGGTGCGGCCGGGGCGCCGGGCGGTCAGGCGCGCGGGCGTGCCGCGGTGAGCAGCGTCTCACCCGCCTCGCTCCGGGCGTACAGGACATACCTGCCGCTCCGGTGCGCGCTGACCAGGCCGGCGTCGCGCAGCGCCGTCAGATGTTGCGACACCCCGCCCATCGACATCCCGGTACGGCCGCTCAACTGGGTGGTGGAGGCGGGGACCTCCAGCTCGGCCAGGAGCAGGGCGCGCGAGCGGCCGAGCACGGCGGCCAGCGGCTCGGGCACCTCGGTGGCGCGCCTCTCCCACAGGGTGGCGATGCCGCGCGGCGAGTAGCGCAGCGTGGGCTGCCACGGGGGCGTGGTCACCGAGAACAGGCGCGGCCAGACGAACGCCGACGGCACCAGCAGCAGGCCGCGCCCGCCCAGTTCGCGGATCGCCGACACGTACAGGTGCGCCACGAACAGGGTGTCGTCCTCCCACCGGACGGCCGGGTCCAGGTCGTTGAGCAGCCTGTCCGCGCCGCCCTCGGCGAGCTGGCGGGCGCGGTGCAGCACGTCGCCCTCCAGTAGGGCGCGGATCCGGGGCCAGTACGGCGCCAGCGTGATCGCCCAGTATCCCCGGATGACGTCGGCCAGCCGTTCCAGCCCCGCCTCGGGGTTCTCACGCAGCACGGCCAGGCGCGGGCTGTCGCCGCGGACCTCCACGTCGCCCGGCGGGGTCGAGCGCATCGTGGCGAGCTCCACCTCCAGATCGGGGGAGGTGGTGACGGGCGGCGGGCAGACGAACGCCGGGATGGCCCGGGTCGGCACCGGCACCAGGTCGGCCAGCATGCCCCAGTCCAGGCCGGAGGCGTCCAGGCGGGGCCGTACCTCGGCCACCCAGGGGCGGTGCAGGGGATGCTCGCCCGGGCTCTTGAGCACCCGGACGCTGGCGATCACCTCCCACAGGGGGGAGAACGCGAATCTGGTGCACGCCAGATCCGCCAGTCCGAATCCGAGCTTCAGCACGGCGCTCTCATCTCCCGCCCGCCCTCCTCTTACATCTCCCCGTCCGCCGCCGGCAGTCCGTGCCGCCGCCGGCGCTTCGTCTCCCGCGTCGGCGCTTCATCCCCGGTGCCGGTGCTCCATCTCCGGCGCAGGCGGCCCGTTCCTCGCGGAGGTCGCCGTTGGATTCGCTCCTGCCTAAATTAATGGAGGCCCCCCGGGCAAGGGCGACAGGGTCGCCCCATGAGAACGACACCGCAGACACCGCCGTCCGGGAAGGCGGCGCCCGGTCGGTCGGTTTTCGCCGACCCCGACTTCCGCAGGCTGTTCGCCGCGGCCACCGCGAGCAGGCTGGGCACCTCGATCGGGCACCTGGCCGTCCCGCTGGTCGCCGTGACCGCGCTGGCGGCCACCCCCGGCGAGCTGGGCGTGCTGGCCATGCTGAGCACGCTGGCGTTCCTGCTGATCGGCCTGCCCGCGGGGGCGTGGGTCGACCGGATGCGGCGGCGGCCGGTGATGGTCGTCGCGGACCTGGTGCGGGCCGCGCTCCTGGTGTCGGTGCCGCTGGCCTGGTGGCTGGAGGCGCTGACCTTCGCCCACCTGTGCGCGGTGGTGCTGGCCTGCGGGTTCGCCACCGTGTTCTTCGAGATCGCCGACCAGAGCTACCTGCCGCATCTGATCGGCCCGGACCGGCTCACGGCCGCCAACACCGCGCTGGTCAGCATGGACGCCGCCAACCAGCTGGCCGGGCGGGGGATCGGCGGCCTGCTGATCCAGCTGCTGTCGGCGCCGGTGGCGATCCTGGTGGACGCGCTGAGTTTCCTGTGGTCGGCGCTGTGCCTGCGCGGGATCACCCGGCCGGAGTCCCCGGTCGCCCGCGGGGAGCGCACGAGCCTGTGGCGCGAGGTCGGACAGGGGCTGGGCATGGTGGCGGGACACCCGATCCTGCGGGCCATCGCCCTGGAAGGGGCGCTGACGAACCTGGCGATCCAGATCATCCAGACGATGCTGCCCCTGCTGTTCGTGCGGGAGCTCGGCCTGTCGCCGCTGTGGTTCGGGGTGTTCCTGTCCATCGGAGGGGCCGGGTTCTTCCTCGGCTCGGCCAGCGCCTCCCGGCTCGGGCGGCGCCTCGGGGAGAGCCGCGCGATCTGGCTGACGAGTGTGGGGATCGTGCCGTTCACCCTGCTGATCCCCCTGCTCGACGCCGGGGCGGGGCTGTGGCTGGCCGGAGCCGGATGGATGACGGTCACCTACAAGGTCGGCGTCGCCAACGTGATCAAGGTGAGCTTCCGGCAGCGGGTCACCCCCGCTCACCTGCTGGGCCGGGTCACCGCGACGCTGCGGTTCATGTTCACCGGGGCGCTGGCGATCGGGGCCGGGCTGGCCGGGTTGATCGGCGAGTTGGCCGGCACGCGGGCCGCGTTGTGGGCGGGCGCGGCGGTGCTCGCGGCGAGCTTCCTTCCGATCATGTTCTCGCCCCTGCGGACGTTGCGCGACCTTCCGGAGGACGCGGACGGCGCACCGGAGGGAGACGTGCCGGAGGGGAACGCGCCGGGGACGCGGGCGGGTTGAGGTCGCCGCCGGTGGGGGCGATCCGGCGCCGGCCCGCGCTTCCCGAGCCTCCCGCGCCCCCTTGTGCTTCTATTTCCGAAGCGTTATGGTCTGATTCGGAAATAGAAGCAGCCGGAGGCGGAGGAGGAGCCGGGATGCGTATCGCGCCGCTGAGGGAACCGCTGGACGAGGAGGTGGCGCCGGTGCTGCGGTCGATGATGCCCGCCGGGGCGCCGCCGATCGCGCTGTTCCGCACGTTCGGCAAGAATCCGGAGATGACCGCCGCCATGCGGGACTGGGGCGGATACTGTCTGAGCCGCAGGCTCTCGATCGACATGCGGACCCGTGAGATCGTCATCGACAGGGTCACCGCCCGCTGCGGCTGCGAGTACGAATTCGGCGTCCACCTGGCCTTCTTCGCCGACCGGGTCGGCCTCTCCGCCGACCAGCGGCGTTCCCTGGCCTTCGGCGGCGCGGACGACCCGTGCTGGACCGAGCCGCGGGAGCGGCTGGCCATCCGCATGGTGGACGAACTGCACGACACGGCGACCGTGGCACAGCCGCTGTGGGAGGAGCTGTCGGCGCTGTTCACCGAGCCGCAGCTGCTGGACCTGCTCATGCTCACCGGCTGGTACCACGCGATCAGCTTCGTCGCCCGGGCGGCCCAGGTCCCGCTGGAAGAAGGGTCGCCGACGTTCGCGTCGCTGCGGTGACGCGCCGGGGACGCCGTATCGTGTCGGTACCCGAAGCACCGGCGGACGAAGCGGGGGAGTCGACGATGGCCGCGCCGAAGCCAGGACACCCGGTGCGCGGCTCCACCACCGGACGGCCGCTCATGGCCGCGCTCGACCTGTTCGGCCGGCGCTGGAGCCTGCGCGTCGTCTGGGAGCTGCGCGAGCAGCCGCTCGGCTTCCGCGCCCTCCAGCAACGTTGTGAGAACATGTCCTCCAGCGTGCTGCGGCAACGCCTGAACGAGCTGACCGAGGCCCGCATCGTCGAGCAGCGGCCCGACGCCGGCTACGCCCTGACCGCGCTGGGCCGGGACGCCTGCGCCGCGCTGCTCCCCCTGGCCCGGTGGGCCGACAGGTGGGCCGAGGGCGGCTGAACCCCTTTCGCATGGGTCGTGACCCGATCCGCTCAGGACAATATGGTCAAACCATGCCGAACATCGGACCAGTGGAGCTGTTCATCATCGGAGTGGCCATCCTGGTCACGCTCCTGGTGGTGACCGTGGCGGTCCTCGGGGTACGGGGCGCCATGAACCTTCCCGGGCGCCCGTCGGGACGCCCCGTGAGCCCCGCCGACCTGGACGCCCGGGCACGGATGCTGATCGCGCGGGGCAGGCCGGTCCACGCGATCAGGCTCGTCCGCCGGCAGACCGGCCTCAGCGTCACCGAGTCCAAGCGGTACGTCGACGACCTCATCGCGGGCGGCGTCCCCCCGTGGCCCGGAAACCTCCCGCTGCCCGGGAACGCGGCCCCGCCCCGCGGCGACCTGGCCGGGCGGGTCCGCGAGCTCAAGGCGGCCGGCCGGGCCGAGCAGGCCGTCCTGCTGGTCCGCGGGGAGACCGGGATGGACGAGGACGAGGCCCGGCGCTTCGTCGAGGCGATCGGCTGATCAGAGCGCCGGGACGCGCGAGGCGTGGGCGACGGCGGCCGAGGCGAACGCGGTGATGATCGGGTGCGGGCGGGTGCCGTCCCCGGCGAGCTCCGGCTGGAAGAGCGTGGCCAGGAAGAACGGGTGGTCCGGCAGCTCCAGCACCCGTACGGCCCCCGCCTCGTCACGGCCGCTGAAGCGCAGCCCGCCCGCCTCCAGCAGCGGCAGGTAGGCGGCGTTGATCCCGAAGTTGCAGGAGTAGCGCTCCAGGGTCCGCTCGGCCCCGATGATCCGCTCGGCCAGGGAGCCGGGCGCCAGCCGCACCTCGTCCTCGTGCCCGGCCAGCGAGCACTCCAGCGGCAACAGCAGGAACTCCTCGGCGTCCGGGTCGTTCTCGGCGTGCGCCACGGCCAGGCCGAGGACGTTGCGGGCGTACTCCAGGACGGCGTGCTGGAATCCGCCGCAGGTGCCCAGGAACGGGATGCCGTGCTCGCGGGCGGTGCGGGCGGCGTTCACGGCCCCCGCCTCGCTGCGGTACGGGCTGCCGGGCAGCATCCAGATCGCGTCGAACCCGGCGAGGTCGTCGGCCTCGGCGGTGGGGATCCAGTAGGCGTCCAGGGCCAGCCCGTCACGCTCCTGCAGCGCCGACAGCAGGGCGGGGACGCGGGTGTGGGCCTGGACGCTGGGAGAGCGGTCGCCGACCAGGGCGACGGTAGCGGTGGTCATGTCCCTCATCCTGGCGGCCGCTCCCAGGTAAGCGCCAACGATGATTATTGCTGGTTCGATAAGAGATACTGATGCACCGTGGACCCGCATCTGCTGCGCACGTTCGTCACCGTCACCCGCCTCGGTTCGTTCTCCGCGGCGGCCGACGAGCTCGGCTACACCCAGTCGGCGGTGTCGCAGCAGGTCGCGGCGTTGGAAACAGACCTGGGAACGCCGCTGCTGAACCGCCGCCCGGTGATGCCCACCCCGGCCGGGCAGCGCCTGCTGGAGCACGCCGAACCGCTGCTGCTGCGCCACCGCGCCGCCCGCGCCGACGTGCTGCGCGCCGCGGCGGGACCGCCGCGCCGGGTGGTCGTGGCCGCCTCCCCGCTGGCCTGCCCTCCCTGGCTCGCCCGCCGCCTGCGCGGGCCGCGCCTGGAGACGACGCTGCGCACCGTCAGCCGCCGGGACGTCGCCGAGCAGGTCGCCTCCGGCGCGGCCGAGGTCGGGCTGCTCGACGGGATCGCCGCGCCCAGCGACCCGCTGCGCCTGCCCGACGTCGGCCCGCTGACCGCGGTCGGCATGGCCGAGGAACGCCTGATGGTGGTCCTGCCCGCCGGACACCCGCTGGCGCGCAGGCGGGGCCTGGCCCTGGCCGACCTGGCCGGCGCGCTGTGGTTGCAGGCCCCGGCCGCGGCGGCGGTGGAGCGGCTGCGCGCGGTGGCGGGCCTGCCCGCCGGACAGGAGGGCTTCCGGATCGGCTTCCGCTACGAGGGCCACGACCTGCGCACGGTGGTGTCCCTGGTCGCCGCGGGACACGGCCTGACCCTGCTGCCCGCCTCCGCGCTGGAGGCGGGGCAGACGGCGGGGCAGATGTCGGGACAGATGTCGGGACAGGTGATGGGGCAGGCGACGGCCGGGCCCGGCGCCGTCGGCGTCCCGCTGACCGAGCCGCGCGTGGTGCACCGCGTGGAGGTGCTGCACGGCCCCCTGCGAGGCCCGCTGGCCGCCCTGGTGAGCGAACTGACCGCCTCCCCGGCCGCCGCGGACCCGCCCACCTGACCACGCCCGGATCTTCCGGGCGGGTTCCCGGCGGGGCGCCGGAGGGCGACCGGACCCGCCGCTCAGCTCCGCCAGCCGTCCGGGTCGACGCCCCCGGGCACCTCGGCCGCCGGATCATAGGGGGTGCGGGTGAAGACGAACGTGTTGAGGTCCAGGTGGCTGAGCGTGCCGTCGGGGCGGCGCACCGGGCGCAGCGTCTCCCCGGCGTAGTAGCCGTCCATCCCCAGCCAGGCGCCGTCGGCCCGGGCGGTGAACCGGGAGGCGCGGCCCACGGCGTTCAGCGGGGTCAGCGACAGGTTCCGGCCGCCGGTCAGCCGCAGCGCGTAGGGGGCCGGCCCCCAGTACCAGGGCCCGGCCAGCTCCAGCAGCTCCGGGTCGACCTCGGCGGGCGCCCACTCGGCCGGCAGCCGCGGCTCGTGCTCGTCCAGCACGGCCAGCAGGTCGGTCAGCAGCGTCCGGCTCACCCCGGCGGTGGAGTTGGCCAGGAACAGCACGCCCGTCCGGTCGGCCGGGTCGGCCCAGACCGTGGCCAGGAAACCCGGCATGGACCCGGTGTGCCCGGCCAGGCGGCGGCCGCCCACGCGGGCCAGCTGCAGGCCCAGGCCGTACCCGCCGGTCCAGGCGTCGCCGTCGTCGACCGCCGCGGGCTCGCGCATCTCCGCCAGCGTCGCCTCCGCCAGCACGTCACCGGTGTCGCCCGCCACGAACGCCGCCCACCGGGCCAGGTCGGCCGGGGTGGACCAGATCTGCCCGGCCGGGGCCATGGCGGCGGCGTCGTGCTCGGGCTCGGGCAGCAGCACGTCCGCCCAGGGGTGCACGGCGTAACCGGTGGCGTGCGGGGCGCGCGGCCGGGTGGTGGTGTCGCGCATGCCCAGCGGCTGGAGGATCTCCTGCCGTACGGCCCGCGCCCAGTCGGCCCCCCGGTGCCGGGCCACCAGCTCGCCCAGCAGGCCGAAGCCGAGGTTGGAGTAGTGGTAGCGGCGGCCGGGCCGGTGCCGGGCGATCTCCGGGCCCAGCAGCGCCAGCAGCTCCTCGAACGGCATGCCCGGCGTGCGCTCCCACCACTGGCCCGGCGGCTCGGCGGTCAGCCCGGAGGTGTGCGACAGCAGCTGGGCGATCGTCACCTCGCCCACGGGCGTGCCGGGGATGTGCTTGCCGACCGGGTCGAGCAGGTCCAGGCGGCCCTCGTCGCGCAGCCGCATGACCACGACGGCGACCATGCTCTTGGTGATCGACCCGATCCGGTACTGGGTGGCCTCGGTGGGCTCGGCGTCCCCGGCCCGGCCGCGCGCGCCGAACCAGGCGATCCGCCCGTCCCGCACCACGGCCGCGGCCAGCGACGGCAGCCGCGAGCCGGCCTGCTCCACCGCGATCCTGCGCAGCAGCGCGCGGGCCGTACTCTCCAGAACCGGCGACATCGACGAGATCCCTCCCAAGGACGACTGGATCGCCCCAGGTTAGAGCATGCCCCCCGGCCCGCCGCGCCGTCCGGGGCCGCCTGTGGAAAACCGTGCTAGCGGTACTCCAGCCGGGACAACATCTCCGGCAGAGGACCTTCGTGCGCCACGGTCAGCCGCCGGGTGGCGCGGGTGACGGCGACGTAGAGATCGTGACCGCCCATGGGCTCCCGGCCGAGGATCTCGGCGGGCTCGACGACCACGACCGCGTCGAACTCCAGCCCCTTGGCGCCGGTGGGCGTCAGCACGGCGACCGGGCGGTCGAGCACGTCCTCGGCGTCGTAGGGGAACATCGCGGCCACCTCGGCGTACCGGGCATCGGGGACGATCACCGCCAGCCGTCCCTCGACTGATCCGGCCGAGCCCGGTCCGGCGGGGTCCGCTCCGGCCGGGTCCGGTTCGCTGGGGGCCGGTCCGGTGGCCGCAGCCTCTGCTCCGGCGGGGTCCGGTCCCGCCGGGTCTGCTCCGGCCGGGCCCGGTCCGGCGGCCGCGGCCTCCGGGACGGCGGAGGCGTCGCCCGCCGCCGGGTCCCGCGGCTCCGCCGGTCCCTCCCTGACCGCCGCCAGCTCCGCCGCCACCAGGGCGGGCAGGCCCGCGATCCCGCCCGCGGCCTCCAGCCGCACCGCCCGCGGCGGCTCCCCGTCCTCACGGACCGGTTCGGGCGCCTCCTGGCCGGGATCGATCGCGGCCAGCACGTCGGCGGCGACCGCCATGATCCGTGCCGGAGTGCGGTAGTTGACCGTCAGCCGCTCCTCGCGCCAGCGGCCCTCGAGGTAGGGGTCGAGCATCTCGCCCCACGAGCGGGCCCCGGCCGCCGAGCCGGTCTGCGACAGGTCGCCGACGACCGTCAGCGAGCGGGCCGGGACCCGTCGCATCACCGTCCGCCAGGCCATCGCCGACAGCTCCTGCGCCTCGTCCACGATGACGTGCCCGTAGGCCCAGGTGCGGTCGGCCGCGGCCCGCTGGGCAGTGGTCCCCGCCAGGCCGGGATCCTCGTGGCGCTCGGCCAGCGTCCCGGCCTCCACCAGCCCGGTCTCCACCAGGCCGGTGAGCTCCAGCACGCCCAGGGCGTAGGCCTCCTCCTGCCTGCGCCGCTCCGCCTCGGCCTCGCGCCCGGCCCGCCGCTCGACCTCGTCGACGCCGAGCAGCTCGGCCGCCTCGTCCAGCAGCGGGACGTCGCCGGGCGTCCACGGCGCGCCGTACGGCCGCAGCAGGGCCTCGCGCTCGGCGGGAGACAGGTGCGGCGCGGCGGAGGCGATCGCGGCCGGGTCGGCCAGGAACTCACCGATCAGGCGCTCCGGGGTGAGGTACGGCCACAGCGCCTCCACCGCCTCGCGCACCGCCGGATACGTCCACAGCACCTTGCGCGCGTAACGCAGGTCCTCTTCCTCCTCGGCGGTGCGGGCGTCCCGTCCGGTCTCCTCGCCGGCGGCCTTTCCCACGCCGGTGACGGGCATGTACGGCTCGCCGCCGTCCTCGTCGGAGACGAGTCCGGCGGCCTCCTCGGGGCCGAGCGCGGCGAGGGCGTCCAGACGCGCGGCCTCCCGGGCCTCGGCGTCGGCGAGGAGGGCGTCCAGTTCGGCGGTCTCCTCGGGGCTGAGCGTGCCGACGGCGTCCAGCCGCGCGGCCTGGTCGAGGGCGAGCGCGGTGAGCACGTCCAGCACGAACAGCCTCCGCGCCGTGTTGTGCGGCAGGCCCGAGTTCCCGGCCCGGTCCCGGGCGGCGGCGCAGGCGGCGTGCGACGCGCTGATCGTCATCTCCTCCACCACGACCTCCACCCCGTCGCGGAGCGAGGTCCGCACCGGGATCGCCACCTCCAGGTCGCCGCGGGGCAGGCGCCGGCGGTCGCGCATCGCGGCGGCGACGACACCGGCCATCCGGGCGTCTCCCTTGACGAGCGCGGCGGCGGGGGAGTCGGCGGCGGTGGCGCGCACCCCCGGGTACAGCTCGCCGAGCGTGGCCACCACCACGTCGGTCTCGCCCAGGGAGGGCAGCACCTGGCCGATGTAGCGGGAGAACAGGGTGTTGGGCCCGATGATGAGCACCCCGCGCCGCTCCAGCACGTCGCGGTGGGCGTACAGCAGGTAGGCGGCCCGGTGCAGCGCCGCGACGGTCTTGCCGGTTCCGGGACCGCCGTGCACGACCAGCGCCCCCGCCAGACCGGAGCGGATCACCCGGTCCTGCTCGGTCTGGATGGTGGCGACCACCTGGTCCATCCGGCCGGTGCGGCCCCGCCGCAACGTCGCCAGCAGCGCGGCCTCGCCGACCAGCGTGCGCCGGTCGCCCTCGCCCAGGCGGTCCAGGTCGAACACCTCGTCGTCGATGCCGACCACGGTCCGATCGCGGGTGTGCAGGTGCCGGCGGCGCACCAGCGGACCGGGATCGCCCGGCGTGGCGGTGTAGAAGGGACGGGCGGCCGGGGCGCGCCAGTCGGTGAGGGTGATCTCGCCGCCGGCGTCCCGCAGCCCGATCCGGCCGATGTAACGGGTCTCGCCGCCGGTCTCGTCGATCCTGCCGAAGCACAGCCCGCGCTCGACGCCGGTCAGCTGGATCAGGCGGCGGGACCGCTCGGCGGCGGAGATCTCCCGCTCGACCCTGGCCTGGCGTGAGCCGCCCGCCTCGCCCCGCGCCAGCGTGGCGGTGAACGCGGTCCTGGCCCGCTCACGGGCCGCGTCGAGGCACTCGTAGAGGTGGGTGAGGCGGCTCTGCTCGGCGCGGAGCGCCGCGGTGAGGGCGGTCTCGGGACGGCCGGTTTGACGGTGCGACATTTCTTTGGTACTCTCCTGCATAGTGGGTTATTTGTGCTCGGAGAACCTCGAAAAGTTGAGCATAGCCCTCCCCGCGTTTCATGTCACGCGCCCTGCCGTCACGCGCTCTCCGCCGCGTTTCGCCACCTTCGCGCCCGTGTCCCCCGCCGCTCCCGCACCCATCTCCTCCGTGCCCCTCCCCTCCGCGTCCGGCGCGGAACGCGCCGGGGCGACCCCGGGCGACCCGAGGTCCGGCGTCGAACGAGTCGCCGGGCCATGATCGTGGGCGCTCGTGATCACAGGTGCTCGGGATCGCGGATGCTCATGGCTACGGATTACGTGCCCATCCTGGACTTCTGCTGCGAAATCACTTGCGCGAAGCCTGGACCACTGTCGAACTGATTGCCTACACTCCTCCAACTATGGATGCCGTGTTGACGGGCGCCCGGCCGCGCCTGAGCGCCGAGGACGCGGTCGCGATCGCCGTGACGTCGTTCGGAGTGAGCGCCCACACGGCGCGTGACCTGGGCAGCGAGCGCGACCGGACGTTCCTGCTGAGCGACCGCGGCGGGGACCCGGTGGCGGTGCTGAAGGTCTCGAACTCGGCCGAGGACCCGGCGGTGCTGGACATGGAGGCCGCGGCGGCACTGCACATCGCCGCCACCGATCCGCGGTTGCGGGTCGCGCTGCCGTGGCGCCCGGCGCCCGCCGCCATGGCGGCGCGCCCCGGCGACGACCCGGCACGGCTGCGCGCGCGCTGGAGGGACGGCCGGGTCGCGCACTGGGTGCGGCTGTACGACGTCCTGCCCGGCCGCAGCCGTGTCTCCGCGGCCGATCTGCCGGACGCCGCGCTGGTCGCGTGGGGTGAGACGACGGCCCGCCTGGCGCTGGCGCTGCGCGGATTCGCCCACCCCGCCGCGCACCGGGCGATGCCGTGGGACGTGCAGAACGCTTCGGCGGCCCGGACGATGCTCGGCGACGTACGCGACCCCCGCGCCCGCGTCGCCGTCGCCCGGGTGCTGGAGGTGTTCGAGGAACGCGTCACGCCGGTGTGGGGGCGGCTGCGCGCGCAGGTCGCGCACACCGATCTGACCGTCGACAACGCCCTGACCGACGAGGCCGGCCTCGTCACCGGGATCATCGACTTCGGCGACATGAGCCACACGGCGCTCGTCGCCGACCTGGCGTCGGTGCTCGACTCCCTGTGCGGCGGGCGGGAGGGCGCCGAGATGTTCCGCGCGGCGCGGCTGGTCCTGGACGGCTACCAGCGCCACATCGAGCTGGAGGACCTGGAGCTGGAGGCGCTGGGACCGGCGTGGGCGGCCCGCAGCGCGCTGACGGTCGCCATCAGCTCCTGGCGCGTGGCGCGGGGACTGGAGGAGCGGGAGTTCGCCGAGCGCTACAACGCGGCGTGCCTGCGGATGCTGGAGACGATGGAGGCCGCCGGATGGGACGGGGTGGCCCGGCAGCTGGGCGCCGCGGCCGCCCCGCGACCGGACGCGTCGCTGGCGGCCCGGCGGGCGACGGCCTTCGGCCCGATCGCCGACCCGCTGTTCTACGACGAGCCCGTCGAGGTGGCCGAGGCCCGGGGCGTGTGGATCACGGACCCCGCCGGGCGCGCCTACCTGGACGCCTACAACAACGTGCCGTGCGTCGGGCACGCCCATCCCCGCGTCAACGCCGCGATCGCCCGGCAGAGCCGGCGGATCAACACCCACACCCGGTACCTGCACCCCGCGGCCATCGAGCTGGCCGAGCGCCTGACGGCCACGTGCCCGCCGGAGCTGGACACCGTGCTGCTGGTCAACTCCGGCTCGGAGGCCAACGACCTGGCCTGGCGCATGGCGACCGCGGTCACCGGCCGCCGGGGCGGGCTGTGCACGGCGTTCGCCTACCACGGCATCACCGAGGCCACGGCCGCGCTCTCCCCGGAGGGCTGGCTCGACGGGCGCGGGCCCGGGCACGTCGAGACCTGGGAGGCGCCCGACGCCTACCGCGGACGGCATCTGGACGCCACGGCGTTCGCCGCGGCGCTGGCGCGGTTGCGCGAGCGCGGGCTGGAGCCCGCCGCGGCGATCCTCGACGGCGTCGTCACCAGCGACGGGATCGCCGACCTCGACCCCGGCTACGTGCGGGAACTCGTCCGCCTGACGCGCCGGGCGGGCGGGCTGTGGATCGCCGACGAGGTGCAGTCCGGCCACGCCCGCACCGGGGAGACCCTGTGGGCGTTCGACCGCTTCGGGATCGTCCCGGACTTCGTCACGCTCGGCAAGCCGATGGGCAACGGCCATCCGGTCGCCGCCGTGATCACCCGGCGGGACATCGTCGCCGAGCTGAAGGGCCGCACGACGCTGTTCAGCACCTTCGGCGGCAATCCCGTCAGCGCCGCCGCCGCGCTCGCCGTCCTGGACGTCATCGCCGACGAGCGCGTGCTCGACCGCGTACGGCGCACGGGCCGGGCGCTGCGGGCGGCCCTCACCGAGGTGGCGGCGGCCCATCCGGAGATCGGGCACGTGCGGGGCATCGGGCTGGCCTGCGGCGTGGAGCTCGTCGCCGATCCGGTCACGCGCGAGCCGGACGGCCCGCGCGCCGGGCGGGTCCGCGACCGGATGCGCCATCTCGGCGTCCTGATCGGGACGACCGGCCGGCACGGCAACGTCCTGAAGATCCGCCCGCCGCTGGCGCTGGACGACAGCCACGTGCCGATCCTGGCCGGCGCGCTCGACGCCGCGCTGAGCCAGACGCGCTGAGTTCCGCACTGCGCCCTTCGGAGGTCATGCCACGGTCAAACTTGCCGGGGAATGTGTACATCCGTACACATAATATGTACGGTTGTACATATGCCCTCTGATCCGAACGATCGCTCCATGCCGGGGTGGACGCCGCCCGGTCATCCGTACACCGCCGGTGGCCCGGACCCGGCCGGGCGCGACCCGCGGCCCGCGGCGTGAGCGGCCCCGCCGCCCCGCGACGGCCCCGCCGCCACGATCCCGGACGGCGGGACCGGCTGATCGACGCCGCGCTCACCGTCATCGCCGAGCGCGGCGTGGCCGGCACCACGCACCGGGAGATCGCCCGGGTCGCCGATGTGCCGCTGGGCTCGGTGACCTACCACTTCGCCTCCCTGGAGGAGGTCCTCCGCGAGGCGTTCACCCGGCACGCCGAGGCGGCCGCCCAGGTCTTCGACCGGCGGCTGAGCGCCGTCCGCGACCGCGACGCCGCCGTCGAAGCGGTGATCTCGCTGGTGGCGGAGGATCTGCTCGGCTCGCAAGACGACCTGGTCCTGGCCGTGGAACTGTATGTGGCCGCCGCCCGCAACCCGGTCCTGCGGGCTGTCACCCAGGCCTGGATGCAGCGCAGCCGCCGGGCGCTGGAACGCCACTTCGACCCCACGACCGCCCGCCAGCTCGACGCGCTCATCGAAGGCCTGGTGCTGCACAGCGCCCTGTCGACCGACCCGATGACACCGGGGCAGATCCGCCAGGCCATCGAGCGCTACCTGCGCTGACCCGGCCGATCCATCGGCGCCTGCGCTCCTTGCGCCCGGTCTCCCCTCCCCGTCCCGTCTCTCCTTCCGTCCTTCCTTCCCGCCCGCACGCGCCCGGAGATCTCCTTGCCCGCCTCCACCGTCACCGCCGTCCCCACCCGGCAGGCCCGCCGGGCCCGCGCCGCCGTCGCCGCGCTGTTCCTCACCAACGGGGCCGTGTTCTTCAATCTCGTCCCGCGCTATCCGCAGATCAAGGCCGATCTCGAGATCAGCAACGTCGTCTTGGGAACGGCGCTGGCCGGTTACCCGATCGGCGCGTTGCTGGCCGGGCTGCTGGCCGGCGCCGCCGTCCGCCGCTTCGGCTCCGCGCGCGTGGCGGCGTTCGGGATCCTCCTGACCACGATCGCGATACTGGCCGTCCCCGTGGCGCCGAACTGGATCGCGCTGGGCGGCGCGCTGTGCGTGGCGGGCGCTCTGGACGCGGTGGTCGACGTCGCGCAGAACGCCCACGGCCTGCGGGTCCAGCGTCTCTACCGGCGCTCCATCGTCAACTCGCTGCACGGCTTGTGGAGCGTCGGCGCGGTCCTGGGCGGCCTGATGGGCTCGGCCGCCGCCGGCCTGGACGTTCCCCTGGCGGTCCACCTGAGCGTCTCCGCGGTGCTGTTCAGCGCCGTCGCCCTGCTCGCCCGCCGGTTCCTGCTGCCCGGCCCCGAAGACGCCGAGCGCGTCGCCGACGCCCGGGATCTGGCCGCCGCCGACGGCCACCCGGCCGCCCCGCCGGCCCACCACGACGCTCCCGGAGGCAGGCGCCCCCTCGCCGGCTCCGCCGTGCGGATGCTGGCCGTGCTCGGCGTGCTGGCCGCCTGCGGCGCGCTCGTCGAGGACGCCGGCGCCTCCTGGGGCGCGCTCTACCTCAGCGGTGACCTGCACACCAGCGCCGCCACCGCCGGTCTGGCCGTCGTGGCGCTCCAGGCCGCCATGACCGTCGGACGGCTGACCGGTGATCGCGTCGTGGACCGTTTCGGCCAGCGCACCGTCGTGCGCGCCGGCGCGGCCCTGACCGCCGTCGGCATGGGCGCGGCCCTGGCCGTGCCGTCCACGCCGGCCGCGCTGGCCGGGTTCGCCCTGGCCGGACTGGGCGCGGCCACTCTCGTGCCCGCCGCCATGCACACCGCCGACGAACTGCCCGGGCTGCCTCCCGGCACCGGGCTGACCGTCGTCAGCTGGCTGCTGCGCGGCGGGTTCCTGCTGTCGCCCCCGGTGGTCGGCCTCATCGCCGACCTCGCCGGTCTGCGCGTCGGCCTGCTCTCCGTCGTCGTGGCGGGGGCCGTCACCTTCGTCCTGGCCCGCGTCCTGGTCGATCAGCCGGGGCGCTCCGGACCGTCAAACGATCACACGGAGTGATATCGGACGTGAGCTGGGGGAATGCTGGGGAACATGGGGGAGTACCGGGAGGACGCGTGCCGCGGTCGTGCCCGGGCGGACGCCGGCGCCAGACGACGGCGCCGGGGGACGGGCAGCGGCGTGAACAGTGTGTTACGGCCCGTCCCCACCCCTACCGCCCGGCGGCGCCGGGCGCGAAGCTGGCCTTGTCGCAACCACCAGGGAGGACCACCGTCCATGCTCAGGCGCACTCCGCTGTTCGGCGGTAAGACCCGAGTCACCTTCACCCTGCCCGCCGACGAGCCCGCCGGTCCCGTCAGCGTGGTGGGGGACTTCAACGGCTGGGAACCCGGCACGCACGAGCTGCTCCGCCGCCGCGGCGGTGTCCGGACCGTCTCCGTGGTCCTGCCGCCGGGCGCCCACCGCTTCCGCTACCTGGCCACCGGCGGCCGGTGGTTCGACGACGAGACCGCCGACGACGTCGACGACCGCGGCAGCGTCGTGCGTCTGTGACGGTCCCGCCCGCCGGGCGCCGTCAGCTGGAGGAGGAAGGACGGCGCGCCGGAGACCCGGACCCGCTGCAGGTGCGCGGGCTCGAGGCCCGAGCCGGGCCCGGCGGGCAGGTGACCGGGATCGGGCAGCAGGACCACGGCCGTCCCTCCGGGGGCCAGAACCCGGCCCAGCTCCGCCCACCAGCGCGCGAAGGAGGCGGCGAGCAGGCCGCGGGCGGACACCTGGCCGCCCCAGGGCGGATTGCTCAGCACCCGGTCGACGCCGCCGTCGGGCAGCGGCAGGCGTCCGGCGTCGGCCCGGGCCAGGGCGACGGGCAGACCGGCCGCGTTCTCCGCGGCCGCGTGCACGGCCCGCGGGTCCAGGTCGAAGCCGTGCAGGCGGGCCTGCGGCTGCTGCGCCCCCGCCTCGATCAGCAGCGTCCCGGCCCCGCAGCAGGGGTCCAGAACCGTGTGCCCGGGACGGATGCCGGCCATCTGCGCCATGGCGGCGGCCAGCGGAGGATGCAGGGTCCCCGGGACGGACCGCCGTTTGTAGTCACGCCGGTGCAGGGGCCGCTCGGCGATCCGCAGCAGGAGCGTGGCGTGCTCGCCGTCGAGGGTCACCCGCCACCCGCTGTGGCCGGGCGGGGGCGCGGTCCCCGTCCTGCGGGAGTGGTAGCCGGTCCCCAGCCGTCGTGCCAGGGCGTGCCCGACGGCGTCCTCGACGTCGTAGCGGGTGAAGTTCCGCCTGCCCAGGAACGACGCCGACACCTCCACCCCGGTGAGCGCGCCGGGGCCGCCGTGGTCGCGGCGGAGCCGTGCCAGCGGACCCGGATCGGCCAGGTCGGCCAGGAGCGCGAGGGCGGCGGCGTCCCTCCTGGCCGTGCCGGTCTCGGCGCACCGCGCGGCCAGGAGGAAGACGTCGTCGGCGGTGCGCAGGGTGACGGCGGCCCCCACGCCGGAGCGTGGGGCGCGGAAGTGGACCTCGCGATGCCCGAGACGGGTGACCACGCCGAGGCCGCGCTGGAGTATCTCGGCGGCGACCGTCGGCTCCAGCCCGTGAACGCACCGCGCCACCAGGCTCGCCGCGGTCATGGCGCGGCGAGGACGCTGGGACGCGGAGGGGCGAGAAAAATCGCGCGAGCGCGCATGATGATCGTTCTTCTCCCACGTCGGCCCGGGACGGCACGGCGCCGCCCCGCCTCGTCGGCGACGGGTCGTTCCTCGTTCCGCCGACGGAACTCAGCTGAGGTGGAAGAACACGGTCATAGTCGGGGAGCTTAGAGTCCGCCGGGCCGCGCGCTCAACCGGATAATCCCGGTCCGAGGTCCGGGGGGTCGCGGCCGGCCCGGCGGGTGCTCTCAGCGAGCCGGGATCAGCGGACCGGGATCAGCGGACCGGGATCAGGTCGGGACCGACGACGTGGCCCTGGTGGGGGTGGGGGGCGTTCTGGTCGTGCCGGAAGTGCCCGGCGTACCAGACGACGACGTTGGTGCTGCTGACGCTCTCGCCGTTGACGAACCGGTCGAGCGCCGCCCGGTTGTCGCCGCCGGGGTTGCCGCCGTCGTACAGCTCGCTCGCCCGGCGGCGCAGGAACCACAGGTCGGCGATGCCGTAGGGGTCGGCGGTGTTGTCGTGCGGGCCGGGCACGATCCGGTAGCCGCGGCCGCTGGACTTGTCGGTGACCTGCCAGAACCGGGCCGGCGGGCGGCGCTTGCGGGTGGTCTCGCGCACGATCTGGGTGGCGACTGGGGCCTCGGCGGTGCCGTCGAACTGCTCGATCACGTCGTTGTCGGAGCCCTCGACGTCGAAGTCGAAGCGCCAGTAGACGTGGTGCCGGTGGCGCATGCAGGTGCGCGGGTTGCGCACCCCGGCGAAGCCGAAGCGCGGGCGGATCACGCCGTCGTCGGCCAGGCGCCACTCCGACACGTACCGGTACCAGCCCGCGGCGATCTCGCTGATGATCCGCACCTCGCCGCCGGCGTCGTGGAAGGCCACGCCCTGGAAATTGCCGGCGTCGTTGTCGGGCCGCTCCAGGATGGTCTTCGGCGCGCGCTCGCAGATCCGCCAGCCCCAGCCGACGGGGTCGGCGCCGGTGGCCGAGAAGCGGGTCTCCTCGTTCTGCCAGTCGCGGTAGGTGACGCCGTCCTCCTCGTACTGGACGTTGAGGATCGGCACGTGCGCCTGGCGGAAGACCAGTCTGCCCCGGTAGCGGACCTCGCGCAGCTCCACTCCGGAGCCGTCGCCGGGGTTCTGCGGCGCCGAGGCGCGGGGCCGTACCACGATCAGGTTCCACAGCTCGGCGCCGCCGTCGAGCACGCGCAGGCGCACCGCGTCCGGCCCGCCCCGGTCGCGCAGGCTGCCCACCGGCGTGGGCAGGCGCGACTCGCAGTCGTCGGGGTGGTCGGGGTGCATGGCGACGCTGACCCCGGCCGGGGACCAGTCGACGGTGCGCGCGCCCACGTCCACCGCGACGATGCGGTGCTTGACGGGCCCGCCGGGGGTGTAGAGGCCCAGGGTGGGGCGGCGCGTGGTGGTGCCGTCGGGGTTCTCCAGGTCGGCCAGGGGCGGCATGGGCCGGTAGACGATGACGTCCTCACCGGCGGGGAAGCGCTCGTCGGCGCGCAGGATCTCCGCGGCGGCCTGCAGTTCCCCGGGGCCCGGGGTGGGCCGGTAGGCGCTGGGCACGACCTCGGCGTGCTCGGGGCGGCCGACGGCGCCGCGCAGTTCCACCGCCCGGTTGGAGACCGGGTCGAAGACGCTCGCCCGGAACGGCGCCCGCCCGTCCGGCTCGCGGCCCACGGTGACGGCCTCGCCCAGGATGAGGCGGTCGGCGTCGGCGGTCTCCAGATGCGCCAGTACGGCGGGGTGCGCCGCCGCCACCTGCCGTACCTGCTCGGCGGTCAGTCCCTGTTGCTCGACCGCCTCGATGATCACCTGTCTGGTCATGTCAGAACTCCCCGTTGTGCGTGTCGACGGCGCGCCGCTGCGGGATCTCCGGCGCATCCCGTTCCTATCCCGCCGTGATGATGTTGGGAAGATACGGAAATAACCGACTTTTCCGGCCTGAGGTGCTCGCGGGTTGCCCGCCGGGTGTGATCAGTGGGACGCAAGACGGTTCCAAGCGATCTCCTCTATCACTGGTGGCGAGACCAGCCGAGAGGGGATTTCGAATGCGTACGGTTACCCGCAGGCCGCTGCCGGCCGGGATGCTCGTGACGGCCCTGGCCGCCCTGCTCGTCGCGTTGTCCGCCGCGCCGGCCGTCGCCGGCCCGCTGACCGGCGCCGCGGCGGGGACGGCGCAGGACGGGCGGGCCGAGCGGGACAAGGAGTACGACTGGGGGACGATCAGGTCCGCCCGCGACCACTCCGGCCACGCCAAGGCCAGGGTGTGGGTGACCGGCTTCGGCGAGAGGCGTTTCCAGGTCTACGGCAGGCTCTACGACCTCGACCGCCACCCGGACCACTGCGCCTCCATCCGGGCCAGGTTCCACTACGTCAAGGGCGGGACCGGCTGGTCCCCGTACCGCCGGTACTGCGCCTCCTCCCGCTCGGACTACGCCGGCTACCTTCTGGAGTCCAGGGGCCTGATCACGCGGGTCGATCTCAGGATCTGCCTGTCCGACGGACTCAAGGGCCGGACGTCGTACTGTCGCACCGAGACCGTCCGGAACGAGGACTTCGCCTGGTGACAGGGTTTTCGGAGCGGCAGGACCTCGGAGCGGTGGGGCCCCGGGGTGACGGGCCGCCGGGGGCCGGGCTCGCGCGGCCCCCGGGTTCACGCGGCTGGCAGGAACTCCAGGTCGCGGACGCCGGCGAAGTCCATCAGGCGGCCCGCCTCCTCGGTCAGCTCGGTCCTGGCCCGTGCGGTGAGGGGGAGGAACGGCTGGACGGTCAGGCGGCCGGCGGCGAGCTTCCAGGTGCCGTGGACGGCGCCGTCGACGAGGATGGTCGCGGCGACCATCGCGCCGACGCACACGCGTCCGCGGTGCTCGTCGGTCATGATCCTGGTGCGGTCGGCGTAGGCGACCATCAGGTTGTCGAACTCGGGCAGGAAGCGCGCGGGGGCCGGTTCCCGCGGATCGGGTGGGGGCGGGGCGTCGGGCAGGTCGAACAGCTCCCGGCCGTGTTCGTCGCGGAAGGTCCGCAGGTCCATGCGGGCCACCACCTCGCGCAGCCGGGTCAGCCCCGACCAGGCCTGCACGTCCATGACTCCGGCGGGGCCGAAGGCCGCCAGGTAGCGGCGGATCATCCGCTCCAGCGCGGGTTGGTCCCCCGGTTCGCCCGGGCGCGGGGCGTCGTGCGGGGCGCCCTGAGCAGCGACGGCCGGGGACGCGGCCGCGGCGGGCCGGGCGTCGCCGGGGGAGGGGGCCTCCAGCGGCGCCCGCAGCCACTCTTCGGCCAGGGCGAAGGGGGTGGCGCCGCCCCTGCCCCAGGTTCCCTGCGGCGGGACGTGCACCAGCGGCAGCAGTGCCTGCGCCGACCAGCCCAGCGCCTCGGGGGGAACGCCGGGCCAGCGCTCGGCCAGCATCCGGCCCAGCTGCGGGCGGGTCAGGGTGCGCCCGGCCAGCAGCCCGCGGGCGGTGTCGGCGAGTTCGGCCAGGTCCACCCCGGCGGTGACCCGGCCGAAGGCGGCCTGCCGTCCGCGGTTCAGGACGGGCTGCATCAGGGGGCGCAGCCACCGGTAGTCGGCCGCGGTGACCAGGTGCAGGGTTCCGCGCAGCACCGAGGCGCGTACGGCCTGCCTGCCGTACAGCAGGCCGGTCAGGTCGTCCTGGGTGAAGCGGGAGAGCCGGGCCGCGAGCCCGAGGTAGGGGGCGTTCGCCGCCTGGGCCTGCAGGGCGGTCAGGTGCTCGACGGCGGCCAGGGGGGAGAGGTCGCTGCGGCGCAGCAGCAGCTGGCGCTGGAGGGTGATCCGGTTGAGGGCCGCGGGGGAGAGCGTGGGCGAGGTGGGCATGCCTTCACGGTGTCACCCAATGCGGAAGATTCTCTTCCGCATTCGCGGGCTTTCCTGGGGAGCTATTAATCTACAATGTAAAGGCGGCGGTTCTGTACAAAATCCATCCAGCACAGCAGAAAAAGCACCGAGGTGGGAAGGCGGCCTCCCGCAGGGTGCGGCGGTCGGAGCGCGGGCGGGGAGGTTGTCGGGGATCTGCGGCACAATACCCGCCATGACGACTCCGGAGGCGCAGCGTCCCCCTGGCACCGTGCTGGAAGCGGTGCTCGAACGCATCACCTACGCCAATGAGGAGACCGGTTACACCATCGCCCGGGTCGCCACGGAGCGGTCGGGGAGTGATTTGCTGACGGTGGTGGGGCCGCTGCTGGGGGCGCAGGTCGGTGAGTCGTTGCGGCTGACGGGGCGGTGGGGTTCGCATCCGCGGTACGGCAGGCAGTTCGAGGTGTGGTCGTACACCACCGTGCTGCCGGCGACGGTTCAGGGCATCCAGCGGTATCTGGGTTCGGGGTTGATCAAGGGGATCGGGCCGAAGATGGCCGAGCGGATCGTGGATCATTTCGGGACCGACACGTTGGAGATCATCGAGACCGCTCCGGAGCGGTTGGTGGAGGTGCCGGGGCTGGGGCCGAAGCGGACGAAGATGATCGGGGTGGCGTGGGAGGAACAGAAGATCATCAAGGAGGTGATGATCTTTTTGCAGGGGGTGGGGGTGTCCACCTCGATCGCGGTGCGGATTTTCAAGCAGTACGGCGACGCCTCGATCTCGGTGGTGAAGAACGAGCCGTACCGGCTGGCCGACGACGTGTGGGGCATCGGGTTCAAGACCGCCGACACCATCGCGCAGGCGGTGGGCATTCCGCATGACAGTCCGGAGCGGGTCAAGGCGGGGTTGCGCTACACGTTGTCGCAGGGCGCCGACGACGGTCACTGCTATCTGCCGGCGCCGAATCTGATCGCCGACGCGGTGAAGATCCTGCAGGTCCCGGCGGAGCTGGTGGCTTCGTGCCTGGAGGAGCTGGTGGCCGAGGAGGGGGTGGTGCGGGAGGATCTCCCGGCGGGTGACAACACCATTCCGGCGATCTATCTGGTGCCGTTCCACCGGGCCGAGTTGTCGCTGGCGGGTTCGCTGCGTTCGCTGCTGAGGTCCTCTCATGACCGGATGGGCGTTTTCCAGTCGGTGGACTGGGATGTGGCGCTGGAGTGGTTGCGTGGCCGTACGGGCGCCGATCTGGCGCAGGAGCAGTCGCAGGCCGTACGGCTGGCGTTGACGGAGAAGGTCGCGGTGCTGACCGGTGGGCCGGGGTGCGGCAAGAGTTTCACGGTGCGTTCGATCGTGACGCTGGCCCGTGCGAAGAAGGCGAAGGTGATTCTGGCGGCGCCGACGGGGCGGGCGGCGAAGCGGCTGGCGGAGCTGACCGGTCATGAGGCGACGACGGTGCACCGGTTGCTGCAGTTGCGTCCGGGGGGTGACGCCACCTTCGATCGGGACAATCCGCTGGAGGCGGATCTGGTGGTGGTGGACGAGGCGTCGATGCTGGATCTGTTGCTGGCCAACAAGCTGGTCAAGGCGGTCGCGCCGGGGGCGCACCTGTTGTTCGTGGGGGATGTCGACCAGTTGCCGTCGGTGGGGGCGGGGGAGGTGTTGCGGGATCTGCTGGCGGCGGAGGAGGAGATTCCGCGGGTGCGGCTGACGCACATCTTCCGGCAGGCGCAGGAGTCGGGGGTGGTCACCAACGCGCACCGGGTGAACACGGGTCTGCCGCCGGCGCTGGAGGGGATGAAGGACTTCTTCCTGTTCCCGTGCGAGGAGCCGGAGGAGATCGCGGCGCTGACGGTGGACGTGGTGGCCAACCGCATTCCCCGTAAGTTCGGTCTGGACGCCCGGCGTGATGTGCAGGTGCTGGCGCCGATGCATCGGGGCGCGGCGGGGGCGGGCAATCTGAATCTCCTGTTGCAGGAGGCGTTGACGCCTTCCCGGGAGGGGTTGCCGGAGCGGCGTTACGGCGGGCGGGTCTTCCGGATCGGTGACAAGGTGACTCAGTTGCGCAACAACTATGACAAGGGTGCGGCGGGGGTGTTCAACGGGACGGTGGGCGTGGTGGTCGACGTCCGGCCTGATGATCACAAGTTGGTGGTGCGCACCGATGAGGACGAGGACGTCGACTACTCCTTCGACGAGTTGGATGAGCTGGCGCACGCGTACGCGGTGTCGATTCACCGTTCCCAGGGCAGTGAGTATCCGGCGGTGGTGATCCCGCTGGCGACCAGCGCGTGGATGATGCTTCAGCGCAATCTGCTGTATACGGCCATCACGCGGGCGAAGAAGCTCGTGGTGATCGTGGGTTCGCGCCGGGCGCTGGGGCAGGCGGTGCGCACGCGGGGTGCGGGGCGCCGGCACACGAGTCTGACTCATCGGCTGCGGCAGGGCTGAGGCGGGGCGTCGGCCGCCTCAGTTGAGGATGTAGGTCTTCTTGCTGGAGATCTTCGGGCCGGGGGTGAGGTTCAGCTGCCCTACCGGTCCGTTCTCGGCGGGGTGGATGGTGATCCCTGGGCGCTGCACGTAGGCGTGGAACGCCTCAGCGGCGAACTCCGTTGATCCCCATGTGCCCGAGTGTCTCCTCGCGGCCCTCATCGAGGAAGGCTGTCGTCGGGTGGGTGGGGACGGTCGGCCTGCGGGGCGGTCCTGCGGGGTTTCGGTCGCTGCGGGAGGGTGTCCGCAACCCGGGGGGCTTTCGTCGCCGGGGCGGGTCGCGGCGGCCGGGTGGAGGTCTGTGCGGTACGGCGGGAGCCGTTCGGGGGCGTCATTGACACGCCACTACCAGGTTCACTCATTGTCGGCACGCGGCTGACCGGGAGGAGTTATGTAAATGTGACATAACTTGGTTGAACCCGGGGCATGGCACACGCATCTCCTATTAGTGTTTTTGGACGAGTTTGCACAGTGGGGGAGAGGTTTGTGCTGAACGTTGAGAGCCGACGACTGAGGATGCCTTTGGCCGGTCTGGCCGTGGTGACCGTCGCCATGTTGACCGCCTCTTGCTCCGACGAACCGGCAGGGACGCCCTCCGCCGCCACCGGGGACACGGCGAAGGAGGCCCAGGCGACTCCCGCCGCGCCGGTCATAAAGATCAGCCCTGCGGAGGGCAGCTCCACCGTGCGCCCCGACAAGAAGGTCGTGGTCACCGCGGCGGGCGGACCGCTGGAGCAGGTCACCGTGGAGAGTGACGGCGAGCAGGTGGAGGGGGAGTTCGACGCGGGCCGTACCAAGTGGGTCTCCAAGGCCCCGCTCAAGCCCGCCAGTGACTACACCGTCTCGGCGCGCGCTGCCGGCGGCACCACCGCCAGCAGCTCCTTCACCACGCTCAAGCCGGAGGTGGAGCTGGCCGTGGCCGACGTGACCCCGGCCCTGAAGGGGGAGAAGGTCGGCGTCGGATCGCCGATCATCGTGATCTTCAACAACCCGATCCCCTCCAAGGCGGGCAAGGCCAACGTCGAGCGGGCCCTGGAGGTCACCGCCGAGAAGCCCGCCGAGGGCGCGTGGCGGTGGATCGACGACAAGACCGTCATCTACCGGACCGCCAAGTACTGGAAGGCCCACCAGAAGGTCACCTTCACCGCCCACCTCGAAGGGGTGCAGGGCGGCAAGAACATGTACGGGGTCAAGGACTTCACCAAGACCATCAGGATCGGCGCGTCCCAGATCTCCTACATCGACACCCGCAAGCACAACATGATCGTCAAGCGCGACGGGAAGGTGGTCAAGAAGATGCTCATCAGCGCGGGCATGGCCACCACCCGCGCCTACACCACCACCAGCGGCGTCCACCTGGCGATGGGCAAGTCCAACCCCGAGCGGATGATCTCTCCGGGCTTCCCGAAGGGCCACCCGGAGTACTACGACGTCATGATCAACCACGCCGTGCGGTTCTCCAACAGCGGCGAGTACGTCCACGCCAAGAACAACGTCTGGGCCCAGGGGCGCCGCAACGTCAGCCACGGCTGCATCAACGCCCGTCCCGACCAGGCCAAGTGGTTCTACGACACCGTCCAGCGCGGCGACGTGATCATCATCAAGGGGACCGACCGCGAGGTGGAGTGGAACAACGGCTGGAGCTACTGGCAGCTGTCGTTCAACGAGTGGAAGAAGGGCAGCGCCCTGGACACGTGACCCGGCCGATCACGGGTCCGCCCCGGGGTGCGTGACCCGGTCGGAGGGGGATGGGCGTGAGGGCGCGCGACGGGAGGCGATCTCCCGCCACGCGTCCCGGCGCCCTCGCGCGGCGGACCGCCGGAGCCCAGAGCTCCACGGGCCACGGGGCGCCGGTCACGGGCTCGGCGGGTTCCGGGGCGCCGTGGGCTCCACGGGTCGCAGGGGTTCCCGCGCCGGGTTTCGCGGCGTGACCCCGGTCACACCCTCTGGATGCCCGGCCGGCCACCCGTCAGTATGTGCTGGTGAAGATCCACCATCTCAACTGCGGGACGATGCGGCCTCCGGCCGCGCCCCGCATGGTCGCCCACTGCCTGCTCCTGGAGACCGGCCGCGACCTCGTGCTGGTCGACACCGGCTTCGCCGTCGGCGAGGACAACCTGGACGCGAACTTCACGCGGCTGGTCCGCCCCGTCCTGGACCCGGCCGAGCCCGCCCTGCGCCAGATCCGGCGGCTCGGCCTCGACCCCGCCGACGTGCGCCACATCGTGCTGACGCATCTCGACCCCGACCACGCCGGCGGGCTGCGCGACTTCCCGCACGCCCGCGTCCACCTGCACGCCGCCGAACTGGCCGCCGCCACCGACCCGGCCGGCGCCGGCGAGCGCCGCCGCTACCGGCCCGCCCAGTGGGCCCACCGGCCCGACTGGGCCGCCTACGACGACGCCGGCGAGGATCTGCTCGGCCTGCGCGCCCGCCCTCTGGACGGGCTCGACGGCGTCGCGCTCGTCCCGCTGGCCGGCCACAGTCGCGGCCACTCCGGCGTCGCGGTGCAGACCGGAGAGGGCTGGCTGCTGCACGCCGGGGACGCCTACTACTTCCACGGTGAGCTCGCCACCCCGCCGTACTGCCCCATGCTGCTGCGCGCCGCCCAGCGCGCCGTCGCCGTCGACCACGCCCGGCGCCTGGCCAATCTGGCCCGGCTGCGGGAGCTGGCCGGCCAGATCGAGATCTTCAGCGCGCACGACGCCCTGGAACTGTCCCGCTACGAGCCCTCGACCGCCTGACGGCCGCGCCCGGCCGCTCCGCCGGTCCTCAGCCCGCCCGGCCGCTCGCCCGCAGGCCGAGCCGTACGGCCCGCTCCACCGGCGAGTAGTCGCCGTCGGGGCGGTCGAGCGCCAGCGGCTCCTTCAGCGGCAGCGCGGGCTGCGACATGAACCGCGGCCGCGTGCCGGTGTGCTCCCGGGCGGCGTGCACCAGGAACGGGTGGCACAGGAACACCTCGCCCGCCCGTCCCGTCGCGTGCGCCACCGGGCGGTGCGCGCTGGCGGCGTCCACCAGTGGGCCCAGTGTGAAGAACTCCGCGCCCTCCTCGCCGAACGGCTCCAGCACCCCGGGCACGTCCAGGTGCGAGCCGACCCGGATGCGGGTCGGCGCGTCGTCCGGCCCGACGTCGGAGAACAGGAACAGCATCAGCAGCGCCCGTCCCTGCGAGCGCAGATTGACGGCGTAGGTGCCGTCACCGCGGTCGATGCTGCCGTCGATGTGCCAGCCCCGGTCGTCGTCCGGCGGGTCGACGGGGAAGCGGATGGGGAACATGCCCACCTCGCGGCGGGGCGCCCACCGCCCGGGTCCCACCAGCGCGTCGAACGCCTCGTGCAGCCGGGGGGTGTTGGCCGCCCGGTCGAAGACCGGGTCGAAGCTCTCGTCGTAGGCCCACACCACCTGCTTGGTCCATCCCGACGGGTCGTCGGGGCTCAGCCCGATCTGCCGCCACAGGATCTCCCGGCCCCGCTCGGCCAGCTCGGACGGGAACGCGCCCTCGATCTTGACGAAGCCGTCGGAGACGAACCGTTCGACCATCTCGTGGTTGCCGACCTGATTCATAGGCCGCACGCTAGGCGGCAGTCGATCATCCTGTCGACCGGTTTTCTCCCGGACCGGCGGGGGCCGGGCGCCGATGCGGCGGAGAACGCTGAAAGAAGGACCCCGGGGCCCTACCGCGGCGCTCTCACAGCAGGGACAGCTGCCGGGAGGCCGCCGTGGCGGGGGCGGCGGAGGGCGGGCCGCAGTGCAGGCCATACCGGGCGGCCAGGGCCCGCACCTGCTCGGTGACGCGGGTCACGTAGCCGGGGTCGGCGTCGGGGCCCTTGCCGTACAGCTCTCCGTAGCGCGTGACCAGGCCGGGGTGGCGCTCGGCGAGCCAGGACATGTACCACTCCCGCGCGCCGGGCGGCAGGCGCAGCACCCGCGGGAGGAGGCCGGTCGCGCCCGCCCCGGCGATGCGGCGCACGGTGGCGGTCAGCTGGTCGGGGGAGTCGGTGAGCAGCGGCAGGATCGGCGCCATCGCCACCCCGCACGCCACCCCGCGTTCGGCCAGCGCGGCCACCAGCTCCAGGCGTTTCTGCGCGCTCGGCGCCCCCGGCTCGACCATGCGGCGGACCTGGTCGTCGACGAACGCCACCGACACCATCACGCTCGCCCCGCCCGTGGCGGCCAGCAGTTCGGCGTCGCGCAGCACCAGGGGGCTCTTGGTGTGCACGGTGAAGGCCGCCCCGGCCTCGCCCAGCGCGGTCACCAGGGGCGGCATCAGCCGGTAGATCTCCTCGGCGTGCTGGTAGCAGTCACCGGTCAGGCCCACCGCCACCGGCCCGCCGTCCCACTTGCGGCCCAGCTCGGCGCGGAGCCGCCGGACGATGTCGGTGCGGACGACGATCCGCGAGTCGAAGTCGGACCCGGAGTCCAGGCCCAGGTAGCGATGACCGCGCCGGGCGGTGCAGTAGCGGCACGCGTGGGCGCAGCCGCGGTACGGGCTCACCGCCCAGCCGCCGGGCACCGCCTCCAGTGCCGTGCGGGCCCGCACTTCGTAGCAGGTCAGCGCGCCGTGCACCCGGGTCACCGCGGTGCGCTCGATCCGCGGCCGGGCGTCGGGGACCTCGGGCAGCAACGCGGGGGAGTGCCATCCCATGCCGATCAGTGGAACACGCTTTCGACTCCGCCCGCAAGGGCTTCCCTGTTTTCCGGGCCGTCCCGGTCGTGCCGGGTGCCGGACCGCCACCCGTCAGGGTACCGACCCCCGCGGGTTCCCGGGCGCCGATCGCGCCGTCCGGGGGCGTGTCCGGGCCGGGGACCGCGCCTGCGTCGTGGAATGTCCGGCCTTCTACACTGGGAGCCGATACGAGAACTTTCGGGGGAGAACTCCATATATGGCCTGGTTGATGTTGGCAGGTGCGATCGTCGCGGAGATCATGGCCACCACCGCGCTCAAACTCAGCGACGGGTTCTCCCACAAGGGCTGGTCGCTGCTCGTGCTGGCGGGCTACGGCACCGCGTTCTTCCTGCTCGCCCAAGCCCTGAAACTCCACATGGAGGTCGGCACCGCCTACGCCGTCTGGTCCGGCGTGGGAACCGCCGCCATCGCCGCGATCGGCGTGCTGTTCCTCGGCGAGAGCGTCACCCCCGCCAAGATCGCCGGTATCGCCCTCATCATCGGCGGCGTGCTCGTGCTCAACCTCGCCGGAGGGGCCCACTGACCCGGCCGACGCCCGCCCGCCGCACCGTCCGCCGGCCACCGGCCGGTCCCGGCTCCGCCGCCCGGCCCGGGTTTATTCGATCGCCCGCCGCCTGCACGCTGTCCTAGGCTGGCCGGGTGCTGAAACCCTCCTACCCGATCCGGACCGAACGGCTCATCCTGCGGCCCTTCACCCCCGGTGACCTGGACGCCCTGCACGCCGTGCAATCCCTGCCCGAGGTCGCCCGCTACCTGTACTGGGAACCCCGCGACCGCGAGCAGGCCCGCGAGGCCCTGGAGACCAAGATCGCTCAGACCGCGCTGCTGGACGAGGGACAGACCCTGTCCCTGGCGGTGGAGGTCGCAGCCACCGGCGAGGTCATCGGCGACGGCCTGCTGTTCTGGCACAGCCGCACCCACCGCGCCGGGGAGATCGGCTACGTCCTGCACCCCGCCCACCACGGCAGGGGCTACGCCACCGAGACCGGCCGCGCCCTGCTCGAACTCGGCTTCGGCGGCCTGGACCTGCACCGCATCACCGGCCGCCTCGACGCCCGCAACACCGCCTCGGCCCGGGTGCTGGAACGCCTGGGCATGCGGCGCGAGGCCCACCTGGTGGAGAACGAGTGGGTCAAGGGCGAGTGGGCCGACGAAGTGGTCTACGCGATCCTGCAGCGCGAGTGGCGCAACCGCCGCTGATCCCCGCCGGGCGGCCCCGGGCGGCGCAGCCGTACAAAACGGGCACACTGGAGCGCATGACCATCCTGCACCTGGCCCTGACCGCCGACTGGGAGGCCGCCCGCGCGGCGGGGGAGTACCGCGTCTCCACACGGGGCCGCACCCTGGAGGAAGAGGGCTTCATCCACACCTGCGCCGACCGCGCCCAGCTCGACGGAGTCGTGCGCCGCTACTACCGCGGCGTCGCCGACCCGCTCACCCTGCTGACCGTCGACCCCGCCGGCCTGGACGTCCGCTTCGAGGCGCCCGCCGCGCCCTCCGCGTCCGCGGCCTCCGGCGGAGCCCCGGACGGCCAGGCGGGCCGGGAGACCTTCCCGCACGTGTACGGGCCCATCCCCGTCTCCGCCGTGATCTCCGCGGTCCCGTTCACCCTGCCGTGAACGCCCCCGACGCCCCGCCACGGACACCGCCCGGCGGCGTCCTGCTCTTCACCGGCTCTCTTCCCGGGCCCTTCACCGTATGATCCCGCACGACCCCGTGTGAGGCCGTCCCGGCCGGTCAGCCGGTGACCTCCTCGGCGGGCGGCGCGGTGATCGTGTGCGCGCCGCCCCACTCCCGGAAGCGGATGTCGAGCTCCATGACCAGGGCGTCCCCTCCCTCCGGCACGGCGATGACCATCGGGCCCGACGCCCGCACGCGGCGCGGCAGCCCGTCAGCCCCCATCCACAACGACCACGCGGTTTTTCCGTCGTAGGTCAGAGTGGCCGGGGCGACGTGCATGGGCAGGATGACGGGCATCCCGCACCGTCGAGCGCCGCGCGAACTCGCGCTGAAGCGCCGCGGCAGGACCGGAGGGAGTCGCGTCCGGCGCGTCGCCGCCCCGCACGGCGACGCGATCCGGGCCCCGCCTCAGACGCACAGCGTGCGCTGGATCCGCCGGGCCGCGAACGCCAGCCCCGCCACGGCCATCACCACCAGATACGCCGCGTGCCCCAGCAGCCCCCAGGACAGCTCGCCGATGGCCAGCCCCCGCACCAGCTCCACCGCGTGGAACAACGGCGTCACCGCGACCGCCACCTCGAACGCGGCCGGGTAGTCCTGCACCGGCGAGAACGTCCCGGAGAACAGGAACAGCGCGAACTGCCCGGTGGTGAGCATGTCGAAGTCCTGCCAGCCGCGCATCAGCGTGCTGATCGCCATGCCCACCGCGCCGAACGCCAGCCCCACCAGCAGCGTCGCCGGCAGAGCCGCCAGCGCCCACCCCGGAGAGGTCAGCCCCATCACCACCATCACCACCAGGAACGCCCCGGTGTAGACGGTGCTGCGCACCAGCGCCCACGCCAGCTCGCCCACCGCGATCTCGAACGGCTTCACCGGCGTCGCCAGGATCGCCTCGAAGGTCTTGGAGTACTTCATCTTGAAGAAGAAGTTGAAGGTGGTCTCCGCCAGCGCCCCCGACATCGCCGAGACCGCCAGCATCGCCGGGGCCACGAACACGGCGTACTCCACCGTCCGGCCGCCGGGCAGCACCAGGTCGCCGACCAGCGCCCCCACCCCGACGCCGATGGAGAACAGGTACAGCACCGGCTCGAAGAACCCCGACAGCAGGACCAGCCAGTAGGACGGGCCGCTGCGCAACGCCCCCACATTGCGGTTGATCACCGCGCCCACCCGGGAGGGGGAGATGCGGGCCACCGCCAGCATCGTGGTAACCATGCTCGCCGCCCTCTAGTCCTGAAGTCGCTTACGGAAGGCGAAGACCGCCCAGGCCAGCCCCGCCGCGGCGAACAGCAACAGGAACCCCGCGTGCACCGCGACCGGCCACGGGGGAGCGCCCCCCAGCGTCGCCGCCCGGCTCAGCTCCACCCCGTGCCACAACGGCGAGAGGTAGGCCAGCGGGCGGATCTGCCCGGGCAACTCCTCGACGGGGAAGAACACCCCCGCGAACAGCGTCGAGGGGATCATCACGAACCGGAACAGCAGCGCGAAGTAGCTGTCGTTGTCGATGCTCGCCGCGAACGCCGTCACCGGCGCCGCGGCGGCGACCGCCACCAGCGCCGCCACCAGCGGGGTCACCACCGCCCACGGGGACAGCAACGCCCCGAACAGGCCGGTGACCCCCAGGAACACCACCGCGGCGATCACCACGCGGAGCAGGACGTACAGCATCCAGCCGGCCACCATGTCGCGGATCCCGACCGGCGTGGCGCGCATCGCGTGATAGGCCCGCACCCACTTGAAGTCGCCCAGCACCGAGTAGGTCGACTCGCCGACCGCCATCTGGAACGCGGTGGAGGCCATCACGCCCGGCACGATCCACGCCAGGTAGGTCACACCGCCGATCTCGCCGACGTAGTTGCCGACCCCGATGCCGATGCTCACCAGGAACAGCACCGGCAGGATGAAGGAGGAGAACACCGAGGCCCGCCAGAGCCGCCGGTACAGGTGGAGGTGCCGCTCCAGAACGGCCACCGTCGGATGCGCCATCGTCAGTCCACCAGCGTCCGTCCGGTCAGGTGCAGGAACACATCCTCCAGGGAGGACCTGCGCACCAGCACGCTCGAGGGCGTCAGCCCGCGCCGGTGCACCTCGGCCACCGCCGCGTCACCGTCGTCGGCGTACAGCAGGATGCGGTCCGGCAGCGGGTCGACCCGCCCGATCCCCTCGAGCTTGCCCGCGTAGTCGGCCTCGTCGGGGAAACGCAGCTCCACCACCTCGGGCGTGGAGTAGGTCTCGATCAGCGAACGAGGCGACCCCTCGGCCGCGATCCGCCCGCCGTCCATCACCACCAGGCGATCGCACAGCTGCTCGGCCTCGTCCATGTAGTGCGTCGTCAGCACCAGCGTCGTACCCTGCTGCTTGAGCCGGAACAGCCGCTCCCACAGCAGGTGCCGCGCCTGCGGGTCCAGCCCCGTCGTCGGCTCGTCCAGCAGAACCAGCTCGGGCTCGTTCACCAGCGCCCGCGCGATCGTCAGCCGCCGCTTCATCCCGCCGGACAGCGGCTCCACCTGGCTGGCGGCCCTGTCCCGCAGCTGCACGAAGTCCAGCAGCTCCTCGGCCCGGCGCCGGGCCTCCGCCCGCGACAGCCCGAAATAGCGGGCGTAGGTCGTCAGGTTCTCCCGCACGTTGAGGTCGGGATCCAGGTTGTCCAGCTGCGGGCACACCCCCAGCCGCGCCCGGATGCGCGAGCCGTCGCGCACCGGGTCCATGCCCAGGATCCTCAGCTCACCGGCCGTCGGCATGGACACACAACCGATCATGCGCATCGTCGAGGACTTCCCGGCGCCGTTCGGCCCCAGGAACCCGAACGCCTCACCGGGCGCCACATCCAGGTCGATGCCGTCGACCGCGGTGAAGTCGCCGAAGCGTTTGACCAGGCCGCGCGCGTGGATAAGAGATTGGAGGGGTTGCTTGGACACGCCCGCGACCGTAACAGACGCCTCCGACAGTTCCGCAAACGGTTTTGCCCGCGCCGGATCTAACGCGCTCCCGCCCGGGGCCGGACCCTCAGGCGGGCCCTGCGCCGGCGGTCACCGTCGGCCGGCCCGGCCGTGGAGACGCCCGCCTGCGCGCGCCGCTTCCTGCGCCGCCCGAACCACCAGCCGATGCCCAGCAGGACCAGGCCCAGGGGAGTGCGCGACAACCACCGCACCACTACGACCTTGAAGAAGTTCCTCATGGCGTCTCCCCTGCCCGGTGAGGAGGTTCTCATGTCGGCCCGGCGCCCCGGAGCAGCCGGGGGACGCGTGAGGGCGGGGACGCCGCCCGGGAGGCGGGTGACCGAAGCGATCACGAATCGAGAAGCGCCGGGCACGGGACCGTTCATAGCGTGACCTCATGTGCACCATCCCTCGAGCACAAAGGAGACAGGACATGAAAGCGCACGTCAGCTCGATCCTTCTCGGCGTCCGGGACCTGGACAGGGCCAAGCGGTTCTACACCGAGGGACTCGGCTGGAAGGTCAAGGACGACTACGGCGTCTCGGTGTTCTTCGAATCGGACGGCGCCTCGCCCGTCGGCTTCTACGGCCGCGAAGGCCTGGCCGAGCAGGTGGGCACGAGTCCGGAAGGCAGCGGCTTCAGCGGGCTGGTCCTCACCTACGTCGTCCGCAGCGAGGCGCGGGTCGAGGAGATCATCGCGGAGGCCGGGAAGGCGGGCGCCACGATCCTCAAGCCCGCCGGCGCCCTGCCGTGGGGCGGGTACGGCGGCTCCTTCGCCGACCCGGACGGCTACATCTGGAGTCTCGGCTACAGCGCCCAGGGAACGGACCAGCCCTACGCGGAGTAGCCTCCGGCGAGGGCTCCTGCGGGGGAGTGATCCCTCCGGGGAAACGGGGGAGCGGCATCGGGCAGCGGGTCCGGCGCCGGCACGGGAGATCGCGCCGGCGCCGGACCCCCTTGGCGGCAGGCGGGGTGTCGTCCATGGTGGGGTCATGGGAGAGGAGTCGCGATGACCCTGGTGATGAGCGTGGCCGAACGGGAGGCCTTCCTGGCAGGCGTCCATGTGGGCGTCCTGAGCGTCGCCGACGAGGCAGGCCGGGCGCCGCTGGCGGTACCGGTCTGGTACCTGTACGAGCCCGGCGGTGACATCGCCTTCATCACCGCCCGCGACAGCCGCAAGCTGGAGCTGGTCCGCAAGGCGGGCCGGGTGAGCCTGGTGGCGCAGGACGAGGGGCTGCCCTACCGGTACGTCTCGGTGGAGGGCCCGGTCGTGGCGGTCCAGGACCCGGCGCCGCCGGAAGAGGGCAGAACGATGGCCGAGCGTTACCTGGGCCCCGAACTCGCCGTACGGTACCTGAAGGCCACGAAGGACGAGCGCGGCACCATGGTCCTGGTCCGCGTGCGCCCGGAGCGCTGGTACACCCGGGACTACACCGAGCGGTGAGCGGCCCGTACCCGGCTGGCACGGACGCCCCAGAAACGGCAATTTTAATCTACGTTGTAAAGGGCACGACTTATTTCAAAAACCCCAAAACGGACAAAAGACTCAGCGATGGGAGGAGCCGCAACCCATCGGCGGCGCACCACCGCCCACCGCCCCGGCGCAACCCCGAACAGCGCACAGACACCCGCCACACGAGAACCCGGCCACCGGGGGAGCGGCCCCCCCCGAAACGGCCGCCGACGACAACACCGCAGTTTTGACTCATGGCCGATCGGGCCCACCCGATAGAACCACCGTGAACCTCAGCCGCCCGCGTACCAACCTCCCCCTGGTGGGACTGGTGGTCCTCCTCGCCGTAGCGCTCGGCTCCCTGGCCCGGCAGCAGATCGCCGCCGCCGAGCCCGGGGGCGCGATCGCGCTGGGAGCGGTGCTCCTGCTCGCGGCGGCGCTACCGCTGGAACGCCGGGCAGCCCTCCGGCGAATCACGGATCTGCTGCGCACCACCGAGACCGTCATCGCCTCCGGCGACCGCACCTCGCGCCTGCGATCCGACGGCCCCGGCGACATCGGCGCCCTGGCCCGCGCCGTCAACACCCTGCTCGACACGATCGCCGCCCAGGACGCCGACCTGGACCGCGCCGCCGCCTCCAAGGAGGAACAGCTGCGCACCACGTACGCCGAACGGCGGCTCAACGAGCAGCAGGCCCGCCAGCGCGCCCAGGCAATGATCAACGACAGCATCGCGATCATCATGGGCGAACTCCGCATGGTGGCCGACAAAACCGACGAACTCCGTACCACCGCCGACACCATCGACGAGCGGGTCGGCGCCACCGACACCGTCGCCAACCGCCTCGCCGAACAGGCACGCAGAGCCAACGACGCCATCGAACAGCTCGAAGCGAGCCTGAGCAAAGTGGACGGGATCGCCCGCCTCATCTCGAACGTGGCCGCCCAGACCCACCTGCTCGCCCTCAACGCCACCATCGAGGCCGTCCGCGCGGGCGAAGCCGGCCAGGGCTTCAGCGTCGTCGCCGACGAAGTCAAAGACCTCGCCACCGCCACGACCCAGTCGACCGACGAGATCACCTCCATCGTCCGCTCCCTGGAGGAGAACACCCACGCCATGACCGGCGCCCTCAGCGAGATGACCGGCGGCGTCGGCAACCTCGGCGAGGCGACCGCCCAGGTCGGCGTCATGACCCGCCGGCAGCACTCCAGCGTCGACCTGCTCAAGGAGTACCTGGACCGGGCGATCCAGCGGATCTCGACCATGGTGCATCTGACCGAGCAGCTCGAACGGCGCAACGCCCCCCGCGCCCCCATCGGCGGAAGCACCCGCATCCACTCGGCCGGCCACGGGCACCCCGCCCAGATGCTCGACCTGAGCGAGTCCGGAGCCCACTTCTCCACCGACCGCGACGCACCCCTCAAGCAGGGCGACACCGTCACGGTCGACATCCCGCTGAACGGCGAGAGCCCCCTGACCCTGAACGCCGACATCGTCCACCGCAAGGTGCACGACGACACCGCCGAGATCGGCCTGCGCTTCCGGGACGTCGCCCCGGCCACGGCCGACCGCATCCACCGGCACGTCATGGCGGCGCTCACCCGGCAGAACGACCCCGCGGGACGACACGACGCACCGGGGGACACGCCCTGACCCGCGGGGCGGGGGAGCGGCTTCGCAGCGCACGATTCATCCGGTGGGCGCCCCACCCGGCGGCACGTCCCCGGCATCCCCGTCCCGCGCCAATTCCGCCAGCACGCCATAGGCGGGATTGCCCCGCGCGGCCCGCCGTACCTCCCGTGCCGTCGAAGCCACATACGCCTGCCCCGTGACGATCGAGGAGTGCCCCAGCAGCTCCATCAACTCGTGCGCCGACGCACCGCGCTCAGCCAGCCGCGTCGCGAACTCATGCCGCAACGCGTGCACCAGCGTCCCCCGCTGCACACGATCGTGGACCCCCGCGTACCGGTAACACTGACGCACCAGATACTGCAACCCGCCCCGCTGCAACGGCTCGTTGCGCGTATCCACCAGCAACGCCGCCGAACGGGGGAGCTCCGCCACCCCGAACCGGTCACAACGGCTGCGCAGATAACGCTCCACCAGCGCCTCCACCGGAGGCTCGATCGGCAACGACCGCGTCTTGCCCCCCTTGCCTACCACCTGGACCCGGCGGTCACCGGGGGAGCCGCCGATCGACCCGACCGTCAGGCCCAGCAGCTCCGCCGAACGCATCCCCGTCACCAGCGCCAGCGCCAGCACCGCCAGATCCCGCTCCACCCACGGGTCCCGCGCCTCACGCGCGCCCGCCGCGATCCGCTCCAGCAACGTCAGCGAGGCGCTCCCGTCCCCGAGGAACGGCTTGGGCGCCTTGGGAGGCTGCCGGGGCCGGGGGACCGCCGCCATCGGATTGCCCTCCAGCATCCCCTCGGCGACGCAGAAGGTGAGGAACTGATTCCAGGCGCTCCAGGCGCGGTTGACGCTGGCCGCCGAGCGCGGGCCGGAGAACTCGGCGAACGCCGTACGGATGGTCCGCCCGGTGAGCCGGCGCACCTCGAGCTCGGCGGGCGCGACGCCCGAGGCCGCGGCGGCGATCTCGGCGACGGCCCGCAGATCGCGTTCGTACCCGGCGACGGTGTGCGCGGAGAGTTTCTTGGTCCGCAGGGAGGACAGGAACTCGGCCGTGGCCTCGGGGACGCGCATCAGCACCAGCGGGTCACGCTCCACGGGGGCCTCCCGGGCGGGCGGGGAGGGCGGAATCTGAATGATGCATAAGTGCGATTATGCATCAAACATGGCGGAGAGCCCCTGAGAAGGGGACGCGCCACGCCGGACGACTCCGCCCACGCGCACCGTCCACACCGCAGATGCCACAGATATCGCCACAGATGTCACTGACGTCACCACAGATCCCACCGGACGGGCCCGTGCGACTGCAGACACCGGACGATCGACGGGGCTATCCTCAAGGCATGTCAGACACGATCAGGATCGTCATCGTGACCGCAGTCGTCCTCATCCTGATCATCGGCCTGATCTGGCTCGCGGTGCGGCTGGCCCACCGGCCCCGCAACAGCCTTCTCGGCGGCGCCCTGGGGCCCGAGCTGGTCAACCAGGCGCGGGAGTTGAAGATCTCCGGTCAGTTCGACGATGCGGTGTTCCTGATCCGGGGTGAGACCGGGATGAGCCAGCGGGCCGCTTCCCGTCTCGTTCGCAGACTCTGACAAAAGCGACAATGACGCCATACCAGACAGAAGGTAGATTCTGTCTGGTATGGCGTCATAAGTAATATTTCCCGTGCTTTCGTGACTTTTCATTCTGTATCGAGGGTTGTGGGCCTCATCTCCCCCGCGAACGCCCTGCTGAGACGGGAAGGCTGTGCCGGGGCCCGTGAACGGATCGATGGGCTCGCGGCTCTCGGCTCGCGGATCGGATCTCCGGCCGCGTCGACGGCGCGACCTCTCCCCCGGGCGGGGCGGGCGTCGCCGCCTCCAGGTCGTTGTCACGGTCTGTAACGGTCGCCGGCCTTCGGAGATCCCGCTTCCCGTGGCGGGTCCTCACCTCGCACGCACTCCCCTGCTCCCCGTGCGAACTCCCGGGCTGAGGGGGGCCGGTGCCCTGCGGAGGATTTGCGTCGGCAGGCGGCGGCGCGGGAGCAGCTGGAGCGTCTGAGGGTTGACGGCGATGGCATCGACGCCCGGCGGCGGTTCTTCCTGCCCGCTTTCGGATATGCCGACCTCGGCAGCATCGTGGAGGTCGGGCTCCAGGGCGTGCTGTCGGGGCACTACCGCGCCGGGCGCGAGCTGACCGAGGCCGGGGTCGCCGCCGATCAGTGCCACGCTGCCGTGGCCGTCCGTGGCGGCCGCGTGCAGGCGTGTCAGTTCGGCCAGCTCGCGGCGGCGTCCGACGAAAATCTCCGCCACGATCCCCGTCTGCCCGCATCCGTCGTCCCGGAGCCAACCCGGACCTCTCAACGCCTTGCCGGGCGAGTCCCGGGGTCAGCGGGTCACCGGGGTTTCCCGCTCCATATGTGACAGCTTCTCGGGGTTGCGCACGGCGTAGAGTCCGGCGATGAGGCCGTTGTCGATGCGCATCGTCATGACGGTCTCGATGCCGCCGTCGGTCCGGACGATGAGTGCCGGGTGGCCGTTGACCTGTGCCGGCTGCAGTGAAAGCGTCGCCGTGGTGGTGATCCTGCCCAGCACGCGGGCCACCTGTTCGGCGCCCACGACGGGTTCCGGTGCGGCTGGTTTGAGTCCTCCGCCGTCCGCCAGGAGGACGACGTCCGGTGCGAGGATGTCGAGCAGGCTCTGCAGGTCGCCTGTTTCGACCGCGCTCTGGAAGGCTTTGAGCGCGTCGTGGGCCTCGGCCGGGGAGACGACGCCGCGGGGTCGGCGCGCCGCGACGTGCGTCCGTGCCCGGTGGGCGATCTGGCGGACCGCGGGCAGGTTCTTGCCGACGGCGTCGGCGATCTCGTCGTAGGGCAGGTCGAACACCTCGCGCAGCACGAAGACCGCCCGCTCGGTCGGGGTGAGGGTCTCCAGCACCAGCAGCATCGCCGTCGAGACGCTGTCGGCCAGCTCGACGTCCTCGGCGACGTCGGGTGCGGTCAGCAGCGGTTCGGGCAGCCAGGGGCCGATGTAGGACTCCTTGCGGCGGCCGAGTGTGCGCAGCCGTTTCAGTGCCTGGCGGGTGGTGATCCGTACCAGGTAGGCGCGGCGGTCCCGTACCGTGCCGAGATCGACGCCCGCCCACAGCAGCCAGGTCTCCTGCAGGACGTCTTCGGCGTCGGCGGCCGAGCCGAGCATCTCGTAGGCGACGGTGAACAGCAGGTTGCGGTGGGTGAGGAAAGCTCCGGTGGCGGGGTCGGTGCCGGTGTCCGTACGGCCGTCCGGGGCGAGGGGCCCGGCTGTGTCCGTCGCTGGCCCGCCGTGTTCGCTCATCGCTGGTTCCCGCCTGTTCGTTCTTGACTGTTCCACGCCTGACTCGGCCGCTCCACGCATAAGACCCCGGTTCTCGCGGCTTTGTGACATCCGTGGCGGGTGACGCACGTCACACGGCTCCGGGTGTCACAGGGGTCGGCTCGCCGGGATCTCTTGCTCGTCGGGAGGCCGCGCCGGTGGTCCACGTGGCGCCCGGCGCCGTGACTTCGGCTGACGAAGGTTCTTTTCGTGTGGACAAGGAGTGTGGAGTGTCATGGGTTCAGCGCTTGAAACCCTCCGTCGTGACTTCGGCGGCGACATCGTCGAACCGGGAGCGGCGCAGTACGCGTCGGTCAGCCGCTCGGTGCTGGCTTCGGGGAGTCCGGCCTACGTCCTGCGGCCCGGCAGCGTCGGGGACGTGCGGGCGGGTGTCAGGTTCGCCGCCGCCGCGGGGCTGGTGCTGTCCGTGCGGGGCGGCGGTCACGCCTTCGCGGGCTTCGGCACCAACGACGGCGGCGTCGTGATCGATCTCAGCGGGCTCGCGAGCGTCGAGGTCGTCGACAAGGAGCGTCACCTCGTGCGGGTCGGCGGCGGCGCCACCTGGGGGCAGGTCGCGGCCGCCCTGGCCCCGCACGGGCTGGCGATCTCCTCGGGTGACACCAGGGATGTCGGCGTCGGCGGGCTGACGTTGAGCGGCGGCATCGGCTGGAAGGTCCGCAAGTACGGCCTCGCGCTGGACAGCCTGGTCGCCGCCGAGGTGGTCACCGCCGGCGGGCAGGTCGTGCGTGCGAGCGCGCGGGACAACCCGGAGCTGTTCTGGGCGATCCGCGGTGGCGGTGGGAATTTCGGGATCGTGACCGTCTTCGAGTTCTCGGCGCATCCGACGACGGACGTCTTCCACGGCAGGATCGCCTTTCCGGCGTCGGAGGCGGCCGTCGTGCTCCGGGGCTGGGCGGGGCGCATGCGCGCGGCTCCCGTAGAGCTCACCTCCGTGGTGAACGTCGCCAATCCCCTCGCCGGCGGGCCCGAAGCGCCGGTCGAGATCCACCTCGCCTTCGACGGCGACGATCCGGAGGCGGCCGCCCGGGCCGTCGATCCGATCCGTCGGCTCGGCACGGTGATCGATGACGATGTCGCGCTGAAATCCTACGCCGACACGCTCGTGGACGGCCTCACTCCTCCCCCGGGCGTTCGGCTGCTCACCCGCAGCGCGTTCGTCGACGGGGAGTCGGTGCCGGAGGTCCTCGGGATCCTCGCCGACGTCGGGGCGTCGGAGCGGCCTCCGTTCATCGCCGTTCGCAGCGTCGGCGGCGCGGTGTCCCGCGTCGCCGCCGACGCCACCGCCTACCCGCATCGCCGGGCGGAGCTGATGTTCGTGACCACCGTCGCGGGTCCGCAGCCGGTCGTCGAGGCCGCGCGTCCCGCTCTGGAGGCGATCTGGGCGAGACTCGCGCCTCACGTCGGCGGCGCCTACGCCAACTTCCTGTCTTCGGCCACCGAGGAGGATGTCGCGGCGATCTATCCGGCGCGGACCCGCGAGCGGCTCGCGGCGGTCAAGGGCCGGTACGACCCCGGCAATCTGTTCGCCCGCAACCACAACATCCGGCCCCGGTAGCCTCCGCGGAAGGCCGCCCCGGCTCACGGGCCCGAACCGCCGCACACCCTCTCCAGGGTGAAGAATCGTGAAAAGTCGTATTTGCCGAGCTCAAAAGGGGTTCCTCCGCATTCGGCAGGAGGGGACGCTGGAGGTGAGGGGGTGTTCGTGATGCAGACCAAGCAGTGGAATGTGGAGATATCCATCACCGAGGACGACGCCGACGACCTCACCACGGCCAGGGCCGTCCTGCTCGCCGGCGACGGCACCCGCCACGAGAGCGTGGCGCACGCCCGCCGCAGCCCCGGTGACCAGGCCGTCCCGGACATCGGTGACGAGCTGGCGGCGGGGCGGGCGCTGTCCGACCTGTCGGCCAAGCTCCTGGAGGACGGCGCCGAGGACGTGGCACGGCTGGCGAACGCCACGCGGATCTCGCGCTGAGCCTCCCCTCACGCCAGCAGATCGGCGAGCGCCTTCTGCAGGCGGGCCGCGCGCCCGGCCGGGGTCCTGGCCTTCAGCAGCGACAGGATCACCAGGTAACGATCGGTCTTGCCGAGCGCGTCGAAGCGGGCGGCGGCCTCCGGGCGGGCCGCCAGCGCCTCGGCCAGGTCGGGCGGGACGGTGGCGTCGCGCTGGGCGACGTAGGCCGCCTCCCACCGCCCGTCCGCCTGGGCGGCGGCGACCTCCGCCAGCCCGGGCGGGCGCATGCGCCCGGCGGCGGTCAGCGCCTCCACGCGCTCGACGTTCTCCCGCGACCAGGGACTGCCCTTGCGGCGGCGTGAGTACCGCTGCAGGAAGCAGTGCTCGTCGTGGGCCTTGCGCTGGCTGTCGATCCAGCCGTAGCACAGCGCGACGTCCAGCGCCTGCCCGATCGTGACCGCGGCGACGGGCGACCCCTTCTTGGCGATCTTCAGCCAGACGCCGCCCTCGTCGCCGTGGTGCTCGGCCAGCCACGCCTCCCACCGGGCGGCGTCCGCGAAGTGCATCATCGGTCCAGGATCTCCAGGTAGTGCTGGTTGTACATGACGCCCAGCACGTTGCCGAACGGGTCGATCACCGATGCGGTGACGAAGCCGGGCCCGTGCTCGGTGAGCGGCATGTACGGCGTGGCCCCCATGGCCAGCAGCCGCTCCAGGGCGGCCCGAACGTCGTCGACGTGCCAGTGGAGGACCACGCCCCCGGGGGTGGCCGACGCCCCCTGCGGGGCGTAACGCCGGTCGATGAGGCCGAGTTCGGCCTGGTAGTCGCCGATCCTGAACTCGTAGTAGGCGGCCGGCTGCCCGTCGCCCGGCCGCTCGAAGTACGGCTCGACGCCCAGCAGCTCGGCGTACCACTTCTTGGCCGCCTCCAGGTCGTCGGCCCAGAAGTTGACGGTGGCAGGTCCTCGCAACATGTGTCGCTCCTTCTCTGTGCTGTCTTCTCCAACATAGAAGGCGTTGAGGAACCTGCGTTTCCTCAACGCCTGGCAGACTGACGAAAATGACGGAAACCTCGGTCCGGCTCCTGCGCCTGCTGTCCCTGCTGCAGTCGCGTCCCGACTGGCCCGGCCGCGAGCTGGCCGACCGGCTCGGGGTGACCACCAGGACCGTGCGCAACGACATCGAGCGGCTGCGCATCCTCGGCTACCAGATCCACTCCACCACCGGCACGGCCGGCGGCTACCGGCTCGGCGCGGGGGCGGCCCTGCCCCCGCTGCTGCTGGACGACGAGGAGGCGGTCGCGGTGGCGGTGAGCCTGCACGCGGCGGCCGGCGGGACGGTGACCGGCATCGAGGAGACCTCGCTGCGCGCCCTCACCAAGCTCCAGCAGATGCTCCCCTCGCGGTTGCGGCACCGCACCGCCGCCGTGGGGGCGGCCACCGTGTCGGTCGCCGGCCGCGGCCCCACGGTCGACGCCGAGACGCTCACCGGCATCGCCGCCGCCATCCGCGACCGCGAGCAGCTGCGCTTCGACTACCGGGGGCGCGACGGCGCCGACGGCTCCCGCGTGGCGGAGCCTCATCGCCTCGTCTACACCGGCCGCCGCTGGTACCTGCTGGCCTGGGACACCGCCCGTGCCGACTGGCGCACCTTCCGTGCCGACCGCATCCGCCTGCGCACGCCGAACGGTCCGCGCTTCGTCCCCCGCGACCCTCCGGCCGATGCCGCCACCCATGTCGTGCGCGGCGTCACCTCGACGGCCTGGAGGCACCCGGCCCGTGTGCGCCTGCACGCTCCGATGGAACGGCTCACGGAACTCCTGCCGCCCGCCGCGGGCCTCCTGCACGACGACGGGGTGCTGGAGACGGGCGGCGACTCCCTGAGCGACCTGGCCGCGTTCCTGGGCGCGCTCGGCGTGCCCTTCACGGTCCTGGACCCGCCGGAACTGCGTGAGTTCCTGCACGACCTGGCCGACCGCTACCGGAACGCGTGAGCGCGCGGCCGGGCCGCACGCTCTACACCGCCGCGGGGGACGCCGGCCGGCCCGAGCCCAGCCCGTGCCGCCGCCCCCAGGCGGTGATCGCCGCGGCGATGGCCTCGGGCCGGTCCTCCGGCGCGTGGTGCCCGGCCGGGCCGCAGTGCTCGATCTCCAGGGCGGCGATGTTGGCCGCGCACCAGTCGGCCGTCTCCTGCCCGATGAGCAGGGTGGGCGAGGAGTCGAAGGTGAGCAGCAGCTTGGGGACACCGGCGCTGCCCGCCAGCCACGCGCCGTACCGCTCGACCCGCCCGGTCACGTCGGCGGGCTCGCCGTCGAGCGGCAGCGAGCGTGCCCACTCCAGCAGCGGGCGGCGGCTCTCACGGGTGGGGTAGGGCGCCAGGTACGGTTCCATCTCCTCCGCGCTCAGGGGCGTCAGCACCCCTCCGGTGAAGGCCGTGCGCACCAGGAAGTCCTGGTCGAGGACCAGTGACTCGCCCTGCGGGCCCCGGATGGCCTCGGCCCGGGCGCGCGGGGCCTCGCCCAGGTCGTCCCAGGACATCGGCCGGACGAAGGTCTCCAGGAAGGCCACCCCGCGGACGCGGCCGGGATGGCGGGCCGCCCAGTCGAAGGCCAGCGCCCCGCCCCAGTCGTGGCCGACGAGCACCGCCTCCTCCAGCCCCAGCCGGTCGAACCAGGCGTCGAGGTAGCGGGCGTGGTCGGCGAAGCGGTACGGCACCGCGGGTTTGCCCGAGCGGCCCATCCCGATGAGGTCGGGGGCGAGCAGGCGTGCGGGCCCGCCGATCCCGGGCAGCACCTTCCGCCACAGGCGGGAGGAGGCGGGGTTGCCGTGCAGGAAGACGAAGGGGAGGCCGCTGCCCGTCCCCTCGGGGTCCCCCGTCTCCTCGTAGTACATCGCCGAGTCGAGCACGTCGATCGAGGGCATGGACGCCTCCCAGTTAGTTAGTCAAACGAACGTTTGTCGCACGAACGAATCTATATCGTTAGGGCGACTAACACAAGAAGGTAGGATCGCCGCCATGAGCAGCAGCGCCTCCGACATGACAGGCCCCGGGGACGGGGAGGCCACCCCGGCACGATTGCGCAACCGGCCGACCCGCCTCCTGGCCCTGGTCGCCCTGCACTCCGACCGCCTGGTGACGGAAGGACTGGCCGGCCTGGAGGCGCGCCGGTGGCATTACGCCGCGCTCGCCTCGCTGCAGGAGTTCGGCCCGGCGAGCCAGACGGAGCTGAGCCGCCGCACCCGCATCCACCGCAGCGACCTGGTCGCCGTCATCAACGAGCTGGCCGAGCGCGGCTTCGTGGAGCGCGCGCCGGATCCCGCCGACCGCCGCCGCAACGTCATCACCATGACCCCGCAGGGCCGCGGTCACCTGCACCGGCTCGACGACCTGCTCGCCACCATCGAGGACGACGTGCTCGCCCCGCTGGCCCCGGCCGAACGTCTCCAGTTCACCGAGCTCCTCACCCGCCTGCTGGACCACCACGGCAGGTCCTGCTTCCGGGACGCCTGAACGGCCCAGGGACCGCGGCCGACGCGCGGCGACGACCGGGTCACATCTCCGGGCCACGCCTTCGAATCACGTCCTCGGGTCATGTCCGGGGCAGGGGCCGGACGCGGGCCGTCAGGAGATCAGACGGCCCGCGTCACCGCGTCCGCCGCGGCCTCCCCGGACCGCACCGCGCCGTCGATGTAGCCGTACCAGCGCGAGGAGACCTCCGATCCCGCCCAGTGGACGCGGCCCGCCGGGACACGCATCGCCGCACCGAGGCGGGTCCACGCACCCGGCGGGAACACCGCCGCGTAGGCGCCGCGGGTGAACGCCTCCTCGTTCCAGTTCCGCTCGGCGAAGCTCACCGGCGTGGCGGCCCGCGGACCGAACAGGCGGCCGAGGGCGCCGAGGAGGACCGTCCGGCGCTCCTCGGCCGGGCGGGCGGCGAGCTCCCGGGCGGGCGCGCCGTTGACGAAGGCGATCAGCACCCCGCGGCGGCCGGACGGAGGGCCGCTGTCTGCGGTCATGGTGATCGGGCCGCGCAGGCTGAGGGACACGCCGCTCAGGCCGGCCCGCCGCCAGAACGGTTCGGGATAGCCGACGACGTATTTGATCACGCTGCCCATGGGGAGCCGTTGCAGCAGGTTGTCACGCGCCGCCGGCAGCGGCGGCCGGTAGGTGACCCGGGCCGCGAGCGCGGGGGGAACCGCCACCACCGCATGCCGCGCCCGCCATGCGGTCCCGTCCTCGGCGGTGACCGTGACACCGGAGTCGTCCTGCTCGATCCGGCGGACCGGCGTGTTCAGCCGGATCGCGCCCTCCAGCCGTTCGGCGATCCTGACGGCCAGGCCGTACGCCCCGCCGGCCAGCCGGTCCTGCTGCGCGCCTCCTTCGAAGTCGGTCACCGCCGCCAGGCCGCCGGCGGCCTTCACGTAGAACAGCGCGTGCAGCAGCGACAGCTCGCTCGGCTCGCAGGCCCAGATCGCCCGGCAGGCCAGGACGAGGAACCGGCGCCCGTCGCGGGTCCTGACCGTGCGGTCGATCCAGGACCGCATGGTCTGCCCGTCGAGCGCGGCCGCGTCCGGGCTGCGCCAGGGGGCGTCGGCGTCGACGGCGCGGGCGAGCCGGTCGAGGCGGAACCGGGCCTGCGCCACGTCCGCCAGAGCCGCCGGCCCGAGCCTGGGCACCGTGCCGCGAAACCGGCGCAGCCGCCCGGTCGCGGTCTCCAGCACACTCGCGCCCCCGGTGTGCGTCGGGACGGTGCCCACGCCGAACTCGGCCGCCAGCGCGTACACGCGGTCCTGGCCCGGTCCGATGAACTGGCCGCCGAGATCGACGATCTCGCCGTCGGCCTCGATGCCGGCCGTGCGGCCGCCGACCCGGTCGCGGGCCTCGAGGAGAAGGACTGCGGCCCCGTGATGACGGAGGCGGTTGGCGCACGAGAGGCCGGCCATGCCGGCGCCGACCACGATGACGTCGACGTCGGGGCGTTGGTGGGACATGTGGTCTCCTGGGGGTGTCGGTCGTCTTCGCGACATGCGCGAACACGCCAGCGCACCCACCTGCCACCACGGCGCTGACTTCTCGGGTTCACTTGTGTGCGCAGATCATTTCCGGCGCTCGGCCGGGGTGTCAACCGTACGGGCCCGATCCACGCGTCCGTCGCATCAGACGCCCCTCCCCCGCGGCCGTCCCGTCGCCGGCCGAGCCGGCGGTGCGGTGAAGCCCGGCCGCGGACGGCAGGCACCCCGGGCGGCGAACTCCTGGATCGCGTCGGCGGCCGAGCCGCCGATCACGCACCCGCCTCCCGGGCGTCGCCGCTCCCCCCCGCCCGCGGCCGGCGTCGCGGCGGTTCGGCGGCTCGCAGCTCCGCCGCGACCGCCCGCTCACGGAGCCCGGCGGACTCCTGGCGGAGCGTCTCGAGCTGATCGCGCAGATCGGCCATGCGGGCGCGCTCCAGAGCCAGATCCATCCTCGCCTGGTCCCGTTCCGCCTGCGCCTGGTCCAGCTGTTCCTGGAAGCGCCCGGCGCGTTGCTCGGCCTCCCGGACCTGCCGCGCCGCCCGTTCCTGCTCGGCCTCGACGCGCGCGGCCGCCGCCTGCTCGGCCTCGGCGGCGTGGCTGCCGGCGCGCGCGGCCGCCGCGCGGGCCTGGGCGGCCTCCGCCACCGCCCGGTCACGCGCCTGGGCGTCGGCCTCGGCGCGGGCCACGGCCCTGTCCCGCTCGGCGGCCGCGGCCTCGGCCCGTGCGGCCGCCGCCGCGGCCGCCTGCTCGGCCTTGGCCTTGCCCTTGCGGGCCAGGTCCGCCTCGTGCCGTGCGGTGTCCCGCTCGGCCCGGGCCCGCTCCGCGTCTTCCCTGTCCTGTACGGCCTGCGCCTGCGCCTGCCGCGCCTGCGCCTGGGCGGCCTCCACCCGCTCGGCCAGTTCCCGCACCGCCGCATCGCGTGCCGCCTCGGCCTGATCGGCCCGGTGCCGGGCCTCGGCCTCGGCGTTCCTGGCCTGCCGCTCGGTGCTGGCCGCCTCCCGGAGCGCCGCCAGGGCCTGCTCGCGCGCGGTCTCGGCGTCGGCCAGCGCGGTGTCGCGCTCGGCGTCGGCCTCCTGGACCTGCCGCGCCATCGCGTCGCGCTCCCTGCGGGCGTGCTCGGTGGCCTCGCGTGCCAGCCGTACCTGCTCGAAGGCCTGCTCCCGCTCGGTGCGCGCGATCGCCACCCGGGTGTGGGCCTCGGCCTGCACCGCGCTCAGCTTCGCCTCCACCCCGGCGGGACTCAGCTCGTCGGCCAGCACCTGCGCCAGCGGGGCGATGGCCGCGGCCATCCCCTTCTCCATGCGCTCGTAGAGATCCTCCGCCCGGGCCAGGGCCCCCTCCAGCCCCGGTGTCGCCCGCCGGAGCTCGCGCTCCCGTTTCGCCGCGGCCTGGCAGTCGCCCTGAGGACAGTAGGCCCGCGGCCGTCCCCGCCCGGGCCGCTGCTCGATCGGCGTCCCGCAGTGCTTGCAGGGCGTCACCACACCCGCTGCTTCTCCCACAGGAGCAGCCTAGCATTTCTATTTTCCAGAAATTCTAATTCAAAAAAAGAGATCCGTTGCGGCCTCCCAGCTGTGAAGCAACTACCGAGAATGACAATTCCCGCAAGTTGAGAGTCGGTCGAGGTTTCGCAACAGGCCGCCCATCTAGATGCGAATGGTCATTTCGTTGACCTGGAGTTTCGTCACTGCTGTCAGTGACTTGGTCATGACATGTCAGTCGTGACCTCGTAGCGTCTGAGCCGACTACGGGGAGCGCAGGTACGGAGGCTCTTGCCTTCGGCCCGGGACGGCCTACCGCAGGGGTGTCCCTGCCGCGTCAGGATACCGAGCCGGCCTTGAGCCCGACCAAGTCACGAGCACCTCATGGCCGATGGTGCCGCTCCTGCCCCCAGCAGCAAGCCCCTGACCTGGGGAGTCGATTCAACTCAGCCAGGCGGGTGAGGGCGTGGCCAGCAGCGAGACTTCCGGTTGGAGCATCGCATCTTGGTCGACCGCTGTCTTCCCGAGGGCCTCATCTCACCCCAACCCGGCCTTCTGTACCTATGCTGACCAGCTCCATCAGGTTGAAAAGTCTCACTGAGCTGGTGTGAGAGAGGCTAAGGATCAAGGTTGGCGGAATTATGTGGTATGGGATTTGCAACCCAGTTTAGTGTTTCGAGTAAAGCTATATATTTCCGCGTATCGCTTTATCGGCCGTGCTGGTTTGAGGGGCATGCCTGAAGATCGCGACGATGCCTCCGTCGATGGCACCCCCGCCGCTGCAGCGGACGAGCCGATCGGGACCTGCCAGCTACAGGGCTGCGACAACCCGCTGCCCGCACCGCGCCGCGACGAGAACGGCCGACGGATCGGCGGCCGCCCGGCCAAATACTGCAGCCCCGCCCACAAAGACGCCGCCGCCCGCACCCGCCGAGAACAGCAAGACGCGGCCGTGGCCGAGCCCTTGGCCGCCGCCCGCACCCTGGCCGAGACCGTGTTACCGGCCGCCGACCGGCTCACCGGCGTGCTGGCCGAACTGACCACCCGCCTGCAGGCCGCCGAGACCGGTGCCCTGGCCCGTATCCAGGCCGCCGACGCCGAGGCCATAGCCGCCCGCCGCGAGGCAGATGAGGCCGAGACCCGCGCCGACAACGCCGAACAGCGCCGCCGCGAGGCGCTGGCCGCCGTCCGCGACGCCGAGGCGTCCCGCGCGGAAAGCGAGCGCCAGATGGCACGCGTTCGGGCTGAGACCGAGGCCGTCCGCCAGCAGGCGTGGGAAGAAGTCGCCCGCCACGAGCGGGCCCGCGGTCAAGCCGAAGCCGCTCGCGACGCGGCGCAAGCCGCCCAGGGAGTACTGGAGGATCGGCTGCGGACCCTCCAGGAGGAACTGCAGACGTCACGCGCCGCCCACCAGCAAAGAAGCGAACAGCTCGAAGCAGCTGACCGTGCTCTGGCCCGGGTGCGGGACGACAACGCAGATCTACGCGAGCAACTGGCCATGCTCAACGAACGTCTGCAGGCCACCGAAGCCGCCTACGCTCAAGCCCGCACCGACACGGACGCCGCGCGGGCCGCAGCGGAAGCGGCTCGGCAGGAGAGCGCCCAGGTACGAACCGTACTGGAACAGCGTGACCAGAATCTCGCCCAGGCGCACCAAAAGATCACCGATGCGCAGATCCGTGCCGCCGAAGCCGACGTCGTCCGGCACGCCGCCCAGATTCGCGCCGATGAACTACGCACCGCCCTGACGGCCGCCGAAGCGCGCAGCACCCGCCTGGAAGAGCTGCTCAGCGCATTGACCGCGCCACCAAGCGACTATGCCCGCCCCCACTCCAGCGCAGAGTCCCAGCAGGCCAGCGAACGGTAGCTGGGGAAGCTGCACCGCGACGCGGCACCAGGCCCACTGCCGCGCCTTCGTCTCCGATGCTCGGCCTGCTTTTACGGTCAGCACGGCTGGCGCGCCGTCATGCCGACCCGCTCGACACGTACCTTGATGCTCTTGAGCGTCTTGCGCTCCAGGGCAGAGGGGCCGGGGCCGGCGATGAGTGCCCAAACTCCCCCGGCGGTCATGGCCGTCACGCTCGGCGTGATCGCTGCGAGTGTCCTCCTCACCGTCGGGAAGATGTCCGGGCCCGAGTCGGGCGAGCCCGCCAGCATCAAACTCGACGACCTCAACATCATCTGCGCTGTCCTCGGCTGCGGCGGCGAGGAGCTTCTCATCCCCGAACCCGACAAGGTTGGTTACGTAGGCGAGTAGCGACAGCGTCTGTCGGTCAGTTGTGACAGCGATCGTTTCGGTCGCTGAGAAGTAGAAGCGCCCTTGGGCTTGTGGTGAGACGATGAATGTGCCCCGCAAGATGGGAGGCGCTGGTGCAGCCGAAGTCCAAGGTCGAGTTGTTCGCGGGATTCGACCGCACTGATGAACCGCATCGCCGACCTCCAGGGCGGCGCGCCTCTACGAGCTCGCCGCCCTCCCGGCGGGCCGCCCGCACCTAGCTCGGGCCCGCCGGATGCTCGAGAAGTGCCGCGTGAGTCCGTAGCCCGTCCTACTCAGCGTCCTGTGCCTCGATCAGGTCGAGATCGCGGACGCAGAAGCCGTGGTGCTCGAAGGTCTCGTTGAGCACCGCGCCGAGGCACTGCCGCACCGAGCGGCCCCGGGCGTACGGCGGCCAGACATCGTCGTCGGGCACCGGCGCTCGCCCGGCGAGCTGCTCAGCGGTGACCTTGTCGAGCCAGGCCTCCAGCTCGGCGGCCTGTGCGTCACGCACGCTCACGATCTCGTCGAGGGACGGATCGAGCGAGAGGTCAAGCCCGTGCGCTCCACGGTAGGGCTCGACGGTCGTCCCGATGCCCATCGGCGTGAACAGCTCCGTCGAGCCCAGGCAGCAGCGGCGGAACCACGAGTCGTGGACGAAGACCAGGTGGCGCATCGTCTGCACGGCCGACCACTCGTCGTTCACGCTGCGGCGCTCGATGCCGGGCCTACGACGGATTCGCTCGATCGTGGCGGCCCAGCCGGCATGGAGCTGACGCGCTGCCTCGCGCAGCTCGGCAGGGTCCTCGGAGCGGATCAGCAGCCGCACCGGATTACGCCGGTCGAGCTCTGCCTGGACGTACTCGGTGACCTCGACCCCGTTCACCACGAGGTTGGTGATAAGCCCGTCGATCACGGCGTCCTGCATGACGACGCCGATCAGGCGTGCCCCGGTCAGATCGCACTCGCGGAACTCTGCACCGTGCAGGTCCTCGTCGACATATCGTTTCATGCTCCGCAGGCTAGGGCCGAGTACTGACAAACTGGCCTCCCTGACCCCGCGACCTCCATCCCATGGTCGGTCGGCTCTCCCGAACATTGATCATGGTTCCAGCCCTCAAGTACGGTCAGAACTCACGAACAAATGCGGTCACTTCTCACGAACGAAACCACCCGCGCCCGACCAATGGTTAGGACAGGGGTTCCGGTGCCGATGTCGACGTGGTTCAGGCTCTTGGCGGGCATCATGCACGAGAGCACCGACAATTTTGGGAGACGCCGATGCCGGACAGCCCCGACGTGCCGGACGACGTCCTCGACCGCCTCCGCGCGCTGTGCCTGGCACTCCCCGGCGTCTACGAGGAACAGGCCTGGGTCGGCACCCGCTGGCTGGTCCGCAAGAAGACCTTCGCCCACGTCCTCGGCATCAGCGACGAGTACCCGCCCGCCGACACCCGCGACGCGCCGTTCGTCGGGGATGCCACCGTCCTGACCGTCCGCTCCGCCGGTGCCGAGCTCGCCGCGCTCGTCGGCACCGGCCACCCGTTCTACAAACCGAGGTGGCACCCGCAGGTCGTGGGCATGGTGATCGAACCGGACGCGGACTGGGACGAGATCGCCGAGCTGCTCATCGAGAGCTACTGCCTGCGGGCGCCGAAGAAGCTGGCGGCACAGGTTCCCCGGCCAGGTCCCGCGGCCGGCGGACCGGGCTGAACCACAGGCGTCAGCGAGCTCGTGGTGAGGGACGTGTCGACGTACTTCCTCGAATGCGTGCTGGGTACGGCAAGAGGCACAACTCTTTCCGCGCTACCGCGAAGTCGGTGGATCAGGGTGTCAACACGGGCGCGCCTGCGCAGGCAGCGGCGACTACGCGATCCACACCGACGGGTCGACATCAGTGGCTGGACTTCTGCACCCAGCACCGGGCCCCGTCACGGAGCCGACACAGGCAGACCTGGCCCTCAGCGCTGTCCAAACTGACCCGCAAACGCTGTTGCTAGTCACCGACGAAATCACAAGGTCAAGCGTGCCGACGAATCAGCTGAGCAGCAGCCCGCGGCGGCCTCATCCGAAGGTGACGGCGACGGCGAAATCCACGCCGAGACGGACAGCCGCCCTTTCGCAAGTCTCAAAAGCGCGGATCACGCGCGCTTTGTCCGAGAGCACCGCAGGGACGGGCCCACGTGTCAGCTGGGACGGCTCTCCTCAGGCGCCGTCCCGGTCTGCGGCGAGCGTCCAGACCGCGTCCTCGCCCCGGCCCTGCGCGACACCGCGCCCGAACTCGGCCACCGCTGCGTCGAACAGCGGGGCCCGCGTGCCGGAGGAGGACAGCGCGTGTTGGAACGTGCGGGCTGCCTTCTCATAGGTTGCAAGGGTCGCCTGGTCGGTGGTGAAGTCCTCGTCGGCGAGCCGCTGGACTATCTCCTCCTGTTGGAACTCGAACACGCTGGCCACACGCACCGCCAGCGGCAGGAACTCCTTCGGAGAGATCCCTTGGGACTTCGCGTAGCGGGCGGCCTCGGCGAACGCGGCGAGGATGGTCATGTGGAAGGCGCCGACCGTGGCGGCCTCCAAGACGTTCGCACCCTCCGGAGACTCGGATACATGGCGAGAGATGCCGCCGAGCAGCGCCAGGGCCGGCCGAGCGGTCTCCCACTCCGGTTCGTGGCCGGAGACCAGGAGCAGGAAATCCTCTCGCCCGACTTGTTCCGGATAACCGACGATTACGGCGTCGAGGTAGCCGCCCCCCTGCTCGGCGACCCGGTCCCGCATCGGCCGCGCCTGATCCGGGCTGCCCGTGGTCACATTGACGACGACGCGGCCGGCCAGTGTCCCGGCGTCACCGAGAACGACCTCGACGCTTTCGTAGGTGCTAAGGCAGATCACAACGATCCGCGCGCGCCTCACGGCCTCCTGCACAGTCGCAACGGCGGAGCATCCCGAGGCTGTCAGAGCCTGTGCGCGCTCCGGAGTCCTGTTCCACACCGTGACGTTGGCTCCTCCGCCTGCGAACGTCCTGGCTAGAGCAGAGCCCATGTATCCGCAGCCGAGCACGGCCACATCGAGCTGAGCAGACATCCGCGCGTCCTTTCGTGTCGAGTGCTCGACCAGTCGCCGTGCACGAGCGAGGACAGCGGTCATGGGCTCATCAAGCCGACCGCGTCTGTTCATGCGAATCTGCACCCGGTGAACCAGGCCGTGATTGAACCCACGTGCCACACGATCCGACGGGAACGTCACCGGCCACGGTCAAGCGATAGCGGCCCGGGGCGAATACCGAGGGAGGCCGTGCCTCAGCCGTTTCCCCGGGGATGGGGGTGAGCCGGGCTCAGGGTCGATCGATCACCGGTTCCGGGAGGTCACCGCCGGACCGGCGACCCGGCTCCATACACCGTCAGCGCTTGGTCGGCTTGCCCTGGAGCAACCCGGCTACCTCACGGCGACGGACCTGCCCGCCCCAGAACGGTGGGCCGGCGAGCACTGCCCCCCGTTTCGTGTCCCGGCGATTCGAGGGAGAACAACCGGGGAGGGGCCCTACCGGTCATCGCGGCATGATCGCCGCTACTAACCCAGTACCCGGCGCAGGATCTCGGGCACCGGACACTTGCCCGAACCGTCCCCGGCGATCGAGACATAGACGATGCGCGCCTCGCACACGGCCTCAGCATCCCGCAGGACGGTGAAGGACACCTCGAAGCTCGTGTTCCCGATCCGCACCGGCTCGACCAGAATCGACACGTCGTCGCCGAAACGGACACCTGAGCGCCAATTCAGCTCGGCTCGGACGAGCTGGAAATCGACACCCTGTTCCTGCAACCCGAGGACAGGCAAACCCTTGTGCTGAAAGAAGCCCGAAATGGCCTCGTCGAACCATGCCAGATACCAGGCGTTGAAGACCACCCCCTGCTGGTCGACCTCGTAATAACGCACGTGCCACGGGTGGACGTATCCCATGTCTCTTCCTTCACATCGCGTTCCGATTCTGCTGTTCCGAAGATTCTCCGCCGTCTCGCGGTGAAGGTAACAACAGACATGGCTCTGCGAATCGGACCGAACTGCCAGATGGCGGCAAATCCGTGCCAGCAAAGCCGGACATGCTGGCGGAAGCGAGCACGGTGAGGGATCATCGTCCAGATTTGGGAAATCCCGCTCCGAAGCGTCGATCCAGGGAGTCGTTTTCGAGCAGATCAGCACGTCGCCCTCCTATCGGAAGCCCCGGCCCATCACGGTCGCGACGCTTGCTCTTGAACCGCCCTGTCCCAGCGAGGTCCTCGTCCGGATCGAGGCGGCCGGGTCGTACCATTCGGATCTCTCGGTCGTCAGCGGGAACCGACGCAGACCCCGTACCGCTTCAAAATCCATCGCAAAGGCTTGAGTTGGAAGTCCTGCGAAGTGACAAGGAGTCGACGGCCGGCAAACCTCGTGCTTGAGCGCGCAGGAACGTTCGCCAGGAGGCGTCACCTCTCGGGACTCCGGTCGGTGCGCCGACACCGGAGGATCCGCCCTGGGGTCGCCTCGCTGACCTGGTAGCCGAGCCGCACCAGTTCACCGGTACGGGGGTATCCGTGTTGATAGCACTGGAGGCAACGGACCTGACTGACTCGACGATCAACGGGGACCCAGTTTCCGATGGATGGCCATGAAGACCACCTACCTACTGGATCTCCGTTCCCCTGCCCCGGGAACTCACATGCTTGACAGTGCCACGGCCGACTTAACCACCTGACCTCAGGAAAACGCCCAGGCGGCCGCATGACGAACATGGCAGCGCGAGCCCATCGATTGGCGCGGTACTTCAATTAGCAAGCCGCTTCTCGCAGGGAGATTGAACCCTTACCGGATGTCCTGCACTGGACAGATGCTCATGTCGAATCCAGTTCAGCGGCTCCCGTGAACCCGATCCAACACCGGACCGATCCCAAGATCACGGCAAAGGGGCAGTTCCTTGCGATCCCTCTGGAGCCGATCCGAGGCTCCTTACGAGAGCCCTCATCACGTCGTCAGCGGTGGCGACACCCCGTCAGTACACGCCTCCATGCTTCCACATCCTGTGCACCGCAGGTCCGGCAAGGGCGCACGGCTCGTCGACGTAGAAGGCGACAACCCGGCCGCGACGGTAGCCGGATCCGCTGCAGCGGGCTGGCATCACCGCCGCGAACTGGTCCTTGCCGGACCGCTGGAACGCGGCATCTGCGCGGCGGCCTGGGGCCGGCTCCTTCTCCCCACCGTCCACTCCGCGGATCAGACCGCCGGGACCGTCGAGGCATTCGTCGACGCCCTCGGCCTGATCCGCCCTCCCGAAATACAGGCCGGCGCGATCTGAGCGCCTGCTGCACCAACGCTTACGGACCATGCCGGGGGCGAGGCACCCCCCTTCCTCGCCTACATCATCCCCGCTCCCCATCCTCACCACAGGAGGTCCGATGGATTATTCCAAAATCAACCCGCTTGATCATTCAGACGCAGAGGACGGCGTCACGTTCGAGGCCTCTCGGAGTGAGCCCGTACCCGCGCAGGATGACATGGCACCGGTAGGCAAGAGGTTCATCAGTCTCTACACCTTGGCTTCGCTCGCCACAGCGACCGCGATCAACACACCGCTCTTCGTCACTCTCGCCCTACGCGTCTCCGAAATCGATCCCGACGGCAAGACCACCTCTTTTGCTCTCCTCTCCGGAATGGGCATGCTGATCGCGACGATCAGCGCGCCCGTCTTCGGCACCTTGAGCGACAGGACGCGGAGCCGATTCGGTATGCGCCGCCCATGGATCGTCTTGGGCCTCATCGGCACGGTCTTCGGCGGATTCCTCATGGGCATCGCGCACGACCTGGTCACGCTGGCCGCCGGCTGGATGCTGATGTCGGCCTTCGGTACGGCCGTGGCCTCCCTGCTGCTGACGGCCATCTCCGACCGGGTACCCGGAAACCAGCAGGGCCTGCTGGGCGGACTCGTCGGCGCGAGCAACCTCATCGCCGTGATGGTGGGCAGCCTGATCATCGCCTTCGTCCCGCACAGCTCATTCCTTCAAGTGAACCTCCCGGTGGCCATGGCGGTCATCGCGGTCCTCGCCTTCATTCTGTCTTTCCCCGATCGCCTCCCGCAGGAGCGGGAGGACACGGGCGACGATTCGCCGGCCGCCGGCGGGAGGTTGCGCAATCTGCTCGCGGGCATGCGCTTCGACCCGCGGCAGGCGCCCGACTTCGCACGTCTTCTCCTTTCCCTGTTCCTGATCTCCCTAGGCGGAGCACTCGGAACGACATATGCGGTGTATTTCATCGAGGATCATCTGAGAGTGGGTTCTGAGGAGCTCGCCACGGTCATCGCCTACAGCAACGCGGCCTCATGTCTCCCCGCGCTCCTCGGCAGCCCGCTCGCGGGGTGGCTCGCCGACAGGTTCGGCCGACGGCGGCCGATCCTGCTTTTCGGCACGGTGTGCAGCGTGATCGGGCTCCTGATCACCGCGTTCAGCAATGATCTTCCCACGTTCTACCTGGGAGCACTGGTGGGCGGCATCGGACTGGCCGCCTATTCGGGGGTCTATCTCGGGTACGCGATCGCCACCATGACCGACACGGAGAACAGCGCAAGGAATCTCGGTCTCACGAACGTCGCGATCTCGATTCCTCTGACTCTGGCCCCTTTCCTGACGCCGTTCTTTCTGTCCCTGGGGTCCGGCGAGCACAACTACATCAGTCTCTATATCACCGGAGCGGTGATCAGCATCACGGCGATCCCGGTGATGTACACCGTCCGCAACGCCCGGTAACGCTTCCGACATCCTCGGGCCCGGCAGTCGACCGCAGGAGAGGGCGTCCCTTCCCACCATCAGGAGACGACACCCTCTTCTCCGTCACCCCGGACTCACCGACGATACAACCGAGTTCGCCCCCGTCCTTCGGGCGGCGCATCGTTCACGAGACGGCACTGGCCGGTAACGGCAGGGGGCCGAAGCCGTCATGGCCGCTGCACAGCGGGACGTCCCAACTGACGCCCTGGCTCAAGGCGATGGCGCTCGGGCTCGATGTCGCAGGACCCGCCGAATGCCAGACTCTGGCCAGAGAACGCGGCGTCGCGCTTCTTTCCGGCCCGTCCAGAGCGTCAACCGGCTGCTTCTCTTCAATCCAACGATTCCGACGGTAACCCGGAGGCTCCATGGACATCGGTCTGTTCTACGCCCATCAGTTGCCCTCGACGCCTCCTTCCGTGGGGTTCGAGTGGGACCTCCAGACGGCCCGCTGGGCTGAGGAGTACGGCCTTGCGGAAGCCTGGTTCTCGGAGCACTTCACGGAGGGCTACGAGCGCTGGAACTCGCCGGAGCTCCACATCGCGGCACTTTCCCGTGAGACGTCCCGGATCAAACTCGGTACGGCGGCCAACCTGCTGCCGTACCACAATCCGGTAGCCCTGGCCTACCGCCTGATGGCGCTCGACCACATAACCAAGGGCCGCCTCATGGTCGGCTTCGGCGCCGGCGCCTACCCGACCGACGCCCAGCTGTTCGGCACCTCGATGCCCGAGCAGAACCACGAAATGCTGGAGGAGGCCCAGGACCTCATCCGACGCATCTGGGCCAACAAGGGCGAGAGCCTCAAGATCCAGGGTAAGCACTTCGGTGTCGACGTGCCGCCCAACGACAACCCCCTTCTGCTCGGCAACCACTGGCGGCCCTACCAGGAGAACGGCCCCCGCGTGGCCATGGCCGCGTTCTCACCGCGCTCCTCCACCCTGTTCAGGGCGGGGGCCCGAGGGGACATCCCGCTCACCATCGCGATGACCGACGAGTTCCTCGCAGGACACTGGGAGGTCTACGCGGAAGGCGCCGCGAGCACCGGCCGCACCCCGGACCGCCGGGACTGGCGGGTGGTGCGTGATGTGATCGTCGCCGACACCGACGAGGAGGCCTTCGCGCTGGCCTGTTCCACGCCACTGCGGCGGACTCAGGAAGAGTGGGTCCTTCCCTACAACATGGACAACATCGCGAAGATGCTCCCCGAGGGGGTGAGCCCCGAGGACCTCAACATCGAGGCGCTCGCCTACTTCCAGTGGATCGTCGGTTCCGTGGACACGGTCGTCGACCGGTTGGCGGCCGAGTACGAGCAGTGCGGTGGCTTCGGATCTCTCCTGGTCTACAACTACGACTGCCACGAGGAGCCGGAGGCCTTCCGCCGGCACCTCGAGCTGCTGGGCACCGAGGTGGCGCCGCGGCTGACCGAGCGGGTCGGAAAGCTGACTTCTGGGCACTGATCTGCGACGACAAAAGGCGATGGCAGCGGTGTATCGCTGCCATCGCCTTTTGCGTGGCTGTGAGCCACCTGGTGGTGCCAAGCAGGGGCCGGTTCGGGCGGCTCCGGGCACAGCAGAGTTCCCGCAGCCTGATAGAGCACCGTCTTTCGACTCCTGTGCGACGGCGATCGCATCGCACGCGCATGTGAGGAAGCCGTTGGCAGGATGCCTGCCAACGGCTTCGTAGCGCAGGTCCCGGGAGAGCCGCGGCCTGGAGGGGCCCAGACCCCGCGGGGACTGTGTCCCGTCAGGCTCGCGCCGCGCTCTGCTCGCCGTGGTCGTAGGCGGCCGGGTCGAAGGGGGCGCACTCGTCTCGGAAACGGTGGGCGAAGTCCGGCCAGGACAGCGTCGCTCGCCCGTTGCGGGGGTCGAGGTACCAGCTGCTGCATCCGCCCCGAATGATCACTGTTTCGGCGGCCCCCTCGTCCAGACGCTTCGCGAAGGCGTTCTCGATCTCAGAAGAGACTTCCAGGACCCGCCCATCGTGTGCCGAGCGCCAGTCCAGCGCCGCGAGAAGGTGGTCGATCTGGGCTTCGATCATGTAGATGACCGAGTTGTGGCCCAGGCTCGTCCCTGGCCCGTTGAGCAGGAAGAGATTGGGGAATCCTGCCGTGGCGATCGACTTGTAGGCCTGCATTCCGTTCGACCAGTGGTCGGCGAGAGCGTTCCCCCCACGCCCGAAGATCCGGTACGACGACGGGAGGTCGTAGGTCTCGAAGCCGGTCGCGACGACCAGGACATCGAGCTCGAACGCCTCTCCCGCGGCGCTGAACGCCGTCGAGCCTTCCACCCGTTCCAGGGCCGCCGCTTCGAGGTGCACGTTGGGCCGCTGGATGGCCGGGTAGTAGTCGTCGGACAGCAGGATCCGCTTGCAACCGATCGTGTAGTCGGGGGTGAGCTTCGCGCGCAGCTCAGGGTCGGATACCTGCTTATCGAGGTGGCTCAACGCCTGCCAGCTGGCCTCTGCGAGGTAGTCGTCGATGAGACGGCGGGCGGCGAAGCGGGAGTCGTTGTACCAGAACAACATCTCCCGCATCTCCTCGACCGTGCGCTGATCGCGGCGGAAGAGATTCTTCTCCGCTTCGGAGAAGACACGGTCCCGGCGGGGCTGGATGTAGGGCGCCGAACGCTGGAACACGACGAGCTGATCGGCGATCTCTGCGAGCTGTGGAACGATCTGGATCGCCGAGGCTCCGGTTCCCACCACGCCGATGCGCTTTCCAGCCAGCGGGAAATCGTGGTTCCATCGGGCGGAGTGGAACAGCTCGCCGGTGAAGGTCTCCAGGCCTGGCACCTCGGGCAATTTGATGTCCGTCAGGTGTCCGGTCGCGGCGACCAGGACGTCACCGTAGAACTCGCCTTGCGGCGTCCGGACCGTCCAGCGGTGGTCGTTCTCATTCCAGCGGGCCTCGAGCATCTCGGCGCCGAAGCGCAGGTGTGGTCCCAGGCCTTCTTCTCGGGCCGCCGCCCGCAGGTAATCCCAGATCTCCTGACCGGGTGAGAACATTCGCGACCAGTCGGGGTTCGTCCGGAAGGAGTAGGAGTACAGCGGCGAGGGAACGTCACATGCCACACCTGGGTAGGTGTTGTCCCGCCACGATCCGCCGACATCATCGGCTCGTTCCAGGATGACGAACGAGGTCTCGCCGCGCCGGCGGAGCTGGATGCCGAGGCCGAGGCCGGAGAATCCGGCGCCGACGATGATCACTGAAACGTCGCGCAACGCGTCTGGGGTGGAGGTGGGCACATCAAGCTCCTTCGGATGGAGGTACGGGGGTGCGGGTCAGGGTCGGCGGGCCGGCAGAATCGCGCCCGCGGGGTACTGGTTCGGGTTGGCGTTGAACGCTGCGATCAGGTGCACCAGTTCGGCGGGCCGCTCGACGACCATCGCGTGGCCGGAGGTGACTTCGGTGTATCGGGCGTCCGCGATGGCGCCGAAGAGCCGCTTGGACTGCCTGAACGGCGTCATCAAGTCGTCCGTGCCGGCGACGATGAGGGTCGGGCAGGCGATCTTCGGTGCGACATCGGTGAGGTCCACGTGTCGGTTGATCTCCATCTGGGCTGCCATGACGTCGTCGGTCCGGAAACTCGACACGAGCGCTTCGATCTCACCGTCGCTCAACATCGCCAGGAGAGGCGCGCTGAAGGCGCAGAAAGCCTGGTAGCGCCGGAGCGCTTCGACGTCCGACTGCCGCAGGGCCCGCCAGACATCGTTGCGCAGCTTCTGCTGCGCGTCGGTCTTCAGCCAGCCGGCCATCAGGATCAGTCCCCCCACCAGGTCCGGTCGGGTGCCGGCGGCGGTGGCGGCGACCACCGCGCCGAGCGAGTAGCCGGCGAGGGTCACGGGCCGGTCGGGAAGGACCTTCTCGATCACTGCCTGGACCTGCTCCGCCATCCGGATCTGTCCTTCGTCCGGCGGGCCCTGCGGGGTGGCCAGGTCCACTGCCACTACTCTCTGCTTGGCCGCCAGCATGGGGAACAGGAAGCCGAAATGGCTGCGGGTGCTGCCGCCGGTTCCGTGGACCAGCACGATGGGCGGAAGACCGCTGTGCTCGTCGACCGAATCGAAGAAGTTCACCTCAAGGTCACCGATGTGAAGTGAGCCGTGGTTCTCTTTGACGTCTCCGGCAGTTGCCGGAACCGTGCTAGCCGTTGACATAGCTCTCCTTGCCAAGGTTTATGATCATGTGCTGTTACGGTCCGCCGGTCCTCACCGCCTTGCGGACGGGGTGGGCCTCAACCGGTGACGGTCAGCGCACGGAATCGGCTGCCGTGGAAGACGAGCGGCGGTCGAGCGGGATCGCCGAGCAGGGACACCCGCTGGGAGAGCAGCTCTTCCACTGCCACGCCGGCGGCGAAGAGGTGAAACCACCCTCCGCCTCGTCATCCACCCCCGGACCTGCTGATCCGCGAGCGGGTTTATGACTGCTCCGACTATCGGCCAGTGCCGGCGCTGCTCATTGAGCAGGCGCGCCAGGGCATAGGACGGCTCTGTCATCCGGCCGGACGAGGCCTGCCGCTTCGCGTTTCGGCCGCGATCATGGCGGTCTGCTTTTCATGGTGCTTCTCCGTGGCGGTGCGGTCGGGCGCAGATCGTGCCCGCTTTTTCCGCCCCGTGCCGATGTGGCATCGGGTGGGAGGCCAACGGATCTCACTGAGGTCGATCGGAATGCGGCCAATGATTTATCTGCCGTCCCGGAGACGTGGCGTCTTGACGAGTGCGGCCGCCACGGCGGCCCCGACGAAGAAGACGGCCCCGAGCAGGAAGATCTTGTTGTAGACGTCCTCGGTCGGCAATTCGATCGGTCCTGTCCCGGTGACGACCATCTTGACGTCGCTCACCAGCAGAGCCCCCACCACTGCTGCGCCGACGGCCCCGCCGATGGTGCGCGTGATCGAGTTGATCGAGTTAGCGACCCCGGTCTCTTCCGGCCGCACGTGCGCGACCAACAACACCGGCATCGAGGCATAGGCAGCGGCGATGGCGAGGTCACCGACCATGATGGCGATCACGACCTCGGCGGTCGTGGCATGCCGGAGCGTGAACATGAGCATCGCCCCGAGACCGACGAGGCTGCCCAACACCAGAATGATCTTGGGGCCGAATCGCTGAACCAACGATCCGAGGATGGGACCGGCCAGAATGGCGGCGATAGCACCCGGCAACATGTAGACGAACGCCGTGCGGAGACCGTCTGCGGCGAAGCCGTATCCAGAACCGGTCGGCGCCTGAACGAAGTAGGTGGCCCCCATGTAGAGCACCAGCATGGCGAGACCGACACAGAAGCCGGCGATGTTCGCCGCCAGCACGGGGCCGTTCTTGAGCATGCCGACGGCGACCAGTGGTTGCGACGATCGAGCCTGAGACCAGACGAAGGCACAGAGTGCGAACGCCGCGATGCCGAAGAGCCCGAGTACGGGAGCCGAGGCCCACCCCCAGCGTTCACCTTGGGAGATCGGCAGCAGCAGCGCCAGGAGGCCCGAGGCCAGCAGCGCGGCGCCCGCATAGTCCACCCGTCCGCCCGGCCCGCGCCGTCGTGGAAGCCGCGTCGCGAGCAGCAGGACGAGACAGCACAGCACCACGCTGAGCCAGAAGATGCGGCGATAGTCCGCGCCGTTCAGTGTCAGCAGCCCTCCCGCGACGAGGGCGAGACATCCGCCGACGCTCATCGCGGACGCGGTGATGGCCATGGAGCCGGCCAGCCGGTGTGAGGGCATCTCCCGGTGGAGGACGCTCATGGCGAGCGGGAAGAGACCCAGGCTCACGCCTTGGAGCGCTCGCGCCAGGATCAGCAGTCCCACGCTGTGGGTGAGAGCCCCGAGAAGGCTGCCTGCCAGAGCCACGGTCAGCACGCCGATGAATGCCACTTTGTGGCCGTGGACGTCTCCCAGCCTTCCCATCAAAGGCGTCATGGCGGAAGCACTCAGCAGAACGACGGTGGTCGCCCATGCCACTGTGGTGAGCGAGGTATTCAACTGGCTGGCCATCAACGGCAAAGCCGGCACCACAGTGCTCTGGATCATCGACAAGAGGAATCCGGCGCTCGCCATCGTCAGCAGTACCAGCCGAGGAGATCCCTCCTCGGTGCCCTCCCGGCAGCGCTCCCGGCGCTGCCTGCCGCCTTTGGGCGCGGCATCGCCCAGGACGGGCTCCTTGGCATCTGCTTGTGTGGCGCCGCTGTCGTCAAGCACTTTCGGTCCCCCTCCGCAACCGGTCGGCGTGTGCGAACCTCGGCGCCGCCCGGCATACGCCGAAAGTCTGGCCGTTGTGCCGATCTACGCATTGCGTCTGCGTGCCACGGTGTCGGCGCAGTGCGCCGCTGCGCACCGGTCTGCCTGCACGTCGGCCTTTCGGGACTTCGATGAAGCCGCTCCCAATCCCTGGCCTGATCCGCATGGACAGGTTGCTCCGGACGGCCGCTCTTTTGCGGGTACTCAGGCCAGCGCCTCCGCGATCACCTCTCCGACCAGCACGGCCGAGTTCGCCGGGCCGCGTAGGGGGGCGGCCGGCAGGATCGACGTGTCCGCGACGGTCAGATCGGCCACTCCATGGACCGCGCCGCTCCCGTCCACGGCCGCCGCCGGGTCACCGGAGCGGCCCATCGGGACGGTCCCGCAGGTGTGCTGCGACGTGCCGAGCCGGGTGGCGATCCACTCGTCGAGCCCCGTGTCGTCCAGATCGACGACCTCGGCCCGCTCGGCGGTCAGCTCGGCGAACGCGGCCGATCCCAAGATCGCCGCTGTCGCCCTGACCGCTTGGCGCAGCCGTCGGCGATCTTCCGGTTCGGCCAGATAGCCGTAGCAGATGCGGGGTGGAGTGTCCAGGTCGGGCGAGAGCGCGCGCAACCGGCCGAGCGGCCGGGGAGTCTGCACCGAGACGAGGAACGCATGCGGCGCCCCCGGCGCCGTGGTCTGGCCCCTGACGAGTCCCGCCATAGGCACGAGCGACTGAAGGATCTCCAGGTCGCCAGGCTCGCCTCCCCCCGAGCCCAGGTGGAGCGCCCCGCCCAGCCAGCTGTCCTCGGGCTCCGGCAGCGTACGGTTGGGCACCCACTCGACGACGACCTGTGGATGGTCGCTGAACGCGGCGCCGATGGCCGGAAGGTCGTGGACGACCTGGATTCCGGCGGCGGTCAGCACCTCGGCCGGGCCGATCCCCGACACCTGCAGCAGGTGCGCCGAGCCGAACGCCCCGGCGCACACAATGACCCGGCCTGCCTCGATCACCTCGGCATGACCGTCCCGGACCGCCAGGACACCCGTCGCGCGCAGGCCACCCGGTCCCCGTCGCAGCACGATGGAACGCACGGTGCAGTCGCCGTGTACGGCGAGGTTCGGCCGGGAGATGATGCCCAACAGGTAGGCGGCCCCGGTGTTGATCCGCACGCCGCAGGCCACATTGGTGGGAACCGGCCCGAACCCCGGGGGACCTTGGGCGTTCTTGTCGGCTTCTGCGGTATGACCCAGTTCCCGTGCGGCCTCCGCGAAGGCGTGCGCAGCGGGGTGGGTGAGCGAAGTCCGCCGGACCTTGATCGGCCCGGTCCCGCCGTGCAGGTCCGACTCCCCCATGTCGAGATCGTTCTCCAGCCGCCGCAGCAAAGGAAGCGCCGCCTCGTAGGACCAGCGGGCATCTCCGGACGCCGCCGCCCAGCGGGCGAAGTCAGACTCCCGTGCCCGGATGAAGTAGCCGCCGTTGACCGTCGTCGAGCCGCCGAGCACCTTCCCGCGAACCGCCATATAGGGCCGCCCCGGCGCGAGCTCTGCCGGATAAGCGTTCGTGGTGGTCAGACGGGGCCGTGCACCTGGCACCAGCCGCGCGTCGAGAAGGTCGGCGGAGAATCCGCCGACCGGGACCGGCCCTGCTTCGAGGACCAGCACCGACCGGCTCCGATCGGCGCTGAGCCTCGCCCCGAGCACCGCACCCGCTCCCCCGGCCCCGACGATCAGCACGTCGGGGCGGCCGTCGACCGCCGGGACCGAACGGAGGCCCATTGACCCCACCCCATTTCTCTCGCGCTTGATGCCTTTCACATCCCGGCAGGAGTCGCGGGAGCGGTGTGAGGACCGGATAGACGAAAGGCGGTTCCGGGGAGACCGGGGTGAAGGAACCGACCGCCGTTCCATCCGGGATACCGCTGTCGCCCCACTTGGCGATACAAGCTCCGCACGCCATGGACGGTGTTCCGACTATCGGTCGCAGCGTCCACAACTCATTGAGCGAACGCGCCAAAACGTTGGACGGGGCTGCCGCCCTGCATGCTCTGTCCTGCGTGACGGCCGCACCTCAGGTGACGCGACCTTCCGATCCGGCCGACTGGTCGACCATGGACTTCCTTGCCCTGCCGTCCAGCCGAAACCCCGTCCGTAGCGACGGACGCCTTGCTTCTACAAGCTGGCACTCGTCGTCAATGATCCCGCGGCCGCCGATGCCAGAGTCGGATCAGGACGCGGCGTTCCGCACGATCGGATCGCGGACGCGGACGCGGTCCGAGAACTCTGGTCTCGCGCAGGAGGAAGTGGCATGGTGTCGCAGTGGAGCGCGTCGAAGACGGCGCTGGACCGGGCGCAGCGAAGCATCGGTGGAGGCGTGACGTCGAGCGTGCGCAGCTCGGTCAAGCCCCACCAGATCTACTTCGCTTCGGGTAACGGACCGCGCATCGTCGACATCGAGGACAACAGCTATATCGACTACGTCCTGGGCTGGGGGCCGCTCCTGCTGGGACATGCGCACCCGCAGGTCGGCGCGGCGGTCAAAGCGCAACTCGATCGGGGAACCCTGTTCGGCGGCGGGAACCTCACCGAGATCGTCGCGGCCGAGAAGTTCCTCGCCGCGCTGGGATGGGCCGAGCGGCTGCTGTGGTCCAATACCGGCACCGAGGCCGTGCAGATCGCACTGCGCCTGGCGCGTTCCCACACCGGCCGCGATGTCGTCATCAAGCTCGGCGGCGGGTACCACGGCTGGCATGACACCGTCTTCGCCAGCGTCGTCGTCTACGGTGGCGGGGGAAGCGCCATCCCGCATTCTGCGGGGCAGCCCGCGTCCTCGCTGGCCGACCTGCGAGTCGGCCTCTACAACGACCTCGACGCCTGTGCGGCGCTCTTCGCCGCCGAACCCGGCCGGGTCGCCGCGGTCCTGGTGGACCCGACCTCGTCCAACACCGGAAGCGTGGTTCCCGCTCCGGGCTTCCTCGAGGGCCTGCGCCGCCTGTGCGACGAGCACGGAGCCCTACTGATCTTTGACGAGGTCGTCTCCGGGCTGCGGCTCGGCCTCGCCGGCGCGACCGGACGATTCGGGGTCACCCCCGACCTGGCGACCTTCGGCAAGGCCATCGGCGGCGGGTTGGGGGCCTCCGCGGTGGCGGGACGCGCCGACATCATCGACCTCGTCACCCGGGACACCGTGCACTCGGGCACCTTCAACGGCAACCCGCTGGCCATGGCGGCGGTCGACGCCACGATGGACGTGCTCAGCGCGGACGGGGTGTACCCGCAGATCGAGAACACCAGCCGGACCCTCGTGGAAGGCATCCGGGCTGCCGCGGCCAAGACCGGGCATACCATCGCCGTCCACGGCATCGGCGCGACCGCGCTCGTCGCGCCCGGCCTGCCGGAGATCACCGGCCCGGACGACTTCATCACCGCCGACTGGCACTGGTGGGACGACCTCCTCGTTCCGGAGATGCTGGCCCGCGGCGTCTATCTGCTTCCCCATGGAAGGCTCTTCCTGTCCACCGAACACGGCCCGGCCGAGGTCGCCGAGACCGTCGCCGCCTTCGCCGAGGTCTTCGCCATGCTGCCGCCCCCGCGCGTCACCTCCTGATCCGGCGCCTTAGAGGATGTCCTACGGGGTGAGCCGGGCGTCAGTCAGGCACGGGTAAGAGTGTGTGGCGGTGAATCGCTTCCGGGTGGATCCGGGGAGATCACCCGGCCGTCGCTGTCGTCGGCGCAGCTGCGCCCGCGGGGAGGGCGGGACGCAGAATGCGCCTGATGAAGCGGTGTTCGAGGCCATCATCTACCTGTTGATAGAGCGGGTGTGCGTGACAGGCTCTGCCGTCGCATTTCGGGACCTGAAAAGTCCGCCGCGCATCACCGGGGCCGTTCTCGAGACGGCCTGAAGCACGTTGACGAGATCCCGTCCGACCACCTCGATCGGACGGGATCTTACTGCGCTCCCGGATGGCGTGGCCGTTGACGGGCTCTTCCGAGCATGGATGACGGTCATGGAGAAGGGCACTGACGGTGTGCGGCCATGCGGGCGCACCACAGACCGGCCGGTCGGCATGTTGTGGAGGCGGTGATCCCGCCGGCAGCTCGACAGTCGGTCGCAGGAGGTCACCCCGACTCGGGCGGGCCGTCGCCTCGCCCCGGGAAGTGATCAACCGTTCCTTGGCCCGCCGACAGGTTGACACCGCTCGTGAGCACCCCTCACCGCTTCCTCATCCGGTCGCGAGCCCCGGGGGGGGAGCAGGCTGCGCCGAGCGGTGCTCGGCAAACTTGCCGCTCCTGAGCCGCTCGGCCTTGCCCGCATCGTGCCGGACTCGACCCGCCTGCGGGCGAAAAGGGGCGAACAGCCATGAGAGCGCCTATGAACTCAGCAGCGTTCTGGTAGTCGCAGATCGCGGCGATCCCTGAATCGCCCGGTTCAGCGCACACGAGCTTGCCCGGCGTCGGGGACCGGCTCAGCCGACGACCGACGCGGCCCATTTGTAGTCGGGCTTGCCGACGGCCGTGCGCTTCACCTCAGTGACGACCTTGATCTTGCGAGGCAGCTTGAAGCCGGCGATCCGGTCGGCCAGGAACGTGTTGAGCTCCTCCAGGGAGACCTCCTTGCCCGGGTGAGCGCAGACCACCGCCGCGACCTTCTGGCCGAACCTCTCGTCGGGCACGCCGACGACGATCGCGTCGGAGATATCGGGATGCTCCTTGATGGACGCCTCCACTTCCTCCGGGAAGATCTTTTCGCCACCGCTGTTGATTACCAAGGAGCCACGGCCGAGCAACACGATCGTTCCGTCAGGCTCAAGAGTGGCGAAATCTCCGGGAATCGACCAGCGGGTGCCCTGGCTGTCGGTGAAAAAGGTGGCCGCGGTCTTGGCCGGGTCGTTGTAGTAGCCGATGGGAATGTGCCCGCTGCGGGCCAGCTTGCCGATCTCGCCGGGTGCGACGACCCGCAGCTCGTCATCGAGCACGGTGCAGTCGGGCCCCATCCTGAACTTGGCGGTCCCGCTGCTCCTGCCATCGGCGGAGGTGCCGCCGACACCGGTCTCCGAGGCGCCGTAGTTATCGACGAAGCGGACGTCAGGGAGATGGCCGCGGAGCGCATCGCGGACGGCGGGGGTCAGCGGTGCTCCACCGGACGAGAGCGCGTACAGCGAACCGGTGTCATACCGGCCTTTGGCCAGCTGCTCAGCGATCGGGCGGCCCATGGCGTCGCCCACGATCATCAACACGTTCGCGCCCTCCGCGGACAGCAGGGCCAGCGCCTCCTTGGGGTTGAACGCACGCTCGGTGTAGAGCACGACTTTGGCCCCGACGAACAGGCCCATGAGCGTCATCCACTGGCCGGCCCCGTGCATCACCGGCGCGCAGTTCAAAATGACGGCGCCGGGCTTGTTGGCGGCCTCCGCGAGCTGAGCGGGGTGCGATATCGGGGTGTTCAGGGAGCTGCCGCCCCCGAGCGCGCCGAAGAAGATGTCCTCACAACGCCACTCCACCCCTTTCGGGTAACCCGTCGTACCGCCTGTGTACATGATGTAACGGTCGTCACTGGAGCGTGACGGGAAATCGTCATGGGGTGAGGCCGCCGCGAGCGCCTCCTCATAGGGCACTGCGCCGGGGATCGTCTCGTCGCCGCCGTCCTCGATGACCATGACGTGGCTCAGCTTCGGCAGCTCGTTGCGGACCTCCTCGACCCGGGCGAGCAGGGAGCGTTCCCCGATGATCGCGACGGAATCGGAATCGGCGAGGACGTGCCGGAGCTCACCTGCGACATAGCGGTAGTTGACCGGGATCGGCACCGCCCTGATCTTGTGTATCCCGAACATCGACTCCAGCCACTCGGCCCGGTTGTAGGCCAGGATCGCCACATGATCGCCCGGCCTGATACCCGCCTGCGCCAGGTGGTGGCCGACCCTGCTCGCCCGCGCGCTCAATCCCCCGTAGGACAGCCGCACATCGCCGGCGACCAGCGCCGGCCTGTCCGGGCCCGCTGTCGCGACGATCTCCAAGAGATCGGCCAGGTTATAGGTGCGCTCGGTCACGGAAGACTCCTCATCTTCGTTCCGGGTGGGGGGAAGGGGGTGGGCCGGGGCAGAGGTGTCGAACAGGAGTCTTTTCTTCGGCTCGGCGGCCTCAAGCTCAGAACGGCCGGGCATCTACCTGGCGAAAAGAACGGGCCGCCACCCCCGTCGTCCGGCTGATCGATCACCCGGCCGAGGATGGCGGCAGATCTCCTGGTGGGGTGCGTTCAGGCACGCAGCCGTCTTCAGGGGACACGAGGAGCCGTTGATCTGTCGGCCGGTCCGCCGAGCCGTGCCCACCGGCTCGAAGGAATCCGCTCTCGTGTTCAGGGGCCGAAGCAGCGGGATGCCGGCGCAGGTCCGAGCCTGAGGCATCCCATCCGCTCGGTGCGCGTCAGAAAAAGCCGAGCCGCTGCGGAGCGTAGCTGACCAGCAGGTTCTTGGTCTGCTGGTAGTGGTCGAGCATTGCTCGGTGGTTCTCGCGCCCGATGCCGGACTGCTTGTAGCCGCCGAACGCGGCGTGGGCCGGGTAGGCGTGGTAGCAGTTCGTCCAGACGCGGCCGGCCTTGATCGAACGGCCCAGCCGGTACGCCGCGGAACCGTCCCGGGTCCAGACTCCGGCGCCCAGGCCGTACAGCGTCTCGTTGGCGATCTTCAGAGCCTCATCGGTGGAGTCGAAGGTGGTGACCGACACGACGGGACCGAAGATCTCCTCCTGGAAGATCCGCATGTCATTGGTGCCCTTGAAGACCGTTGGCTCGATGTAGAACCCGCCCTCCAGGCCCTCCACGGTCCGCGAGCCTCCACCGGTCAGCACCTGGGCGCCCTCGGCGCGGCCGATGTCGAGGTAGGACAGGATCTTCTCGTACTGGTCCCGGGATGCCTGCGCGCCGATCATGGTGGCCGGATCCAGCGGATTCCCCCTGACGATGGCCTTGGTGCGCGCGAGGCAGCGCTCCATGAACTCGTCGTAGATGGATGAGGCGATCAGCGCGCGGGAGGGGCAGGTGCACACCTCCCCCTGGTTCAGGGCGAACATCACGAACCCCTCGACCGCCTTGTCGAGGAAGTCGTCGTCGGCGGCCATGACATCGGGCAGGAAGATGTTCGGGCTCTTGCCCCCCAGCTCCAATGTCACCGGGATGATGTTCTGTGATGCGTACTGCATGATCAGGCGGCCGGTGGTGGTCTCGCCGGTGAAGGCGACCTTGGCGACCCGCGGGCTGGACGCCAGCGGCTTGCCCGCCTCGACGCCGAACCCGTTGACCACGTTGAGCACACCGGGCGGCAGCAGGTCGGCGATCAGCTCGACCAGCAGCAGGATGCTGGCGGGGGTCTGTTCGGCGGGTTTGAGGATCACGCAGTTGCCCGCGGCCAGCGCGGGAGCGAGCTTCCAGGTGGCCATGAGCAGCGGGAAGTTCCACGGGATGATCTGGGCGACCACCCCCAGCGGCTCGTGGAAGTGGTAGGCGACGGTGTCCTCGTCGAGCTGGCTGATACCGCCTTCCTGGGCGCGGATCACGCCGGCGAAGTAGCGGAAGTGATCGACGACCAGAGGCAGATCGGCGGCCAGCGTCTCGCGGACCGGCTTGCCGTTCTCCCAGGTCTCGGCGACGGCGAGCTTCTCGAGGTTCTCCTCCACCCGGTCGGCGATCCGGTGCAGGATCAGGGCGCGCTCAGCGACAGAGGTGGCAGCCCACTTGTCGGCGGCGGCGTGCGCGGCGTCCAGTGCGAGTTCGACGTCGGCGGCTCCGGATCGGGCCACCCGGGTGAAGACCTGTCCGTCCACCGGGGACAGGTCTTCGAAGTAGCGGCCATCCGCCGGGGGCACGAAAGTGCCGCCGATGAAGTTGTCGTAGCTCTTGGCATAGGAGACGATGCTGCCTCCGCTGCCCGGCTTGGCGTAGACCATGGACTTCCTCCTCATTCACAAGCCCGGATGCGGGCTTGCGGTGCGAACACTTTGCGGTGCGCAGGCCGCCGAAACGTTCTCGTCGAGCGCGTAGGTCGTTCAGGGCTGCGTTGATCCGCGCGGCGGCGGGCGAGCGCTCCCGACGGAGCGGTGCGCGGGTGCCAGACCTGCGCCTTTCGCCCCTTGCGGATGGGCACCGGTGGGCGCCGATGGGCCTCAATCTGCCTGAGCAGGACGGTCTGCTCGTTGAAGTAGCGCGCCAGCCGGTAGTTCCGGGATGCCATTCCCCCACCTCCCCCAGAAGGGCCGGCGCGGTGACGGCGACGGAAGGTGGACGACGCCCCGCTGGGGATGCCGGGTCATCTGGTCGATAGGCGGTTACAGCTGTCTGGAACTTGTCGCATGCGTGCGATTTGACGGCGCTGTGGGCCAATAGACGTCACTTTGCTTTCACGCAGAATCGACTACGGACCGAGCCGGAAGCAGCCCGTCAGCGCTCTGATGCTCCTTCAAGAAAACGACGGCAGGGCATGGGCCGTCTCCAGAGATGGAGATGTGCGCTGACAGGAGCTTCATCCCCCCGGTGGCGTGCCGCCTGGATCGCAATGACGGGGCATGGCTCGCCGCCATCGACGTCGACCTGGCCGAGACCCGGCGGACGTGCAAAGCGGCGCCCGGCGATGCCCGAAGCGGGCAACGGCGGCTCCACGGTAATTCGAACCCGCCATCGAGACAGCCGTGTCGAGGCACGAACGCGACTGCCACGATGGTCCTACCTCAAAGGTGAGAACATGCAAACTCGGGCAGCGGTCTTGTGGGAACAGAACAAGCCCTGGCACGTTGAGGACATCGAGCTGGACGACCCGAAGGCCGGCGAGGTCAAGGTCAAACTCGCGGCCTCCGGGCTGTGCCACTCTGACGAGCACATCCTCACAGGCGACATGGTGCTCAACCCGGAAACCTCAGCGCTGATGGGCGTCGAGCAGTTCCCCATCATCGGAGGCCACGAGGGCGCGGGGAAGGTCGTCGAGGTGGGCCCCGGGGTGACGACCCTGAAGGAGGGCGACCATGTCGTCCTGTCCTTCATCCCGGCATGCGGACGCTGCCCGTCTTGTGCGCGCGGCTATCAGCATCTGTGCGACCTCGGCGCGTTCCTGCTGGCCGGACGTCAGATCACCGACATGACGGCCCGGCATCACACGGCGGACGGCGTCGACCTCGGCATCATGGCCTGTGCGGGGACGTTCGCCCCGTACACGGTTGTGGCCGAGAGCTCCTGCGTCAAGATCGATGACTGGATTCCGCTGGACAAGGCCGCACTCATCGGGTGCGGCGTCACGACAGGTTGGGGTTCAGCGGTCAACGCAGCCGATGTACGCGCTGGGGAGACCGTGGTCGTCATCGGGCTGGGCGGGATCGGCATGGGTGCGGTGCAGGGTGCCGCACTCGCCGGCGCGCGTCACGTGCTGGCCGTCGACCTGGTCGAATGGAAGCGGGACAAGGCCATCGAGTTCGGCGCCACCCACACGGCGGCCTCCGTGGAGGAGGCTGTGGCCAAGGTCGGCGAGCTGACCTGGGGCGCGATGGCCGACAAGGCGATCCTGTGCACCGGCGTCGCGACCGGCGACCTCATCCACCCGATGATGACCATGATCACCAAGGGCGGCCGGGGCGTCGTCACCGCGATCGGCCCGATCCACCAGGAGGACGTCAAGCTCAACCTGTTCGACCTGTCGATGCAGCGCAAGGAGCTCGTCGGCTGCATCTTCGGCAACGCCAATCCCCGTCGTGACATCCCCCGCCTGCTGCGCCTCTACGAGGAAGGCCGGCTCAAGCTCGACGAGATGATCACCACGACCTACACGCTGGATGAGGTCAACCAGGGTTATCAGGACATGCGAGACGGCAAGAACATCCGCGGTCTCATCACCTTCTGACCGTCCCGGTGCCGCCTGTCTGCCTCGTCCAACCGGCCGACGCGTCCGTCCTATGGCGAACCGGGCGCTGGCCGACAGGGTCTTTTCAGGGGTGGGGGCGGTTTTTCCGGTGACCGACGGACGCTTCGGCGAGCATCGGCTTGTGCGCGTCCACGCCCTCCGAAGGAACCAGAAGGCAACACGGTGAGTCCTCATGCGGGGTCCAGGCCCTGCAGGGGGTGAACCGAAGGAGGCTGTACATGTCGAACCAGGCGCGCCGCCGGGCCCTCGTCGTAGGACTGGGCATCGCCGGAATCGCCACCGCCGTGCGGTTGCACCAGATCGGCTGGTCGCCGGTACTGCTGGAAAGGGCCCCTGCACGTCGCTCCAGTGGCTACTTCATCGCATTGTTCGGCGCCGGCACCGCTTCCGCCCGGCGCCTGGGTGTGCTGGAGGCCATCGGGGACCGCACCCACCGCGATTTCGTCGCCTACGAGGTGAACCGAGCGGGACGCCGCCGCCCAGGGGTCGGGTTCGCCGACCTGCCCGGCCGGCCACGGACCCTGTTGCGCGGCGATGTGGAGCGAGGACTGTTCTCGGCGCTGCCCGACGATGTGGAGATCCGCTATTCCACTGTGCCGACGCAGTTCGTCCAGGACGACCAGGGTGTCGATGTCACCCTGCTCAACACTGCCACCGCCACCACGACCGCTGACCGATTCGATCTGGTCGTCGGTGCGGACGGGATGCGCTCCACCGTCCGCGAACTGGTCTTCGGCTCCCACTCGGAGTACCTGCACCCGCTGAACTACATGATCGGTGCCACCACGCTGGACGAACCGGTCGACGGCTTCTCCCCGAACGAAGGGCTGGTGCTGGCCGAGCCCGGACGCTCGGTATGGACCTTCCCCTTCGACGACCGTCCCCCAGGCCTGCTCTTCTCCTATCGCACCGACGATGTCGATCGCGAGTTCTCCCGGCCGCCGAGCGAGTCCGTCCGCGCAGCCTTCGGCCCCGAACCTGCGGGTGCTCTGCTGGAGCACCTGCTGGCCAAGTTCGAAGGGGCCACGGAGGTCCTGTTCGACTCGGTGAATCAGGTCAAGATGCCGCGCTGGCATCACGGCCGGATCGTCCTGGTCGGCGACGCCGCCTGGTGCCTGTCCCTCTACTCGGGCATGGGAGCTTCCAGCGGCATCGCCGGGGGCGAACTGCTCGGCACCATGCTGGACCGTCACCCGGGCAACATGGCCGAAGCCCTGCGGAAATGGGAGGCTCGCATGCGGCCATTCGTCCTCCAGGAGCAGAAAGGTGCTCTGGAACTGCGCACGCTCTTCACTCCCCATGACCGCAAGGAACACCTTCACCGCAGCATCTGGCTGCGCCTGATACACACCCCGGTGATCGGCCCCCTCATGGGCAGGATCATCGAAGACGGTGGAGAGATGGCGAACAAGAATTTCGACATCGCTGCGGCCTGACCAGCACGATGCCATGCTCACGTGGCCTGGCACTCGCGCACATCGAGACGGCACTCGGACTCAATGCCCGCCGGGCCGATCCGGGTGACCCTGGGACAACGAACACTTTCGGATGCCACCTGCGGTGATTACGGCTGAGGAGTCGACCGATGACGCACAACAATGCTGAGGTCCCCCTGGACGGACGTCTTCTTCGGACCGCGTTCGGAAAATTTCCCACGGGCGTGGTCGCGGTTTGCGCGATGCATGGGACGGAGCCGGTGGGCATGGCCGTCTCGGCGTTCATGCCGGTGTCGCTCGATCCGCCCCTGCTCAGCGTGTGCATCCAGTTGTCGTCGACGACCTGGCCGCGACTGCGGGAGGCGGGCGTGGTGGGCGTGAGCGTGCTGAGCCGAGCGCAGCAGGCCCACGCTCAACGACTCGCCTCTAAAGAGGCCGATCGATTCGCCGGCCTGGAGGTCACCCGGTTGCCCTCCGAGGCCGTCGTCATCGGCGGCACTCACGCGTGGTTCGAGTGCGCGATTCGCGAGTCGCACCAGGCAGGCGACCACGAGATCGTCGTTCTGGAGATCCTCCGGCTCCAGGTTGAATCACATGCGGACGACCCCATGGTCTTCTTTGCCAGCGGCTTCCGCGGTCTCCGGCACGTGCAGGGCGTGAGTGCCGACAGTCTCGCCGGCCTCGAAGCCGCGCACTGGTGACCGACGCCGTACGTCGAGGCTGATGCTCGAAGGCGTACCGCGGTCATGTGAGAGCGCGGGCGGGTCACGCCAACCGTTCCGGCGCCCCTGGCGCTCGGCTACCCGTCCGTAGGTGTCGACGTGAGGTTCTGAAGCCTCCCATCCAGCGTTCGATCGATCCCGTGGAGGGTCAAGAGTGAAATTTTCGATCTTGTGCGTTCCGTACGCGTTGGATTACGCGGCCGGTACGGACAGCGTCTCCGACGTCATCGCCTGGGACCTCCAAGTCGCTTCATGGGCCGATCAGTACGGTCTCGACGAAGTCTTCTTCGCCGAGCACCACACCCTTGGCCACGAGCCGAGTCCCGCGCCCGAACTGATGATCGCTGCGGCTTCGCAGACCACGACTCGCGTTCGGCTCGGAGCCCTTGGACATCTCATCCCGTATCACAACCCTGTGGCGCTGGCTCACAGGATGATGTGGATGGATCATCTGACTGGCGGGCGATACGTCGCCGGTGTCGCTCCAGGCGCCTTTCCGACGGATGCGCAGCTGTTCGGGACGGGCGGGGAGAACGCGCGCATGCTCGCCGAGGGTCTCGACATCATCCATGCGATCTTCACCAAGCCTGGGCCTTGGCGTATCGACGGGCGGTACTGGACCGCCGACATGCCCCAGTTCTCCTCCAGCGTGAACGGTCCGCATCTCAAGCCCTTCCAGAGGCCCCATCCCGAGATCCTGATGACCGGCATGCAATCCAGGTCACCGACTCTCGCCGAGGCGGGCAGGCGTGGTTACAGCCCGGTCAGCCAGGAAGTCTCGAGTGAGACGCTGATCCAGCACTGGGAGACTTATGCCGAGGCGGCCAAGAGCGCCGGGCACGTCCCAGACCGATCGAACTGGCGCGTCACGAGGGACCTCTGGCTCGCCGACACCGATGAAGAGGCCCGACAGCAGGCTCTGAGTGGCCCTCTGGGTGAGGTCTGGTCCGAGGTCAACCTCCCATTGTTCAAAGACCTCGGACTGGGCTCGCTTCTGGCGGGAACAGCCGTGCCCGAGCAGGACCTCTCCCTGGAATGGCTCGTGGACAACTTCTTCCTCGTCGGCTCGCCGGAGACGGTCGTCAAGAAGATCGAGAAACTCCATGCCGAGGTAGGCGGCTTCGGCACGCTCCTCATGGGTGCCCCGGGCCGCGGCCAGGAGCCGGAGAGATACCGGCGTAGCCTCGAACTCCTCGGATCAGAGGTGGTTCCCCGGCTGTCCCACTTGGCGGTGGGCTCTTAGGGCCTGTACGGAGTCGAGATCAGAGGAATTCGTCTGCGCTCTGGCCTCCGCTCCTGGTAGGCCATGGCGTGTGGCGACCTCACCAATGAGGAATGATCCTTGATCGAACCGCATCTGCCCCTGGGTGAGCGGAACTCGGTCCCGGACCTGCAGCAGCAGTTCAACGCGGTGATGCGGCGGTTTCACACCGGCAGTCCGTGGCGAGATCTGCCTGCCGAGTACGGACCCGTGGTCCACCGTCTACGATCGGTTTCGCTTCTGGGCCACGGTTGGCGTCTTCGAGCACCTGATGGAGAGGCCACCCCACCCGCCGGGCTGATTCAGACGCGGAAGTGCGCGATCGACCGGTCCAGGCCACGGGCCAGGTCGGCCAGCTGCTGCGCTGCCCCGGCCGCCTGCACTGCACCGGCGTTGGACTCCCCCGCCGCGTGCGAGACGTCGGTGACGCTGCGCGCGATGTGGTCCATGCCGGTGGCCGCCTGGTCGACGCTGCGGGTGATCTCCTGCGGAGTCGCGGTCTGCTCCTCAACGGCCGAGGCCACCGTCATCTGGTGCTCGTTGATCTGCTCGACGATCCCGGTGATCTCCGACAGCGCCTGTGCCGCCTCGCCGCTGCTGGCCTGGATCGCGGCGATCTTGCGGCTGATCTCCTCGGTGGCCTTGGCGGTCTCCTGAGCCAGGTCCTTGACCTCGGTCGCCACGACCGCAAATCCCTTGCCCGCCTCCCCGGCGCGCGCCGCCTCGATGGTGGCGTTCAGCGCCAGCAGGTTGGTCTGCTCGGCGATGCTGCTGATGTCGGCATCCAGGCCCTTATCCGTCATGAAGCACTGTGCCGTACCCGCCACCTCGTCGGCGAACGATTATCCGATCTTGGGGTCATGCCATGGTCATTCTCGGCGCCAACGGTTTCCGCGTGCCGACTCGGCGCTCCGAGAGGATCAGCCCTGAGCGGCCGGACCGCCGCCTGAAGCTCCAGGCCACCGCCAATCAAGATCGCTGTGGCCGCTTCCCGAAGTATCTCGGCCGCCCTCGCCAGGCTCCTTAACGTCACTGGCCGTTCGGTTGCGGGAGTGTAAGAACACACCACCACCTGGACAGCCTCCCCTTCATAACTATACTGACGAGTCAGACTAGTTTGGAGTGTGTATGGCATTCGAGACGGTGGGGCCCGTTCACCGACGGGCTCTGGTGGTGGGCTGCGGGATGGCCGGGTGCGCCGCGGCGTGGTGGTTGGAACACGAGGGGTGGGAGGTCGTGCTCGTAGACAAGGAGGCCGAGCCGTACCCGAGCAGCTACCTCCTGCAGCTGGACGCTCAAGCGGTGCGGGTCCTGCGACTCATGGGCGGCCAGGAGATCATCGACCAGGTGACCTTCGCGGCGCCGGCGATGTCGGTGCGGTGGGGCACCCGCAGGGTCCGCGAGCTCACGATCGACGGTGACGGCGAGTGGCGCCTTGCTCGCCGTTCGGTTCTGCTGTCGAGACTGTTTGCGCACCTGCCCGCCACGGTACAGACGCGGCTGGGCGTCGGGCTCGAGGCGCTGGAGCACCGTAGCCACGACGTCCTGGCCCGGTTCAGCGACGGTTCGACCGAGTCATTCGACATGGTGGTCGGGGCGGACGGGCTGCACTCGACGGTGCGCCGGCTGACGTTGGCCTCCCAAGCGCACAGCGTGTACCTCAATGGCCTGTCCCACGTGTGGATCAACGCCGATGCGCCCCTGCCCGACGGGCGTGCGGTGATCGCGTCCCGTGAAGGGATGCTGTCGCTGATCTACCCGTTCCTGGACACCGACCAGACGTCGGTCATGGCGGTTGTTCCCGTGCCGAGCGCGACCACGCCGGACGAGCCGATGCTGGTCGAGCGGGTCTGTGACATGGTCGAGCGCCTGGGCCCGGACATGCGCGCAGTCGCGGTGGCGGCACGGAAGTCTCGAGACACCAAGCTGACCCGGTTCTCGCAGGTGCGGCTGCCACGCTGGTACACCCGCCGGGTCGTGCTCCTGGGCGACTCCGCGCACTGCATCGACCCGGTGTCCGGGATGGGGGCGCACGCGTCGTTGCAGGGCGCCAAGACGCTGGCCGAGTCCCTGCGGGACACCGATGACGTCACGGCCGCCTTCGCGCGGCTCGAGGCCGAGGTCCGCCCCTTCGCCAAGACGGCGCAGAGCATCACGGCGCGGGCCGTGGAGTTCAGCACCGGGGTGCAGGGACGCAGCCGGGTGGCCACCCTCGCCGGAGGGGCCGGCGACCTGTTGGCCACCATCCCGGCGGCACTGACGAGGTTCAACAGCCGCAGGCGGGCCGTTCACCGGGCATGAGCCCCCGCCTGCGGGTCACCGACTGTCATGAGGTCGCCTGGTGGTCGGGCACACTGATCGCCGAGAGATATCGCTACGGCACGTGAGAGAGACTGATGGGACGCACAGCAGGACGAGGGCCCCAGGACACCAAGCGGTTGATCCTGGACGCCGCGAGGGGCGTCGTCGTGTCGCAGGGGGCCAAGGCGACCCTTGAGGACGTGGCGGTCGCGGCCGGCCTGACTCGCGGGGCCGTGATCTACCACTACAGCTCGAAGAACGCGCTGTGGATCGCGCTGGTCCGCGACGTGCTTGCCCGGTTCCACCAGGCGGTGCAGGATCGCATCGAGGACGGCCGGGCGCCTGGCCGCCTGGCGCGCGCCTTCATCCGCGCGTCACTGGAGGGCGACGGGATCGGCGCTGTCGGCGAGCGGCTGTTCCTCCTGGCCGCCCTCGCCGCCACCCCTGGGGTCCCCGAGATCGTCGCCGAGGACGGGGCCCGCTGGAAGGCGGAGATGGCCGAAGACGGACTCTCCGTGGGAGCACGCACCGTCATCCTCAACGCCGTCGACGGCGCCGGTCTGATGACCGGATGGGGGCTCAAGCCCGACCGTGCCGAGCTCGTCGCCCTGCGCATCGAGCTGGAGAACCTCACCACTGCCGGCTCTTAGCACCGCCTCGGGCGCACCGACGATCTCAGTTCGGCGTCGCCCGGTATCCGAGGACCGGCCTGTCCGCTCGTCGAGCGACGATCCCGTGCGCGGCGGGCCTTGACCGGGCGATGCCGGCGCACAAGAGCCGGTGTTCGGGCGCCGTGCCAGGCCGTCCGCGCCGTGCAGTCGACGGCCTCGGCGGTCTCGGTGAACACCACCGTCGATGACGCCGCACCAAGACGGTGCAACCAGCATCATCCCTTCGCACCCCAGCGGTCGGCATCGCGGCCAAGGACACGGGCGATCCGGCCAGGACGAGGGAGCGCACGTCCACGATCCGCAGCCGCTGGTCCGATGCCGAGTGCGGCTCGACCGCCACGTCCGGCAGCGCGTTGTCCAGGACCGGCATGCCCATCGTGAGCGTGAGCAGGCTCACGCTCAACACGGCGACGGCGCCCACCGTCGGCTGGGCGACATGTCTGCGCTGTGGAGGGGCTGGTGACCGGGCCGCTCTTCATCATGGGTTGTCCGCATCATCCGTACCGATGAATGACCTCATCGATTTGGAACTGTACTGACGCGTCAGTACAGTTATTGGCAGATGAGGCAGAGGCCGGCAGGCCACACACGAACGGAGTGATCATGAACAGTGCCAGCACCCGATCCGCCGACGTCGTCGTCGTCGGTGCCGGGCTCGCAGGGCTCACGGCAGCGGATCAGCTCACCCGGGCGGGGTATGACGTCGTCGTCGTCGAGGGCCGCGATCGCGTCGGTGGACGCATCCGCAAGGCCGAGATCGCGGGTGTCTCCGTCGATGCTGGAGCGACCTGGGTGGCGCCGGGTCACACAGCGGTACGCGATCTCGCGAGCCGGCTCGGCTGCGAGTTCGTGCCCCAGTTCCGCCCGGGCAAAGGGGTCATCTCCTTCGGGGGCAGGCGAAAGACCGACGGCATCACCGCCCTGGCGCCCTGGGTGATGCTCGACCTCTGGCGCATCATGAGCGGGCTGCAGAAGATGGCCGACGGTCTTCCCGTCTCATCACCTTGGGAGCACCCCCATGCCGCGCGGCATGATTCGATGTCGCTCGGCGAGTGGCTGACCGCGGAGCACGCCCTGAAGGACACCCGGAAGTTCTTGAACGTCTTCAGCCTGGTGCACTGGGGTGCACCCGTCGGCGAGGTGTCACTGTTCAACGTGATGCGCTACATCAAGAACCTGGGCGGCATCGAGCACATGCTCGCCGTCGAGGGCGGCGACCAGCAGGACCGAGTGCTGGGAACGACTTACACGCTGGTCAGCAAGCTCGCCGACACGCTGGGGTCCCGTGTGCTCGTCGACTCCCCGGTAGAGCGCATCACCACAGTCGGTGAACGCGTCACGGTCGAGACCGGCAAGCACACGATCGAAGCCCGGTACGTCATCGTGACGGCGTCGCCGGCACACCGCTCGACCATCGAGTTCACACCCGCCCTCCCGGAGCGCCACTACGGGCTCTCCCGCAGCTGGCGGCTGGGAGCGCTCAGCAAGGCCTTCGTCGCCTACGACCGCCCCTTCTGGCGGGACGAGGGCCTGTCGGGAGAAGGAGTGTCCGACGACGAGACCGTCTTCCTCACCTTCGACGTCAGCCCCGCCGCCGACGGCCCCGGCATCCTCATGGTCTTCTGCGACGGACGCGGGTTCGACGCCTACGACAAGGACGAGCGCCGCCGCCGCGTCGTGAGGCACCTCGTCCACCTGTACGGTGAACCCGCGCGCCACACCATCGACTACACCGACTTCTCCTGGGGCAACGACGTGTTCGCGCCCGGCGGGCCGAATCCGGCAGTCGGGACGAAGGCATGGACCACATTCGGACCGTTCCTGCGTGAGCCGGTCGGACTCGTGCACTGGGCCGGCACCGAGACAGCCGATGAGACGTCCGGCACCATGAACGGCGCGATCCTGTCGGGCCAGCGAGCGGCAACCGAGGTGGCCGCCCGTCTCGCCTCGACCTCTCATGATCTTTCTGTGGTCGGCTGAGCCGTTCGCTACGGCGTGTTTTCGCGACCTGGCCAGCGCGTCCGCCTTGCTGTCGCGCCGGGCGGACAGGGTTCCACTGACCCGTTGGATTCATTGTGCTGGTCGTGGACAGGGACTTTCGCTGGTCAGGTCGGCACAGGTAAGGCCTGCAGGCGGGTGACGGCGTGGTGATCTGCATCACCCGGGGACAGCGTGCGGCGATGCGCAGCCACGGCGACACCCTCCACCTATCGAGTGGCGTTTCAGATCAATCCGCCGATCCGGGGCGGCTCCATAGTGGGCAGACATACACCAAGTCGTCCAGCCAGTCTTCGCGCTTCTCAGGATCGGAATGCCGCCATGGTGAGTGCACGTTTCAAGCCGACCGAGGTACCTATGGGCACCTATCCGGTCGCCCCTGGGCGATTGACGCCTGGAACCCAGATCACGGTTGCTGTGCTCTGGGTGCGAGAGGACAAAAGCGAGGTCGGCGCGGTGTGGGAGATGACACCCGGAGTCCTCGACGAGACCCAAGGCAACGAGTCGTTCGTCATCCTCAGCGGCCGGTCGCGGGTGGATTTCCCGGACGGACGGGTGCTCGAATTCGGACCCGGAGACGTCGGTGTGCTGGCGCCTGGAGACACCTGTCGTTGGACGACGCTGGAGACGGTGCGCAAAGTCGTCGTCTTCCGCATCACGTAAATCACCGTATTCGGTTCTCAACCGGGCCGATCCAGAAGGTCAGTGCATGCTACTCGAAGGCAAGATCGCCATAACGGGGCCGGCAGTTCGTTCCAAGCGGGTGGCGCTCGGGCTCAATGCCTCGGGCGGCCGAACTGGCAGGGTCGATTCCTGACGCTCTGTCGTGACCCTCCTCAGGAGGCCCCGCCGATAGTCGCTCCCGGAGACAGCCCTCTCGACACCCGCTGCCCCATCACCTGAAACGACCACCCGGCAAGGCCGAAATGCCACGGCGCCGCAACGCCATTCACCGAGGAGGAGCCATGAACGACTCGATCATCGCAAACGACCGCCCCGAGCAGACCACCCAGGAGTCCGAAGTGCCCTCAAAGGACAGGCTGCTCGAAGGTAAGGTCGCCATCGTCACAGGAGCCGCTCGTGGACAGGGCGCCTCCCACGCGAAACACCTCGCGCGAGAGGGAGCATACGTGCTCCTCACCGACATCCTGGACGACCTGGGAAAGACGGTTGCGCAAGAGCTGCGGGACCAGGGCCACCAGGCCGGTTACGCGCGATTGGACGTGCGGGACAGCGCACAGTGGAATGAGGTCGTCGCGGAGCTCGTCAAAACCAAGGGTTCGCTCGACATCCTGGTCAACAACGCCGGCGTCTGCGAGGTGTCGGCGGTGGAGGAGTGCTCCGACACCGAGTGGGAATTGGTCATGGAGACCAATGCGGGGGGCGTCCTGCGAGGTTGCCGCTCAGCGATTCCCGCGATGAAGGCGACGGGCGGTGGTGTGATCGTCAACACCGCCTCGGTGCAGGCGGTCAAGGGAACGTGGGGGTATGCCGCCTACCAGGCGAGCAAGGCCGCTGTTGTGGCGCTGACACGATCGATGGCCATCACCTACGCGAAGGAGAACATCCGGGTCAACGCCATCGCCCCGTCAGCGGTGAACACAGAGATGCTGAAGCACGAAATGGAGCACTTCGCCACGAACGAGTACTTCGACTTCGACACATGGCTGTGGTCCCAGCCGATCAGCCGCGTCGCCGAGCCGGAAGAGGTGTCGAAGCTCGTGGTGTTCCTCGTCTCCGATCTTTCCGCCTATTCCACCGGCGGGGTGTTCCCCGTCGATGGCGGACTCCTCGCCGGATGAAAGGCGAGCACACCATCACGCGTGTCCGCACTGTCTGGTGATCAGTGCATTCACGCCATATCTCAACGGGGCTGAGCTTGTTCCGCTTCGACGGACACCACCGTCGTGGTGGTCAGATCGCGCAGGCGGTCCCATAGCCGGCCGGGCTACGGCAGCCCAGGCTGCTGTGCGGGCACTGCACGTTCTTGAACTCACGGGTAACCGAGCGGCGAGGACGCGGTTTCTTCCCTCCCCTGCCATGTGCTCCATCATGGACATCCTTTGGGGGACGAGCCCCTGATCTCGGATGTCCGTCAAACCGGATCACCCCCAGGCTGGCAGCTCGTTCCAAGCGGGTGGCGCTCGGGCTCAATGCCTCGGGCGGCCGAGCTGGCAGGGTCGATTCCTGACGCTCTGTCGTGACCCTCCTCAGGAGGCCCCGCCGATAGTCGCTCCCGGAGACAGCCCTCTCGCCCCCACCCTGCCCCATCACCTGAAACGACCATCCGGCAATGCCGAAATGCCACGGCGCCGCAACGTCATTCACCGAGGAGGAGTCATGAACGACTCGATCAGCGCAAACGACCACCCCGAGCAGACCACTCAGGAGTCTGAAGTGCTCACAGAGGACATGCTGCTCGAAGATGTGTCGATCGATGGCATGTGCGGCGTTTACTAGCCAGGATCGGACTACGCGATGACAAATTTGTTGAATGACGCCTGGGAGCTGTCTCCCAGCGTGGCATTGCGGCCGGAGCCGTTCGGAGCACTGGCTTACCACTTCGGCAACCGGCGTTTGTCCTTCATCAAACGCCCGGAGCTGGTATCCGTCGTCACTGCACTCGCCGATCAGCCCGACGCTCGTGCCGCACTGGTCCTGGCGGGGGTATCCCCGGAGCAGTGGCCCGCTTATTCCTCTGCGCTGCGCGGCCTGGCCGCCGCCGACATGATCAGACGCCGTACGTCCGGCACCCCACGCACACAGTCGAACACGAGCCCGGACGCGCAGCCGGCAGCAGGCAGGACCGGTACGGCCAGCGGAGGGCTCGTCAAGCGGTTCGAATACGGCCTTGCCGCCCCGATCTGCCTGACCTGGGAACTCACCTACGCCTGCAATCTGTCGTGCGTGCACTGTCTTTCCTCGTCGGGACGGCGAGACCCCCGCGAGCTGAGCACACGACAGTGCGAGGCGGTGATCGACGAGCTGCAGGCCATGCAGGTTTTCTACGTCAACATCGGCGGCGGGGAACCGACGATCCGGCCGGACTTCTGGCACCTGCTGGACTACGCGGTGAGCCGCCGGGTCGGGGTGAAGTTCTCGACCAACGGAGTGCGCCTCACGCCCGAGCGGGCCCGACACCTGGCGGCCACCGACTATGTCGACGTGCAGGTGTCCCTGGATGGCGCCACGGCCGAGGTGAACGACCGGGTGCGGGGCCCTGGTTCGTACGCGACGGCGATGCGGGCACTGGACAGCCTGGCCGCCGCCGGATTCGAGGACGCGAAGCTGTCGGTGGTCGTCACCCGTGAGAACGCAAGCCAGCTCGATGACTTCAAGGCGATCGCGGATGAGCACGGAGCGACGCTCCGGCTCACCCGGTTGCGCCCCTCCGGGCGCGGCGCGGATGTGTGGGACGATCTGCACCCGACGGCTGAACAGCAGCGTGATCTGTACGAATGGCTGCTGAGGTCGGGTGAGGACGTGCTGACCGGCGACTCGTTCTTCCATCTGGCCGGCTATGGCGAGTCGCTGCCCGGGCTGAACCTGTGCGGCGCGGGCCGGGTGGTGTGCCTGATCGATCCGATCGGAGACGTGTACGCGTGCCCGTTCGCGATTCACGACCGCTTCCACGCAGGCAATCTGCTGTCGGCGGGAGGGTTCGCCCAGGTGTGGCGCGAGTCAGAGCTGTTCACGGAGCTGCGTTCGCCGCAGACCTCCGGCGCCTGTACGGGATGCGCCTTCTTCGACTCCTGCCGGGGCGGGTGCATGGCGGCGAAGTTCTTCACCGGCCTGCCGCTGGACGGGCCCGATCCCGAATGCGTGCAGGGGCACGCGGCCGACGCGCTGGCCGCGGCCGGGCGGACGGTGCCCCGTCCCAGCCAGGACCACTCCCGCCGTGTCCCGGTACAGATCGGCCCACGCCCCGCCGCTCCGCCGGTGCGCGCCTGCGCGGAGAGTCCTCTGGCCGGGTTGGTCGTCTCTTCGGAACGAGGTTTGTGATGGCTGCTTGGTTCGAAACGGTGGCCGCCGCGCAGAGCAGGGCCCGGCGCCGCCTGCCCAGGTCGGTGTATTCGGCGCTGTTGGCCGGCTCGGAGAAAGGCGTGACCTATCGCGACAACGTGGGCGCCTTCGCCGAGCTCGGTTTCGTGCCCCATGTCGCGGACCTGCCCGCCAAGCGTGACCTGTCCACCACCGTGATGGGCCAGCCCGTGTCGCTGCCGGTGCTCATCTCGCCCACCGGCGTGCAGGCCGTGCATCCGGACGCCGAGGTGGCGGTCGCGCGCGCGGCCGCCGCCCGCGGGACGATCATGGGGCTGAGCAACTTCGCCAGCAAGCCGGTCGAGGAGGTCGTCGCGGCCAACCCCCAGACCTTCTTCCAGATGTACTGGATGGGCACCAAGGAGTCCATGACGGCGGAGATGGAGCGTGCCCGGGCCGCCGGCGTCAAAGGCCTGATCGTGACACTGGACTGGACGTTCTCCCACGGCCGCGACTGGGGCAGCCCGTGGATTCCCGACCGGCTGGACCTCAAGGCGATGGTCAAGCTGGCACCTCAGGCGCTGGCCCGGCCAGGTTGGCTCCTTGACTTCGTCAGATCCGGCCGCCTGCCCGACCTGGCGGTGCCCAACGTGGTCCCGGCCGGGCAAACGCCCCCGACGTTCTTCGGCGCCTATGGCACATGGATGCAGACACCGCCCCCCACCTGGGAAGACGTCGAATGGATGCGGGAACGGTGGGACGGCCCGTTCATGATCAAAGGCATCGGCCGCCTGGATGACGCCCGCCGGGCCGTGGATGCCGGAGCCACCGCGATCTCGGTGTCCAATCACGGGGGCAACAACCTGGATGGCATCCCGGCCAGCATCCGGCTGCTGCCGGCCATCGCCGAGGCGGTCGGCTCACAGGTCGAGGTGCTGCTGGACGGAGGCGTCCGGCGTGGTAGCGATGTGGTCAAGGCATTGGCGCTCGGTGCGCGGGCGGTCATGATCGGGCGGGCCTACCTGTGGGGGCTGGCCGCCAACGGCCAGGCCGGGGTGGAGAACGTGCTCGACGTCCTGCGCAACGGGATCGACTCGGCGCTGCTGGGCCTCGGCCACGCATCCGTCCGCGACCTGCGGCCGTCCGACGTGGTGATCCCGCCCGGCTTCACCCGGGAGATCGGCAGCTGAGGTGTCAGCAGACCTGCCCTGGCCCGCGCTGCCGTCATCGCCCACCGTCCTGGTCCCCCTCGGATCGACCGAGCAGCACGGCCCGCATCTGCCGCTCCACACCGACACCACGATCGCTGCCGCGGTCGCACAGGCCTGCGCGGCTCGCCTGGCCGCTCCGGTGATGATCGCCCCCGCTCTCGCCTACGGCGCCAGCGGCGAGCACCAGGGCTTCCCTGGCACCATGTCGCTCGGTACGGAGGCTCTGCGGTTCCTGTTGATCGAGCTCGTCCGGTCCATGTCGCTGTGGGCCGGACGCATCGTGATCGTCAACGGGCACGGCGGAAACGTGCGCGGCCTGGTCGCCGCCGTCACACAGCTACGGTCCGAACGTCATCATGTGGCGTGGGTTCCGTGCGCCGCCGACGGCGCCGACGCACACGCGGGACGCAGCGAGACCTCGCTCATGCTGCACCTGGCCCCCCACCTTGTGGACCTGACATGCGCGAAGCCCGGCAACCTCACCCCCCTCCCCCGCCTCATGCCGGACATCATCGCCCGGGGCATCGCCGGCGTGTCGCCCTCGGGAGTGCTCGGGGATCCCACCGCCGCCTCGGCGCAGGAAGGGCAGCGCCTGTTCGATCGAATGGCCGAGGACGTGGCCGCCAGGATCAGCGACGGTCACGTAGATCAAAACGGCTGCCTGATGCACCTCCGCGCGGTGCCATGTCAGACGTGAGCACGACCAGGACCGCCCCGTGACCGGCATCGCAGCCGTCCGCGCCCTGTGCCTGCAGGGCTACCACTCGGCCGATGGAGGAGTCCTCCCATGACCAGCATCCGTGACGCCGGCCTGCTGCCGATCGGCTTCACCGTCCGGCTGAACCGGCACGTGCGCGTCCGCGACCAGGGACGCACGCTGGTCGGCGGAGCTCCGACCCGCATGATCCGCCTGTCCCCGGCCGCCGGCGATTACCTCCACGAGCGCACCATCCGCGTCCGTGACCGCTCCTCCGCCCTGCTCGCCGACCGGTTGATCGAAGGCGGTCTGGCCGATCCCATCGTGGCCGACCTGCCCGACCTCGACCCGGCACAGGTGACGGTCGTGATTCCCGTCCGCGACCGGCCCGCCGCCCTGGACAGACTGCTCACCTGCATCGGTGACCGGCACCACGTGATCGTCGTGGATGACGCATCACTCGCTCCTGCCGCCATCGCCGACGTCGTGGCCCGCCACCGCGCCGAACTCGTCGCCCTGAAACGGAACGTGGGTCCCGCCACCGCCCGTAACGAGGGATTGAAACGGGTCACCACTCCTTATGTCGCCTTCGCCGATGACGACGTGGTCCTCGAGCCCGACGCTCTGCCACTCCTGCTGCGGCACTTCCATGACCCGCGCGTGGCCATGGTCGCCCCGCGCGTGCTGGGACTGCGCCTGCCCGGCCGGGACCGGTGGGTCGGACGCTACGAGGACGCCCGCTCCTCCCTCGACCTCGGCGTGCATCCGGGCATCGTCCGTCCCCGTGCGCCCGTCTCCTGGGTGCCCAGTGCCTGCCTGCTCGCCAGAGTCGACGCTCTCGGATCCGGCTTCAGCGCCGGCATGCGCGTCGGCGAGGACGTCGACCTCGCCTGGCGACTGGCCGGTGAAGGCCACCGGGTCCGCTACGAACCGGCCGCGATCGTCCATCACGAACACCGCACCGCCATCCCCGACTGGCTCAGGCGCAAGGCCTTCTACGGCACCGGAGCCGACCTGCTCGCCCAGCGGCACGGCCGTGATGTCGCCCCCGCCATCGTCACCCCGTGGAGTGCCGCCTTCGCCGCGGCTCTTCTCCTGCAACGCCGATGGTCCCTGCCAGCCGCCGCGCTCATCTTCGCCGCGGCCACCTTGCGCCTGTCGAGCAAGGTCCGCAACACCGAGCGCCCTGTCCGGCTCGGCGCCGTCCTCACCTTCGACCGCGCCCTCGCGGCGACCTGGCAGCTCAAGGCTCTGCTCCTGCGCCACTGGTGGCCGCTGGCCGCGATCGGCTGCCTGTTGTCCCGTCGCATGCGCCGGGCCGTGGCCGCCGCCGCCCTTTTCGATACGGTCGTCGACTTTCGCCGTACCAAGGCCCACCTCGACCCGTTCCGTTTCGCCATCGCCCGCCGTCTGGACGACGTCGCCTACGGGTGCGGTGTCTGGTACGGCGCGTTCAAGGGCCGCTCACTGCGAGCCCTCCTGCCCGACATCCGCTGGAAGGGAACTCACAGTCACCACGAGCGGTCAACCGACGTCCGGCGAGCGGAGATCAGGTAGGTGGCGACCATGGCCCGGCAGTTGCGACCCGACGTCGTGTTGATGGACGTGCGGATGCCGCGGCTTGATGGAATCTCCGCCACCAATGACGTGACCACGGTCTGCACCGTGCTGATCCTGACGACGTTCGCCATCTATGAGAATGCAGCGTTCGTATCGAAGTGTGGCCGCATCCGAGGTCTGTCGTCGTTTCTACGGCTGAGGATCCCGACGACGAGGATGGGGATTCGGTGCCGGTGTTCATCCCTAGCAGACATTCGGCCTGTCCGAGGGCGTTCGGGAAACGCTCTGCGGTGGGGACCTAAGCCCACCTTCCCGCCGCCGGGCATGATTCCCCGCTCCAGCTGAAGACAACTGCGCGGATGCAGCCTGCCGCACACGTTGAAGGTCACATCATCATCAATGCCTTGGCGCGCCACGCGCGCTCCCACAATGCCGTCGAACTGCTTCACCGTGACTCCATCGACTGCCCGTGTCACGCCCCGGCGTCGCGGTCAGGTACCTTCTGCCACACCTTCCGGTAGGAAGCCGGGGTGCTGCCGTACACCCGTTTGAAGTCATTGATGAAGTGGCTCGCATCGGCGTAGCCCCAGCGCATGGCGATGGTCTGGACCATGTCGCCGGTGTGCAGCAGGTCACGGTAGGCACGCTCCAACCGGCGCCGGCGCACCAGGGAGCCGAAGCTCTCGTCCGAGTCGGCGAACAGGCGATGCAGCGAGCGTACGGAGATTCCGTGCTGCTCGGCGGCCCGGGCCGGCAGGACGTGACCGAGATGGAGGTGGTCGTCGATCCACCGGCTCACCGACAGGCGCATGCTCTCGCTGACTGCCGCTTTTGACGGCTGGCGATACTCCTGCACCGCGCTGAGCAGGAGTTCGACGACGACGTTGCGCGCTGCACTGATGGCGGTGGGGCTGAGCCGGTCGGCCTCGGCCGCGATGGTGAGGAGCACCCCGCGCAGGAGACGCAGTGTGGCTTGGTCCCCCTCGATCACCGCCTCGTCCAGGATCAGGGAGTTTCTTCTCGACATGTGCAGTGCCGGCTTCGGAACGAGTACCACGGTCTGCGACATCGGGCCGAGGATCTCGGACTCCACCAACGTCGTGGCGTCCCAGACCTCGACCGGTGCCGACACCACGTACTCCCGGTGGTCACCGAACACGACTCGCTCGCTGAACGTGCGCGTGTTCACCGACACTCCGATGTACTGGGTCACCGGCGAGTCACCCGTGAAGCGGACGCCGAAGGGATCGGCTTCGACATCGACCAGAACGAGGTCTTGCAGCGTGCGCCGCCGGAACCGTCCGCGAAACGACGTGAGCTGCTTCGGGAACCACACCGAATCGGCCATGCGACTCGACACGTAGGCGTTGTTCCACGCCCGGACACACTCGGGGGTGATCGGCCCGTCCATGTGCAGGCGCTCCCCGGTCTCCACCATCACCACAGGACCTCCGGCGTGGCAGGCCACGAGCCCGCACGGTACGGCGCGAACCGAGCGGGACGGGCATCGGATCGAATGCTCTTCACGCGTTGCTCCGGGTCGTCACGGGGCAGCGAGCCACGGGCTGACCGGTCATCGTGCTCCCACCGTAGATGCGATTTGTTCACCTGACAATGTCAGTTGAACAACTTCTTGTCATCGAGGCCCTGAGGTCTCATACGATCAGACCGTGGCACACGTGAGCGCCGCTGAGCGCCGACCGCAGCTGATCCGCGCCGCCATCGCCGTAATGAGCCGGGACGGTGTAGCCGCCGCCAGCACGCGTGCGATCGCCGCCGAACTCGGCATCGCACAGGCGACGGTGCACTACGTCTATGGAGCCAAAGACGAGCTGTACCGAGCGGTAATCGAGCAACTGACCACGGACATCGCCGAGCAGGTCCGGGGCATTGACATACCGACGGAACCGGACTTCCAAGCCACCATCGGCGCGTACGCCCGGCAGCTATGGCGTACCGTCGTCGAGCAGCCCCACGTCCACCGATTGATCACCGAGCTCTTCGTGATGGGCCTCCGCTCCCCGTCACTGCGCCCCACCGTCACCGACTATCAGCGGCAGCTCGACATCGTCTTCGAGGACGCGTTCCGGGAGGCGGCGGCATACACGGGCACGACATTGGCCCGTCCGGTCGAGGAGGTGGCCCGTTTCTTCTTCGCCGGGTTCGACGGACTGATCCTGCATCGGCTCGCCCGCCCCGACGACATGGCCGACGAGCGCTCGCTCGAGCAGATCGTGGCGGCCACGGCAGCTTTGGCCGAGGGGCACTTGCCCCTCTCGGTCGTGTGACGCAGGCAACCGCAGGTCTCCGGCTCCCCGGCGTCAGACGCCGGGATGTCCTCAGGTCTCGGCGTCAGCTGCGAAGTGAGATCCCTCGGCGGCCGCGATCGCCGAAGGACGCTCAAGCGGGCCAGGACGCCGCTCTCCTCCTGATCCCCGTCCTGTCTAGCCTGACTTCGGGCCAGCGGGCGCAGGAGGCGCGCTGAGCGCGGCTCACCGCTGAGGCGGGAAGTCGGCCGGCAGCACTGTCCTGCGACCTTTGTTCCCGGGTCGTCTTACCGGCGGACGCAGCGCTCAAAGCTCTGCCACGTGGCAGAGCTCAAGCCGGTGGCCGACGGCTGGCGCGTACCTGCTTGCGCTGTTGTGCCTGGTCGCCTCCTTCGCCACCGCGGCGCAGCAGCGCGCGGAGATACAGGCCAGCGAGCAGGAACGGCGTGACAAGACCATGGCCGATGTGGTCGCGGCGATCTCGGCCACGGTGTTGCGTCACACCTGTCAACACCGACTTCATCGCGACCCTGCACGCCACCGTGGTGACCCGGCCGGACATGACCAACCGGCAGTTCGCCGAGTGGATCACCGAGTCGGAGGTCTTCGAGCGCTACCCCGGCGGAGCCGGTTACGGCTACATCCAGATCGTGCCGGCCGCGCAACTGGACGATTGACAGACGATTTCCAGCAGGCGATCCGCACCGATCCTCCCCGCCTTCCGGCCGGGGCTCCCGCCGGGAATCTGTCCGTGGTCCCCGCCGGCTCCCGCTCGACGTACTGCCTGGCCCGCCTGAGCGCCGCCCCGGCCTCCTCTCCTTATGCCGCATATCCACCGGGTTTCGACTACTGCGCCCTCCGGCGCGGGTCGGGCCATGCGACCCCCGACGGACCGGATGACGAGACCGACGCAGCGATGGCGACCTTGGACGCGCGCACGGGACTGTTCGCGCTGCTCCGTTTCGTCTCCGCCCCCGCCGCCGCGCCGGCGGCCATCGAGGAGCGTCATGCTCCACCGCGCGGGTTCGTGATCAGTGCTTTCGACGCCAGGGCCATCATCGCCGCCGGCCTGAGCAGTCACCACGACCTGCGGGTGGAACTGCTGTACCGGCCCCGTCCTGGTACGAAGACACCCCTGAACAGCGCGGCACCCATCGTCTTGGCCGCCGGCGGCTCCACACCGCAATCTGCGGTGACGCGGGAGCTTCCCATCGGCGCCGACAGCACATGGAGCGTCCGCGTCACCAGCGGTTCCGCTGACGCAGACCGCCATGCCGATATGGCGTTCTAGGCCACGCTGGGCAGCGGCCTGTTGCTGTCGGCGCTCCTGGCGGCGTTCATGCACGTGCTGGCACGCAGCCGCCGGTACGCCCTCGACCTGGTGGCCCGCAAGACCGAGCAACTGCGCTACCAGGCCACCCACGACGCTCTCACCGGGCTGCCCAACCGCGCGCTGATCCTGGAGCAGGTGGGACAGGCGCTGGACGACTGCCAGCAGCCGGATACGGCCATCGCGATCATGTTCCTCGATCTGGACGGCTTCAAGAACGTCAACGACACTTTTGGGCACGCCGCCGGTGATCGGCTGCTCCGCGCGGTCGCCCAACGGGTGACCGGCGTGCTGCGCGATGAGAGCACCGTGGGCCGGCTCGGCGGAGACGAGTTCGTGATCCTGCTACGGGATGCACGAGACGGACGGCCGGAGACAGTCGCGACCCGAATCATCCAGGCTGTACAAGAGCCGTTCATGCTGGGAGATGATCGGGCATACGAGGTGCGCGTCGGCACCAGCATCGGAATCGCCACCGGCCCACCGGGCAGTGCCGACGAGTTGCTACGGGACGCCGACCTGGCTCTCTACCAGGCCAAGAAGGCAGGAAAAGGCCGCTACGTGATGTTCGCGCCCGCCGTATCCGGTCATGCCGACACCCCGATCGCCCGGTAAGCCGACAACGACGGCTCCACCCGCGCCGGTCCGCAGGTGCCGCGGTCCGCCCGGTCTCCGAAGGGCTCCAGAACGAGACGGTCGGACCGCTGCGGGCGGCAGTCCCGCAAGCGCACAGCAGAGCCAGGAGGAAAAGCTCAATGTCCACCTGATCTTGCATCGGTGACATCGGGCGGTGATGGCGTGGCGCGGATTTTCTATGAGGGCGCCCTGACGGCGCAGGAAAGTAGACATGCGGCAGCCGACGTGGATGGGGTCAGGCGACCGGCCGGCCCTCCTCGACCTGCTCGCTGAACACCATGACGTCGGTACTTCCGCGTGCGCGGAGCGTCGGCTGCACCACGCACAGCCCTCGGCCAAGTTCACGGATAAAGGAGAAGCCCATGGGACTGCTGGACGGCAAGGTGGTGTTCATCACCGGTGGAGGCCGCGGACAGGGCCGCGCTCACGCTCTCGCGTCGGCACAAGAGGGCGCAGACGTCATCCTCACGGACATCGACGCTCCCATCAAGACAGTCCCCTACGACCTGGCGGGAAAGGAGGACCTCGCGGAGACGGTTCGCCTCGTCGAAACTCTGGGCCGACGCGCTCTGTCGGTCGTCGCGGATGTCCGCTCCCAGCAGGCGCTGGATGACGCCGTCAGCCAGGGCATCGCCGCGTTCGGCAAGATCGACTGCCTCATCGCCAACGCGGGCATCCTCACCGAGGGGAAAGTCTGGGAGCTGGACGACGAGACCTGGCAGGACATGATCGACGTCAACCTCACGGGAGTATGGCGCTCGGTCAAGGCGGTCCTGCCCCACATGATCGAACGCAAGAGCGGATCCATCGTCATCACCGCCTCATCCAACTCAGACGACCCCGACCCCGGCATCGCGCACTACACGGCGGCAAAAGCCGGCGTCATCGGCCTGATGAAGAACGTGGCGGTGGAGGTGGCGCCCTTCGGCATCCGCTGCAACGCGATCAAGCCTGGCTTCATCGCCAGCGAGATGACCTCATGGCAGGGCATGCTGGACCGGTACGCCGGCCATGAGGGTGGAACCATCGAGCACATGCACCAGGCCGGTTACTTCTTCAACGCGCTGCCGATGCCCATGATGCAGCCGGAGTCGACCGCCAAGGTGGCGCTCTTCCTGAACTCGGATCTGGCCGCCTATGTGACCGGCCAGCACTTCTTCGTGGACGCCGGCCACTCCGTCCTCTCTCGGACCAACCTGGGCGCAGTCATACCGTCCGCCGAAGCCTGACGTACGGACGGTTCTGCATCACACGAGGGGCGCCAGCGCGGCAAACCAATAAGCCCCGCGCCTGCCTAGACCGGCCATCCGCACAAGCCCGTGAGTGACATCCTGCACCGGCCCGGGGAGTCTCCCCGCAAGGCAGGCCTGTTGAGGGCGGAGATCCAGGAGAACGGCGATCTTCTATAACCAGTCGTCCACGAACTGGATCTCCGTTGACTGCCGAGTATTCCGACTTGGCTGTTTCTCGTGCTGTCGAGGCAATCTGCGAAGCAGGCGGCCCTCCCTGGTCGGCGGTTTCAGCGGCGCTGGAAGGCAGCGTGGCGTGCGGGACGGCTAGAAACGCCAGCACGAGCATGGCGATGGTGACGTACCGATGCCAGGGCGTCCGCTTGCGCGCCTGTAGGAGGTCAGGCCGAGCAGGTCCTCGCCGTGCTCGTCGTCCTCCCTGGCCTTCCGGCGTATCCCGGCCGCGTCGATCAGCTGGGGGAAGTGCGGAGCCCGTCAACCTGAGGTGCCCTGCAGTACTGGTCGGCCATGCCGGCCGACCAGTGCCCTTGTAGATCGCGCTGGGATCGTCAACGATCAGCATCCCATCGGAGCGGCCCGGGCGCGGAGCGGCAGATGGATGAAGCCGCGGACGGCTCCCCCGGGCCTGCGGACTGCCTGCCCTGCCATGCGCAGTTCCGGCAATCGGCTCGCGAGCGTCCGCAGAGCGATCTCTCCTGTCAGCCGGGCCAACGAAGACTCCAGTCCCATGGCACCGCTGACGGCGAGATGCCTGGGGCCGGAAGTACGGGTGATGTCGAAGCGCGCAGGGTCGGGAAACTGGTCGGGGTCCCGGTGGGCCGCAGCGAGCATCACAAGAACTCTGCTACCGGAGGGCACTGTGTGTCCTGCCAGCTCGATGCGCTCGGAGGCGATACGCAAGATGAACTGGCGAGGAGGATCGAACCGCAGGGTCTCTTCGGCTGCTTTGTCCGCCAGTTGCGGTGCCGCCTTGAGCATCTGCCACTGGTCAGGGTAGGCCGCCAGCGCGGCCACCGCATTGCCGATCAGATCGACTGCGGTGTCGAGGCCGGAAACGATCAGCTCCTTGCATGCTTCGACGATCTCCTCCAGGTTCAATCTGGCGGGGGCGGTGCTGGGCCAGCCAGTCGTGCCGGCGTCCGGGTTCTCCCGGCGTTCCCACTGACGGGCGTGACCGAGCAGCCTGTCCGGGTCGTGTTCTGGCGTGCGGCCGCGGCGCGCAGCGGTGAGCCGGCTGATCAGGTCACCGCCGGGATGCTTGCGTCGCTCACGTTGAAGCCGGATCAGCAATGCCTCCAGGTCCTCGTTCGCGTCGTGCAGTTCTTCGGCCTGTCTTGCTGAGGGCCTCCCGCCGATCGAGCGGCCCATGACGGCGCACAGGTCGGCAAAACGTGCTGAGTCGCCATGGGGAATGCCCAGTACTTCACTGAGGCACGCAGTGACCAGGGGGAGGGCGAAGTCGTCGATCAGATCGAACGCGTCGCCATCTGCAGCCCGGCTGAGCAGGTTATGTGCGGTGACCTCGACGCGGGAAACGGAGGGCTGCAGCGCCGGCTTCACCAGTGAGGCGGCGATGGTACACGCGTGATCGTTTTCCTGCGTCCGTGCCTCGAACGGGCCGACAGCGGCGGGTGTCTCCCCAGGCGTGGGTGCACGCCTCCCAGCAGGGCGGGCAGATGACCCCCATGCCAAGAAGCGGGGGTCGTGCAGAACCCGGCTGCAGCGGTCATACGACAAGACGGCGAGCATCCCGGTACGGCTGCGATAGACCGGCTCCTGAGCGCGCATCTGCTCATACAGCCCGTAGGCGTCACCGCAGAACCCTGGTTCGAGAAGCCTGGCCAAAGGATCACCGGTGCGGGCCAGCAGCCACAGCCACAACCGGTTGGGGGAAGCACCGGCCTGGAACCGCGCGGTGCCGGTGGGGTGATAGCTCATCGTCTCTCCCTGATCGGGTCGTCTGCGGCAGTCACCGGATGCCGCTGAGACGGCCACGTCTCATATGAGGCAGATTCTGCTCGTGCTTGTGGAGCGGCGATACAGACGAAAGTCGATTAACACTGTTCGCAGGCATGAGTTCGCCGTTCGGAGGAGAGCAAGCACCCTTTCGTGGCGCCCGGGCCCGGTCTCAGGCGATCGGTGGCCCGAACTGTGCCCGGGCCGCCTGGTGTCAGGCGCGGCGTGGACCCGGCTGCAGTCAGGGGCTCGGCGTCGCCCGTGACGACTGTCAGCCCTCCGTCCTGTCCCGGGCGGCGTTTCGCAGGCCACGTACAGCACTCACGCCGCCCGGGCCGGTCTCCCGCAGGACCTGGATGGTCCGCGCGCTCCCGACCCGGACGCGCTCTGCGCAGCAGGGGACACGGGTAGGCCCCGGCGGTCTCAGCTGCCCGGCGAGTGGCCGAAACGAGCAGCCACGGGGGAAACCGCCGTAGAGCTGCCGGTGATACCGGCATCGACCACCAGGCCCCGGCTGCCGATGTGGTCCTTTCCCGCGGCAGCAGGTGCTGCTTGCACGATCTTCCTCGTTCCTCAGTGCTGGACGGGCTCACTGCTCAGCTTCTGGCCGCGAAGCAGGAACCACGCGGCGACAGCGGCGACAAGCAGCAAGGCGGCGCCGACGCCGGCGGCCAGAGCCACTCCGCCGACGAAGGACTCGCGTGCCGCGCGCAGCAGCGCGGCGGCCGCATCGGCGGGCATGCGCGCGGCGGCCACCACGGCTCCGGCCAGCGACTCGTGTGCCGCCTGCGGGGTTCCGGCCGGCCCGGTGAAGTCCTGATAGATGTTGGTGACGACCGACCCCAGCAGGGCGATGCCGAGAGCGGTACCCAGTTCGTAGGCCGTCTCCGAGACCGCCGAAGCGGCACCGGCCTGCTCCTTGGGGACGGCGGTGAGGATGATGTCCGAAGTAACCGTGAACGACAGTCCGGCGCCGAATCCGACGATCAGCAACGTGGCGCCCAGCAGGGGGTAGCCGGTGGACTGGCTGATCGTGGTGAGCGCGGCCAGGGCCAGGCCGATGACGGCCAGGCCGCTGGAGACGACCGCGCGCACCGAGAAGCGTCGCGCCGCGGCGCCGGCGACCAAGCCGGCCACGACCGCGCCGACGGCGGCCGGCAGCTCGGCGATGCCCGCTTCGATGGGACGCCGGTCCTGGACGAGCTGCAGGTACTGGGAGAGGAAGAACAGCAGCCCGGACAGCCCGAGGATGGTCAGCAGGTTCGCCAGGACGGCCCCGCTGAAGCCGCCGTTGCGAAACAGCCGGACGTCCACCAGCGGGATGGGAAGACGGTGCTGACGCCGGACGAACCCGTAGAGAGCGGCCCCACCGAGCAGGCCTGCCGCCAGGGTGGGCCAGGTGAGCCCGTCGGCGGCGGCCTCCTTGATCGCGTACACGACGCCGACCATGCCGACCAGCGACAGCAGGACACTCGGCAGGTCCCACGGTCCCGGGGAGGGGTTGCGCGATTCCGGCAGCATCTTGATTCCGACGACGACCAGCAACGCCATCACCGGCAGGTTGATCAGGAACACCGAGCCCCACCAGAAGTGCTCCAGCAGCAGACCGCCGACGATTGGGCCGACCGCCATACCCGCCGAGGCGGCGGCGCTCCAGATACCGATGGCGAGAGTGCGCTCCCGGGGGTCCTGGAAGAGGTTGCGGATCAGCGCGAGGGTGGAGGGCATCAGCGTGGCGCCGGCGACACCGAGCAACGCCCGGGCAGCGATCATCATCTCGGGAGTCTGCGCGTAGGCGTTGAGTACCGAGACCAGCCCGAAGGCGGTGGCTCCGATCAGCAGCAGGCGCTTGCGGCCGATGCGGTCGCCCAGGCTGCCCATGGAGATGAGCAGGCCGGCGATCACGAACGAGTAGGCGTCGCCGATCCACAGCAGCTGAGTGCCGGACGGCTGCAGATCCTCACTGAGGTAGGGCGTGGCCAGCCCCAAGACAGTGGCATCCACCGCCACGAGCAGCACGGCAAGAACCAGGACGCCCAAGGCGAGCCAGCGGCCGGAGCGCCGCTGCGTGCTGTCCTGCTCCCCCGAACGCAGAACACTGGTCATGACTCATCCCTTCGCATCGCGCCGCCGAGCAGCAACTCGGCGATCATGTGAGTGAAGTCATTGCGGGCCACCCGGCCCTCGGTGACAGCCCAGCTGCCGGCGGCCAGCAGGCCGTAGAGAGCCTCGGTGAGCCACGTCGCGCTCAAGTCGATGCGGAACTCACCGGTTTCCTGGCCTCGGCGGAACAGGCTGGTGAGCCGCTCATCGATACGGAACCAGCCCGCATTCTGCTTTTCGCCCTCAAAGAGCTGGTTTTCGGAGTAGAGGAAGGTGAGCAGGCCCGTACAGGGCTGAATCTCGCGCACCAGACGGCGCACCGCGCCCGCGGCCGCCCCCTCCTCAAGGCGCGCCGCCTCCAAGGCCGCCTCACACTTGGCGATGCCCAGCTCCTCCAGGGCGCGTACAAGGGCATCGCGCCCGGTGAAGTGACGATTCAGCGTCGCCCTGCTGATCCCCGCGGCTCGGGCGACCTCTTCCATGGTCGCCGTCGCCTTCCGCGTCAAGAGATCAGCGGCAACATGCAGCACATGATCACGATCAAAGCTCATGAGCCAATAATAACCCATAAGAGACATGTATGCCTCAAATGAGACATAAATGACTCATTGGCGGGGAGCTATGGACCGCTACCTTCTCAGCGTCATGCCCAGGAGGGCAGACCAGGGCCAACCGTCGGCAAGCCCTGCTCTAAGGGGTCGCCGAGAATTAACTCGTCGTCTTGATCTCCGTGGTGCCTTTGGGGGGCGGACCAAGTAAGCCGGAAAGGGGCCAGCCGCAGGTCAACAGCCCCATCACTGCTTGAGGTGTGACCGTTTGCGCCGACTTGGTTACGGTTCGGCGAACATCAGGGCGCATTGTGATCATCTGTCGCTATGGTGTGCGGGTTCTGGAGGCGATCAAGCCGGAAGGGCTCGCCCGTGACGTCGATCGAGCGAACGGCCTACCCGCAGTTCAAGCGCCTGACCTCGGCGCGGGTGCTGCACGTGTTCTTCACCCCGACGGCCGATGAGATCGACTGGGCACAACAGCGAGCTACCGAGCCGCAGGCGCTGCTGGCCGTGGTCGCGGCGCTGAAGTGTTTTCAGAAGATGGCGCGTTTCCCCTCCTGGCAGGAGATTCCGCAGGTGGTCGTCGATCACGTGCGGCGTTGTCTGGGCTTGGCCGACGAGGTGCAGCCGGACCTGGGCCCCGGGCGCACCGCCAAACGGCATCGCAGCCAGATCCGGGCCCGTCAGGGCGTGATCTATGACCAGTCCCGGGCCCGGGTGATCGCCGCTGAGGCCATGGGCAAGGCGGCGCTGGCGAAGAACAACCCGCCGGATCTGATCAACGTGGCGCTGGAGCGGCTCATCGAGGCCTCGCTGGAGCTGCCGGGCTTCACCACACTGGATGAGACGGCCACCCGGATCCGGGCGCGGGTCAACGCCGAGATCTTCTCCCGTATCTGCGAGCGGATGGGGACTGACGGCCGCGAGCGCCTGCGCGCCTTGCTGAGCACGACGGGGCCGGACGGGCGGACGCTGTTCAACCGGTTGAAGAAGCTGGCGCAGCGGGCGAGCTGGTCGCGCTTTCGCAAGCAGGCCGCCTATCTGGAGGAGATCGACGCCCTGGGCGACACCGGAGCGTGGCTGGAGGGCATCGCGCCGTCGAAGATCGCTGATTTCGCCGGGGAGGCCGATGCCCAGGACGCCGACACCCTGTCGCGCTATGACCCGGTCAAGACTCTGGCGCTGCTGGCGTGCTTGGCGCACACCGCCCGGATGCGGGCCCGGGATGACCTGGTGGAGATGCTGTGCAAGCGGGTGGCGGGCAACCTGCGCAAAGCCCGGGCGGCGCTGGAGGACATCCGCGAGCGCCAGCGCACGGTCGGTGAGAAGCTGATCGGCACCTACCGCACCGTGCTGGAGCATCTGGACCCCGACGGAGGCGAGGTCGCCCTTGGGGTGGAGCGGGCGGTGGCCGCGGTGCAGCAGGCCGGCGGGTTCTCCGCGCAGCTGGCCGATATCGAATCCGTGGCGGCCTTCCATGGCGACAACTACGAGGTGCTGGCGCATCGGTTCTTCGCCAAGGATCGATCGGTGATGTTCGACCTGGTGGCGAAGCTGGAGCTCAAGGCCACCTCCGCCGATGACTCGGTGCTGGTGGCGCTGGGGCACGTCCGGGCTCATGAGGGCCTGCGGCGGGACTTCATCCCGCTGCCGCCGCCGATCGACGGCGCCGGTGATCCGGAGTCGGGGATCATGTTCGGGTCCGGGAACTGGCGGCGCGCCATCACCGACCGGCGCCGTCCGGGGATGGTGGCGCGCCGGCAGTTCGAGGCGATGGTGTTTGCCTACCTGGCCGAGGAGTTGCGTACCGGCGACATCGCGGTGGTCGGCGCGGGCGAGTACGCCGACTGGAGCGCCAACCTGCTGCCCTGGTCAGAGTGTGAGCCGTTGCGGGAGAGCTTCTGCGCGCAGGTGGGGCGGCCGGGTTCGTCGCCCACCTGCGCGTCTCGCATCTGGCCGCGGCCGCGCGCCTGGATACCGGCTATGAGGGCAACACCGATCTGGTCATCGCCGAGGACGGCGCCCCGACTCTCAAGCGCCGCCGCGGCAAACAGCCCGTGGAGGCCGCCGGGAAGCTGGCGGAGGCGATCGAGCGGCGCATGCCTGAGCGGTCCCTGCTGGAGATCGTGGCGCGCACCGCGCACTGGCTGGGCTGGCACCGCCATTTCGGGCCCGCCTCGGGCTCGGATCCGAAGATCAAAGAGGCGTTGCAGCGGTATGTGCTGGCCGTCTTCACCGGCGGCATCAACCTGGGGCCGTATGAGGCGGCCAAGCACATCGAGGGCGTCTCGGCCCGGGAGCTTTCGATGGTGCGCAACCGGCACATCGACCTCGCCAAGCTGAACGCCGCCATCGCCTCGGTGGTCAACGCTTTTGCCGAACTCGACGTGGTCAAGGCTTGGGGGGACGGCACCGCGGCGGCCGCCGACGGCACGCACGTGGAGACCTACATCGACAACCTGCTGGCCGAGACCTCGATCCGCTACGGCGGCGTGGGCGGCATCGCCTACCACTACGTTGCCGACACCTATGTGGCGCTCTTCTCCCGGTTCATCCCGTGCGGGGTGTGGGAGGCGGTGCACCTGATCGAGGGCCTGCTGGCCAACGATTCGGACATCCAGCCGACCACCGTGCACGCCGACACCCAGGGCCAGTCGTTTCCGGTCTTCGCGCTGGCGACCCTTCGGCTTCGATCTGATGCCGCGCATCCGCAACTTCAAGGACCTGATCTTCTTCCGGGCCGACTCCCGGCTGGCCTACCCGCACATCGACGCGCTGTTCGGCGACCGCGGCCGCAACGTGATCGACTGGGAGCTGATCGAACGCCACTGGCGGGACCTGATGCAGGTGGCCATCTCCATCAGCGAAAACCGGCTGAGCTCGGCCACCCTCATGCGGCGGCTGCGCTCCAACTCCCGCAAGAACCGCATCTACAAGGCGTTTCGCGAGGTCGGCCGCAGCGTGCGCACCGTCGCCTTGCTGCGCTATCTGGCCGATCCCGCCTTGCGGGCCCGGGTGAGTGCGGCGACCAACAAGGTCGAGTCCTACAACGCGTTCTCCCAGTGGCTCTCCTTCGGCAACAACGGGGTGATTGCGCACAACGACCCCGACGAGCAGGAGAAGCTGATCAAGCTCAACACCCTGCTGGCGAACCTGGTGATCTTCCATAACGCGCTGGACCTGATGGAGGTGGTGCGCGATCTGGTCGCCCAGGGCTGGCCCATCACTGCTGAGGAGCTCGGGGCGATCTCGCCCTACCTGCGCGCCCACATCAGCCGGTTCGGCGCCTATGCCACCGGTGAGCTCGATCAGGAGCCTGCGGCGTTCAACCCCGAACTCAAAGAGATCGATTTTTCTGCGGTCGCTCTGGCCGCCTGATGTCCTCGGCCGGGCCCGGCCGAGGACATTCACCGTCGTGCAGGGGATCGACCCGCGCGCGACCGGCGTCGCCTCCTTGGTCGCCACCGACCAGCAGATCGGTGCGGCACTCGGCCGGGCCGATCTACGCATCGTCGGCGCCCCTACCGCGAAGGTCACTGCCGCCGAGGTACGGCTATCGGGCGCGGCCACGGCGCGCTGCAGTGCGCCGTGGCCGACGGCGGCGAGGGCCTCCTCGACCCTGTCGGTCGTCCCAGCCTCCTGATCGGCCGCTCGAGGTGCCGGGCGCCCCGCGGCGACCGAAACCGTGGGCGGTGGTACGCCCTGGGGCTGCATCCCTTGAGCGCGGGCTCCGTCTACCTCGCTGAGAAGCGAAACTTACACAGGAGGTAGTCATGTCCCGACTTCAACTGGCCCTGCGGGTGCCCGACCTGGCCCAGGCCGTGCAGTTCTACAGCACGCTGCTGCAGGCCAGCCCGGCCAAGCTGCACGCCAACTACGCCAACTTCGCCATCACCCAGCCGCCGCTGAAGCTGGTGCTGCTGCAGGGCGATCCGGGCGAGGCCACCGCCCTGGATCACCTGGGCGTGGAGGTGGAGAGCAGCCAGGAGGTGATCGAGGCGGCCGAGCGGCTCACGGCGGCGGGCCTGGCGGTGACCCATGAGGAGGCCACCTCGTGCTGTTACGCCGTGCAGGACAAGATCTGGACCGAAGGGCCCGGAAGCGAGCCCTGGGAGGTCTACGTGGTCAAGCAGGCGGCCGACAGCCTCACCCACGACAACGGGATCTGCTGCGCCACCACCGCCGGCGGGGTCACCGACAAGACCACGCTGGCCGCGGTCGGGGCGGCCGATGCTTGCACCAGCTGCGGCTAGTCGGCACCAGGCGGGCAATGGCCGGGGGCGGCCACGGAGCTCAGGCCCGGGCCGGCAGGCCGGCGCCGCGGCGGGCTGCCCGATGGCGGTGCAGGTGCCGGGCCAGGTGCCGAACCAGATGCGCGGCGTCGCGGCCGACGCCGCGCAGCGTGTTGGAGGCCGGGCTGCGCTGCCACTCCAGGCCCAAAAAGCCGAGCCCGGGGTGGGTGAGGGAGAGCCCGCCGCGCTGGCGGGGCCGCCCGCCCTCGTCCAGGGCGCCCAGGGCGTGCAGGTAGGGCAGGTGGGGCCGGTAGCCGGTGGCGAAGATGACCGCATCGACCCGCTCACGGGCCCCGTCGGCCCAGATGACCTGCTCGCCGGCAAAACCGGTGAACATCGCCTTGCGGTCGATACGGCCTTGCGTCAGGGCACGCCGGTAGCGGCCGTCGTCGAGCACCGGCCCTCGGGGCGGGCAGCCGGCGCGGCGGGCGGGCAGGTGGTCAAAACCGGTGACGGCGAACCAGAAATGCAGATCGCGGCCCAGCGGGCGCTGGGGGATGAAGCGGATCGGTGTCCGGGTGGCCAGGGTGACGGTGGCGAGATCGGCCAGGTCGTGGGCGATCTGGATGGCGGAGTTGCCCGCGCCGACCACCACGACGCGCTGGCCCGCGTGCAACGAGGGCTCCCGGTAGGCGGCCGCGTGCAGGATCTGCCCGGTGAAATCCTCCTGGCCGGGCAAGACGGGCAGGTACGGGTTGCCGAAGGAGCCGCTGGCCGCGATCACGCCCGGTGCCGACAGCACCGTGCCGTCGGCCAGCTCGACGGCGAAGGCGCCGGCGCCGGCCCGCACCGCGGTGACGGCGGCGCCGGTGCGGATCTCGGCGTCCAGGCCGGCGGCGTAACGCTGCAGGTAGGCGACGACCTCATCGCGGTGCGGATAGCGGTCCGGATCACCGTCGAAGCGCGCGCCGGGCAGGGCGCTGTAGCGGGCCGGGGAGAACAGGGTCAGGCTGTCGTAGTAGGCGGGCCAGGACCCCGCGGCAAGCTCGCCAGCCTCCAGCACCAGCGGGCGCAGCCCGGTCCGGAGCAGGGCGCGGGCGGCGGCCAGACCGGACTGACCGGCGCCGATGACGACGACATCGAAAGCGGAAGCACTCATGCCGCCGCATCATATCGTCAAATCTGAAAATGACAATATGATGCGGTAGGGTGAGGCCATGACCGCGAATGAGGCACACGAGGCGATCGCGTTGAGCCAGGCGGCGCGCGGATTGCTCAAGGCGCTGACCAGTGAGACCCGCCAGCAGATCCTCATGTTGTTCACCGGCGGGGCCGAGCTGACCGTCGGACAGGTCGCCGAGCGCCTGACTCTGGCGCAGTCGGCGGCCTCCACCCAGCTGGCCATCTTGCGCGAGGGCGGGGTGCTGGTCTCACGCCGGGAGTGGAAGACCGTCTACTACCGGGTCGACGCGGCCCAGATCGACCAGGCCTTGAGTGACCTGCAGGCGTGCCTGCATGCCTGCTGCCCGCCGACCGGCTGCGCGCCGGATGCCTGCGGGTGAGGCCGAGCCGGCTCGCCGCCCCGAGGCCGGCAGGTTGGTCCGGCAGGTCAGCCGCCGCAGGGGCGCGGCTCTTCGGGGCGCAGCACCTCACATACGCCCCCTCGGGCGTCGACGGCGATCTGGCAGCAGGCCCGCAGCAGCGCGCGCAGCCGGGCCCGGGCCCGCTGAGTGCGCGATTTCATCCCCGGCACCGACAGTCCGAGCCGTCGCGCGGCCTCGGTCTGGCTCACGCCGTCGCAGTCGACCAGGGTGATGGCCTGGCGGTCGCGCTCCGACAGCCGGGCCAGCATCGGTGCCAGGCAGCCGGTCAGTGCGCTCAGCGCGCCGGGGTCGGCCGCCTCGGCGGTCAGGCTGCGGTCGAAGGCCGCCCGGGCTCGCGCTCGCCCGGCCGCCGCGGCCGCGCGGTGGTGGTCGATGACCGCGTTGCGGGTGATCTGGTAGACCCACGCCTCCAGCCGCCCGGCCTCACGCAGACCGGAGGCGGTGCGGCTGATGCGCGCCAGCACCTCCTGGACGATGTCCTCGGCCTCGTCGGGCGACTCGAGGCGGGCGGCGACGAAGGCGACCAGCCGGGTGCGCATCTGCATGATCGCCGCGAGGTCGGAGGTCGGGCGGGTGGGCGTCGTCATGGTCGTGGTCCTATCGGAAAAAGCGCCCGGGGCCGGTTGGCCCGGCCCCGGGCCCGGGGGGGGGGGG